>CANFRC010000001.1 GCA_947449315.1 Bacteroidota bacterium
CACAGCGGTAGTAAATGCAACTGTTTTAAATGTAATTTCTGCAAGTCAAATTGCAGTGACTATCAATGGAGTTTCCACTTCAGCGTTTACGTATAATCTTTCAACGAAGGTGTTGGTAATCCCTGTAAGTTTAATGTCAGGAGCAAATACAATAACAATTACAGCGACTAATTCAGCAGGAGCTGATTCAAAATCGGAAACGATTATCTATTCAAAACCTGTTCAGGAGTTACCACCCGTTGTAACAATTACATCTCCTACGGTTAATCCATTTAATACATCCGTTAGCACAGCGGTAGTAAATGCAACTGTTTTAAATGTAATTTCTGCAAGTCAAATTGCAGTGACTATCAATGGAGTTTCCACTTCAGCGTTTACGTATAATCTTTCAACGAAGGTGTTGGTAATCCCTGTAAGCTTGATGTCAGGAGCGAATACAATAACAATTACAGCGACTAATTCAGCAGGGACTGATTCAAAATCGGAAACGATTATCTATTCAAAACCTGTTCAGGATTTACCACCCGTAGTAACAATTACAATGCCTTCTACAGCAAGTTCATCAACTACTTCGAGTGTTTCTGTGGTTGAAGGCACAGTATTGAATGTTGCCGGAGCATCTAATATTAGAGTAAAGGTTAACGGGGTCCTTATTTCCGGATTTAGTTATCAGATTATTACTAAAAAAATAATATTTAATGCAAGTCTGGTGGAAGGGGTAAATACAATAGTTGTTTCTGCTATAAATTCTGCAGGTTCAGATAGCAAAACAATTACAGTAAATTATGTGAAACATGGTGATGATACGCATAATGATAATTCAGGAAATTCAACTCATGGTGATGATACGCATAATGACAATTCAGGAAATTCAACTCATGGTGATGGTACGCATAATGATAACTCAGGAAATTCAACACATGGTGATGATACGCATAACACAGAAAATCAAACATACGGACTTGGTCATACAAATGAACATAATAATCATGACAGCGAAGGAGATGATTCTGAGGGTGAGAAAAAGCCTTCAATCGTTTTTACTTTAGCAAATCCGTATTCAACTGCAGATGCTGTTGTTACTGTAACCGCAGTTGTTAGTAATATAGTAAATCAAAATAATATTGTAGTAAAATTGAATGCTTCAATTGTCCCATTTAAATATAATATTAATACTAAAACAATTACTATTGTAGGAAATGTAAATATTGGGGCGAATACAATCTCTGTTACAGCAAGGAACAATCAGGGTACAAAAACCGTTACGCTTGTTGTAAACAGACAATAAGCAAAAAGCTATTAATGAAAGAGCATTCTGTAATAAAACAGAATGCTCTTTTTTTATTCTACTACAATATCGTATTTAGCCAAAAGCCCAAGTAAAGAGTCGCGCGAGAATTTTGCTTTTTTAATAAAATTGATTTCAGGATCCAAAGTAAAATTAAAAGCTGTGGTGAAATCAACATTCTTTAATTGAGTTTTATTGAAAATACAGCCTTCCAAATTACTGTTTTTAAAAGTGGAGGAGGAAAGGTCGGCATTAGAAAAGTTAGCGTCTTTCAACGAACATTCTAAAAAGTTGGTTTTGGTCATTTTCTTCCCAACAAAAGAAACGTAATCCATGATGCAATGGTCGAAATTTACGCAAAAGAGAAAGTCTATACATTCATAAAAATTTACACCAATCAATTTACAATCTTTAAAGGAAACATCTTTCAGATGGGAGCTTTGGAGTTTTGTTAATGCTAAGTTGCAGCCAATGAATTTACATTCGCTGAAACTAGTGTGAGCTAAACTGATTGTTGAAAAGTCGCAATTAGTAAAAACACATTTTTCGAATGTGCTATTCTTTAACTCTTTTTCAGAAAAATTTATTTTCTCGAATGTCTGGTTCTCATGATTTATGGTTTCCATCTAAAATCAGTATTTTTTTATCAATTTATTTTTGTTGTTAATATTGATTTCAAAATTAAGCTATTGAATTTTTTTTATTAGGTTTGTAAATACTCAAATAAATAGGGGAACACTTCCCTGACAAATGTATTTTTTTTGAGCAGTTAAAACTAGGATTCATTAATAAACATTGTATGAATAAAATATTAGTAGCCAACAGAGGAGAGATCGCATTGCGTGTTATGCGTTCATGCCGTGAGATGGGGATTAAAACAGTAGCAATTTATTCGGAGGCAGATAGGAATGCCCCATTTGTTAAATATGCTGACGAAGCTGTTTGTGTTGGCCCTCCGCCTTCAAATCAATCCTATTTATTGGGAGATAAAATAATAGAAATCTGTAAAGTTTTGAATGTGGATGGGATTCATCCAGGTTATGGATTTTTGTCTGAAAACGCCGATTTTGCTGCTAAAGTAAAAAAGTCAGGTATTACTTTTATTGGCCCTTCTCCAGAAGCAATGAATATGATGGGGGATAAATTGTCTGCGAAAGCTGCAGTTAAAAAATATAAAATACCTATGGTTCCAGGTTCTGAAGGTGGAATTACCAGTGTAGAAGAAGGAAAAAAGATTGCTCTAGAAACAGGTTTCCCATTATTGATAAAGGCGAGTGCCGGAGGTGGAGGAAAAGGAATGCGTATTGTGGAGAAGATAGAAGAGTTTGAAGAACAGATGAAGTTGGCTGTTAGTGAAGCGACTTCCGCTTTTGGCGATGGATCCGTATTTATAGAACGATATGTTGCTGGACCTCGACACATTGAAATTCAAATATTAGGCGATACCCATGGAAATATTGTTTATTTATTTGAAAGAGAATGCTCTATTCAACGACGTCATCAGAAAGTGATCGAAGAAGCACCGTCATCTGTATTAACTCCGGAGATTAGGAAAGCAATGGGAGAATGTGCAGTGAATGTTGGTAAAGCCTGCGATTATGTTGGTGCTGGTACAGTAGAGTTTTTACTGGATGAAAACAAGAATTTTTATTTTCTTGAAATGAATACTCGTTTGCAAGTGGAACATCCTGTGACAGAAATGATCACAGGAATGGATCTGGTAAAAGAACAAATAAAAGTAGCTCGTGGTGAAAAATTATCGTTCAAGCAAGAAGACCTTAAGATTCATGGACATAGTCTGGAAGTTCGCGTTTATGCGGAAGACCCAAGCAATAATTTCTTACCAGATATAGGCAAATTGGCTACCTACAGACGTCCGCAAGGTCTAGGTGTTCGGGTAGATGATGGTTTTGAAGAAGGTATGGATATTCCTATTTATTATGATCCTATGATTGCTAAGTTGGTTTCTTTTGGGAAAGACAGAGAAGAGGCAATTAACAGAATGCTCCGTGCTATAGACGATTATCAAATAACAGGTGTAGAAACAACTTTGAGTTTTTGTAAATTCGTTTTGAAACACAAAGCGTTTACTTCCGGTAATTTTGATACCCATTTTATCAAACATCATTATTCACCAGAAATGCTAATAGAAGAAAAGGATGATGAAGCAATTGTTGCGGCAATCTTCGGAGCAAAATTGATGAGTACTCTTCAATCGAATAATAAGCAGGAAAGCCAAATGGAAGAGCCAAATAAATCAAAATGGAAATCAAACAGATAAAGCGAAATGCTTGTTAAAAAAAGATCGCTTTTTTAAGCAACTTTTAGATACATTGTCCGTTATGTTGTAAAAAAGTAGTTCTTTTTTGATTTACAAAAAGCCAAATGGCAAAAAAAGTTCTCATATTATTTTTATTTCTCCCTCTATTAGTTTGGGCTCAGGCAAATGCACCCACAGAACGTGACCCGGTATTGAATGGTTTTTTTGTCCATTCTGTAATTTACGAAGGAGATACGATTCCTTATGCAGTTTTACCTTCCGTAACCTGCGTTACCAACAGAGTTTTTAAAACCAACAGGCAATATCAGGCTTGGAATCGGTTAAAGTACAATGTAAAAAAAAGTATATCCTTATGCTATCCTCGCTGCAGCTAAATTGAAAGAGTATGATCGGATCCTGGCAACTATTCCCAGGGAAATTGATAGAGATGCTTACATGAAGTTAACGGAGAAGCAATTAAAAAACCAATTCGGAGATGAAATGAAGAATTTGAGTGTGACACAAGGTCGAATTCTGATAAAATTGATTGACAGAGAAACAGGGAAGACAACGTATGATGTTGTAAAAAAAATGAGAGGTTCCTTTTCAGCTTTTATGTGGCAAGGAGTAGCCTTAATGTTTAATTCTAGCTTGAAAGCTGATTTCGATCCTGATGGAGATGAGAAAGGAATAGAGATCGCTATTAAAATGATTGAAGACGGGCAATTATAATGCTTGTCGTTCTTGGGAATTCAATGAATCCTATGAAAACAAAAAAACTCCAGACGAAAGCCTGGAGTTTTTTTGTTAAGAATTAGTTTTCTTATGCCATTTCTTTCTTTTTGAAGCTATCTGCAACAATCAGATCTTTTGTACCATGTCCCCATGAATAAAAACCCTGTCCTGATTTTACACCAAGATGTCCGGCAGTAACCATATTCACTAATAATGGGCAAGGAGCATATTTTGGATTTCCATATCCATCTTGTAAAACTCGAAGGATAGACAAACAAACATCTAATCCAATGAAATCAGCCAATTGCAATGGCCCCATTGGATGAGCCATTCCTAATTTCATTACGGTATCAATTTCTTCAACACCAGCTGTTCCTTCATGAAGCGTGATGATTGCTTCATTGATCATTGGCATTAAGATTTTATTTGCCACAAAACCTGGGAAATCTCTGACTTCAGTAGGTACTTTATTTAATTTCTTAGACGTTTCCATAATCAGATTCGTAACAGCATCAGATGTAGAATATCCTCTGATCACTTCTACCAATTTCATAACAGGAACGGGATTCATAAAATGCATACCTATTACTTTGTCAGCACGTTTTGTAACCGCACCAATTTTTGTAATAGAGATAGAGGAGGTATTACTCGCTAAAATGGTATTTGGCGGACAAAGTTTGTCAAGGTCGCGGAAAATATTCAGTTTGATCTCTACATTTTCTGTGGCAGCTTCTACAACCAGATCAGCATTTTTAACGCCATCTGCCATAACCGTGTAAGAAGTAATGTTTTTTAATGTTTGTGTTTTTTCTGCTTCAGTGATGGCGCCTTTAGCAACAATACGATCCAGATTTTTTGCTATCGTAGCTAATGCTTTATCTAATGCTGGTTGAGATATATCTATTAAGGCTACCTGATATCCAAATTGCGCAAATGTATGAGCGATACCATTGCCCATTGTCCCTGAACCTATTACTGCGATATTCTTCATATGATTGAAAGATTAAAAAATTAATATTGAAAGATTGAAAATTATAAATGCTGGTTTAAATATAGGAAATATTCTATTTTTTTTAATTAATTATTTTACTTCCCCCGTCCCTGTATTACTATAAGTGCTGTATAAATGAGGATCTTCATATCAACACCTAATGACATGTTTTCTATGTAGATAATGTCGTATTTAAGGCGTTGAACCATTTCGTCTACATTTTCAGCGTAGCCATATTTAACTTGTCCCCAAGAAGTAATACCTGGTCTTACTTTATGCAGATGCTTGTAATGTGGTGCTTTCAATACAATTTGATCTATAAAAAATTGACGCTCCGGGCGCGGACCAACAATACTCATTTCGCCGATCAATACATTATAGAACTGAGGTATTTCATCCAATCGGACCTTTCTTAAGAAACGACCCAACGGTGTGATTCTCGGATCCAGTTTACTGGACAAAGCTGGTCCTGATTTTTCGGCATCAATACTCATTGATCGGAACTTATGAATCATGAAAGGTTTTCCATGCCAGCCGATTCGCTCATGACTGTAGAAGACAGGACCTTTTGAAGTAAGTTTTACGCCAAGGGCAACTAGAATATATACCCAGCTGAAAAGTGTTAAAACAACTGCTGAAGCAGTAATGTCAAAGATACGTTTTATTGATTGTTCCCAGGTTGGCATTATTTCTCTGGAAATCTCTATTAAAGGAGCCCCAAATATGGAGGTCATTTTAACGGAGCCCGAAAGGATGTCATACATATCAGGAATTACTTTTATAATAAGACCTTGATAATCGAGTTCATTGACTATTTTGCCAATGTTTTCATGTTCAAAAGATTCAATGGCAATGATTACTTCTTCAATTTTTTTTTCATTTATAATATTCTTTAAATCAGATAGTTCACCCAGGTGAGGTAAGCTTTTGTTTAATACTTGCGAGAAGCCGTTCTTGTTTTCAATATGAACAAACCCCACAAATTTATTACCGGAGGATTTGGACTGATGTTCCATTTCATTGTAAAGTTTTACTGCATTCTCATTGCTACCCACCAATAAAGTATTAAACCCCATAATTCTATTATGAATACGGTAATTGGTGATGCTTGATAATATGAATCTGAGTATCGCAGTAAATCCAAAATGGAGCAAAAACAAAGTAAGTATAGTTTGATAATAATTTCTGTACGAAAGTATCTGGTCATCAAGCAGTAAAGTGAAAAATATAATCAAAACACCTATAATAGAAAGCAGCAGTGTTTGCCCAACTTCTTTTAGACGTGATTTTCTGTAAATATCCTTATAACTTCCTGTAAGATAGTATATTATAATCCAAAAAAATGGAATAAATAGGAGTCCCCAAAAGAATCTGTTGTCAAAATTTAAAGGAATAGGTTTTCCGAATTTAGCGGTTTCAATATAAAGCTTTCTGAAGGTGTAAAAAAGTGTCCAGGCCAGCATAGCTGCTGATATATCGGCAATAAGGTACTTTAGAACTTGTAACTTTTTATTCATAAAACTGCTTACCCTTCCACCTAATTATGAATGATTTTAATATTGTCCAGTGATAAAGAAATACTGTCTTCTGCCGTATTGTTGATCATGCCCCATGCGATTTTATAGTTTAAGGCGGAGGAAGCGCTGCTCACAGAAGGGGTGAGATAAACATAGGCTTTGTTCCATGTTAAACTTTGGTTGAAATGCAATACTACAAATTGAGCGGATGTTGCTGCTCCATAGGCGTATATGCTAACCGTGAACCCATAATTACACTTATAGTTAAATTCTAAAAATACTGGGGAACCATATTGAGGCAAAACCATTGGAGTTACTGTTGCGCATTCGAATCTAGTATTGACAGGATCTAGATAGGCGATAGCAGAATGAGTTCCTTCAAAAACATTCTCATGAGGAGTGGCAGAGTAAAGTATTTGCAGGGTCGTATCTGTCTTTCCTTTTACAGTGTCAATTGTTGTTCCTGTTGTTTCGAAATCAGACATAAATTCGTATACTGTTGCTGAAGTGTATGTTGTAGTTGGAGTTAAAGTGGTTACTGTACCTTTCTGTAAATCAATGTCTTGTTCAATAAAATTATAAAAAGGGTAATAGGATCTGTTGGTAGCAATACCATTTACCTTGATCCCGGGTTTGATCCTGATTCTATGCTTTCCATCATAAAGCACGGGGAAGGTTGCTGGCAATTCAAAACAGCCAATTAACTGTTCATCGATATACACCCATGCATCTGAAATTTTGCTAGAATTTGTTCCCTGAGTGGCTGTTGTAGTAAGGTCAATTTTTTGTATATGAATATAGGCTGGAATAGGTTCAGCAGGATTGTATAATTCACATGAAGAAAAGGCGACAGCAAATAATAGACTAAATGCAATAATTATTTTGTAGTATTTTTTCATTCTTCAGATTTATTGATTCAATGGCTGTTCTTCCGTAAAATTAGATGTCAGCTTCATTTTTTCGATAATTTTGTAAGCAACATCCAAGGCTTTATAGCCATCATCAATACTCACCAAAGGGGTTGTGTTGCTGATAATTGAATCAGCAAACGCTTCCAACTCCATTTTTATTGCATTGGTTGGTAAAATAGTTGGATTTTCGAAGTAGATTTGTTTAGAGCCTTTGTTATTTCCAAGATCTATGGTAACTGAAAGGGGGTCTATTTCGCCAACCACGTCATTTAATCGGATAACATCTACTTTTTTATCAAGAAAATCTACTGAGATATAGGCATCTTTTTGAAAGAAACGGGACTTCCTCATGTTCTTCAAAGAGATTCGGCTGGCTGTAAGGTTGGCAACGCACCCATTATCAAATTCGATACGTGCATTTGCAATATCGGGGCTTTCACTTACTACTGCTACACCGCTTGCGCTGATCCGTTTAATGTTCGATTTTACAACACTCAGAATAATATCGATATCGTGGATCATTAGATCAAGAACAACTGAAACATCAGTTCCTCTTGGATTGAATTGTGCCAAACGGTGTGTTTCAATAAACATAGGGTTGGAACAATAATCTCTGGCGGCAATAAACGCAGGATTGAATCTTTCAACATGTCCAACTTGTACCAGCACATTTGCTTCTTTGGAAAGACCTTTTAAGCTTTTTGCTTCTTCTATTGTATTGGTTACAGGTTTTTCAATGAAAATATGTTTGGAGCTTTTTATTGCTTTGGAAGCGCAATCATAATGCGCTATCGTAGGTGTAACAATATCAACAGCGTCAACTTGTTCTAATAATGCATCAATCGTATCAAATCTTTTTATTCCGTATTCCTTTTCAACAAGTGCTGCTGATTCAGGGTTCGCGTCATAAAATCCAACTAATTCATATTTATCAATTTCCTTCAATAGTCGGATATGAATTTTACCAAGATGACCAGCACCCAGCACTCCAATTTTTATCATAAACTCTTTGCTTTTGTACAAAAATACTTTTTTCCACAATTGATTATTGAAAAATTACTTTTTTTATTAAGTATACTGTTGTTAATTTCCTCAATTTCGTGATCTAGAAAACAATTATGACAAACGACACATATCGGCACAAAGGTTTACGCAGGCAATTAGCATCCTTATTAAAGGAGAAAGGAATAGAAAATGCGTCAGTTTT
The DNA here is from genome assembly GCA_947449315.1 of Bacteroidota bacterium. GTDB lineage: Bacteria > Bacteroidota > Bacteroidia > 2-12-FULL-35-15 > 2-12-FULL-35-15 > 2-12-FULL-35-15. The sequence goes on from CANFRC010000001.1 coordinate 8,910, forward strand.
AACAGCAATTGAGACCGTTCCACGTCATTTGTTTTTAAATAGCTCATTTATAGAACGTGCTTATGAAGATATAGCATTCCCAATTGGGTCGGGACAAACCATTTCAAGACCACATACTGTTGCTTTTCAAACGGAATTGCTCGAACTTAAAAAAGGGGAGAAGGTTTTGGAAATAGGTACTGGTTCGGGCTACCAAACAAGCGTTTTGCTGGAAATGGGTGCTAAAGTATACACAATTGAGCGTCAAAAAGCACTTTTCGACCTTACCAAAACATTTTTGCCAACTATTGGATATAATCCTAAGTTCTTTTATGGCGATGGGTACAAAGGGTTACCTGTTTTTGCTCCTTTTGATAAAATCATTATAACGGCGGGTGCACCCATTATCCCCGATGCACTTTTGGATCAGTTAAAGATTGGTGGAATAATGGTTATTCCGCTTGGAGATGCAGTGCAGGTAATGACCTTGATAAAAAAGGTAGCCAATAAAAAGTTTGAAAAAGTGGAATATGGGGAGTTTCGATTTGTTCCATTATTAGAGAACAAGGAGTGGGGGGATTAAAGGTTATGAACAATTTACTGTTTAAAACAACTAAATTGTTAATAACTTATATCGTTGAAAAATGTATTATCTTTGTAGCACTGAATTTTAATTATTACAAATCAATTATTTAAACTAAACAACAAAAACTATGAAAAAATCAGTATTAGTAATTGCTTTAGCACTTGGCGTAACAGGTGCTTTTGCGCAAGATTTAACATCAAAAAAAGGTGAGCCAATTTTACCAGAGTCTGGTGATTGGGCTATCAGTATGGATGCAACTCCTATCTTTAGCTTTGTAGGAAATGCATTTAACGGTAACACAGGTAATGCTGCTCCAGGGGTAAATTGGTTGAATGGTAACCAAACAATCATCGGAAAAAAATTCATCGATGAGAAAAGCGCTTACAGAGCTTTAGTAAGATTAGCGTTTACTAACCAAACGTACAAAAACATGGTTGTCGATAACTCAATCGTTACTGCAGCAGTTTTCCCAGCTACAGATGCTTTGGTTCAGGATAAATTAAAAGTGAGAAATACAACAATTGGTTTAGGTGTTGGTAAAGAGTGGAGAAGAGGAAAAACGCGTTTGCAAGGGTATTATGGTGCTGACGCGATGATATGGATCGCTAGCTCTTCTAACAAATTTGAATACGCTAACACAATGTCAGCTACAACTGGTTCAGGAACAACAACACTTCCAACAACAACAGATTTTTCTACTCCATTAGGTGGTGGTTATGCTTCTTCAGGTGTTCCTTCTCGTACAATATCTTCAAAATCAGGAATGACTTTTGGGTTAGGTGTTCGTGGTTTTATTGGAGCTGAATACTTCATCTTCCCTAAAATTGCAATCGGTGCAGAATACGGTTGGGGATTAGGTTTCCAAGTTCAAGGTAAAGGTAAAACTTCAACTGAAAAGCAAGGTGGATCACCAAACCAAGTAGCAACAATCGAAACAGAAACTGCTGGTAACTCTAAATTTGGTTTCGATACAGATTTAAACCAAGGAACTATTTTTGGTTTCAGAGGTTCTAACACTGGAACAGGTTCATTAAGAGTAACTTTCCACTTCTAGTAAGTTGAAATTATACGAAACAAAAAATCCCGCTTCTAGCGGGATTTTTTGTTTTATGACAATAGTAAAAAAAGCGTTGCTACTTCATCCTCCGTCAGCTCCCTCCATTCTCCTAATTTTAAATTACCTAATTTAATATTCATTATTCGTACTCGTTGTAATTTTAAGACCTGATAATCTAATGCATTGCACATTCTCCGGATCTGTCTGTTCAAGCCTTGTTTTAGCGTGATTCTGAAAATACGTTTGGCATTTGGCTCTGCTTTTATTTTACATGGTTTTGTTGTTGCTTCTCCAATATTTACTCCTTGTGCCATTTGCTTTAGAAATTGATTTCGTAGGGGAAGGTTAAGTGTTACGATGTATTCCTTTTCGTGTTCAAAGTTGGGGTGAATAATTTTGTTGATGATTGCTCCATTATTTGTCAGTAATAGCAGTCCTTCCGAATCTTTATCCAATCGACCGACAGGTAAAATATTTTCCTTGTGATTGATGGCATCAATAATATTCCCCTCTATTTTTTCTGTTGTACAAACAATTCCAGCGGGTTTATTGTATGCGATATAAATAAATTTATGTTCTTCCATTTTTAATATTTCAGCAAATGTAATTTGTAAATGATGGTATATGAAATAAATTTTTACATTTGTCCGCTTTTGGTCCCTTCCATTATTGGGAGGGTTAAAAGGGAATCAGGTGTGAATCCTGGACATTTCCCGATGCTGTAAGTTCATTTTTAGTTTTTAACATTCAAAGCCACTGTCCGCTCACGCGGATGGGAAGGCGTTAAAAAACAGAACAAGTCAGAAGACCTGCCATTTGCAAATATTCAATGCTTTCGGGTAAAGAGCTAAGAATGGAAACAGGTTATTTTTATAACAATCCTATCCGTTCCCCTTTTTACTCCTTTTATGTACATTTTAAAAATATTTAAAAATGAAAAAGGAGAAAATCTTCATCGTATCAAGCGCAATAGTATTGCTGGCGCTAAGTGTTTCTGCGCAAGATTCATTAAAGAACAAACAACTTTCTGAAGTAGTGGTTTCTGCAACACGCAGTGAGAGGAACATCACTGATATTGGTCGCAGTATTTCTGTGATCACCTCTGACGACATCAAAAAATCGGGTGCAACCTCTATGGCAGAACTGCTTAGCCAACAAGAAGGAATGTATGTTGTTGGAGCTGGACAAAACCCGGGTATGACCTCCAGTATTTTTACGCGCGGAGCAAATAGCAATCAGACAGTCGTCTTAATTGATGGGGTCAGGATAACTGATCCATCAGCGATCAATAACTCGATTGATGTTAGTGAATTATCATTAGCAAACATTGACAAGATCGAAATTGTCAGAGGATCACACAGCATATTATACGGCTCTTCTGCAATTGGTGGGGTTGTGAATATTATCACAAAAAAATCTGCTAAGCCTGGATTGTCCGCAGATGTTGCATTAACAGCTGGAACCTTTGGTAAAAACACATCCGAGATTACTGAAAATGTGTATTTGAATTATGCCCTTAAAAATGGTTTTTACGCGAGCGCTGAGGTGATGAACACGGATGTCAAGGGGTTGAATGCGACTGTGGATACCGTCACAACCTCTTCCGCATATAAATATGATAATAGGAGCGATGGCTTTTCAAAGCTGGATTGGGTGGCAAAAACGGGGTTTCAGAATAAAAAACTTGATGTATATGCTTCCTACAAACAAACTCAACAGCTAGCTGATATTGATAAATCAGCCTATAAAGATGACGACAACTATACAGTGGCATTTAAAAGAAGTTTGTTTACCTATGGCGCTTCCTATAAGTTGAGTGAGAAATTTAATTTTGGTTTGATTGGTGGAATGTCTGCTATGAAAAGAACAGCCATTGACGATTCGTCAACAATTGATGCAGCTGGAACATACGATAAAACCTATAATAAAGGAGTGTATGAAGGAAAAATAATGAGCAATGAATTGCAAGCAAATTATATGATCAAAGGGTTGAATATTGTTCTTGGAGCAGGTTTGTATAGTGAAGGGATGAAGGCAAATACGAGCTACTTGTATTATAATCAATGGGGATTTCCACCCAGTTACGTTGATTTAAAAACATCCACCGATTCCATTAACCCTGCGTCAACCACTTCCACTATTTTTTTGCATACAGATATAGGAGGTGAACTTTTTAATGAAAAACTAAAGTGCCTGAATCTATCAGGTGGTCTAAGAGTTAGCAATCACAATGTGTTTGGGACAAATCTAACATATGAGATCAATCCTTCAGTAAAAGTTGTAGAGGGTGGATTGTTGTATTTTACCTATGCCACCGGTTACAATGCCCCTTCGTTATATCAACTATATGATGCCACAAAGTATGTTACCTGGGATACTCAAATCACAAATGGCTTAACAAGAGGGAACAAAAAACTATCTCCTGAAAGCTCCAAAACGTTTGAGATCGGTTATAAACAGAAGATCAATGATGTTACATTCTCTGTCGCCTATTTTAATACATGTGTCGATCATGTGATTGAATATGTGTACTTATGGGATAAAAATATAGGCATTGATACTTTAGGTCAAAATTTTGGAAGAGACGATTATAGAGGTGATACATATATTAATATTGGGAAGATGACGACACAAGGTGTGGAGTTTGGCTTCAGTTCAAAAGTGTCAGAACAATTATCAGTGTCTGCAAATGTAATTTTGGTGAATGGTAAATTACACTATTCACCCAGCGATATTGACACATCTCAAACACATGGAGATCATGTTCAGATTTTTGGTAACGGTGCATTTATTTCAAATAAGGAAGTTGAAACACTTGGTTTGTCTCGTAGACCGAGTACAGCGAATATTTCAATTACATATATGCCGATTAAAAAAATTGCTTTAAGGGCCGATGTTCGTTACGTGGGATCAAGAGGTGATGTTTATTACGAATCAAGCCTTGGACCTTATGGTGCACTAGGAACAGTGTCTGTTGAACAATATACATTGTTTGATCTATCCCTTCGAACAGCAATTTATAAAGGATTTTCGGCAAACCTTAGCGTATCCAATTTGTTGGATAAAAAATATTACGAAATAAACGGCTTTACAACTCGTGGCAGGGGAGTTTATTTAACATTGCATTATACTTTATGATGCGTCTAAAAGAAAAATGTATTTTTTGTTGGAGCGGAGGAAAAGACTCCGCTCTGGCGTTATACAAAGTGTTGCAATCAAACAAGTATGAAGTTGTTGCTTTACTTACTACACTAAATGCTCCATTTAGTCGAGTTTCCATGCATGGTGTTCGTGAAGAATTATTAGAAAAGCAAGCTGAATCAATTGGTTTGCCTTTGATAAAAATGTATGTAAGTGAAGGAACCAATTCAGAATATGAATCGGAGATGGAGTCAATACTTTTAAAATATAAAGTTCAAGGAGTTACGAAAGTCATTTTCGGTGACATCTTTCTTAAAGACCTTCGGAAGTACAGAGAAAACAATTTGTTGAAAGTAGGATTGGTTGCCGAATTTCCATTGTGGATGAGGGATACAAAAGAATTGATTCAGGAGTTTTTAGGTCTGGATTTCAAAACAATCGTTTGTTGCGTGAATGATTCATATTTAAATGAAAACAATGTAGGAGTGGAGATCGATGAAGAATTTATAAAAAAATTACCTAAGGAAGTAGACCCTTGCGGAGAAAACGGCGAGTATCATTCGTTTTGTTATTCAGGACCTATCTTTAAAAAACAAATAAACTTCGCTTTGGGAGAAAAAGTATATAAACCTCTTGGGAAAAGCGTGTCAGAAGAAAAAAGTGAATCTACAAAAGGATTTTGGTACAGTGATTTGATACCAATTTAGGAATAACAATTTATTGGAAGTTAATTCTTACAAACTTTCTTCGACCAATTGAGCTACTTCTTCGCCAACTAAACTGCCGATAGCAACACCCATTCCGCCCATTCTCACAGCACAGAAAACATTTTTACTTACACATTGCACAATACTTTTTTTTGAAGGACCTACACCCATTATTCCGCTCCATCGCATGTCAATGGTGTGTTTTGTATTTGGTAAGATCATTGTTTTTAATAACTCTTCCAGCTTATTTTGCACTAATTGCGTTAACCCGAAGGCAGTAGTTTCTTCAGTAACAAAGTCTAGATTTCTTCCACCCCCAAACAGAACACGATTGCCAATATTTCTAAAATAATAATAGCCGCTGTTATAATGGAATGTACCTTTTAGTTTCAGTTCTTTAATTGGATGAGTTATCAAAACCTGTGCTCGGGCAGGTGCTACAGAATAATTAGGTAGAAATTGTTTTGCAAATCCATTTGTTGCAATGATTAAACGGTTGCAGGTAATATTTATTCCACTTGACGAATGAATGATAACACCCTTATGTGTTTCATTAATTTCGGTTACCTCATATCCGTTAATTATTTCTACACCTAAATTGCGAACTTTAGCAATAAGTGCTGAGATCATTTTCCCAGTATCTATTTGTGCTTCCGCGGTGTTGTTAATCATGTGTTTTACATTTTTAAATCCGAATTTTTTTATAGAATCATCGGCATTTTTATAAACGGCTCTTTTGCCAATTATTTTTCCGGTTTGCTTATTTAAATAATCGAGCATTGAATTGCATTCTGAAAAACTTTTTTTAGAATCGAACACTTCATAACCTCCCCAATTGTGAAAATCAATTGCTTTGTCACCTAAATTTTTTCTAAGCCGGATCAATCCATTCCATCTTTTTTCAACCAGTGAAAAGACCTCCTCTTCCGAATTTGCCTTTAGGTCATCTAGCAGTTCAGAAGGGCTTCCAAAGCAAGCAAAACCAGCGTTTTTAGAGCTTGCTCCCATTGGCAATATGCCACGTTCGAGGATGATTATCTTTAAATTTTTATTCTTCTTTTTTAAATTTAATGCAGCATTCAAACCCACAATACCACTGCCTATTATGGCGACATCTATGTTGTTAAAAAATGTGTTTTGTTCCCAGTAACTTAAATTCATGATAATAACATCGTTATGTTTTTTTCAATATAAAATCATATGCGAAATTAAGCAAATTAAAATAATGGCTAAAAAGCTCGTTAGGCAATATGTTCGGTATGCAAAAAATGAAACAAACAAATGGAAGAAAACTTTCGATTTTAGGCATTTTTTCACCATATTTGCTAAGCAATTTATAAGCTAATATTTGTAACTGCAAATCAAGTTGTAAATACAATTCTTCACTTAAATTATATATAATCACAAGAATAATTAATGACATCTCATTTTTTAAAAACAGGGCTTTCAATTTTATTGATTTGTTTCTATTCTTCACATTCTTTTTCTCAGGATATTTATTCAAGTAAGGAATCGTCTCGGTTCTCTTTTACTGCAGGTATGACAAGTACTACTTTATTAAAAGATACTTTTGGATATAAGCCGGGTATATTATGCAATGGAGGATTTATGTATAGTTTGGCAATATCAGAAAAATTCAATGTCGTAGGAAATCTTCTATATACCGGAAAGTCATTAAAAAACGATTCTCCAATAATTAAATACCGGTATTTTTATATTGATCTACCAATTTATTTGCAATATCAGTTAAGTGACAATATTAGGCTAAATCTTGGCGGGCAATATTCATGGTTTACAAATTCCAAGGCGATTGTCATAGATGGTTCCAATTCAACAGGTGTAAATGTTGAAAAGTCTGGGAGCTTAAAAGAGAGCGATTATGGTTTTTTGGCAGGAGCAGAGATCGATCTAAATCACGCTATATCATTGGCTGCACGTTACACTCTCTCAGGGTCTACATTTTTTGAGATGAATAAAATTAATTTTGGTGTATTTCAATTTTCATTTAATTATTTAATTTACAGCTCTCACAAAAAAAATTTCTCGAGAACAAAAACTGAAAATCAATGAGAGCAATTGGATTGCTTTTGCTGCCAGCGTTATTGGCAACTCTGAATTCTTGCAATAACACTAATGCAAATTCCCAGCATATAGTAATTGCATGTCCAGCATCCAGTGTAACTTCTTTTACATCAAATAATATATATTGTTGGAAAGATAATTATGATTCTAAGAATGCGATAATAAACCGTATTCCATGTCCTGAAGGATATAAAAGAGTGGAAGCTAAGGAAGGTTCTTTCGCCAATTGGCTTCGTTTTTTGCCACTGAAAATAGGGAATCCTGATGTGCATTTATACAACGGAGAATTAAAAAAATATCAAAGTGGCCATGCGGCAGTTTTGGATATTGATGTGGGTAATAAAGATCTTCAGCAATGTGCAGATGCAGTGATGCGGATGCGTGCGGAATATTTGTATTCAAAAAAGGATTTTGAAAACCTTCATTTTAATTTTACTAGTGGAAATACTGTTGGGTTTAATAAGTGGTCAAGTGGCTACAGAACGGTAATAAAAGGAAATGAAGTTTCGTGGGTGCTTTCAGCGCTTAAAGATGATTCTTATAAAACATTTAAAGGGTATATGAATGTCATCTTTAGTTATTGCGGAACATCTTCATTGAGTAAAGAGTTAAAGCCTGTTGCATTAAAAAAGATTGAAATTGGCGATGTGTTTATTTTTGGCGGATTTCCTGGTCATGCCGTTTTAGTGGTTGATATGTGTGAAAACGAAAAAACGGGAGATCAATTATTTCTGATCCAGCAAAGTTATATGCCTGCTCAGGACATCCATCTTCTTAAAAATTTTAATAATGCAGCCTTTAGTCCATGGTACAGTATCAATTTTGAAGGTGATCTTAAAACTCCTGAGTGGACATTTAGCAAAGATCAGTTGATGGGCTGGTGAAAAAATAAATGTAATTGATGTGTTTATTTTTTAATTATTTTCTGTGTAATTATCTTTTCTTCAATCTTAATTTGTACAATATATATTCCTGAAGGGTATTTGGAAACGTCAATCATTACAGAGTTATTTTCTAGAGAATAACTAGGATACATGGATTGTCCATAACAATTAATTAGGGTAATCGTTTCAATTTTTTTGCTGTAAGCAAATATGTTAAGTTGGTTGGTAACCGGATTAGGGAAAATGCTTGGATAGCTAGGCACCATGCTTGTTTCAATACCTGCAAGAAGTGTGTTTACGTTTTGTACAATTGTATCTGAATAATCACAATAGTGCGCTATTAAAGTTACAGTATAGTTACCGCTGCTTGAATAGCTATGAACAGGGTTTGTAATAGATGACGAGTTGCCATCTCCAAAATCCCATTCATAATTTGATGCATTAATCGAAAGGTTGTTAAAAGCGACTATGTTCCCAGGAGATACGGAAGAACTGAAGTTTGCAAGGGGATCATATTTTCCAATATTCCAATTCATTAGACTATCAAATAAAACTGCTTTGACAGCAGTTCTGATATGCATGGCATCAATAGGAGATAAGGTATAATCATAAGAAATGAGCAGCGGATTTTTTCGGAACATAGACGTGTAAAAACTGCATGCCCCGGCATAAGATCCAGCGGCAGATGGATGACTTTCATCCGCCTGATAAAGTTCAATTAATGGGAAATTCTGTCTTATGTAATTCCAAACGGCTCCTACAGGCGACACTTCTGCATTATTACTGTCTGCCATCATCTGATATCGTAAATGCAATAAACTATCCATACCGTTATAAGTACATACAGGTGGCCAAGAACTACAATTAGAAGCATCTCCATTTTTTCTTCCCCATGTCATATAGAACAAGGTTTGCGCACAATTATTATATTCGTTGATGAGGCTGTCGAGTGTGTGTGCGTATGGGAAAACATCGGTCTCAACTTGAACTATATCAAAGGATGGAAGTTGACTTTGTTCTTGAAGTACAACATAATTCCAGTTTCCTACCATAATTTTGCTGAGCGAAGTAGCATTAGTAGAATGCCCTTGAAGCGTATATCCACCAGGTGTATTACTGTCGAATAGCAATGTGTCGTTCATTGATGTAGCAATGTCAGCAGTAATCTGTGGTAAATTATTGACATACGTATAACTGTTTCCAAGGAACAAGACACTTTTTTTTGTTTGACCAATGGAATAGTAAGAAAAAACGAAAACAAAACTGAAAATGGAGATTGTTTTATTCATAGGACAATTTGAAGGTAATTGAATTATCTTATATGTAGATGCAAAAATAGTTATAAGGTTGCATTTCTGTTCACTCCATTTTATTTTAGTGAGGCCTAATTTTGACTACTTTTATATGAAATAGGTATCAATTCACATTATTATTAATTATGAATAATCCAACGGATGAAATTCCAGATAAAATTCACGCAAAAGAAACAGATTACCTGTATCTAAATCAGTCAGAAATTAGTGGAGCAGGTAAAGGGTTATTTACATCTATACAAATATATAAAAATGAGGTGATCTCACTTTTTAAAGGTGAACGCTTAACCAACTCTGAGGCAATGATTAGAGTGAAAAAGGGTATGGATGGCTATTTTATAAATATGTTAGATGGATCGATCTTGGATTCTAAGAAAGTAAAGTGTTTTGCAAAGTATGCAAATGATGCTGAAGGGTTTTCGACAATAAAATCCAAGAACAATTCAAAAATATCCTTGGATGAAAATGATAAGGTTTGTTTGGTTGCACTCAGAAATATTAAGATTGGAGAAGAGATATTTTGTAGTTATGGCAAAAAGTATTGGAATAAATTTAGTTTAAGTGCATCTAAACTTATTCAATCAAGATAGATTAAACAAAAATGGCGAAACCAAAAGCTTCGCCATTTCATTATTGTAAAAGTTAAATTAAGCTTTGATTAAAGCAGGTATTCTGCGTTGAGCTAAATAGAAGGCTCCGAATAGGAGCGCATTAAAAAATAAATCTCCTAATAACGTAGGAGCAAAAAATGGTATCCCTAATACATAGGTTGTGCCTAATCCTGCTGGTCCGCCAACCATTCCGCATGATGCCCATACTCCAAAGTTAGTGATCGTGAAAAACAAAACAGATGAAGCGACTGACGCTGCTAAAATTGTTTGCACGTTTGTATTACGTCTTACAAATAAACCTATAATGGATGTTAAGATAAAACTAGCATACACGTATCCAATTGTGTTATGGAAGCCCCAACCTGTAGTTAATTCCAATATTGAATCTGAAAGAAACATAGCTAATAAAGGAACAATAATGGCCAGTCGTTTATCTTTCAAATACACACCTCCAAACAGAGCCATTGCAGCAATAGGAGTGAAGTTAGGAATGTGAGGGAATAATCGGCTGATGGAAGCAACCAAAATAGCAGTTGTTATAAAAATAAATCGAGGTGTAAGTATCTTTTTCATAAAGTTCTTTTTTACTAAATCAAAAGTAATAAAAATTATAACGTATCATTAATATTATATGACCTTATGTTTGTATCACACCAACATTATAGGGTTTTGTAATAGGAGAGTTATTAGCCATTTCTAATCCCATAGAGATCCATTTTCTGGTATCCAACGGATGAATAATAGCGTCCATCCATAATCTAGCTGCAGCATAATATGGCGTGGTCTGGCTGTCGTAACGGTCTTTTGTTTTATTAAATAATTCAGCTTCTTTTTCTGGGGTAATCACTTCTCCTTTTGCTTTCAATGATGCAACTTCAATCTGAACTAATACTTTTGCAGCTTGGGCTCCACCCATCACGGCCATTTGTGCTGTAGGCCATCCTATTATCAATCGGGGATCATATGCTTTTCCGCACATGGCATAATTTCCTGCACCATAGGAATTACCAATGACAATAGTAAATTTTGGAACAACAGAATTAGCCATTGCATTGACTAGTTTTGCACCGTCTTTGATAATTCCACCTTGTTCTGATCTGGAACCAACCATAAAACCTGTAACATCTTGTAAGAATACCAATGGAATCTTTTTTTGATTGCAGTTCATGATGAAACGAGCGGTTTTATCTGCACTATCGCTGTAAATCACACCGCCAAATTGCATTTCACCTTTTTTACTTTTTACAACTTTACGCTGATTGGCAACTATACCTACGCTCCAGCCATCAATGCGGGCAAGGCCACATAAAATACTTTGTCCGTATCCTTCTTTGTATTCTTCAAAATCAGAATCATCTACCAAACGTGCAATGATCTCATGCATGTCATATTGTTTATCACGCGCATCAGGAATAATACCTAAAATTTCTTTTGCATCTTTCTTTGGTGATTTTGACTCGGTGCGGTTAAAGCCTGCTACATCAAAATGCCCAACTTTACTCATGATATTTCGGATACGATCCAATGCGTCTTTATCGTCTTTACATTTATAATCTGTAACACCAGAAATTTCGCAATGTGTAGTAGCACCTCCAAGTGTTTCATTGTCGATTGTCTCACCGATTGCTGCTTTCACTAGGTAGGAACCTGCTAGGAAAATGCTTCCCGTTTTATCAACAATCATTGCTTCATCACTCATGATTGGTAAATATGCTCCACCTGCAACACAACTTCCCATCACGGCAGATATCTGTAAAATCCCCATGCTGCTCATGACAGCATTGTTTCTGAAAATACGTCCGAAGTTTTCTTTATCTGGAAATATCTCATCTTGCATTGGAAGGTAAACACCAGCGCTATCAACCAAATAAATGATTGGCAATCTGTTTTCCATTGCAATTTCCTGCGCACGCAAATTCTTTTTCCCTGTAATCGGAAACCATGCTCCTGCTTTTACAGTGGCATCGTTTGCAACGATTATGCATTGTCGTCCGCTGATATATCCAATAACAATCACCACGCCCCCGGCAGGACAACCTCCATGTTCTTTATACATATCTTCGCCAGCAAATGCTCCAATCTCAATTGTTTGGGAGTCTTTATCTGTCAGATATTCTATACGTTCACGAGCAGTCATTTTCCCTTGCTCATGCAATTTATCTATTCTTGTTTTTCCTCCTCCCAAATAAATCTTTTCCAACTTTCTTTCCATTGCGGAGATGAGTTGATTCATTACATCTTCATTTTTGTTAAATTCTATATCCATAATAATGTTTGGGTTTTTTTCTCGTTTCGGTCAAAGCCGAAAAATATTGTTTCATAATAAGCGGCAATCGTTTTGGTTTTTCAGCTACTTTTTTGGAATTATATTTTAAGAATATTAGTGTCAAATATAATAACAAATTGTTGTCATTGGTTCAAAAAAGAGGCAGCTTTTTCGAGAAAAATCAAAGGAAATCGGATGCTTTTGAGCCCTGGTTAAACAACAGGTCTACAATACTTAAGTTTGGGATAAAACCATGTTTGGTCTCAAATACCTGCCAATAGGGTTTTACCTTAAATTCTGTATCTGATTCAAGGGCGATCTTTGGATGCATTTTACTTCTCAGATCAATAGTTTCTGGATAGGATTCGTGATACGCTGTAGTAAAAGAATAATGAGGTTTTAGTTTTAATAAACCGAGAACCTTTTGCTGTAACGATTCGTTCAAATCAATTAAATATTCGGTTTTTGTATCATGATAAAAGGAATAAAAATCGTCTTCGTAATATTCAAAAAATGGAGAGCTTCTATAACTGGATTCAAGAGTTCTCCAATGGATTTTTTGCCAATCATAATCGTAAGAGATCTTGATGTCTTTCATTATCTGACGATGATTTCGTTTTACTAATGGAATGCTTAATGTTAATAAGCCATTAGGGGAATAAATATTACAACGTCCTCTGTAAGATTGTTTGGGGTAGTTTTCAAAATGTTCGATCAAACAATTTTGATATTTTTTTAATTTAGAATAATATTGAATAGGAGCAAGGTAAGCAGTTGGTAAAAGCACTGATTGATTCATTCTTTATTATTTGTTTTGAAAATAGAAACTAAACTATTTTAATTCACAGATTTAAACCATCTGTTTCCTCGTATATGATTTCCATTATCCGTTTTATCGATAGACATGATAACCATAACCGTTTTTCCGACAATGTGATCTTCCGGTACAAACCCCCAGAATCGAGAGTCGGCTGAATTGTGACGGTTGTCGCCCATCATAAAAAAATAATTTAGCTTAAAGGTGTATTGTTTGGTGTATCTGTTATTTATAAAAATAGAATCATTGCTTACGCGAAGATCATTGTGTTCATATACTTTTATGATCCTCTCATACAGAGGGAGCGAGTCGATGGAAAGTTTTACGGAATCTCCAGCCTTTGGAACATAGATTGGGCCGAAATAATCCATATTCCATAAAAAGTGTTCATTTTCCGGAAACAAATAATCGTTGTAACTTCCTTTTTTTTCAATAAGCAATTGCAGATTTGTGACATGAGGAAAGTGTTTCATTTTTTCCACATTGTCAAGGGATAGGGTGAACCAAAATTCTCCTTTGTTTTGCATTTTTCCGCCTTCGGTAATTCCTAATGCGGTGAGTGAATCACTATCGAGCGAATCAACATCAGCTAAAACTTTATAATTGAATTGTAATTTTTCTGGCTGATCAGTGTATTTTCCATTGATATTAACTTGTCCATTTCTGATTTCCAATGTGTCTCCTGAAATTGCGACACAGCGTTTAATATAAAATGTACGTTGATCCACTGGGCGGTCATCTTCCATGGGCCAGTTAAAAACAACCACATCATTTCTTTTAATACTTGGCGAGCCAAATAGTCTCAGATAAGGAATTTTAATCCAATCCAGATAGGAATTTGTATTCTCTGTAAAAGGCATTCGCTGGTGAGCGAAAGGAAAGGCTAATGGAGTATTTGGGATCCTCGGACCATAACTTAACTTGCTAACTAATATATAATCGCCAGTCAAAAGTGATTTTTCCATGGAAGCAGATGGAATAGTAAATGCTTCGAAGAAAAAGAGTCGGAATAATAAAATCGTCACAAAAGCAAATACTATCGCTTTTATCCAATCCATTATGGCTGATTTTTTTTTCAAATTAGTTTAGTTACTTCCAATTCTTTTTGGAATGGGAAAAAGTGATGTTTACTTCTTTACGTTTTTAACTTTGCGTTTGTTTCTGAAAAAGACAAAACCAGAAATTCCGCCTACAATAATTAGAAAATGAACCAGATAGGAACGTGATAACCCGTCATTTGTGACAAAGCAAAAGAAACGATTCCATCTGAACTTCCCTTTATCGCCAACTTTTGAAATTGATTTTATTAAACCAACATTTCCAGAAACAGGATTGTTTTTTGGGTCTTTGATACTCATCCATACAAAAACAGGTTTACCCACAATGTGATCTTCTGGAACTACTCCCCAATAACGGGAATCAGCAGAGTTTTGTCGGTTGTCTCCCATCATGAAATAGTAATTCAGTTTGAATGTATAGGTATTTGTTTCTTTACCATTAATAAAAATCTTATCGCCTTTTATTTCTAATGTATTTAATTCGTAGTTAACAATCATTCTGCTGTAAAGCACTATGTTTGCAGTGTCTAATCTAACGGTTGAGTTGGCTTTAGGGATTACAAACGGACCAAAATTATCGTTATTCCATTTGTAATTTGCAGCGTGAGGAAATATCCTGGCTTCATAAATACCTTTTGGTGTTATTTCTTTTTCAACTGATATTACTCCTTCCATACCTTTCACTTTTTCAAGGGTTGACACGGGCATATTTAATAAATATTCAACCGTATCGTTCATGATATTTCTGATACCTGCTTCATTAATGTAGATATCTAATCGGTCAAATATTTTTAAATTCGGCATAAATTGTTGCGCCTGAAAATTGTATTCTCCAAAAACAAACCCTTTGGTTTTAACGATATAATGGAATTGTGCATGTTCAGGGGTTTCAACATGCTTCTCATTTATATAAACTTCCGCATCTTTAATTTCTAATTTGTCACCCGCAATAGCAATACATCTTTTCACATAATTTTCACGTTTGTCTGCCGGACGATATACTACATCTCCGATAGGTCTATTCTGTTTACCTTCATCCGTTTCTGCTACAATTGTTTTCTCCGGATTGTTGTATAAGCTTTTTACCCCATTATCTCTGCATATCTGATAATAGCTTTGGTTTTGATAGTCTAATGCTACTGTGTCACCATCTGGATAATTAAATACTACAATATCGTTGTTCTTAACAGAGCCAAATCCAGGTAAACGGAAGTAGGGTAGCTTGAACCATTCCAAGTAAGATTTTGTTTGGGTGGTCAAAGGAAGTGTGTGGTGCGCAAAAGGGAAGGAGAGCGGCGTATTAGGAATCTTAGCTCCATAACTTACTTTGCTT
The DNA here is from genome assembly GCA_947449315.1 of Bacteroidota bacterium. Lineage (GTDB taxonomy): Bacteria > Bacteroidota > Bacteroidia > 2-12-FULL-35-15 > 2-12-FULL-35-15 > 2-12-FULL-35-15. The sequence goes on from CANFRC010000001.1 coordinate 24,744, forward strand.
ACAAATAAATAATCACCTACCATCATTGATTTTTCAAGCGATGAAGTAGGAATGGTAAATGCTTCGAAAAAGAAAGTGCGGATTACTGTTGCAGCTATTACAGCAAATACAATTGCTTCGGTCCATTCACGACCCATAGATGGTTTTCTTTTACTCATATCTTCTGGACCAACATATTTTGTTTCAGGTTGAAAACCCAGAAATGGTAAATAAAAATATCCAAACAATACGGCGATAGTTTTTTCTTGAAAAGTTCTTTTGTTGTATGCTTTTGCAGTAAGAAGATACAGGATGGCGATCATCAAAAAATTGACACCGGGAGTAATGATCAAAAATATCCACCACCATGGTTTTTTAATTAGTTTTAGCCAAACAATAAAATTATACAATGGAACAAAAGCTTTCCAACCTTTTTCTCCTGCTAAAGGAAATAATTTCCATAGTCCGATGATTGTTGTGATTGAAAAAAGAATCAATAATAAAAAAGAAGTATCCATATGTTAGTTTAAAGTTTTAAAATGTACTGTCAAAAAATTTCGTGTTAAAAACGAATATCCGATAATTTATTGTTTTATAGTTGTTAATTAATGTGAATTGTCCATCAGGTCATCCATCCCGAAAATACCTTTTTTTCCTTTTGTCCATTCAGCTGCAATCACTGCTCCTAAGGCAAAGCCTTTGCGACTATGAGCAATGTGCGTAATGCTTATTTCATCTACCTCGGAACCATATGTTACGGTATGAGTACCAGGTATTTCATCAATCCTTTTTGAAACGATCTCTAATTCGTTTTCTTCTGATGCTGATTCATTGACCCATTTCAATTTTTTTTCCAAATTTTCAACGATCTTATTGGCTAAGGTAATAGCTGTACCACTCGGAGAATCCTTTTTGTGCACATGATGTATCTCTTCCATGGACGCATTATAATCGGGATATTTATTCATCAGTTTTGCTAAATATTCATTTAGTTTGAAAAATAAATTTACACCAATACTATAATTTGATGCGTGAAATAATGTTTGATTTTTTTCATTGCATTTTTGTATTACCTCATCCAGGTTCTTATGCCAACCTGTTGTTCCAACAATAATAGGTACAGAAGCTTCAAAGCATTTGTTGATGTTGCGAACAACAGCTTCTGGTGTACTAAACTCGATAGCTACATCTGCTTTTTTTAATTCTTCTACAGAATATGTCGTAGCATTTTCGCTAGAAACTTTTAGTATAATTGTATGTCCGCGTGATAGCGCAATTGCCTCTATCTCTTTTCCCATTTTCCCGTATCCGATAAGTGCTATATTCATACGTTAATTATTAAGTTCAGATGATTAATGATCTATTCGCAAAGTTAAAACTTAATATTTAATGAGAGTGCGGTAGTGTAATGATTTACATTAGCGGTATTTATTAGTGTTGGGTGGATATTAAATGACAGGTCATCGCTGACATCAAAAGTAAAAAGGTGTGCATCAACTGACGCATCAATAATATTAATTGCATAAAGTGCAGCAAACCCAATGACTGTTAAATCGCGGTAACGGTTATAATATTTAAAAAGTGTATTCAGCTGATCGTTCGAATATTTTCCGATATAATCATCCGGAATTCCATTTAATCGGTCACTATAAGCATTTCGATACTTTATATAGCGTGATTGATTAAATTGGAAAGAGTACATTAAACCACCGGCAGCAGCATAAACGACAGGTATCTTCCAGTATTTTTTGTTATAAGCCTGTCCTAAACCTGGCAGTATCATTGAAAATATGGCCGCTTTTTTTGGTGAATGATACTTTTTTATTTTTAAAGAATCAGTTTTTATGCTATCGGTAATTGATAGTTTTTTGAAAGTAGAGGCGGAGTCGCTTTCCTGAGCAGCTGTCCTATTGGTAAGAAAAAGCAAAAAGGTTATTCCAATCATTAATTGAAATAACCTGAAAGAATAATTATTAAAACAGATTGTTTTGTTATCCATTATTTGGTTATGCATCTAACAGATCCAATATGCGTTTTAGGTCATTGTCGGATTTAAACGGGATCACAATTTTTCCTTTCCCGTTCAACTCTTTGCTGATCTGCACTTTTGTATTGAATACAGCACGTAAGTCATTCACAATATTTTGCTGTTGAACAGATAAGGAAGATTTAGAAACTTTTTTATCTGTACTCGCTTTTTGGTTAGTAGTTGTTTTTTCTGATTTTATTCCACGGGCAAGATCTTCTACATCACGAACAGATAGATCGTTCAGTACAATTTGATTGTATATGTCAAGTTGTTTGTCTTCATTGTCTATGTTAATCAATGCACGGGCATGGCCCATGGTAATATCTCCGTTTCTGATTGCTAATTGAATTTCAACGGGAAGTTTTAATAAACGTAAGTAGTTGGTAATCGTTGAACGTTGTTTGCTAACTTTTTGGGAAAGTTGTTCTTGTGTTAAGGAGCATTCATCAATCAATCTTTTGTAGCTGATGGCAACTTCAATAGCATCTAAATTTTCGCGTTGAATGTTTTCAACCAGCGCCATTTCTAACATTGCCTGATCGTTGGCAATTCTTATGTATGCAGGAACACGAGTTAAGCCTGCAAGCTGAGAGGCGCGAAAACGTCTTTCGCCTGAGATCAATTGGTATTTGTCGTATCCTAATTTACGAACAGTAATAGGCTGGATGATGCCGTGTTCTTTAATGGAACCAGCTAATTCGTTCAAAGCATCTTCTTCGAAATGCGTGCGCGGTTGAAAAGGATTTGTTTCAATTTTTGAAATCTCAATATCAGCTACTGCACCAACTACTTTTCCTTCACCTTCTAGTTTATTGCTTGTAATATCTGTGTTTGCATTTTCCAATAATGCACTTAATCCTCTACCTAAAGCGTTTCTTTTTGTTGACATGTTTGAATATTTATGTAGGAATTTGGAAGTTCAATTTCGAAAGTTTATTATTTTCTTAAGAATATGAATTTCTTTTTCCTCGAATTTACGTTTAATATTTTCTTTAAATTTTTCTTCCAAAATTTTATTCTCGCATAGAATGACTTTCGACTTCTGTTTTAATTTTCTTCAACAATATTGATGAATTTTTCAGAGTCGTTCAATCGTGTTAAGCCATTTTTTTGTAAGATCTCGCGGGCTAAATTTAAATAGTTGACAGCGCCTTTTCCGCTTGCATCATGCATGATAATAGTTTGTCCGAAACTTGGTGCTTCTCCTAATTTTGTGTTTCTCTGAATGATTGTATCAAAAACCATTTGCTGAAAATGCGTTTTTACTTCTTCTACCACCTGATTACTTAGGCGTAAACGCATATCGTACATTGTCAATAATATTCCTTCTATTGCTAGTTCAGGGTTTAATCGGGTTTGAACAATTTTTATGGTGTTTAATAGTTTCCCAAGTCCTTCTAATGCGAAATATTCACATTGAACTGGAATTAGCACAGAGTCGGCAGCCGAAAGCGCATTCACCGTAATCAAGCCAAGAGAAGGTGAGCAATCGATGATGATAAAGTCATAATCGTTCTTGATCTTTTCAAGAGACATCTTCATCATTTTTTCACGATTTGGAAGATTGATCATTTCAATTTCTGCACCCACCAAATCGATATGAGCAGGCAAAAGAAACAAGTTAGGCGTTTCTGTTTGAAGAATAATATCTTTCGGATCAACACCATCGATGATACATTCATAGATACCTGTTTTGATATTACGAGGGTCAAAGCCTACTCCTGAGGTTGAGTTTGCTTGTGGGTCAGCATCGATCAACAATGTTTTAAATTCCAATACAGCTAAACTAGCTGCCAAATTAATTGCTGTTGTTGTTTTTCCTACTCCGCCTTTTTGATTAGCAATTGCTATAATTTTTCCCATCCCTTTTTTTTAGTCTTTAGTTGTTTGTCTTTGGCATACTTGCCTAAAATTTCCTATTAGTTATCAATTGCTTACTTCCAATTGTTTATGCGATTGATTTAAAAGGGTCAAATAAAATATGTTTATTTTTTACCTCAATTCCAAAACAAGAATGACCGTAATATGTTATATTCATGAAAATGCTTTACTTTGTCTTTTAAATAGGATTTTAAAAATACAGATTTAGAAGGAGTTTAAGCTTCAAAACTTATTATAGTTTTTAAACAGTTTTTTGTTAATAATATTTACGATGATTACCATTATTTCTGCTACAAACCGACCAAATAGTAATACCCTGAAAGTTGCACAAAAATATTCGCAACTTATGGAAAAACAAGGTGTTAAATCTGAGTTGCTCTCTTTGGAATCTTTGCCACATGATTTTATTTTTACTGACATGTATGGTAAAAGATCGGATAATTTTCAACAATTATTAGATAAGTGTATCATTCCTGCTCAAAAGTTCGCAATTGTTGTTCCTGAATACAATGGTAGCTATGCTGGAATCCTAAAATCCTTTCTGGACGCCATTCCACCTGAAATCAACAAAGGTAAAAAGGTTGTTTTGATTGGCGTTTCTTCAGGAAGGGCTGGAAACATTCGCGGTTTGGATCATTTAACCTCTGTTTTGCATCATTTAGGAATGCATGTTCACCCTAATAAGTTGCCTATTTCCAGTGTGTTATCAATGATTGACTCGGATGGAAATTTAGTTGATGAGAAAACATTACTCGTCCTTGAAAATCAAACTATAGAATTTTTGAAATGGTAAATGAACTTTGTATATATAAATTAATAAAAAAGCCATTCTTAATAGAATGGCTTTTTTTGTAGAAAGAAATAGTTAGTTAAGCAAATTTCTTTTCAAAAGCTTGCATCACTTCAACCAATGCATTGACGCTTTCTAGAGGAAGAGCATTGTATAGGGAAGCTCTGTAACCACCAACATCACGATGGCCTTTTAATCCGCTTAAGTTCGCTTCTTTCGCCAATTTATCAAATTCCGGTTCTAATTCTGGTTTATTCATGATGAACGTTACATTCATGTTTGATCGGTCTTCATTTGCTGTAGTTCCAATAAATAAAGAGTTACGATCAATCTCATTGTAAAGTGTAGCCGCTTTTTCCTGATTTATTTTCTCGATCCAAGGAATACCCCCATTATTTTTTAGCCATTTCAAGGTAAGCATTGAAACATAAATCGGAAACACAGGAGGTGTGTTGTACATTGAATCTCCTTTGATATGCACTTGATAATCTAACATAGACAACATTTTTCGTCCAGTTTTTCCAAGTTTAGTTTCGTCAACGGCAACCATGGTAGCTCCTGCAGGTCCCATATTTTTTTGTGCTCCGGCATAAATCAATGAAAAGTCAGAACCATTTACTTTTCTACTGAAAATATCACTACTCATGTCGCAAACCAAAGGCACTGAAGTTTTAGGGAAATTCTTCATTTGTGTACCATAAATAGTATTGTTTGAAGTAATGTGAAGATAGTCAAGGTTAGCTGGAATTTCATATCCTTTTGGAATGTAATTGAAGTTTTTATCTTCTGATGAAGCTACAACAACTGTATTCCCAATGGTTTTTGCTTCTTTGATTGCCTTGCTGGCCCAAACACCTGTATTGATATAACCTGCAGTTCCTTCTGTACGAAGCAAATTATAAGGTACCATGGCAAATTGTAAGCTAGCACCACCACCTAAAAAAAGTACTTTATAGTTGTCATTTAAACCTAATAATTCTTTTACTAATGAACGAGATTCATCCATCACTGCTTCGAAATTTTTACTTCTGTGAGAAATTTCTAAAAGTGAAAGATTGAGATTATCAAAGTTGATGCAAGCTTCAGAAGCTTGTTTTAATACTTCTACCGGTAAAATTCCGGGACCAGCGCTAAAATTGTGGACTTTTGTAATTTCTTTTGTTGGCATTATCTTTTATGAATTGATTGAATCAAATGTGAGGATCTATTCGCAAAATTAGAAATAATTTGAACGTGAAATTCAAAAGTAGAGGGGAATATTTAATTACCCTTGCCTTTTTTCTTTTTCTTGTTCGGATCTTTGTATTGGTTGCTTTGGTCTTTGCTTTGGCTTCTATCATGCGGATCATGATAGAGTTTATCTTTCTCATCCTTTTCGTTGGTGGCGTTTAGGTCTTCTCCATAATTCCATTTTCCTTTTTTAAATCCAAATCCATCATAACTCATATCGGAGCAATAATATTGAAATTGTCCTTCTAACTGAGGCGAGGTAGGCGAAAGGTGGTCGAAAATGATGGAATCTTTTTTGTTGCTGTATTTTAAGGACATATTGCAGGTGGCCGAATATTCAAAGATCACCCGTTTAGGAAATTTCTTTTTCATATTAAAAATAGCTGCACCAAATCGGGGACTACCATTTTCGTCAAAAGTAAGAACATCGATGATTTTTTTTCTAGAAAATTTATCGTTTCCGTCCCAGGCTAAAAGGGTGTAGTATGTTTTTGATTTTGTTTTCTTCAGTATGATCTTGTTGTAAAGTGCACCCAACCATTTTTTATTGTCCGTGACAGCATTGTCAGGGTTTTTTATTTCTGAAGACTTATCAATTAGCGGATAAACTTGCATTATTTCCGACTTTTCTTTTTTGAATAAGCCTTTCTTTATAATCTGAGTATATTTTTCCTGAATAAAACCAAAATATTCTTGTGTTTCATCATTCATGGGTACATTCCAGTTGATAATCCTGAATGTATTATCAGGTGAGGTAAGGATGGCCATTTCAGTTTTTAATGAATCAAACGAATAATTGAATGAATTTGGTTCATTTAATAGTTCTTCAAATTGGTTGACTAATTCAGAATTGATTTTTTGTTTTTCTATATCCGATAAGTTTGTTTTTGAATGATATAATCTTTGACAAATCATCATCAATTTGTGCTGAGCGAAAGCGGCCTTTTCTTGAATAAGGGCATCTTGCGCATAAATGCAATTGGAAATAGTAATTAATAAAATGCAGGCAGCTTTTTTCATTCCTTCAAAAGTATGAATTATAAAACGGAAATAGAAATCGGATATTGTAACAATAAAAAAGCGTCATTCTGATAGAGAATGACGCTTAAAATATCCTTTAATTAGTGACTATAAATGTAAGGAACCTTTTTTGGCCAAAAGTTCTTCTTTGCTTTCTCTCCATTTTTCATCATCAACACAGCAGTCAACAGGGCAAACAGCAGCACATTGCGGCTCATCATGAAAACCAACACATTCTGTACATTTGTCGGATACGATATAATAAACATCCATTTCTACAGGTGTTTGAGGTATTTCAGCGTCAACATTGAGTCCGCTTTTGGATGCAAACATTCCTTTTAAAGAAGTCCCATCAGCGAAACGCCATTCATTCCCTCCTTCATAAATTGCATTGTTAGGGCATTCCGGTTCGCAAGCTCCACAATTAATGCACTCTTCAGTAATTTTAATTGCCATAATTATATTAGTTTTGTAATAAATTTTTGCAAATATAAATATAAAATGACCATAAGCAATCGAATAAAAGCATTTATAACCTTAGGTAATTTCTTAAAACAGTTCTCCAATTTAGAAATGAAACAAGAGGATAATGTCTTGAATCCTTTGTTTTATAATGATTTTAAAGAATTAATTGCTATCGTTCATATTCACAATGCTTGGTTTGCTGAGGGAAATGTGAAAAATGCCATTGGCGCTATTGCGGAGAGTATTGAAGAGGAGAAATTAATAGAATGGTTATCTATATATGTAAAAGAAAGTCCAGCTACTAAGAAACCACTGTCTGTAGCCGTTATCATGGCTGGAAATATCCCTATGGTGGGTTTTCACGATATGCTTTGTGTTTTATTGTCTGGAAATAAATTTATTGGTAAACTTTCTTCAGATGACAAACTATTACTTCCTTTTGTTTCGAAGGTTCTAATAGCTATTGAGCCGGGTTTTAACGAATTAATAGAATTTACAGACGGACAATTAAAGAATATTGACGCAGTTATAGCAACTGGTAGTAATAATTCTGCAAGATATTTCGAATACTATTTTGGAAAATACCCGAATATCATTCGTAAAAACAGAAATTCTGTTGCTGTTTTAACCGGACAAGAAAGTGTCAATGACTTATGTTTGTTGGGGAATGATGTGTTTCAATATTTTGGTTTAGGGTGTCGTAATGTTTCTAAGCTATTTGTGCCTAAGGGATATAAATTTGACACTTTTTATGAATCAGTTTTCGATTTTCAAAATGTGGTTAACAATAACAAATATGCTAACAATTATGAATACAATAAAACCGTTTATTTAATGAGTAGTAATCCAACTTTGTTGGATAATAATTTTTTATTGCTCAAAGAAGATCAAAGTTATTCTTCTCCAATAGGCGTTTTGTTCTATGAGTATTATGATGATCTGAAATCATTAAATGATCGTCTTGAGAATGACAAAGAATTAATTCAATGTGTTGTTTCAAATACATCCGAAATAAAAAATAGTATTCCTTTCGGTAAAGCCCAATGTCCGCAACTAACTGATTATGCTGACGGAATAGACACAATGAGATTTCTGATAAGACTGTAAATTAATTTTTTGGTGCGCCAGGTGCAGTTTTTCTTCCAAACAAACGCTTTCTATTTGTATGCATTTGTTTTTTATACATTTTTTCTTGCCGTTTGACAATTTTTTTGTTTTGCTTTTGCTCTTTTGTACTCGGTTTGTTCTTCATGTGAAGGTAAGCATTCTTCCCAGCCTTTGGTTTGCAGGAAGGAAATGCAACAACAAAAAAACAAGCAGATAAAACAAGTAATATTATTTTAGAGAAACGTATCATTTCTGCAAAGATAGGTACATCCGATCTTGATAAAAAATGTCTATTACGTTTTTTGAAGATATTTCTTCCTTTTGTTCTTTTTCAAATGCTTGTAATGCTTCTTAGGCGAAGTTGATTTTTGGATATTCCCTTGGATATCCTTTTTGTTTTTTAGCAGTTGCTTTTTGTATGCCTTAGTCCCGATCTCTAACTGTTCTTTTTCTTCTTTCCGTTGCTTATCGCTTGGTTTTTCTTTTGCAGTTAGGTATGGATTGTATGATTTTCGCGTTTTACAGGAAGTGAATAGCAATATACTTGTAACGCTAACTACTACAATGTAAATTCTTTTTTTATAATATTTCATAGTGCATTAAAACATTCTCTTAATTTTGTTTGAATGTTATTTCTATAACGTCCAATTTTTAAGAAGATACATCTCGCTCATCCGTGCGAGATCAATTTATATAAAATGAACATCAACAGTCGTATAGTCTCTTTTTTTATTATTTGTATCATCGTATCCTGCGGCAGTGAAAAGAATCCCGAATGGGTTACATTCTCAAAACAAATAGCCCCGATCATTTATAAAAATTGTACTTCTTGTCACCGTCCGGGTGAGTCAGGACCATTTAGTTTGATCAGTTATAAGGATATTGCTTCACGCGGAAAGCTATTGAAATTTGTTACTCAGTCTCGTTTTATGCCTCCTTGGCCTGCAGATGCCGAATATGTTCATTTTATGGATGAAAAAGTATTATCTAAAGATGAAATAGATTTAATTGCTTTATGGGTAGATGGCGGATGTGCTTTGGGTGACTCCACAAAAATTCCTTCGCCACCAGTTTTTCCCAAAGGCTCTCAATTAGGGAAACCCGACTTAGTTATTAAATTCAGAGATGTCTATAAAATAAAAGGAAATGGAGAGGACCAATTTTTATTGATGCGTGTTCCATATGAGATACCTATAGATACCTTCATTACTACTATTGAAGTGGTTCCCGATAACCGTAAATTATTGCATCATGTGAATGCACAATTATTGAGTTACGATTTTGATAAAAAGAAAGATGTCTTTAAAGGAAATGTCGTGATCAATTTAGAGGATGTTCCTGATAAGATGCAAGCTTATGAAGCTATCGGACTGGCTAACGATGATGGTGTTTCTTTTCCTACCATGACTCAATCTGTTACTAATTATTTACCAGGTGTTACACCACCAATATACCCTGATGGTATAGGTGGTTTCAAAATGGTAAGAAAAGGTGCTTTGTTTTTAAAAGACATTCATTATGGCCCTTCGCGTGTGGATACAACCGATCAGACTTCATTCAATGTTTTTTTCGCAAAGTGCGCTCCAAAAAGACCAACGCAAGAGTTTCAGATGGGAACATTCGGTGTTTCTCCTACAGTTCCTCGTTTGATTATACCTCCTGATACCATAATGACATTTACCTCTGAATATAAATTACCTATTGATATCTCTATTTTAACGATCAATCCGCATATGCATTTATTGGGTAAAAGTTTTTGGGCTTATGCGGTCACGTTGCAAGGTGATACCATTCCATTAATTAAGATCAAAAAATGGGATTTCCGTTGGCAATATTTTTATACATTTAAAAAAATGATAAAAATTCCGAAAGGAGCAACTATTCACAGCGTTGGTGTTTACGACAATACACGTCATAATCCGAATAATCCATTTAGTCCGCCAAGATTGGTTGCGGAGCGGGGGGGAAGCATGCGTACATCTGATGAAATGTTTCAGTTCATTATCACATACCTTCCTTATGAAAGTGGGGACGAATTAATCAGTTTGGAAAAGAAATAAATGCGTATTTGCTCATTAAATAATTAAACAATCCATTTTTTCTTTTGTTGATTCTAAATGTCTACGGAAACTTTGAAATCGAAAAATGTTTCCATAGTTTTGCCGTCTAAATAAATTACAATGGGAACTACGATCCGTCTATTACTAATTGGTTTGCTTTTATTTTCCATTGATCTGTATTTTTATCAGGCAATAAAAACATTGTTGTTCGGAAGTTCTTCGTATAAAAAAAATGTTGTCTATTTTATTTATTGGGGATTTACACTCTTTTCTTTCCTATTGTTTTTAGTACCTACTTTTTTTAATTTTTATGAACTACCAAAATTTTTCCGCATCTATGTATTTGCATTTGTGATTATGATCTTTATTTCAAAAATCATTGGATCAGTATTTATAGCGGTTGACGATGTTATTCGACTGTTTCGTTGGGGAGGCAGTTTTTTTATTAAGCCTGCTGTAGCTTCCTCTGAAATGACTCCTAATCCGCATTCAATATCCCGGTTGAAATTCTTGAATTATATTGCTGTTGGTATGGCCGCATTGCCTTTTGTAAGTTTTATTTATGGTATGGTAAAAGGAGCTTTCGACTACAAGGTTAGGAATGTAAAAGTAATTTTACCTCAGTTGCCTTCTTCATTCAATGGCTTGAAAATAGTTCAGATCTCTGATATCCATTCCGGCAGTTTTGTTTCAACCACACACATTGAAGAAGCGATTAATATTGTAATGCAACAAAAAGCGGACATCATTTTTTTTACAGGCGATCTCGTTAATAACGAGGCAACAGAAACAGAACCTTTTATCGAAATTTTAAGCAGGGTAAAAGCACCAATGGGTGTTTTTAGCACTCTTGGTAATCATGATTATGGCGATTACAAAACCTGGGAAAGCCCTGAAGCAAAAGTAAAGAACCTTCAGGATCTGAAAGATATTCATGCACAATTAGGTTGGAAATTAATGATGAATGAACATGTTGCGTTGAAAAAAGGTGATGATGAAATAGCTTTGATTGGTGTAGAGAATTGGGGAGGTAATTTGAACTTTCCAAAATATGGTGACATGAAAAAGGCACATGCTGGAACCGAAAAATATCCTGTGAAATTGTTGCTTTCACATGATCCATCGCATTGGGAAATGCAGGTTCGTAAGGATTATAAAGATGTTGATATAACTTTCAGTGGTCATACACATGGTTTTCAATTTGGAATAGAAATTCCGGGTTGGATCAAATGGAGTCCTTCTCAATTTGTATATAAACAATGGGCTGGATTGTACACCGAAGGAAATCAACATGTTTACGTGAACAGAGGCTTAGGGTTTTTAGGCTATCCGGGAAGAGTAGGTATCTTGCCAGAGATAACGGTGATGGAATTGTATAATTCTTGATATTATTGAATTTTAGATTTGTATAATTAAATGTGAATTGTTCCGATTAGCTATATTTAATTTTCAAATTATATTATTTCCAAATTTTCAAATTACTATATGGCTGATGCTCTGAAAGATATGTTCAACAAAAAATTCTATGAGCGATTGGCTGTTGCATTTAATGAAGCAGATAGAAATTTTCATCCAGATAAATTTATAAAGCAAGTAACAAAAAATCTCGATTCATTTTCCTTGAATCAACGATTAAGAAACACTTCTGTTGTTCTGAAAGATCATTTACCACAAGATTATAAGAAAGCCCTTCATATTATTTATGAAGTTGCGCCCCAATTTAAATCGCATTATACGGCATTGTTGTTCCCCGATTTTGTTGGTCAATTTGGACATAATGATATTGAACGTTCGCTTGACGCATTAAAACTACTGACTCAGTATGGCTCATCGGAATTTGCGATTCGCGAATTTTTAATACGTGATTTTGATAAGACCTTGAAGGTCATGAACGATTGGGCAGAGGATAAAAATTATCATGTCAGACGATTAGCGAGCGAAGGAAGCCGTGCTCGTTTACCATGGTCTTTTAATCTCGATCAAGTAATGAAAAATCCGAAACTTACCCGATCTATTCTGGAGAAATTAAAGGCTGATGATGAATTATACGTTAAAAAGTCGGTTGCGAATCATCTCAACGATTTTTCAAATAAGAATACACAGTATTTATTAGATTTGATGAATAGCTGGGATAAAACGAATCCCCATACGGCATGGATAATAAAACATGCCAGCCGAACGCTTATCAAAAAAGGACATCCGGGTTCCTTAGCGATCTTCGATTTTGAAAAAAAGGTCCAATTAAAATTAACGAATTTTAAAATTAAGAGTCCGCAACTAAAATTGGGCGATTCACTCCTGTTTAGTTTTGATTTAACTTCTGAGAAAAGTAAATCTCAAAAGCTAGTTGTCGATTACGCCATTTATTATCAGAAAAAATCAGGCGAACTCGTTCCGAAAGTTTTTAAATTGAAAGAACTAAACTTCAAAGCGAATGAAGTAATTACAATTTCTAAATCTCATCGCTTTCAGGATTTTACTACACGAAAACATTATGCTGGGAGGCATGCCGTTGAAATAGTGATAAATGGAAAATCGCATTTTAAAAAATATTTTACGCTAATTCTTCCTTAATTATTTTTTACAAAGCGGCATTACTTGGAACGAATAAATTCAGAACTTCAATTATTTAATTATTTTTGTTTCACATTAACAAGCTGCTTGTGAACACTCGATTTTCAAAAATACTTCAATACATTATTTTACTTTCATTAGGAATTCTGTTGTGCTGGAAATTTTTTGAAACATTAAATCTTCATGATTTAATGGGTAAGATCAGTTCAGGTGATTTCGGTTGGTTTTATCTCGTCATGATCGTTTCACTCGTAGTGTATGTTCTTCGTGTGCTACGTTGGTTGATGTTGATAAAAGCAATTGGACATGAGGCAAAATTTCATTCCGCTTTCTCAGCGCTTTCCATCAGCTACATGGTTAGTTTCGTAGTTCCTCGGTTAGGAGATGTGACACGTTGTCTTTCCGTGAAAAAACAAAGTAACATCCCATTCATTCCCTTATTAGGCACGGTTATTATTGAGCGTGTAATTGACATTATTAGTTTGCTAATTGTGCTTCTTGTTACCCTTGTTTTGCAATTTCATGAGATCATAGAATTTATGCAAGCGTATGTTTTTAAGCCTTTTTATGAAGGGGTGATCCTAAAAGTAATAGGAGGGAACACTTTTTTTTTAGTAGCTGGAGTAGCATCCATTGTACTACTTGTATTTCTGTTTTACTATTTCAGAAAATACATCCGTGAAAGATCACCAAAACGTATCGTTTCTTTTATTGAAAGTTTAAAGCAAGGTATAGCAAGTGTTTTAAAGTTGGAAAATAAAAAAATATTTATTGTATACACAATTCTCATTTGGTTGGGTTATTATTTAATGACTTATTTCTGGTTCTTTGTTTTTAAAGAAACAGCTGTTTTAACTTGGGGGGCATGCCTTTCTATCTTGACCATCGGAACTATTGGTCGTTCAGTTCCTATCCAGGGTGGTGGAATGGGTGCGTATCATTTTTTAGTAATGAGCGTTGTTATGTTATATGGCTTATCTTCCGACTGGGGAAAGGCCTTAGCCACATTGATTCATGCAGGGCAAACCTTTTTTACATTTGCAATGGGGCTGATTGGATTGCTTATTTTCTTTGTTGATTATTGGAGAAAGAAATAATTAGATTAGTTTTTTTAAAACTAATCGAGCTCTTGCACCAAATGCTGCAGTTGTTTTTGGTAGCTGATCTTCAATAGCGGCTTTTAATTCTCCTTTTAATTCAGGGTGTTCATTTGTTAGGTTTGCGATGCATTGCATGGCATGTACTTTTACTGCAACTTTTTCTTCCGATGATACCATTAATTCAAAGCAAAGATCGATCAACTTCCCTTGTAATTTTTTAGGGATTTTATGAGTCGCTAAAACATTGATCATATTTCTTTTCGGAGCATCATACTTAAATTTTTTTATCGTGTCAATGAATAATTTTAAATAGGGTTCTAGCAATTTAGGATGGTTATTGTTTACGATTGTCAAAAGCCACGATGCTCTTTGAGGTAAAGGTGCTTCTTCTTTGTAAATAATATCAATGATCTTCTTGAATTCAAAAGGGTCATTTCCAATTGCACTTGCAATTTTATCTGTGTTAGAACGTGAATGTTCCTTTAGTAGTTGAGTTGTATACTTCATCGTAATAAAAAAGTCTCACATTTCTGCGAGACTTTTTTTAGTTTTTTATTCCTACTTCAATTCCGGTAATGTATATTTTCTGCCTTTGTTTGCTTCTTTTAAATAATCCATCAATGGAGCAAAGTATTCAAGCATCGCTTTTGCACTAAGGTCACTTCCTGTTTTTTCTTTTAATAATTTTCTCCAATCTGAACTGGCACCCGGCTTCATAATCTCTGCAATGAATTTTCCAATTTCCTTATTTCCATAATAATTGGTTGCATGAGGATCTTGATGCAGGATTTGTTTTGCAATGTGATCATGCACTTGGAAAAGCAAAACAAATGATAAGGCATAATCATAATATTGTGCAGCATCATTGTTAATGTGAGTTTTCGTTGCGGCATCACAATATTCTTCACCACGAATTGTTGGAGGCGCTATTCCTTGGTATTGAGCAGCAAGTTCCCACCAACGTTTATTGAATTGATCGGCTGGAAGATTGTTTGCATAAAGATCATGCTCGAACATACTCATCGTTCCTGTGCTGAATGGAATAAATACAACATAGTTCAAGGCTTCTTTCAATAAGGTTTGCATCTCATCCGATTTTGTATTCTTTGGAATCAGATTCAAATTTTCCATAAATGGTTTTTGCATGGCAGCCATACCCATCATACTTCCTAATGCTTCATGATATGCTCTGTTTGCTCCTTCACGCAAAAGGATAGGAACATCAGGATTACTGTAAGAAAGGTAATAATAGATATGCCCTAATTCATGATGTGCTGTTTCGTACCATTCGCTGTTTGGCTCAACACTCATTAAAGAGCGGACATCCTGGTCGTAATCCATGTGCCAGGCAGAAGCGTGATTGTTCTTCTTGTAATTAGCGCCTTTAGGAGCAGGATAAAGATCTGATCTTTCCCAGAAAGTTTTTGGTAATTCAGGAAAACCGATACTTACATAAAATCGTTCTCCTTGTTTAACAATCCATTCAGCGTCTTTTGTTTTTAAGGCACTATCCAGGTTAATGCCTTTTACATCTACTAAACTTCCCCAATCTTGTCCCCAACGATTTGGCAACCATTGTGCGGGAAGCAGATCCGGCACATCTTTTACGCCATATTTTTTTGCATACTCATAACGAGCGTAGGTATGTAATTCACGGTAAAGGGGATAGAGCTCTTTGTTGAATTGTTGCAACATATCAATCATTTCTTGAGTCGTCATTCCGTAATCAGAAACCTGATATTCAAAAAAATCTTTGTACCCAAGTCCTTGCACTGTTTTGTTGCGAAGATCACGTAGGTTGACCAAGCCATCTTTTAACCCTTTACCAACTTCTTTACTTGCTTCCCATGCTTTCAAGCGTTTTGGCATATTGGTTTCTGTTGCTAAAATGCCATCGATATCATTGGTAGAAACTGATTTGCCGTCAATTTTGAAATCGAATCCGAACAATTTTTCTGTTTGTTTGGTTTCAGCTTTGATGCGTTCTTTTACAATATCTTGAATCGTTTCTGGATTGTTAGCCGCTTTGTATAAAATGCTGTTGAGTTGCTTTATCTGTAGCTCCGTTAATTTCTCTTTTTGAGTCAGATATCTTTTTGCTGTCTCAATATTTTCACTACTTCCGGTAAATTTAGCATACGCTTCCTGAGCAACATTTAGAGCAGTTGCGTTTGTTGAATCACCTTCAACAATATGGGTGTTCGACTTCCAGTCAGCTTCATTTGATATGATGCTTAAACCTTGATAGATTTTATTGTAACCTGTAAGATAAGTTTGAACAGTGTCCTGAAAAGCGGTGTTCGCGTTTTCACCTGATTCATTTTTGTTTTCACCACAGGAATACAGAAATGCAGCACTGACGAATAGTATAAGAGTTTTTTTCATTTTTTGATTTTTTATAGGATAGCAAATGTACTAAAAAAACTATCTTTGCAATCATGTCTGTTAAGAACCTAAAAGCGATCATTGTAGGCCCCGCCTTTCCATTAAGAGGTGGAATTGCTAATTTTAATGAGGCCTTGTGCAGAGCAATGATTGTAGCAGGTATAGATACGAAAGTAATCTCCTTTTCTTTGCAATATCCGGGCTTTTTGTTTCCAGGAAAGACCCAGTTCGATATTGGAATAGGACCGAAGGACATTGTTATCGAAACAAAGATTAATTCCATTAATCCATTCAATTGGTTGAAAGTAGCCAGGCAGATCAAGAAAGAGAACCCTGACATTGTTATTTTCAGGTACTGGTTACCTTTTATGGGACCTTGTTTAGGAACCATAGCCAAACGGATAAAAAGAGGGACAAAAATAAAGGTGATTGCCATAACCGACAATGTCATTCCTCATGAAAAGCGATTGGGTGATAAGAAATTCACCAGCTATTTTATAAAGCAATGCGATGGTTTTATTGCGATGTCGCAATCGGTTTTAAATGATCTCAAAAAATTTACTTCTTCTGAAAAAAAATCATTTTTACCTCATCCTATCTATGATATTTTTGGTGAAAAAGTAAGCAAATCAATTGCTTTAAAGCATTTACATCTCAATGAAAATGATAAACATTTGTTGTTTTTTGGTTTTATCCGTAAATATAAAGGGTTGGATCTATTGCTAGAAGCCATGGCAGATGAGCGCATACGGCAGTTAGGTGTGAAATTAATAGTGGCAGGTGAATATTATGAAGATGCTACTCCATACAATGAGATCATCCAGAAGAACGGACTGGAAGAGCGTGTTATTTTAAAAACAGAATATATTCCCTCGGAACTGGTTCGGTATTATTTCTGTGCAAGCGATATGGTTGCTCAACCCTATAGAAGTGCTACTCAGAGCGGTGTAACACAAATAGCCTATCATTTTGAAAAGCCTATGTTAGTAACAAATGTAGGTGGATTATCGGAAATTGTTCCTCATAATAAAGTAGGGTATGCTACTGAAATTGACTCAAAGTCCATTGCAAATGCCATTGTTGATTTTTATAGCAATAATAAGGAACCTATCTTTATTCAGAATGTGATTGTTGAAAAACAGCGTTTTCTTTGGAGTTCCTTTGTAGATGGTGTTTTGGGGTTATTTAATCAACTCTAAAATACCGCATTCAAAACTGGCTCAATATTTGAAAATCCCAGTACTAATTTTCGTACTTTTGTAAATAAAAGTTTAAAAAAATGACGAATATAGTCACGTATCTATTTTACGTTTAACCGTTATATTAAAAACTTAAATCAGTTTATTATGAAACTTAAATCATTATTAACCACAATAGTCATTTTTCTATCATTTTTTTTATCTGCTCAAACGGCTCCGAATAAAACAGATGCTGCTGGAAAAAAGCAAGGACATTGGATAAAATTGGATGATAATCATAAAAAGATTTATGATGGGAATTTTGAAAACGGTGTCCCTGTCGGTAAATTTACCTATTTCTATGATTCAGGAATTCCTTGGTCAGTTTCATTCTTTTCACAAAATGGGAAAGTAGCACGAACTCAAATGTTTGATGCTGGCGGAAAGCTTATAGGCGAAGGGAAATATCTGAATGAAAAAAAAGATAGTATATGGAAATTTTATAATCAGGATAGTAAACTATTATCGGATGAAACATATATGAATGGTTTGAAAAATGGAAGTTGTAAAGTCTATTATGCTAATGCACAGATTTCGGAAGAGAAGATTTGGAAAAATGGAAAACTTAACGGTCCATGCAAAAAATATTTTGAAAGTGGTCAGTTAAAATATTCCGGTAATTATATTGATGACAAAGTGGATGGTAAGGTTACTTTTTATTTTGGTTCCGGAAAGGTTGATGCTGAAGGAATGTACAAAAATGATGTGAAAGACGGTGTTTGGAAATATTATATGGAAGACGGAAAAGTTAAAAGAACGGATACCTATTTAAATGGTAACATGGTTGACAGTTCGGATAAAAATAAAGACAAAGATGTGATTTCCAAAGAGCAGCAGGCATTAGAGAAAAAGAATTCTCAAAAATTTGAAATAAAAGATCCCTATCAAGAGAATTATCATCCCGAGAATTAATGAGTAAAAAAGGAAAAGTTTTATTGGCGATGAGTGGTGGAATAGACAGTTCCATCGCAGCTTTGTTATTGCATGAACAAGGCTATGAAGTGGTTGGAATAACGATGAAAACATGGGATTATGCGTCATCTGGTGGTTCTAGTAAAGAAACAGGATGTTGCAGTTTAGATTCTATCAATGATGCAAGAATGCTTGCAGTTAATTTGGGCTTCCCTCATTTTATCCTAGATATTCGACAAGAGTTTGGTAATTATATCATCGATAATTTTGTTGATGAGTACCTGGCCGGACGCACTCCGAATCCTTGTGTTTTATGTAATACTCACATTAAGTGGGAAGCACTTTTGAAAAGAGCCGATATGCTAGATTGTGAATTTATTGCAACCGGACATTATGCAAGAATTCGGGAAGAAAATAATCGTCATGTTATTTCAAAAGGATTGGATACCAACAAAGATCAATCATATGTGCTTTGGGGGCTGACTCAGGAAAGTTTAAAACGTACTATTTTCCCTTTACAAGATTTTCGTAAATCGGAGATCAAACAAATGGCAATAGATAATGGATATGTTGATCTAGCTTCAAAAAGCGAGAGCTACGAAATTTGTTTTGTGCCAGATAACGATTATCGAGGGTTTTTAAAACGTAAAGTGGAGGGCTTGGAAGCTCGCGTTGATGGAGGCGATTTTGTGGATAGAACAGGGAAGGTGCTTGGAAAACATAAAGGCTTCCCATTCTATACAATAGGTCAGCGAAAAGGATTAGAAATAGCTGTTGGTGAACCATTACATGTTTTAGAGATCGTTCCTGAAACAAATACAGTCGTGCTAGGTACGAAAGAAGATCTGGAACAACAACAGATGACTGTCGGCAAATTCAATCTTATTAAATACGCATCATTGCCTGATAATTTCGAAACGTTGACCAAGATTAGATACAAAGATCCGGGTTCAATGGCAACCGTTTCACATAAAGACAATAAATTAAATGTATTGTTTCACAATCCTGTTTCCGCTATTGCTCCGGGCCAATCTGCCGTGTTTTATGAAGGAGATGATCTGGTTGGTGGAGGCATCATTGAACGTCAATTTCCCTTAGGCTTTTAATTTTCTATCCTCAACAAATTTTCTTAACTTAGTAGCACGTTAAAAAAAAATCAAATGAAGCAAGTTTTTGGTATATTATTTATTTCTGCAGTTTTGATTTGTGGCATCGTTTCTTGTAAAAAAGATAAGTTAACCGATCCAGATCTAGGTTATAACTACTTTCCCAATCAAGTCGGGAAATATGTGATTTATGATGTCGATTCTTTTTACTACAATGATTTTACTAGTCATATCGACACGTTTAAATTCCAATTAAAAGAAAAGATCCAATCGGTCTTTTTAGATAACCAAAACCGGCCCACATTGCGTTTAGAACGTTTTGTAAAGTATTATAATGATACAGTTGCTTACTCTTTAATGCCTTGGACTTTTCGGAATGTGTGGGCAGAAAACAGAACGGCTGCTACAGCAGAAAAAGTAGAGGAAAACGTACGATTTATTAAGTTAGTCTTTCCTGTTAAAAAAAATAAATCCTGGAATGGAAATGTTCAGAATACAAATCCTGAAATCGATTATTCTTATTCCTATGTAGATCAGTTAAAAAATATTGCTGGGATGACTTTTGATTCAACCCTAGAAGTGGTACAGCAAAATAATCTGACGCTCATCGCTCAAAAATATTCCATAGAACAATATGCGAAAAATGTAGGATTGGTTTACAAGAAAATAATTGACGTTGCATCTCAACCGAATCCCCTTTGGACACCAACTCAATTTGCCGCTTTTTATGTATTGCCTATTTTACAAAGAGTAACGTCGGGCGTACAATATACATGGACAATCAATTCATCTGGTACAGAATAAAATTAGTATGAAAAAAATAATCTTTCTCTCTTCTTTTTGCTTTTTTTTACAATTTTCAATTGCTCAAACAACCAATTATTGGATCATATTAAAAGATAAAAAGGATACCCCTTATTCCATCCACAAACCTTCCGAATTTTTATCGGAAAAAGCAATTGCCAGAAGAGTGAAACAGCATATTGCAATCAATGAAAGTGACCTACCGGTTAATCCCTCCTATCTCTATACTATTCAAACAGCAGGAGTTAAAATATTGAATGTGTCTAAATGGATGAATGCAGTTTCTGTTACCACTACTGATGTTTCAAAAGTAGAACGAATAAAGACGCTTTCATTTGTAAAAGAAGTGATTGAAATTTCAATTAACAACAAGTTAGATCATAAGTTTGATAGAGAACAAACAACAGACGTTACGACTGAAAAATCTACTTTAAAAAGTGCATCCGATCTTTTAAACTACGGTATCTCATCCAATCAATCTCGTCAGATCGGTGTTAATTGTTTACATAATGCAGGTTATCAAGGGCAAGGGATGACAATCGCTGTTTTTGATGTGGGTTTCTTTAAAGTAGATTCATTGCCTGCATTTGATACTATTCGTGCAAACGGACAGATATTGGGAACACATGATTTTGTAGCTGGTGGCACAAGCGTATACGAAGATCCAACACACGGAATGAATACTCTATCTTGTATGGGAGGGAATCTTCCAGGCAGATTGGTTGGAACAGCTCCCAAAGCAAAATTCTGGTTGCTAAGAACAGAGAATGAAGCAAGCGAAAGTTGGCAAGAAGAAATTAACTGGCTTTCAGGTGCTGAATTCGCAGATAGTGTTGGAGCGGATATTATCAGTTCATCGCTCGGCTATAGCACGGGAATGACAAATCCAGCGGAGGATCATTTGTTTTCAGAAATGGATGGAAATACAACCATAGTTACAAAAGCTGCCGATTGGGCTGCAAGCAAAGGCATTTTTGTTACTTCCGCAGCAGGAAACGCTGGTGGCCCCCCTTGGTTTAAGATCACAGCTCCTGGAGATGCAGATAGCATTTTAACTGTTGGAGCTGTTGATTCTATGGGAGTCATAGCAGATTTTAGTTCAAGAGGATTCACCTACGATGGTCGAATAAAACCGAATACTGTAGCACAAGGTGTTCAGGCAATCGTTGCTTCTCCTTTTGGTGATGTTTTTGGACAAAACGGAACCTCTTTCTCTACACCAATAACAGCAGGTGCTGTTGCATGTTTATGGCAAGCACATCCAGCGGCAACGATGATGCAATTACTTTTTTCAATCGAAGAAAGTGCAAGCCAATTCTACTTACCTGATTCAATTAAAGGTTATGGTATTCCAAATTTTTGTGCTGCTGATTCTATTCTGAATTATATGGGGCTTGGTATCTTAGTGCATCAATATTCAATTGACAATTTGAATGCATTTCCTAATCCTTTTAACGACCAATTACAGATCAGTTTTTATTCTTCAGCAAAAGAATTGGTTGAGATAGTATTGATTGATGTGGAAGGAAGAGAAATAGTTAGACAGATTAAATCGGTTAATGCTAATTCAAATAATACGATTATTATAAATGAGTTAAATAAAATTTCTAAAGGAGTATACATTCTAAGATTGGTAACTGCTGAAAAAACATTTTTCAAAAAAATAATAAAAGAATAACCCCCTGTTTTTATGATCAAAAAAATTACTGCCGTCTTTCTGATTTTCAATTTTTCATTTACAATTGTTTCAAAAGCTGACGAGGGCATGTGGCTGCCCTTGTTGTTAAAGCAATTGAATGAGTCGGATATGCAAAGGAATGGTTTGAAACTTTCCGCTGAAGATATTTACAGCATTAACAAATCAAGTTTAAAAGATGCAATCGTTCAATTTAACGGTGGCTGCACCGCAGAAGTAATTTCAGATAAAGGATTGATTCTTACTAACCATCATTGTGGTTATGGTCAAATTCAAGCGCATAGTTCAGTTCAGAATGATCTTCTTACAAACGGCTTTTGGGCAATGAATCAATCAGAAGAATTAGTGAATGCGGGTGTTACTGCAACATTCATAGTTCGAATGGAAGATGTAACTTCAAAGGTGTTGGCAGGTATAACAGATCAAATGGGAGACGCTGAACGTGATAAAAAAATAAATGAAGCGATCGTTCAGATTCAGAAAGAAGCTGTAACCGGAACGCGCTATGCAGCCTTTATTCGCCCATTTTATTATGGGAATGAATATTATATGTTCATCACAGAAACATTTACGGATGTTCGTCTTGTAGGAGCACCACCCTCATCCATAGGCAAATTTGGTGGCGATACAGATAATTGGATTTGGCCGCGTCATACGGGTGATTTTTCTATTTTTAGGATTTATGCAAATAAAAACAATGAACCAGCTAATTATTCTGCTGACAATATTCCATACAAACCAAAATATGTAATTCCTATTTCTATGAAAGGTGTGGAAAGTGGCGATTTTACAATGGTATACGGGTTTCCTGGCCGCACCACTGAATATTTGTCTTCTTATGCAGTAAATATGATCATGAATCAATCTGATCCTGATAAAGTGAAAATACGCAACACTCGTTTACAAATTATGGATCAAGCGATGAAAGGGAGTGATGCTATCCGAATTCAGTACGCAGCAAAATATGCAGGCATTGCAAATTATTGGAAAAAATGGCAAGGTGAAATAAACGGTTTGAAGAAACTGGATGCCATCAGCAAAAAGGAACAATTTGAGAAGAGTTTTTTATTAAACGTGAATGCAAGCAATGATGCAAGAAACAAATATGGAAACCTTTTTACGGATTTCGAAAAAAAATACAAAGAGCTGTCTATTCTAAATAAACAGCGTGATTATTATTATGAAGCTATACTCGGTGTTGAAGCAATTAGTTATACATCTAGTTTTTATGATGTAATTGAAGGTTTGTATGCTGGTAAAAAAATAAATGATTATGAAAAAGAGATTGATAAATTGAAATCAAATATGAAGGTCTTTTTTAAATATTTTAATGCATCTACGGACGAAAAGATAGCAATTGCTTTATTAAAAATGTATTCAGAGGATATCAATAAAAAAGACCAGCCGGAAATTTTTAGCATCATCGAAAAAAAATATCATGGTGATTTTTCAAAGTATGCTCAAGAAATATACGCCAAATCAATCTTCGTTTCAGAAGATAAAATGAATAAGTTGTTTCAAAATTTTGGCAGAAATTATAAGAAGATTAGTAAAGATCCTATGTATAAGTTGATGCAAAGTTGTTATTCTAAATTTCTGAAAGATATAAAACCACAATATACGGCCTTAGATGTTGATGTGACTAAGCTGAATCGTGCTTATATGAAAGGAATGCGTGAACTAATCACTGATAAAAAATATTATCCGGATGCGAATAGTACTTTACGTGTTGCATATGGAAAAGTGAATGGCTATTTTCCCCGTGATGGTGTTTTCTATGATTACTATACAACACTTGAAGGTTTGATTGAAAAAGAAAATCCCCTAGTAGACGAATTCATGGTTTCACCAAAATTGAAGGAGTTGTATCTGAAAAAAGATTATGGTAAGTATGCTGACAAAAATGGAGAACTAAGAGTGGCATTTTGTGCAAGTAATCATACAACAGGTGGAAACTCGGGTAGTCCCGTTTTAAATGGAGAAGGACAGTTAATCGGAACGAATTTCGACAGGGATTGGGAAGGAACCATGAGCGATATTATGTATGATCCTAATCAAGTTAGGAACATTGTTTTAGATGTTCGTTATACATTGTTTGTTATTGATAAATATGCTGGAGCAGGATATTTATTAAATGAAATGCAAATTGCAAACTAAGGGAAAAAGAAATGCAGGTTGAGATAATTACGATAGGGGATGAAATTTTAATAGGACAAATTGTGGATACTAATTCTGCATTTATTGGTCAGCTATTGAATTTAAATGGCATGAGTGTGAAGCAGATTTCATCTGTTTCGGATGATCGGGAACATATTTTAAAAGCGCTTGACGAAGCAAAAAATCGTGCTGATATTATTTTAATTACAGGCGGTCTTGGTCCTACAAAGGATGATATTACCAAAAAGACTTTGTGTGAATATTTTAAAACAACAATGCGTTTTGATGAAGGAGCGTATCAGGATGTTGTCAATATTTTTGCAACTTTTGGAAAAGAGGTTACGCCATTGAATAGGCTTCAGGCAGAAGTGCCATCCATTTGTGAGGTCGTGCATAATTACAATGGAACAGCTCCATGTATGTGGTTTGATGTGGAAGGTAAAATATTTGTTTCTATGCCGGGAGTGCCCTACGAAATGAAAGCATTGATGAAAGATCAGATCATCCCAAAATTAAAACAACGTTTTAATTTTCCTTTCATATATCATAAAACAGTTTTAACACAAGGAATTGGCGAGTCTACTTTGTCCGAATTAATTTCTGATTGGGAAGATAGTTTGGCAGCTTTAAATATAAAACTAGCTTATTTGCCTTCTCCGGGAATGGTTCGTTTGCGTTTGAGTGCCAAGGGCGAAGTCGAAGCTGATTTAAAGATTTATGTTGATAAGAAAATTGAAGAATTGAAATTGCTCATCTCGGAGTATATTTATGGATATGAAATTTTTGGGGAAGAAAAAGAAACGTTGGAGGAGATTGTTGGTAAATTATTAAGAACCAAAAAGAAAACTATTTCTACTGCAGAAAGTTGTACCGGTGGTTACATATCTCATCTTTTGACGAGAGTAGCAGGAAGTTCCGATTATTATATTGGTTCTGTTATCTCCTATGCATACGAAATAAAAGAAACGGAATTAGGTGTGCCTCATGATATTATTTTAAATCACGGAGCGGTGAGTCAACCTGTTGTTGAACAAATGGCAATTGCTATCCGAAAAAAATATAAAACAGATTATTCTATTTCAGCTTCTGGAATTGCTGGTCCAGGTGGAGGAACAGACGATAAGCCTGTTGGTACGGTCTGGGTTGCTATTGCTACTCCCGAAAAAGTTATTTCTGAAAAATTCTTGTTTGGAAATAATCGTGAACGGAACATACAAAAAACAGCAAATGCTGCACTGAATATGTTGAGAAAAGAATTGGAATAAGTACTCTTTTATTATTGCCCAGATTTTTATTTTTATGTCATTACATGCTCAGCCAACTAAATTAATATATCCCATCAGAGAGTTGGAGCAAGAGAATGTTTCTCTTTCAATAGACCATGCAAATATTAGCTCAGGATCTGTAATAGCAGAGGGTTCGACAGTTTCTTTCCCCCTTCCTCACAAACCTATGCCATCAGAAAATGATGATACGAAAGAATCGCAACATACATCTTCTGAAATAAATAAAGGTTGTTTGTTATTAGTTGAAGATAATTTGCTCAATCAGCGTTTGACAAAGTTGATAATGGAGAAAGCAGGATTTAACGTGATTACTGCAAATAACGGACAAGAGGCTGTGGATTTATATCGATCAAAAAATGAAATAAAATTAATTGTAATGGATGTACACATGCCGATTCTTGATGGCTTGTCGGCAACACAAATAATCCGTAATGACGAATCGGATAAAAAATTAAATCGAATACCTATCATCGCATTAACGGCAAATGCCATAATAGGTGATAAAGAAAAATGTTTGGAGGCTGGTTGTGATAACTATTTTTCTAAACCCATAATGATTGATGTTTTGATGAATACCGTCAAAAAATATATATTAAACTAGAAATAAAAAAAGCCCTTCAGTTCGAAAAAAAGC
Organism: Bacteroidota bacterium; assembly: GCA_947449315.1. Classification (GTDB taxonomy): domain Bacteria; phylum Bacteroidota; class Bacteroidia; order 2-12-FULL-35-15; family 2-12-FULL-35-15; genus 2-12-FULL-35-15. The sequence continues at coordinate 51,197 of CANFRC010000001.1, forward strand.
TTAATTACATCTGTTTCTTAATAAAACGAATTTTGAATGTTCTTTTTGGTATTTAATGTTAAATTAAAAATAGCTGAATAGCAGGAATGAATGAGTCCTTGATGCAGGAATTGGCAGAAGATTAATCTAAGGAATTGGTAGTCACCCAATATTTATAAGCGACTATACCCATTTCCCATTTTTTTAGACTTTTCAGATCCTTTTTGTAATATTTGGGCAGAATGGCTTTGTTTATTCGGGCTAAAAGCTTAAAAATCGACTTTTTCATCCAGCAAATATAACCCGAATTTTATTTCAGATATACTCTTTGGAAGAGGAATAAATGAAATTTTCATAAAAATTATTGTAGTTTTAATACAAATACCTATATTTGCATCCCGATTTGAAAATTTGATCGGTATAAAAAATAAAAATAATTCAAAATGAAAGCAGGAATTCACCCGGAAAACTACCGTTTAGTAGTATTTAAAGATTTGAGTATTGATTACTCTTTTTTAACAAAATCATGTGTTGAAAGCAAAGAAACAGTAAAATGGGAAGATGGAAATGAGTATCCTATTATAAAATTGGAGATTTCACATATGTCTCATCCTTTTTATACTGGTAAGGTTAAATTGGTGGATACAGCAGGTCGTGTTGATAAATTCCGCACGCGTTACGCTAAAAAAGGCGATACTGCTAAAACGGAAGAGAAATAGTATTTTTCTATAAAATTACTGAGATCCCTTGTCATGAAAATGATGAGGGATTTTTTTTAATTTGACTAGATAGGAAAGTAGGGATCGCTTCCGAGGTCAAACAAAAAAAAAGAAAAACGATTTTTTTACACATAAGGAACCTAAAAAAATGTGTCAGAAAAGGACAGAAAAACAAATAATGATTTTTTCTTCACAAGTGTTTGTATTCAGCTAGAAAAAACATACTTTTGGAAGCAATTAAAAATAAAATCTCATTCAAATGAATATACACGAATATCAAGGTAAAGCCGTTTTAAAAGGGTTTGGTGTAGCAATACAAGAAGGTATTGTTGCTGATACTCCGGAGCAAGCTGTTGAAGCTGCAAAAGAATTACAAAAAACAACCGGAACAGGTTGGTGGGTGGTGAAATCTCAGATACATGCAGGTGGACGCGGAAAAGGTAAAATTGCCGGTACAGAGCAACGTGGTGTTGCATTAGCAAAATCATTGGATGATGTAAAAACAATCTCTAAAAATATCCTTGGAAATAACCTGATCACAGCACAAACCAGTGCTACAGGTAAAAAGGTAAGTAAAGTATTGATTGCTCAGGATGTATATTATCCGGGTGAAACACCTACGAAAGAATTTTATGTAAGTGTTTTGCTGGACCGCGCGAAAGGTCGCAATGCAATTATGTATTCTACCGAAGGCGGAATGGACATTGAAACCGTTGCACACGATACGCCACATTTAATATTCAAAGAAGAAATAGATCCTAAAGTTGGATTGCGTGATTTTCAATGCCGTAAGATTGCTTTTAATCTTGGATTAAGTGGAGAAGCATTTAAAGGAATGACAAAATTCGTTGCGTCACTTTACAAAGCATTTGAAGCGACTGACTCTTCAATGTTTGAGATCAATCCAGTATTAAAAACATCTGATAACAAGATCATTGCAGTCGATTCAAAAGTTTCTTTGGATGGAAATTCACTTTTCCGTCATCCTGATCTTGCTGCTTTACGTGATGTAACAGAAGAAGATCCTACAGAAGTAGAGGCAGGTGAACATAACCTGAACTATGTGAAGTTGGATGGTAACGTAGGTTGTATGGTAAATGGTGCTGGATTAGCAATGGCTACTATGGATATCATCAAATTATCTGGTGGAGATCCAGCTAACTTCCTTGATGTTGGAGGTACTGCAAATGCTGCTCGTGTTGAACAAGCATTCCGTATCATCTTAAAAGATCCTAAAGTAAAAGCGATTCTTGTAAATATTTTTGGTGGTATCGTTCGTTGCGATAGAGTTGCACAAGGAATTGTGGAAGCATATCAAAATATGGGAACAATCAATGTTCCTATCATTATTCGTTTACAAGGAACAAATGCTGTAGAAGCGAAAAAGATCATTGATGAGTCTGGCTTAAAAGTATTCTCTGCAATTACATTGCAAGAGGCTGCCGACTTGGTTAAGAAAGTTGTTGGATAATCAATAGATTCGTTTGAAAAAATAAAAAGCGTACCGCAAATCGTGGTACGCTTTTTTTATTAGTTGCTCATTACTTTTGGCTTGTATTTTTAGAATATAAAGATGACAAGAAATCTCAGAGATTTTTTTGCCAATATGACTATCTGTTTATACGCTAAAAATGAATATCAGTGCGTAGATGATCTTCGATCTAAAAATTTAATAATTCTTCATACAACTCTCTGACAGGCAATCCCATTACATTAAAATACGAACCTTCAATTTTGTCGACAGCTATGTAACCAATCCATTCTTGCGCACCATAGGCGCCTGCTTTATCATATGGGTTGAAGTTGTTAATGTAGAATTCAATTTCTTGTTGGGATAATGTTTTGAAATAAACGTTGGTTAGCGCATAAAATGATTTTGTTTTGTGTTTTGCTTTCAAGCAAACGCCAGTATATACTTCATGCATTTTTCCGGAAAGCATTTTAAGCATGCGCACAGCATCTTCATAGTTTTCAGGTTTATTCAGTACTTGTCCTTCAACCCAAACGATCGTATCAGCAGTAATAACGATGGTGTTGTCATTTAATTCTTCATCAAAGGCATTCGCTTTCTTCTCACATAAATAAAGTGGGATCTCTTGCGCTTTTAGATCTGAAGGAAAACTTTCTTCTACTTCTTTGGTGCGTACCTCGAATTCAAGTCCTAGTTCTTTCAGCAGGTATTGTCTTCTAGGTGATTTAGAAGCAAGTATCAACTGGTATTTTTTTAGTTCTTCAAAATGCATGTAAGATGTCGTGTAAGATAGGGTAGGCAAATAGAAGTAAATAACAAATGCCCATCAGCATGATGAACTTAGACAAATTACAGGCAAAATGAAATTGCTTTTTTTCTTTAGCGGTGAATATTCGGAAGATCAAAAATAATAGCGGCAATTGCAATGCAACACTAAAATAAATGAATGAATTCATATCATCAATTTTTAAAAACTGCTGTTGAATGAATCCAAGGCATATCATTGTAGTCAGCGCAATAAAAATGGCAATGTATTTTGATGTTTTTATTCCAAGCACAATAGGTAGTGTTTGACAGCCGTATTCTTTATCTCCATCTACATCTTCAATGTCTTTAATTATTTCGCGCAAAAGTGTGAGAATGAAAGCGAAAAATGAAAGTGCAATTACATATTCCCAAACAGATCTGAAACTTAAATGCTCCTCTATCGGGATGTATTTCCTGTATATCGGAAGAAGATCATAAATCACTGCAATCAGAGGAACAAGAGCTGTGAAAAGTGCGATTACAAAGTTTCCGATAAAAAACTGACGTTTAAAAGTGGTGGAATAGAACCATAAACCGCCTGCACAAATAAAATGAATCAACGCCAATCTCAAAGAGCCGATCGAATAGGAAACGTAGAGTGCTATGACTATTGCAATAAAATTAATAACTGTGTGTGCTCCAATGGCTACCCTTCTTTTTATTCCTTTGCCGATAACCAAACGCTGCGGTTTGTTTACTTTGTCAATATTGATGTCAAAATAGTCATTGATAATATATCCGGCAGCAGCAATCATTACAGTAGAGAGTACCAAAAGAAAAAAGTTGATCTCACTAACTTGAAGTTCGTAATAAGTGCTGTTAAGTTTAATGATCGGATATACAATGCACCAGCGCACCACATATTGCGTAAAGGCAATAATAAGCAGGTTTTGAATTCGAATTATTTTTAAAAAAGACAACATAATTAGAACTTAATGCATCAACTTTTAACTATTCTCAAAATAACATTTACTTTTTACCAAACAAATCCGTCTCTGTCAAACCAGTTCCCATGAACCCTCATTACCTGTTCAATAACATCTCTTACAGCACCTTTGCCGCCTTTTTTATTAGATACGTAAATCGAAATGTCTTTTATTTCCTGAGCTGAATCGTTCGGGCAAGTGGGTACACCGATGCGCTGCATCACTTCGTAGTCGGGAATGTCATCTCCCATATAAAGAATTTCATTCGGGTCAAGATCATAGGTTGCAATAAATTCATTGTAAGTATCAATCTTTGTATGACTTCCGAGGTAGATATCTGTTATCCCTAATCCATTCAAACGCTTTCTTACCATCTCTGATTTTCCACCGGAAATGATTGCAATCTTGTACCCTTTTTTAACAGCCAATTGTAGGGCATATCCGTCCTTAATATTCATTACTCTTACCTGTTCTCCATCTGCCGTCAATGTAATGGAGCCATCGGTTAAAACGCCATCTACATCAAAAATAAAAGTTTTAACATTGTTAAGTTTGGTCTTGAAATTTTCCATTGATGCTAATTTACAACTTATTCTTTTTACTTGAATCGATGATACTTTTACTGACTAGTTCGTATATTTTTTTTTGATCTTTATTGCTCGAAAGCATTTTCAAATGAGCTTTCATTGTTTTTTTGTCGCCACGTATAGATGGTCCTGTTTGAGATTTTGATGGTGAATGCTCTTTTATCTTCGCAGCTGTTTCTTCAATAAGTGGTTTTAAAAGTTCTAAAGACAATTTATTTTTTATTAAGATACTTTCAGCCAGCGTATACATATGATTGCTGAAGTTGCATGCAAATACTGCTGCCAGATGAATGGTTTTTCTTTGCTCTGAATTAATATGCTGAACGTTGGTGCAAAAGCTTTTGGCAAAATATGTTAATGTAGTGGAAGTTGATTTGTTGTTTGCTTCGATGCATATCGGAATGTTTTTAAAATTCAAATTCCGTTCTTTTGAAAATGTTTGCAGCGGATAAAATACACCATAGTTCTTAGAAACATTTTTCAAAATATTCATTGGGATGCTTCCAGATGTATGCACGACAATTTTGTCTTTTAGTTTAATTTTTTTTGCAACCTGTTCGATGGCATCATCTTTAACTGCGATGATATAAATGATAGCAGTTGGATCCAATTGTTTTAGATCAGAAATGGCTTTAGCGTTAATTTTTCTTGCTAATAACTCAGCCGATTTTATAGTTCTGCTGAATACTTGGGAAATAAGATAGCCTTCTTTAAAAAGTGCTATTCCCAGATTTGTTGCAACATTTCCAGCACCTATGATTACGATATTTTGTTTTGCGGCACTCAATTTATTTCTGTGTTTTACATTGTGTTTTGTTGGCGTATAAAAACACCCGGAGAATAAAATCTATTTCGATTTTTTTATTCTTTCCCAGATAGCAAGTAAAGTTCCCAATGCCATAATGATGCAACCCATCCATAGAATATTGATGTATGGGAAGACCATTGCTTGCATCACAATAAAGTCGCGTACGTTTGATTTCTTTTCTTGCAAGGAGATTTGAATAGTTCCTTTTGTAGGGTCTATTTGCCAGAACATGAATTGTAAACCCAGTTCGTCGATCTTGGAAGAAATAGGTTGAACGGCACTGTTATGAATAACGTATACCGGAGTGGCTTCGTATTTTTTTGTGATGTCTAACACTCTGATGTACGCCTTCACTGCAATATCTTTTTCGTCTAGATGATAGGGTGTTTTATCAAAATTTGTTGATAGCGAATCATATATGATAATTGCATTGGAAGAAAAAATAGTATCACCTTTTTTCAATGTGTAATTTTTTGCAGCTGTATATTCATCAGCTGTTGCTTCTTTTTTCTGATTAATACTTTCAAGGTCGGCATAAGTTACATGCGTGTATACATCATAGGTAAGGAAGTGTCTTGTATCCGGCTCCGCTATATTTCCCATCTTAGGATTTGTTTGGACCAACGGTGATAAAGTAAATTCCTTTGTTAAAGCTCCTGTTTTACCTTTTGTAAAATAATCAACATCATAATAAACATTGATTCCTTCCTGACGTTTTCCTTTGTAGGTCACTAAATAGTTCCCCATCGGTAACGTATCGCCTTGCGTCAAAAGTATGTTGTCATTGTTTGAAAAATCTTTCCCTAAACTTTCAATACTTTTACCTGAGGTGTTTTGAGAGATGATGTCTTTTTTAGATGTAGAAATTAACGCACCTAACAAAACTAATCCAAAGCCAATATGTGCAATAGATGCTCCCGATTTTTTTACTTTTCCTTTCATCACTCTGATCATGTAGTCGGCATTCGCAACTGCAGCAAAGATGGAAGAGAATAGAAGTAATGAGTAATAGTTGTTGTGAAATTGTAAGATGTAGATCATGAAAAAAGTCAATGCAAAAGAAATGAACAATGATAGACTCATCTTTTTTCCGAAGGCTTTTATGTCTGTATCTTTGTATTTAAAATATTGACCCACACCAATTAACAATGTGGTAATGAATGCGAAAGGCAGCTGCCAATTATTATAGAAGCTGATAAGATCTTTCGCTGGTGCTTTGTTCAAGCTAAATAATTTATTCCATACCGGCATGGATGTATAAAACATGATCTGAAAGGAGGAGACTAGCAGAACAATTGCGCCCACAAACATCCAGAATTCGCGTGACCAGATGCCTTCTTCTTCTGTTTGTTTTGGAAAATACTTCCAGTTTTTCGCCATTAAAAATAGACCAAGCAATAAAAAGAAAAACAAATAGATCAATAGTTGTCCGGACATTCCCAGATCGGTAAAGGCGTGTACAGATGTTTCTCCTAAAATACCACTTCGGGTAAGGAAAGTAGAATAGAGAATCAAAATAAAAGTAAGGATTGCTAAAAAGAAGGCCGTTATTAACGATTGACCTTTTTGTTTGTTGATCAGCAATAAATGTGCTGTTCCAACTAAAGTCAGCCAAGGTACCAAAGATGCATTTTCAACAGGATCCCAAGCCCAGAATCCCCCAAAGCTCAATGCTTCATAAGCCCATGCGCCACCCATTAAAACACCAACACCCAAAACTGCTACACCTAAGAAAGTCCAGGGAAGCGCAGGTTTTATCCATTCATTGAATTGTTTTTTCCACAAACCAGCAATAGCGTATGCAAAAGGAACAACGGTCAAAGCAAAGCCAAGAAAAAGAGTAGGAGGGTGGATGGTCATCCAATAATTTTGCAATAATGGATTTAGTCCGCGACCATCCAATTTTTCCAAATAATGTGGATCACTGAATAAAGGAATTTTACTAAAGTCCGGATGCTCACGTAATAAAACAGCAAAAGGATTGCTTCCTATTCGGTGTTCAAAAACAAAGATGCCCAATAACATGGAAGCTAAAAATGCCTGAACCAAGGAAATGATTGTCATAACAGGCGCTTCCCAATTTTTTGCGGAGCGTTGTAATATAATTCCAATTACGACATGCCAAAACGTCCAGAGTAAAAAGCTACCTTCTTGTCCTTCCCAAAAGCAAGAGAGTATGTAGCGAATAGGCATTTCTTTATTACTGTGGTGCCAAACATATTCATATTCAAAATAGTGATTCATCAACATGATGAAAAGACTTACAACAATTCCTATGACAGATAATCCGTGAATACGAAAAGAAACACGTGCAATTCGTTTCCAGGAGGAAGCACTTTCTTTTTCCTGTGCCGAGAAGAAATAACTGATACTTGCTAAAAGAGCAAAAACAAAGGAAAGGATGACAAATACATTTCCAACTTTGCCGACCCATAAATGCTCACCTATGTATTCCATATTCTATTGTGAATCTATTTTGATTTACTAATTACTAGCTGTTGGTTTTCCATCGTTGTATTTGGATGGACATTTCATCAAGATATCTGAAGCCTGAAACTCATTTCCGGTCATTTTACCAATCAGAACTATTTGTTCGGAACGTTCAAAGTCTTGTGGTTTGTTTTTATGTAATACTACTTTGCATTGAGTTCCCTTGTTATCGACCATATAAAATGAAAACAAATTTGCATCAACTTTTGGTTCGTATACAGATGCGCTGTCTTTGTTTAATTTTCCAACAACATGAAACTCGCTATCCGGTTCTTTTGCTGCTTCCGAAAAACTAGCATAGGTACTTGTGTTGTTTAATGTGGTAAATATGGCTCCAATTGCAACTGCAATAATAATGATGCCTAGGATGTGAATTTTTTTCATGGTGATGTTTTGCAATTATGCGATACTGCGCAAAGTATTTTCTTACTATTTATTTTGAACTTCTTTTTCGAGCTTACTTATTTTTCTGTCTAGCAATATTAAGTACGTTACTATTCCTATAAAAATAATAGCAACCACTGCTACAACAACATATATTTTACCTGATTGATATAATCCTGTTGCCATTTCTACGGGCGCTTGTGTTGCTGATTGCATAGCTTGTGCAAACATGCTTCCGGAGCAGAAAGCAAGAACAAGAAGTATTAAAAATCTTTTAAGTGTGCTCATTTTTTTAATCGTTTAAATAAATTTTACGTTTTACTTTTTCCAGTCGGACACGGAGTGTAAAGATCCAGACAACAAACAATATCCACCCTGTTACCGCAGGATAAAAGACCATACGCATATTGCTGTCTAGGTCATATTTGTTGAAACCTGGGTTTCCGCCATTGCCTGGATGTAACGAGTCGTTCATACGAGGAATGATCATCAGAAAAACAACTAACATCACATAAGCAAAAATATTGTATACGGCAGAAATACGAGCTCGTTTTTGTTCTTCATCAATGGAACCTCTTAAAACAAAATAGGCTAAATAGATCAGCATCGTAATGGCAGCTCCGTTTAATTTAGTATCGGCTACCCACCAAGCACCCCAAGTATAACGCGCCCAAATGGACCCTGTGATCAAGCCTAATGCACCCACAAGCATTCCTGTATGTGCAGCTTGAGAAGCAAGTAGATCACTTTCAATGTTAGATTTACTCAGGTATTTTATGCTGTTCCATAAGGACACAAATAATATCGTCATCATTGAAAACCACATCGGAACATGAAAATAAAGATTGCGGATGCTCTCGTGAAGAATTGGTTGAGCAGGAACTTTTAAAAGAAATCCTGCAATGATGGTGTATAGCACAAATACAACTGCAATTATTTTCCACCAATTTTTTTTCATTTTAATATGCAAATATTTTTAGTACAATTCCCAATTTAATAAAGCTATGGGGAGGATTTTGAACACCTCTATTAATCGCGCCAAAGGTAACGAAATAATAAATAGGATAATGCGATAATTATGACATTTAAAAACACAAGTACCATTAAAAAATTCATATCCCAATGTTCTAATCCATCGATGGCATTTTTTGATAGTTTAATGAGTACGATCAGCAAAGGAATAAGAATAGGGAAACTTAAAATAGCCATCAATGTAAAGTTGTTGCTTGCTTTTGATGCAATAGCCGAAACCATAGTCAATAAGGAAGAAAACCCAAAACTGCCTAATAGCAAGGTGAGCATGAATAAGGGCATATCTTGAACAATGTTACCGATAAATAAACTATATACAGCCAGGCAAAGTGCTGCTAAAACAGTTAATAATAATGAGTTGTATATGATCTTGGATAGAATCACTGCTTGCGGACTCGTTAAAGTATATAAATAGAGTAGACGACCTTTTGTTTCACTAATAAAACTTTTTGCAATGGCATTGACAGATGCAAATAGAAAGATGATCCAGAAAAGCGCATTCCAAGTTGCTGGAGTAACAATTTTTTTGAAAGAGAGGTAACTTACAAAAACAGTTGAAACTACATATAATAAAATGCCGCCAAGCGCGTATTTATTGCGCATTTCTAGCCTTAGTTCTTTTGCGATGAGGTATTTTATTTGTTTCCCAATCATTCGTTAAGGTATTTCAATTAGATCATTCATTGCCGGAATTGTGATGTTTCTGAAACCTGCATCGATCAGCTTTTCCTTCCAGTTTAGTTGTGTTTCATATTCACCATGAACCAAAAAAACTTGTTTGATACGTGTTTTATCCTGACACTCAAAATAATGAAGCATTTCTTTGTAATCGCCATGCGCACTGTATGAATCCATAATTACAATTTCCGCTTTCACGTGATAGAGCTCACCAAATATCTTCACTTCTTTTTGTCCGGCTCTTAGCTTACCACCAATAGAATTAGGCTCTGCATAACCAACCATCAAGATGGTGTTATTCGGATCTTCGATATTGTTTTTTACATGATGTTTGATCCTCCCGGCATCCAGCATTCCTGAAGCTGAAATAATAATACATGGTTCTTTTTGATCATTCAGATGTTTTGATTCTTCTACATCTTGCACATAGATCAAATTGTCAAATCCGAAAGGATTCGAATCTGTTTTCATATAGTTGATGATGTCTTCATTAAAACATTCCGGATGATTGCGCATGATCCCGGTTGCATTGACAGATAAAGGACTATCAACATATACATTGATCTTCGGAAGCATTTTTTTATTCGACATTTTATCTAATGCAAAAACAAGTTCTTGTGTTCGCCCAAGACTGAATGCCGGGATAATTAGTTTTCCTTTTTTGGTGATACACGTATTGAAAACAACATCAAAAAGTTGTTGCTCGCTGTAGGTAATGTCACTGTGAAGTCTGTCGCCATAGGTAGATTCTGCGATCAGGTAGTCTGCTTGAGGAAAGGGTTGAGGATCTTTTAAGATAGAGCCATTGTATCGACCTATGTCACCTGTAAAACAGATGATTTTTGTTTGTCCGCCTTCTGTCAATTCTAGATTAACGGCGGCGCTTCCTAAAATATGGCCCGAATCGGTGAATTTCACCTTGAGGTCTTTATACACTTCATAGGCTTGTCCGTATGGAATACTTACAAATAGGGGAATGCATTTTTCGACATCTTTAACACTGTATAATGGTTTTAGAGGCTCTTCGCCTCGTTTCATTCTTCTTTTATTTAAAAAACGGATATCGTTTTCCTGAATGTGAGCACTATCGGTTAGCATTATGCGACAAAGATCCAGTGTAGCAGCGGTACAAATGATAGGTCCTCTGAACCCTTGTTTTACCAGATTGGGGATATTGCCTGAATGATCAATGTGTGCATGAGAAAGGATAAGAAAATCAATACTTGCAGGATCAAAATTAAAATTACGGTTTAAGCCATCCGTTTCTGTGCCATGTCCTTGAAAAAAACCGCAATCCAGTAATATTTTTTTACCATCTGTAGTTGTGATCAAATGTTTACTACCAGTGACAGTTCGGGCTGCTCCTAAAAATTGAATCTTCATATATCAGTCAAATTTTCAACAAAGATACAATCAAATAAACACGGTATTCATATTATTTTCATTTCGAACAAATTCCTGTTCTGTTTGTTTTTTGTACATTTGATAACCTAAAATAAATTAAACGCCATGAAACTAAAATTCTCTTTTCTGATTCTTGTTGTAGTTGGATTAACAGCCTTTACTGTTAAACAAAGCAGCACATCATTCTATGACCTGAAAACCAAAACAATTGACGGCAAAGCTTTTAACATGGCTGACCTGAAAGGTAAAAAAGTTTTGCTAGTAAATACAGCTTCCAAATGCGGTTATACACCTCAATATGAAGATCTGCAAAAATTATACAACGATTATAAGGATAAGAATTTTGTAATTATAGGCTTCCCCGCAAACAATTTTATGCACCAGGAACCGGGAACAAACGATGAAATAAAAGAGTTTTGCACTAAAAATTATGGTGTTACTTTTCAAATGATGCAAAAAATATCCGTGAAAGGCGATGATATGGATCCTATCTATAAATGGCTTACACAAAAGGCTTTGAATGGTAAAATGGATTCTTCAGTAAAATGGAATTTTCAGAAATACATGATTGATGAAAAAGGAAATTTAGTAGATGTAGTTTATTCGAACGATAAACCAAATTGTGATAAAATTGTAAATTGGATAAACGGGAAATAAATAATACGGAAGTTTAATTTCGGATCTTGATTTCTCCCCCTTATTGAAACTGTCTTCTTATTAATTGGCTTTATATGAAACTTGATATCCTTGCTATTGGTGTGCACCCTGACGATGTTGAATTGTCTTGTTCTGGAACCTTATTGAAGCATATTGCTATGGGCAAAAAATGCGGAATACTGGACCTTACTTGTGGTGAATTAGGTACCAGAGGAAGTGGTGAATTGCGATTGGTTGAAGCAGCAAATGCAGCAAAAATATTGGGAGTCAGCGTACGTGAAAATTTAAAAATGGCAGATGGCTTCTTTAAAAATGATAAAGAACATCAGTTAGAGATCATAAAAATAATTAGAGAATATCAACCTGAAATAATCCTTTGTAATGCTGTTTCCGACCGTCATCCTGATCATGCAAGAGCATCTGAATTGGTTTCGGATGCATGCTTTTACACTGGACTGATAAAAGTGCCAACCACCTTCAACGGGAAAGAACAAGCGGCATGGCGCCCTAAAGCGGTTTATCATTATATTCAGGACCGTCAGCTAAAACCCGATTTTGTTGTTGATATAACTTCTTTTATTGATAAAAAAATGGAGGCGATCAACGCCTTTAAATCTCAGTTTTATGATCCGAATTCTAAAGAACCTGAATCACCAATTTCTGTTGCCAACTTTTTTGATGTTGTAAAAGGGAAAATGAGTGTTTTTGGTCGTGATGCAGGTTATGACTATGCAGAAGGGTTTACTGTTGAACGTACTATGGGGGTGAACAATTTATTCGATTTGAAATAATTCCTGTTTCATTTTACTGAACTTTTATTGCTCCTTGTTCGGATGAATTGGTTGTATGGTAATTGCAATAAAAATAGAAGATTCCAAGCGTATTGAACGTGTATGAAAACGTTCCCCCACTTTTTATTTTTCCACTATCGAAATTCCCTGTTGATGTTACCGTGTGATCTGCATTGTCTTTGTTGGTGAAAGTGACGGTGCTTCCAAGTGTAACAACTAATTGTGTAGGATTAAAAGCCTTGTATTCTAGCCATATTTCATTCGGCCCCGGTGTGCCATTGTCTTTTTTACTGCAGCTGATAGGAATAATTGCCAATAAGAAAAGTAGTAAAAGGAATTTTATTCTCATGTTGAGCGCTTAGAATCTGTTTAACAAATATACATAAACAAATCCATCAGGTAAAGCAAGAAATTCAGAAGCTGCTTTTCGGCTTTAATACATCGGCTGTTACCTCTTGAAATTTATTTATTTTTCTCCTCAAAAATTATTAAATTCGCATTCTTAAAAAAATAATAGAAATATGTTTGATAGTTTAAGTGATAAGCTGGAGCGCGCCTTTAAAGTATTAAAAGGGCAAGGGAAAATTTCAGAAATAAATGTTTCAGAAACAGTTAAGGAGATCCGCAAAGCTTTATTGGATGCCGATGTTAACTATAAAGTTGCTAAACAATTTACAGATACTGTAAAAGAGAAAGCATTGGGTCAAAACGTTTTGACATCCATTTCTCCTGGTCAGCTATTAACCAAGATCACACATGATGAGCTAGCTAGCCTTATGGGCGGAGAGAGCACCGATATAAAACTAACTGGTAATCCTACAGTGATCCTGATGGCAGGTTTGCAAGGTTCTGGTAAAACAACCTTTTCAGGTAAATTAGCAAATCATTTAAAAAATAAAAGAGGCAAAAAACCTTTGTTGGTTGCCTGTGATATCTACCGTCCTGCTGCAATAGATCAATTACATGTGCTGGGTGAACAAATAGGTGTAGATGTTTTTTCTGACAGAGAAAACAAAGATGCGGTTTCTATTGCTCAGAAAGGGATAGCGCATGCAAAACTCAATGGTAACTCTGTGGTTATTATAGATACTGCAGGTCGTTTAGCGGTTGATGAGCAAATGATGAATGAAATTGCTGCAGTAAAAGGCGCAGTTAATCCGAATGAGATCTTGTTTGTGGTCGATGCTATGACAGGTCAGGATGCTGTGAATACAGCTAAAACATTTAATGAACGCTTGAATTTTGATGGTGTTGTACTTACAAAATTAGATGGTGATACCCGCGGTGGTGCAGCTTTATCCATACTTTCTGTTGTAAACAAACCAATTAAATTTGTTGGTACGGGAGAAAAGATGGACGCAATTGATGTGTTTCATCCAAGCCGAATGGCAGACCGTATTTTGGGAATGGGTGACGTTGTTACATTAGTAGAACGTGCTCAGGAACAATATAACGTTGAGGAAGCTCGTAAGCTTCAAAAGAAAATCGCTAAGAATCAATTTACCTTCAACGATTTTTTATCACAACTTCAGCAGATAAAAAAAATGGGAAATATCAAGGATCTTGTGGGGATGATACCGGGTGTCGGGAAAGCATTGAAGAACGCAGATATAAATGACAATGCTTTTACTAGCATCGAAGCGATTATTCATTCCATGACTCCATTTGAGCGTGAAAATCCAGATTCCTTAACAGGAAAAAGAAGAGAACGTATTGCAAAAGGCAGCGGAACAACTATACAGGATGTGAATCGATTGGTGAAACAGTTTGATGATACCCGCAAAATGATGAAGATGATGGGCAACAAAGAAAACATGGCGAAGATGATGCAGCAAATGAAGAACATGCCTGGAATGGGACGATAATTCGTTAGAATTCAAAGTAGAAAGTTCAATCTTAAATGTGGTATGGCAATAGTAATAGACGGTAAATTAATTTCACAGCAGATTCAGGAAGAGTTAGCTCTTGAAGTGAAAACGATCAAAACAAATGGCGGTAAAACACCTCATTTGGCGGCTATTTTGGTTGGAAATGACGGAGCTAGTGAAACCTATGTAGGCGCGAAAGTGAAGGCATGCGAGAAGATCGGCTTTAAATCTACCTTGGTTCGTTTGTCGCAAGATACCACCGAGCAAGAACTTTTATACATCATTAAAGGATTAAATGCAGATGCGGATATTGACGGATACATTGTTCAGTTGCCGCTTCCGAAACATATCAACGAACAACATATAATTGAAGCGGTTGATCCTAAAAAAGATGTGGATGGTTTTCATCCGCAAAGTGTAGGGCGTATGGCACTGAATTTACCAACGTATCTTCCTGCAACTCCTTATGGAATCCTGCAATTGTTGGAACGTTATAAAATAGAAACAGTAGGAAAGCATTGTGTGGTCATTGGCCGCAGTCATATTGTTGGATCTCCCATGAGTATTTTGATGGCACGAAACACCAATCCTGGAAACTGTACGGTTACCATGTGTCATAGCAGAACAGCGAATCTGAAAGAGTTTACGTTGAAAGCCGATATTATAATTGTAGCACTTGGTAAACCGGAATTTCTGACTGCAGATATGGTAAAGGATGGAGTAGTAGTGATCGATGTTGGAATTACCCGTGTTACATCTGATTCAACTAAAAGTGGTTTTAAATTATTGGGTGATGTGAAATATGATGAAGTAGCTGCAAAGTCATCTTTTATTACACCGGTTCCTGGTGGAGTAGGTCCGATGACCATTGCTTCTTTATTAGTCAATACATTGAAAGCAAGTAAAAAAGAAGTTTATAAATAAATTACATTCTTACTGCAAACACAAGTACTTCGTCCGCTTGTTCTTTATTTGTTTCGCAGCTTTTAACTTTTTCCAAGTGTTATTTCCTGTTACTTTTTACTTTTTTTAGCTTTCTTTTTAAGCGCAGCTCTTTCCTTATCTAATTTGATATTGTAACGGATGTCTTTCCAATATTCAGCGCCATAGCTCACAAAAATCTCTTCACCAGCCTTGATATTTTTTTCTGCCTTTATCCAACCGCTGTTCTTATAAACAACATAACAGGCATTGTTTTTCACACCTTTTATTTTATTTAAACCTCTCGCATCATTGGCATAACGTGCCAATTCATTAGGAGTATAAAATGCATCAATACATTTTTTCTTAGAAATATAAAAAGCGTATCCGAAAATATCTTTTTCAGCGCGGCGGTCTAATTCAGCCTCCGTAACCACTTCACCAAGGTATTCGATAAAACGTTCTCCTTTTTTGATATCACGTTTTGTAAATAATCCTTTTCCTGCATCAGGAAGGCTTGATTTTTTAACGACTAGGTCTTTGGACATATAGGTTATTTAAGGGCGTAAAAGTAACAAAACCTTTGGAAGTATTTTATTTATTTGAAAAATTATGCCGTTTAGCCATTTCTTTTTTAATCTTTCACTATTACTCTTGGTTTCACCTTCTGCTATCTTTTGCAATTCTTTTTTTTGCTTTGCGTTAGATCTAAATTTATTGATAGCTATTTGCATAATTCGGGTTGCGTATTTTTTCTGCCAGTTTTTTATTTTTTTTAGGAAATTGAAGGAGATGACATTTCCATTTTTCGAGTCCTGATAAAAAACAGTCCATGAAAAAAGGGAGGGTAAAAGTCGGGATCAAAAATGGATTTTCTGGACTGTTAATTTACTGAGTGGAACCCTGTTTATATTTTTTTTGATTTTTTTTAAAAAATATAAATAATTGTATTTCAGTAGTTTAAGGTATTTTTATGAAGTAAAGGATAAATAAGAATAGGCAGATAATTAAAAACTATTAAAAAAAATTAATTTCCACTTGCCATCACATTTGATTTTATTATCTTTGTGTCCCTTAAAAAAAGGCGTAAATAAAAAAATGAAGTATTAACCTCTTCAATTACACTAAAAACAAGTAATTGGATACAAAACAAAGTAGCCGGAGCAGTTTTCCGGAAAAAAATAACATGGCAGAATCAGTAGAAGCACCAGTAACATTAGAAGCATTCGATTGGAACGCAGTTGGAAACAAAGGAGAGACGTATTCTAAAGCAGAACGCGATCAATACGATTCTTTGTATGAGAAAACATTGAAATCAGTTGCACCAAACGAAATTATCGATGGTAAAGTTGTTGCTAAAAACAGTAAGGAAGTAGTAGTAAACATTGGATACAAGTCTGATGGTGTGGTTCAATTGACAGAGTTCCGTTACAATCCGGATCTTAAAATTGGAGATATCGTTGAAGTATATGTTGAAAGCCAAGAGGATAAAAGCGGTCAGTTGATCCTTTCTCACAAAACGGCTCGTGCTATGAAATCATGGGAACGTGTTAATCAAGCGCTGGCTAACGATGAAATCATTAAAGGATATGTAAAATGTCGTACGAAAGGTGGTTTGATTGCTGATGTATTCGGTATTGAAGCATTTTTACCAGGTTCACAAATTGATGTGAAACCAATCCGTGATTACGATGTATATGTAGGAAAAACAATGGAATTCAAAGTTGTTAAGATCAACAATGAATTTAAAAATATAGTTGTATCTCATAAAGCGCTTATTGAAGCTGAATTAGAGCAACAGAAAAAAGAGATCATCTCTAAATTAGAAAAAGGACAAGTATTAGAAGGTACTGTAAAAAATATTACTTCTTATGGTGTGTTCATCGATTTAGGTGGAGTTGATGGTTTGGTTCATATCACTGACTTATCATGGGGCCGTATCAATCATCCAGAAGAGATCGTTAAATTGGATCAGAAGATCAATGTTGTTATCCTTGATTTCGACAATGAGAAAAAACGTATTGCATTGGGCTTGAAACAACTTTCTGCGCATCCATGGGATAATTTGAAAGCGGATCTTGCTGTAGGTGATAAAGTAAAAGGAAAAGTAGTTGTGATTGCTGATTACGGTGCTTTTGTTGAAATTCAACCGGGTGTAGAAGGTTTGATCCACGTTTCTGAAATGAGCTGGAGTCAGCATTTACGTACAGCCCACGATTTCTTAAAAGTGGGTGATGAAGTACAAGCTGTTGTGTTAACACTTGACCGTGAAGAGCGCAAAATGTCATTAGGTATCAAACAATTAATGCCTGATCCATGGAGCAATGTAATTACTAAATACGCGAAAGGAACTAAGCACGCTGCAACAGTTCGCAACTTTACCAACTTTGGTATCTTTGTTGAATTAGAAGAAGGTGTGGATGGTTTAATTCATATTTCTGACCTTTCTTGGTCTAAAAAGATCAAACATCCATCAGAATTCACTAAGATCGGTGATAAGATTGATGTTGTTGTTTTAGAAATTGATGGTGAAAACCGCAGATTGAGTTTAGGACACAAGCAATTGGAAGAAAATCCATGGGATGTGTTTGAAACAATCTTTACTGAGAATTCACTTCACCAAGGAACAATTACCAGTGTAATGGAAAAAGGCGCTATCGTTTCTATGCCATACGGTGTTGAAGCATTCTGCCCAACACGTCACTCTGTAAAAGCTGATGGAACATCTGCGAAAGTAGAAGAGACATTAGAGTTTAAAGTGTTAGAATTTAATAAAGAAGGCAAAAAAATCATCGTATCTCATAGCAAGATCAATGAAGAAGTAACTGCTGCTGAAAAAGCTGCTGTTGCAACTGAAAAGAAAGCTGCTGGAGATGATGCTAAAAAAGCTGCTAAAAAAGTAAAAGACAGTGTTGAAAAAACAACACTAGGCGATATGGATGTTCTTTCAAATCTGAAAGCAGATATGGAAGAGTCAGAAAAAAAGTCTAAAAAGTCTTAATCGAATTTTGCGAGTCTTACGCGGCTCACAAAATCTAAAGAATCACGCCATGGTTTTTTAGAGAAAACGCCCCCTTCATAGTGGGGCGTTTTTTTATGCTTAAAATAAACCTTTTTATAATATTATTTTTTGCTGATCCCCTGAGCTAAGTCGTGAATATTAAAATCAATATCAAAAAAGCGCTCATTTCAGGAGCGATCCACTTCTTAGGTTTCATAACTTTAACATGTAGAAGAAACATTGTTATAACCCATTAATTCACTATTTTCGCGTACCAAAAAATAACCTATGAAATTCAGAATCTTTACGAGTATCCTCTTTTTTACAATTTTTTCTTTCAATTCCTTTGGTTTAGGTTGCACAACACCTTCCATAACGTCTCAACCTTCCAGTGCGATTGTTTGTTTAGGAGGTACTGCTTCTTTCAGCATAACAGCCACAGGTCCTAGTTTAGTATACCAATGGCAGGTGGATCAAGGATCGGGTTTTGTCAACTTATCCAATGTGGCTCCTTATTCGGGTGTTACAACATCTACCTTAACAATAACAGGAGTTACTATGGTTTTAAGCGATTATGTATACCGTTGTGTTGTTAGCAATGGCTGTATCCCTGATGCTGTAAGTTTCTCAGTAATTTTAAAAGTAAATGTGCCACCAACTATCTATACACAGCCTGTTAATAGCGCAATTTGTTTAGGTGATAATAGTTTTTTTGCTGTTACAGCAAGTGGTTCCAGTCTATCTTACCAATGGCAAGTGAATACCGGTTCGGGCTTTGTAAACGTTCCGGCTGCAGCACCTTATACTGGTGATACCACGGCAACACTCTATATCACTGGTGCAACAGCAGGAATGAATGGCTATGTTTATCAATGTATTATCACAGGCGATTGTCCGCCAGCAATAACAACGACTTCAGCCACCTTAACTATCAATGCAATTCCTACTATCACGGTTCAACCGACCAATGCAACTGTTTGTGAGGGTGGCAGTGCCTCCTTTTCTGTGACTGCAACGGGAACAGGTTTAACGTATCAATGGCAGGTAGATCAGGGCAGTGGTTACTTCAATCTGATCGATTCTGCAGTCTATTCAGGAGTATCAACTTCTGTAGTATCCATTTCGGGTGCAACGATGGGAATGAACGGTTATTCTTACCAATGTGTTATTTCTGGTGCTTGTGCAACCACTGCAACTACTTCGTATCATCCACTGATTGTTCATCCGACATATGTGAATTATAAACCTGTTACCATTTGTCAGGGTGACAGCACCATATTTGGAGGGAGCTATTACAATGAACCCGGTTTGTATCCGCATTTGTTTTCTTCAGCCTTTGGTTGCGATTCTTTGGTGTATCTATCGCTGAATGTTTCTTCCGCTTATTTATCAACTACTACCAGCAGCATTTGCGATGGAGATAGTATTTTGATAGGTGGTATCTTTCGTAAGGTAGCCGGAACCTATACGTATATTCTTCCAACAATAAGTGGTTGCGATAGTACCATTGAAAATACTTTGATGGTGAATCCATTCTATCATTTTTCACAGTCGGCAACCATTTGTGAGGGCGACAGTGTGTTGATTTTCGGAACGTATGAAAAAGTGGCGAATGCCTATTTCGATAACTATACAACGTATTTAGGTTGCGATAGCATTTATGCCTTCAATTTATTCGTGAATCCTGTATACAACAACACTGTCAATGCGGGAATCTGCTCTGGCGATAGTCTGCTGATCGCAGGAGCCTATGAATCTGTTGCAGGGACTTACACACATGTGTATGCTTCCGTATCTGGTTGTGATAGCACTATTACAACGGTGTTGGCTGTTCATCCGGTCAGCAGTAGTTTTCAGGCAGCAAGCATTTGTTCGAACGATAGTATTTTCTTAGGTGGTGCCTATCAGCATTCTGCCGGCACTTATACCGATAATTTAACTTCTATATTTGGATGTGATAGTACGGTTGTTACAACGCTCGCTGTGACTACAGCACCCAATGTCACATTAGATTTCTCATCTCTTCCTCTGATCTGTTCTTTTTCTAGTCCATTTGTTTTAACAGCTGGTTCGCCCGCTGGAGGAACCTATTCTGGAGTAGGCGTTTCTGGCGGCAATCTATTTACGCCATCAGCTTCTATTATCGGAACTTGGGGGATACTTTATACTTATTCTGATTCTGTTGGTTGTTCTGTTTCTGCAGTTGATTCAATTGCAGTATCGGTATGCGGAGGAATAGCTGAATTGATGAGTGATAACGACTTTTCAGTGTATCCGAATCCATTTGCTGACCAGTTTACTATTTCTTCAACTTTTAATACTCCTGTTCACTTAACAATCATAAATGTGTTAGGAGAGACAGTTCATTCACAAATTATAAAAACCGGAAACACCCAGATCAATATGAGTTCGATGGCAAAAGGGATTTATTTCATAAAGATAAATGATGCTGTTAGTTCTACTTCGAAGAAAATAATTAAAGAATAACCGAGAAGGTAAGGTTTAATTAAATGTAGCACGTCATGTGCAAATTCTTATTCATAGACATTCAAAAAGCCCTTTCAATTGATTTTGAAAGGGCTTTTTTCATAATATTAAAAAAATAAATATGAAAAATCGAAACATCAAAAATAAATGTATCTTTGTTCTCTAGTATGATGAAGCCACGAATCATTTTAGATAATAAACACTTCGAAATTACCGTTACTCGGCTTTGTTACCAATTAATTGAAGTTCACAACGATTTTTCCAACACAGTAATCATAGGACTTCAACCCCGCGGCATTTATCTCGCAACACGCATTCAGAAAAAACTTCAGGAAATTCTAAAAAAGAAAGACATCAAATGTGGTAGTTTGGATATCACTTTTTATCGTGATGATTTTCGCCAGAAAGAACTGGTTCCCAATAAAACAAACATCGATTTTATTATTGAAGGAAAAAATGTGATCATGGTGGATGATGTATTGTTTACAGGCAGAACCATTCGAGCAGGATTAGATGCTATGTTGGCTTTCGGACGGCCCAACGATGTTGAATTACTCGTGCTGATCGACAGAAGACTAAGTAGACATTTACCGATACAAGCAAAATACATAGGAAAGGTAATTGATTCTATTTCTTCCGAAAAAGTAAAAGTAGAGTGGAAAGAAACGGATGGGGCCGATAAAGTAACCTTATTGTCGAATGACTAAAGAAAACAACTAATGACTAAACTGAGTACGAAACATCTTCTCGGAATAAAAGAGCTGAATGCCGATGATATTAATTTGATATTGAGCACAGCAGAAAGTTTTAAAGAAGTCATTAATCGTCCTATTAAAAAAGTTCCCTCCCTCAGAGACATTACCATTGCTAATTTATTTTTTGAAAATTCCACTAGAACAAAATTATCTTTCGAATTAGCCGAAAAACGATTGAGTGCGGATGTGGTGAATTTTTCTGCTGCAGCCTCTTCTGTAAAAAAAGGCGAAACATTGATTGATACGGTAAACAATATCTTAGCCATGAAAGTGGATATGGTGGTCATGCGTCATCCGAATCCGGGAGCAGCTGTTTTCTTATCAAAACACATTGATGCAAAAATTGTAAATGCCGGAGATGGCGCACACGAACATCCGACGCAAGCATTGCTAGATGCCTTTTCCATAAAAGAAAAATTAGGCAGCATCAAAGGAAAGAAGATCGCAATCATTGGCGATATCTTGCACTCACGAGTTGCCTTATCAAATATCTTCTGCTTACAAAAACTAGGTGCCCAAGTTATGGTTTGCGGACCAACCACATTGATGCCGAAATACATTCATAGTTTGGGCGTAAAAGTAGAACACGACTTACGCAAAGCACTTGAATGGTGCGATGTAGCCAATATGCTGCGAATTCAACTAGAACGACAAGACATAAAATATTTTCCTTCCTTACGTGAATACACTATGCTGTTCGGGCTGAACAAAGACTTGCTGGATTCACTCTCTAAAAAAATTGTGGTGATGCATCCTGGTCCAATAAATCGCGGCGTTGAGATTACCAGCGATGTTGCCGACAGCGCTCAAAGTATTATTCTGGATCAGGTAGAGAATGGCGTAGCCGTGAGAATGGCGGTACTTTTTTTATTGGCAGGCAGAGTTTAAC
This sequence comes from Bacteroidota bacterium, assembly GCA_947449315.1. Lineage (GTDB taxonomy): Bacteria > Bacteroidota > Bacteroidia > 2-12-FULL-35-15 > 2-12-FULL-35-15 > 2-12-FULL-35-15. The sequence goes on from CANFRC010000001.1 coordinate 73,851, forward strand.
AGCGACAGCTTAAAATGAAAAAAGCAATCAAAACAGAGTTCATACAATGGCTTTAATAAGCCAAGTAGCATGTAAAAAAATGTTAGAAATCAATATTGGTTTCTACAGCAAAATATTCTTATATTTGCTTAAAGAATAAAATAAACATGAGTTTCAAAATAGATAGGACGGATAAATACACAATTATTAAGCTGTTGGCAGAGAAGTTGGATGGTAATCTAGCCCCTTCTTTAAAGTCAGAGTTGGTTGTGATCACTACCGATGGTTCTAAAAATATCATCATTGATATGGCAGATACCCGTTATTGCGATTCATCCGGATTAAGCGCTATTTTGGTTGCTAACCGTCTTTGTAAAAACAGTCAGGGTATGTTTGTCTTAACAGGTTTGCAAGAGCCGGTAAAAAAACTAATCACAATCACTCAATTAGATACAATTTTAAATATCACCAATACATTGCTTGAAGCTCAGGAAATGATTGGTGTGACTACTCAATAATTATAAACCCTAAAAAATCAAACCTATGACTAAAAAATTACTTTCTACATTTTTATTTGTTGCTTCAGTTGCAATTTCTAGCATGAATGCACAATGTGTTCCTAATGTTTCTTGTATCCCAGCGGGTGCAACTTATGGAATTTGTCCTGACAGTGCAACTGGTATGGCAATTGGTACTGTTGGTGTTCCTTACACTCAGGTAATGAGTATGATGGTTCCAGTTGATGCTACAGACTTTGGATTTGCGGGTGTACCAATCACTTCCATTGATATTGTTAGTGTTGACAGTTTAGCTCCAGGTTTATCTTATGTTTGTTCTCCTGCTGGATGTAGTTTCCCTGGAAATTCAAATGGTTGTATTTTGATCACCGGAACACCTTCTACTGTATGGAATCATCAGGTGATTGTAAATGCAATGGGGCATGCAACTGTTGTTGTTCCAATTAGTATTCCTCAAACCAACAAACAATACAGAAGTATCGTTGTTGCAGCAGCTGGAATCGAATCGTTAGATATGACAAAATTTGATGTAGATCAAAACAGTCCGAATCCATTCTCAGAAAATACAGAGATTCATTTCTCATCTGTAAGTGCTTCCAATGTTGACTTTAAAGTTTACAATGTGCTAGGTGATGTTGTATTTAATAATCAATTCAGATCAGAAAAGGGTGTGAACACAATCAAGGTTGCTGCGAATTCTTTTTCTCCTGGCGTTTACATTTATTCAATCACGAATGGTGATAAAACCATCACAAAACGAATGATTGTTGCAAGTAAATAATGCAAAATTTTGAATTAACTATTTTAGGTTGCAGCAGTGCAACTCCTACTTCAAAACGCAATCCAACCGCTCAGCTATTAAACATAGCTGAGCGGTTTTTTTTGATAGATTGTGGAGAAGCAACCCAAATACAACTTCGTAAGTTTAAACTCAAATTCCAGCGCATCAACCATATTTTCATCAGCCATTTGCATGGCGATCATTATTTGGGTTTGTTGGGATTGCTATCCAGTATGCATTTATTAGGCAGAACTGTAGAAATTCATTTGTACTGTCCGGCCGAATTGCAAGAGATCATTGAAGTGCAATTCAAGCATTCTCAATCCTACATCAATTATCAAATCATTTATCATCCGCATCAATACTTACACAACGACCTAATTTTTGAAGATGAGCGCGTTGAGGTCAGAACCATTGTTCTAAATCATCGAATCCCTTGTTGTGGATTTGTTTTTAAAGAAAAGCCTTTAATGGCGAATATCTCCAAAGAGATCATTCATCAGTACGGACTTTCTATTGATCAGATTTTGGCTATTAAGAAAGGAGCGGACCTTGTTTCAGATACAGGAACAGTGATCCCCAATGCTCAGCTTGTTGTTTCTATGCAAGCACCTCGAAGTTATGTGTATTGTTCTGATACAAGTTACGATGAGCGCATCATTGAATACATCAAAGGTGCTAATCTCTTATATCATGAAGCAACTTTCTTAGACGAAATGAGTGCAAGAGCTAAAGAAACATACCATACTACTGCTTTGCAAGCCGGAACGATGGCTAAAAAAGCGGGAGTTCAGCAATTGATGATCGGACATTATTCAGCACGTTATAAAGATCTTCAACCCTTGTTGGATGAAGCTCGGTCTGTTTTTGACAATACGATTCTGGCTATTGAAGGTGAAAGCACTGTTGTTGGGCATTAGCTGCTCAGGATGTTTATCCCATTTTTACCACAGAGGCTCATAGAAAAAGAAGAAGCTAAAACTTTATATAGTAACACATAGTAAGAAAACGTTTAAACGATTTCAGCTACGAGTTTTTTATGCTTTCTTTTCTTTTTTCTATGTTTCTATGTGGTTAATTTATAGAAAAGCCCATTGCGTATGACATTCATCAGCTCCTGAAAAATAATTGAAAAAATAGTTTGCAGGAACCAATCCAATCTGTATTTTTGACCATTATTTAAAATCAGTCTAAATAACTTTTTTGTGGAAAAAATCAGCATTACAATCGCCGACAGTCACTTTTTAAGCCGCAAAGGTTTGGCAGTTCTGTTAAATGAAAACACTGATTTTACATTGATTGCAGAAGCATTAAGTAGTTCCGACCTTGTCAGTCAATCCAAATTCTACAAACCGGATCTGATTATCATTGATTATACATCCTTTAATTATAGTCTAGAAGGTTTATTCCTGATAGTAAAGAAATACCCCCAATCAAAATTATTAGCGATTACCGATGTTCAACCCAATGAGATCATTTCTAAAGCATTGGCAATAGGAGTAACTAGTCATCTGTTAAAAGATTGTGATCAGGACGAGATAATTGAAGCAATCTATAAAACGGCACTTGGCGAAAAATTTATATGTGGAAAAATTGTTTCGAACATCATGGAAGAGAAACCAGAAAATATATCCGAATATTCTTGTGAAGGTTTGAACATTAGTGACCGTGAAATGGAGATCATTAAGTTGATTGCTGAAGGTTCTTCGAACAAGGAAGTGGCCGATAAATTGTTTTTAAGTACACATACCGTTACTACACACCGTAAAAATATCATGAACAAACTAGGCGTGAATAATACTGCTGGTTTGGTTCTTTTTGCTGTTCGCGAAAACCTCGTAAGCCCGAATCATTTTTTGTTTTCGGCTGTTAATTAAATTCCATTTTTAGTTTACTTTTTTCAAAATACCATTAATTAGGTATTGCCTCATCGTATCTCTCCATCTACATTTGTGTCGTTATTTAAAATCAATCTAAATAGATTTCTATGGCGTACAGATCAATTATTACGGTCTTTTCAATCTGTATTGGATCATTTTCAATTCATGCTCAGGACAGAATGTTTGTGCGGACGTATCAAAGTTTGACATTGGCGAAAGGAGCAAAAGATTTAGAACTTTGGAGTACTTACCGGACTGGTCGGCAATATTTTTACAATCGGCTGGATCAGCGATTGGAATTAGAGGTTGGGTTGACAGATAAATTGCAGACTTCAGTGTATTTAAATGTGGAGCATTCAGCCGAAGGTGCACATCTGGATACATTAGGAGGAATAGCGGATACCAGTAGCAGCGGAATAATTAAGTCAACCTTGTTTTCTGTTTCTAGTGAATGGAAGCTGAAGCTTTCCGATCCTGTAGCAAATGCAATCGGGTCAGCACTTTATGCTGAATTAACAATAGCACCTAGCGAAGTAGAGGTAGAAGGGAAATTGATACTTGATAAAAAGACCAGCAAGAATATTTTTGCTCTAAATGTAGTGGGAGAATATGAAGTTGGTTTTGATGTAAAAAAAGGTAAAACGGAAAAGGAAAAAGAATTAAAGGCAGAAGTTGATCTTGCCTATATGCGTTTGTTGAAAGCACATGTAGGACTTGGATTGGAATTAAGGAATCATAATGTGATCGTTAAAAATCATGTCGAACATGCTGCTATGTTTGGCGGGCCAACTTTGTTTTACAGCAACACCAATTTTTTTATTATTTTAAATGTCTTACCGCAATGGTGCAATCTAAAGGTAAATGAGGCGAATTCGAAAAGTCTCGATCTGAGTGAATTTGAAAAAGTGGAATCACGATTGTTGATTGGATTTAGTTTTTAAAGAATGGCATCAACGAATTATAATTTTTTGTTTTTTATCAGTACAAGCATTTTGCTTGTTTGCTGCTCTCCAATTTCTTTTAAGCCTACTCAGGATGATGTTGGACTTGCCAATAAGAAATGGACCAATGTAACCATCGAACAATTGAATGCGGGATTTAAATTTTATACAGCTAAATGCTCTGGATGTCATTTTTTGCCTGTTCCGAATGAGTATTCCGAAAAAAGATGGCTGATGATACTCCCTGAAATGAGTGAAAAAAGTAAACTATCTCATGAAGAATATGATCTAATCCAAAAATATGTGATTACAAAATCGTATGCCTTTACAAAGAAAAAATAAATTCAATTTCCTCATGAAAGATTAATAAATTCGTAGAGATTTTAAATTCCTCGGATAGCATGATATTAATTGCAGATAGTGGCTCAACCAAAACAGATTGGCGTTTGATCGATGATAATAAAAAGATTCATCAATTCGCTACACAAGGCATTAATCCTTATTTTACATCTTCTGATGAGATTTCATTGATTATTCAAAACGAGTTATTATCTGAAATTCAAATCCCCCTTGTCGATACAACCTTGTCGGTTTTCTTTTATGGTGCTGGGTGCGGCTCCCATTCTAAAAAGGAAATGGTGAGAATCGCTTTACTGAAGAATTTCCACCAGGCAATTGTTGAAGTGTATTCCGATATGTTAGGTGCAGCTCGTTCCTTATGTGGCGCTAACCCCGGAATTGCAGCCATTTTAGGTACTGGCGCAAACACCTGTTATTACGATGGTAATAACATCATTGAAAGCACACCCTCTTTAGGTTATGTTCTAGGTGATGAAGGAAGTGGTGCACATATTGGTAAAACATTTGTCCAAGCCTTTCTGAATAAAGAAATGCCCGAAGCTTTATCCAATCGTTTTTATGAACGATTTAATTTAGGTAAGCAGGAGATGTTGGACGCTATTTACAAACAACCAAATCCCAACAGGTTTTTAGCATCTTTTAGTAAATTTATTTATCAGAATTTAAAAGAGCAGTTTGTTGTTGATCTGGTAGCAAATTGTTTCGGGCAATTTTTTGACAAGCATATTTGCAAATATTCAAAACACAAAGAAGTAAAATTAAGTTGTGTAGGTTCTGTCGCTTTTTATTACAGCAATATTTTGCGAGCTGTGGCTGCCAATAAAGGAGTGAACATTGAAACGATCATTGAAACACCCATTGCGGGATTAACGTTGTATCATTTAGGTGAAGAATAAAAAAACGCAGAGAATAGTTACCCTCTGCGTTCCAGTTTCTTAAAGAAAATATTACTTCATATTGTGATATACGGTCTGTACATCATCATCTTCCTCTAATTTACTAACTAATTTCATGACTTCCTCCACTTGTTCATCGCTCAATTCTACAGTTGTATTCGGAATTCTTTCCAGCTCGGAACTAATGATATCAAACTTCTTCGCTTCTAATGCTTTTTGCATATTACCGAAATCTGTAAAAGCGGTATAAATCACAATTTCTTCCTCATCGGCTTCAATTTCATCTGCGCCAAAATCAATCAACTCTAATTCAAGGTCTTCTAATGAAACATCTCCTTTTTTAATGCGGAATACACCTTTGCGATCGAATAAGTAATCCAGAGAGCCTGTTTTCCCTAGTTCACCACCATATTTATTAAAGTTCATACGCACGTTTGCAACCGTACGGGTAGGATTGTCAGTTGCACATTCAATTAGAATAGCAATACCGTATAAGCCTTTTCCCTCATAAACGATTTCTTCCAGATTGGTAGAATCTTTTGAGGTTGCACGTTTGATAGCAGCATCAATGTTAACCTTCGGCATGTTTAACCCTTTGGCATTTTGGATAGCAACACGTAAACGTGAATTTCCAGCAGGATCGCCACCACCTAATTTTATTGCTATGGCAATCTCTTTTCCAATCCGAGTAAACCCTTTCGCCATTTTATCGTAGCGGGCAAACATTTTATACTTTCTCTTTTCGAATACACGTCCCATCGTTATATCTGTTTAAATTTTGTGTTACAAATTTATAAAAAAACTTAAGAATTCAATAATTTTAAATAACTGCTGAAATCCCATGTATCACCATAGAAACAGCCGTCATAGTAATATTCCATATTCAGATTTAAATAGCAGCAAAAAGCAATTGCAAGAACAAGTGTGTACTTTGCCACCTTCTTGTCCTTGGTGTATTCCAATAAATAACAAAAAGGAATGATCAATAAGCTGTAATATTCAACAAAACTTCTCGCTCCGAAAGAACAGCCAAACCACCAATTCCACCAGCTGGCAAAGATATAGCTGATCACTAAAAACAGAATTGCAATGAAGTAACCCGACCATTCTTTTTTCTTCATCATTAAAATGATACCCACAATAGAAATGAAGATGAGAGGAGTGTAAAGGAACAATCCGTTGTTGGTGCAGAACCAGATTTCCAATAATTTTGGATTGTTCCAGAAAATGAAACTTTCATTTCCGTAGGAATAAGTGATTAGTTTGCCAGTAGTACTGTTCCAGTATAGGATTTGAGGGAGTGTCAGAAATGATGCAATTAGGAGTGTACCTAGTACCACAAACTTGTTCTTTAAAAAAAGAAGAATGCGTTCAACGAATTCTGATTTGTTTTTTATGTTATAAAAGAAAGGGAACAAAACAATCAGGATGTTTGTCGGTCGGGTTAAAGTTGCTAAAGTAACACAACAAAAAAACAACAGGAATATACTGAAGCGAGGTTTTGTTGTTAGTGTAGGTGTAAGATAAATTATGAGACAGAATAAGAAAAATGAGTAGACATGAGACATTCCGGGAGCATCAATGCTGTAATAAAATAAGTTAGTTCCTGCTATGAATAGGAGTGGGGCTATCACCGAAACTGCAGATGAGAAGTGTTGTGATAAAAACCGACTTAAAAGAAACAAGCCTAAACAGCAATAAACGATTCCTGCAAAGTACAATCCGTAGGAATAGATCTTAGAAAAGCCGTCTGCTTCAAAATGAAATACTTTTGCAAGAAAATGACTCGCTAAAAAGAAGGGCGTTTGAAGGATGGCTACTCCGCAAGGATATTTTGTAATGACTTTGTTTGTGGCAGTATCTAGATAAAATCCATTTCCCGTATTCAGTTCTATATTTTTAGGAAACGCTTTTGCATCATTACCGTAAATGAACCAAATAGGTTGATGAATGTAATAACCGGCAGCATCTGCCCAAATAACTCCATGGTAAGTGTTAGCCCTGTCTTTGCTGTGCTTATTGAAAGTTAGGAAGATGCAGAGAGGTAAAATAAATAACAGAATAGTTTTTGGCTTAAGTAAAATCATCTGTTATTTACTACTGATTTTTTTGAATTACTAATTTTTGATTTGCAATATAATTTTCTGAACTGATTGAAAGAATGTAGGAGCCATTAGATAACTCAGAAGTATTAATGTTTATCGGTTCTGAAGTTGAATTTGTATCTATTACGCTTTGAAAACAAACGCTGCCTAGTAGATCAAAAATATTTATTGTTATTGATTTTGATTTCAAAAGTTCATCTTTATTTAAATTAATTGAAATGAAATCATTAGCGGGATTAGGATAAATTAAAAAAGTACGACCTCTCTCACTAGCGTTGGAATTGATTCCTGTAACTACATTAACAACAGCGCCAGTTGAGTGCCCAACACTATCTGTTTTAATTACATAAATGTGTTCAAGTAATGAATAGGATAAGGTTGTTCCACAAATAATGTAGCCGCCATCACTCGTACTTTTTATACAATACCCTTTATCAATATTGCTTCCCCCGTAAGTATAGGATCCAACATAAGTACCAATTGGTTTTTCTAAATAAAAAGCAAAATCCGATGCCCCTGCTCCGTAACTGAAGGTATATCCCATAGTAGCAAATCGCCCGTCATTCGTTTGAACAATTGAATTTATTCCATCATTTGTTGATGAACCGCCATAAATGTTTGTAAAGCTCGTTTGAACTCCAGATAAATTTAATTGTATTATTGCGCCTTGATAGCCTAAAGCTGCTGATCTTGTTTCTCCTGCAATGATATAACCAGCCCCTGAATTATCTACCAATACATCATTTGCGTTGTCTTCTAATAAACCATGATATTTGTGGGTCCAAAGTGTATCGCCCACACTATTTGTTTTCACAGTAAACATATCGCCACTTAGATCCCCGAAACTTTTTGTGTTCCCTGTAAGTATGTATCCACCATCACTTGTTTGTTTTACACTTTTTGCTTCATCGTCATTAACATCACCAAAAGTTTTTGTCCAAAGTGTATCACCAAATGCGTTTGTTTTTACTAAGAACATATCTTCATTTCCTTTTCCATAACTATATGTTCCACCAGCAATAATAAATCCGCCATCCGAAGTTTGTTCTATCGAATACGCGAAATCCCAATCTGTTCCACCATATGTTTTTGTCCATAAAGTGTCGCCATTTTTTTTTGTTTTTATAACATACATATCGTATCCGCCATGACCAAAACTGTTTGTATATCCTGCAATTACTAGCCCTGAGTCGCTGGTAAGTTTTACAGAATAGGCCCGATCTATATTTATCCCTCCGAATGTTTTTTGACCAAATGCAACACCCATAGAATCGATTTGTAATAAATATGCATCTGTGCTGCCTGCTCCAAAACTAGTTGTGGTGCCAACTATTGCATATCCCTTTTCGTATGTTTCTGCAACAGAATAACCCAAGTCAGATCCTGTGCTTCCTCCAAATACTTTTTCAAATTTCACCTGAGCAAAGGCAAGATGTGTTGCACAAATAATAATAATAAGTAAAGACGACTTGATGAATCTGTTTTTCATTTATTATTTAAAATTTTTAATGAGTGAAAAATAGCCTCCCATGCCGGCTGCTTTTGTTGGAGTGACAAACCCTTGTAAATTATTGCTACCCGCATACATCATGAATCCTTTACCGAAATCAGCGAAAACGCCTAATCCGTATGTGAAATTACCATACCCGCCATGTCCGAATGTACCCGAGATCATCACTTTTTTCGTAATCGAATAATTCGCTTTTATATAATACAACAATTTATAATTTGCATTAAATACATATCGTATACCTTCAATCAATTCAAATTTTTTGCTCAGCTGTATTTCATAGGTTAAATTTAAAATACTAGGAAGTGTAACCGTAAACGATTTCTTTTTGAAAGGTGCAATCGAACTGATAATGCTATCCTGAGAAGTATTTGCAAAAGTAGAGTCCTGCAAATCATAGATGCTGTTAATAGCAAAACCTGTATAATGAAACAAGGAATCCTGATTCATATAAAGTGATTGCTGGTTAAATTTGATAGACCCTATATCTGCAACAGATACGCGAAATTTGGAATTTCCAATTCGTGTTTGGAAGGGTGCCTCGAAATAAATATCGATACTTGCTCCAATGCCATTAAAAGCAGCTAATCCTTTTTGAGCTGTATCCGATTGTGCTACTTGCATATTGGTGTTGAAATCAATCGATTGCCCGTCGGCACTGGTAAACAATTCTGCTTTATTAGCTAAAATAGAGGAGTAGCGTTCTCCTTTTAAGATAGAAACAGCAATTCCCCATCTGGCAGCACTGTCGTATTTAGCGGAGAACAATCCTACTTGAAGCTGCTGATAGCGAAGGAAATTTAAACTGAATTTATTAAAATCGGCAAGCTTACCTGCATAGGGTGCATTACCATAAAATCCAACTTTAAAAAGATCTTTAGAAAATTGCGCATCGAAATGTTCACGGTCGCGCAGACTGAAAAATAGACTGATATTTTTCTTGTGAAAAATAGAATCTAATTTGATTCCAACATATGCTCCGTAATTTACATCTGCACCAATTCTATTTTGATTCTTTAAACGGTCAAGTACTTGTTTTTTGAGGTCTGAATCAATATACCCTCCTTTATAAAACTTACTGAAGAACTTTGATGTAATTGAATTTGAGTTAATGTCGAAATCACCCACAAGGCCTATCCTTGTTTTTGCAGCATCCGGAAATACATCCGAAAACACAGCAGTAATCTGAGCTGTTGATCGTAATTGCAAACCTATAAATAGAAGTAATAAAATTTTCTTCACGTCTCTCATTATTTAAGTTGAACTGTATAGTTAAAATCGCCAACTAATTTTACGTCAATCGTGTAATCACTATAAATTTTTATGTATTGAGGTTGAGCGCTGGTGTTGAATTTCACCTTCAGTAAAACTCTTTTCGTATCATACAGTAAATTCATTTTATTTTCACTGATCGGAACGGCAATTTTTGTCAGTTTTTTACCAGTAGCGCGTAAACTAGCATTGATGGGCGCTTCCACAATTGTATGGGTGTAAGAAAAAATAGAATCAACGGCAACATTGCTGCTGTTTAAAAGATAGAGCTGGAGCTGAGCGTCAAATGGAAAACCATTGTCGGCAAATAACGTGATGGTGCCATCGTGTACATTCTGACTGCCATCTGTTTTAGAAATATTCAGATTTAGAGTATCTTCTAATGTTAAATTGTTTGCAACTAAAGAAAGTGGAATCTCCATATTCATGGTAGCTTTCAATAGACGGTCGGCATAAATAAAATCGTTGGAGCCTGAAATGTTTCCTAATGGATTCGTTGTGATCTGAAGTGCATATCCAAATTTGTTTGGTAAATTTTCTATGACCGGTTTTATATTAGAACTGGTTGTTGTCATTGGGAAATTAGCATAAGTAGGGTAAACGATTCCGCCACTTTCTGCTGCACGGTTAATATTGATTGGTGAACCGATAATGGTATTGGTATAATCATTTAAGTTAACGGTTGTTCCCGTATGCGTATTGATAGAACTGATGTTGCTGATATTTAATCGGGTATCTAATCCGATCGGATTTTCAATTTTTAAATTGAAGTTTACATTTTCAAGTTGAATCGATCCGGATACGATTCTGTCAAATAATTTAAAATCTGATTGTCCAGGCCCAATTGTATAGGTGTTCTGTCCAAAATAACCTTTTGCATAATACGGTGTTATATCATTAAAGGTATTGTCGATGATCAAACTATCCATGTTTGTAACGGTAACCGGACTTCCTGTTGCACTGATATGAGCTAAAAGACCAGTAGAGATGGTGTTAACCTTGTTGTGTGCAACACCTGTTAGATCAAAAATATAGCCTGACAAATCATAGGTAATATTTAAAACTCCTGGCGTACTTCCAACAGCAGCAGGAACAGAGATAGGTTTAGAGAAGGGAACGCCGCCCAATTTGGCACACGGAATACTATAAACAAAATCGGTCTCCTCATGGATCCTACTTTTTACATGGAATGTTACATATCCCGATTTAATCGTGATGGTTTTTAGTTGAATGCCACCAGCAATGGGATATGTTGTTTCGGAGCTGCTCGGGAATGGAATCGGATCACCTGGATTTAATACAAAACTTCCGGAAGAAGGAATTGCATAGGCATTGTGAAGAATGGTGTCGGGGATAACAAAAAGAGAATCGATATTCAGTTTGTAGATATCGTTGTTGTATACAATTTTTAATGAGCTGTCAGCATTTGCTTGCAAAAGAGAGTCGGGAAGAATGTTATTAATATCCAGACTTGCATTTACTAAAGGAGCTAGTATCTCAGTATCCCAAGAAGGTTTTTCAAATTCTTTTCTACACGAAAAGAACAGAATGGTGATCAAGGTAAATAGTAGGAGGAACGTTTTTCTCATTTCTATAGGCTATTTAGGCGCTTTTGATTGCTAAAAATAGTAAAAAATACGATAAACTTGAAATTTTAAAACCTCTTAAAGAATTTTGCGTGATACAAAGCAAATAATTTATGTTTGATTGTTGGTGCCGTATTGGGATTTATATTTTTTCTGATTTCTACCGTTATTTGGATTTCATTCAGCACAGGTTCAAAATTGGAAAACTTATAGTTGGATGTATGTTGGCAATGGATGGAGCAAGGGATAGGAAGAGTGGTCGAGGGGGCATTTGCTGATAGACGATTCTTCAGCTATTTTTTAGATGATTAATAATTGTATTTATCTCCCCATAATTTTTTCAGGTATTCTTTCATCTCATTTTCACGTGCATTATTTCCCGGATCATAAAATTTAGATCCAGCTAATTCATCAGGCAAATATTCTTGTTTGGAAAAATTATTCGTATAGCTATGGGAATATTTATAATCAGCACCGTAGCCAATCTCCTTCATTAATTTAGTAGGTGCATTTCGGAGATGAAGAGGAACAGGAAGATCGCCAATTGTTTTTACCGCTTCAATAGCCGCATTTATTGCCATATATGCAGCATTGCTTTTTGCTGATGCCGCAAAATACGTAACAGCTTGAGACAAAATGATACGTGATTCAGGAAAACCGATCACATTCACCGCCTGAAAACAATTGTTAGCAATAACAAGTGCTGTTGGATTTGCATTTCCAATATCTTCAGAAGCTAAAATGACCAATCTTCTTGCAATAAATAATGGATCCTCGCCACCTTCAATCATCCTTGCTAGCCAATATACAGCAGCGTTGGGGTCGCTTCCTCGAATCGATTTTATAAAAGCCGAAATAATATCATAATGATTTTCACCTGATTTATCATAGGAAGAAATATTTTGCTGAACGATCTTGGTTACCTGTTCATTGGTGATCACAATAGTATCTCCTCCAATAACATTCACTACCAATTCGAATACATTTAAGAGTTTTCTACCGTCACCTCCAGAAAGTCTTAGCAGGGATTCGTTTTCGAGGATAGTGATGTTTTTTGTTTTGAGAAAGCTGTCTGTTTTCATAGCCAGCTCTAGCATTTCTAATAGATCAGATTTTTCAAGATGCTTCAGAATATATATCTGACAGCGCGATAAAAGTGCTGATATCACCTCAAAAGAAGGGTTTTCAGTTGTTGCCCCTATAAGTGTAATCGTGCCTTTTTCAACGGCACCTAATAATGAATCTTGTTGTGATTTGCTGAAACGATGAATTTCATCGATAAAAAGTATGGGATTACTTTGTCCGAATAATCCGTTGGATTTTGCTTTATCAATGACATCCCGTATATCTTTCACACCAGAATTGATAGCACTGAGGGCATAAAAAGGTCGTTTCAGCTGATGAGCAATGATATTGGCCAATGTTGTTTTCCCAACTCCAGGAGGTCCCCAAAGAATAATCGATGGCAAAAGATTTGATTCTATTGCATTACGCATAATAGCTCCCTGACCCACAATGTGCTTTTGCCCAATATAGTTATCCAAACTTGTTGGACGCATTCGTTCTGCTAATGGTGCGCCATTACTCATTCATTCTAAACTAGTTCATTCCATTATTTATCCAGCATTCGATTTTGCGAATTGTAGCATCATCTAGTTTGTCAGCATTGGCTGGCATAGCATCAATACCTTTTTCATGTTTGATACTGCGCAATAGTTCGCCATTACTGGCTGCTTTTTTAACTGATTCTTCTGTCAAAAAATTATAACCTACTTCATAATTTCCGTTGTGACATTGAGAACAGTTTGTTTCAATGATCGCTTTGATGTCAGATGTGTAAGTCAAGGTAGAGGAAGTACAATCGATTTTAGCAGTTACAGTTGTTGTTTTAGCAGCTTCTTTGGTGCTTTTACATGCAGCGAAAGCAAATGCTATGGCGAGTGTAAGGAGGATTTTTTTCATGTTTTTTTATTAATTCCGTTTTAATTTCAATTTGTTTTTTCAACAGGTCGTTTGTGTTTCCAACGTTTATGTGTCCACAGCCAATATTGTGGATTTTCTTTGATGTCTTTTTCCAGCATCTGCGTTACCTTTTCAGTAATTTCTCCATATGCAGTTTCTAGTGGTTTGTCAGTTACATCAAAAAATTCAAAACTGTAATAGCCTCTTTTTTCTTTGTTAATTCTGCAATATACAATAGGATAATTATAGTCTTTGGCAAATTTTTCTGTCCCGAATAACACGCCTGTTTCCTGATTTAAAAAGGTGGTCCAGTAGCAACTCTTAGGGTTAGATGGGGATTGATCGATAGCAAAAATAGTGGCCGTAATATCCTTTATGTGTTCATCAAAATAATATTTCACTTTTCTGGATGAGATCATAAGTAACCCGTATTTACTTCGTGTTTTGCGCATTTTTTCATCGAAATACTTATTGCTTAAGGGGGTGTAGATTCCTATAGTATCATGTTTTATAATTGCATCAATAGCGACTGCAAATATCTCCCAGTTGTTATAATGACCTCCTGCAATGATCACGCTTCGTTTCTGTTCGAAATATTTATTTATTGCTTCCGGATTTTTGCACGTAACATGCTTTAAAACTTGTTTATTTGAAATAGTGAATGTTTTTAGACTTTCTACAACCAGATCGCAGAAATGTCGGTAAAATTTTTTGCAGATATCTTTTTGCTCTTTTTCAGTCTTTTCAGGAAATGATCGTCTGATATTATCGACAACCACCTTTTTTCTATATCCAAAAATAACAAATATCATAAAATATAAAAAATTGGAAACCCCATATAGTAAAGGGAATGGGAGCAGAGAGATGGGTATGATAATCAGGTAATAAAGCAAAAAGTTAATTATATTCATAAATGGGTCAAAGTTTTACTCCGTGTAAAAAATGCTATAAACAACTCGTTATTTTCTCAGAAATATTTTTTAAAAACAAAGATAAAGCATAGTTTTACAAAAATCTATTTAAATTTTGGCAAAAAAAGGATTGTTTCAAACAACAGGTAGATAAATAATTTACAACTAAAAATATCAACAATATGAAAAAGTCAACTATTTCGAAATTACCATTGTTAACCTTGTTTATAGGTTTGTTTTTTATAGCTCCTTCCTTCGCTCAAAAATCGAAAGGTGAAAAGAACAAGTTTATTGAAGGTAAAAATTATGATGTTCAATTTTATGAGCTCAAAGCAACCGGTAGAGGTAAAGCAATAAAAAGTTTGGTGTTCATCAAAGGTGGAAAAATTGAAGGCGATCTGATGTATGAAAAATTAGGAATGGATCCGATTGCTTACCGCGTAACATTGGATTCAACCTTTACCGAAGATGATGCTGAAAGCCGAATAGTTTCTATAGAGGCGAAATCATCAAAAGATAAAAGTGATTTTGAATGGGAAGCAACCATTACAAATTTTGATATTGAAGGAACAGTTACTCAATCAAAAAATGGAGTACAAAAGAAGAAATATGAATTTTCCGGTTCAGTAAAAAGAAAAAAGAAATAGTTTCATTTGTATTATTACCCATAGCTCATGAATAGTATACTAAAAAGAAATTTATATTTTATCAAAGAGCATATTGGTATTTTTAAGGCGGCAAACAATTTCGATATTTTTGACCCCGAAACCAATGAAATTATCCTTAATTGCAGAGAAAACAATTTAGGTTTTTTTACGAAAATACTTCGTTTCTCAGATTATAAAAGAATGACTCCTTTTTGTCTGGAAATTACTACACTAGATGGAGCTAAGGTTTTAACAGTAAAGAGGGGTGTGTCAATTTTTCTTTCAACTGTTGAAGTTCTTGATGAAAACGATGTTGTTGTTGGTTATTTCAAACAGAAATTTTTCTCTATTGGTGGGAAATTCAATGTGTTGAATTCAAACAATGAAGTAATTAGCGTGTTAAAAGGAAAATGGACCAGCTGGGATTTCAAGTTTGTAAACAATGAGAATGAGTATGCTCACGTTTCTAAAAAATGGGCAGGAATTGGTAAAGAACTGTTTACTTCTGCTGATAATTATATGTTAGAGATATTTAACAATGTAGGTCCGAATGATCCTATGAGAATACTAATATTGGCGGCGGTTCTTTCAATTGATATGGTATTGAAAGAGTAAAACTATTTCAATTTTCGGCTCATTTCTCTTTCCGTATCACGTTTCTTAATGTCATCTCGCTTATCGAAGGTTTTCTTCCCTTTTGCTAATGCTATTTCCAGCTTTGCAAATCCTTTATCATTAATGAATAAACGAAGTGGAATAATAGTCAATCCCTGATCTTTCAATTTCCCCTGCAGTTTATTGAGCTCTTGCCTGTTCAGCAATAATTTGCGGTCCCTTTTTTCTGGGACATTGTTATAAGTGCCATTAAAATAGGGTGAAACATTCATGTTTCGAATAAATAATTCGTCACGAAGAAATACACAAAAAGCATCACTAATATTCGCTTTCCCTTCACGTATCGATTTTATTTCGGTTCCAGTTAGTTGGATTCCTGCCAGGTATTTATCAATAAAAGCATATTCATAAGATGCTTGTCTGTTCTTTATATTGATATTGTTTTCGATGCTCATGCGTATGCAAAGATAGTAAACGCCTCTTCATCTCAGCCAATGGAAGAATAAAAAACAAATATTATTTGACGATCAGAACAGGTACTTTTACATTGTGGCGAACAGCATCTAATGTGGTACCCAATAACATATCTTTAAACGCGCGATGTCCGTGTGCACCCATCACTAAAAGGTCGCAATCGCAATTATTGACAATCTCGGGAATACTTTTCTTCGGATTTCCAAAACCTATTTTAGTAAAAATCTTAAATCCTTTCAATTCTAGATCCGATTTATATTTTTCCAGATTGATCTTGTCGGATATTGTTTCTAGGTCATCAATTTCTTGTCCCATCATTCGAGCACCGGCAGTTTCTACAATGTGGATCAGAATATATTCAGCTGTGTTCCCTCCTTGAGAGAAGGCATTGCTGATGGCTTTACTATCGCTATTGCTAAAATCAACTGTAATCGCAATCCGTTTATATTTTTTTGTAGCAGTAATGGTAAGGTCTTCCGGTAAACCATCCGGAACTGCATGTTCTTTCCTTTTTACTTTTTTCAGGATCGGTGCAAAGGTGATATAAAGCAATAATAGAGCAGCACCAGATACGATAGGTAAGATTGTAACGTAATAAATTAACGGATTTTTAGAAGCAGAAATCCATTCTTTTAATGTATCGTATACCAACTTAGCATTTAAGGAAACAATAATAAAAGCGACTGTCCAAGCGATGATTTTGATCCAGGTTTTGTTTGCAAATTCCCCCATATGCTTTTTATCGCTGGTTAAATGAATGAGCGGAATGATTGCGAAGCCTAATTGTAAACTTAAAATAACCTGACTTAAAATAAGAAGTTCTCCCGTCGCGCCTTCACCTAATATGTAAATGGTAATAAACGCAGGTATGATTGCAATCATACGTGTTATTAATCTTCTGAGCCACGCCTGCATCCTCAAATTTAAATAGCCTTCCATAACAATTTGTCCAGATAAGGTTCCTGTTAGTGTTGAACTTTGTCCGGCAGCTATCAGTGCTATTGCAAATAAAATAGGAGCGAAGCTGTTTCCTAATATCCCATTTAAAAGACGGTGTGCTTCCTGGATCTCTGTAACACCGGTATTTCCAGTTGTAAAAAAGGCTGCTGCAGCAAGTATCATTATGGCGGCGTTTACAAAAAAAGCCATGTTGAGGGCTACAAATGTATCAATGAAATTAAATTTGATTGCTTCTTTAATCCCTTTGGATGAACGTTCAATTTTTCTGGTCTGAACCAAAGAGGAATGCAAATACAAATTGTGAGGCATAACGGTAGCACCAATAATTCCAATAGCAATATAAAGTGCTTGCTTATTAGGTATAGAAGGCAAGAAACCTTTTACGAATGCTGCACCATTTGGTTTTGCAAAAAACAATTCAGTTATAAAAGCTAATCCGATAGTGGCGATAAGCGCTAAGATGAGTGCTTCCATTTTACGGATACCATGCTTTTGTAAAACCAATATCAGTAAGGTGTCGGCAACAGTTATGGATACCCCGACCAAAAGCGGAATGTGAAATAACAGCTGAAGTCCAATTGCCATTCCTATTACTTCTGCAAGGTCACATGCAGCAATTGCAATTTCTGCCAACAACCAATTGAAAAAATTAATTAGCGGATGGTAAGCCGTTCTGGAGGCTTGGGCTAGATCTAATCCTCTTACCAAACCCAACCGAGCACTTAAACTTTGTAAAAGTAAAGCCATCAAATTACTCATCAACAAAACCCAAATCAGCGTATAGCCAAACTTGCTCCCTCCTGCAATATCCGTAGCCCAATTGCCTGGATCCATATAACCAACACTAACTAAGTATGCCGGACCAATAAACGCAAAAAGTTTCTTCCAGAATCCTGATTTTGTGGTCGTATCAATACTTGCATTGACATCTGATAATGATTTCTCTGAGTTTAACCGCATTTTATTTTTTTTATGGCTAAAATATTTTTTGCTGCCTCGTTGCTAATGAAAATGGGTGTGTTTTTATTTATTATTATTTGCAGCGACTTATCAAATTCTACCATGTTTTTTATTTTGATCTCTTTACCCAAAGCAATTCCTACCTTGTCTAAATATTGCAGAAATGCTGCAGAATGGTCAACAACACCTGTCATTATCAATACATCGTTTTGTTTGAAAACGGAAACAGGTTTTGATTTTTGAATTTGAAATTTTCCATTTTTATCTGGTATCGGATCACCATGTGGGTCTACCTTAGGATAGTTAAGGAATTTATCTATTTGGCTAATCAGCTTCTCGGAATTTATATGTTCGAGTTCTTCCGCTACATCATGAACCTCATCCCATTTGAAATCAAGTTTTTCTACCAAAAACATTTCCCATAAACGATGTTTTCTGATGATATTTAAGGCAACTTTTTCACCTTTGGAAGTAAGTGAAACACCTTGATACTTCCGATAATTTATTAATTTTTTATCGGAAAGTTTTTTGAGCATATCGGTCACAGATGCAGCTTTCGTTTTTACTCGGTCTGCAATGGCGTTAGTGGTAACTCCATCTCCATCTTGTTCAATAAGTTTGAAGATTGCTTTTAGGTAGTTTTCTTCTGTAAAAGAATGCATCTTGTATTTGTTTTAAGACAAATATAAATAATATTTTAGACTAATCTAAAAATATGAGCATATTTTTTATAGAAAAAAATTGGTTTAAGCGAGCAAAATGTAAGGCCTCTTATGATTCTATCCTTGTTGAACTACATTGTTTTGTTTATACCTTTTTTTTTCATAATTTAACCTTTTGAATCCCTATCATTAAAAATTAAGAAGTATACGATGGAGATTTTGCTGTAGGCGAAAAGAATTTTTTTATGAATGGCTCTGTTATTTCGCCTGGGGCTTATTTCATTTCAATACAAACATGAGAGGGACGATTAACGCAGCAATTAATGATTCAATAATAACTGAAAAATAAAAAATCGAAAATATGAAATTAAGAACATTTTTATGCCTGCCAATCATTGCGATGTCTTTATTCAGTTTTTCACAAAGTCTACCTGTGATTATTCAAAACGGTACCACAAAATTAGCCGCAGGAGATAATCAGGGAGCTGAGCTAGATTTTGCCAATGCAATTCGCTTGAATGATGCTGTAACAAACACTTATCTAGACAAGTTAAAAAAATACGGAAGCTTCAATGAGTATCAGAAATCAGTTTCTGACATGCCGGATGGTTTTGTTTACAATCATGATTATGCCATACCATATTACAAACATGGTATGGCATTGGAAGCACTAGGGAAACAAGAAGAAGCGTTGTTGGATTTCGATAAAGCAATAACAATTGATCCCAAATATGCTGATGCCTTGTGTGAAAGAGGCATTGTTTTAATCTCAAAAGAACAAGAAGAAAAAGGGTGTATCGACCTAAGAAAAGCCAAAAAATTAGGTAGCGCAAAAGCGAACGATCTATATGAAAAAAATGCTTGTTCGAGAATGAGTGTATTGTTTATTACTTCAGGAAATACAAAGTTGGATGATAAAGATTACGCTGGCGCATTGTCCGATTATACCTATGCTATTCAACTAAATTCTGATTCTATAGAACCTTTCATAAAGCGAGCGCAATGTAATTTGCTTTTAAAAAACTACGACAAAGCCATAAACGATTATAATAAAGCAATAAAAATCAATCTTGATACTGTTCAAATTCTTTTTTTGAGAGGATTGGTTTATAACGCATCAAGTAATTATAAATTAGCCTTTGCTGATTTTTCTCACGTATTAAGATTGAGTCCGAATTATTATGAAGCCTATATGCAAAGAGCTACAGCTTGCGAAGGAATGGAAAACTATAAATCGGCAGCGTATGATTATGGACAAGCCATTCGTGTCAAACCAAAAGATGGATTGGCATATTATAAAAGAGGCATGGCCAATCAAGATGCAAAAGATAACAGTGCTTGTAAAGACTTTAAGATCGCCGCTTCTCTAGGCAATGAAGATGCGAAGTCGTTGGCAGAGAATTGTGGGACTCCGCCGCCTAAAAAATAAGGTGATCACCTAATTAAAAAATATGCAAAGGCTTGATAAATATATCAAGCCTTTTTGCTTTTTTTATTCTAATTTTGTGATGAAATATTCAGTTATGTATAAATTAATTATTAAGCCACTTTTCTTTCTGTTTCAACCCGAAACAATTCATCATATCGTTTTTAAAACAATAAAGTTCCTTTGTAAAATCCCCGGGGTTTCTGCCATCATTAAGAACTTTTATGTGGTAAATGATAAGCGCCTGGAAAGGAAACTATTCGGTTTAACATTTCCAAATCCTGTTGGCTTAGCTGCTGGATTCGATAAAGATGCTAAGCTCTTTGATGAGCTAGGATATTACGGTTTTGGATTCATAGAAATAGGAACATTAACGCCAAAAGCACAACCAGGTAATGAAGCTCCTCGCATGTTCCGGTTGCCCGAAGACGAGGCTTTGATTAACAGAATGGGGTTTAACAATGGTGGAGTAAATGCAGCGGTAGAACGACTAAAAAAACGCAAAACAAAAATCATCATAGGTGGAAACATTGGTAAAAATAAAGTAACACCCAATGAAGATGCTGTGACAGATTATGAAAAATGTTTTGAAGCACTTTTTGATTATGTGGATTACTTTGTTGTAAATGTAAGTTCGCCCAATACTCCAAATTTACGAGCTTTACAGGATAAAGAACCGCTTACAAAATTGTTGAGCAGAATGAAAGAGTTGAATTCCTTAAAGAAGAATCCGAAATCGATTTTACTGAAAATTGCTCCAGATCTTACGAACGAACAATTAGATGACATTATAGAGATTGTTCAAAATACCAAAATCGATGGTGTTATTGCAACAAACACTACCATCGACAGAAGTAATTTAAAAACAAATAAGCATGAAGTTGACAATAAAGGTGCTGGTGGATTAAGTGGGAAGCCTTTGACAAAACGCTCGCTAGAAGTAGTGAAATACTTAAGTGAAAAATCAAATAAATCATTCCCTATTATTGGTGTTGGTGGAATTCATACGGGTAAGGATGCTTTTGAAATGCTAAATGCTGGCGCCAGTTTAGTTCAGGTCTATACCGGTTTTATTTATGAAGGACCAGCCATTGTGAAAAGAATAAATAAAGAGCTTTTAAAAATGTCTAACTAGATTCAGATGAAAATAATTGAATGCCCACGTGACGCCATGCAAGGTATTCACGATTTTATTCCAACAGACAAAAAAGTAGCATATATCAATTCTATCTTGAAGGTAGGATTTGATACTGTAGATTTTGGAAGTTTCGTTTCTCCTAAAGCGATTCCTCAAATGCGTGATACTGCTCAGGTGTTAGAACAACTTGATCTGAGTTCAACAAAATCTAAGTTGTTATCAATAATAGCGAATGTTCGCGGAGCGCAAGATGCTGTCGAATTTGAAGAGATATCATATTTAGGTTTTCCGTTTTCCATCTCAGAAACATTTCAGCAACGTAATACCAATTCATCCATTGCTGAATCATTAGCCAGAGTGGAAGAAATTAATGATTTGTGTGTCAGAAATAAAAAAGAATTGGTTGTATATGTTTCTATGGCTTTTGGTAATCCTTATGGTGATGAATGGAGCAGTGATGTAGCGATGTTGTGGACAAAGCGATTGGCACAAATGGGAATTAAAATCATTGCTTTATCAGATACGATTGGTGTTTCCAATCCTCAAAATATTTCTTATTTATTTTCTAAATTGATCCCTGAATTTCCCGGCGTAGAAATAGGTGCTCATTTGCATACAACACCCGACACATGGGAAGAGAAAATACACGCAGCCTATACTTCAGGATGTCGCAGGTTTGATAGTGCTATTAAAGGTTATGGAGGCTGCCCGATGGCAACAGATAAGTTAACAGGTAATATGCCTACCGAAAATTTAATACACTATTTTAAAAAATATAATATTGTTTCGGGTCTCGATGAAAAATCTTTCGTAGATGCAATGCAATTATCTGCTAACACATTCCCTTTTTAGAATGACACATTCAAAATTTCAAAAGTTAGTAAACAATCGTTTTTTATTTAGGATGTACCTTCTTAGATTTTTGCCTATGGCTTTTATAGCTGGCGTTCGCGTCAATGAATTATCCTACGAAAAAGCAATCACTACAATTAAATTCGGTTGGTTCACACAAAACCCTTTTCGTTCCATTTATTTTGCATGTCAAGCGATGGCGGCAGAAATGAGTACAGGACTTCTCGTAATGAATTCAATTTACCAATCAACTCCCGCAATCTCTATGTTGATTGTGAAAAATGAAGCAGTTTATTTTAAAAAAGCAATTGGTAAAATCACTTTTACTTGTAATGATGGAAGTCGTATGAATGAATTCATTGTTAAAACAAAGAATACAGGAGAAGGCGTAGTTGTGGACTTAACATCAATTGGTATAGACGAAACAGGAGAGAAGGTCTCTGAATTCATCTTTACATGGTCATTGAAGGCGAAAAAGTAATTCGTTTTTAATAGCCTCGTTTTTAAAAATATATCAATCAAGCAAGCTTTTTAATGATTACCTTTGTATATAATCAATCTACATAAGAATGCAACGAGTTAGCTTTAATAACAAAAACAGTGTCTTCTTCAATGCTTTAAAAGAAAAAGTAGATGCCTATTTTAAATCAAATAACATCCGCGAAACTGGTAATTACAAATTATATTTAAAAACCATATTTCTTTCCTTATCTGCCGTAGCACTCTATACCATCTTAGTTTTTTTTACACCTAACGTATGGCTATCCATTTCATTATGTATGCTTTTGGGTATCAACCTTGCAGGAATTGGTTTTAATGTGATGCACGATGGAGCTCATGGAAGTTTTTCCCGTAAAACATGGGTGAATGAATTGATGGGGTATTCATTGAATGCTATGGGTGGTAGCGTTTATTTATGGAAATACAAGCACAATGTCAATCACCATTCATTTACTAATATTGAAGGGATGGATGATGATATTGATATCAAACCTTGGATTCGTGTTCATGAAGATCAAAAAAAATATTGGTACCACCGTTTTCAGCACATTTATTGGGTTGGATTGTATGGTGTTACTTATTTGTTATGGATTTTTGTTCAGGATTACAAAAAATATTTTACAGGTAAAATTGGTGAAACACCTTTCCGTAAAATGGATGTGAAGGAACATTTCATTTTCTGGATAAGCAAAATTCTCTATATCGGAGCGTTTATTGTACTTCCAATTTTTAAAGTGGGATTGATGGATACAATTATTGGTTATTCGGTTGCATCATTCGTTTGTGGCCTTGTGATAGCTATCGTTTTTCAATTAGCGCATGTTGTTGAAGATGCCGAATTTGCGACACCGGATTCACCGAATTTTAAGATTGAGACAGAGTGGGCTGTTCATCAAATTCAGACCACTGCCAATTTTGCTACGAAGAGTAAGATCGTTTCCTGGTTTACTGGCGGGTTGAATTTTCAGGTAGAACATCATTTGTTTCCTCGTATTAGTCATATTCATTACCCTAAAATAAGCCAATTGGTTCGTGAGACATGCGAACAATTTGGTGTTACCTACTTAGAGTTTCCAACAGTTTTAAGTGCAGTAAGATCTCATGTGGTGCATTTGAAGTATGTTGGAAGGAATTAATTCTTCTAAAAAAACGATATAAAAAAAAGGAATCCAAATCGGATTCCTTTTTTATTTGTTGTTAGCGCGAATGTAAGTTCAAATCTATTTTCGGACGAATCGATAGTCTACTCAACGCCAAGCTTCGTCATTACATCCATACTTACGCCGGTAGAAGAATAACCTCCATCGTGGAATAAGTTCTGCATGGTAACCATGCGCGTTAAGTCAGAGAATAGCGTGACACAATAATTTGCACAATCTTCAGCACTTGCATTTCCTAATGGAGCAATTGCATTTGCATAATCATAGAAATCGCCAAATCCTTTAATTCCTGTTCCTGCTGTTGTTTTAGTAGGAGACTGTGAAATAGTGTTGATACGTACTTTTTTATCTAATCCATAATGGTAACCAAAGCTGCGGGCAATGGATTCCAACATTGCTTTGATGTCGGCCATATCTGTATAGAAAGGGTAGGTACGTTGAGCGGCCATGTATGTAAGCGCAACAACACTTCCCCATTCGCTGATGGCATCCATTTTTTTAGCTACAGCCAACATTTTATGGAAAGACATTGCCGAAACATCAATACCTTTCATGAAGTATTCGTAATTCGATTCAGTATAAGGAATGTTTTTACGGATATTCACACTCATGCCAATTGAATGAAGCACGAAATCAATTTTACCACCCAACACTTCTTGCGATTGCGTAAACAAAGTTGTCAGTTCTTCCACACTTGTAGCATCGGCAGGAATAATCTGTGAATTAGTTTTTTCTGCCAGTTTTTTAATCTCTCCCATTCGCATTGCAATAGGAGCGTTGGTTAAAACAAATGTAGCTCCTTGTTCATGCGCTTTTTCAGCTACTTTCCATGCAATAGAGTTTTCATCTAATGCACCGGTGATGATTCCGCGTTTACCTTTTAATAGATTGTTTGACATATGTATGAATGTTGATTTATAATGAATTATGAATACAAATATAATAATAACTTTAACTTTTCAATAACTCTTTTGCATTACTGATAGCCGCCGCGGTTGGTGTTCCTGTGCTCAACATTTTCGCAATCTCCTGTACTCGTTCTTCTGCTGTCAATTTTTTGATGTTGCTATACGTCTTGTTGTTTTTATCTTCTTTGTAAACAAATAAATGAGATTGTCCTTTGCTTGCTATTTGAGGTAAATGAGTTATCGTGATCACTTGCATCGCTTTTGCCATTTGATTCATGATTGTTCCAACTTTATCTGCTACATCTCCTGATACACCTGTGTCGATCTCATCGAAAATAATGGTTGGCAATGCTGTTAATTGAGCAATTAATGATTTTATACTTAACATCAAACGTGATAATTCACCGCCCGAAGCAACCTTATTCAATTCTTTGAAGTCACTTCCTTTATTTGCAGAAAATAAAAAGGAAACTGTATCTAATCCATTTTTAGTTAATATTTCTGATGCTGTGTGGCTCACTTTAAGCTGTGCATTAGGCATCGATAAAGAAGAAAGGAGGGAAGCGATCTCTTTTTCTAATTTAGGAATAACTTTTTTTCTATTAGCAGTCATCTTTTTTGCTAAAGCTAACAGTGATTTTTGTAAACTATTTAATTCTTTTTTTACCTTTTCTATTTCTGCTTCTAGGGAATTGAAGTCAAGCAGTTTGTTGCTCAGGTCATCTTTAATCGTGATTAACTCTTCGATCGATTTCACTTGATGTTTTTGTTGCAAGCGATAAATAGCATCTAACATTTGAGTCAGAATATCAATGCGTTTGGGGTCGTAAACAATATCTCCTTCCAGTGAATCCAATTCATTTGCAATGTCTTTTAATTCAAGGTAGGAGCTAGTAAGACGAATACTTAATTCGTTTATCTCCGGCTTGAATTTCGCCATCGATGCAAGAATGATCTTTATTTCATTTAAAGTGGATAGAAGGTTTTGTTCTCCACCTGCTAAGCCATTTTCGGCTTTTGATAAGTTTAATTTTATGTCTTCTGCATTGTTCAAAGTTTCTAATTCTTGTTCCATCTCAAGTTGCTTATTGCCATTTAAATGAGCATCTTCGAGTTCATTGAATTGAAATTGAAAATAGTCCAGATCTTTTTTTGCTTGAGATTCCTTTTCTGTTAATTCAAATAATTGTTTTTCCAAAAGTTTGAATTTTCTGAAATCTGCAGCATATTCTATTGTTAATTCGGAATGGTCAGCAAATGCATCAACAACTGAAAGTTGAAATTCACTTCCGTTCAGTGTTAATGTTTGATGTTGGGAATGAATATCAATAAGGTGTTCTGCCAGTTCTTTTAATTGATTAAGGGTAACGGGAGTGTCGTTTATGAATGCCCTTGATTTTCCTTCCGGATTAATTTCTCTTCGGATTGTAGTTGTAACTTCGTAATCCAAGTCATTAGAAGAAAAAAAATTTTTGAGAGAATAATCTTTAATATTGAAAGAAGCCTCAACAAAACATTTTTTTGTTTTATCCTGCAAGGCTTGTGTGTCGGCTCTGCTTCCTGCAATCAATCCCAGCGCACCTAACAGAATTGATTTCCCTGCACCTGTTTCGCCTGTAATAATGGTCAGTCCATCTGAAAATTCTACTTCCAGTTGATCGATCAATGCGTAATTCTGAACAGATAAATGTTTAAGCATATTCGTGTTTAGTACCTGATTGTTGGTCTTAGTACAGTGCTAAATTAAAGATTTTTGATGCTTATTTTGTTGGAAAAGAAGAAAAGAAATTAACAACTAATTACTTGCAGTAATTTTTGTGTACTTGTTACTGTTGGTTGGATCTATCTCGTTTAACAGATTGACAATTTTAGATTTTTCATCTGAAAAAGCACCAGAAAAAATATTTACAATTTCATCTGCCTTCGCAATAAAAAATACTTGTAAACTAAAAGATAGGGGTTTAATCTGGTGCACTTTTTTTAAATTAACAAGACTCTCCAAAATAACCGCACGACCAGCTTCTTTATTATCTGCCATAACATCTAAACCTTTGCGATGGTAATTATACATACATTCTCTTAAGCTAACAAAAGAAGCATCCAACATATTATTAATGATCCAATATCTGTTCTTATCACTATCAAATGCTTTCCAGCCTGCATAACCAGAGTTTTGAGCATTGTTCACAACAGCTAAACATTTCTGTAAATAGGGGGTGCCACCGTTTAAAGAATACGAATCGTAATCCAAACCAATCACCAGATAAGCGTAATAACCTAGAATAGAAGCAAGGTTGGATGTGTAAGTATTTTCAACAAATTCAAGTGGTTGGTTGTCTTGAAATTTAAAAGTTACATCGTTGTCGTTATAATTTAAAAGGACTGAATTATAAGAAGTTTTAAAAATAGGTCTGCGCGATTGTATCTGGAGTGTGCCTTTGAATTCATCGCTTCCGATCTTCTCTGTCATATTAATTAATATGCTGCAATCGATGCGTTCTTCCGGTTTGAATGTTTCATTGGTCCATTTACGGTTATTCATAAATTCGTAAATAGCTGTTTTCATTGCATCAAAAACGCGTTTGTCTGTTCCAGCTATTTGATCGGATACAATTTGTACCTGACAGTTTAACTCCTGAGATACCGCAGTGTTGAATAGATTAATTAAAAGGATAAGAATGAAAAGTTTACGCAATTTATTTCGAATTTAATTTTAAGATCACTTTAATAATATCCTGAGCTACTTCAGCTTTGCTCTTTAACTCAAATTTAGTTATTTTATTGTATTTATCTATGATTGAAATTTTGTTTGTATCACTCTTAAAGCCGGCACCTTTATCATTTAATGAATTAAGGATGATGAGGTCTAAATTTTTATTTTTTATTTTTGCTTTCGCATTCATAATTTCATTTTCTGTTTCCAAAGCAAAGCCTACTAAAAGTTGTTTTGATTTCTTTTGTTTGCCTAAATCAGCCAATGTATCTTTTGTTGGAATAAGCTCCAATACTTTTGTGCCATCAGCTTTTTTTATTTTCTGACCTGCAACTTTTGCAGGTTTGTAATCTGCAACTGCTGCTGAAAGAACGGATATGTCGGCAGATTTGAATGCATTAATAGCGGCCTTATTTAAATCTTCGGCAGAAACAATATCGATTCGTTTTATGTTTTTGTGGATTGCTTTTAAACTGTTTGGTCCACAGATCAACGTAACATCCGCACCTTGAGCGGCGAATTCTTCCGCAAGCGCAAATCCCATTTTACCAGAAGAATGATTGCCTATAAAACGAACAGGATCAATTGCTTCATATGTTGGTCCTGCGGTTATCAATATTTTTTTACCTGCTAAAGGAAGATTTTTAGAAAACTCTTTTTCGAGAAAAGAGACGATGTCTTCCGGCTCAGCCATCCTTCCTTCGCCAAAAAGACCACTTGCCAATTCACCGTTGCCAGGAGCAATTATTTTATTTCCAAAAGATTGGATGCGTTTTAAATTGTCAACAGTAGATTGGTGTTTCAACATGTCCAGATCCATTGCTGGCGCAACATATACATTGTTTCTGGCGGATAAATAAGTGGCAGATAATAAGTTGTCGCAAATACCATTCGCCATCTTAGCTATTGTATTTGCTGATGCAGGAGCAATAACAAGCGCATCAGCCCAAAGGCCTAATTCTACATGATTATTCCATTCACCCGATGTATTCTTGGTAAAATCGATTAATACAGGGTTTTTAGAAAGAGTAGATAAGGTGAGAGGGGTAATAAATTCTATGGCCGAATGTGTCATAATGACTTTTATATTCGCACCTTTTTTTACTAATATACGAACAAGTAACGCTGATTTATATGCAGCAATGCTACCAGTAACGCCAACAATGATATTTTTGTTTTGCAACATAATTAAAAAAATTGGCAGTTTACAATAAGCAATTTGCATCGTGATGCAAATTGAAAATGTGAACTGCCAATTTCGGTTTAAGTTTTATACTATTTGTTAGTAGTATCCTCAACGATAGGATTACGGTAATAAATCTTGTCATCAAAGAACTCTTGAATAGCGATCAAAGATGGCTTTGGCAAACGCTCGTAGTATTTTGAAATTTCAATTTGCTCACGGTTTTCAAAGATCTCCTCTAAATTGTCAGTGTTTGAAGCAAACTCAGCTAATTTGTTCGTTAACTCTTCTTTCATTTCAGCGCTAATTTGGTTAGCACGCTTAGAGATAATAGCAATACTTTCGTAGATATTGCCAGTTTTACCATCTAAGTTTCTTAAATCGCGAGTCGTAGTTGTTAAATCCGCTGTTGTTTTTTTGTAGTCCATTTTATTTTACGATGTTGGTTTGTTATACTTTTCTAAACTTTTTAATGCACTTGTGTAAATCATTTCTGCTTGTTTCAGATAGTCGCTTTTTGGATAAGTATCCAAAAATTTAATGTACAAATCCGCAGCAGCCTTAAAACGTTCTTGTTTTTTTGATTCAATACTATTCAAAGCTAATAAATAATTGGATTTAATAATCAAATAATTCAATTCTTCCGCCTTTTTCGAACCTGGATAATCCTTTAAATGGTTTCCGATAGCAACTACGGAAGCTTTGTAATCATTTGTTAGGTAATATAGCATGGCATTTTCATAGGATTTCAGCTCCAGTTTCCCCCTTAATTTATCCAAAAGGTCATTGCACTCCTGAATATGGACACTTTGAGGGTATTGATTTGTAAAACGCTGAAACTCTTTAATGGCAAGTTTTGTATCAATTTGATCTAACGTATAATCAGGCGAATTAAGATAAAAACAATAGGCATTAGTGTAGGCGCATTCCTCTGCATGTTTGCTATTCGGGAAGTTTTTAACGAAAGTTCTGAATTGATAGCCTGCAACAATATAATCACCTAGATTATAACTGCAATAAGCATAGTAGTAGTGCACTTCTTCAGCTTTAGAAGTCCCTCTGTAAACGCCCATCAACTCCTCAAACAGGGTTAATGCTCTTGAATATTGTTCTTTATCAAAATATTTAATGGCAGCTGCATATTTTGCATCCATATCACTGCTTTTGACAAGCTTGTTGAACTTGCCGATTGCCATTTCGTGATTTTTCTTTTTTGTAGTGCTTGCTGAATCGTAAACTCTTTCCTTGGTGCTACAAGAAAAAAGCAGCAACGAAAATAGCACTGCAAATGAGATATATTGTTTTATTTTTAGCATAAAAGGATTGCAAATATAAGGTTTTTGGTTAATATAACTGTTTAAAATCTTTTTTATTAAACGAACCGATTTTTGTTAATTAAAAAGCCTTTGAAAATAGGGTTCAAAACATTAATTTTGCCTTTCGTAATTTATATATATCAGCGCACTATATTCATTAAAATAGCTGGTTAATAACACTAAAACAAACAATTTATTATAAGCATATGAAAGATTTATTTGAAAAAATAAAAGCAAATCGTGGTCCGATAGGGATGCATGCAAAAGAATCACATGGCTATTTTACTTTTCCAAAGTTGGAAGGCGAGATCAAGCCAAGAATGATCTTTCGAGGTAAAGAGCGATTAAACTGGAGTTTGAATAATTATTTAGGATTAGCAAACCATCCTGAAGTGCGTAAGGCTGATGCTGATGCAGCCGCAGCATTTGGATTTGCAATGCCAATGGGCGCCCGTATGATGAGTGGTAACTCCAATCAACACGAACAACTTGAAGCAGAATTATCTGCTTTCGTAAATAAAGAAGATACAATCCTTTGTAATTTTGGTTACCAGGCAATGGTTTCAGCGATTGATTGTTTGGTTGACCGCCACGATGTTATCGTTTACGATGCTGAATCTCATGCCTGCATATTGGATGGTGTTCGTTTGCACATGGGAAAACGTTATGTTTTCAAGCACAATGATGTAGCGGATTGTGAGAAACAATTAGAACGTGCTACAAAATTAGCAGAAGCACAAAACGGATCTATTTTAGTGATCACGGAAGGTGTTTTCGGGATGAGTGGAAGACAAGGTAAATTAAAAGAGATTGTTGAATTAAAGAAGAAATTCAAATTTCGTCTTTTTGTGGATGATGCTCATGGCATCGGCACAATGGGTGCAACAGGAGGTGGAACTGGCCAGGAGCAAGGTTGCCAGGATGGAATTGATATCTATTTCGGAACATTCGCAAAATCATTTGCATTGATCGGCGGTTTTATTTCCAGTGAAGAACATATTGTTGAATATTTACGATATAACATGCGTTCACAAATATTCGCAAAAGCGCTTCCTTTGCCTTTAGTAGTAGGTGCTTTGAAACGTATTGAGCTCATGCGCAATCATCCTGAATACAAAGAAAATTTGTGGAAAATTACGCATGCATTGCAAGACGGCTTGAGAAAAGCTGGTTTTGAGATCGGTCTTACAAATTCTCCTGTAACTCCCGTATTTATGAATGGTTCTATTCCAGAGGCTACCAATCTTATTCTTGATCTTCGCGAGAATTTCAATATTTTCTGTTCAATGGTTGTATATCCTGTTGTTCCAAAGGGCATAATTATTTTGCGGATCATTCCTACGGCTGTTCATACTATGGAAGATGTAAATTACACGATTGATGCTTTCTCTAAAATTGTAGGGAAATTAAAATCAGGGCAATACATGTCTGATAAAATTGCGGCTCATTAATTATTAGCATAAACCAACCGTATGAAATTTAAAAAACTTTTATTGTTAATGCTCATTGCAATCAGCAGTAATACGCTTTTCGCTCAGGCAAAAAAGAAAAGTCCTATTGACGGAAGGATTTACTCCATTAAATTGCTAGAGGAAAATAAGAAAAAGGCGGAACCGTTTATGGACGATATAAGTTTTATGGCAGGAAAATGTAAATCAAATTACATGTTCAATGCTAAGTTTATGCAAGCCGATTATCAGTATGAAACAGATTCAACAGCAGAAGTTTCTACATTTAAATTTACTGTAGAATCAAATAATGATGCCCAAGGTCGATTCTCTTGGGAAGGAACAATTGAAGGTGATAATATCAGTGGAACGGCCTCTATTCGTAAAAAAGGGAAGATTATTCATTCGTATACATTCACCGGAAGTCAAAAAAATAAAAAGAAGGTGAAGCCGGCTCCAAAGCCTTCAACAGCCCAATCGGAATAATTTTATTTTGGCTCAAGCGATTGAAATATGAATCCTAATTTATAAAAATAAAAAACCCGCTTCGATGAACGAAGCGGGTTTTTTATTTGAAGGAAAAAATATATTACGCTTTTTTTACGTTAACCGCATTTAAACCTTTTTTGCCTTCAGCAACATCGAAAGTTACTGTGTCATTTTCTTTGATTTTGTCTTCCAAACCAGTTGCGTGAACAAAAATTTCTTGACCTGAGTCATCTTTAATAAATCCGAAACCTTTTGCTTCGTTAAAGAATTTTACTGTACCTGTTTTCATTGTAATGTGTTTGATTATTTTTAATTAATTAGGCAAATATATGTCAATATTCTTAAGAAGTCAAATTTTTTAATTTTTATATCGGTTTTATAGCTTTAAATGTCGACAAAATCCTAGTGCTAAGCGAAACCCTGTTCATTTACCCGTAATTACGGTTTCCAAAAATGGAACTGCCTACTCGAACCATAGTGCTGCCATTCTTTATTGCCAGAAGATAGTCAGAGCTCATTCCCATGCTTAAAACGGATAGTTGAAAGTTGAAACTTGAATCCTTTGAATAGTTGTCATAAAATAGCTTCAAGGACAGGAATTCCTCTGAAATTTGTGAAATATCTTCCGTATTTGTAGCCATCCCCATCAAACCTACAATCTTAATATTTTTGAGTTCTTTCAGTTCCTTTGAATGAATTAAGTCTGCTGCCTCTTGAAAATTCAATCCAAATTTCGTTTCCTCGTTTGCGATATGGATCTGCAGCATACAATTTATGGTTCTTTTATGCTTTAAGGCTTGTTTGTCAATCTCTTGCAATAGCTTCCAACTATCCACAGAATGTATCAATGCTATAAACGGAGCTATATACTTTACCTTATTTGTTTGTAGATGACCGATCAGATGCCATTCAATGTCCTTTGGTAACACTTCATATTTCTCAACGAGTTCCTGAACCTTGTTTTCACCGAAAATCCTGTGGCCTGCTTCATACAGATCTAATAGCTTTTCAACCGGATGTGTTTTTGTTACAGCCACTAATGTGACATTTGCCGGAATAGTTGATTTTATTTTTAGAAGGTTTTCCTTTATTGACATTCCTTATTCGCTTAAAGAATAGATAACCAGGCCACTTCTCATCTTCGGTTCAACCCAAGTTGTTTTTGGTGGCATAATATTGTTGGTATCGGCAATGTGCTTCAATTGTTCCATTTCAACAGGGTATAATCCAAAAGCTACTTTGAAATTCCATTTATCCACCTGGTGTTTCAATTCCTTCATTCCTTTAATGCCAGAAACAAAACCAATACGTTTATCTGTTTTTAAATCGTGTACATCTAAAATAGGAGAGAGGATGTGCTCAGTAAGTATGGATGCATCCAAACTTCCAACGGGTTCTTCGTTGTGGATGATTTCTTTTTTTGCATCTAATGAATACCATTTATTATTCAAATACATGCTGAAATTATGCTTTTGAGCAGGCTTGTAAATTTCTTCCCCTTTTTCAGCGACTATGAATTTCTCAGAAAGTTTTTTGATAAAATCATCTTCTGATAAGCCATTCAAATCTTTCACCACACGGTTAAAATCAAATATTTTTAATTGTGTTTCCGGAAAGAATACGCCCAGATAAAAATTATAGGGCTCTTTTCCAGAATAATTGGGGTTCTTGATGCGTCTTGATTTGCCTAGCAATCCGGACGAAGCGGAACGGTGGTGGCCATCTGCAATGTAGATGGCAGGGATTTTGGAAAAACGTTCCTGAATTTGTTTTACAGTATCTTGATTATTTACGAGCCATAATTTATGTCTTACTCTGTCTGTTGTAGTAAAATCGTAAACAGGCTCTGATCGCAATGTTTTTTCTGTGATCTCATCAATTACCTGGTCGTTGGGATAGCTGAACAAAACAGGTTCTGCATTAAAATCACATACTTCTAGATAATGCATCAGTTTTTCTTCACGATCTGTGAGTGTTTGTTCATGGATTTTAATAACACCATTGAAATAATCGTCAATACTGCTACAGCCAATAATGCCGGTATATACATTCCCATCCTTTAATTGCTGATAAATATAATAACTAGGTGCTGTGTCGGTTACAAAAACTTCTTCAGCAACAAACTTTAAATATTTCGCCTTTGCCTTTTGTAAACGTTCGACCGAGCCTGGTTTGGACTTTTTTCCATCGCTATAATCTGGGCTGATCACATGCAAAAATGAGAAAGGGTTACTTGCAAGTTTGTCGTGTAATTCGGCAGTATTATAGCCGTCTACGGAGCGGGATGCTACAAGATGCACCTTGTCGCGTGAAGGGCGGATACCTTTGAATGGAATAATTGTCGCCATAATTAGTTCGGAGTTTTTAGTTCGTAGCTCCTAGACGTTTTGCGATTGTCACTTGGATTCTTTAAACTATTTAGCAGTCCGCTATTAAGTTTTGCGATTTCAACCAGCAACGTTCTTGATTTCTCATGCACATCCTCACTTATATACTTTCTTCGATAAGCAACTGACGTACAAACAACACATTCTCTTAACGAACGGTTTGAAATTCTTATAAAGTTCATAAATTCCTTTTTTGTACCACTGCTTCCTTCTCCAATATTCAATGAAATTGAGACCGCTGCTCTTCTGAATTGATCAGTTAAAGAATAAATCTCTTGTTTAGGAAAACGCTCTGTAGTATCATAAACAAAATCAACATAATCCAGTGATTTCTGATACGTGATTAATTTTTCAAAATTAAATTGCATAATCTTTTTAATAGTCATTTATATTATTGATCGATCTCAAAATATTCTCGTAATCGTCTACTAACCACCAACTAAAAGCTCCCGACTTATCACTTATTAACTTGGAATTTTGTGACACCGTTCTTGAAAAAATCCACAATCTGATTCGCTGCCGCCAATCCAGCATTGATATTCGCTTCAGAAGTTTCTGCTCCTTGTTTTTTAGGTGTACAATAATAACGGTTCTCGAATTTTAAAAGGTCTTCGTGATTTCCTGGCATAATATCGGAGATGTATTTAAAATCGGGACGCCTTTCAAATACTTGTTGTAATTCTGCTTCATTGATGACTTCTTTTCTAGCAGTATTAATAACAGTAGCACCTGCAGGCATTTTTAACAACAACTCTAAATTGATAGAGTTCTTCGTTTTTTCCGTTGCCGGAATGTTCAATGAAATATAATGACAAGTGCTGTAAAGCTCTTCAACAGAATTAACACCTTTGATACCGTCCTTTTCAATTACTTCTTTGGGAACAAATGGATCGAAGGCATACACCTCCATATCAAATCCTTTTGCAATGCGTGCTACATTTTTTCCAACATTACCATACGCATGAATGCCTATTTTTTTGCCTTTTAATTCTGTTCCAGAACCACCTTTAAAGTTGCCTCTAGCCATGAATACAAGCATTCCAAAGGTTAACTCCGCAACAGCGTTTGAGTTTTGTCCAGGTGTATTCATTGCAACAATTCCTTTTTCAGTAGCTGCCGCTAAATCAATATTATCATAACCAGCACCAGCGCGAACAATTAGCTTTAAGTTTTTTCCAGCTTCAATTAGTTGTTTCGTTGCTTTATCACTTCTGATAATCATTGCATCTGCATCAGCAACAGCTTTGATAAGATCGTCAGCATTTGTATAGTTTTCTAATAAGGCAATTTCGTAACCTGCCTCCGAAATTATTTTTTTGATTCCCTCCACGGCCGTTTTTGCAAACGCTTTTTCGGTAGCGACTAATATTTTGGTCATAATTTGTATTTTAATTCAGTGTAAAAATAAGTTTTTATCGATTAACTACCACATGAAATTTCAAGTTGTATCCCAAGCGTAATTCCCTATTTGTAAAATGAGTGGTATCGTTTGCAATTTCGGTAGAGTATAACATTCCAGATGGAGGCAAAGGTGCCAAAATTATCAACGTATCTTTTTCGATGGTTTTATTTAAATCTGTTACGTAGGCAATTCTAGCATCATTGGCTTTTGAATAATTACTAGTAATAGAATATTGTTGAATGATAAAAAACAACATTAATCCAATTCCTAGAAGTACGCTAACATTTTGAATGATTCTAAGTTTAACAATATTGAAAAGACCTTTGTATCCAGCATAAAAAAAGACAATACAAGCGTAAATAGAAAGAAGAAAGGATACTAAAAAGACTATTCGTGGTGGACCCGTTTCAACCATAACGTAAGCTACCAATAAATAGAAAATGAAAAGAATAGCAAAAAAGCCTAAGCTTGTTTTATAAAAGAAAGATTTGAATGAGCTGCTAAAAAATTTAATACTGTATGATTTGCAGGAATCTCCAAGCAAAAGAAATGGAGTGGCGAAAATAAAAATGTAAGGTAATTTAAATGGAAGATAAAAGATTCCAAATTTCACAAAGGACTTAGCAGTAATAAAAAAGGAATATAAAAACTTATGCTCGGGGAATAATCCATCACGCAGGTAATTACCTGGTGCAATCAAAAAGATGATAAACGAAATAGCAAACACTACATATACAATTAAAAGCTTGTTATTGGAACGTAAGAAAGTTGAAATGTTTATAGATCTTCGATAATTCCGGAAGAGCAAAACGGTGAAAAAGATTCCAAATATGACAGAATAAACTTCAGATGAGCCACCAACATAAATAAAACATATAACAGCGCCAATCGTTGATAAAATGGCATATTTCTGATTGCTTAAAAACACACATCCCCAAACAAAAGCAATGATACTCCACAAGTATGAACTTTGTCCACAAAACCAAAACCAAGATTCACCAATATCCACGCTTAAGAAAAATAATAATGCAGTAAAAGAAGCAGAGCAAAATACTTTTTGTTGTTTTGAGACTGTGATAGCGAAATTACCTAGAAGAAAATAAATTCCAGCAAAAAGTAAAAATGCAGAAACAAATGGAAAGAAAGAGTAGTAGATATAGTTTACATCAAATAATTTGTAAAAAAGATCCATAAAAAAAGTAGCAGCAAATCTTCCACACCATTCCATATACTGAGAAGTTACTCCAGTTACAATACCGTGATTTCTGACATCCCAGATAAAGTAATAATCATCGGTTGCTAGCCGATTGAAATAGCAGAGCATAAGAACTAAGCAAACAAATAGCGCTAGGGTAAAGGATAGGAGAACAGTATAGTGTTTGCTCATGAAGTAAAGCTAATAAAAAAAGCGCTGTCTTGATAGCGTTTTTGATCATTCTAATTCTTTTAGCAGGTAGTATAATTAAAAAAGGTCTCACATTTCTGTGAAACCTTTTATAATAGGATTAAATAGTTGATTTATTTTACTGACTCAACAACTGCTTTGAAAGCGTCAGGGTTGTTCATTGCTAAATCAGCAAGAACTTTTCTGTTTAAATCAATATTTTTAGCGTGTACTTTACCCATAAATTGAGAGTAAGACATTCCATAAGGACGAACACCAGCGTTAATACGTTGAATCCAAATAGCACGGAAATTACGTTTCTTTTGTTTTCTATCGCGGTAAGCGTAAGTTAAACCTTTTTCAAGGACATTTTTAGCAATTGTAAGAACGTTTTTTCTTGCTCCCCAATACCCTTTTGTTTGTTTTAATACTTTTTTTCTTCTGGCTCTTGAAGCCACCGAGTTAACCGATCTAGGCATGTTTTTTTAGTTTTTTGGTTTCAGCGCTCTTACAGTTAAAAGAGACTTAATACTGAGTACCTGGTTATTATTGTTAAACTGTATTCATAATCTTGTTTCGGAAAAATTATTTTCCGATTGTCAACATTGCTTTTACGCGTGCTAAATCTGTAACATCTACAAGAGTAGTACCTGTTAAGGCACGTTTTGCTTTAGTAGTTTTCTTAGTTAAGATATGGCTCTTAAAAGCGTGTTTTCTTTTTACTTTTCCTGTTCCGGTCAAAGAGAATCTCTTTTTTGCTCCGGAATGCGTTTTCATTTTAGGCATAGAATATCAATTTTGGGGTGCAAATGTAATTAATTAAAATTAATATTCAAATATTCTTGAATTAAATATGCTGGAATAGCAAAACTTACACCTTCTGTGTTTGAACCAATCAATTTAGAAACAATAACTCCATGTAAAGCTCCTGTTGCGTCAAATAACGGCCCACCGCTGTTTCCACCATTCACAGACATGCCTAATTGCAATAAATTGGTTGTTTCTGTTTTACGCTCGTTAGAGATAAGACCAGCTGAAATAGATTGACCTAATTCAATTGATTTAGGTGTTCCGATTGTATAAACATCCTGCATCTTTTTGAATGTCTTGGTGCTACTTACAGTGAATGTTTTTTCAAATTTACCATCAACTTTTATAAGAGCAAGATCTCTGTATTTATTGGTTCTGATTACTTTGGCTGGCATTTCAACTCCTTCAGAATTAATAACAGTTAAATCGTTGAATTTCCCTGGGTATTTTCCTGCTACCACATGGTAATTGGTAAGGATATAACCATCCTGACTGATTGCAAAACCTGATCCGTGGCCAACATCTTTTCCTTCATCTCTCAGCTTAATGGTAACGCAAGCTAATGAAGCAGTTTCTTTATCAATAACCTTAGAGCTGCCGGATTTAATAGTAAGAATAGGGTCTTTCGATTTAAAATCGCTCTCCATTTTCAAATACTTCGTGAATTTGGTGTTTTGGTGCATTTTCAAATAAGAAATATCGATTGCATCACCAACCATTTTGTTATAGTTGTCATAATTTGCATTATCACCATCCCAAGTGTATAGGTATGCAAAATCTCCAGACAATTCACTTGTCACAACTGAATCCAAAATTTCATCGTAGGTGTTTTTGATATACCACGTTAAATATACTTTAGATTTATAATAGTTGGCATAAAATCTTGAGTGGATAGAGAAGGTGTGTAGTTTTGTGATTTTCCCTTCCAATACCAAAGTATTGTTATTGTCATTGAACACTTTGTTTACTGTATCAACAAATCCTGTTTTTCTTAAAGTTTGATACACATTAGTACTGAATTTAGTGTCATCGTATTTTAAGTCAGAATCGTCAAGCGTTTTTGTTTTTTTATTTTTATTTTTCTTTGCTTTTTTGATATCTGCTTTTGCATCCTTCGTATCTTTCTTTAATTCGGCAGCTTCCAATGATTTTTTCAAATTCAAAGGGTCATATTTCACGTAATAAAAAGCAACGTCTTTGTTTGTATTTTTTATTTTTACACCAATATTAGATATATCTAAATACTTGTCCGTCTTTCCTCGAGTAACCAATTTATTGTCTTCTCCTTCTAGGTTTATTTCCCGGTCAAACGCGGTATTTCTCGAATAGCCCATTGCATCAATGCTCCAAGCATAAAAATTCCAGATAAAAAGGATTTTTACTGGCCAATAAGCAATTGGTCTGCGCGTTTTAATAATAGCAGCATATTGATCCTTGTATCCTTTTCTTTTGATCGTAAGCTGGCGAGATTGCCCTTCTTGTTTGTTGATTTTATAGACAAAAGAAGAACCTTCTCCGATCATCTCTTTATCTAGGTATACTTCTGCATCACTGCTGCCAGAGTTAAATGTTACCTTTTGTTTCTTTCCCATGAAAACTGTTGCGCAACTGCTAAACATTAAAGTTGCAACAATTGAAAGGAGTATTATTTTTTTCATAATTTATTGATTAGTTAACGTATTTATTTTTTTTCTAAAAAATCGAGTGCTAAATTAAGGTTAAAATCTGTTAATAACCTAAAATAGATGACTGGTATTTACAAAAAAAAATGAAGTTTTTTTGTAAAAACTTCATTTTTTAAAAGAAAGTTCAAATGTTTGTATTATTTTTTCTTTGGTGCAATCACCATGATCATTTTTTTACCTTCTAAAACAGGCATTTGCTCAGGTTTTCCGTATTCTTCCAATTCATTTACAAAACGAAGCAATAAAATCTCGCCTTGTTCTTTAAATAAGATTGAACGTCCTTTGAAAAACACAAAAGCCTTCACTTTAGAACCTTCCTGCAAAAATTTAATAGCATGGTTTTTCTTGAAAACAAAATCATGATCATCTGTTTGCGGACCAAAACGAATTTCTTTGATAACAGTTTTAGCAGCTTTTGCTTTTAGCTCTTTTTGTTTCTTTTTTTGATCGTAAAGGAATTTTTTGTAATCAACCACCTTGCAAACAGGCGGTTCTGCATTAGGAGAGATTTCTACCAGGTCTAAACCTGCTTCTCTCGCAATTTCTAGTGCTTTATCTATCGGATAGATACCAGGCTCAACACCCTCAAAAACTACACGTACTTCTCTGGCTCTGATTCGCTCATTGATAGCATGCAAGTCTTCTTTTCTTCTTTGACCTCCACGGCCAAAACGTCTGTCAACGCCTGCTGCAGGAGCTGTTCCTGCAGTTGTTCCCGGTTTAACGAATTTGTTACCCCCTGGTGTCGGCTTATTAAATTTATTGCCGGAATTGTTGTTAAATGGAGCTGCTATAGCTTTGTTCCTCCTATTATTTGTGAATACTTATTTTATAAATCTGTTTTCTATTTCTGTATTAATGATGTTCGCAAAATCTTGAATTGAAAAGCTTCCTAAATCGCCTTCCCCTTGTTTACGAACAGATACCATGTTATCAGCTTCTTCTTTTTCACCAACAATTAACATGTATGGTATTTTTTGCAATTCGGTATCGCGAATCTTTTTCCCAATCTTCTCATTCCTATCATCCACGAGGCCACGAATATCGTAATTATTTAATAATTCTAAAACTTTTTTTGCGTAATCGTTGTATTTTTCACTAATTGGCAAAACCGAGATCTGATCGGGTGTGAGCCACAGCGGGAATTTTCCTGCACAGTGTTCGATCAATACTGCGATGAAGCGTTCCAATGAACCAAAAGGTGCTCTATGAATCATGACTGGGCGATGTTTCATATTATCGCTTCCGGTGTACTCCAATTCAAAACGCTCTGGAAGGTTATAATCTACTTGAATGGTACCCAATTGCCATTTTCTTCCGATGGCATCTTTTACCATAAAATCGAGTTTAGGACCATAAAAAGCCGCTTCACCTAATTCTACAACAGTTTTCAATCCTTTTTCTGCGGATGATTCAATGATCGCCGCTTCTGCCAATGCCCAGTTTTCATCGGAACCAATGTATTTTGTTTTATTCTCTGGATCTCGCAAGGAAATTTGTGCAGTAAAATCATTAAAATCTAATGCTTTAAAAACATAAAGCACCAGATCAATCACTTTACAAAACTCTTCTTTTACTTGGTCGGGGCGACAAAATAAATGTGCATCATCTTGTGTAAATCCGCGAACACGCGTTAATCCGTGCAATTCGCCTGCCTGCTCATAACGATATACTGTTCCGAATTCAGCAAAACGGATAGGAAGATCTTTATAGGAGCGAGGGGATGTTTTATAGATCTCACAGTGATGCGGACAGTTCATCGGTTTTAAGAAAAACTCTTCCCCTTCATGAGGCGTGCGGATCGGTTGAAAAGAATCAGCGCCGTATTTCTCATAATGACCAGATGTAATGTATAAATTTTTATTTCCAATATGTGGTGTAGCAACGGGAAGATAACCGTTTTTTAATTGTTGTTTTTGTAAAAATTGTATCAAACGTTCGCGCAACGCTGCTCCTTTTGGAAGCCACAATGGTAAGCCCATTCCCACTTTCTCGGAAAAAGCAAATAACTCTAATTCCTTTCCTAATTTTCTGTGGTCGCGTTTTTTTGCTTCTTCCAATAAAACTAAATAATCGGTCAGGTCTTTTTGTTTAGTGAAGGTTATCGCATAAACGCGTGTTAACATTTTATTTTTTTCATCTCCTCGCCAATAGGCGCCAGCCACATTCATCAGCTTTACGGCTTTAATGAAGCTTGTGTTCGGAATATGAGGTCCGCGGCACAGATCGGTAAAGTTTCCTTGCTGATAAAAAGTAATGTTTCCATCTTCTAAACCTTCTAAAAGATCTAGTTTGTATTCGTCTGCTTTTTCTTTGAAATACTGAATAGCATCTGCTTTAGAAACTTCTGAACGCTTATATTCATTGCCTTGACGGGCTAGTTCCAGCATCTTGTCTTCAATTTTTTTGAAGTCATCCTGAGAAATCGTTTTTCCACCCAAGTCAATATCATAGTAAAATCCATTTTCAATTGGGGGCCCTATACCGAATTTTGTTCCCGGATAAATAGCTTCTAAGGCTTCTGCCATTAAATGGGCAGAAGAATGCCATAATGTTGATTTGCCTTCAACATCGTTCATTGTTAATAATACTACCTTAGAATCAGCATGAATAGGGCGTGTAGCGTCCCATACATCGCCATTTACTTTGGCTGCTAAAACATTTCGTGCTAAACCTTCAGAGATGGATAGTGCTATTTGAAGCGCTGTAGTTCCTTTTGCGTATTCTCGCACAGAACCATCGGGGAGTGTAATTTTGATCATAGTTGTTTTTTATCCAAACATCCAAACAAACGGACGCAGGTATTTTTTAATTGAATGCAAAGATAATTTTATTACGGGAGAAAGCAAAAACAAAAAAATCAAATTTTAGGTATCCGATTTATGAAGGGAAAATAGAGTCAAAGTATATTAATTTCATAGACAGCGTCTTTGCGAGTCATGGAGTGTAAAATTTACAATTTCAAAACTCCCCAAAATAGGCATTTGCAAAAATTTTAGAAGGAATTAAATTTTCGACTATTTATTGAGATGCAATTGGTTCTTGTTTAATATTCCTATCACCTTTCCTTTAAATTTTGTTCCTAAAAAGGGGGTGTTAGAAGACTTTGATCGGATATGTTTCTTTTCAAATACCCACTCTTGTTCTGGATCGAAAATTGAAATGTTTGCTAGTTCACCTTCGGCTATTTTTGCAGGTCTTAAATTTAGAATGCTTCGGGGTTTGCAGGTGATGGAATCTATAATTGTTTCCAGTTTAACTTTTCCTTTGTTTGAATTTATTAATCCAAATGCAGTTTCCAATCCTATCATACCATTCGAAGCATGATCGAATTCGATGTCTTTTGATTCAATGTCTTGAGGTCGATGATCACAAGTGATTGCATCAACTGTTCCGTCAGTCAATCCTTTACGTAGCGCTTCGATATCAACTTTTGTGCGTAAAGGAGGATTTAATTTATAATGACTATCGAAGCCAAGTAGCGCAGTGTCATCAAGGGCTAAATTGTATGCATTTACAGATGCGGTTATTTTTAAGCCCTTTGCCTTCGCTTGTCGGATAAGGTCTACCGATTTTTGTGTGGATATATTTGAAATATGTAATGGAGAATTGGTGTATTCTGCAAGGAAGATATTTCTATTTACCATCAACTCTTCTGCTAATGATGGGATTCCTTTGAGGCCAAGTTGTGTAGATGTTACACCTTCGTTCATTTTACCATCTTGTGAAACCGACTTCTCATCACAATGCGTGATGATTAGCCCATTAAAATTTTGAGCATATTGAAGTGCTCTCAAAAGAAGCCCTGCATTTTCAATAGACTTCTTATCATCTGAAAAGGCTACAGCTCCAGCTTGTTTCATATCATACATTTCAGATATGTCATGGCCCTCTTGTTTATAGGAAAGTGTTCCGATAGGATGAACATCGATCATAGAAGCGGCTGTTTTGTTTTTAATATATAGAACTTCTGCTTTTGAGTGT
Source organism: Bacteroidota bacterium (assembly GCA_947449315.1). Lineage (GTDB taxonomy): Bacteria > Bacteroidota > Bacteroidia > 2-12-FULL-35-15 > 2-12-FULL-35-15 > 2-12-FULL-35-15. Next base: position 117,656 of record CANFRC010000001.1, read on the forward strand.
ATGGTTGGGTTTGTAGATGAAACGACTGCTACTTCAGTAAAGCCACCACAAGCGGCAGCTTTTAAACCGGAATCAAGATCCTCTTTGTGTTCAAACCCTGGATCGCAAAAACTAACTTGCATATCCATCCATCCTGATGATATATGAATATTTTTACCTTCAATAACTTTGCTATTTTTTTCGGAAGTTATTTTAGATTTGATGGATTTAATCATTCCATTTTCAATTAACACATCCATCACTTTTCCGTTAAAAGATGATTTAGAGTCGATGATGTGAGCGGATTTAATGAGTATATTCATACTGTATTTTTTATTTCATAAATCGTAATAATAAAACTTCAATTGCTAAAAATATCAGCGCTAAAATAAGACAAAGTTTCCAAAGTTTCTTGCCTTGTTCTGATTCAGTTAAAGAGGCGGATAAGTTTTTCGAATTAATTTCTAACACATCTATATTTGATGCACTGCTGTTTTTTAATTTCTCTTTCAATTCTTCCCCAGTATAACAGGTTAGGTCGGATTCTTTTCTGTTAAAATTGAATGAAACACCTATTACGGGTTCTTTGTCTGCAAAGATGGTATAGTTGTCAGCTTCAGTTATCTGATTATGAACAGTAATAAGTGTTGTTTCATCCACTATTTTGTGCGCTGGTACGATGTCGGACTTGTTTGTTACGTTCTTGATGTGGTAAACATTTTCTCCCGTTAAAATAGAATTGCATTCAATTGTTTCATCTGCGCCAATCGTGTAAAAAAGCGGACGGCTGGTTTGGCTATACATCGCTATTTTATATAGAGTAGGTACGAAAATAGCATGTTTTGGAAAGTTGCTGAAATCAGCGCTTAGAGCAACAGCCGAAAAATATAATTTACCTTTACCAACATCGTTTTTGCTCAAAAAAACATCGCCGTTTTGGAGTTTGAGTAAATACTCTTGATTGCTCCTTGTAGTTTTTGAAACGACAAAATGATTGCTTACTTTGGGAAGATCCAGGTTACTTGCGCTGAAGTTTTTTTTCTCGAATACATCCTTATAAAGAGGATTATCCAAATTTATGTTATCAACTTTAGTATTTGCAGTATCAAGGCGTTCGTAGTAATTCGCTTTACAAGCAATAAAAAATTCTTTGTAGGAGTTTAAGTCAGCTTGTGGGTTTGGAAAAACCAATACACTTCCTCCATTGTTCATGAAGCGCTTTAACTCTTGAGTCAAGCCCGAAGAGATGGTTTTTAATTCATTTAGTACGATAAGATTATTGGATGATAACGTGGAGTAATTTAACTTGTTTTCAAAATCATTGTGAAGAATGAACAAGGAATCATCCCCGAAAAGTTTATTCAGATAAAGGCTTTCAGCATTTGTTTCTGAACTATTGATGCAAACTACAGCAATGTTTTTTGCAACTTCAAAGCTGAAATAAAACGCATCATCAAAAGTGACAGGGTAATCGTTCAGTTCGATACGGCAATGTTGCACGCCAGTTCCCTTAGATGCAAATGAAAGTACAACTTCTGTCTCCGCTTTTTTATCTACATTGAAGCTTGCTGGTGTTTTCTGAATTCCATTTATAAAAAGCTTTATGGAGTTGTTTTCAATTACATTTTCGGAAGCGTTTTTAATCCTAACATGTAGCTTTTCTATTTGATTATATTGTCTGACAGGTGTTTCGAACCAACATGTATCTATAAAGACATTGCTTTTTTCGGTCGCTTCCAAAGGAACTAAATGGAATAATATGCTTGTGTCATTTTTTATCTGATCAATATTGACAACGCTTTTCTGGAAATCAGAAAAGATGAAGGATATTTTGTTTTTATTTCCACTCTGTTGCAGCACATCCATTTGTCTGGATGTTATTTCTGAAATACTTCGAGTAGCAGGGCTTATTTTAACTTCATCAAGTAATTCAATGAATTCTTCTTTATTTACCAAACGCTGCTGTTTGCCTTCAAAATCGTTTGTTAATAATTGAAACCGATCTGTTGGTTTATAGGTGCCCACAATTTCCAAAGCCCTTTTTTTCGCTTCATCCAGTAAAGTCCCATTTTTATTCACTGCATCCATGCTGAAGGAATTGTCAATAAATATGCTGACAGCTTTATCTCCAATAACTATTTTTTTGTGTTCTAAGGGAATAAAAGGTTGAGCAAAAGCAAAGACAAGAAAAGTGATTGCTAGAATGCGTGAAGCAAGTACTAATAAATGTTTGAGTTTAGATTTGGCTTGAGTCTCTTGCTTAACTTCTTTAAGAAATCGTACATTGCTAAAGTAAACAGTTTTGAATTTTCTGAAATTGAAAAGATGAATAATGATTGGAATAGCGATTGCAGAAAGCGCAAGTAAGAATGCAGGATAGGTAAAGCTCATCAAAGCCCAAAGATAATACTTTTTTGCTGATTGATTAATTTAATTCAAAACTTCTCAAAAACACCTAAGCCGAATAAAGCAAAATCGTATTTGCAGGGGTCTTTTGTATCAAATTTCCTAAGATTCATGGTCAGTTCATCTACCGCTTTCCAATCATTTTGTGTTCTTTTTAATAAGCCTAATTTTCTGCCCACATTTCCGGAATGAACATCCAGTGGACACATCAAATGGGAGGGGAGTAGTTGAGAGTTCCAAAGTCCAAAGTCAACACCCGAATGATCCTTGCGAATCATCCATCGAAGATACATACAGAGTCTTTTAGATGATGAATTCTCTGATGGATTTGAAACGTGTTTCTTTGTTCTAGAAGGGGAATCGATTGAAAAGAAGAATTGTCTGAAATTCATGATCGCTTCCATGCAATCGGGTTTTGAAAACACATTTTCAAGGCCACCATGTTTTTTATAAATATTTTGTAATGATCGTACAAAAAAAACAGTATCAGTAGCATTGAATGTTCTATGAACAAATCCTTCAAATCGCTTCATGTCTTTGTCTTTTGCATTCATTATAAAATCATACGGACTGCCTCCCATTAGTTTCATCATTTTGTTGGCATTGTTGATGATTGTAACGCGCTGGCCCCATGCAATAGTTGCTGCCAAAAAACCTGCAATCTCAATATCCTCCTTTTTTGAAAATTGATGAGGAATAGATACAGGATCCGATTCAATAAAATCCAACCGGTTGTATTTTATATATTTTTCTTCAAGAAACGCTTTTAGCTCCGAGGAGGGGATCTTCATTTCGCAAATATAATTTAAAAAGTTTCTCCTAGCTTTATTTACAGGACAGCGAAAAAAAACGAAGTAGATGAAATTCGTATTATTTCATTTTCCTAAGATCAAGTTTTCGAAGTTTAGGAGCAATTTTAGCAGTACCTATAACAATAAGGATGGTCATGATACCTCCAAAAACAATAGAAGGTTTTAATCCAATTGCTCGCGCAGTAACACCTGATTCAAAACTTCCTATTTCATTAGATGAGCCAATAAAAATGCTGTTGACAGCAGAAACCCTTCCTCGCATTTCATCCGGAGTAGATAGTTGTAAAATGGTGTGGCGAATAACAACGCTAACGTTATCAAAAGCGCCGGTCAACAATAAAAAGAAAAGAGCTAAATAGTAATTCGTAGTGATGCCAAATAATATAGTCGCTAGTCCAAAGGCACCGATTGATAAAAACAAATTACGACCGGCATTTCGAGTAGGAGGTTTGTACGCAATTATTAAGGCCATAATGACAGCCCCAGCAGCCGGAGCAGCTCTTAAAAAACCTAATTCGATTGAACCAACATGTAACACTTTATCAGCAAAGGCGGGAAGCATAGCTACAGCACCTCCGAATAGAACAGCAAAAAGATCCAAGGATAAAGCACCAAGGATCAACTGATTGCTAAAAACAAATTTAATTCCTACGGATAAACTTTCTAACAAAGATTCTTTCTTTTCTTTCTTCGGTAATGGTTTAGACACTATAAAAAAGAAGGAGAATACTGAAATTGTTATTAAAGCAAGGTTCACTTCATAGGCTACGGAAAAACTGATGGCACAAATAAATCCAGCCATTGCAGGCCCTATAACGGAGGCAATGTGCCATGTAGTGCTATTCCAAGTAGCTGCGTTTGCATATAATTCACGGGGAATTATTTGTGACATAAAAGAGGGGAAAGCTGCGGCTAAAAAACCTCTAATGATTCCTATCGCTCCGATAACAAAAAAGATAGGCTTAGTTCCGTATGTTAAAATCACGGAATTGGTATCCATCGAAAAATAAAGCAAAGAGGAGGTACAGATGATCAACATTGATGTAAATACAATAATGATGTATTTACGATTGAAAGTATCTGCGATATGTCCAGAAAATAAAGAGACAACTATAAAAGGAATGGCCTCAGCTAAGCCAATCATTCCAAGCGCTAGTACATCTTTGGTGATATTGTAGATTTGCAATCCAACAATAACAGCTTGCATTTGAATTGCTAATGTTAGAAAAAATCGGGTATTCAAAAAAAATAAAAATTCTTTGATGCGCAAGGCAGCATAAGGGTCATGCTTAATAGGTTCTTTCGCTTTATTCATAAATCGTACGTCAAATTTAATGTATTAATTTTAACAATTAATATATGTTTATAGAATAAAAAATCCCCCGCAAATTGCGAGGGATTTTTTATCACTACTTATTCTTCTTTCTTAGTTTTTTTAGGCTTAGATTCTTTTGGTTTAGTGATCTTGATTTTGATCTCTTGTTTGTCTTTATCAAAATCTACATCTATCGTATCACCTTCACTTAAGTTCGATTTTATGATCTCTTCTGCTAAAGGATCTTCCAGGTATTTTTGAATAGCACGTTTTAAAGGACGGGCACCAAATTGAACATCATATCCTTTGTCAGAAATAAAATCTTTTGCCTCTTCAGAAACTTTGATTTGGTATCCTAAACCATGTATACGACCATACAAGCTATTTAATTCGATATCAATGATCTTATGAATATCATCACGTGTTAATGAATTGAACATGACAACATCATCAATACGGTTCAAAAATTCAGGAGCAAATGCTTTTTTCAAAGCTCCTTCAATAACTCCTTTTGAATGATCATCTTCTACTTCTTTTTTAGCAGCAGTAGAGAAACCAACGCCTTGGCCGAAATCTTTTAACTGACGAGCTCCTATGTTAGAAGTCATGATGATGATGGTATTTTTGAAATCAATTTTACGACCCAAACTATCAGTCATAATTCCATCATCTAGGGCTTGCAATAATAAGTTGAATACATCAGGATGTGCTTTTTCTATCTCATCTAACAAAACAACTGCATACGGACGTCTGCGAACTTTCTCTGTTAATTGTCCACCTTCTTCATACCCAACATAACCCGGAGGCGCTCCAACTAAACGAGAAACAGCGAATTTTTCCATGTATTCACTCATGTCGATACGGATCAAAGCATCATCATTATCAAATAAATATTTCGATAATATTTTTGCTAATTGAGTCTTACCAACACCTGTAGGGCCAAGAAAAATAAACGAACCGATTGGTTTGTTAGGGTCTTTTAATCCAGCACGGTTACGTTGAATGGCTTTCACTACTTTTTTTACCGCTTCATCTTGTCCGATCACTTTACCTTGTAAAAGTTCAGCCATCTTCGTCAATTTGTCACCTTCATTTTGTGCAATTCGTTGAACAGGAACACCAGTCATCATGGCAACCACCTCAGCAACATTGTCTTCACTCACCATTTCACGGTGTGTTTTACTTTCTTCTTCCCATGCTTTTTTAGCAGCCTCTAATTGCTCCAATAAAGTACGTTCTGTGTCGCGCAAGCGAGCAGCTTCTTCATATTTTTGAGAACGAACAACTTTGTTTTTTTCTTCTTTAATGTCTTCTAGTTTTTTCTCGATTTCAACAATGTTGTTAGGGACATTGATATTTGTGATATGAACACGAGAACCAGCTTCATCTAGCGCATCAATCGCTTTGTCAGGTAAGTGACGATCCGTAATGTAACGTGCAGTTAAAGAAACACAAGCTTTAATTGCAGCATCCGTATAAGTAACATTGTGATGATCTTCGTATTTCGATTTGATATTATTCAAAATCTGAATTGTTTCCTCCTGAGTTGCAGGCTCAACAATTACTTTTTGAAAGCGTCTTTCTAATGCACCATCTTTCTCGATGTATTGACGATACTCATCTAGAGTGGTAGCACCGATGCATTGTATCTCACCTCGCGCCAATGCCGGTTTAAACATATTCGAAGCATCTAAAGATCCAGAAGCGCCACCAGCACCAATGATTGTATGAATCTCATCAATGAATAAAATAACATCAGGAGATTTTTCTAATTCATTCATTACCGCTTTCATGCGCTCTTCAAACTGCCCACGGTATTTTGTACCCGCAACCAACGAAGCTAAATCAAGCGTCACTACCCGTTTTCCAAATAACACACGGGATACCTTACGTTGCACTATTCTTAAAGCTAATCCTTCTGCAATCGCAGATTTACCAACACCTGGTTCACCAATTAATATAGGATTATTCTTTTTTCTGCGGGATAAAATTTGTGATACACGTTCAATTTCTTTTTCGCGACCAACAATGGGATCTAATTTCCCTTCTTCAGCAGCTTTTGTCAAATCTCTTCCGAAATTGTCTAGAACAGGAGTTTTTGATTTACTGTCGACAGTTTTTTTAGAACTGCTTGCACTAAATGAATCGTCATCTGCTTCGTCATCGGATGGTGTACCAGGGAATTCAGCTTTAGGGTCTGATTTTGATAATTCGAGTTCGCTCTTCATCACTTCATAATCAATTTTAAATTTATGTAAAGATTTAGTTGCAACATTATCTTCATCTTTTAAAATTGATAAGATCAAGTGTTCGGTACCAATTACAGCACTTTTAAATAATTTGGCTTCCAGATACGTTATTTTTAATGCTCTTTCAGCTTGTTTCATTAAGGGGATATTAGCGAGATTGCTGACCTTGTGAGTTCCTGTACCTATTGATTGTTCAATGGTTTTACGAAGCTCTTGTAAGTCAACATTCAGCGATTTAAGCAATCGAACAGCTGTTCCTTCGCCTTCACGGATAATTCCTAATAATAAATGTTCTGTTCCAATGTAATCATGTCCTAATCTCAAAGCCTCTTCGCGGCTATAGGTGATCACATCTTTTACTCTTGGAGAAAATTTGGCTTCCATAATGCTTGTTTTTAATTAATAGCTAAAACGTTTTTATTGACTCAAGAGTTACTCTATACTAACAAATTTAACTGTTTTAAGTAAAATCAAAAGTAATCGCGATTTTAATATTCTTTAATCCTTGGCTATATTTTTATCAACAAAAAATCTGTTAATATGTTGATAATTTAACGCTTAAAATCAGTTTTGTTTCCTTCATATTAAGTATTTTCGAACCTCCTAAAAACACAAGGGAAATATCAACTATTGTGCTAAAAATAAATTATGACAATTCTTCTGAAAAACAGAAGGGATAAATACAAAATAAAATAGAAAAAAGAAATTATGGCAGACGGAGAAAAAATCATTCAGATCAACATTGAAGAAGAAATGAAATCGGCTTACATCGATTATTCGATGTCAGTTATTGTTTCCCGTGCATTACCTGATGTGCGAGATGGATTAAAGCCTGTTCACCGACGAGTGTTATATGGGATGCTAGATCTTGGCGTTATGTCCAATAAGGCGCATAAAAAATCAGCGCGTATTGTTGGGGAAGTTCTTGGTAAATACCATCCGCACGGTGATACGTCTGTTTATGATGCGATGGTTCGTATGGCCCAGGATTGGAGTTTGCGTTATCCATTAGTGGATGGTCAAGGTAACTACGGTTCAGTTGATGGCGATAGTCCTGCTGCGATGCGTTATACAGAGGCTCGATTAAAAAAGATTGCAGAAGAAATGTTAAGTGATATTGAAAAAGATACCGTTGATTTCCGTCCGAACTTTGATGATTCATTAACAGAACCTTCTGTTTTGCCTTCCCGTATTCCTAATTTATTGATCAATGGTGCTTCAGGAATTGCGGTAGGTATGGCAACAAATATGCCGCCACACAATCTTACAGAGATTATTAATGCTACGGTAGCTTATATAAACAATAAAGAAATTGATATTGCAGGTATAATGCAATATGTGAAGGCGCCAGATTTTCCTACTGGAGGAATTATTTATGGTTACGAAGGTGTAAAAGATGCTTTTGAAACCGGTCGTGGACGAATAGTCATGCGTGCTCAGACAAATATTGAAATTTCAGAAGGTGGAAGAGAGCGTATTATTGTTAATCAAATCCCATATCAGGTAAACAAAGCGGAGATGATCCGCAAAACAGCTGACCTTATCAATGAAAAAAAGATTGAGGGAATCTCTGATATTCGAGATGAATCCGATAGAGATGGTATGCGTATCGTTTATGAAATTAAGCGGGATGCAATTACGAATGTTGTTTTAAATAATCTTTTTAAATACACAGAACTTCAAACTTCATTCAGTGTGAACAACATCGCTTTGGTGGGTGGGCGACCAATGATGTTGAACATAAAAGATATGATCGTTCACTTTGTAGATCACAGACATGAAGTGGTGGTTCGTAGAACGAAGTATGAGTTACTTCAAGCAGAGAAACGTGCTCATATCTTGCAAGGCTATTTAATAGCATTGGATAATCTGGATGAAGTAATCAAAAAGATTCGTGCTGCAGCAACGCCAAGTGATGCTCAGGATGATTTAATGAGTTCGTTTGGTTTGAGTGAAATTCAAGCTAAAGCGATACTTGAAATGAGATTGCGTGTACTTACTGGTTTAGAGATAGATAAGATAATTGCTGAATACGAAGAATTGATGAAGTTGATTGATTATTTGAGATCTATTTTGAATGATGAGGTATTACGTATGAAAATTATTTCTGATGAATTATTAGAGATAAAAGAAAAATATGGTGATGAGCGCAAGACAGAAGTCGTGTATGCTTCTGGAGATTTCAAAATGGAAGATATGATTGCTGATGAAGAAGTTGTAGTTACGATTTCTCACATGGGATATATCAAACGTACCGCTTTGAGCGAATACAGAACTCAGGCTCGTGGAGGAAAAGGCGCTAAAGGCAGCACAACTCGCGATGAAGATTTCATTGAGCACTTATTTATTGCATCCACACATAATTATTTATTATTGTTTACCGAACAAGGCCGTTGTTTCTGGATGAGAGCCTTCGAAATACCTGAAGGAACGCGCGTTTCTAAAGGACGTGCGATTCAAAACTTAATCAATATTCCGCCGACGGATAAGGTGAAGGCGTATATCAATGTAAAAGACCTGACAGATGCTGATTATATAGCGAATAACTATATTATCATGTGTACTAAAAATGGCATCATCAAAAAAACAACATTAGAAGCTTATTCTCGTCCGCGTCAAAACGGCATCAATGCCATAACCGTAAGAGAAGGTGATACATTATTAGAGGTATTGTTGACAAACGGAACAAATGAGATCATGCTAGCTTCAAAGGCTGGTAAAGTGGTTCGTTTCAACGAAGCAAACGTTCGTCCTATGGGTAGAAACGCTTCTGGAGTAAGAGGTATTAATCTAGGCGATGAAAAAGGGAATGAAGTAGTTGGTATGATTGCCATGCCGGATCAGTTGAGTAACGTAATGGTTGTCTCTGAAAAAGGGTATGGTAAGCGTTCTGAAATAGAGGAATACCGAGTTACGAAGCGAGGCGGCAAAGGAGTTAAAACCATTAATATTACTGAAAAAACAGGTAATCTGATAGCGATCAAAGATGTGACTGACAAAGACGGATTGATGATCATCAACAAATCCGGAATTATTATCCGACTTGCAATTTCAGAATTACGAGTTATAGGTCGTGCTACGCAAGGTGTTCGATTGATTAATATGAAAGAAAGTGATGAGATTGCTGCAGTAAGTAAGGTAGAAGTAGAGGAAGTGATTGAAGAAGCTATTGAAGGTGAAAATCCAGCAGGAGAATATGGAATAGAAGGCGACAAAGCGTCTGATACTGAAACGGAGAACGATGGCAAGGAAATTGATAATCCGGAAAAAGAATAATACCTCAGCCTTATCCCTTCTCTAAAAAGGAGAAGGGCGATAGGAGAGAAGCTAAAAAAAAATAAAACACTTTATGAAAAAAATCGCACTTTTTTTAATCGCTGCAGCCCCTGTTTTTACAGCAGTTGCTCAACCATCTAAACTGGTAAACACTATTAATTACCTGAGAGACTTTAATAGCTCTCATGAAATAGAATCTCTTACCAAAGCCAAAGAAAATATTGACCTGGCTTCTGCAAATCCTGAAACAAAGGACATGGCAAAGACTCAAAAATTGAGAGCAGAGGTTTATGTTACGATTTTTGACAATGATTTAAGAATGGAAACGGAGAAATTGGTTAGTATCAACGACCCAAATAAAAGAAGCCTTGCAGCCTACCAAAACGCTTCATCCGCTTCATTGTCGGAAGCTTTTACAGCTTGTACCTATGGAAAGTCTGTTGACACAAAAGGGAATTACACCTCTGAATTTAACACATTTACCACTCGAATTTCAAGCCATTTCGAAAAAAAAGCAATTGCTGATTACAATGCAAAGAAATATGCAGATGCCCTTCCTTCGTTTGAAAAAGCATATGAAATTAACGGGGCGAAGGATACTACAAGCCTTTCAAATTGTGCATTAGTTGCAGATCGCGGTGCAATCTATGATAAAGCGAAATTATATTATCAGAAAATGATTGACATTAATCAAGGATTTGGAAATACCTATTCTTCTTTAGTCAATGTTTATCTGATGATGAAAGATACGGTTGGAGGAATGGATATGTTAAAGAAAGGTCGTGTGGCTTATCCAAATGATATTAACCTTGTTATTACAGAAACCAATTATTTCCTAAAAACAAACAATAGCAAAGAAGCTTTAAACAACCTGAATATTGCGCTGACCGCTAAGCCTAAAGATGCCAATCTTTATTTAGTTAGAGGTAATATTTACGATAATTTGGCGAATCCTAAAGATGCTGCTGGCAAAGACATGGAAAAGCCGAAAGATTACAATGAAAAATTGAAATTAGCGGAATCTGACTATCAAAAGGCTATTGAATTAAAGCCAGATTATTTTGATGCAATGTACAATTTAGGTGTATTGTATAATAACCATGGAGTTGCATTAAATAAAATTGCTGATAAGATCACAGATAATGCGAAGTATAAGGAAGCGAATGATCTAGCTACAGCAGAATTTTCCAAAGCGTTGCCGGTTTTAGAGAAAGCATTAGAAGTTAATCCTAAAGATAGAAACACCATGTATGCTTTAAAACAGATCTATGCACGAATGCAACTGCTCGATAAGTTAAAAGCTATGAACGAAAAATTGAAGAACTAAGGCTTCCACCTAGTTCGGATATTTCAAAGGCGGAGGGCAGTAATGTTCTCCGTTTTTTTTGTCAAAATACTTATTGATTTCTTTTTGATAGATGCTTGTTTCTGGCAAATATTAGTAGCAGAATAGGGCTTAATTGTTTGATTGTTAGCTATAAGCTATTTAACATAATATTAATTATAAGACAATTGTGGGTATTGTAAAAATGTGGAATACGTAAATATTGACCTATAAAAAGCTTGATTTAACCTGTTTTAATCAGATGATATTTCCGCATCTGTTGTGTCTTCTTCAGTAATTTCCTTTTCCATACTTTGAAACTTTCTTCCCAAAAGGAAATGAAGTTTTTGTTTGTAGTCGTCCTGCAACCATTTCACATAATTCTCCGTGCTTTTACAGATGCAATAAGAATATTTTTTTGCCCTATATTCAATATCCTTTGCCAAAAGTTTTGCGAGTTCAATGGCTTCACTAAAATCGACACTGTTTTCATAGCAGATCCTAGCATGTTGCTCAATGGCTCTGTCTAATGCTACTTTTGGACGTAAACCTTGTTTGGCAACCAATGCATATTCATCCTTCATATTAAAGTCGATATTTTCGGATTTACTGAATTTTGCTCTGAGGTCTGCCGGCATTTTATAACTGAACTGACGTTCAATTTCCTGATCGTTCCATAAGCTTTCTAAATAGAAATCAGGTGAACGAAAGATTTCATGCCAGTTCACATACGAATCCCATAATCCGAAACGTGCTGCATTATTTCCAAGATCGATCACATCGAAAGTTGATTTATTTGGTAGGATTCGCGATCCTCGACCAATCATCTGATGGTATAAGGTCAACGATTTTGTGGCTCTGTTTAAAATGATCGTTTCAACGGTTGGTTCGTCAAAACCTGTTGTTAAAATCCCTACGGAAGTTAAAATAGCATCCGACTTCGTTTTGAACCAACTCAGAATTTCTCTTCGTTCCTGCTCTGTATTGGTATTGTCCAAATGTCGAATCTCATATCCTGCAGCTGTAAACAAAGAATGAACGTGTCTGGAAGTGTTAATTCCATTATTAAAGATAAGTGTCTTCTTTCCTTTGGATTGTTCCTCGTAAGCTGCAACCAATTTTTCTTGCATCAGGTAGTTTGTATAGAGTCTGTCGGATGAACTAACAGTATAATCACCATCAATACCCACTTTTAAGGAACCTAGATTAACATCATAGCTATGTGTTGTCGCTTTTGATAAAAAACCTTTTTCAATAAGTGAAGCAATTGAATGTCCAACGATTAGATCGTTGTATGTTTCTTTCATTGGTAGTTTGATGTTTGAACTTAACGGAGTTGCAGTAACTCCAAGGATAACACTCTTTTCAAAAAATTTAAAAAGTTTTTTAAACGAGTTGTAATGCGCTTCATCAATGATTACTAAGCCGATCTTTTCCATTTCCAGCTTTTCATCTTGCAATCTGTTGTTGAGCGTCTCTACCATTGCAACAAAACACATATACTCTTCCTGATCGGGTAGTGTTTTTACTTTACTGTCGATGATCTTATTGTGTACGCCAAATTCGGAAAGCATATTGGATGTTTGGGCACAAAGTTCGATCCGATGAGTAAGGATCAAAACTTTTTTGCTATTGTCTTTGATGTATCGCTTGGCAATTTCTGAAAAAATAACAGTTTTGCCGCCTCCTGTAGGTAGCTGATAGAGCAAATTATAGTTCTCGGTAAAGTTGTTCAGGCGTTCGAAGATCTTGTCTATAGCCTCCTGTTGGTAGTCATAAAGCTCCTTCCCAATTTTCTTTTCTTCAATATCAACGGACTCTAATGTCATATTTTTCTCGATTTCGAAATCTTGCAAAAATAGTGAATAATAAGGTTGTACAGAAATATTAATTCAGAGAATCATAGATTAGTTTCAGAATAAAAAAACTGCAAACAATCTTTAAAAAAAATAAAATAGAAGGTGAAGTTTAATTTAACCTCTTCGAATCTTTGAAATTTGAATTTTTAATTCGTTCTCAATTGTTTTTAAGCGATTCATTTCGGTACTTGTTACTAAGCTAATCGATAGTCCTTTTTTACCAGCACGACCGGTTCGTCCACTTCTATGTGTATAATATTCTAATTGTTCAGGTAGTTGGTAATGAATAACATAATTCAAGTTATCTACATCTATCCCTCGGGCAGCCATGTCTGTTGCAACTAAGATTTGTACGCGTTCATTTTTGAATGCACGTAAAACTTTTTCACGATCCCTTTGTTGCAAATCACCATGCATGGCCTCTGCTAAATGATTTCTTGCTATCAACTGTTTTGCTAACGATTGTGTTCCATCCTTTGTTTTACAAAAGACAATACCTCTCCCCTTTCCTTGTGTTCTTAAAAATTCAAGCAGCGTGTTTAATTTATCTTTTGTATCAATACATTGAACATATTGATGTTCAATATCTCTATTAACTACATTCTTTACATCCACCTCTACTTTGTATGCATCTTCTTCCATGTAATCGTGTATGATTTCATTCAGGGATTCAGGGATGGTAGCTGAGAATAACCAGGTATAACGCTTTCCATTTGTTTGTTTTAGAATGGTATCGATACTTCCTTTGAATCCCATGCTCAACATTTCATCTGCTTCATCGAGAACAATTGTTTTAACATCTGTTAAACTTATCGCTTTTCTTTCCAATAGATCAATCAACCGACCTGGTGTTGAAACGACAATATGAGTTGGGCGACTCAAGTTTCTGATCTGGATCTCGATTGCTTCTCCACCATAGACCGCTTCAACAAAAATGCGGTTAGGGTTATATCTGGCAACTCGAAAAAGTTGTTTTGCTATTTGTTGTCCTAATTCGCGGGTTGGACATAATATTAATGCTTGTATCTTTGGATTAGCAGTATCGATTTTTTGTAAAATCGGTAATCCAAATGCCATCGTTTTACCAGTACCTGTTTGTGCTTGTCCAATAAAATCAAACCCTTCCTTTAGTAAATAAGGGATAGATTTTTTTTGTATTTCGGTCGGATCAAAAATATTATTTTCAATAAGACCTTTTATTAAGGCATCGGACACACCTAATTCAGCGAAAGTTGACAAAATGATTGTTATTAATGAGTTGCAAAGATAGTTGAATAAACTAGAATCTTAATAATATATCAGCCTTTGAAACGTTATGGAATGAAAACATTTGTGGCAATCAACCATTCTTTTTTATATTTACAAGAAATTACTTTTCAAACCCAGCATCAATGAAATCAATAAAAATCCTATTCACCGGTATTGTTTTATTTTTAGGTATTTCCATTTCTACGGCCCAGAAATTCATCAGAAGAGTTCCTGGAACAAAATTAACATTCGTTGAAATGCAACGCCAGTTTGATGAATGGGCAAGCCATACCGACCTGAAGGCTGTAAAGCATTGGAAATATTACAAACGTTGGGAGAATGATATGCAGTTCAAAACCGACGGTCATGGAGAAATTGCTGACCCTTCTATCTACATTAACGAAGCTGTAAATGCTGCCCATAGAAAGAATTCAATCCCTTCTTCTTCCAGTTTTTCATTTGCAACGTGGTCACCCTTTGGTCCGTATGAATTACCTGGAAATCTTACAGGTTACATGCAGAATGGAATCGGTAGAATCAATTGCATTGCATTTCACCCGACTAACCCTTCAATATATTATGTTGGTGTTGCACAAGGTGGTTTATGGAAAACAACGAATGACGGAGTTTCCTGGACACCGTTGACCGATAATTTGCCCATAGACAGAATAAGCGATATCGCAATTGATCCCGTCGATCCGAATATTATTTATATATCTGTTTGTGATTTCGAATACATTGATGTCGCTCTTAATCTGGATGGAAGAAAAAGGAATACACATTATGGTTTGGGCGTTTATAAAACCACTGATGGCGGCTTGACCTGGAACCCAACAGGATTAAGCTTTCTGCTGACTGATGGTGATGCATCTTTAATACGTAAAGTGTTGATCAACAAAACGAATAGTAATAAATTAGTTGCATGTGGTGTGAGTGGAATGTATACCTCTTCTGATGCTGGTGCAACGTGGGCGCACACCCTTGATTCTTTATTCTGGGATCTAGTTCAAGATCCAGTAAGTGCAAATATCATGTATGCTACATCAGGCTGGTTAGCGGTTTCAGGAAAAGGCGCTGCAGGTATTTACAAATCGATTGATTATGGTGCAACTTGGTCGATGTTACCTACAGGTATTCCCTCTACAGGAGTTGTTCAACGATTAAAATTAGCGATAGCGCCCACTGATAATAATTACATTTATGCTGCTGCCGTAGATGATCAGGAAGGTTCTTATGGAATTTACAAGTCGGTAAATGCAGGTGCCTCCTGGGCGTATATCAATCCAGGTGTAAATATGTTAGAAGGCGGTATGGGCGGAAGTCCCGGTGGACAAGGAACATACGATTTAGGTTTTGCCGTTAATCCTGTCAATAAAAACATTGTCTATATCGGAGGAGTAAATATCTGGGGTTCTGTGGATGGAGGCAATACTTTCAATCCGGCCAGCCACTGGACATTGAGCTATGGACCAACATTACATGGCGACATACATTTTATAGAAACGAATCCCTTGAACAATGCTTTTTTTGTTTGTAGTGATGGTGGTGTTTACAAAACAAGCGCTATTACTCCTCAAACATGGGCCGCAGCAAGTGGCGGATCACCATGGCCAACCAGCTGGACAACGATAAGTGATGGGATGAATATCACTTCCTTTTATCGATTATCCAGTTCAAAGAATACAATCAACCGACTGATTGCAGGTGCTCAAGACAATGCATCCTTTTATTATGATGGTTCTTCCTGGAACACTATTTTTGGTGGAGATGGTATGGATAATTATTTAGATCCTTTGGACAATAACAATGTGATAGGATCCAGCCAGTATGGAAATTTTTATATTTCAAATGACGGTGGTGTTTCATCATCAGGTGCAGTAGCAAACGTGTTTGGCGAAGCTGCAGAGTGGGTATCTCCTATTGTTGCTGATTATAACAACCCAGGAACGATCTATGCAGGTTTTACCAATGTAAATCAGTCTTTCGATAATGGTATTTCCTGGAATGCTTTAAGTCCCTTACCATCAAACGGAATTCATGATAATGAAGTATGCGCGTTGGCTATTGCAAAATCAAACAGTAATGTTATTTATGCGGCAAGAAGGATTCGATTTGAATATGGCTCCCCTTCCGGAATGTATGTTACAACAGATGCTGGCGGAAGCTGGTCAGAGATAACAGCCGGTTTGCCAGACACATTATATTTTACAAGTACTGATGTAAGTCAGACCAATGCGAATACAGATTATGTTTCGTTATCAGGATTTGTTGACGGAGAAAAAGTATACAAAACGATTGATGCAGGAGCAACATGGCAAAACATTTCTTTCAACCTTCCTAATATTCCAGTGAATTGTGTAAAGACAATGCCAGGAAGTAATCAAGTTATGGTTGCTACTGATCTGGGTATTTATATTCTTAATGAAACAACCCATACTTGGATAAGTGAAAGTGCTGGGTTGCCAAATGTAATTGTTACAGATATAGAATTTAATGAGGCTTTGGACAAGATTTATATCTCCACTTTCGGAAGAGGAATCTGGGAAAATAGCTTATCTTCTTTCGTAGGGATCATTGAAAACAAACCCACAGAAATTGGAATAGAACTTTACCCTTCTTTGAATAATGGGTCATTCACTATAAATATGACAGATACAAATGCGATAAATGAAACGTTAAGTCTTGAAATAATCGACATCAGAGGGCAATTGGTTTACAAGGAATTACTTTTGGGAAAGAGCACTTTTGCTGAACATTTGAATCTGATTTCCGGAATGTATTTCGCAAAAATAAAAGGAAAAAACATCTATGGTGTTAAGCGTTTTGTCGTGCAATAGTAAACAGAATTATAGTAAAGAAAAATTGGTATAAAAAATATAACATTCTTTATTATTTCAAGTCAAGACATCGATTTATTTATATGGCGGTCCGCCAATCCATCCAACAATCGATTTCCTTGCTCCTTTTGTAACAGGCGTTACACGATGAAGTGCGAATGATGGAAAAATAATCGCCGTTCCTTTTTCTTTAGGTGCTGTAATAATATGTTGATTGATCATAAACTGCAGCTCTCCTCCTTCGTATTCCGATGGATCGGAAAGCTGAACAGTTATACTTAGTTTTCTGTTGGAAATATCTCCAGAACCAAAATCCATGTGCCATTCAAAGAAACCATTTCCCTCGTAATTGGCCAACTGCAATTCTGTTTGAAAACCAAGAATGTCGAATTTATATTTTGTCGCATTTGTTTGAATACATGCTTGAGCAAGCTTATCATAAATCCAGTCGTTTGCTCCAGGCTTTATCCACATCAATTGAGATTTTCGTAAATCATCGCGCGAATGCTCCTTGCCTGCTAAATTTACTTCTGCTTCATTTGCTAATTCTGCATTCCATAAATGACGAATTGCTGTTACTTCATCTTCGCTAAAAAGCTTTGTGAACCAAGAATAATCTGCAAATTCAGTGTTAAATTCTTTACGGTTAATAGGAGGTAAAGAGCGGAAGGGTTTTATTATCGGCATCAGCTTTTGGATTTATATAACATCAAAAATAATAAAATCTTTCGGTGATGGATTCGTTTGCATTAAACGATCTCTTCAATTTTATAATTATTGCCATTAAAAATGAGCTTGTCGTTTTTGGATAAGCCTATTAATTTTAATGCAATTGGTGATACAGAAGAAATAGCAAAAAATGTTTGACCTTCGATCATTATTTTTCCTGCTGCAACTGCGATATAGAAAGCGCCTTTGTTTGTATACACCAAGCTCCCTAAAAGTATTTTATCCGATTTTTGTTCCGGATTTATCTTCTTCAGTACACTTTTAAATTCCAAGGCTTCGCTCAACTGTTTAGATCCTTTTTCTTGTTCTAGCTGAGCCATTGCTCTTCCTGTTTCATGTTTGTCGCCCGAGCTGCTTTTTGTATCATCGTTTGCAGATTCAATCGCTTCATCAATTGCTTCCTGAATAGCTACGATACGATGATCGGCATACTCCATGCATTGTTTGTAAAGTAAATGTTTTATCGGGACGTTCAAGAGATAGGATTTATTGCGATGATAAAGGTAGACAGAATTTCATGTCGTCTTATCTTTTCTTTGGAACAATGCTGTAATAAAATCCGAATCCGAAACTCAGGTATTGAGTGGAAACCGAATTGTTAGAACTGAATTTACTGTATTCGTTTAAATTCAGATCATAAGGATCGAAGTGGGAATCGAAGATGCTATAAGAAACAGTTGCTCCGATCGCGAAATTTGCTTCGATCAAAAAGAAGATATTCATTTCGGGCTCTATCAGATTTGTTTCATAGCTGGTATACAAAGGGGGCTTGCTTGCGTCTCTCCATTTTAAGCCACTGTATTGGGTCCAGTTATGACCAACAGTGACAGCAAATGATAAGATCGCTTTATTGTTTTCACCCACATACAAATCGCCTCCTATTTTCCCTCCTACATTATTGATTTGCATACTTGCATTGTAATCTGCTATTTTATTTTCGGTAATCTTCAATAATCCGTTCTTTCCAGTCACGCCAATAAATAAACCTTTGTAGAAGAATATATTTAATCCTGCGCTTACTTCATAGATGCCCACAAAACACTTCTTGAAAGATTTGTCGGCTATTGGATGAGGAACTGTAACGGATACACGCGGACTGAATAAATAATATTTTTTTTTGAGAGGGAACTCTTCGGTTTTCGGAGTAGCGGGTACTGGAAGGTCTTCTTGTGAAAAGCAGGATAAGATAAAAAGTGAAAAGAGAAGAGAAATAAAAATGGTGTGTAGTTTCACAGTTTGTCTTTTTTTATAGGAGACGCAAAAATAACAAATTAGTTGCTTAAGGAGAGGCCTTTTTATCAGGATCGGTTATAGGAGATTATTCGCTACCGCTCAAACCCCTAACCTTCTCATCCGCAGTGAGACGCTCTATTCAGTTGAGCCCTGCCTGCCGGCAGGCAGGTACGCAGCGAGTTCTAATAAAAAAAACACCATTGCAAATTACAATGGTGTTTTTATGGTGACCGCGAAGGGATTCAAACCCCTAACCTTCTCATCCGTAGTGAGACGCTCTATTCAGTTGAGCTACGCAGCCGTTCGTTCAAAAATTCTCTTCCAACTCCACTTTTCAAATATTTTTCTCTGTTTACTGCCTCTTCAATTGTTTTGAATTCTTCGGTATAAACCAGAACCCAAGGGCAATAAGCTTTTGTACTTTTTGTTTCTCCCGAATTATGTTGCTTCGATCTATTTGCTACATCTTTCGTGATCCCTTTGTATAGTCTGCCATCCTTTTGGCTTTTCAAAACATATACAAAATGTTTCATTTTTTATCTTCTGCTTCTTGTCGAGCCCTGCCTGCCGTCAGGCAGGTTCGCAGCCGTTTTTGCTTTAAAAAGCGGTGCAAATATAATCAAAACATTTACAAACGGGTGCGCTTAAACGAATTTATTTTTAAAAAATTAAAAATTCCTCTTCCCATATTTATTTGTAATACATTTGTGTGAACCAATTAAATCATAAAAAAAATGCCCTTACTATCTATTATACTGCTAGTTTTAGCACTTTTAGTGCTGTTTCTTTCGTTTGTTACTGTTACTCAAGGTTCTATTGCTGTAGTTACCGTTTTTGGTAAATACCGAAGAATCATGAGTCCGGGATTAAACTTTAAAGTGCCATTTGTAGAACAGATTTACAAACGCGTCTCTATCCAAAACCGTTCCGTGGAACTTGAGTTTCAAGCCATCACCATTGATCAGGCGAATGTGTATTTCAAAGCTATGTTGTTATATGCTGTTATCAATACCAATGAGGAAAGCATTAAAAATGTAGCCTTCAAATTTATTGACGACCGTAACTTGATGCAAGCACTCGTGCGTACCATTGAAGGTTCTATTCGCGGTTTTGTGGCGACAAAAAAACAATCGGAAGTATTGTCGCTTCGTAAAGAGATCGTGAACGACGTTAAGGAACAAATTGATCAAACCTTGGAAACATGGGGGTACCACCTACTCGATCTTCAGTTGAACGACATCACTTTTGATGAAGCGATCATCAAATCAATGGCGCAAGTGGTTGCTTCGAGTAATTTAAAAGCGGCTGCTGAAAACGAAGGACAAGCTTTATTAATTACTAAAACTAAAGCTGCGGAAGCTGATGGTAATGCGATTAAAATTGCTGCGGAAGCAGAACGTTTAGCAGCTCAATTGCGTGGACAAGGTGTTGCATTGTTCCGTGAAGAAGTAGCAAAAGGAATGAGCCAGGCGGCAAAAGAAATGGAGCAAGCGAATTTAGATACTTCTGTTATTTTATTCTCTATGTGGACAGAAGCGATCAAAAACTTTGCAGAATATGGTAAAGGAAATGTTATTTTCCTGGATGGCTCAAGCGATAATATGCAACGTACCATGCAAGAAATGATGGCAATGAATACACTGATGAAACCGAAAGAGCCAAATGCTTCTAAGAAGTAAGTAAAGTTTATATATAAAAAAAGGTGAAGCAGAAATGCTTCACCTTTTTTTTATGTACTAACAGTTTAATTAAAACTGTTTTCTCGGACGTCTTTCTCTTGAGAAATTACTTTTTCTATCGCCACCAGTTGATTCACTGTTGCCTTTAGAAAAACTTTTTTCCGGTGCAGCACTCGCACTTTTAGAAAAACTCTTTTCACGATCGCTGTATGATTTGCGTTCTCCACCTCTTTCTGAACGGTCTCCGTATGATTTGCGTTCTCCACCTCTTTCTGAACGATCACCGTATGATTTACGCTCTCCTGAGCCAGAACTTCTTCTATCACCGGATCCGCTGTTCCCTCTGTAACCGCCTCTATCTCCACCTCTATCAGAACGGCCACCGTATGATTTGCGTTCTCCGCCACCACCAAATGATCTTCTGTTTCCGCCACCCTCGTAGCCACCACGTTCGCGTCTGTCTCCACCGCTGTCTCCACGAGATTCAATACGTACATTACGGTTGTTGTAACGTGCTGTTTTGAATGTTCCCTGAATAATTTCAGCAGCTTCTGTTTTCACTTCAATGAAAGAGAAACTTGATTTTACATCGATGTTTACAATAGATGCTGTATCTACTCCTGAAACTTCAGAAATATATTCTTTCATCGTTGCCGGTGTCAAGCTATCTAATTCACCTAAGTTGATGAATAATTTTGTGATGCCCGGTGTGGAAGAAGAACGTTCTCTGTCTCTTGATGTATTTGCATTCAAGTCAGGCGCATTTTTGTAATAATCCAAGAAGCGGTTAAACTCCGTTGATACAAAACGTTTGATGATATCTTCTCTTGTCAGTTCTTTTAATTCATCATAGATGTTTGGTAAATACGCTTCAATCGCTTCTTCATTTACTTCTATGTTGTGGATCTTTTTAACCAGACTGAACAATTGTTTTTCACATACTTCAAATCCTGTAGGAATAGTTCCTTGTATGAATTTTTTCTTGATGATACGTTCAATGATTCTGATCTTACCAACTTCTTTCATGTTGATGATACAGATAGAAACACCTTTTTTACCAGCACGTGCAGTACGTCCCGAACGGTGCGTATAGTTTTCTATTTCGTCAGGTAAGTTGTAATTGATAACGTGTGTAACATCATTCACATCAATACCACGAGCAGCAACATCGGTTGCAACAAGCATCTGAAGTGAACGAGCACGGTAACGTTTCATAACATGATCACGTTGTTGTTGCGATAAATCGCCATGCAATGAATCTGCACCGTAACCATCTTTAATTAATGCATCTGCAATTTCTTGTGTTTCAATACGGGTACGGCAAAATACAATTGCAAAAATATCTGGATTAGAATCCGCAATACGTTTTAATGCAGCGTATTTATCACGAGCCTGAACACAATAGTAAATGTGTTCGATATTATCGTTACCTGAGTTTTTAGTACCAGCTGTTATTTCTACAGGGTTTTCCATGTAGTTTTTAGAGATGCGCAATACTTCATCCGGCATTGTAGCAGAAAATAACCAAGTGTTTTTTTCTTCCGGTGTTTGAGATAAGATGGTATCAAGATCTTCTTTGAATCCCATGTTCAACATTTCATCCGCTTCATCTAATACAGCAAAACGAACGTTGCTGAAATTAACACGTCTGCGGTCGATCATATCACACAAACGACCAGGAGTTGCAACAACTATTTGTGCACCTTTTTTAATGTCGCGTGATTGATTGTCGATACTTGCGCCACCATATACGGCAACGATGTTTGCACCGTCAATGTATTTGGTATAGCTTTGAAGATCGCGTGTAATTTGCATACACAATTCACGTGTAGGACAAATAATCACTGCTTGTGTATCACGTGACGTAAAATCGATCAAGTGAGTTAAGGGCAAACCAAAGGCTGCTGTTTTTCCTGTACCTGTTTGCGCAAGAGCGACAAGGTCGGTATTACCTTCTAATAATACAGGAATTACTTTTTCCTGGATTGGAGTTGGATTTTCAAAACCCAATTCTGTTACTGCTTTAACAATAGAATTGCTAAAGCCTAACGCTTCAAATTTGTTCATTAAGTGTGTATTAAGTTTATATTACAGTTGTCAACTTACTAGGAAGTATGTGTGAGTTGAATCTGACAACTGTGTTTAAGGAGCCCACCATCAGTGGTATTGGGGCTTTTTCGGCAATGTTCTACAGTCGTAAATTCGTCTCAGCAAAAATCCTTTTTTTGACTAAAACCGCTGCAAAGATACTACATTATTTGGTTTTGCAAACTTTTTTTTACTATGGAGCAGATTACTGAAGATAAAACTCCGATAGCCTCTTACTCAAAAGGCTTACTATCGCTTCGTTTGAGCGTGCTGTGGTTAACCCTTGATTTTGTTTTATTAAGAATGGAAATGGTGAACGCAATGGAACATACTTTTTATCTTTAATAAAAAAAGCGCTTAACTGTGTGGTAGCGCTTTGATCGAACTCCCCTATCAAATAATTGCTGTTGTTAAAAGTAGAATCTGTTTTCGAATTCACATCCATCAAGAGTCCTTTGTAATTTCCGGATGTTATTTCTGCTGAATAATTTGAATAAAAAAAATACACGGGACAAAATGTAAAGCTTGTTTTAAAAGCGCGCATGATGGCGGTATTCTCTTTCTCCTGATTGATTCTTAGTTCCTCCGCTTCTTTCGTTAATCCTTTTTCTTTTAACGCATTTATCTTTAGTGAAGATGTTTTTAGCCTTACCAAGAGAGCTCCGTTCTTTAACATCAGAATGTTTTCACGGGCTTCATCTCGCTTTTTTTGAGCGAAAGTGAATGAGTTGCTGAAGATGAAAAGTAAGAGGAAGATTAGTAGCGTTTGTTTTTTCATAGTATCATGTAGTTCAATACTTCCTGGTGCGCGCGTTCCTCGAACTCGAAGTGAAAATTTGAGAATCAGTCAAAATTTCAAAAAAAAGCAGGCCTGTAAGCCGGGTTCTGTCGAGCCTACCTTTCGGCAGGCAAGTCCTATCATTTATCTAGATCTTGCATCACTGCAAGACTCAAGCAACCTACCCTCCGGAATTGAGCGAGCAGCTCTTATGCTCCGGTTTATTTGGTCTTTCAACTCCCAAGGTTTACCCATATTGATTGTTGCCAACCAATACCGTGAGCTCTTACCTCACATTTTCACCCTTACTATTCTTGCGAACAGCGGTTTTTTTCTGTGGCACTTTGCTGTCTCCATATTGCTATGGATCCTTCCAGTTAGGAAGTGGGATGCTCTGTGTTGCCCGGACTTTCCTCTCTCCGCCTAAACGGACAGCGATAGAACGGCCTGCGATTGCAAAGATAATCAATTAAACGATGTGTAAATGGCTGATGTAAGGAAGAAAAAAAATAATCCCCATTTAAGCGATAATAATTTCGGTTGCTCCGAAGCCATACTTTGCATAAGAACCATCGTGATAGCGTAATTTTAGTGAATCAAGTATTGCATGCACTTCCGATTTTAATCTTCCGTTCCCTACGCCATGTATCACGACCAGTTTCCTGCAATGTTCTGCAATAGCTTTATCGATAGCTCTTTGCAGATGTTTTAACTGGATCTGAATAATCTCGGCATTGCTCATGCCGGCATGTGTATCCACCAACTCTTCGATATGAAGATCGATCTCCAACTCGTATGCCGGATTATTACTGATGTGTGGCTTCGATTTTTTATGAGGTTCGAAATGACTTCTCTTCTGTAATAATATTTTAGAAAGATCGATTTTCGGTGTTTCAATTTGTTCTTCAAGCGTATTGATCTTCGTAATGTTTATGATCAATGCTTTTTCGGAGATGAAGTTATTATCTGCAAAAGCATTTTCCTTGTATAACTTGATAGGCTTCAATTTTACTATTTCACTGATGGGCGCTTGGTATACATGTTCCTGCTCATTAAAAAAGAGTATATCCACTTTAAAATTCGAACTCTCCGTCAATAATTTCCGGTCGATGGTCTCAACCAATAAGTTTTCAAATGCTTGTATCGTTCCTGTTTCAACAGTTTTAAATCCTTTTGCACTAACAATGGAATAGGAAAAAAGAATCTGATAGCCGGTATAATTGATCAGCCACACATTAAAATCGGAATGGGCGATGTCATTCATTTTCTCAGGTGAGAATGCCATATAAATCCCTTCTTGCTCCTCTTTTGTGATTATACTTTTTGATGTCGTCTCATTAAAAAATACAGGCTCCTCCACTATCTTTGATGGTGATGGTGATGTCGGATCTTTAGGTATGGTTAATAATTCTGAAACAGCAAAAGGCAGTTCGAAACCATCTTCAATAGTAACACCAACAGTTGTTTTGTTGATGATCTTACTAATGATGCCTTCTCCTTTTTCGTTTAGAAATCTTACTTTATCGCCTATCTTAAAATGCATATGCAAAAGTAAAATTTAAAATCCATTGGGCAGATATTTGTTTATCATAAAAAAATAAAACGCCTATTTAAATGCCTAAACGATGTGCTTTTTTGCAATCGACCTAGATTTTAGAACAAATTATACGTGAATTACTTCCTATAAACGAATTGACATAGCTCCAAATTCTGCTCAGTTGATGGGATTTTAATGCCAACAGCTTCAGGCAAAGCAATGATAGACATATTGAGAAACCAGCTACATGTTTTCAATAAATGCTCCTGAGTCGACCACCGAATAATACGATTGATTAAATACAGCACACTCCGATTTCCATTTGTTGATTGTATATTCAGAATTAGATGAATCGAAAATAATGGTTTTTACGCTAAAAATCCTTTCTATGTTTGCAATACTAACCTTTGCATTGCCTGAAATAATTAAATAATCTACTATAAAAGGAGAGCTTGTTTTTTGATTTTTTTTTGCAAGAATCAACTCCCTGTTTATGATTCCGATCCGCTTGTTTTCATATTGAATGAAATTGTTTTCTACCTTCAGGTTTGTATCGGTATAGCTTTTTGAAATGATCTTTGAGTTCACCAGACCTAATTCCCACCAGTTGTGCTTTACATGGAAAAGCAATCCTCTTTCATCTCTTCCAAAAACAGTGTCAGTTAACAGAACATTCCTCTTGCCTGTAATAAAATCTATTGCGCTCGTTTTCGGTATATTGTATACAATCAATTTCTTTTGTTTCAATTGTTCAAGTTGTTCATCTACTTGTATGAGCAAAAGCAATATTGTTGTCGCCAATACATAAACAATATGGTTGTACTTCTTTGTCGTGAAATAGCCAAAGAATAAAACAATAATGGCATAAACTAGCCATGTTTCACTGGTGCTAATGTGGATGCCTTGAACTAAAGAAGCTGGTAGATTTTCAATCCATTTTACGGAGCTGTTTAAAAGCCAGATGGACCAGGTAAAACAAACGGAAAGATATTTTACCACAAGTGGTATTTTTGAAAAAGCGAAGACAGCAATTCCTAAATAAATGATCACAGTAGAAATGGGTATCACCACTAAATTAGCAAGAAGAAAATAATTGGGGAATTGATGGAAATAATAAAGTCCAAGTGGAAAAGTAGCTATCTGAGCGGCAATGGAAACAGATGTAATGGTCCATACTTGGTCCAACAAAAAATGATCAGGTTCAAACCAGTTTTTAATTTTTGGTTGTATATAAACAATTCCAATAACTGCAATATAGGAAAGTTGAAACCCTACCTCCATTATTAAATTAGGATGTATCAATAGTAAAAATAATGCAGCTGCAGAAAGGGTATTGTAAATGTTTGTATGTCTGTTTAATGTTTTTGCGATGATGATAAAGCTGAACATCGTTGCTGCTCTTAATACGGATGGAGATAAACCTGTTAATGCAGAATAGAACCAAAGGAAAAGGATCAACAAAATAGCTTTTAAAGTCGTTCCATATTTTATTTTATCGAGAAAAAAAAGCAACCAATTAAAAACAATGTATACGATGGCAACATGCATTCCGGAAACTGATAAAACATGCAGCGACCCGGTGCTTGCATACGCCGAAATAATATCGGCATCTAATTTATCCACATAGCCAAGTAATAATGCGGATCCAACAGAAAACTCATCTCCTGTTAAATGGTTTTCGGTCAGCACTTTCAAGAGTTTGTTTCGCAGTTCGATAGAATATTTAATGAATGGATTTCCTGAATTTATTTTTGTAGAAAACCATTCATTATTTTTTACATAGGCTTGATGATAGATGTTGTGTAAGGCCAAAAATTTTTTGTAATTAAATTCAGCGGGGTTTTGGGGTTCTGGTATATCTTTGAAATCAGCTTTTAAAAAAAGCTCTTCACCATATTCTAATTTTAATGATAGGTCATTTTTCTTAATATATACCACTGCTTTCCCTCTGCTACTCATCCATGATTGTCCTTTTTTTACTGCTCTTATTTCTAAGATCACTTTTATTGATCTTTCTTTTTCAATATATGAATCGGAAACTCGCGCATATACTAAATGAGAAGGATCTTTGATCTTTGAAAAATGATCCGAAGAAAATTTTTCTGTTTTGTAGATGGTCAGATGGTATGCAAGAAGGAATAAGGTGATGTAACTGATCCATCCAAACCAAAAGGAATTTTTGTATGAAATATTAAATTGAGGAATGAGTACAATGGCTGATACAAGGATGATCAATACAGATAATACAACCAAAGCATTCTCGAATTCATGAGGGAAATAAATCGCAGAAAGGATTCCTCCTATAAAAGGTAGTAAAAGACGAACTGTCGGAGCCTGGTTCCAAACCTTTGCAGACATAAAACTTCTTATGATGAAGGACGAAAATAGAAAAGGCTACTGCCAAAAAAGATACTAATTGTTTTTTTTCTATTGCAGTGAAGAGGTTAATGCCAGCGGTATTTGTAGCTTTCGTAACGACCTTTTATAGCCATCACCAATTCGAACTGTGTGGCATTCTGAATAAATTCATCACTTAAATTGAGGTAGCGAATAAATTCATCAAACTGATCATCGTTCAGTTCTATCACATCAAACTTGATATAAACACGAAACAGGTCTTTTAAAATATCTCTTTTCAGATCTTCATTTTCCCATTTCGAAACTTTTTGTTTTGCTTTGCCTATTTTACTGAATCGCTCATATAATGCTGTGATCGGACTTTCTATTGCATTTACACCATTAACTGAATAAGTATTTATTTTTCCTAATCGGTCAATATCTTTCTGAATCTCATTCAAACTTCTGTCGGCAAACACACTTACTTCTTTCAATTCATAGGAAATCTTTTGAAGTGGAACTTCAATGCTATAGTGTTTCTTTGCTATAGAGTCTTTTAAACAGACCTTTTTTACTCTGAAACCTATAGCTGAAAAAATAAGCGTATCGGATGGAAGAATATTTAATATGAACTTCCCTTCCACATCTGCAAAGGTACCGCTGTTTGTTCGCTTGTTAATGATCATCAAACTACCCATTGGCAGGTTTCTGCTTTCTTTATCGAAGGCTCTGCCGGTAACAGAAATAATGGTTTGGGAATTTGATTGCTTAAAAAGAAATAATGAGAGTAGTAAAACAAGAATGGTTGAAAAACGAATTGATTGGACTTGTGGAGAGATCTTATAAATGGAAATGTCTTTCATTGTTTGGAAACGTAGTAATTTGATTTTTATTTTAATTACTTCGTTTCAATTTCAACTTCAACAATTTCTTCTTTTTTCTTTTTCTTCTTAATTAGTTTTGCTTTGGATTCTTCTCTTCTAAGCAAACGTTCTATGTTTTTTTGATGTGTGATCAACACCATAATAGCAATTAAGATAGAGAAGATGATTAAGGATGGAACTGTTGTTTTAAAGATAAAAATTACAACGATTGGAAAAGCAACAGCAGATACCATTGAACTTAATGAAACATAGCTAGATATAAGAAGCACAGCAATAAATATGGCAATGGATATAAAAGCAGCATACGGGTGAACTGCGAGTATAATCCCTAACAAAGTTGCTATTCCTTTGCCGCCTCGAAAGGAAGCAAACAAAGGAAATATATGTCCTACTAATGATGCTATTCCCAAAACCAATTCAAGATTAATAAATTGATTGGAGCCTGAAATATAGGGACTAAAACGTGCTAGGCAGACTGCTGAAAAACCTTTTAGCACATCTATGAGCAACACAGGAATTCCTGCTTTTTTCCCTAACACACGAAATGTATTCGTAGCACCTGCATTTCCACTTCCATATTCCCGTACGTCAATTTTATAGAAATACCTGCCTATCCAAACAGCAGTGGGTATAGAACCTATTAAGTAAGCACCGAGTAGTAATAATATGTTTGAGTAGTTAATCACTATTATTCTGCGCTTTGAGTTTTACGTAAGAACTGGGTCTTTTTAGCAGGAGAACAAATGTTGTAATTATAGTTTCCTTCTTTTTTGTCTTTGTCTCCATCTTTCTGACGCTTATCCGGTTTCAACTCTTTTAAAATGGTATTGAATGCTTCGTTAGAAGAAACGGCTAACATTGTTCCTCTTGTATAATTAAAATAATACCAATTGTTTGCATCTAATTCCAAATAAATATTAAGGATGTCTCCACCACGTTTTTTTATGATCTCAATTCGACCATCCACTAATTTATTTACTTGCGTTTTATAAATGTTACCGACTCCAATTTTACCAGTTGATGTATATGAGCGTGTGTCTTTGTTCCATTTCATTTTAACATCTGTAACTACAATGGTTTTCTTTAATTCATCCGGAAATTTCTTGAAAGAACCATATAAATTTAATTCCGATAACAACTTATCGGCTTGCTCCTTTCCTATCATTTCACGCATTCCTTTTTCATAAACAGGTCTTGAGAAATCTGTTGGTTTCAGGTCTGCATTCGAAACAATAGCATCTGACATTTTACCGATTGCGCCATCGTCAAAGAAGAAATCGAAAGACATCAACAGATCAAAATTCGTGGAATCTGGAATAAGCAGATGAACAGCACTACCGAATGATTCGATTTTAACCTGACCAAAATCGCCACCTAAATTTATTTTCCCTTCTCCATACACTTTACATTGAGTCGTATTAAAACTTAAGTAATTCCCTGGCAATGAACGTTCCACTAATTTCTCTTTGTTAGAGATTCGGTATTCTCTGGAGCTTTTATCAAAGAATAAAAACCCATCCGCTTGCAACACATACGAATCGTTATTGGCTTCTTTCGCTGATAAGAATGCAGAATAAAAATGTGTTGAATCTGTTGTTACCATCATAGAAGCAGCGATAGGTTTCCCAGATACGTCAACCGGATTTTTTGAAATTGGAATGTAAATATTATTGGGGTTGATCTCCGACTCAAATTTAAACCACGTTTTAGGCAAATTTGCACAATCGTGTGAAATGCGAGCAGAACCATCAAATACCAAGAAGTTGTTTGTTGCTTTCAACTTCACTTTTCCTTTGTATTCAAAATTCGGACTTAACCTAAATTTGGAAGAGTCGGGAATAGTTGTTTCTGCAAATGTTTGAAATGTAGTATCCACACTTACATTACTAAAATAAAATGTCTGCTTGGTTTTAATCTCATCGATATAATCGTAAAAGCCGGAGCCAGCATAATTTTTACGTGCAAATACATTCACCGTACAGTTGTATAAATTATGGTATTTAGTAATGGAATTGGCTAACAATTTCGCATTAGTAAATGTTCGCATCACTGCATCTTTATCAATAATCACATCACCTTTTTCTGGATAAATACGTGCGTCTGCTACATTGATATATTTCACTCCTTTAGCCGTAATCACATATCTTTTCAAGTCAAATTTAGCTGATGGTGATTGAAATCTTAATGAGTCTTGTTTGGGATGCACAGAGATAAACTCCGGTCCGACTAAATCTAGATCCTCATTAGCAGCATTGGCATTCGGCTTTTTGTTTGCACCTAGTTCGATCTGACTGTCATCCATAAACCATTTAAAATTATCCATAAAACAGATGTACTGATTTACAGGGAAACTAACCACTGAACCCTTACCATTTGAAACAAATTCTCCCATCCGTTTGTCAAAGTCAATATGAGAGTTCACGTTTTCTGTTTTAAATGCCAATGCAGCAATATCAGATGACTTTAAGCTAAAGTTGGATGTGTCTGAATCAAACGAATTGGATTTGAACTTGACGAGCTTTGCATTCAGCTTTGCATTCGAAAAATCGGCCGTTCCAGAACCGAATAATTGTTTAGGTGTTAAAGATAGTCTACCATTAAATTCAGCTTGTCCATTATAATCAAGAAATTTTTTGTCTTTGTTGTTCCAGACATTCATAATATCTTTTCCTGGCACCCAATGTACTTTTGCATCTTCTCCGTGCAGTTGCGGAAATTCAGGTTTGATCTTTTGTTGTGTTACATCATAACTCTGTGCGATACAATTGGTGGAGTCGGGAAAGAATAAAAAGTCTTTGGAAGTACTGACAGAAGTAATGTATTTTAAAGTGCCATCACCATGAAACCCCTGATTACTTAGTTTGATGGATGCATTATATGTTCCTTTGCCTCCATACATCGGGTAGCCGTCTGCAGGTGTTTGTGTAACAAATCCTAATGAATAATCAGGCTGTAGCGTCAACGATTCCTTAAATGTGGGGAAAATATCTGCCGAAACCATATCGCCCTTAAAATTTAATCCTTCGTTGGAAAAGTTATCCAAACTATCTATCGTAAAAGGCTGCAAGTGAAAATAAAACTTGTCTTTATTATATCTTCCATTTTGAATGGATTTTTTATCATAATAGGTATACGAATCTTTAAAACTATTAAAGATAGGATATTGAGGAAATGGCTTTCTGCCCGATTTGTTTGCGGGATTATCAATCTCAAGGTCGCCATTGATGTGCTCAATTACTGTTCTAACTTTAACCAAAGGAAATTCGCCATAAGCATCCGGTTCTTTTGAAGTAACCATCATACGAAGTGAATCCACATTTTTAAGATTGACAATAAATTTTTCGTAATCAAATGAAAATTCTTTTCCAAAAAAATCAAATCGTCCAGCATGAACAATACCCGCAAAAATAAAATCACTATTCTTTTTAAGAATTACTTTTTGTTCTGCCGGATAGATCACCACATTTTGAGAGTCACTTACGGAAATTTGCCTTACACCCATAATGGTCATATCATAATTCAAAAGATTAACGACTGCATTACTAGCTCCACGAATAACGGAAGGGAACTGAAGTACGTCATAATCAATTTTTCCGGCACGCATGGCAATGTATTTAAAAAGCTTGTCTTTTATATGCACTATATCATCTTCTGCATTATAGGTTAAGAATCCCATGGTTGATAAACGAACAAGATTAGGGCGTACATCATTTGGAGAGAATTTTAAATATTTCGCATACTCATCGCCTCTGAAATCTTTCTTATCGCCATTCTTCTTTACAAAATCGCGCACTGCAATCAATGGATTAATCTGATCCATTCCCTGAAGACCATCATACCTATTTGTTCTGAAATAATTTGCTGATTCGAACAATGCATCTTCCTGAGAGTTACCAACCAACATTCCTAAGTCTATCTTTGGATCATCGATTTTCCAGGTAAGCTCTTCAAAATACATATCAATTTTATGAAAGGTGTTAATGAACGGAGATTTAGAAACACCATTGTTTGTTCTTACGAGTGAAAGTTTTCTGTCAGCAGTTGTGAATTTCATATTCACACTGGGATGTGTAATAGAATCTTTATCGAAATAAAATTTAATATTAGCCGATTCTGCAGAGAGCTTGTCTTGTGTAATACCGATTAATTTTGCACCAACGATACAGAAAACTTTTCCTTCCCGATGAAAGAACAGTTTAGCATCTTCATCTTTATTACCAGAACCCATTACTCTGGGGCCACGCTGACTATATCCACCATCAAAATCAACTCCTTTTGCAATGTCAGGAATCGACATTCGTTTGCTATATGAATCAAATCTCGGATAGGTAATATTCCCTTCTTTTTCGGAAACTATTTTTTCTGTCAAGACACCTATTAAAGGATTTTGAAAATATTTTTTATTATAAAAAACTACAGAGTCTGCAGAGAATCCGCTCGTCTTAAGTGATATTTGGTATTTCTTCAATTCGGCCCAAATAACATTTTCTGCTATTCCCGAACGCGTCCAATAAACCTTTCCTCCTTCACCAATAAAAAGTCCTTTGTAAGGATAGTATACGCCCTTCGTATTATAAACAATGCCTGTATCATTTTGATTATTAGCGATACGAAGATTTAAATTCGGGAAAATAACTTTAGGAACACTATCGTATTCAAAAATATACCTGTTGTTATTTGTACTGTAGCGAATAACCGATGAGTTGTAAAAGGAGTTGCTTGCAAAAAGATTTTGACTCATTTCCAGGTAGTCGGAAAAATTGCGGATACTTTTTCCATTCAATATTTTATTGATGCATTCTTGCCAAGTGAGGAAATTATCCTCGCTTTGATTGGAGTTCATGAAATTGATAACAGAAGAAAAGTAGCTTTTAAATTCAGGCTGAATACGCACTTTCTTTTTGATCATTAAATTGCTTACACTGATAATTGATTTTTTTAGCTTGTCGTTGCATTTTGGACTATGCCATGCAAAACCAAGATCTTTCATGTAATCTGCAAACTCTCGAATAGCATCTTTGTCCATGATGGTTACTTCAAACATGGTTTTTACATCTACTAAAAATTTAGTGGTGTCATTTGAAAATTCTTTAATGGGATTAACCTGAGCAACAGTAGTATGTGTAAAGACAAATACAGCAAAAAAGAAAAAGATATATTTAATTTTTTTCATAATAATCACTCTTTAGTAAAATGCAGCATCATCCATTGATCGCTGACTTTTTCATCTTTAAATTTCAAACCAAGAATCTCTGCTTTTTTAATGATCTCATCGCCATCCGTCACAAAAAAACCGCTTAAAATCAAATTGCCGCCTTTTTCGAGCGAATGACAATAAACAGTCATGTCTGTCAATAATACATTCTTATTAATATTAGCCAAGATAGTATGAAATAATTTTCCTTCCAAAATTTGCGCATTTCCTTTATGAACAAGCACATTGTTGATATTATTTTTCGCTAAATTTTCAAGCGTATTCTCATAACTCCAATCGTCAATATCAATAGCAGTTATAGGGTGTGCACCCATCAAGGAGGCAACTATTGCAAGAACTCCTGTTCCGCAACCCATGTCCAACAAGGATGTGTTTTTAACATTTAATAACATTAATTGACGGATCATTAGCTGAGTCGTATCATGATGTCCGGTTCCAAACGACATTTTTGGCTCTATAATCACATCGTAGCTGAAGCCAATTTTCTTTTCGTGAAATGGTGCCCGAATATAACATTTCCCTTCCACATCAATTGGTTGAAAGCTACTCTCCCACTCTTTATTCCAATTCTGTTGTGGGATAATCTTTGATGTAAATTCTATTTTAAAAATAGCCTCAAAATCACCAAATGTGAATTTAATCTCCTCTTCGCTGAAATCTTCCTCTTGCACATATGCTGTGAATCCTGCTTCTGTTTCAACAAAACTTTCAAATCCTAATTCTGAAAGCTGAGCAATTAAAATATCGCTTCCTTGTTCTTTCGGTTCAACAGCTACAGTAAGTTCTACGTAATTCATGATATAAACGGGTAATTTAGTTTAAGATTCAGGATTTTTGAACATGTCAGATCTCTTCGCTCTTAGAACGAATTGCAAATAGAGATAAAATCTGTCGCTTTTAGCGAAGACCCACCGATCAATCCTCCATCAACGTCCAAACATGAAAACAGTTCTTTTGCATTTTGCGGATTACAACTTCCACCATAAAGGATAGTGATCTGCTCGGAAATTTCTTTTCCGTATTTTTTATTTATTTCAGCACGGATAAAATTGTGCATTCCTTGTGCCTGATGGCTTGTAGCTGTCACTCCCGTACCTATTGCCCAAACAGGTTCATAAGCAATGATCAATTTACCAAAATCAATTGCGGACAAATGAAATAGCGTATCCTTTAGTTGGAATTTTATGGCTTCTAGGTGTTTATTGGAATGGCGTTCATCGCTGTTTTCTCCGATACAAAAAATGGGCGTTAACTTGTTTTTCAATGCAATGTTAACTTTCTGGATCAATAGGTCAATTGTTTCATTGTTATACAACCTTCGCTCTGAATGTCCGATGATCACATATTCAGCTCCTGCAGACTTGATCATTTCTGCAGAAACTTCTCCTGTATAAGCACCTGAAGATAGGTGGTGACAATTTTGTGCAGCAACAGCGATGTTAGGATTCGTTTTTACTTTTTCTGCAACAGCAGATAAGTGAATGAAAGACGGAGCAATAATGGTAAGAACATTTGTTTGCTGATGGTCTGGCGAATTGATTATGTCATCAAAAAGCTGAAGTCCTTGAGCAAGGCTCTTATTCATTTTCCAATTTCCTGCAACTATCTTTCTTCTCATTGTGTTATATTTTCTAGCAACAACTAATTAATACTCAATTTTTTCTTTTTCTAAAAGTAATAAATCTTTTTTATAATTGTTGATATCCCATTTTATTCCATAATTGGCGAGATATTGATTGATCGGTTTTAAACCAATTTGAGTTCTTCGCTTATCAATGTTCTCAACATCGTCTATAGGAGCAACAAAATTTCTGTTTCCAATCGTTACAATTGTTGTTCCGTATAATTGCTGCTTTCCTTGCCTTAAAAATATTTTATCTTCGATGTTAGCAAAATAATACGCATCAATCTTTTGTTCTTCAAACGCTTTTATTACAAGTGGTAAGTATTTTTCCTGTGATTGCATGTTCGCATTTTGAATAATCACAGCAAGGGCATTGCTTCCAGTAAAACCTACAACATCTTTTCCTAGCCAGCCGTATTGATCGATCGTTTTTGTTACGATTGCAAGATTGATAGAATCATTTTGTTTTATTTTTTTTCTCACTTCATTGAACTGAGGTGATCCGGCACCAAATTCGTTTTTTATACTTATTTCTGCTAAGCGATTGGAATAATAATTTCTGTAAACGCTATCGAGTAAAATAACTAGGCCGCTGTTCAATTTAGAATCTGACTTAGCAATGTTTTGAGCAATTTTATCTGTCACTTCTTTCCAACGTTTGTCGGCATGTAATGTAAGAAAGTTTTTGTCTTCTAAAACCTGATTGTAGTTCGTAAAATCGTAAAGTGTAACAACCTTTAAAAGCTGCGTGAATGCTGAATCATTGTTTACAGCCAATGTCCATGCAACTGCAGCATTGTATCTGTCTTCAACAAATGCTTTGGATGAATTTTGTTGAAAAGCGTTTGAATAAAAATCGGCAGATTTTTTATACTCTTTTTTATCAAAAGCATTCTTTGCTTGGTTAACATATTCGAAATATTTGGCAGATGTTTGCGCGGGAGCGAATGAGGGAAAATAAAAAATTGCAAACGTAAAAAAGAATATTTTTTTCATACTAGTTTTTTTAAAAATGTTGTTTGATTACTGAACTCTTACGCGAGGATCTATAATTCCATAAAGAATATCAACTCCTATATTTATTATCACAAAGATCATTGCAAATACTAATGTAGCACCCATTACAACAGGAAGGTCATTTTTGTTTAATGCATCAACCACTTCAAATCCTATCCCTTTCCAGTTAAAAATTATTTCTACAAATACGGCTCCTGCCATTAGTCCAGCAAACCATCCTGATACAGCCGTAATAACAGGGTTTAAGGCGTTTTTTAATGCGTGCTTGAATACTACTTTGTAAAAGCTCAACCCTTTTGCTGTTGCTGTGCGGATATAATCCTGAGATAAGACATCCAAAAAGGAACTTCTTGTTAACTGAATAATAATAGCTAAAGGACGCAAGCCTAAAGTTATAGCTGGAAGAATAAGGTTCTTTAATTCCAAATGTTTATCTCCAAAATCATCAATACTGTAAAGCGATCCAACGTTATTTAATCCTGTATACTTCCGCAAAACGAATCCAAACAACCAGGCAATTAATAGTCCCATAAAGAAAGAAGGAAGAGCCATTCCGAAGATCGCAAAGATCAGAGAGCTTTTATCGAACCAAGTATTTTTTTTTATGGCAGCAAAAACGCCTATCAGAATTCCAAAAAAAGCACCAAATGTAATGGAGGAAAATGCAAGGATCGCTGTTTCAGGAAGTGTTTCAATGACAATATCAGACACCTTCCGCTTTGTGATGTAGGATCTTCTCAAATAAGGATATTTTAAGACTATGATCTTTGTATTGGAAACAGGAAACAGCTTAACATACGAAGTGTATTTTTCAGGATTCAAATACAAATAATGTTCTTTGTTTAAGGGGTCTTGGATAGAAATAGGTGAAAGATCATTTAGATAGATAAAAAACTGAATGGTCATTGGTTTGTCGCGTCCCAAATCTTTATTGATCGCAGCAATCGAAGCTTGGTCGGCTCGCTGACCTAACATCATCCTAGCAGGATCGCCTGGCAATACGTTAAATAATAGAAAGATAACGGTGATAACTCCAAGTAAAACTAGAAAGCCGTAAAACAATCTTTTGAAAATAAATTTTGTCACAAGTTTATTTCTTAAAATATTTTTCTTTCAGATCGTTATAAGAAGGAAAAGTATGATAGTGCCACATATCTATTACAGTACCACCTTTTAATAGCATTAATCCAGGATTAGAACGTATCATCGTTTTTAATACGGTTCCATCACTGTTATAAAAATCTGCAGTTGTTTTTGTGTCTTGTTTGAATTTTTCAACGGCTTCTTTTGTTGATGCAGTTAACACAATAAATGAAATACTATCTTGCTTGCACAGCGAGGCAAAGTCAGTAATCTTACCAAAAACATCTCTATTTGTTTTCTCTAGATCATAACAAATCAATAAGAAATTATAATTCGGATTTTCAATAATATCCTGCGTGTAATCAGAGCCATTAAGGTCAGAAATACTGAAATCTTTTATTTTCGGATCAACTCCTTTTTTTATAATTTCTGTTCTCGGACTCACATAATCATATATAGAATCCCATTTGTCTGGCCAATGATCGAATTCAGTAATGGCTCCCGATGTTTTATTTTTTAGCGTATAGTAGAATTTAACTTCATCAGGAATGCCTTTTGTTTGTTCAGGAATGTTTTTCCCAATTGCATATGGACGAAAATCAATGATAGGTAAATAGTTGTATGTGTAGATCGGAAAAATAGTTGTTACAGCAAGAACAATGACCAACAAACTGTTTTCCAAACGCTGGCCGAAAAGGGGATTGATAAAATCTTTACCAATGAATAATACAATGATTAATAGTAAGAGTACAAGGTCTTTACCGAAAGATGTCCAAGGTGTTAAATGCATAAAATCACCGAAGCACCCACATTCTTTTACTACATCAAAGTAGGCAGAATAGAATGTAAGAAAAGTGAAGAAAATGATCATCAGCAACAGCAGCCAAAGTGTAAGCTTTCTTCTAGCCCCCATCCATAAAGTGAAGCCTAATAAAATTTCGAAGATGCAAATAAACGTTGCAAGAGGTTGTGCGATAGGAATCAAGAAATGAGTTCCGAAAATTTCAAAATACTCAACTAGTTTATAAGAAAATCCTAGGGTATCATTGGCTTTTATGAATCCAGAAAAAATAAATAAAGCTCCTACAAGAAATCGAACTATGTTAGTTAATATCTTCATTTTAATATTTTTTATTTAGTTATTACAAAAACTATGCCTACACGATCAGGAGTTATCGTGAATTATTCACTAAGTTTTATCAATGCAAAAACAGCATAATTGATCATGTCATGAAAGTTAGCATCTACCCCTTCTGAGATAATTGTTTCCCCTTTGTTGTCTTCAATTTGCTTAATGCGCAACAGTTTCATCAATATCAGATCTGTCAACGAGCTCACACGCATATCGCGCCATGCTTCGCCATAATCATGATTTTTATTTTCCATTAAACTTCTTGCTTCGTTGGAGTATTTGTCAAAAAGTTTACTTACTTCATCAGCGGGAAGTTCCATGCGGTTATCATTCTTTAGTTCCAACTGGATCAATCCGATGATTGAGTAATTGATGATACCAATGTATTCAGAACGTACATCTTCAGATATTTTTTGAGTACCTTTGTCCTCGATATTGCGGATACGTTGCGCTTTGATAAAGATCTGATCGGTGATGGAGTTGGTGCGTAAAATGCGCCAAGCTGTCCCATAATCTTTCATCTTTTTAATAAAAATATCTTTGCACAAAGCAATTGCAGTATTGTATTGAATAAAAGTAGCGCTCATAAATAAATTTTAAAAAAATTAATGAACTCTGAATCGGAGATAAATTCAACTCCTACCTCAGTTTCATTAATTTAAATCAATGATTAATAATGGTCCAAGATACAATTTTTTATCAAAAAATAAAGCGAATTTTTGACCGAAATTCTAGTCCGCTGGTAATGGGCATTTTAAATGTTACTCCTGATTCTTTTTTTGATGGCGGTAAGTTCACCACGGAGGAAGCTTGGATGGAGCAAACGAGACAAATGATCAACTTAGGAGTTGATCTTGTTGATATAGGCGCCTATTCTTCGCGTCCAGGAGCAAAGGATATTTCTGAACAAGAAGAGTTAGATCGGGTTCTTCCGGCCATTTTATCTATCAGAAAAGAGTTTCCGGATTTACTGATTTCGGTAGATACTTTCAGAGCAAATGTTGCAGAAAAATCAATTGAAGCAGGGGGGCATATTATCAATGATATTTCTGGAGGAACTTTTGATCCGAATATGTTTTCCACCGTTTCAAAATGGAAGGTTCCTTATGTGTTAATGCATATTCAAGGAACACCGCAAACCATGCAGCTAGATCCACAATATGCAGATGTGGTAAATGAGGTGTTTTCTTTTTTCGAAGAACGATTAAACGAATTAAAAAAAGCAGGTGTTGATCGGGTGATTCTAGATCCCGGATTTGGGTTTGGAAAAACGGTTCAACATAACTATCAACTTCTAAAACATCTTGAAAAATTCAAGCAATTAGGTTGCCCTATACTTGCAGGTTTGTCGCGTAAGTCGATGGTTAATAAACTTCTAGATATCAGCAATAAAGATTCTCTTAACGGAACTTCCATATTAAATTCATACGCACTTCAGAATGGAGCAAATATTCTGCGTGTTCACGATGTGAAAGAAGCAAAAGAAGTAATCAGGATCTATGAGTATATAAAGAGTATTTGAAGCTAAAACGAATCACCAATGTTAATTATTGATCAAAGGTATAATTCGGCTTCCGATCAGCTCAATCGAACGCAATAATTTTTCATGAGGCAATGCAGCATTATCCATCTGAAAGGTAAATCTCGAAATTCCACCCAGCGCTTCACTATGTCGAAGGATTTTTTCGGCAACTTCTTCAGGACTTCCAACACATAATGCACCAAGCGGGCCGTTTTGAGCATCGAAACGCTGTCTTGTCACAGGAGGCCAACCTCTCTCCTTTCCTATCCTAGTAAAGGTTTCTGCATAACCGGGATAATAATCATCAAGTGCTTCCTGAGATGTATTTGCTATGTATCCTAAAGAGTGCAGCCCTACTTTCAACACTTCCGGTGGATGTCCTGCTCTTTTGCCTGCTTCTTTATAAAGATCAATTAAAGGACGAAAACGATGCGTTTCTCCTCCAATAACTGCAACCATAAGCGGAAGCCCAAGTGAGCCGGCACGAATGAAAGATTCCGGAGTGCCACCAACACCCACCCAAATAGGAATTTGCGATTGAAAAGGCCTTGGATAAATTGACTGATTTTTAAGTGCCGGCCGGAACTTTCCTGACCAATTCACTACTTCCTGCTTACGGATAGTAAGCAACAATTCAAGTTTCTCAGAAAAAAGAGCATCATAATCATGAAAGTCTAAACCGAACAAAGGGAACGATTCAGTAAATGAACCGCGTCCAACCACCATTTCAGCGCGCCCCTTCGAGATGAGATCTAGGGTAGCAAAATTCTGAAATACACGTACCGGATCAGCTGCACTCAAAACAGTTACAGCGCTTGTAAGTTTAATCTGTTTTGTTCTAGAGGCGGCAGCAGCAAGTATAACAGCAGGTGCAGAATCCAAAAATTCCTTTCGGTGATGTTCACCAATTCCGAATAAATGAAGTCCTGACTCATCGGCCTTTTCAATTCTTTCAAGCAATTCCGACATTGCTTGTGAAGAAGTGATCGCATTGTTTGTATCACTGCTGATCATTGCTGATGCGAAACTATCAATTCCTATTTCCATAATTAAATTCAATTTGCTGGGTATTTATTCCAAAGAATCATCAAACCACATTATTGCAGCTGGCTTTCCTTCAACAATGATAAGCTTCTTTCTTTCTTTTCAAATATACTGTATAAAAAAACACCCTGCAATTTCTTGCAAGGTGTTTCAGTTTAATCTCTGAGAAAATTATTTCATAACAGCAATTTTTTGTACATGGTCTTGTTTACCAGTTTTGATATTCAGCATATACATTCCAGCGGCTAGGTCATTCGTTTCAATTTTTAATGAATGTTTTCCTAATGAATTGTCGTTGATCACTTTTGAATAAACAACTTGTCCAATATTATTCATCATTTCAATTACTACATCTTCGTTGTTAAGGAGCTCATAAGCAATTGTAACAGCAGATGTTGCTGGGTTAGGGAAAACTGTTACTGAAGCAAGAGCGCTTGGTTCAGTAATTCCTGATGCTACACCTTCATACAAATAATAATTATCAATTCCTGCTTCTACAATACTTTGTCCGTTATCAGGAAAAGGAAGCGCTGATGTTAAACTGTCTTGTGCCACAAATCGCATTTGAACAGTAGCGCTCAATGTGATGTAATCTTTTACTCGGAATGCGAATCGTCTCCAGCTTTTATCAGAAACGCTAGTACGCTCTACTTTCACCCAGGTAGTTAAGTCGTTTGATATTTCAGCTTGCCAAACATCATTTCCTGGATTTGCTCCTGATGGTGGGTTGTTGATATACCAACGGTCGTAGGTAAGAATCGGATTTGTATACGATGTCATGTTATAAATCGGAGACTCTAAAGTTGTTCTTCCATTATCAATATCATTTGTACCAATTGCATCCGTTGCATTTGGTGCATTCCCAGTAATCGCACACATGGATCCTCCCGCTGTATTTTGAAAATCAGGTTGAACCATAGTCGTTGGATCTCCGGGTGTAAAAAATGATCCTGTAGGAACATCAATGACCCAAATACCTGTAGTTGCATTGTCTGAAGCAATCCCTGTCCCCCATGCCCCATAATTTATGTCGAAATCTTCCTGCATTATTAAAGATGCTCCATTTAAAATAAAGTATGGAATATTTGGATTTGCTTGTTCGGCAGCAGTCGGTTGAACAGCACTTAATATTCCTGTAGTTCCTTCCAAACCAACATAATAAGCAATAACTGTTCCGTCAGGTTGAGCGGGAATAGTTGCGGTATAATTAGACCCTCCAGTATTTGTCATTGTTAAACCGGTCCAGGAACCTGTTCTGTTTATTTTGTAAAATACTTTAGCTGCTGATAAAGCCCAAGGGT
The DNA here is from genome assembly GCA_947449315.1 of Bacteroidota bacterium. GTDB lineage: Bacteria > Bacteroidota > Bacteroidia > 2-12-FULL-35-15 > 2-12-FULL-35-15 > 2-12-FULL-35-15. Next base: position 160,164 of record CANFRC010000001.1, read on the forward strand.
ATGTTACGCTAACAGTAGCATTGATAGGAATACCCACCGTTGCATTTGAATAGGTAACAGGCACATGTGTCACAATTGCATCTGAGAGCAAAGTGATTCCATGCAATGCAAATGCATTTACAATTGCAAGGTCGTTTGGAGTACCATTCGTAATGTCATTATCTCCACCATTTGCAGGAACATCATCATCTGTTAATGCCTCAACAAGAACATCAGTATATATAACACCTTCAGTTCCGGCAGCTCCTGTGATAGTAGCATAAAATGTTTCTTTATAAAGATCCATCATTTGTTGAAGGTTTCCTAAATTTAAATTTGTATCCCACCAACAACCGCAAATAATTTCACCATTTGCATGAACTTCACCGGTTAAATCCTGAGGATATACTTTTTTATTAATATCATATCGTCTCACAAAAACGGAAGGACTTGTATCATCCAATCCGATTCCTAAAACTGGATTGTCTGTAATTCCCAAAGCCCAAGTATCCGCATATCCTTCTCCCAAAGAGCCATTTCCAAAAGTTGCCCCTTGAGAAACATAGAATTTATCGTTAATACCATGACCATATTCGTGATATATAACATCTCCAACTTGCGCCAATGAATTACATCCGCCACCTAAGGCATAAAAATTAATGGAGGTCCCATCGTAGAAGGCATTACATGTTCCAGATGTTAAATCAACATTTGTTGGAAGCGGACTATCCATTCCTGTGAACAAAGGGAATTTAGTTTTCATATAATCATGTACAATGTTCACATGGTAATAAGCAGAAAGTTCCCTGATGTTAGCGTGAGTGTCAAAGGAGAAATTGTTTGTTCCTGGATTTGCAGTTACTGTAAAACTTGGTGTTGTACTTCCAGTAAATACTTTTGACCAAAATCCTTCCAATGAAAAAGTAACACTAGTAGGTGTTGCACTTGCTAATCCAATATATCCAACGCTATCGGTATTGTAATTGATAGAACTGGCAGTCATTTTTAAATTACGCAATGGCTGAACAGTACTAGCTACATAAGGGTTATATTGATAAACTGTTCCAGTAATGTTAATATCCGTTGCTGCAGCTGCCGGAGCCGGAGCCGGTTTAGGAGTTTCATAGTGAACAATTTTATTTTCACGATATAAGATCTCACCTGTTGCAGCGTCTACTAACGTATAGTATCTCGCTGGTACTCCGTTAGCATCTTTTGTTTCAATGGTCACTTCATATACAAGTTTGTAGATGTTTTGTTTGAATTCAGGAATTGGCAAAATGAATAATTGGTTATTTACATTTGCACTGGTAATTGTTTCTGAAAGGCCTGTTTCACCAAATGTAATTGCTGCACTCGGAGAAATGGTTGGCGCAGTTGAAATCGTGATATCATTAAATACATCACATCCAAAAGTAATGACACTACCAGATGGTGTTAATTTTACAAATACGTCACTATTCAACACTTTTAATCCTGAGTGAATTTGGCTATAATGTACATATTGAAAATTTGGTGAAGTGCCGCCTGAAGCATAGCTTAATTCAGAAACAGGAATATTAAAGGCTCCTAATTTAGAAGTAATAAAATTCATTGCTTTAGATTGTGCATCCATACCAAAAACAGGGATAGGCTTTCCGAAAGCACGATGAGGCTTTGCATTTTCTTCATTAAATTGAACATACCAAGTACCGTTGGCAGACATAAAATTTTTCCATGAATCGCGTTCACGTAATTCCTTTTGATAAGCAACATCAGGTAAGCGTTTGATGTTTTTGATAAACCTGATATTGTTTTTATCGGCATTTGAGATCACGCCTCCTTCTGAAGCAACTAAAGTTGCTGATGCAAACATCAACACGGCAGTCATGTATTTTTTTATTCCCATTTTATAGCATTTTTTAGGTTTTTATATACTCGTAAAGAAAATAAAAAATCATTAGAAAGTCAAGTTTTATTTTCTAAAATAAAATAGGAATAAGTGGGAGTTGTTCGACGAATAAGAACTATTCGATGAATCACAAAACGAAGGTGCTATCAAATCGAAATTCTTAAACCGTCAAAAGCCAATTCGATATTTTGAGGCAACTCTTTTTGAACTTCTGCATGTAAACCCAGCTGGTGACTGATATGCGTAAAATAGGCTTTTTCAGGTTTTAATTCAGTTACCAATTCAATGGCTTGCTCAAGTGTAAAATGAGAAATGTGAGGTTCTCTTCTTAACGCATTAAGCACCAACACTTTTGAATTTTTCAGTTTTTCTTTTTCAAGATCTGAAATATAATTTGCATCTGTTATATAGGAGAAGTCACCAATCCTAAAACCAAAAACAGGTAATTTGTAATGCATTACTTCTATTGGTAAAAAATCGACAGATTCTATCGTTGTCAATTTGTTTTCTAAGAGATGCAAGTTAATCTCAGGAATGCCTGGATATTTAAAGTCGCTGAAAATGTAAGCATACTCCCTCCGAATTGCCTCTTGAACGTTTTTAGAAGCGTAGACTTCCATCTTTTTTTTATTGACAAAATTAAACGCTCTAATATCATCAAAGCCTGCTGTATGATCTTTGTGCTCATGTGTAAATATAACAGCATCTAAATTTTTAACATTTTCTCTAAGCATTTGCTGGCGAAAATCTGGACCTGTGTCAATTACAAATGTTTTTCCTTTTTCTTCAATAAGAATTGAACTGCGAAGTCTTTTGTCTTTTGAGTCATGCGACTGGCAAACGATGCATTGACAAGCAATAATGGGTATGCCTTGAGAAGTTCCTGTTCCTAAAAAAGTAATTTGCACGGATGTATTATTTAAAGCAATTATTTGTCTTTCGTTGAAAGGCTAAATTAATTTAACTGTTACCAGCTATTTTTAAATTAAATAGTTCTTTTAATTTTAGGATGGTGTAATCAACCTCCGCTTTTGTATTGTATTTGCAAAAAGAAAATCGAACGGCTGGACGAGTAACATCCGCTCCTATTCCTCTCAATACGTGAGAGCCAATATCACTTCCACTTGTGCAAGCACTTCCTCCAGAAGCAGAGATTCCCGAAATATCCAGATTGAAAAGAAGCATTTCGGCATTTTCTGTATGCGGAAAACGGACGTTTAAAACGGTGTATAAACAATTTTCCTGACAAGCGCCATTGAATTCAACACCGGGAATGGATGCTTTCAATTCTTCAATCATATAATTTTTGAGATCATTAATATGCTTTTGATGACTTTCAAGATCTCGCATTGCAATTTCCAACGCTTTGCCTAACCCCACGATTCCATAAAGGTTTTCAGTTCCACCACGCATATTTCGTTCCTGTGAACCACCATAGATAAGGGGGTTAATCTTTATGCTGCTATTTACATATAGGAAACCTATTCCTTTAGGCCCGTGAAATTTATGCGCAGCACAAGTAACAAAATGCACATTTACTTTTTGAAGATCCATTGCATAATGTCCCATCGTTTGAACTGTATCGGAATGGAATATAGCATTATATTTTCCGCAAATTTCTCCTACTTTTTCAAGAGAAATTAAATTCCCAATTTCATTATTTGCATGCATTAAGGAAACAAATGTTCTTTCATTTTCGCTTAACAATTGATCAAGGTGGTGAAGGTCAATGTGACCTTCATTGGTAAGGTTCACAAAACTTAATTTAATCAGCCCTTCCTCCTCTAATTTTTCAACGGTATGCAAAACTGCATGATGTTCAATTTTACTGGTGATTACATGTTTTATTCCAAGATCATGAACACTGCAACGAATAGCCATATTATCGGCTTCGGTACCACCTGAGGTAAAGAATATTTCAGAGGGAGACACATTTAATGATTTAGCAACAATTTTACGAGCTCCTTCAATTGCAGCTCTTGTTTTTCTTCCAAAGGAATGTATGGACGACGGGTTACCAAAATGCTCTGTTAAATATGGCATCATTGCGTCTAAAACTTCTTTATCTAAAGGTGTTGTTGCTGCGTTATCGAAATATATTTTCATGATAAAAAATTCTTAATACCTTTGTTAAAATTCAAAACTTCATCAAATTTGATTTAGATCACGTAAAATCAAACAGCAATTTGCTGCACTTTTATTAATTCACGTATATCTGCCATTATTTTTTTAGCAAGATTATCAGCTGTTGTTTCACTTTCACTTTCTGAATAAATTCTAATAATTGGTTCCGTATTGGATTTACGTAAATGAACCCATTCTTTATCAAATTCAATCTTTACTCCATCGATTGTATTGATTGGTTGTTTTTTGTATTTTAATTGAATGTTTTCCAAAATACTATCAACATTGATTTCTGGGGTTAATTCAATTTTGTTTTTAGAAATATGGTAATCGGGATAGGATGAACGTAACATGGAACAACTTTTTCCATATTTAGCTAAATGGGATAAAAATAAAGCAATTCCCACCAATGCATCGCGACCATAGTGTAATTCAGGTAGAATAACTCCTCCATTTCCTTCTCCGCCGATAACAGCTCCTGTTTCCTTCATCATGTTTACAACATTCACTTCTCCTACTGCCGAAGCACTGTATTTGCCTGCATGGTTTTCCGTAACATCACGCAAAGCACGTGTGGAAGATAAATTAGAAACAGTATTACCTTTTTTGCCGGATGCTTTTTCTGAAGGGCTTCTTTTATTTAAAACATATTCAGCTACAGCAACCAGCGTGTACTCTTCCCCGAACATTTCACCGTCTTCGCAAACAAGTGCTAATCGATCTACATCTGGATCAACAACAATTCCTAAATCAGCTCCTTCTTTTTTTACCAATTTAGATATGTCCCTCAAATTTTCGGGAAGGGGTTCCGGATTGTGCGGAAATTCGCCTGTTGGTTCACAATACAATTCCACTATCTGATTAACTCCTAAGGCTTTTAAAAGCTGAGGAAGAACAATTCCTCCTGTAGAGTTAACGCAGTCGATGACGACTTTAAAATCAGCTTTTTTGATTGCTTCAATGTCAACCAAAGAAAGTGCTAAAATCTTATCAATGTGTTTTGTAAAATAGGTGTCGTCTTTCGTGATTACTCCCAATGAATTCACATCAGCAAAAGCATATTGTTCTTTTTCAGCGATCTCAAGAACTTCCGCACCGTCTTTTTCACTAATAAATTCACCCTTTTCATTCAATAATTTAAGGGCGTTCCATTGTTTTGGGTTATGGCTAGCTGTTAGGATTATCCCGCCATCTGCTTTTTCATCAGGAACTGCAATTTCCACAGTAGGAGTTGTAGACAAACCAATATCGATCACATCCGCCCCCATGCCTTGCAAAGTTCCTAAAACAAGGTTATTAACCATTTCACCAGAAATGCGAGCATCTCTACCAACAACAATTTTTATTTTTTTATTTTTTGAATTTTTCGCGATGAAGGTAGCATAAGCAGCAGTAAATTTTACAACGTCCAAAGGACTTAACCCTTCCCCTGGTTTTCCGCCAATAGTTCCTCTGATGCCTGATATTGATTTAATTAAAGCCATAGGGTTTAAGTATCTTTCTGTTTAGAATTTTTCTTTTAATTATTTAGCAGACAAAGATAGTTTTTTTGATTCGTTAGTATAAATAATTAATTCTAAACAATCAACTAATTAGTGTTAAAAACTAATGGTTATTATGCTCATTTTTTATTACTTTCGCTTAAATTTGAAGTAAAAGCAATAATTTTAATTGTTTTGCATTATTAAAACATATACAAAGAGAGATGAGCAGCGAAGAATTTGGTGAAAACGAAAACAAAGGAGCCCAATATGTTTTATTATTGGTGGATCGCTTTGAAGAAATGATCAATAACAATAAACGGTATTTTTTTGATGCGGAAGAATTAGAAGAGATCATAGATTATTATTTTGAGAAGAACAATTCAAAAAGAGCGTTATCAGCTATTGATTTTGCTATAGGTCAATACCCGTTTTCATCGGTATTCCTTTTAAGAAAAGCACAAATATATGCCGCTACCAACCAAAGCCAAAAAGCATTGGAAATATTGTCATATGTAGAAAGTATGGAGCCATCCAATACGGAGTTGTATATGACAAAAGGGTCGATTTACAGCCAGATGGGACTGACCGATCAAGCCATAGAAAATTATAAAAAAGCTGCGGAAAACGCGGAAGATATTGATGAGATATACTTAGCAATGGCTTTCGAATTTGAAAATACAGGAAAGTTTGACGATGCTATTTTTTATCTTAAAAAGGCAATTGCAGAAAATCCGGAGAATGAAGTGGCGCTTTACGAGTTAGCTTTTTGCTATGAACTAAATGGTCAATCAGAAGAAAGTGTAAAATATTACACTAATTTTGTTGACAAACACCCCTATACCTCAACAGCATGGTTCAATCTAGGAGTTGCCTATAACCGATTAGGGCTTTATGAAAAGGCAATTGACGCATATGATTATTCCATTGCTATCCAAGACGATTTTGCTTCTGCTTATTTTAATAAGGCAAACTCATTGGCCAACCTTAATCGACTCGATGAAGCTATTGAGGTTTATAAAGACACTTTAAAAGTAGAAGATCCAGATGCTATCACTTTTTATTACATCGGTGAATGTTATGAAAAGAAAGAAGATTTTGAGCATGCGCTTGTTTATTACCATAAGGCTATAAAACTAAACCCTCAGCTAGCGGATGCTTGGCTGGGTATTGCTATCGTTCTTGATTCACAAAATAAAACGAGCGAAGGTATGCACTATGCAAAAAAAGCGTTAGAAATCGAAAAAACAAATGCTGAGTATTGGTATATTTATGGCGAGTTGCAGCAAAAAATGCAATTTTACGAAGATGCCGAGAACTCCTTTAAAAAAGTAATTGAATTAGACCCTGAAAATTCAGAGATATGGCTTGATTATGCCAACTTATTATTTGAGCAAGAAAATAAGAATGGCTCGCTAGAAATACTTGCTGAAGGCATTAAGCACCACCCTCAAAATGCGGAATTGCATTACCGAATTTCTGCTTGTCTAATGAGTATAGGGCAAAAACAGGAAGCATTAAGTTTTTTACAAAGTGCATTAAAATTGAACTACGAAAAACACAATGAACTGTTTGAATACCTTCCTCAATTAAAGGAAAATGCAAGCATCACAGATTTGATAGAATCGTATAAGAAATAAGATAAATTTTAATTAATTAGAATTATGAATTTTACACTACCATTTATTCCTGAACGTCCGGCTAAACCTAGAAATAGTGGATTAACGATGATGATGGACAAAGGTTTGAGTATTCGTCAAGCGGAAGATTTTTTGTCCGTGAGCGGACATCTTACTGACATTATTAAGCTTGGATTCGGAACATCCTTTATTACTCCTAATCTAGCACAAAAAATAAAATTGTACAAGGATGCCGGGATGAAAGTTTATGTTGGTGGAACTCTCTTTGAAGCTTTTATTGTTAGAAATATGTTTGATGATTATCAAAAGCTGTTGGATAAATTAAAGCTTGATTGTGCAGAAGTTTCAGATGGTTCAATTATTATGGCACATGATAAAAAATGTGAATACATCCATAAACTAGCTAAGAATCATACCGTACTTTCAGAGGTTGGATCTAAAGAGGCGGGTATCATTATCCACCCTGCTAAGTGGATCTCTATGATGAATGCTGAATTGCAGGCGGGTTCTTGGAAAGTAATTGCGGAAGCCCGAGAGAGTGGCAATGTTGGAATATACCGTGCTAACGGAACAGCGCATACGCTTCTTATTAATAAAATTTTAGCAAAAGTTCCTAAAGACAGCATTCTTTGGGAGGCTCCTATCAAAACGCAACAAGTCTGGTTCTTAAAACTTTTGGGTTCAAATGTCAATCTGGGGAACATATCGTATGACGATGTTATTCCATTAGAAACACTAAGGTTAGGTTTACGTGGGGATACCTTTTTTAGTCACTTACCAACTGAATTGAAACAATCAAACGGAGAATTAAAATAATACTATTTATAAAATGAAAGAAATAACTGTTTCTGAATTAAAAAAACTGAAAGACACCAAAGCTGATTTTCAATTGATAGATGTTCGTGAAGAGCACGAGGTGGAACTTTCTGAGATTGGTGGGGAAAGTATTCCAATGGGCGAAGTGATGGACAATCTTTCCAAAATATCAAAAGACAAACAAGTAGTAATACACTGTAGAAGTGGTGCTCGCTCCGGAGCTATTTGCCAGGCGCTGGAATCAGTAGGCTATCATAATGTCTACAATTTAAAAGGCGGAATTATTGCATGGTCAACTGAAATAGATCCTTCTATTACTAAATATTAATATCTATTTTTAATTCTAAACAACCAAGTCGTATATCTTTATGTTAGAACTTTTTAAGAACATCTTACACTTGGATTTTGAATGGCTTTTTCAAAATTATCAAGATACCGTTTATATCATTTTATTCCTTGTGATCTTTGTTGAGACAGGATTAGTAATCATGCCATTTCTTCCGGGCGATTCTCTTTTATTTACTGCGGGATTATTTGCTCGATCAGGTTATTTAAATATGGCTTTTTTAGTTTCCCTATTATTCATTGCTGCAGTTCTTGGTGATAATACCAATTATTGGATCGGAAGAAAAATCGGATTGAAAGCATTGCATTTGAAATTCCGAGGGAAGATACTTGTAAAGCAAGAGTACATTGATAAAACACATTCCTTTTTTGAAAAATACGGACCGAAAACAATTATTCTTGCACGCTTTGTTCCAATCGTAAGAACCTTTTCTCCTTTTGTTGCAGGTGTTGCAGAGATGAAATACCGAAAATTTATTTCATTTGATTTATTAGGTGGTATCATCTGGATCGGTAGTTTAACGTTTGCAGGGTACTTTTTAGGCCACTTTGATTGGATCAGAAAACACATCGAAATAGTGGCACTTGGAATTGTTTGTTTATCAGTTCTCCCAATTATCATTGAAGTCGTGAAAGCTAAAATGAGTAAGAAAAAATAAGAATGTCGAAATTATACGGACTTATTGGTTATCCGCTCACCCACTCTTTTTCAAAAAAATATTTTACAGAAAAATTTGCGAAAGAAACTATTTCTGATTCTGAATATAATTTATTTCCATTACAAACTATCGGTCAATTAACTCAATTGATAAAAGACAATCCCCGTCTTTCCGGATTAAATGTAACCATTCCATTTAAAGAAAGTGTAATACCATTTTTGGATGAATTGGATGAAACAGCAAAAAAAGTGGGTGCCGTTAATTGCATTAAGGTTGAATCAGGAAAACTAAAAGGATATAACACCGATGTTTATGGATTCAAGCAAAGCATAAAACCTTTTTTGGAAAACCATCACGAACGAGCATTAATACTTGGCACTGGCGGCGCATCAAAAGCTGTCTATCATGTATTGAAAGAGATTGGCATTGATTGTTATTTTGTATCAAGAGATAAATCAACAGCTACTTTGAAGAATGTTTTTGATTATGAAGAGTTGAATGAATACATTTTCAACGCTTTTAAGTTGATCGTAAATACAACACCAGTTGGAATGTTTCCGGATATTAACCATGCTCCGAAGATCCCTTTTGAACGAATCACTTCATCTCATTTGCTGTATGACCTTGTTTACAATCCTATGGAAACTGAATTTCTAAAACGGGGAAAAGAAAAAGGTGCATTGACTGTCAATGGATTGTCTATGCTCCATCAACAAGCGGAAGAGGCTTGGCGAATCTGGAATAAATAAAAACACATTTCAATTTTCTCCGTATTAATCTGTAATTTTGTGCTCGAATGGAATTCAAAATAATATCAGATTTTCAACCAACTGGTGATCAACCAACTGCCATAAAACAATTGGTAGAAGGTGTGAAAAGCGGTTTGCCTGCCCAAACATTATTAGGCGTTACTGGATCAGGAAAAACATTTACGATTGCGAATGTAATTCTTCAAACAGGAAAGCCTACCCTAATATTAAGCCACAACAAAACCCTTGCTGCTCAATTGTATGGCGAGTTTAAGCAATTCTTCCCTAACAACGCTGTCGAATATTTTGTGAGCTATTACGATTATTACCAACCAGAAGCGTTTATACCGAGCACAAATACTTATATCGAAAAAGACCTTGCTATCAATGATGAGATTGAAAAGTTAAGGTTAAGTACGACTTCTGCTCTGCTATCGGGAAGACGAGATGTAATTGTTGTTTCTTCCGTTTCTTGTATCTACGGTATTGGCAATCCGATTGAATTTAGAAGCAATGTGATTCAGATAAAAAAAGGAGAGGTTATTTCTCGTAATAAGTTTTTACATCGTTTAGTAGAGAGTTTATATTCCAGAACAACAGAAGATTTCCTCAGAGGGAACTTCCGTGTAAAAGGTGATACGGTTGATATTAATTTAGCATATGCAGATTATTCTTTACGTGTTTCTTTTTGGGATGATGAAATAGAAGAAATTGAATATTTTGAAACAAGTACAGGAAAAAGTCTTGAAAAGCTGGATAGCGTTACTGTTTATCCTGCAAACATATTTGTAACAAGTCCAGAAACAATGAAAAGTGCTATTCATCAGATCCAGGATGATATGGTGAAGCAAGTTGATTATTTCAAAGAGATCGGCAAACATTTAGAAGCAAAACGTTTAGAAGACAGAGTTACTTATGACCTAGAGATGATGCGTGAATTAGGATATTGTTCTGGAATTGAAAATTATTCACGCTATTTCGACAATCGATTACCAGGTTCACGCCCATTCTGCTTATTAGATTATTTCCCTGATGACTTTTTAATGGTTGTGGATGAAAGCCATGTAACACTGCCACAAATTAAAGCGATGTATGGTGGTGATCGATCCCGTAAAGTCAATTTAGTGGATTTTGGATTTCGTTTGCCTGCAGCAATGGATAACCGACCATTAAAATACGAGGAGTTTGAAACACTCATCAATCAAATCATTTATGTAAGTGCAACGCCTGCAGAATATGAATTACAGCGGTCCGAAGGGATTGTTGCAGAACAAGTAATTCGTCCTACAGGTTTATTAGATCCTATCATAGAAGTTAGGCCGAGTGTAAATCAAATTGATGATCTTTTAGAAGAGATTGATAAAGTAACAAAACGTGATGAACGTATTTTGGTGACCACCCTTACCAAACGAATGTCGGAAGAATTACAAAAATACATGTTGAATATCGGTATCCGTTGTCGCTATATTCATTCTGATGTTGACACACTTGAACGTGTTGAAATATTAAGAGATCTTCGATTGGGGAAATTTGATGTGTTGATTGGAATTAATTTATTGCGGGAAGGGTTAGATCTTCCAGAAGTATCACTTGTTGCCATCCTTGATGCAGACAAAGAAGGGTTCTTGCGTTCTGACAGAGCTTTGACACAAACGGCAGGAAGAGCAGCACGTAATATCAATGGCAAAGTAATAATGTATGCTGATAAGATCACCGGTTCTATGCAAAGAACGATAGATGAGACGGAGCGTAGAAGACAAAAACAAATTGCCTATAACCTTATCAATAATTTAGTTCCTACCGCATTAAATAAATCAAAAGCATCCATTATGGGGCAAACAACTGTTATTGTTGACTCTAAAGGAAACCTCGCAAGACCATACATTGAGAATGAACAGATTAATTATGCTGCTGACCCTGTTGTTCAATATATGAGTAAAGACGAATTGCAAAAAGCAATTAATAAAACTCGAAAAGCAATGGATGTTGCCGCTAAGGCGTTTGATTTTGCTGAAGCTGCTCGATTAAGGGATGAAATGTTTGCACTCGAAAAATTATTTTCATCAAAATAATCCCAAAGCGCCTTGTTTATTTTTTAAGGAATGTCTATCCACCTCTATTCAGCTAATAATTTCGTAAATTCGTGGCATTGAACTATGCCAAGCATTCATGAAATATTAGAAAAATACTGGGGCTTCCGATCATTTCGACCATTACAAGAAGATATAATCCATTCTGTAATGCAAGGCAATGATACGTTGGCGCTTTTGCCAACTGGTGGTGGAAAATCAATTTGCTTTCAGGTACCGGCAATGGCAAAAGAAGGCATCTGTATTGTCGTTTCTCCTCTTATAGCATTAATGAAGGATCAAGTAGAGAGCCTTACAAATAAAGGGATTAAAGCCATTGCAATCACATCAGCAATGCACAAACGTGAGATCGATATAGCTTTAGATAATTGTGTTCATGGAAAAATAAAATTTCTTTATTTATCTCCAGAGCGATTGGAAAATGAAATCGTTAAGGTGCGCTTGCAAAGAATGAATGTTAATTTGATTGCCATTGATGAATCTCATTGTATTTCTCAATGGGGATATGATTTCCGACCTAGTTACTTAAAACTGGAATTGCTTCGGGACATTCTTCCTAAAGTTCCTTTTTTAGCATTAACAGCAACAGCAACAACAGACGTTGTAAAAGATATTCAGGAAAAATTACATTTCAAAAAAAACAATGTTCTTCAGAAAAGTTTTGAGCGAAAAAATGTTGCTTACATTGTTTTGGATGAAGAGGATAAATTAGCACGTCTGGTTAAAATAGCAAATAAGATAAAAGGTACAGGCATCGTGTACGTTCGCAACAGAAGAAAAACACAAGATATTGCCAATTATTTAAAAAGCAATAAGATCTCCGCCGATTTTTATCATGCAGGATTAGATTCTAAAACACGTGATATCAAACAAACCGATTGGATAAATAATAAGTCGCGAGTCATTGTTTGTACCAATGCGTTTGGGATGGGAATTGATAAACCAGATGTTCGGTTTGTTGTCCATATCGATCTTCCCGATTCGTTGGAAGCCTATTTTCAGGAAGCGGGCCGTGCTGGAAGAGATGAATTGAAAGCGTATGCTATTTTATTATACAACAATGCTGATAAAATTGAACTGCAACGGAATGTAGAAACAAGTTTTCCTTCCATTGATGAGATCCGACAAACGTATCAGGCATTAGCAAATTATTATCAAATGCCAACAGGTTCGGGATTAGGAACTACCTTAAGCTTTGACAATGCTGCTTTTTGCGATACCTATAAACTGCAGGCGATCACCGTATTTAATAGCTTAAAGTTTATTGAACGGGAAGGTTATATATTATTGTCAGATGCTTTTTATCAGCCTGCACGCATCAAATTAGAAATGAACCGAGAAGATCTCTATAAATTTCAGATCTCAAATCCGACCTATGATGTCTTTATTAAGCTTCTGCTTCGCTCCTACTCAGGCTTATTCGATAATTTTGTAAAGATCAATGAGTTTGAACTTGCCAAAAAAGCAAATTTAAAACAAGAAGAAATTGTCAAACGATTAAATTATTTGCATCAACACAAGATCATAATCTATTCGCCACAAACGGAATTACCTCAATTAACCTTTACTCAGCCTCGTGTTGATACAAAGGATCTGACTCTCTCCAAAGAAAATTTTTCGCTGCTAAAAAAACGTGCAATCGAACGAATGGAATCTGTTCTAAATTATGCCGAAGATCATCATAAGTGCAGAAGTCAAATCTTACTGGCTTATTTTGGAGAAACAAATACCAAACGCTGTAATCAATGCGATGTGTGTCTTGAAGAAAATAGAAAAACCTTGCATACAGACGAATTTGATTCCATAAGTGGCCAAATAAAGCAGCTTCTATCACTCCATCCGATGGAGCTAAAAATGCTAGTGAATTCCATTACGGATGTTCATGAAGATAAAATAATACATACCATTCAATGGATGATCGACAATGACCAACTGATCTATGACAATCATAATTTATTGTGTTTGGTTTTATAGGTCACATTATTCGTAAATTCGCGCAAAATAAAGCACATGACAGAATTCATTAAAGTAATACTTGCTAACGGAAAAGACCATAGTGTAAAACGTTTTCACCCATGGGTATTTTCTGGAGCAATTAAGAAAATTAGTCTTCCTCCAGATTATCCTGGCGAAGACCTTAAAGAAGGTGACGTAGTAGAAGTTTACTCTTCTCAAAATGAGTTTTTAGGAATGGGGCATTATCAAATCGGTTCTATTGCTGTCAGAATGTTTTCTTTTACACAAGTGACTCCAGATTTTAGTTTTTGGAAGAGTAAAATTCAAGCAGCATATAATTTTCGTACACAATTAAATTTAACAAAAAACACGGCAACAAATTGTTACCGATTGTGTTTTGGTGAAGGTGACGGCTTACCAGGATTTATTATTGATTATTATAACGGAACAGCTGTTCTTCAGTCACATTCTATTGGATTGCATTTAATAAAACACGAATTTGTTAAAGCATTGCAAGAAATTTATGGAGATGAACTAAAAGCGGTATTTGATAAAAGCGAAGAAACAATGCCTAAGAATGCCCCGATCAAAGCACCGAATGGGTATCTATGGAAATCGGATAATTATTCCTCCAATGAGATCATCGCATTGGAAAATAATCATAAATTTTATGTGGATTGGGAAGGCGGACAAAAAACTGGATTCTTTTTGGATCAAAGAGAAAACCGTGAATTACTTGGGCATTATTCTAAAGATAAAGTGGTTTTAAATACGTTCTGTTATACAGGCGGATTCTCTGTTTATGCTGCTAATGAAGGTGCGAAAGAGGTTCACTCGATCGATATTTCTAAAAAAGCAATTGAGTTAACAGATAGAAATATCCAATTGAATGCTATCAAAAATCACGAGTCGCATGCTGCTGATACGTTTGATTTTTTGAAGCATAGAGAAAATACCTACGATATTATTGTTTTAGATCCTCCCGCTTTTGCGAAACATCAAAACGTGAAGCACAATGCCATAATGGGATACAAACGTTTAAACTACGAAGCCATCAAGCAAATTAAACCAGGCGGATTATTATTTACCTTTTCTTGTTCTCAGGTCGTAGACAAAAACACATTCAATTCAACTGTTATGGCTGCGGCTATTGAAGCGGGAAGAAATGTGCGTGTGTTGCATCATTTATCTCAACCTCCTGATCACTGTGTGAATATATTTCATCCAGAAGGCGAGTATTTAAAAGGGCTAGTGGTACATATCGAATAATGAAGTAAGTATTACTCCATCCCTTTCATGGCATGCTCATAATTTGGATGAACCAATGCTTTGTCTAATTTAACACAGTCTTCGAAAGACATTTTTGTTTTCAGAAATACTTCCATGTATGCTTCTTTTGTCATACTGTCCCAATGAATAATACCTATGCTCTTCTGATAGGTCTGAAATAAATTCAAAGAAATAAGAAGTACAACAAGGCTAGTGATTGAAATGATTATTGACTTTGACCGTTCGAAAAGATATTCAAAAAAAGCAGCCAAAGGAATTGCCATTAAGGCATAGGTGTCTATCATCGGGCGGCTTCCAAAACTACCACCGTACCACCAAGTCCACCAGCAATACGCAATAAATATATTAATAAGTGTAAAAATAGAACTCGCGAAAAATAATTGTCTTTTTCGTTTGTAAAGAATTACAAATCCAATAAAAGCAAAGATCATTATCGGTGTATAGATCAACCATCCATTTCTGAAACTAAATAAACCTTCTATAAAATGCGGGTGATTGAAATAGAACTTTTCGTCTTGATAAGAATAAAATAAAAAATGCCCTGTCATATATTTCCAATAGATCAATTGCGGACTAACAGTTATAATAAAGGATACAGCCATTGTCACTAAATCTTTCCATAGAAGAATATATTTAGCTATCTTTTTGAGAAAACTTTTCTTAGAAAAAACATCATAAAAAATTGGAAAAAGTATGATGATACAATTAACAGGTCTTACCAAAACAATCAAGCCAAATAAGACCCCCAGCATAACAGCTCTTTTTAATTGAGGATGACAATGCCAAGTAATAAATTGATACATAAAAACAGCAACAAGTGAAAAGGAGTAAGCATGAGACATTGCAGGTTCTGTGGTAGAATAATAATACAGGTTAGTACCTAACATAATTGAAATTAATACAAAGCTTGAAATAACGTCACTATAATAAAGCAGCAAGGTTTTTCTTAGGTAAAGCAGCCCAATTGATAAATAAAACAAACAAGAAAGATTTAGAAAGAATTCGTAGGGTAAGGAAAAACCATCAGCGGTATAATTAAACAGGTGTGCACAGCCATGCGCCAAAAAGAAAAATGGAGAATATAGAATAGCCATCCCCATAGTGAATTTACAAACTCTGCTTCCATTCGGAGCTATTTGATAAAAAAACTGATGATGCTCTTCAAATTTCTTTTCAGGATATTTTTTAAGAAATTCTAGCGTGAGATCCCCGTAAATAAATGTTGCAGGTAAGTAAGAATAATAAGATGTGACATCCCAGTTTATTATTTTACCGGGAGTCTCTGCGGCCTTCCATTTTTTTAAATAACAGAAACTCCCCATCATAACAGCAAAAAGAAATAGCAAAACAATTTTTGAACTGCTTTTATTTTTTTTTACTTTAAAAAGAATATTTTTTTCCATTTTTCAATCTTTGAAATAGTTCAAGGAAATCAACATCCTGTTTTTAAATGGAAGCAGAACTGTTAACCTAGCAGCGTCTTCTCAACTGCTTTTAATATCGCGAACGCTTTCTCAGTCGTTGCCGATTCTGCATAATTACGCAATACAGGCTCTGTTCCTGATGCGCGTATCATCATCCATTCATCATTTTCAAAGAAATACTTCCATCCATCAATTGTTTCAACGCGTTTTACTTTGTAAGGTCCGAATTCAGTGTATTTATTGTTTTTACAATTTTCAACAATTGCAACTTTAATTTCTTCTTTTAAATGCATATCGCTGCGTTCGAATTTAAAGGCACCAACAATTTTATAAACCTCTTCTATCAATTGATCTAATGTTTTACCTGACTTTACCATGTATTCCCAAATGGTCAATCCCATCCAAATTCCATCCCTTTCAGGTATATGCCCTTTTATTGCAATACCTCCACTCTCTTCTCCTCCTAACAAAACATCTTCGGAGATCATGATCTCTGCAATATATTTGAATCCTATTTTTGTTACTTGATATTCTAATCCATAGAACTCACACATTTTTTTTACGCGCGGAGTAACAGAGAATGCGTTTACAACTTTCCCTGTCATATTTTTCTGTGTCACCAAATAATTGATCAATAGTAAAATGATATGATGCGAATCAATAAATTCACCTTTGCTATTGTAAAGACCTATTCTGTCCGCATCGCCATCTGTAGCTAATCCGCAATCTATGTCACCGCTTTCTGTAATCAGTGTAGAAAATGGAAGAAGGTTTTTATGGATTGGTTCAGGTGCTTGTCCTTCAAAACCTGGATTATTATCGCAATGCATGAAGGTAATATCTGGTAATATTCTGCGCATAACATTTTGTCCTGCGCCATACATAGCATCGTAAGCAAAATTCATTTTTGTAGTACGAATCGCATCCATATCAAAATTCTTTTCCACATGATTCACATACATTGTTTCCAAATCAACATATTCGATCATCCCAGCTTTAACAAAATCAGAAACAGATAAATTTTCAACATCGATGGCATTTGAATCCGGAATGATATCTTCTATTTTTTGAATGTCATCTGGTAGTAACGGGCCACCATAACCTCCTTTTAATTTATAACCATTATAGGATGGAGGATTATGAGAGGCTGTTATAATAACACCAAGTGATGTCCCCAATGTTTTAGCGCCCAAAGAGATCATTGGAGTTGAAACAAAATCTTTTGCTAAAAAAACTTTTATACCAGCATTTGCAAAAACTTTTGCTGTTGTTTCAGCAAACAACTCACCTGCAAATCGGCAATCATGTCCCACAACAACTGTCGGTTTTTCAAACATATTCTTCACCCAAGAAGCTGTTGCAATTGTTACTCGAGCCACATTATCAACCGTGAAATCTTTAGCGATAATGGCTCTCCACCCATCTGTTCCAAACTTAATTTTTGTCATACAATTTTTTTGTGTAAATATAAAACTATTTCTATTAATGAATATTCTTTGCGTTTAACGCATCTCTATATTTTTTTGCATATATGCAGTGCTGTTCATAGGTTTTTGCAAAATAATGTTTGCCCGAAAGGTCTTCTTTTGCACACATATATATGTAATCATTTTTATTATAATCTAATACGGCATCAATAGACGACTGTTGAGCGAAACCAATTGGACCTGGAGGCAATCCTTTGTGCTTGTAGGTGTTGTAAGGTGAATCAATTCGGGTTTGTTCGATTGAAACACGCTGAATGCTATAATCACCAACCGCACAAATTACTGTTGGGTCAGATTGCAATGGCATATCAACTTTTAGCCGATTAATATACAATCCAGCAATTATCTTTTTTTCCTCGTTATCACAACATTGCTCACCCTGAACAATGGTTGCAAGTATACTCACATCTGTTTGTGAAAAACCTATTTCCTTTGCTTTTTTCTTGCGAGAATCGTTCCAAAATATTTTGTATTCTTTCGCCATACGGTCATAAAATTGATCAACAGACGTGTTCCAAAAGAATTGATATGTATCGGGAATAAACATCGCCTGAACATTGTCTGGGTTAAAACCATATTTGCTCAAATAAGCATTGTCATGGCTTGCCTGAAGCAATGAGAGTGAGTCCGCTTCTAATCGTCTTCCTACCCGAACTAATAAATCATTCACAGTGTGCAAACCGTTGAAATTGATATTGATTGGTTCCTGAATTCCAGCTCTTAGTAAGTTGACCAATGCATTGTTGCTCATTTTACCCAAAACCCTATATTTACCTGGTATTACAGCATTTTTATAGTGCTTCTTCTCACATAACCATTCAAAAGTAGAACGGTTTTTAAGGATGTTGTTCTGATTCAGTATCCTTAAAACATCGTCAAATGTTGACCCGGTTGGAATATATATGATCTGTGATTTTTTGTCACCTAGATCAACATTCGATTGGTATATAGATCTATAGGCAAGGTAGCCTCCTACACTTCCAACAATTAGAAGAATAAAAAAAGCAGCTATGATTACCTTTTTAAAAAAAGATTTTTTTTGTTTTGCCATATTAATTAGCCGTGTTTAATTGATCTAGCACTTTTTTTGCCTGCTCATTCTTCGGATTGTGTTTCAATATCCTTTTTAAAATTTCCTGAGCCTTTTTGTAATCCTTCTTGTAAATATTCAATCCGACAACATTCATTAACAATGGTTCATAGTCGGGATCTAGCTTCAATCCTTGGGCATACAACGCTTCTGCTTTTATAACATTGCCTGAAAGTAAATTGGCATACCCTAAATTACTTAGCGCAGAAACAAATTTAGGATCTTCTTTTATAACTGATTCAAAAATTAGCATTGCTTGTGGAATATTTTTCTGAAACATTAGAGAAGCGCCTAACTTATTTTTAAACTCCGGATTAAATGGTGCTAGTTGATCTGCATTTTTATAGAACAAATAGGAATCACTTGTATTACCTAAATAGGCATAGGATTCTCCTATTCTATAAAGTGTCCAGGCATGGGCATTATCCCAAGATTTTTTGGTAAGAAGTGTATTCAATACGAAGTCTTTTCCTAAACGATTTACATAACTTATAATTTTTGAATAATCTAGTTTGATAAAATATAAATGAACCAGCGATTCGAAATTTTGCTGAATGTCTTTTGTTGTATTATCAGAAAGATAAAACTTTGCGGAATCAAGGAAAATTGGATTGTACTCAAATTTATCATATTGTTGAATATAGGCTTTTGCTTTTATGGCATTGCTTGGATTCTTTTCATTAATGGCACTTAACCCAATAAATACTTTCACTTTTTCTATCTCTTCCTTTTTCATCGGCTTACGGATATAATGGTCATGAACACTTACATGAGGAATATCAATCGACCCTGATCTTGGCATATGACAGCTTACACAATTATCTTGAACAAGCATTCTGTTTTTTTCCTTTTCAGAACACATACCATTTTTGGTAGTAACATGATGACAATTTTTACATGCATTATTAAATACTTCTTTACCTGTTGCTCTTACGCTAACATGAGGATTATGGCAGGTTACACAGGTTAGTGCATTTTTATAAGGGCGCAATAAAGTTGAATCTGCCAATTTAAAACTATTGACAAAACATTTGCTCTGTTTTAATCTATCCGCATGCGAAGCCATAATAAATTTGTCGTCGGCATCTTTGTACCTTGGCAAAAAGGTGGTCATTATATCCGACAACTTCATTCCCGGTCGGAAATCGAAAAATGATTTACCATCTTTTAATACAGTGTTTCCTTGCAGATGACATCGCTGACAAACATCAAATTGTCTGTCAATTGGGAGTTTACCTGGATTCACTATGGAATAATCAATGTATTTGGATGTGTCTATTTTTGTGCCTGAAGACCGTTGTTGAACATGAATGCTTCCCGGCCCATGACAACGCTCACAACTTATTCCTTCAGGTAAAGCATTGAACTTATTCTCGGAACCTTCCACAAAATCAGGAAGCGAATTGTGGCAACTCATACACTCCACCCCTATCTTCCTCGAAAACCGCGTGTTAAAACCATTTTCAAAGCCAGGAGGAAGATCCCATTTCCCTTTTTGTGTATAATATGTCATTGGCATTTGATGTAGATAACCATTTGTATTAAATATGTGGGAATTAGTATGCTGGCCTGAACCAACAATATAATCAACCCTTTCAATACGTTTAAAAACTGTATCTTTGCGAGATAACCTGAATTCCATGATCTTCAGACTATCTCCTTCCCAAAAAGGATGGTAATAAAAATCTTTGAATTTGTCGTAAATTACGGTGTGTTTATCAAACTTAGCAGCGCTTTTCTGTTTGCTGGCATGGTCAAAACTTTTCCCCATTCCTGTTTGAATAAATGAATTATAAATTTCCTGATGACATAGTTTACATTGACTCATTCCAATATAATGAGCACTATCACCGTGATTCAAATACTTGTCGGAATTATCAGTTATGATTGAAGATGCTGGTTGCTCCTTTTCGTTACCACAAAATACCATTGTAAGAATCAGCAAAGAAAAAAGGGAAAAGAAAATAATTTTACGGAGCGGAAATTTCATATTATTTGAAGTAAAAACTATCTGATCTTCTGCAACATTAATTCATCTTTGAAGACACTGCCTTCTCGAAGCCATTGCTTTTTGATACCTGTAATTTGAAATCCATGTTTTTGAAACAACAAAACACTCGCTTCGTTATCAATACCGATAGTGCAATATAACTGATGTAAATTCAATGACAAAAAACAATATTCAATAAGTAATTGCAACGCTTCAGAAGCATAACTTTTTTTTCTTTCTGTTTTTTCAGCAATTAAAACTCCAACTCCTGCTCTTAAATGATTAGGGTCAAAATCAAAGAGATCAATGCATCCAACAGTTTTTTTGTTGCTATCACAAATCATTAATCGTAACTGTTTTACATTGTAAATATCCTGATGAGATGTGGAAATATATTGTTCCAAAACAAAACGGGAAAAAGGAGTTTGTGTATTACTGACGTTCCAATTTTCCGTATCATTT
Organism: Bacteroidota bacterium; assembly: GCA_947449315.1. Classification (GTDB taxonomy): domain Bacteria; phylum Bacteroidota; class Bacteroidia; order 2-12-FULL-35-15; family 2-12-FULL-35-15; genus 2-12-FULL-35-15. The sequence continues at coordinate 181,637 of CANFRC010000001.1, forward strand.
TCCCATTGATATAAAAGATCAATGTCCTCTGGTTCTATCGCCCTAAGCGAAACATGTTCTCCTTGAAGTTTCATGACCTTGTTTTTTTTGTAGAAAAGTTAAATTCTTCCCTAACTTCTTTTATCCCTTTATCGATCTCTGTATTTGTATATTCTGGCAATCGATAATTAATATTGTCAATAAATAAACCGGATGCGGATTCTATCAGTCCATTCGAGTCAAGAGCTGGAAGCAATTCATACAAATAATTCACCTCCTTCATTGGAATCGAATACACTTCTTCGAAAAACATTACAATAGGACTCAGGCAAGTTGCAACTCCAATATCAACTCTAGGAAATAGCTGGACGTTTGTTATAAAATGTTCACGCAAATAAGTAGAACTAAAAGTGGGATGAGGTTTTATTTTAACAAATATTGTTGGAATCTTTCGTATGATGGAATTTTTCACCAAAGCGCTCACGGGAGTATTAATATCTTGTCCTTTCACAGACAAAGAACAATAGTTGCCATCCGCTACCAAGCCAATGTGTGGCGGAATACGAGTAGCGTGAATTATAGCAATATAAAGTCCTTTAGCCAATTCCGTTTCATTGAATTGATCTTTGAATTTAATTTTATATGAAAGAGTGGTATCTAACATTAAATATTTATTTCTCCTTTGTAGACAAATGTCGCAGGTCCTTCCAACCAAACATCAGTAAATGAGTTGTCTGATTGTTTTGTAAATTTTACTTTTAATTTACCTCCTAATGTTTTAATGTCACAATAATCTTGGGCTGTTGCAACATTTTTTAATGATGCGACCAAAGCGGCCGCTGTAACACCTGTTCCGCATGAATAGGTCTCTGCTTCAACCCCTCGTTCGTAGGTGCGGACAAATAATTCGTTATATTCTTTCTCAATAAAATTCACATTTGTTCCCTGAGATTTAAACCGATCATTGTTACGGATTTTTTTGCCCTCTTCATAAACCTGATAGTTTTTTACATCACTTACAAAGGCGACATAATGAGGGGAGCCGGTATTTAAAAAGGCATACTCAGCATTTAACTCCACTTCAGTAACATTATTCATTTTTAAACTTATATAACCTTGTTTAATACAAGCTTTATGTTCACCGTCGGAAGCAAAAAAAAGAACGTTTTCTTTTGCAAGACCCAAAGTTTTAGCAAACTCAACAATGCAACGTCCTCCATTACCACACATGCTGCTTTCGTTACCATCAGAATTATAATAAACCATTTCAAAATCGTAACCAGTCTTATTTTGTAACAACATCAGCCCATCTGCTCCAATTCCAAATCTTCTGTCGCAAAGCTTAGCAACCAAAGAATTATCGGCTCTCTTAAATTTAAGATCTCGATTATCTACTATAATAAAATCGTTACCAGTCCCTTGATATTTATGGAAGATCATCAAAAAATCTATTTAAACTTATTTAGTATGAATTCATCTGTTATTCGATCGTATTGTTTAAAATCGGATGAATATTCTAATCGGTAGATTATTGAACCACTATTTAAATAAATAGCATCATCTAATTTATACAATTTCAATGCTTCTGCTGAAGGTATTCCATAAAGAACTAGTTTGTATTTCCCTAATTTGTACCCTTTATAATTTAATGGAGAAGACCAGAATTCAATATTAAAAAACTGTTTTGAATTGGTTCTATCTTCTTTGATTCCACTAACTTTTAGAAGCATGGAATCTTTTGCACTCATTTTTGCAGTTGGTTCAAGATCAATTACCTCGAAAGTTTTTGTTGATAGTAATTCATCTTTGCGCACAACAATTTCATCCTCTGCTGATAAATTATTAGAAAGGGAATCTTTTGTGCCATGCGTTTTTAAAGTATCAGCGTCCAATACAGGAGCATCTTTTGAAGCAACTTCTCTATGCTCAGCTGTTGTGTGAGTTTGCATAACAGAAACTGATTGATTGTTTTTTGTCGAAGTAGTCCCCTCATTTATAACAAATGCGTCCTCACTTTTTTTCTCAGAAGTGAATGTTTTGCTCAGGGTTTTATAAAAGTTTAATTCTTTAAAATAATCGTCAAGTTTTAGAATAAAAAATCCCCCTGCTACAATCAGTCCGATTAAAATACCTATAATAAAAACTTGCGTTTTTTCTTTAAAACTATTCATGAATATTTAGTAAAACATTTCCACTTTTAAAAATTTCAGTGTAAAGGTAAACAACCTTTGCTAACCGCTGTTAAACAATGTTAAAAATAAATAACAAAAATAATATCGGAATAAAATTTGTGTTAACTATCACTGTAAAACAGTTATATTTAAGAACCACAAAAAAATAGACTACTATGAAAAAGATAATTGGAGCTTTCGTAATCGCGAGCATTGGCGGAATAACAGCGCTAGGTCTGAATCGACTTTTTGAACAAAAATCAAATTTACAAACCTCACAAATTGCCTATCAGCTTCCGGCAAAATATGTAAATATGCCAAGCGTTTCCACTGAAAATGCAGTAGATTTTACTACCGCTGCAGAAATGTCAGTACACTCGGTTGTTAATGTAAAAACAACCTACCCCCTTCAAACACAAAATCAATACCTATACGATCCCTTTCGCGACTTTTTTGGACAACGTGAGCCAAAACAGCAAGAAGCGCCTATGGCAACGGGCTCAGGGGTGATCATTTCTCAAGATGGTTATGTGGTAACCAACAACCACGTTGTAGATGGGGCTGAAAAGGTAGAAATCACATTAAATGATAAACGCAGTTATACTGCAGAAGTAATAGGTAAAGACCCTACAACAGACTTGGCTTTACTTAAAATAAAAGAAACGGATCTTCCTTTTATTAATTATGGAAATTCAGATAATGTAAAAGTAGGCGAATGGGTTTTAGCAGTGGGAAATCCTTTTAATTTGAATTCTACCGTAACCGCAGGTATTATTAGCGCAAAAGGCAGAAATATTGGTTTACTAGAGCGTGACGTTACCAGAGGTCAGTTCTCAATTGAATCCTATCTACAAACAGATGCTGCTGTAAATCCAGGAAACAGTGGCGGTGCATTAGTCAATACAAAAGGAGAATTGGTTGGAATAAATTCAGCCATTGCTTCAAATACAGGGTCTTATACAGGATACTCATTTGCGATCCCCGTTAATTTAGCTCGGAAAGTTGTAGCGGACTTGCTTGAGTTTGGCGAAGTTCAACGTGCATTTTTAGGCATAAGTATTAAAGATTTGGATGGTAAATTGGCGAAAGAAAAAAGTGTCAATGAAATTAAAGGTGTTTACGTAAATGGCGTCAGTTCTGGTGGTTCGGGCGAAGAAGCAGGTATTATTGAAGGAGATGTGATAACAAAAATTGGGGATGCTGCTGTAAACAATGTTCCTGAACTTCAAGAACAGGTAAGTCGGTACAGACCTGGGAACAAAATTAATATAACCCTAAACAGAAACAATCAAGAAAAGATAGTAGCTGTGGTTTTAAAAAACAAGAATGGTAACACAGATATTGTTGAAAAACCTAAAATAGAAGTCGTTTCTACCTTAGGTGCAACATTTGAAGCGGTTAGTGCTGAGGATTTAAAAAAACTGAATATTGAGAATGGTTTACGCGTGACAAAACTGAATGCAGGCAAGTTAGCCTCTGCAGGAATAAAGGAAGGATTTATTATTACAAGTGTTGATAAGAAGAAGATCTCATCAATAGAAGATGTAAAAGCAACACTTGAAAATAAAAAAGGGGGTGTATTAATAGAAGGAGTTTACTCCAACGGAATGAGAGCTTATTACGGATTTGGAATGTAGTGAGGAAAAATTAATAAACAACTGAAATGGTTTTCATCGATAAAAAAAGCCTCTTAATACTGGCTTTTTTTATCGTCAGTCTAATTAATTACAGATTGTTAACAGTCAGCGAGTTGCGAAAAGTTATTTTAAGATAAAAACAATTGTAAAAAACAAAGAGTTTTAAAGTACATTTGCAATTGGAATTAAATAAGTAAATAAAACATCCAAATAGTCCATGAGACAACTCAAAATAACCAAATCGATAACCAACCGTGAAAGTGCATCATTAGATAAATATCTTCAAGAAATAGGCCGCGAAGAGTTGATTACAGCAGAAGAAGAAGTAATTTTAGCAGTAAAGATAAGAGCAGGCGATCAAGTTGCTTTAGAAAAGTTAACAAAATCAAATTTACGTTTCGTTGTTTCTGTTGCGAAACAATATCAGAATCAAGGATTAAGTTTACCTGATTTAATCAACGAAGGGAATTTAGGTTTGATAAAAGCGGCTAAGCGTTTTGATGAAACACGTGGGTTTAAGTTTATTTCCTATGCGGTTTGGTGGATCCGTCAATCAATTCTTCAGGCGTTAGCAGAACAATCACGTATCGTTCGTTTGCCATTGAATCAGGTTGGTTCTTTGAACAAGATCAATAAAGCATATTCCCGCCTAGAACAACAATTTGAACGCGAACCAAGTGCTGAAGAATTATCAGAAATATTAGAACTACCACAAGATAAAGTAGCTGATACCATGAGAGTATCTGGTCGCCATGTTTCTATGGATGCTCCTTTTGTGAATGGTGAAGAAAATAGTTTGTTAGACGTATTGGTAAATCATGATTCCCCGCGTGCTGACAATGAATTAATGAATGAATCATTGCAACGTGAAATTGAGCGCTCACTTTCTACACTTACAGAAAGAGAACGCGATGTTGTAAGATTATTCTTTGGTATCGGAATCAACCACGGATTGACTTTGGAAGAAATTGGTGCAAAATTCGATCTTACTCGTGAACGTGTTCGTCAAATTAAAGAAAAAGCAATACGAAGATTACGTCATAACTCTCGAAGCAAATTGCTAAAAACATATTTAGGATAAACCTAAAAAAATCCGAAAGGCAATACATCCGCAGAACATTCAGTTGAAAACTAAAAATAAGTTTTACTGATGTTTCTGCGGTTATTTTTTTATTTTTAATGCGCAAAAAATAACGCATCAAAAAACTTTAAATTATAATCTCTTAAAATATGACACTTGAAACAATGGAGCCGACAAAAGGAAACACTAGCGGTTCGTATGAAACGGAATTAAATGATTGGATAAACCATGAAAAGGCTGCGATAGATTTAATTGGAATAATCGGGAAAATGTGGTTTGAAAAATCAATTGAAATTATTCTTTTCAGAAATCAATTGGTGGACAGAAGTGCTAGCGAAATAATGAATTTGCATCATTATGCTAAAAATATTGTAAAGAAAGTAATCACGATCGAAGAAACATTATCCATTGCCTCACAAATTTCTAAAATGGATGTTTGCCCTTCTCGAATTGATATTGGGAAATTAGCATTTGAATGGCAACAAGAAGGGACACAATTTAAAACGATCGAAGACTTCTTAAATAATAAATTAGTTGAACTTGTTGGTAAAAAACACACCATCACTCCAAAAGACGTTGTATTGTTTGGATTTGGACGTATTGGCCGTTTAGCTGCTCGTGAATTAATTGCACAAGCAGGTAAAGGTGAACAGTTACGTTTAAAAGCAATTGTAACTCGTGGAAGCAGCAATGAAGAAATAATAAAGCGTGCCGACTTATTACGCACCGATTCTGTACACGGTGTTTTCCCTGGCACTATCATCGAAGATCTAGAGAAAAAAGCATTGATCATTAACGGTCATACTGTTTATATGATCGATGCAAAAAATCCGGAGGATGTTGATTATACAAAATACGGTATCAACAATGCCTTGTTAATAGACAACACCGGCGTTTTTAGAGACAAAGCTGAATTGAGTAGACATTTAAAAGCAAAAGGAATTACAAAAGTATTATTAACAGCACCTGCGAAAGACATTCCAAACGTTGTTCATGGAGTGAATCATCACACGATCGATCTAAAAACAGACGATATTCTTTCCGCTGCCTCTTGTACAACAAATGCAATTATGCCCGTTTTACAGGTTGTACATACTAAACTTGGAATTGTACGTGGGCATATTGAAACGGTTCACTCCTACACCAACGACCAAAATTTATTGGACAACTACCATAAAAAATATCGCAGAGGACGCTCTGCAGCATTGAATATGGTTATTACAGAGACGGGTGCAGAGAGTGCCTTAAAAAAAGTATTACCTCAATTGTCGGGAAAATTCACTGCGAATTCTGTACGTGTCCCTACACCAAATGTTTCTTTAGCTATATTGAGCATGACCATTGATAAAGAAGTAACAAAGGATGAAGTCAATGAAATTCTAAAGGATGCTGCTTTAAATGGTGGATTGGTTGAACAAATTCAATACATGAATTCAAATGAATTAGTTTCTACGGATGTGATTGGAAATCCTTGCCCATCTGTATTTGATAGTCAGGCTACTATTGTTGGCCCTGATAAAAAGAATATTGTGTTGTATGTTTGGTATGATAATGAATATGGATATACACGCCAGGTAATTCGTTTTTCAAAATTTATTGCGGAAGTAAGAAGAATGGTTTATTATTAAAATAGACCTACTATTTGAAATAAAAAATCCCTCGAGTCAATTGACTCGAGGGATTTTTTATTCATAAAAGAATTTCTATTTATACATTGCTACTAACTCTGCCAAAGCATTTTGAGTCGCTTTATTTACCTTAACAAGAGGCAAACGTACGATTGAATTACAAATTTTCATCATCTCCAAAACAGCCTTTATTCCTGCAGGATTGCCATCAGCAAATAATTGCTCTATAATATCTGTCAATTTATAATGTAATTTTTGTGCTTCTTTTACATTTCCGGCTAATATCTGACGAGTCATTTCAGAAAAATCTTTTGGAAATGCATTTGCTACAACAGAAATAACACCATCGGCTCCACTGGCAATCATAGGAAGTGTTAGCATATCATCACCTGAAATAACCAGAAAATCTTTCGGTTTATTTTTAATGATTTTCATACATTGTTCTATGTTTCCAGAAGCTTCTTTTATTGCAATAATATTTTTAAAATCTTCAGCTAATTTTATTGTTGTTTCAGATGCAATGTTCGAACTCGTTCTTCCAGGAACATTATACAAGATGACTGGAACAGGAGATTCTTCAGAAATAGCCTTGTAATGCTGATATATACCTCTTTGATTTGGTTTATTATAATACGGCGAAACTGAAAGGATTGCATCAATATGATTAAAATCGGATGATTTTTTTAAACTCGTTACTATTTCGTGTGTATTATTTCCTCCCAATCCTAAAACAATAGGAACTCGTTTATCTACATTTTCAATAACATGAGTTACAATTGATTGCTTTTCTTCTTTACTCAAGGTAACTGATTCACCTGTTGTTCCAAGAACAACAATGTATTCTACATTTCCTTTAACAACAAAATCAACAAGTTTTCCGAGTGATTTATAATCGACGGTGTTGTCTTTATTAAATGGCGTGACAATAGCCACTCCTGTACCTTTAAATTTCGAGGTTTTACTCATGATTTGAACAATAAATTTTGAACTTTTCGTAAAGATAGGTTGATTTATTTAAGGGAATCAAAAAACGGAATATTTTTTTGTACAAAGAGCAGATCTATTTATTAATAATACAACATCACAATCAAGCCTTTCTATAAAAGTAAATTTACGTTAAAACTAAAGTTTAACAGCTTATTAATGTATACATTTGAAATGTAAAAAATAGAAATACCTTGTACATCATTATGCATAAAAAAAAATTTTTACTTTTTTTGTGGCTTTTTCTTTTAATGCAGCATTCTATTGCGCAAAGAGATTCTGTTCCCGAAAGAAAAACATATACCACATCACGCGCAGCTTCATCACCTAAAATTGATGGAATATTAAATGATGCAGCATGGGCAAATGTTTCTTTGATGACTGATTTTAAGCAAAAATCACCTGTTTATGGTATTGATTGTTCTCAAAACATGGAAGTAAAAATTGTGTATGACAATTCTGCTGTATATATAGGAGCCCGCTTATACGATTCGCATTGCGATAGTATTGCTTGTCAACTAGGAAATAGAGATGGAGAAGTGAATGCTGATTTCTTTGATGTTAAATTTGATACTTATAATACTGAACAAGATGCATTTATTTTCGGGCTTTCTGCTTCAGGTGTTCAGTTCGATAGCAGGTTTACCGATGGTTTATACAATGCTGTTTGGGAAAGTTCAGTAAAAATTGATAGTATTGGTTGGGTGGTTGAAATGAAAATTCCATTTTCTGCATTGCGTTTTCCTAATAAAGATATTCAGTTATGGGGACTGCAAATTACAAGAAGTATCAATAGAAACGGGGAATTTGATCAATGGGGATTATTACCAAATGGCGTTTCTAACTTTTATAAATATTGGGGGGTATTAAAAGGGATTGAAAATGTAAAACAACCATTACGATTATCATTAACTCCTTATATTACGGCCTACACTTCTCATTACCCTGCCAATATAAATGGAGAAAGTAATTACGCCAGATATGTTACTGGTGGCATGGACCTAAAATATGGCATCAACGAAAGTTTCACGGTAGATGCTACCCTTCTACCCGATTTCAGCCAGGTGCAAAGTGATAATGTTGTAAAAAATTTAAGCGCATTCGAACAACAGTATGAGGAACAAAGACCTTTCTTTCAGGAGAGCACAGACCTTTTTCAAAAAGGCGACCTGTTCTATTCCAGAAGAATTGGAAGACGCCCATCTGGATTCTACAATGTATACAACCAATTAAGTGATAAAGAAGTTGTAGTGAAAAATCCGGATCAGGCAAAATTATTAAATGCAACAAAAATTTCAGGACGTACACCAAACGGTTTAGGTATAGGTGTTTTAAACGCAATACTTGATAACACATACGCACTTGTGAAAGACAGTTTGGGAAATGAACGAAAAATATTAACGGAACCATTTTCTAATTATAATATTTTGGTATTTGATCAGCAATTGAAAAACAGTTCATCTGTTTATCTTATTAATACAAATGTGAATAGAAAGTATGATGCAAATAATGCGAATGTTACCGGAGCTGGATTCGCTTTGAATAATAAAAAGAATTCCTATTCATTTTATGGACAAGGTGCCATTAGCAATGTATTTTCAAAAACGGATACAGTTCAAAATCAATACACAGACCTGTTTGGCTATCAATATTTTGTAGGAGTTGGAAAAACTTCCGGATGGTTTCAGGCAGAAGTTTATCAGGGAGCTATCAATTCTACTTTCAATATAAACGACATGGGAGTCACGCGTGAGAAAAATTTCGTAAACCATGGTGGCAATTTGAATTTTTTTCGATTCAAGCCATACAAAAAAATTCTAAACGCTCATGTTAATATTAGCTTAAATACGAATGAAAGCCTAACAACACACAGGAGAAATAATCTAGAAATTTCGTTGAATAGTGATCTAACATTCAAATCTTTTCAAAACATTTATCTAGGTGGGAGTTGTCAACCTCTAGGTGAAGTCGATAATTATGAACCACGTGTGACAGGTCGATATTATGTAAGGCCTTCAAATTATACAGCCTGGACAGGTTTAAATTCAGATAGGCGAAAAAAACTGAGTGTTAATTTAAATTTTTATGCTGGAACAACTGGTGTGATATCTCCCACTATCGGTAATAATCCATATTTTGGAACTTCACTTGCTTCAAACATCAGAGTAAATGATAAATTATCATTCAAAATTTCTTCTAATTACTCTGAAGATAATGGAGATAGAGGCTTTGTAAATTTTGACGAAAACAGCAACATCATATTTGGATTAAGATTCATTAAAACTGTTGAGAATATAGTATCAGCCAATTATTTATTCAGGAACAATTTATCACTTAGCATCAGAGGAAGGCACTATTGGACTGGAGGACATTATAAAAGTTTTTATAATTTATCCGATGACGGACACTTAATAGACAATATTAGTTACGTCCAAAACCATGATTTTAATTTTAATGCTTTTAATGCAGATTTAGTTTTTAAATGGCAATTTGCTCCTGGAAGTTCCATGAATCTTGTTTGGAAAAACATTATCTATGATGAAGGTGTCATTGTAGTGAAAAATTATTCAAAAAATTTCAGTAACACACTTGACGCAAAACAGTTGAATACGGTTTCGTTGAAAATATTGTATTATTTCGATTACCTTTACCTCAGAAAAAGAGGAACAAAATGATACAAGCGAATTCATTAAAAAAATCATACGGCACACTTGATGTTTTAAAAGGAGTGAATATCTCTATTAATAAAGGGGAAGTGATCTCTATTGTTGGAGCTTCTGGAGCCGGCAAAACCACATTATTGCATATTTTAGGAACATTAGACAAGGCAGGAAGTGGAACACTACAAATAAACAATGTGACCATTTCTGGTCTTAACGATAAAAAACTAGCTGACTTTAGAAACAAGAATATCGGTTTTGTTTTTCAATTCCATCATTTACTTCCTGAATTCACTGCGCTTGAAAATGTTTGTATCCCTGCATTTATTGCAGGCGTATCAAAATCCAAAGCCGAAGAAAAAGCAATTGAATTGTTAACATTCCTTGGATTAAAGGACAGGATGAATCATAAACCAAATGAGTTATCTGGAGGAGAACAGCAAAGGGTTGCAGTAGCAAGAGCCTTAATTAATGACCCAGCGGTTGTATTAGCAGACGAGCCTTCCGGAAATTTGGATTCTAAAACGGCAAAAGAATTACATCAGTTGTTTTTTACTTTGCGGGAAAAATTAAATCAGACATTTGTGATTGTGACTCATAACGAAGAGTTAGCGAACATGGCTGATCGGAAATTAATTATGAAGGATGGAAATATTATTTAAGTAGCTATTTTTTCTATCAACTCTTTTACTCTTCGTTCAATTTCATTTCTAACATTATTAAACGCTTCAGGGGCTAAATTTTTCGGATCATCAAGCTTCCAATCATCTCGATGTGCTGCAATTATAAACGGACATTCATCGCCACACCCCATTGTAATGGCATAATCATATTTTATTTGAGGAATCTCATCCAACGATTTTGAATCATGCTTAGTCAGGTCGTATCCCAATTCTTTCATTGCAGCAATAGCTTTTGGGTTAACAACCCCAGATGGTCTTGAGCCGGAGCTGTATGCATCTATAATTCCTTTGCCATGTATTTTTGCAAAGGCCTCTGCCATTTGGCTTCGATTTGAATTTTCTACACAAACAAATAATACTTTTTTACGCATACGCTTATTAATTTATTTTTGAATTCGTGAATACTTCAGATATAATTTCTTTAAACACTTAAAAACAAATAACGCAGATAAGGCTCCAATAAAAGGTGCTGTTAAATAGATCCATACCATATTTAAATTATTATTTACTATTGCGGGAGATAATGAACGAATTGGGTTCATCGAACCTCCTGAAAAGTTTCCACCAACAAAAATGCATGTTGCAACAGCTAACCCTATTATCCAAGCCGAATAACGATTATTTGTATCAGAAACAAATAAAATAACAAGCATTAAAAAAAGTGTGAGAACTATTTCAATGATGAAAGCCAAATAAATATTTATAGAAGGCAACGTCTCTCCAAGTGATAAAGAATTATTAAAAATAATTTTCAATAACAAAGTGCCTCCAAAAGCACCAATGGCTTGTGCCATTATATAGGGCAGAATATGTTTTTTATCTAAATCACCTTTTTGTGCAAAAGCAATGGTAACAGCAGGATTCATGTGAGCACCGCTCCACGCACCCAATATCAGAATCATTAATGCAACTACGAGTCCGGTAATAATGGAGATGCCTGCCAAAGTAATCTTTCCATCATAAAAATGATTTAGGATAACGGATCCAGTCCCTATGAATACAAGAAAAAAAGTGGCTATTGTTTCTGAAACATACCTTTTCATAATTGCACTTAATTTAATTGCAACAACCGCTATTTGGACTACAGCAAGACGCTGCTGAATTTTGTAGTTCTTTCAGGTTGACCTTTAATTTTTCGGGCGGAATTCCGCATTTATCTTGTGCGAGACAATTGGTTTGTTTGTTCGTCAAAAGAAAATCTTTACCGTTGAACTCTAAACCATATCGGCCTATTGTCGCTGCCTGATATTCAATTTCAATTTCCAAGTCTTTTATACCAAGTGCTTTTTCTGACAGATCAATTATGTTTAATAATTTTATTGGTGCTAAACGGTGATCAATGTCATTTGCTTCCCACAGTTGAAAGTTCACGTATTTTTCCTCGCGAATAGTGCCACCACAATCTATAAAATTTTTGGTAGTTAATCCAACTTCTGTAATGTGAAAATATTTAGGTACAAGCTCACCATTTGGTTTTATGAAATTAATCGCATCTAATGCTTTTAATTTATTTTTTAATTCGGATAGTATCATTTTCGCTAGTATTATTTATTATAAATTTTGTTTTTTATATCCCAACTGGGGTAGATTCAAGATTAACAGCATTTATTTTTCATGGCTTCGAACTTCATATTAAACAATTCACCAAAAATCTCTTTTGCTTTTTTCCAATTTTCTTTATCAATGCAATAACAAACTCTTGGACCATCAATTTCCCCCGTAATCAAACCGGCCGTTTTTAATTCTTTCAAATGCTGTGAAACCGTAGATTGGGATAATGGCAAATGCGCAACAAGATCATTACAGATACATGATTTTTGTTTTACAAGAAACTTGATGATTGCAACACGAGCCGGATGAGACAAGGCTTTAGCTATTTCGCTTGCTTTTATTTCATCGCTTTCAAATTCGGATTTTTTGCTATAGGCCATAAACTATTAATATATATCGCAAATATACGATTAATAATATGTCAGAGCAATTATTTGTGATTTTTTATTCTTTAAAAGTAGTTGTTTATTTTATCGAGAAAAGACATTGGAGCAGCGCAAGGTTTATTGGTTTTCATATCAATGAATACCAAAACCGTATTTCCAATATTTAATAATTCCCCTTTTTGATTGTAAATTTCGTAGTCGAATTCGATTTTGGCGGTAGGCTTTTCTTTTATGGTTGTCTTTACAACAAGTAAGTCGTCATACAATGCCGGTTTTAAATATTTTAATTGACAAGTATAAACAGGAAGCATTACTCCATTATCTTCCATCTCTTTATAACTTGTGCCCAGTTGTCTCAACGCTTCTACCCTACCCACTTCGTAATATTGGGTGTAATTACCGTAATACACATATCCCATTTTATCTGTTTCGGCATACCGAACTCGAACTGTAGTTTCTGAAATGTACATACACTTATTGTTACATTGTATTATATTATTAAAAAACATCTTTAAAATACTATTTTTTTCGATATCATTCACATAAAATAAAAAATATTTATTATGGGTTGGATGATGTTTATACACCTCTAAATACTTATAATTGTAATGCTTTAATTGAAACACAAAGCATCATTACTCTATGAGAACTACTCCAATAATTTATATAGCATCATTTTGTTTAATTCTTGCTACTGTTTGTTGTTCCACTGCTCCAAAAATAATAAAAGTAGAAACAACGATGGTGGTATTAAATTCAAATTCTACCCCTAATGCAGATTCAGCATTAATAAAAACGGTTCAACCCTTTAAATTAAAAATGGATTCGATAATGAATGAAGTTATCGGTTTCTCTGAACATGAGCTATTAAAAGGATTGCCTGAAAGTTCATTAGGAGATTTTGTTTCTGATGCCGTTTTAAAGAAAACGAACGACAAATATATACCGACAGATAAATCTGTTGCTGATATATGCCTTTTAAATAATGGAGGTTTAAGAAATCAACTTCCAAAAGGTGCTATTACTCTTGGAAATGTATTTGAACTAATGCCATTCGAAAACACCGTTGTTGTTTTAACGCTTAGCGGTGAAAAAACAAAATTGCTATTTGAGTCACTCGTTGAAAACAACGGAGCACCTTTTTCTGGTGCAATTATAAAAACGAAAGGAAAAAAAATAACTGAATTAAAAATTGGCGGCCAAGATTTTGACATCAACAAGACATATAAAATTGTTACATCAGATTATTTAGCAGCAGGAGGTGATAAATATTTATTTTTTAATGCACCTTTAAAAATAGAAACCCTGAACTATAAATTAAGAGATGCAATTATAGATTATATAAAAGACGAAACCGCTAAAGGCAATACAATAAAAGCGCAAACAGATGGAAGAATCAAGTATCAGTAATAGACGTGACTTTTTAAAAAAGACAGCTTTTGCAGGAGCTGGAATCCTTGCATTCAATGCAATACCTAACGAAGCGTTAGCAAAAACGGAGATGGTTAAAATTACCATTTTACATACGAACGATGTGCATAGTCATATCGACCCCTTTCCTGATAATGACCCCAAATATGCTGGGTTGGGAGGTGTTTTAAGAAGAGCTGCTGTTATCAAAAAAATCAGGAATGAAGAAAAAAATGTTCTTTTATTAGATGCTGGCGATGTATTTCAAGGCACTCCATATTTCAATATGTACGGTGGCGAACTCGAATTAAAATTGATGAGCATGATGCAATATGATGCATCAACAATTGGAAATCATGATTTTGATAATGGCTTGGAAGGATTAGTGAAACAACTGCCAAACGCGAATTTCCCCTTCATTAGTGCGAATTATGATTTTACCGATACACCCATGGCTGGTAAAACAATTCCACATAAAATATTTATTAAAGAAGGAATCAAGATCGGAGTTTTTGGTGTTGGCATTGAACTAGATGGTTTAGTAGATAAAAAAAATTACGGAAATACCAGATACGCTGATCCATTAATTAAAGCAGCAGAAGCTTCACATTTCTTAAAATTCGAACAAAAATGTGATCTAATAATTTGTTTATCTCATCTTGGATATAAGTATGAAAATAAAAAAATCAGCGATGTTATATTAGCAAAAGAATCTAAAAATATTGACATCATTTTGGGCGCGCATACCCATACATTCCTTGATACACCCATCTCATATAAGAATAGTGATGAAAAAGAAGTGTTGGTAGCACAGGTAGGTTGGGCAGGAATTCGACTAGGTAGAGTAGATTATATCTTCGAAAAAAAATCCAAAAAAAAGGCCGTAGAAGGTTACTCTATAAAAATTTTGAATAAGTCAATAGCAATATGAAAATTTTTTCAACTTTTTTTTCAAAATAAATGTCGAAACATAGTTAAAGTTATATATATTTACGTCGCAATAGCGGATAATATTGCCTTTAGAGGATACTAAACACAAGTTCAACATATAATAACTACAGAATCAGGAATGGAGAAAGCATATACAAAAGTATGGGAGAGTTGTCTGGGGATAATTAAAGACAATGTAAGTTCACAAAGTTTTAAAACATGGTTCGAACCAATAAAACCAGTCAAATTAAGCGCAAATGTATTAACAATACAGGTTCCTAGTCAATTTTTCTATGAATGGCTAGAAGAACATTACATTACCTTATTAAAGAAAACAATTAAAAAGGAGTTAGGGACTGAGGGAAGATTAGAATACAGTATTATTATGGAAAACAACTATAATAATACATCAAAACCATATACTGTTAAAATACCTACTAACAATAAAAAAGAATTAAAGAATCCATCGGTTTCTATGCCGATTGATATTAATAATAATGGTATCCGTAATCCATTTATCATTCCAGGATTAAAAAAGGTGAATGTTGAATCTCAATTGAATGCAAATTATTCATTTGAGAATTTGGTAGAAGGTGACTGTAACCGTTTGGCTCGTTCAGCAGGTTTTGCTGTTGCTAACAAACCAGGAGGAACTGCTTTTAACCCCTTATTGATTTATGGTGGTGTTGGTTTAGGAAAAACACATTTAGCGCATGCTATCGGGATTCAAATAAAAAATGAATTTCCTAATAAAACTGTACTTTATGTTTCATCAGAGAAATTCACACAACAATATATTGATTCTGTAAGAAATAATAATCAAAATGATTTTGTTCATTTTTATCAAATGATTGATGTTTTGATCATTGATGATGTTCAGTATTTTGCAGGTAAAGAAAAAACGCAAGATGTTTTCTTCCACATCTTCAATCACTTACACCAAACAGGAAAACAATTGGTATTGACAGCTGATAAAGCACCCGTTGAGTTGCAAGGTTTTGAACAACGATTATTATCTCGTTTCAAATGGGGCTTAGCAGCTGATCTTCAAACCCCTGCTTTGGAAACCCGTATCGCTATCCTTGTGAAAAAAGTATATGCTGACGGATTAGATCTTCCAAAAGAAGTTATTGAATACCTAGCATACAGCATTACCACCAATGTTCGCGAACTTGAAGGCGCACTTATTTCTTTATTGGCTCAATCGTCAATGAATAAAAAAGCAATTACATTGGAACTTGCAAAACAAATGATCGACAAGTTTGTGAAAAACACAGCTCGTGAAGTATCAATTGATTATATTCAAAAAGTGGTTTGCGATTATTTCGATCTGCCTATCGAATTACTTAAGTCTAAAACCCGCAAACGTGAAGTTGTTCAGGCTCGCCAAATAGCAATGTATTTTGCTAAAAGTATGACAAAGTCATCATTGGCAACCATCGGACTGCATTGCGGTGGAAAAGATCATGCAACCGTTTTGCATGCTTGTCGTACAGTAAACAATTTAATGGATACTGATAAACGATTCAAAAATTACATTGAAGAACTTAATAAGAAAATAAGCATTCAATAAATAGTTGAAAACTACCATCTAAAAAATAGGAATCAGTTAATCTGATTCCTATTTTTGTTTTTAAACCTTTAGTGCATGAAAATTAATTACTTTCATACGTGATATCGGTGAGGAAAATTAAGAAACTCAGAACTATTATCTTCTTAAATTTACTTCGTAAAAAAGAATAGCACACATAAGATTTTAGCACTTCATTTTTTTATTTTCTATGACGAATATTTTAATGGTATGCCTGGGCAACATCTGCCGCTCCCCTCTCGCTGAAGGCATTTTAAGAGCGAAAACCGAAAAATTGGGCCTCAATGTAAAAATTGATTCTGCCGGCACATCGAATTATCATATTGGTGAACATCCTGATAAACGCACTGTTCTCAATGCAATGAATCACGGCATTGATGTTTCAAAATTAAAAGCGCGTCAATTTATTGTTGATGACTTTGATGCTTTCGATCGTATTTTTGTGATGGACAGTTCCAATTATTCCGATGTTATTTCTTTAGCCCGAAATAATGATGATAAAAGAAAAGTTGAATTACTTCTGAATTGTGTTTATCCCATGTCCAACATGTCGGTTCCTGATCCTTATTTTGGTGGTGAACAAGGGTTTGAAAATGTATATATTTTGCTAGACAAAGCATGTGAATTAATTGCTGAGTCTCTACAAACAACTAGTTAAATAGAAAATCAATGTCAGAAAAAGGAATACTCTATCTTATACCCACAACGCTTGGAGAAACAGCTGAAACAGCAGATGTTATTCCTGTTAAAATAAATGAGATCATAAATACTATAGATGAATACATTGTTGAAAATGAAAAATCGGCCCGGCATTACCTAAAAAAAATGGGTATTAAAAAACCTTTACAAGAAATAATACTGCACCCCTTGAATCAGCACACTGGTTCAGTTGATTTGTCAGTCTATCTTAAATCAATTCATTTAGGCAAGAACATTGGTGTAATTTCAGAAGCAGGTTGTCCTGGAGTTGCTGACCCTGGTGCTGAAGTAGTAAAGATGGCTCATGCCAATCATATTAAAGTTGTTCCATTGGTCGGACCCTCTTCTATTTTATTGGCACTTATGGCTTCCGGGTTTAACGGGCAAAGTTTTACATTCAATGGTTATCTGCCAAAAGAAAGATCAGAACGAATAAAAAAAATTAAGGAGCTGGAACGATTAGCTTACCAAAAGGATCAAACACAATTATTTATTGAAACGCCTTATCGAAATATGCATATTTTGGATGATGTTTTAACTAGTTGTGAATCCAAAACAAAATTATGCATCGCTTGTGACATCACGCTTCCTTCTGAGTTCATAAAAACAAAAACTGTTTTTGATTGGAAAAAACAAGTTCCGGATATCGCAAAAAGACCTACCATTTTTTTAATCTATAAGTAAGTATTCATTTTCAAAAACTGTACATTGCAGAATAATTTTGTAACATTCTAGGCAACACCGGATACCTAAAAAATATTTCTTGAACATTCCTTACCACTGAAACGAAATTAAAATCGAAATAAAATGGAACTTGTAGAGAATGTTTTGTCGGATTACAGACGTTTGTCAATTTGGTATTTGTTTCTGTCGCTAGAGTTACGGGAAATAAGCTCCCCTAAAAAGCCTGCAAGAAACAACTGAGTACCAATCACCATAGCAACCAACGCTAAATAAAATAGAGGTTTATCGGTAACATCCCTGGTTGGAATAAGATAATGTGACTTGTATAATTTTTCAAAAATAAGTGCTAAAGAAACGCAGCCACCAAACAAGAAGGACAGAGTTCCCCATAGACCAAAAAAGTGCATCGGACGCTTACCAAATTTAGAAACAAAAGTGATGGACATAAGGTCCAGAAAACCATTGATGAAACGCTCAAATCCAAATTTTGTAACACCATATTTCCGTTCACGGTGCTGAACAACTTTCTCCTCAATTTTAGTAAATCCAGCCCATTTTGCAATAACCGGTATGTAACGATGCATTTCTCCGTAAACCTCTATATTTTTAACCACCTCTTTTTTATAGGCTTTCAATCCGCAATTAAAATCATGCAAATTATTAATGCCGCTAGCCTTGCGCGTTGCCCAATTAAATAATTTGGTAGGTATCGTTTTGGAGATCGGGTCATATCGCTTTGCTTTCCAGCCAGAGACAAGGTCCAAACCATCTACAGAAATCATTTTAAAAAGATCAGGGATTTCGTCCGGTGAATCCTGTAGATCAGCATCCATGGTGATAATAACATCACCTTGTGCGGCTTCAAACCCCGTATTTAAGGCTGCTGATTTGCCATAATTCCTTCGAAATTTTATGCCTCTTATATCTTTATTCTTTGCTGATAACTGCTCCACTACACTCCATGACTTATCTTTTGACCCATCGTCTATTAAAATAATCTCATAAGAATAGGAAAAGGTAGACATGACGCGTTCTATCCATTCGCATAGCTCAGGCAACGATTCTTCTTCGTTATATAAAGGAATAACAACTGAAATATTCATATCTGGACAAATATATATACAAATTACGAATCTAAACGAATTTCCAATTCAGGAATTCATACAATTTATGATTTTTAACAAGAAGCTTTTCAAAAAATGAGAATAATCTTCATCTCTTTCATATTTGTTTTTTGTACTTCGAATAAAATTCCTACTTTTGTGCGGGGTAAGTCTCATACAACCAGCTCCCTTCAACCCTCCAGGTGCGGAAGCAAGCAAAGGTACTAGGTTGAGCGGTGTGATATGAGTAGCTTGCCCCTTCTTTTTTTCTCTTTTCAAAAGAGTTATCCTATACTTTTCCACATTCAGTAATTCATCCGCGGATCTTTTTAATTTTGCTGAAACAACTTAACCCTTTTCAAAAATACAGACATATGAAATTTTTTATTGATACAGCAAATCTTGCACAAATTAAGGAAGCACAAGATCTTGGCGTTTTAGATGGTGTTACTACAAACCCATCATTAATGGCGAAAGAAGGGATCAAAGGCGAAAAAAATATTTTGAAACATTATGTAGATATCTGTAAAATAGTAACTGGAGATGTCAGCGCAGAAGTAATTGCAACAGATTACGCAGGAATGGTAAAAGAAGGAGAGGCATTGGCTAAACTTCATAAACAGATCGTTGTAAAAATACCGATGATTAAAGATGGTATTAAAGCAATAAAATACTTTTCTAAAAAAGGAATTCGTACGAACTGTACCTTAGTATTTTCTGCAGGTCAAGCCTTGTTAGCAGCGAAAGCTGGTGCAAGTTATGTTTCTCCATTCATTGGCCGTCTGGATGACGTTTCCACAGATGGATTGCGATTAATAGAAGATATTCGTCTGATCTATGATAACTATGCGTATGAGACTGAAATACTTGCAGCTTCTGTTCGTCACCCCATGCATATTATCAATTGTGCTCAAATAGGTGCAGACGTGGTAACCTGTCCATTAAGTGCTATCACAGCATTGTTGAAGCACCCTTTAACTGACAGTGGATTAGCTCAGTTTTTGGCGGATGCTAAAAAATAATTTTCTGAATGCAGTAGGTAATGAAACGATTACTTACTGCATTTTTTGCCTTTCTCAATTAGAATAACCCACTTGACATATCAATGCTTTTACGCATCAATTCCGAAAAGCCTAATTACAATGAAATTGCTCAGGTGATTGCTTGTCTGCGTGATGGCGGAGTTGTTATATATCCTACAGACACAGTTTATGGAATAGGATGCGATATTCATAAGCAAAGAGCTGTAGAGCGTGTTTGCAAAATAAAGGGAATCGATGCTGAAAAAGCAAATTTCTCCTTCATTTGTTCTGATCTAAGCCATCTTTCCGACTTCACTAAACCAATTTCTACAGCTACTTATAAAGTAATGAAGAAAGCCCTTCCAGGCCCCTTTACTTTTATTCTAGAAGCCAACAATAACGTACCGAAATTATTCAAAAGCAAAAAGAAAACAGTTGGAATTCGTATTCCTGACAATAACATTTGTTTGGAAATTGTGAAACAATTGGGCAATCCGATCATGAGCACATCTGTACATGATGAAGATGAATTAATAGAATACACCACTGACCCTGAACGAATCCATGAAAAATATAAAAACCTTGTCGATATAGTTATCGCAGGAGGATATGGAAACAATCAAGCATCCACGATTGTTGACTGCACAGATGGAGATTTCTCCATCTTACGTCAAGGATTGGGTGTGTTAGAAGATTTTTTGTAGTGTCGAAATTTCTTTTTTTATGTTCCTTGAAGATCAAAGAAGAAGAATATATTATTTCATTGGATCTATTTTCCTTTAAAACAACATTTTTTTAAGGGGTGATTGGCTGAGATGACCATCAAATAAAAACAAACTATTTCAGCGACAATCTATTTTCCGATTACTTTAAATTCGGTTCGTCTGTTCATTGCACGATTGATGTCGGTATCATTTTTTACTTTTGGTCGTGTGTCTCCATAACCTTTGTAAGTAAGGCGTTTTGCATCAATTCCATTTGCAATCAAATAATCATAAACGGTTTTAGCACGATTTAAAGAAAGTGTAAGATTCATTTTTTTATCTCCAACATTATCGGTGTGACCGCTTAATTCACCTCGCATTGTCTTGTTTTGATTTAAAAAAGCGACTAGTTTATTTAATTCAGCTTTTGATTCTGGCTTTAAATCAAATTTTGCTGTTTCAAAAAAAACATTTTTTAATTCAATAAAAGAACCTGTATCTATTGGCTGCATTGGGACATCCATTAAAAAAGGTTTTGTCTTATCTGTCAACTCCTTTAAAGCAAAATTTTCAGAATAAAATAAATATCCAGGCTGAGTAACATTTAATGCGTAATCCTTATCCACTGGTAAGGTGACCAAGAACTCACCATTACCAGCATTTGCGTCTGAAACGATCATACTTTTTCCAGTTGCAAGATCGATCAATTCGAAATGAGCTCCTAAGGGAGCTTTCGTTTTTGCATCATATACTCTTCCCTTAAAATAGGTAATCAAATCAGGGCGGGCTTCTTTATATAAATCAAATTGATATAGATCTAAACCGCCAATACCTCCCTCTCTGTCAGAGGCGAAATAAGCTATATCACCAGAAGCACCTACTAATAAGCTGTTTTCATCACCATATGTGTTTAAGGGATAACCTAAATTTACAGGAGCACCCCATTCACCTTTATCATTTTTACGAACCACATAAATATCTGCCCCACCCATTCCTACTCTTCCATCTGTACTAAAGTAGAGTGTTTTTCCATCTGGATGAATAAAAACAGACTGCTCATTCCCCTTTGAATTTACTTTAGAACCAAGGTTTACTGGTGCCCCCCAACTTCCATCATCTTTTAAAGTGGAAACATAAATATCGTGCTCTCCCATTCCGCCCGGTCGATTACTTACAAAATATAAACTTTTTCCATCCGAAGAAAAGGAAGGCTGTGTTTCTCTGAAAGAAGTATTTACAACGGGTCCAAGATTATAGGGCTTAGACCAGGCATCACCCACTTTTTGAGTATAAAAAATATCGCAACCACCGTATCCTTTTCTTGCGGGCCCAAAACTTCCAGCATTATCCTGACAAACAGTAAAAAACAAAACCTGCCCATCTACTGAGAGGCTAGGTGCACCTTCGTTTCCAGGAGTATTGATGCCTGCTCCAGGAAGCAAAAAGGCTTTTTGCCATATACCATTTACTTTTTTACTCACCATAAAATCTTCCTGTGTTGCAATCTGTTCTGTTCTATTATTTCTAGTAAATAAAAAAGTTTGATCATCAGCAGTAACAGCAGGAAAGTATTCACTATAAATAGAATTGATCCCCTCCCCCATATTTTTTGGTTCAAATTGAACGGGATGTTTCTTTGCTTCAATTGCAAAAATGCAATTCTTTAATTGCATTTCCGCAATATCTTTTGAATCGGGATTCATGGATGCTTTGGTCAAAAACCTCTCGTAATCTTGCTTTGCCTCTGCATATTTACCAACTTTTATTTCCAATTGAGCCAAATTAAAAAAGTTGTTTAAATTAAATCTAGGATTTATTTCTATTCCTTTTATGTATTCGTCAATAGATTTTTGAAGCTGTCTTTGCTCTTGCAAGATATCTGCAAGTAACAGATGAGGTTCAATAAATACAGGATCCTTTTGTATCGCTTTTGCTAATTCCTCTTTTGCCTTTTCTAACTGATTCGACTGGTATAATTTAATGGCACTTTCAAAAGCTGAAATAGCTTTTTTGTTGGTAGAGGTGTATTTCCCTGGAGGAAGTTGCGCTTTACAAGAAGCGATTGTGGTAATAATAAAAAATAGGAGAAGAAACTGTTTCATAGAATTAACATTTCAATTATTGAGCCAGGATAAATTTAGGGAATATTCATGTATTTATGTGTCTGTAATGAAACATTCCATTTCGGATGAGCCATCACATAATCAACTATTAAAGGCATCATTTCTTTGGATCTGCTCCATTCGGGCTGCATGAACAATTTACATGCTGCAGTTACATATTGTGCGTTTTTTTCAGCCCACTCAAAATCATTTTTATTATGGATAATAATCTTCAGCTCATTTGCTTTTGAAAAATTTTCTGGTAAAGGCGCACTATTTTTTTTTGGAGAAAGGCAAACCCAGTCCCACTTACCTGTCAACAAATAAGCTCCTGAAGTTTCTATAAAGGTTTGGATACCATTCTTTTTAAATTGTTCTGTTATGTATTCCAAATTATACATACTGGGCTCTCCACCTGTTACCACAACCGCTTTTCCTGGAAATCTACTCGCATTTGCAACAATGATATCTGCATTTGTAAGAGGATGCAATGATGCGTTCCAGCTCTCTTTTACATCACACCAATGACATCCCACATCGCAGCCGCCAACACGAATAAAATAAGCAGGTTTACCAGAATGAAATCCTTCACCTTGAATGGTATAAAACTCTTCCATTAAAGGCAACTCCAAGCCTTTTTCTAATAGTGTAATATTTTTTTCTTGCCTTTCCATTATACTCTTTCGCTTATTTCTGCCGCTTGCCTATTAAGTCGACTGATTTATTACTTTTTTCATTTTAAACGTAATGTATGTCTGCGTAGTAGTCATTTTTTTATCTTTTAAAAGTGTTATTGCGACTAGCTAAACATATTACACAAGAATGTGCATATCGAAATCAAAAGGAACTAAAGTATCCTTTAAATCAGGTATAAAATTAATTCCTGATTTTAAATAGTAGGGTATGAAATTATCGTAACGCTCCTGAAGCACTCCTTCCGGAAAATATTTTTCCTTTATTTTTTTGATCTGATTCACACTCGTTTCCTGTTTTTGCTTTTCAGCACGCATAAGCTTCATTTCAATATTTTTAATGGAATTCATCGACTTTTGCATCTCTGCTTCCACTGTATTTTTTAAGGTAGCGTCAACAGAAACTGCTTTCGCAGATATTTGATTGAACGTATTTATCAATTCAGCTTCTTGTTCTTTAAGTGATAAGGAAGCGCTTGCATTTTTAGTAATAAATTCCTTGATCAGAATATCCGTTTCTCTGAATAAATCATTGGTGTCAAAACCAAATTTTGAAAATTGACTCATCGATTTTTCATCAATGATCGTAGCAAAATTCCTTGGAATTAAAACAGGAAAAGTAATTTGATGGTGTTCAAACATAGCCTTAAATTCAAGCCAATATGCAATTTCTCCAGGACCACCAACGTAAGCTATATTGGGTAAGATTAATTGTTGATATACAGGACGTAAAACAACATTCGGACTAAATCGGTCAGGATGCAATTCGATTTCTGTTTGCAATTGCACTTTCGTAAAGGTGATCTCTGTATTTAAAACTCGAAAAACATCTCCGTCATTTTCAATTCGTTCGCGAATATTTCCTAGCAAATAAAAACAATTGATCTCACGCGGATTTACTTGTGTTTTTAATCCAGCGCTTTCTAATTCAATAATCGTATTATTAACCAACTGATGATTCGTGTTGTTGAAAATATCATCTTTGATAATATCAACCATTTTTGCTTTTAAACGAACATCATCTGCATCAATTATCACTAAACCGTATCGTTCAAATAATTGATGAACAAAATGCCGCGTGGCATCTGCAAGGTTACTGTTGTTTAAGTATGCATTGCAGAACAATTCCATTAAGCGCTCAGCATTCTCTGTTTCGCCAAGCAGTTGCTTAATTTCATCTATTACTATTCTTAATGAATGAGTATTTAGTCTTCCTACAGCACCTTTCGCTTCTGGATTATCCCAAATGATATTCCTACCAAACAAATGAATGCTTTTGATCTCCTCAAAATCATGATCCTCTGAAGCCATCCAATATACAGGAACAAAATTATTTGAAGGGGATTGCTTTTTTAATTTTTCTGAAAGATTAATCGTACTGATTATCTTGTAAATAAAATACAATGGTCCGGTGAAAAGACATAATTGATGTCCGGTACAAACAGTAAATGTGTTTTCATTTAAAAGTTGTTCAATCGCAACCGCATTATCAATGTTCGATTTGTGGTACTGATCTTTTAATACTTCCACTAATGATTTTCGATCAACCAACTCTTTACTCTTATGATGGATCGCTAACTCGAAAGCTTCTAATTTGGGCTCATAAGTATAAAATTTACGCAAAGAAGTATCTTCATTAATATAATCAACGAACAATTTTGAAAACTGACCGGTTTGGGATAATACTATTTTAGATTTTTTATAAGCCATATTGTGTTTACAAAGGTAACTAAATGGAACCGAAAAATGATATTTTATCAGTTAGATTATAAAAGAGATAATAGATTAAATTTGCAGAAAATAACAATTATGAAAAACGAAGAATCTATTAATCCGTGGAAAACACTTACATCTGAAAAAGTGCATGACTCACCATGGATAGGTGTCACCAAACATGATGTTTTGAATCCGAATGGCAATCCAGGAACCTACTCCGTTATACATTTTAAAAATATGGCCTTGGGTGTCTTGCCACTGGATAAGGATTATAATACTTGGATCGTAGGCCAATATAGATACCCTATCAATAAATATTCGTGGGAAATACCTGAAGGTGGAGGGAAATGGGATGTAGCACCATTGGATTCAGCGAAAAGAGAATTGTTGGAAGAAACGGGCATAACAGCACAAAAATGGACAAAGATCCAGGAGATGTATTTAAGTAATTCGGCTAGTGACGAATTTTGTATTTTATATATCGCTCAAGATATTACTATAGGAGAATCTCAGCCAGAAGATGACGAGCAATTGGATGTTAGAAAACTACATTTTGATGAATTGTATAAAATGGTTCAAAACGGCGATATTACAGACAGTTTAACCGTAGCAGCCGTTTTAAAAACGAAGTTGATGCTATTAGAAGGGAAATTGTAAAAACACGTTTATTCTTCACTTACAAAACGTTTTTCAAAAACTTCTTAAAATTACAAGAAGATAACAACGATATACTGAAGCTCTTCCCTAAAAGAAATCTAAGATTGCACTACTTCACCATATAAATCGTAATCTTCTGCAGACGTAATTTTCACATTTGCAAAGTCACCAACTCTTACAAAGTCTTTATCTGCTTTCACCAATACTTCATTGTCAACTTCGGGAGAATCGAATTCGGTGCGACCAATAAAATAATCGCCTTCTTTTTTATCAAATAACACTTTGTATGTTTTACCAATCTTTTTTTGATTCAAATCATACGAAATACCCATCTGTAAAGCCATTACAGCCTCTGTTCTAGCTTGCTTTGTTTTAGCAGAAACATCATCTTTCAATAAATAAGCATGTGTGTTTTCTTCATGAGAATATGCAAATATCCCTAAACGTTCAAAACGGGATTGTTCCACCCACTCCAACATTTCTTCATGATCTTGTTTTGATTCTCCTGGGTAACCTGCTATCAATGTTGTTCTGATGGCTATTCCCGGAACTTTAGCACGAATCTCATTTACGAGATCAATTGTTTTTTGTTTCGTAGTTCCTCTTCGCATACTTTTTAGCATATTATCTGTAATATGTTGCAAGGGCATGTCCAGATAATTGCAGATATTGTTACGTTCATTCATAACATCAAGAACATCCATCGGAAACCCTGCAGGAAAAGCATAATGTAAACGGATCCATTCTATTCCATCCACATCTGATAGGTGTTTTAATAGTTCAGAAAGATTTCTTTTTTTATAAATATCCAACCCATAATAAGTAAGATCTTGTGCGATGAGCATCAATTCTTTTGTACCATTCTTTGCAAGATGCTTCGCTTCTTTCACCAGCTCTTCAATTGATTTAGAGATATGATTTCCTCGCATCAATGGGATGGCACAAAATGAACAAGGTCGGTCACAACCTTCCGAAATTTTAAAATAAGAATAATGATGCGGGGTTGTTAGTAGCCTCTCCCCAACTAATTCGTGCTTGTAATCAGCCTTTAATGTTTTTAGTAAGCGGGGCAATTCACGTGTTCCAAAATAGCCATCAATGGAAGGAATTTCCTTCTCCAGATCAGGTCGATAGCGTTCACTTAAACAGCCGGTTACATATACCTTGTCAACCAATCCTGCCGCTTTCGCATCTGCATAACGTAAAATGGTATCAATACTCTCTTGTTTTGCATTATCAATAAATCCGCAAGTATTGATGATCACAATACTTGAATCATCCGATGTACTCTCATGCTCCACCTGAAAATTATTTGCTTTCAATTGTCCCATGAGAACTTCGCTATCTACAATATTTTTGGAACATCCAAGCGTTACAACATTTACTTTATTCTGTTTAAGTGTTTTTGTTTTCAAGACTAAAAATTATTAATTATTCTTTATGTGTTTACTAATAGCAAATTGAGTGCGTGTTATTCTTCTTCATATTCAGTAGTCTCCTTTCAAAAAATTCATTTTTCAGCAACTATTTCATCCTGAATAATATTTTTGTCTCCAAACTCTGCTCTATATATTTTTATCATGATAAGTAAGTAGGATATCAATAATGGTCCGAAGATAATACCAGTTACACCAAACCATTGCAAACCAATGATAACTCCAAATACAGTAACCATTGGATGGATATTACCAATCTTTTT
The DNA here is from genome assembly GCA_947449315.1 of Bacteroidota bacterium. Classification (GTDB taxonomy): domain Bacteria; phylum Bacteroidota; class Bacteroidia; order 2-12-FULL-35-15; family 2-12-FULL-35-15; genus 2-12-FULL-35-15. The sequence continues at coordinate 209,406 of CANFRC010000001.1, forward strand.
TTGAAGAACAAGTCGAAAAATATTGTCAACATTAATGATTACTACTAAACCATAAATAAGGATGGCTGCTCCTTGCCAATAAAAACCACTTGCTGCCATAAAAACTCCTGCAGGAAACCAAACTAAAGCTGATCCAACAAAAGGTATAAAAGATAAAAAACCGCACATCAAGCCCCAGAATATCGAATCATTTAATCCGAAAATCCAAAAGCCTAAGCTTGCAAAAAGCGCCTGGATCAAAGCTAACAATGGCGCCCCAATAACGTTTGAATAGGTTTGTGAAATCAACTCTTTTGCAAATAGATGCGCATTTTCTTTTTTGTAGGGTAAAAATCTTACAACACTTTTTTCGATGGATGTTTCTGTTTTGAGAAGATAGAAGAGTATAAAATACATTATCGCTATATCAGCAAGAATACTAAGCGTTTGATGCAATATATTTGGAATGAAGTTAGTAATTTCTGATTGAAGCTTAACAATATTTTCATGAGCCAAAATATTTAGACCATACTTTAAATTGATGTATGCATTTAAATTCTGAAGTTCAGCTAATAAGTTATTTGAAATGGAAAACATGGTACTGACCTTATAAATCAAGGAATAAGTTAAACCAAAAACGGGTATAAGAATAATTAGGAATGAGAGTATGAGTGTTAATGAAACTGCAAATCCTTTTTTTAGTTTCGCTCTATCCATTAAAAAATGCACAAATGGAGAACAAATGACATAAAAAATTACTGCGCCTAAAAATGCAGGAATAAAGCCTGATAGAGTAAACAAAAGAAAACCACCCAACAATACAATTCCTGCAAGGGCAGCAAACTGTTTTACTCTTTCGTTTCTTGAAATTAATGGATCCAACGCTCTATTTTTTTTAGGATGATATCTATCATCTGTTTATTATTTTTTTTAAAGGTAAATAATTGTAATTTTATAGGGAAATTAATTAGTCACAAAATGAAAGATAATGATCATTCAAAATTACTGCTCGCGCTTTTAGGCGGTGTTGCAATAGGTGTAGCTATTGGTTATTTCTTAAATTCAAATAAAAAGGATGAGCTATTTGATGACTTAAAAGAAAAAGCGACCAAATTTAAAGATGATCTTGAAGAGGATATCAGCAAAGGTAAATCTGTTATCGAAGATCTAAAAAATTCTGTAGAAGAACATTTTAAAAAAACCTCCATTTAACTAATATGAGTGAACAACCCTCGTTTTTCAAAGATTTAAAAATAATTATTCTTGATTATTTTGAAGCCAAGATTGATCTTTATAAGATTGGTGCATATGAAAAGGTAGCAAAGGTTTCAGCTGTATTAATATCCTCTTTCATCATAGCGATGCTATGTTTTTTTCTTCTGTTATTTCTGAGTATTAGTGCCGGTTTTTTCTTCGCACAACTTCTACATAGCAATGCACTTGGATTTCTTATCATTTTCGGGATCTACCTTATTCTACTTTTAATATTGATCATTTTCCGAAAAAAATTATTGGAAAAATACATTGCCAATAAAGTAATTGAACAGCTATTCGAAAAAGAAGCAAATGATTAACGAGCCAATTAAAATAACTGACTTAGAAAGTTTACGGCGAGAAAAAGAACGCTTAAAAATGTATAGTTCTTACCTGGAAGCTTTGCTGGCGGACAAAATAAACCATCTAAAAAACAATCCGATGCAGTTAATTGGTGAAGAATTCCTTCCTTATGATGCAGCGCAAAATAAAAAAATAAGTGGAATTTTAGATTGGGTAAATGAATTTGTATTAGGGAAGTTCTTTAAAATGGATTTGGATGGAAAGAATAAACTTTCTGGCTCTTTGGTAAAAATTGCCGAAGTAGGAGTTGTACGGTTATTCAGCAAATTCTTAAAACAATAATTATCTTTTATTGCTTAAATAAGCTATCTACAAATTCATGTTTGTTGAAAACCTGAAGGTCTTCCATCTTTTCTCCTACGCCAATATATTTGACAGGAATCTTAAATGTATCCGATATTCCAATAACTACGCCTCCTTTAGCAGTTCCATCAAGTTTGGTTAATGCTAAGGCATTCACATCGGTTGCAGCAGTAAATTGCTTGCACTGTTCTATTGCATTTTGTCCTGTTGATGCGTCTAGTACCAATAATATTTCATGAGGAGCATCTGGAATAATTTTTTGCATCACATTTTTAATCTTTGTGAGTTCATTCATCAGGTTAACTTTGTTATGCAATCGACCTGCAGTATCGATAATTACTACATCAGCACCTTTAGCTACTGCTGAGGTTAAGGTATCAAAAGCCACAGAAGCGGGATCGGCATTCATTCCTTGAGAAACCAAAATGGCATCTGTTCTATCTGCCCAAATTTTTATCTGATCTACTGCTGCTGCACGAAAAGTATCTGCAGCGCCAATAACAACCTTTTTACCCGCATTTCTGTATTGATGAGACAATTTCCCGATTGTAGTAGTTTTACCTACTCCATTTACACCGACTACCATAATTACATATGGTTTTTTGTCTTTGGGAACGTCGAAATCAGCTGTATCTTCTTGTCCGTTTGAAACGAGAAGATCCGCAATTTCTTCTCTTAAAATATCGTTTAAGAGAGAGGTTTCAACTTTTCTTTGTTGCGATACACGTTTCTTTATTTTTTCAATTATCCGTAAAGAAGTATCAACCCCCACATCAGAAGTCATTAATATTTCCTCCAGATTCTCCAAGACCTCATCGTCAATAGTAGCTTTACCCATTATGGCGTTAGCCATTTTACTGAAAAAGCTCTGTTTGGTGATGAACAGTCCTTTATTAAGACTTTCTTTTTTTTCTTTACTAAAAAAACTAAAAATACCCATAATCATTTAATCCCCTCCAAGGGAGTCCTTCGGACTATTCCCCCATAATAATGGGGGATAACATAAAACAATAAAAGCTTCCCCTTGTTTGGAGAAGCCTTTATATTAAAAAATATCTTAAGGATTACTTCTTTAAAAAATCCTGAATATGATCATTGTGAATGATCTCTTCTTTAAAAGAATAAGCACCTGTTTTCGGTGATTTTACCATTTTAATCACTTTTGTAAAGTTATTTCCTTTACCTGATTTTAGAGTCGCAACTACTTTCTTAGCCATTGTATTATTCGTTTAAAGTTTTAAATAAAAATGAAAAGTTCAGCAGAACTAGCCATTTGGGATTTAAAACAAATTATTTAATTTCTTTATGAACAGTAACTTTTTTCAAAATTGGGTTGTATTTTTTTAACTCCAATCTTTCTGTTGTGTTCTTTTTGTTCTTTGTTGTAATGTAACGAGAAGTTCCCGGCATACCGCTTTCTTTATGCTCAGTACATTCCATAATCACCTGAATTCTACTACCTTTTTTAGCCATTTTAGTTATTGTTTTTCAAAATTGGAGTGCAAATATAAAATTTTTAATCTAAATCCACAATATTTTTATACGAATTATGCTCTAATTCCTTTCAATTCATTCAGAAATCTGCAAAATTCCGCTACTTAATTTTATTAAAAAGGCTTTCTTCCTTCATCGCGGCCTCAATATCATCGATTTTTTTAGGCAAATTGCCCGATAAAATATCAGGGGCTCCTTTGGTGATAAGCACATCGTCTTCAATCCGGATTCCTATATTCCACCACTTGGGGTCACAATCTGAACCTGATGGAATATAAATGCCTGGTTCCACTGTTATTACATTGCCTGCAGTCAATTTACCATAATTTCCTGCATCGTGAACATCTAAGCCTAAGTAATGTGAGGTGCCATGGAAGAAATATTTTATATAATCAGCTTCGTTTTTTATGATTCCCAACTTCATCAATCGTTGCTGAATAACAGCCTGTGCCGCTTTATGAGGTGCTCTAAATTCAAGGCCTTCTTGACAAGCTTTTATACCCGCTACCTGAGCATCTAAAACAATATTATAAATGATTCTTTCTTCTTCCGAAAATTTTCCATTGACAGGCAAAGTACGGGTTACATCTGCAGTATACCCATGATATTCGGCACCTGCATCAACAACAAGCAGATTACCGTCATCTAGTTTTTTTCGATTGGTTTCATAGTGCAAAATACAAGAATTTTCACCTCCCCCTACTATAGAAGGGTATCCTACATATTCTGAACCTTGTTTTTTGAACATGTATTCGATTATTGCTTGGGCCTGGTATTCTTTTAATCCTACTTGTAAGGATTTCATTAGCTCATAATGCGCCACAACTGTCATGCCGATGGCTTTATGCAACAATTCCAACTCCTGTGGCTGTTTCTTTTCTCTCAAGGTGCCCATTACGGAAACGATGTTAAAATTGTCAAGGTTTTTTTTCGCGTAACCTGTCTTTTCTTTGAAATGCTTGATAAGACTATACAAGTCGCCCCTATCGTTTATATCGTCACGGACATCATTGTTAAATTCTAAAAAAGACACTTGATGAAATTTAGAAAAATCAATCTCAAAGTCAGCAAATTGTTTATTTTCAAATGGAAAAGAAAAACCTAATTGATCCTTTACTCCTACTATGCCCATCCTTTTTCCAGTCCAAACTTCTTTGGCGGGGTCACGTTCCTGAATAAATATCAGTTCATTGGTTGTGATTGAATCATAGAAAGTTTGATTTTCTTTAAAAATAATGAGCATGGCGTTAGGCTCATTTAATCCTGTAAAGTAATAAAAGTTGGGGTCCTGGTGGTAAAGGTATTTAGTATCATTGGCGCGCTGACGTTCCGGATTTGCAAAAAAAACCGCACAACTGCTATCTGGTAGTAGTTTCCTTAGTGCATCCCGTCTACCATTATGAAATTCTTTTGTCAATAGGTCGGAATCGTAATTCTGGGAATGACCCCAAAACGAGAAAAATAGAAAAATGAAGCAAAAAGAATTACGGATTAACATGATTATTGGTGAATTGCTAAGAAATAGACGATGGCCTTACTAAAAACAAAAAAACGTTACTACTACTGTAGCAACGTCTTAATATATAAAATAAAGTATAAATTACTTTTTTAAATGACCTTGTTCTCTCGCTTCTTTAACAACAGCAGAAATACCATTTTTGTTGATGGTTTTTAACGCTGAGGTTGAGATTCTGATAGTGATCCACTTGTCTTCTTCTGGTAAATAAAACTTCTTAGTTTGTAAATTCACATTGAATTTACGTTTAGTTTTTGTGTTTGAGTGAGATACTTTATTACCTACAATCGCTTTTTTTCCTGTTATTTCGCAAACTCTTGACATTGTATTTTGTATTAAATATGTTCTTTTTTTATTTTTCGGACTGCAAATAACGTAATTATTATTTAATCTGCCAAATATTTTAGAAATATGTGCTATTAAATTAAAACTGCAAATAGATCGGCATTACCTGATCCGCTTGTTTTACCTGAATAATGATCCAGATAAAGATAAGAAGAATGGCTATACGGCCAGCCATTGAGATATTGGAAAGGACCTTTATAGAGATGAACTCGAAGGATTTCGGAAGAAAATGGATGACATATCCCAGTGCCATTATTCCGAAAATGGTTCCATAGGCGGTAAACATTTGTTGCCAAGCTGTGCCATTGAAATTTTGGAAAATCTGTGAAATAATAATTTCTGCATCTTCAAAAGAGGAGGCTTTAAAGAAGATCCAGCAGAAACAAACGAAATGAAACGTGATAATAACACCAAAGATCTTGGTCAATTTAGAAATCAGAAAATTGGATTTTGGTAGTTTAGCAACCATTGACATTCTCAACTTATCAAATGAAAGAGCTAATCCGTGCATCCCTCCCCATACAATAAAGTTAAAAGATGCGCCATGCCACAAACCTCCCAACAACATCGTGATCATTAAATTTAAATACTGACGAAACTTGCCGACTCTATTCCCACCTAATGAGATATATAAATAATCTTTTAACCAGGATGACAATGACATATGCCACCGTCTCCAAAACTCTGTTATACTGCTAGATTGATAAGGTGAATCAAAATTTTCATTGATAGTAAAACCCATCCATTTGGCCATACCAATTGCCATATCTGAATAACCGGAAAAATCACAATAAATAACCATTGCATAACCATATACACCTAACAAACATTCAATTCCTGAATGCCTAGAAGGATCGTCAAAGATATACTGAACATAATTCACATAAATATAATCGGAGATCACCACTTTTTTAAATAGTCCTCCTAAAATGAGGTACAAGCCTTTGGCTACATCTTCCTTTGAAATATAGATATCCTTTCGGATTTGAGGAATAAAATCGGATGCTCTCACAATGGGGCCCATTACTAATTTAGGAAAGAAAGAGAGAAAGAAACAATAATCTAAAAAGCTTTGTACCGGCTTGAATTTCCCTCGATACACATCAATAGTATAACTTAAATTTTCGAAGGTGTAAAAAGAGATTCCAATGGGTAATATTAAGTTCAAAGGCTTTATGGAACCTAGTTTCAAATCATTAATAATCTCTATGAAGAAGTTGGTATATTTAAAATAGAAAAGCAAACCTAGATTTATGACAACACTAAAGAAAAGGATTAACCGCTTTCTCTCGTTTGATTTTGCAGTAAAAATCCAATTCGATAAATTAAAATCGACAACAGCAGATAGCAAGATAAACCCAAAATAAAATCCGCAAGCTTTGTAAAAAAAATAAAGCGAGAAAATGGTAAAATAAACTACGCGCGTTAATTTCCGTTTATATAGAAATTGGTATCCCAATAAAAATAGACAAAAGAAAAACAAAAAGAATCCGCTATTGAATAATAGAGGATCTTTCGCATTATACGTGAGTTGCTGTAAAAGCTTATGGATATCTATATTGAAGTCAAACATACCTTAGAGCCTGCAAACTATTTTTTAGATTTTTTATATTTTTCATAACCATTCATCAAGGCATTATAAAAAAGATCACCTTGAATTTGGTAACCTCTCCCACTAAAATGGACACGATCTTTGGCTGTTAATTTCATTGCATACCATTTACCCATTGAACCAAAGCCTCCCATTATTTCATACAGATCCCAATAAGGTAGATTATGTTTTAGTGCATACGTAATAATTGTTTCTTTTGCTAATTTCATATCCGGATTTTTCACTCTTCCTTTTCTGGATTTACGGTATGAATCTGCTGGTGTAGTCAATAGAACAGCAGCATTTGGATTCGCTAGTTTTATATTTGTTATCAAGCTGTCTATATTTCTACTAAACAAATCTTTATCAAATCCTTTTGAAAAAGCTTCGTTGGTGCCCATTGAAACAATTATTAAATCGGGAGAAAGATAAGGCAACTGTTGCATAAAATATTTAGACATCGTATAATGTCTGAATTCTGCACCATTTACACCAATCATATTGTAAACTATTCCTGAGGAATCATTTTCTAAAAGCATACCATAGATGCGCGTGCATTTCTGTGTAGCCGTATCGACACATTTATTTCTTAAATAAATTTGACGAACAGGTTTATCAAATTTTAATTCAGAAACAAATGGATTTGTAGATCTATCTGTTGATTTAAAAATTCCTCGTTCGCAATTTTGGTCATCACAAATAGAAATATCAAAATTATTTAACCCTTTTTCATGAAACAAGGTAAACTTTGTAAAGCTATATCCCAATCCTGGCTGATCTTTCACCATCAAATTGATCTGCGCGGCGGAATCACTAGTTTCAATTGTGAATCCACTGATGCCAATAGGCAAAGGTTTATCGTAAAACACATTCCTCTTTGAATCCCATATTGCATTTGTAATGGTTTTGTAGGATTGCGGCTCGTTGCTTTTAGCGACACGATAGGGGAATATCAATCCTCGTCCAGCATTGCCAAATTTAAGTTGTAATTTTTGGCGCATGGTACCTGAAAAAAAGTCTGCCTGAATATGTGAATCTCCGATATGAACAATGTCCACTCTACCTTTTTTTGTTGATTCTAATTGACTCAATTTCTCATAAAAAAACGTCAACGAAGAACTATCGTTCTCTATTTTATTTAAGCCCTTTTTTATAAACTTATATTGTGAATATGCAGTAGAATCAATAGTCTGAGCAGATAAAAAGCCTAGATAAAAAACAAGAGATGCGAAAGTAAGTAAAAATGATTTTTTATTTTTCGTTGTTAGAAACATAAGAAGTTACTAGTTTAAAAGCTTTTTGTTTTGTTTTTTATTATAATCAGTGTATTCGCTCATTATTTTACTAAATAAGATCTTCCCTACTTTATGAGCTCCTTTAAAATTAAAATGAGTATAATCTTTATTAGCAAGTGCTGTATCTCCTTCCACCCATTTCACCATAGATCCGTTCCCTCCCATAGCGTCGTATAAGCTCCAGAACGCTAATTTATTTTCTTGCGCCATCCGTTTTTGAGTTTTCACTAAAATAGGAACACTTGGATCTGTTTGGTAAACACCATCCTTTCGATAACTTTTATCACCCACACTAATTAGCAAAATACTTGCATTCGGAAAACTAGACTGAATGTGTTTGATCACCGTATTCATTCCATGTTCGTACCATGAAAAATCAGTAACAATAGGATTCACGGTGTTTAAGCCGTATTCCAAAATGATCAGATCATACCCCAAACAATCATTCGTTGAAGCATATACATTTTGCGATACATTCTTAATGGGCAATCCCGAGTTCCCTCGGAACGAAAAATTATCTACAAACACACCACTATCACTTTCAATACTGAAGCCGAAAATATCAACAGGGGTTTTACATTGAAACCTTGCATTAATGAATTGACAGCCATTTCCTGTATTTATAAGTAATTGATTAACAGGATTTGTTCCAGCTAATTTATAACGTGTTCCATTCACTTCAGCATAATTTTCGCCATTGCTTTTACCGTATAATAATTTAGCCTCATAAAATTTATTAAGATGTTTTTTATTGACACCTGCATATTTTACCCAACTGCCCGAAGTCGTATTGGTGGTATCCGCTGTTACGCTAACAGTTGGCACAAAGCTATATCCTGATATTCCAAGGACATGATTAGCCGGCATAGTTTCTAATAAATTATGTGTGGTCCAACCCTCAAAAGAGTGAATGATACTTGTGCGGAAGCCAGAAACAATTGATGTAATAGGAACATACCCTACTCCATTTCCGCCAAAGGTGTTCTGCAAACATTCACGAAGATCTTGTGTAATAAGATCGCCTTCGATCATTGAATCACCAAAATAGGCAATACGCGTTTTATGTTTATGAATTTTAATTTCATTCAGTGATTGAAAAAAATGAGCCAATGCTGAAGTGCTATCGTGTTCGAAATCATAAATATTACTTGTATCAACTTGACGAATAGCAAAGTCTGTACTGTCTTTTTTTACGATTGAATCCGTAATTATTTTTTTAGTTAGCGTAACTTTTTTGTAATTCCCTTTGGTAGTGATATCTGAAAGAGGATCTACTTTTTTTGTTTGAAAACCAAAAAGGTGGAATGTTGTAGTAAATTGAGAAGCGACAAGCAAAGCAATTGCTGCTGAAAGCAACATTATAAAAGGTTGAGAATGCTTGTTGTTGTTGTTCATTGAGATGCCAAGGAAATTGTCAGTAAATATACTATTTTGAAATGGAGTTGATTAATCCTAATTAATAAAAAAACGCTCTGAAAAATCAGAGCGTTTTTTGAATTTTAAACATTTATGATTAATGAACTTGGTCACCTTCCACGCCTACCAATTCGACATCGAAAGTAAGTTCAGCCTTTTCTGGGATGATTGGTGGACGCCCTGTTTCTCCATAAGCAAGAAAATAAGGTATCACAAGACGAAATTTATCACCTACATTCATTAGTGCAATCCCTTCTTCCCATCCAGGAATAACTTGACCTTGTCCTAGAGGAAATTCAATTGGTTCGCCTCGTTCAACAGACGAATCAAACATTTTTCCGTCTGCCAAATATCCTGAATAATGAACTTTTACATTTTTTCCAGCAGCTGCTCTTACAGCACTACCGCTTCTTTTTACCTCATAATATTTTAATCCGGAAGCGGTTGATTTTTGTTCCAAACCTTTGATATCAAACAAGGGTGGAGCTACAATCTTTTTTACACTTAAAACTTCTATATCCATAGTAAGCTCTGCATTTGGCGGAATGATAGGAGGATGACCTTTTTCACCAAGTGCTAAGGCTGGAGGTATAATCAACTTAAATTTTTCTCCGGCACGCATGAGCAAAATACCTTCATCCCAACCTGGTAATAATGGTTGCTGGCCCGCCTTAACTGATAAGGGTTTTTCACGTTCTACTGATGAATCAAATAATTTTCCGTCTGACAGATAACCACTGTAGTGAAATTCTACGATTGTTCCTGCCTCAGCCTTTTCGCCCCCCTTATTTTCCTTTACAATGATGTATTTTAAACCACTAGCTGTTTTCAAAGTGTCTTTCCCTTTTACATTCCATGGCTTTACACCTTCAATTACATTCAATAATTCAATATCGAAAATAAGAGTTGAATTAGCAGGAATAGCTCCATTAGCTGCTGCACCGTATCCTAGCTCAGGACCAAATTTAATTGTAGCCTTATCGCCTACCTGCAGCAATTCAAATGCTTCATCCCACCCTTTTATTACTTGTCCAGCTCCTAAAACGAATTCAAAAGGCTGTCCTCTTTTCACCGAACTATCGAATACTGTGTCATTTGTTAATTTGCCAGTATAATGAACAACCACCTTGTCCCCTTTTTGTGGCTTGATACCACTACCTTTTTCTGTTATGGTATATTCTAATCCTGATGCTGTTTTCACGGTTACTGGGTTTTTAATTTTTTTACTTTTATTTTTATTATCTTTTTTATGATGGTCTTTATCACTCTTCTCTTTCTTTTTTGAATCCTTATTTTCAGAAGCTTTTTCGTTTTTTTTAGATCCTTCTGTTTTTTCCTGAGCGGAACTAATTTGAGAACTAAGAAGAAAGAATACTGTTGCTATTGTAAATACTTTTTTCATGTTAATATTCTTTAGAACAAGTAATAAATTTATTTAATTATTTAATTAAAAAAACTGCCACTTTTTAGGTGGCAGTTTTTAATAGTTTAATCTATAATTAGTTTTGACCCTGAGGAGCAGCGGATGCAGGATCAGCTGCTGAGAAGCTTACTAACTCCACATCAAAAATCAAAGGAGAAAAAGGAGGCATTTGTCCACCACCTTGACCATACCCAATTGCAGAAGGAATGATAAGTTGTCCTTTAGCACCAGGGCTCATTAACATAATGCCTTCATCCCATCCCGGAATTACTTGACCAACTCCGATTGGAATCTCAATAGGTTCGTAAGGTCTTCTTTCGTCAAACACACCCGCTTGTTTTGCTATTGCTTCAACACTTGTATCAAATACTTTTCCATCTAAAAAGCGACCAGTATAATTTACTTTTACTTTACAACCTTTTGTTGGTTTAGCACCTTTACCTTTCACTTTTTCAACATATATCAAACCACTTGCTGTAGGTTTAGCAGTAATCTTATTGTCAGCAAGATATTTAGCAAGCTCTTGTGGTTCTGCATTTTTGCGCTCTTCCATCAATTTCTTTTGCTCTTCCATCTTTTTGTTACGCTCTGCTTCAACTTCAGATTTCGAAGTGATTTTATCCAGTTTAGCCTCAAAGGTCAACATACTTCCTTTTTCAATATAATTAGGAAGTTCTTTTGCTTTGAATGTAGACAGATATACAGAATCAGCACTAATGATAAAACTTGCGCTATCACCAACTGACATCATATACAATGCATCTTCAAAACTTCCTTTAAATGTAGATTTTTGTATTGGAAATTCAATATAATTTACACCACTTGGATTTGCTTTTTTAGAATCAAATAAAACTGAATCTTTGCTGTTTTTCCATGACATAACAATTCGAACAACATCACCTTCCTGAGGTTTTACACCTTTTTCGTCTTGTTTATAAAACTTGTAATACAAACCATTTTCTGCCATATCATAACCTGGATACGGAGAATTTTTACATGCTGATATTGCTAATACAGCTCCCATGGCTATTACTGCAATTTTTTTTGAGAAAGAAATTTTCATTTTAATTTATTATTTTTTGGTTAGGTTAAGTAATTCTATTTCATAAATAACAGTTGTGAAAGGAGGAACAATTTTAGTTGATGACCCTTCCTCTCCAAAAGCAAGGTGCGAAGGTATAATAAATTTTGCTTTGGCACCTTCATTCATTAAACTTATTGCAGTTTCTAGTCCTTTTATCACCTGACCTTGTTCTCCGTAATTATATTCTAATGGCTGTCTGCGTTGGTAGGTCGATTCAAATACTTTTCCATTTAAGAACGTCCCTATGTAATTGATCTGAAGGGTATTTCCTCGTTCTGGTGGACTTCCAGCTCCTTGGCTGATTGGTAAATAATACATTCCATTATCTAAAGGTGAATACGAAACTTGGCTCGTATCTAAAAAGGTTTGCAATTTGCGCTGTTCTTCAATGTCTCGTTCTTCCACAATTTCTTCATAGCGCTTCAGCTCCTCCTGGTATTGTTCGTTGTTGAATATCTTTTTCAGCTTGACGTCCACTTTCACAGTACCGCCTTTTTTTAAGAATATCGGTAGCTCTGTTTTAAAGAAATTGTGAAACAGATTGTCTGCATCAACAATGTAAGATACGCTATCACCTTCATTCATAGTGGTTAATCCTTCTTCAAAACTACCTACAAAGGATGAATGGTTGAAAGGCAGAATAACCATTCCGATATCGTTATTGGAATAGCTGTCGAGAAAAACTGAATCCTTATCTGTCTTATAGATGATTGTCAATTGCAAAAAGTCACCAATTGCAGGTTTTCTTTTTCCATCTCCAATCACTTGAAGTTTATAAAACAATCCAGAGTCGGTTTTTGTGTACCCTTCATAAGGAGAAAAAAAGCCACAGGAGCTTATAAGTATCACTAAAAATAATATGTGTAAGTATTTGATTTTCAATACTATTTTATTTTTAATGAAACCAATTCTAATTCATATAAAATGGATGCCTTTGGTGGAATTTTTTTTCCGTCCCCCACCAAACCATATGCTAAATGTGAAGGCAATATCATAACCGCTTTATCACCAACATGCATAAATTGGATACCTTCGTGCAAACCCGTTTCTACATTATCCTTTCCCACCACAAATTCTTCCGCTCCGGTTGAATCAGATGAGTAACACAAAGTACCGTCCAACAAACTTTTCTTGAATTTCACTTTCACCTTCACCGTTTCATTGGAGTCAGGCTTTGCTGAACGACCTGCTCCTTTTTTTATAATCATATAGCGCAATCCCGTTCCTGTGGTTATCATCTGCCAACCTTGATGAGCAACATACTGGTCGATCTCATCGCTTTCACGTTTTACATACATTTTATTAGCATCTACCAATTTATCCTGAAACTCTTTGCTTTGAATATTTGTTTTCTTTGGCGGTTTTGTGTGGCTATTTCCGCAAGAAAGCATTGCTAGCGCAATCGCAAAAGAAACAAAATAATGGAAAAGGCTATTTCTAATCATATTACTTAGAACTATTTAATTGCTTTTTATACGCAGGCAATAAATCAACAAATTTATTGATGGTCTTTTCCATCGTCAGCTCACTCATCCCTCCAGCAGCATTTTTATGACCGCCACCGGTAAAGTGAGTGCGGGCAAATAAATTCACATCAAAAGTACCTTTGGATCGAAATGACGTTTTTATGATCCCGTCCCGCTCAACAAAAAAGGCTGCAAAACGAATACCTTCAATAGAAAGCGCATAGTTTACAACACCTTCTGTATCCCCTTTTTGGTAATTGTATTTTTTTAATTCCGCCGCAGTAAGACTAAAAAAAGCGGTTTTAAAATCTTTCATTACAGTTAACTTTTCACTTAAACTGAAACCTAGCAACTTTATTTTACCTTCTGTATTTCCATCATAAATACGATTATGAATATCTCCATTTTCCGCTCCTGCATCAATTAATTCTGCGATGATTCTGTGCGTTTTGGAAGTTGTTGAAGGATAGCGAAAAGAGCCTGTATCTGTCATAATACCGGTATACAAGCAATTGGCGATATTCTTATTTAAAGCTTTTTTGTCGCCCATCAATTTTATGAAATCGTAGATCAATTCGCAGGTTGAGCATGCTTTGATATCATGAAGCATATATTGCGCAAAGTCTTCCGGCTGCAGATGGTGATCTATCATGAATTTTATTGCGTTGGATTTAGCGACTTCTACACCTAAAGAATCGATGCGTTTCAATGAATTAAAATCGAGACAAAAGATTAAATCCGCTTTTGCTACAGCCGTTTTTGCTGGTTTGGTCTTTTTAGAAAAATCAATTACTTTATTGTTTCCTGCAAGCCAGAATAAAAATGAAGGGTAATCATTCGGAGTGATAACGGTTACCTTATGCTTCTTCTGGATCAAATAATTATACAATCCTAAAGAAGACCCCATTGCATCGCCATCTGGCGACCAATGTGTAACAATTACAATATTCTTAGGCTTATTTAAGAGCGACTTTACTTCTTTTACTTGTTTTGTGTTCAAGGTATTTTGGATTTTTGAGCCACAAATTTACAATAATTAGTCGGCTTAAACACTTCTTATTTGTTTGTAATTTATGTTTTTAATTCTACTATTTTTTCTAATTTCGCACCCGAATTGCATTAGGCAATTATTTTAATCTTAAAAACAACAATAAAAAAATGGCAACAAACAGAACTTTTACAATGCTTAAGCCTGATGCAGTAGCGAATGGATACATTGGAGGGATTTTAAAAATGATCAATGAAGCAGGCTTTAGAATTGTAGCAATGAAATACACACAATTAACAAAAGATGCTGCTGGTAAATTTTACGAAGTGCATAAGGAACGTCCTTTTTATGGCGAATTAGTAGATTATATGTCTTCAGGACCAATAGTAGCAGCCATCTTAGAAAAAGAAAATGCAGTTGCTGATTTCAGAACATTAATTGGAGCTACTGATCCTACTAAAGCAGATGAAGGAACTATCCGAAAGATCTATGCTAAATCAATTGCTGCAAATGCCGTTCACGGTTCTGACAGTGATGAGAATGCGCAAATAGAGGGCGATTTTTACTTTTCTAAATTAGAGCGATTTTAAAAACTGACACGCTACATAAAAGCCCATCTAACAAGATGGGCTTTTTTATTTCTATCAAGTAGACTTTTCAAGTACTTCAAACACTTTCACCATTGCTAGCGTATCCAATTTACAATACTCTAAAAGATATTCTCTTATTTCAAGAATCTTGAACATATCGGTTTCCTTTTGTAAATTCTCATACGCAATCATTGCAATGCTTCCTGAAGAAATCTTTAGACCTGAATAGCTTAATTCCGGGACAAGAGCCGGCAATAAACTTTTCATTGAGAATGAATTTTTCATATCCGGATGGTAATAACTTCTTTCCTGAAAAGGTTTGGCAAGATCCACCATCCTTTTTATACGCAAGTCAATTGCTGAGGCGTATTCAGGGAAATCATTCTTTAATCCGTTCAATACATTTCTTTCCATCAGAACATCGTACACTAAAATAGTTCCGGCATTTTCAGTAACTTTTAATAAATTTTCAATGAAAGCCCTTCGTGGGTCAAAACCTTGTTCCGCCAAAAATTCGAAATGTGAAAGCTTGGCATCTTTATCTTTTTTATAATGCAAAGAATATTGAAAAGGAATATGCTGATAAGGTTTTGTTTTATCATAGATAGGAACTGCCGGCATAAATGTTTCGAAATCCATAAAAAATAAAGGGTATTCTACATTTAACAAAAATGAGGAAATAGCTTTCTTATCAATGGTTACTGACTTATTTTTAAATGCCTGTATATGAATATTTGCGTTTTTATCTAAGTCATTCTTTTCTGGGATATCTGAAATTGTTTTGATACCAGAATTATATAAATTAAACTGCTCTGCTTTCTTGACACCTGTTATATCAAAAACCGAATTCTGAGGAACATTTTTCCAACATGTTCCCATAAAATCGCAGTTGTATGGACTGAAACAATGCTCTCCGATTCTTATGTCTGGCAAGACACCATCATGAATAACCGCTTTAGAAAGCAATATTTTCTCTTCTACCATTTTTTGGTTGGAGAGCGCTTCTTTTTTCACCGATTTGATGGAGAATAGATCCTTTAAATTGACGTCTCCGTTTCTAACATACTGATTGTTGATCGTGATCAATGAAATGTCTTCGAGTGAAACTCCAGAATTGCTAATCACCCAATATTGAAGAGACGCATCGAGAAGATAGGTAGATGAAATTTTTGTTGAACTTTTTACTTCATAAGCATACCATTTATCGCCCTTCTTTACTAAAATATCAAGTATCGCCAACACTTGTTCGTATTGAAAAGCTGCTTCGTAAATGACCTCCACTCCGCTTTCTATTAATTTACGGGTATTTTCAACTGCAGCAATGTTATTCGATCTTTTTGCAGGTGTGGCATCTGTTCCTCCTGGGAAAAGCTTTTGAGCCAAAACACCTACATTGTTTCCTCTGTTAAAAATAGCTTGTTGTTCGGCAGACACCATATCACGGGTTTGAATGAAATTCTTGTATAAATACAAAGATTTCACACATTGTAGGCCACGCAAGAAGGTTGATTTGCTCAGAATATGCTTTTCCAAAGGCTTAAAATTATTTTTTTGTTAAAGATAATTATAGTTTTGCTAAATGCAGGACAATAAATCGATTGAATCCTAAGTTTTCCTGTCACTTATACTTTCAAATTACTAATTTATATATTTACATTTGTGTCTCTATATACTGCTAATAAAATGAATACGACTTTACGGCTAAATAATTTTATTTTTTCATTATTCTTTTTATTAGTTGGCACTTCCTCTTTTGCTCAACTTGTTGCTCATGCCGGAGTAGACAAAGTTGTTTGTCCTGGTTCTAGTGCACTCATAGGAGGCTCACCTGCTGCAACCGGAGGACTTGCACCTTATACCTATTCTTGGAGCCCACCAAATTTTCTGAGCAGCACCAGTATTGCAAATCCGTCGTGTGCTTTAGGAAGTTATGCTACCTATACATTAACTGTAACCGATGATACAGGAGCCGTTGCTACCGACCAAGTTATTATGTCCTTAAATTATATCTCAAATGTGAATGCAGGAAACGACACAGCTATTTGTGTGAACAGTTATGCATTGTTAGGTGCAGATCTTAATGTTTCCGGAGTCGGTGTAAGCTATTCATGGTCACCAACCACATACTTGAACAGCAATACCCTTCCTCGTCCAACTTCTACTCCGCTTACTTCAATTACTTATACACTTACTGCCTCACCAACAGGATGTCCAGTTTTCACTGATGTTGTTACAGTAAACATTATTCCAACACCAGCAATAAATGCCGGTCCGGATGTAACAATTCAAGAAGGAGAAATAGCCGTTTTAAATGCTTCTGGTGGTTTTTATTATGCCTGGAGCCCACAAAATACACTCACATACCCATTTACTGCCCACCCAGATGCGGAGCCTATTAACACAACAGTTTATTATTTATACGGGACCGATTCTACCAATACATGTTTCAATATCGATTCAATGACAGTAGTTGTGATCCCGAATGCTGAAGTTGTTTTTTACAACACTTTTTCTCCTAATAATGACGGCAATAACGACACTTGGTATATTGGAAATATTTATAAATATCCGAACAATACGCTTGAAATCTATAACAGAAACGGCAAATTGGTATACAAAAAAAAGGGGTACGATAACACATGGGATGGAAAAGCCTTTGATGAAGAATTGCCTGCGGCAACCTATTATTATGTGATTGATCTTGGGGACGGAAAAGGTGTTAGACACGGAACAGTAACTCTTATTAATTAAGAAATTGAAAAAAAACTTATTTTATATTTTAGTACTATACTTATTGTCCTCATCTGTTGTGGCGCAACAGATGCCATACTACACCCAGTATAATAACAATGCTTTTATTACAAACCCTGGTGTAACAGGGACAAAAAGATTGTTGGATGCACGTATGAATTATCGCATGCAATGGGTTGGATATGATGGAGCTCCAAGAACAACCAGTATTGGTTTACATAGTAGATTCTTTAAAGAAAAAATGGGTGCAGGACTCTATTATATGCAAGATAAAGTAGGTCCAGCAAAACAATCCAATATAGGAATCAGTTACGCATATCATCTTCGATTCCCTGATGCCGAGCTATCTTTAGGTATAGCAGGAAATTTTACCAACTACACACTGATTGGAAGTGATATCACACTTCACAACACACAAGATCCTTCAATAGATCAATTTGTAACAAACAGTACCTGGGTTGCAGATGCTACAGCAGGTTTCTATTTATATAACGACCGATTTCACGTCGGAGCAAGTGCTTTGCATGTGGTGCAGTCGACAGCTGAATTTTACAAAGCGGATACCACAAAAAAAGGCTTGGTTCAATATACAACACAATCCAACTTTACAATCGGGTATAATTTTTCTGAAAACAAAGATTTTGTATTTGAAAATACTTTATTTGGAAGTTATGCAAAAGGTTCTCCGATGAACCTAGATTACACCTTGCGTGTTTTCATTAAAGAAGTTGTCTTCGGAGGTATTTCTATTCGATTACATGATGCCATTGCACTTCATGTAGGTTATACTTTCTTTGACAACTATCAAGTAAGTTATTCCTATGATATTGTGATCGGAAAACTTCGCACCTATACTAGCGGATCGCACGAGTTCATGATTGCTGTTAGCCATAACATCTTTAAAAAACAAAAAAGCAGCATAAAAAACAGGTTTCTCCATCAGAAATACGCCTACATGTTCTAATCAGAAATGATTCGGCAATTATAGAGTTCGATTAGACTGCACTATTGAACTTTCTTTTTTTTACTTTCAGATCATTAAAAAAAGACCAAATCATTCAACTGGAAAAATATGGTGGTGGGAGTGCGAGATGTATGATTGCAGAAATAAAGTAATGCCTTTATATCAAAACGTATCAGTTCATAATGTAAATTTGTGATTCTGAAAATATAAATCAGTTAGACTAAAAACATGGCTTCATTCGATATCGTAAATAAAGTAGATGCGCAATTGTTGGATAATTCAATCAACATAGCTCGCAAAGAGATCATTAACCGTTTTGATTTTAATGGTTCTAAAACAGAGATCACATTAGATAAGAAAAACATGTCGGTGCATATTACTACTGAAAATGAGATGCGTGTTAATTCCATCACAGATGTTATCCGCCAGCGAATGATCAAACAAGGATTGAATCCATTGTGTTTAGATTTCGAGAAGGAGCATTATGCATCAGGGGTGATGGTAAAAAAGGATATTAAAGTAAAGGAAGGAATCGATAAGGATGTGGCTAGAAAGATCGTAAAAGACATAAAGGATTCCAAACTTAAGGTGCAAGCACAGATGATGGATGATCAGGTGCGTGTTACAGCAAAAAAGATTGATGATCTTCAAGCGGTGATTTCTTTAATGCGAAGTGGAAGCTATGATTTACCCTTGCAGTTTGTGAATATGAAATCGTAAAGCAACAGCCTAATTTAATCTAAAAAAGAAAAAGAAGACAGCAGCGGCCGCTGCTCTTTTATTCACATCCTTGGCATATCCAATCGTTGAATAATTGCTATTTTGAAGCGTTCCATCCGATTTTATGTATCCAATTGTAGAATAATTTCCATTTTGAATCGTTCCATCATCTTTAATATAGCCTATTGTAGAATAATTTCCATTTTGAATTGTTCCGTCATTTTTAATGTAGCCTACTGTTGAATAATTTCCATTTTGAACTGTTCCATCATTCTTGATATAACCTATCGTTGAATAATTCTCATTCTGAACAGTTCCATCGTCTTTGATATAGCCAACAGTTGAATACGAACTATTTTGAATTTTTTGTGCAAAAGATTTAGATGAAACCAAAGCGATTCCAATTATAAAAAAAGAAGCGATTATTTTTTTCATGTTGTTAATTTTTATTTTTTTAAATATAAGAAATAATAGTTGAAAATGGAAAAAAGGTATCATTTCTCAAGTAAAATGCTGTCTTACTTTATATCATCTTTGGTAAAAAAACAATCAAGCCAATAAGGACTGAAGCGATTGCAGCTACTAAAACCGCACCCGCAGAAACATCTTTTACTTTTTTTGCTAAAGGATGAATTTCAGGAGAAGCGATATCGGTTAAAAATTCAATAGCCGTATTCAACATTTCAGTGATAATGACCATTGCCATTGCAAAGATCAACCAGCACCAATCCGTGGCATTTACTTTCAATGTAAAACCAGAAACTATGACAATACCTGTAGCAAAAATATGAATCCATGCATTGTGCTGACTTCTAAAAAATAAAGCTATTCCTTCAAAAGCATAACCAAAACTTTTTATTCGATCCTTTATCAGGAATGGTTTGTTGCTATCCATAATAAAAATTATTATTGTTTTTTGCAAATGTATTCAAAGTCAAGTAACACACCATCAAAAAAAGTGAAAAGAAAAAAGCAAGCTAACCATTCATATGGAGATTTTAGATGAATCAATGTATTTAGCCCTATCTAAAACAGAAGCAAATAATATTATTTGATTTTCTAATTTTTATTGTCATAGGGACAAATAAATAAAAATCATGTATCTATGAGATAAATATTTCAAAAAAAATGTTAAACTATTTTATCAATTATTTATGTACTCACCTTCCATGCTACAACTTAAGAACAAAATCCTTATACTTGTAATATGATAAACCTGTTCATCCCTCTTTTTATAATAATCCGCTGGATCGATGTAATAGATATTTTATTAGTCGCAGCGCTGATCTATCAATTGTACTACCTGGTAAAAGGGACAGTTGCCATCAATATTTTTTTAGGTATTATTTTATTCTACCTTTTATGGCTTGTTGTAAAAGCATTAAATATGCAATTGTTCGGAAGTATATTAGGGAAATTCATTGATGTTGGATTTATTGCTCTATTGATCGTTTTCCAACAAGAGTTGAGACGTTTCCTTTTATTTATAGGCACTTCCGATATATTCACCAAAGGCAAGATCGGCAAAGGGTTATTTGATTTTAAATTTCAAGTAAATAAAGCACAGAGCCTTGATATCAATGCAATTGTTAAAGCGTGTAAAAATATGAGCGAAAGCAAAACCGGAGCGATCCTTATTCTTACAAAAAATAATGACTTAAAATTTTATTCCAATACTGGTGACGTGATCGATGCGAAAGTATCGGTACGTATGATAGAAAGCATCTTTTATAAAAACTCCCCCTTACACGATGGTGCGATTATTATTTCAGATAATGTAATCGTTTCTGCTCGTTGTGTTTTACCTGTTACTGAGCATGCAGATTTTCCTGCTCATTTAGGTATGCGCCACAGGGCAGCTGTAGGGATCACAGAAAATACAGACGCCTTAGCGATTGTTGTATCAGAACAAACCGGTGAAATTTCTTATTCTTTGAACGGTGAATTAAAACATGCATTATCGCCGGAACGATTAAGAGAATTACTAGAAAAGGAATTCAGTTAACTATTTCTCACCGTTTTTTTTCATAAATTCTTTGTGAAGTTCTTCATCTGTTTTACCCAGATTTCCAATGGCAAACTTTGCATCATTCGCATAAGAGCTAGAAGGGTATTTTGCGATTAGCTTTTCATACACAAGTTTAGCCTTAGCATCATCATTGATAAAATTATCCAACAATGAAGCTTGCAAGAATAAACTTTCTTTGTAAAGTGAATAGCTGGTGTATTTTTCCTCTATTGTTTGATAATAGGCTAAAGCCTGAGGGTATTGTTTTGTAGCCGTTGCTATTTCTGCCGATTTAAAAATATAATCAGGAGTCAAAGAATCTTCAGGGAACATGGTTGTAAAATCATAATATGCTTTTATAGCAACACCGGCCACAGCGATATTCAATTCAGGTGACTTATGCATTTCAGCTTCTTGTAGTTCAACTGCTTTTAATAATTCCTCACGGATCGCTTCCTGACTTTTACCTGTTTTTTGGTTTACATCGTTTCCACAGGCAGAAAAAAGAATCAACAAATAAGATGCGACAATAAACTTTATGTATTTCATTTCATTCTATTTTTTAAGATCTATTTATTAGGGAAACGCATTTTATAGGTTACTTTCACTTTCCCCTTTGAAATGTCGTTTAGTTTCCCTTGCAATAATCGTCTGCGCAACGGACTAATCCTGTCTGTAAATAATTTCCCTTGAATATGATCGTACTCATGCTGAATGACACGAGCTGCAATCCCTTCATATGTTTCATCAAAGAAGTTAAAGTCTTCATCATAATATTGAATATGAATTTTAGGTTTTCTTTTAACATCTTCACGAATTTTTGGAATACTCAAACAGCCTTCATTAAAGACCCATTCCTCTCCTTCTTCTTTTATAATGGAAGCATTAATAAATGTTTTCTGAAGATTACCCAACTGCTCTCTTTCTTCGGGAGTAAACTCATCTTCTTCATCTTCATCACGTTCACCGTTAACAAACGGTTTGGTATCAACTATGAATAAACGAATCGCTTTTCCAACTTGAGGTGCTGCAATACCAACACCCGATGAAGCATACATCGTTTCATACATATCAGCAATCAGTTTTTTAAGTTCAGGATAATCTTTATCGATCTCAGCACCTAATTTTCTTAAAACTGGATCTCCATAAGCAACAACAGGTAAAATCATTTTTATTTTCGTATTGAATCTTTATACTTTTTACTTTAATTTAATCATATAACTCTGCAAAATTATGGTGGCGCTGATTTCGTCTACCAATTCTTTGTTTTGCCTTGCCATCTTTTTTAACCCGCTGTCGATCATGGTTTGAAAAGCCATTTTCGAAGTAAACCGCTCATCCATCCGTTCTATTTTTATATTCGGAAAAGTTCGTCTTAAATGAACAACAAATGGTTCAATGAACCTTGCAGCATCAGATGGCTCATTGTTTAACCTTTTAGGCTCACCCACAACGATACATTCTACTTCTTCTTTCTCTATATATTTCTTCAAAAAATCGATCAAATCTTTTGAATGAACGGTTGTAAGTCCGGTAGCAATAATTTGCAAAGGATCCGTTACCGCAATACCAACCCGTTTACTTCCATAATCAATTGCCATTAACCTAGCCATGCTGCAAAAGTAACAAAAATTGCGTTTAGGTACCCCTTCAGCTTGTGTTTATTTATTGCCCCTATTCACTGAAAAAATCAATATATTTGTGTGAATAAATACGACCGCTGAAAAAATAAAATACAATACAAATTATGCAACAAATTATTGAGGCTGCTTGGGAAAACCGGGAATTATTAAAAGAAGAGAAAACACAAAATACCATTCGTGAAGTCATCGAACAACTTGACAAAGGGAAGCTTCGTGTTGCTGAGCCGCAGGAAGACAATTGGAAAGTAAATGAATGGATAAAAAAAGCTGTGATTTTGTATTTTCCTATTCAAAAGATGGAAACAATAGAAGTTGGAATTTTTGAATTTCATGATAAAATGAAATTAAAAAAGAACTACGAAGCATTAGGGGTTCGTGTTGTACCTAATGCTGTAGCACGTTATGGAGCTTATCTTGCAAAAGGCGTTATCATGATGCCAAGTTATGTAAATATCGGTGCTTATGTTGATAGTGGAACAATGGTAGATACATGGGCAACTGTGGGCTCTTGTGCTCAAATTGGCAAAGATGTTCATTTAAGCGGTGGAGTTGGTATTGGCGGAGTATTGGAACCTGTTCAAGCAGCTCCTGTTATAATTGAAGACGGTTGTTTTATTGGATCCCGTTGTATTGTTGTTGAAGGTGTGCGTGTTCAAAAGGAAGCTGTGTTGGGAGCAAATGTAGTTCTAACTAAATCAACAAAAATAATTGATGTGACGGGCGAAAAGCCAATAGAATACAAAGGTATTGTGCCTTCTCGTTCTGTTGTTATTCCAGGATCTTACACTAAAAATTTTCCTTCCGGAGATTTTCAGGTTCCATGTGCATTAATTATCGGAACACGCAAAGAAAGTACAGACTTAAAAACCTCTCTTAACAATGCATTGAGAGAATATGATGTAGCTGTATAATTACTGGTGAAAAATAAAATTAGTTAATTGGATTAAAAAAAGAATTGAAAATACTTATCATACAAACAGCCTTCATTGGTGATGTTATTTTGGCAACAGCTGTTGCAGAGAAATTGCATCAAAAATATCCTGATGCACAAATTGATTTTACACTTCGAAAAGGTAATGAAGGATTATTGACAGGTCATCCGTTTATTAATACTGTTTTTGTATGGGATAAGAAACAAAACAAAATCAAAAATTTGTTTCTTCTGTCAAAACAGATCCGTTCAAATAAATACGATACCGTTGTCAATCTTCAGCGCTTTTCCAGTTCAGGGATACTTGCCGGATTTTCTGGCGCGAAAGAGATTATCGGCTTCGATAAAAATCCGTTATCGTTTTTATTTACTAAAAAAATAAAACACGAGATAGGAAACGAAAAACATGAAGTGGAACGAAATCAGCAACTACTAGAAAGCTTAACCAATGCTGATGCTTCTAAACCAAAACTATACCCTTCAAAAAAAAATAAGGATGCAGTAGAAAGGTACAAAAACAGTCAATATGTTTGTTTGGCTCCTACTTCTGTGTGGTTCACCAAACAATATCCGAAAGAAAAATGGGTAGAGCTCTGCAATCAGACCTCCCCTTCCTTAATAATTTATTTACTTGGCGCTCCTGGCGATTCAGCTGCCTGCGACTGGATAAAAAACAATTCAACAAATAAGAACATTATTAATCTGGCAGGAAAATTGAATTTTCTGGAATCAGCAGCTTTGATGTCTGATGCGGAAATGAATTTCGTGAACGACTCTGCGCCTATGCATATTGCATCAGCCATGAATGCAAAAACAACGGCCATATTCTGCTCTACTGTACCTTCTTTTGGTTTCAGCCCTTTAGCGGATGACTCCATCATTATTGAGACAAAAGAGCAATTGGATTGTCGTCCATGTGGACTGCATGGACATAAAGCTTGCCCAAAAGGTCATTTCAAATGCGGATTTTCGATAGAAACGATTGAATTGCTAAAACGAATTTCTTAAAACTATTTGTTTAAAAATTCTACCGAAAGTCTGATCTCCATTGAGCATTGATTCGTATATTCGTGTCACCCTGAGAGAATTTGAAGGCTCTTATGCTTAATCACATGGATGAAGAAATAAAAAACGCACTAGCTGTATTGCATAAAGGAGGAACACTACTTTATCCCACCGATACTGTTTGGGGAATCGGTTGTGATGCCCGCAATAAAGAAGCTGTCAATAAAATTTTCAAAATAAAGCAACGCGCAGAATACAAAAGTATGGTTGTATTGGTGTGTGACGAAAAAATGGTAAATCGGTATGTGAAAGAAGTTCCTGCTGTAGCTTGGGATTTGATTGAAACAGCAGAAGAGCCATTAACATTGATTTATCCTGATGGAAGAATGTTAGCAGAAAATATCATTGCGGCAGACGGAAGTGTTGGGATCAGAATAGTAAAAGATGAATTTTGTAAAAATTTGATTCATAAATTTGGAAAACCAATTGTTTCAACATCCGCAAACATAAGCGGAGAAGCTGCTCCGAGTTCATTTAACGATATCAAATTAGATATAGTGAATAAAGTAGATTACATCGTAAATCTGCGACAAAAAGAAACAAACAATACAAAACCATCTACCATCATAAAAATTGCAATGAATGGGGAGATAAAAATAATAAGGAAGTAGTACCAATTAGCTGCCTGCTATAAGATTAGAAATAAAATGATAGCTCATAACCGAATGCCTTTATTAGCAATGCTAAAATATAAACACTTAGATCATCATAATAGTCAGTTTGGTGTTTAATATACTGTGAAAACAAAATTAACTCATCCAATTTTTAAAGTCATTTCAGAATGTGCAACTGAAATGAATGTTCCTGCCTATGTTATTGGTGGTTGGGTGCGTGACTTATTATTGGAGCGCCCATGCAAAGATATTGATATTGTAGGCATAGGTAGCGGAATAGATCTTGCAAAAGCGGTTTCAAAAAAACTAGGAAACAAATACCATGTGAATGTTTACAAAAATTTCGGAACAGCACAAATTGTTTATGAAGATTATGATGTTGAATTTGTAGGTGCCCGAAAAGAATCTTATCGCTCCGAAAGTCGCAAACCAATTGTAGAGAACGGCACACTGGAAGACGATCAAAACAGAAGAGATTTCACAATCAATGCTCTTGCTATTTCATTAAGTAAAAACAACTATGGTGAATTACTTGATCCTTTCGATGGGTTAAAAGACATGGAGGCTAAGATCATCCGTACGCCTCTAGATCCTGACATTACCTATTCGGACGACCCTTTACGAATGATGCGCGCCATCCGTTTTGCAACTCAATTGAATTATGTCATCGAAGCTGAATCGTTAAAGAGCATTGCTAAAAATAAAGAACGAATAAAAATTATTTCTAAAGAACGGATCTCAGATGAGTTAATTAAGATCATCATGGCTCCTCTTCCATCCATCGGATTTAAGCTTTTATTCGATACTGGCTTATTACACTTTATCTTCCCAGAAATGGTTGCTCTGCATGGAGTAGAAACACGTAATGGAAAATCACATAAAGATAATTTTTATCATACCTTGGAAGTATTGGATAACATTTGTAAAACAACAGACGACCTTTGGTTGCGTTGGTCTGCCATACTTCATGATATTGCCAAACCGCCAACAAAACGATTTGAACACGACCACGGTTGGACGTTCCATGGGCATGAAGATAAAGGTTCAAGAATGGTTCCTAAAATATTTGCGGATCTAAAACTTCCATTGAATGAAAAAATGAAGTATGTTCAAAAATTGGTTTTGCTTCACTTACGCCCGATTGTTTTGGCGAAAAGCGATATCACAGACAGTGCCGTTCGGAGATTATTGTTTGAAGCTGGTGACGACATTGATGACCTAATGAAATTATGTGAAGCGGATATTACTTCCAAAAACGAATACAAGGTTCAGAAATATATGAAGAACTTTGAGCTGGTTCGTCAGAAGTTAAAAGAAGTAGAAGAAAAAGATAATATCCGTAACTGGCAGCCACCAATCACTGGTGAAGACATTATGAAAGTATTTAATATCAGAGCAGGCAGAGAAGTTGGAATTATTAAAAATGCGATCCGTGAAGCAATTCTGGATGGCATCATAAAAAATGATAAGAAGGAGGCCGAACAATTTATGATAGCAGAAGGAACTAAGTTAGGTTTAAAAGCCGAATAATTTTAAGAGAAAGAAATTAAAAACGTATGATTGGCTGAAGCTATTAAGCAGCCTAATAGTGCATATAAATTCATCAGATTCTTTATCCTGTATAAAACAATAATTCGTATTTTTATCGCTTAAAATTGTTTTATTACAACAACTATCAACAAAAAAATAAGCATGGCCGTTTATCGCTTTAGAGTATCATTTGAAGACAATGAAGAAATTTATCGTGAGATAGAAATAAAATCAACGCAGAGTTTCGAGGATTTTCATAATGTAATTATTCAAACCATAGGATTTGATAATTTGCATGATGCATCTTTTTATATCAGTGATGATTACTGGCGTAAAGGTGAAGAAATCGGCCTTCGTCCGCTTAGTGATGACGAAATAGAAAAAAGAAAAAGAAGAGACCTGCCTATAAAAAAACAAATGAATAAGTGTAAAATGGCATCATTGATCGATGACCCACACCAAAAATTTGTTTATGTATACGATCCGAAAACTTCTTGGACCTTTCTTGTTGAGTTGCTTAAAATATTATTAGATGATGCGAAAGGAACATTCCCAAAATGTGTAAAAACGTTTGGAGAATCACCTAAACAATACAAAACAGCCAACGTTGTTCCTGAAGTTGATGATGAATTCGATGATGATGATGAACCACATCATGATGATGAAGCTTATGTGAATGCGCATAGTGAAGACGAAACAGCCTTATTAGAGGGTGAAGAAGGGGAAGAAGAAGAAACAGAAGAAGAAGAAGTTCATGATGATGAAGAAATGGGTGATGCCGATGAACTTCCAGAAGCTGGTTTTGATGAAGATTAATGAATCGGTTTACCATCTAAAATAAAACGATCAACCTCAGGATTAATGCGCTGCAATAGAAAGATCCATGCCTGATAAAACACTAATTGTAATTGCAGGTCCTACAGCCATTGGCAAAACAGCCTTAAGTATTGGTATTGCAAAATACTTTAATTGCCCTATTCTTTCTGCCGATTCCCGTCAATTTTTCAAGGAGATGCGCATTGGAACAGCAAAACCTTCAGTGGAAGAGATGAATGCTGTTCCCCATCATTTTATCGATTCCCATTCTATTAATGACGATTACAATGTTGGAAAATATGAAGCAGAAGCCATTGATTTGCTCGATGAACTCTTCAAAAAAAACGATGTACTAATTTTAGTAGGTGGCTCCGGATTATACATTGATGCTATATGCAAAGGGTTTGATGCATTACCCGAAGCAGATCAAGAAATCAGAAATAGAATCAAAACACTTTTTGAAACACAAGGAATCGAAGGATTACAAAAACTTTTAAAAGAGTTAGATCATACATATTATAACAAAGTAGATCTTCAAAATCCTCAGCGAATTTCTAGAGCATTGGAAGTTTGCCTGACAACAGGAATGTCCTACACAGCTTTACGAGTAGGAAAAATAAAACCACGTAATTTCAAAATTATTAAGATTGGTTTAAATACATCACGAGAAGTTTTATACAAGCGAATCAATAAACGAGTAGATGAAATGATGCAAAACGGATTGTTAGAAGAAGTGAACAAATTACGACCGTTCGAACAGCTTAATGCATTGCAAACAGTAGGTTATAAAGAATTATTTGATTATCTGAATAATAAAACAGACCTAAATACTGCTATTGATAGTATCAAACAAAACACAAGAAGATTTGCAAAACGTCAATTAACTTGGTTTCGCAGAGATGAAGAAATAAAGTGGTTTGAGCCAACAGAATTAAATGAAATTGTAAGCTATATAAATTCTAAATGCTAACATACTTTCTTTCCTTTTATAGAGAGCGAATTTGTCTGTAGTTATGAGAGCAACATTAAAAGAATATACAAAACTCGATAAATCAATTCTCAACTTAATCACTGTTGAGTTTTTTGTACAGCTGATCAATGTCTCTTTTATTGCTATTCTTCCCTTGTATATGAAAAGTGAAGGTTACAGCGACGCGCAATATGCTCACTTTACCTCTTACCGGTATTTCGGAATGCTCGCCTTAGCTTTATTTCTGGGCATGTACATCAAAGGGAGAAAAATTTTGCCCATGTTTTATGTTTCTGCCATTGGAGTTCCTCTTTTCGCACTTCTGATAATCATCGGTGTACAACTTCATTCCACCAGTATTCTCCTGATCTCTCATTTACTTTGGGGAACAGCCTACACGTTTATTCAGATTCCTATTCTCCCTTATATCATGCGAAATGCACCAAAGCATCAGCAAACGCTGGCCATCACTTTAAATTTTGCAACGTGGAGCATAGCAACGATCATTGGCAGTTTTATTATTGCTGTATTTAATGGGTTAGATGCGGTTGTCTTTAACGAACATAATTTATTATTAGCCATATCTGTATTCTGTTTCTCGGGAGTGTATTTTGTTCTGAGAATAGGAAAGAATGAGCATGTTCCTGTTATGACAGAAAAAAGAAGCAGCATAAAAAAATACGACTGGACCATCATCCTGAAGGCGCTTGTTCCCACTGCAATTATTGCTACTGGAGCTGGATTCACTATTCCATTCATGAGTCTTTTCTTTTCAAATGTGCACAATATGAGCACAGCCGTATTTTCTTCCTTGAATCTAGCGACCTCTGTTTTGGTGACCGTCGTTGCTATTTATATTCCAAAAATAAAAGACAAATACGGTTACGGAAAAACGATTCCTACCACTCAAACATTAGCTATTATGGCATTAATAATTATGGCTACCACACAATATTACAGCCAGATGAATTATGCCATTGTGATTGCATCCGTATTTTATTTATTACGCCAACCATTAATGAGTGCGGCTGTTCCTATGACATCAGAGATCACCATGAAATATGTAGGCGAAGGAAACAGGGAAATGGTGAGCGGGCTAACATCCGCTATCTGGTCGGGCTCCGCGTATTTCAGTGCGGTAGGGTTCGGAATTCTCCGTCACTTGGATGTGGAATATGTGAACATTTTCTGGATCACAGCAGCGATGTATTGTGTCGGTGTATTTTTATATACCCTGCTAATTCGTGATTACCACAAAAGAGAAAATGCTGGATTGATCAACCATTGAAAATAGCAGTGTTTCATTTATTCTTTAGTCCCAATCGTGTTTTACCAAATGTAATTTTCACAAAATTGAACTATCAGAATGCTCATCCTTAAAATCCCAACAACCACCCTTTTATTTTCCCATTACTGAATTCAATGGAAGGAGCTGGTATCTTTATAAAACCTACCGAATAAAAAACGGTCCTCAGGAATTTAGATCTTGTTTTGATCCTCGTCAAATCCACATCCAACGAAAGGTAATATTGTCTGTATCTTTCGAAATACAGTTGTTTACCGCTACTATCAAAATAGGGAGGATTTTGTTTGGCACCTGTCATGCCATTGGCTCCATAACCAACAGCAACATTTAGCCATTTTGGGAATTTTGTTTCTTTACACATAAATGAACTTGGATTAACCGATAACCAATAGGTTTGCCCGTTATAATCCTTAAGCATATTTTCCTGAAAATTATTTCCTAATAAATTAGGACGGTAGTTTGCAAATTTAGTTGGGCGAAAGGAATATTTTAAAACGATACGTTGTTCATTCCAAGCCAGCTCTTGTCCGATCACTAAAAACGACCCCGTGGTATTTGCTGCAAAATCACCTAAAGAAAAGCCCCATTCGGAAGAATAACCATCAAGCATTTCGATAGTGCTCTGATAAACAGAACCCAACATCCCTCCATACCAGATTGCTTTTTTACGTGCTACTCCACTCCACTTTAACAAACGAATTCCAACCCTTCCAATGTAATAAGCTGTGGTAACGTGTCCTAACTTATCCATTTGCATCCATTCAGAATTATCATTAAAAAAATGAAAGGAAGAACGAGGATAATCTTTATACCAAAGCTCATTCAATCCTACAAGCGAACTACCATATAATGCAGCTTCTGTTCCGGCCACTAACAACAAACGTCTTTTTATTGTATTTGCTGAAGGTCCTGGAAATTCACAATGCGTAAGTTTTATCGAGTCGCGTGTTGGAATTCTAGAAGAATCATTCTGAGCAAAAGAATAGTGTGCTGCCCAGGAACTGAGTAAGAAAATTAGTAGATGTCTTGTATTGAATATTTGCACGCTTAAAGATAGTAAGAATCAGGTTTGAATAATCATTGCATAGTTCACTCCTGCTTGAAATAATTTAAAGCCAATAAATCCACAAGATGAACATCTTTATAATAGAAATTTAGGATCTGCTTATACGTAAAATTTAATTCCGCCATTCGCATAGCTCCTTCCTGACATAATCCAACACCGTGACCATAGCCTTTACCGTTGAATACTATCGTATTTCCAATTTGATCAATAGAAAAATAGGTTGACTTCAACTGAAAATCGGAACGAATGGTTTTTAAGGGGATTTTTAAATCTTTATCGGTAAAATAAATGGCTCTTCCATTTGATTGTTCGAAAGATGTTGCATCATTGAATTTAAGACTGTCTTCGATAGGATAGTTATGCTTTAATTGTAAATACGATTTCCAGTCATTAAGCGGTATCTCACTTCTCCAATGCGCATGTGTCTGGCGAAGACAAAATGTATCTTTCACTGATTTCAAGTAGGAAGTTGAAACAGCCCAAACATCTTGAGAATTACATGTTTCTCCGCCACAATTAGAAAAAAATGCGGCTGTAATCAAATTCAAATCATTATCCACCACGACTAATCCTTTCGTTTCATAAACAGCTTTCTTAACATCTTTGTTTAGTGTTCTATTAAGATACGCCTGACAATGAACATCGTCACAAACCTGAAACCCTTCATATAAGTGACGATTGATATTTCCCAAAAGATAGGTCCTACATAAAATGGATTGCAACTTATAATATTCCAAATTGGATCTTTTCCCCGATTCGGATTCCACGACACCACCAATGTATTTTTCAACATCTACTTTATTAACCAAAAAGAATTGTTTTCTATCAGGTGCAATAGTCACCATAAGGTTATCTTCATAAGAACGCACCTTACTTTCCGGCTGCACAGATTTTATTTTAAAAGCACAATCATTTTGTTTGGCAATCATTTTTACCGAGCCATATTTACCAATCGTTCTTTCAAATGTTTTTAGCTGAATAGAATCGCCATCTATATTCATCTGAAAAATACCGGTAACATCAGAATCGGAAATAATTACTCCATCACCGTAAACAGTATAATTTCCTTCTATAGGAGAAAAAATAAAAGAAGTGATGACCTTTGTAGAAAGTATACGAACACTGACTTCAACAGCCTTTAGTGGATATATGTAACTAAAAAAAATAAAAAAGAAAAAGAAAACTATTTTTTTCATTACCCAACGCGCTAACTATACATTAATTTTTTAAATACCCTATCATCAACGCTGCCGTTTTTTT
Organism: Bacteroidota bacterium; assembly: GCA_947449315.1. Taxonomy (GTDB): domain Bacteria; phylum Bacteroidota; class Bacteroidia; order 2-12-FULL-35-15; family 2-12-FULL-35-15; genus 2-12-FULL-35-15. The sequence goes on from CANFRC010000001.1 coordinate 242,157, forward strand.
TGAAGCGCCTGAACCTCCCAATTTTTCTTTTAAAACTGAATAATCAGTTAACATTTTTGTTCGGGTAGCAGCAGCTAATAATTTATTTAATTCCAATTTCAAATTCGTTTCATTGAGTTCATTCTGGATCAACTCTTTCACGATATCCTGGTCCATAATCAGATTCACCAGAGAAATATATTTTACTTTTACGAGTTGTTTAGCTATAGCATAAGAGATGGAACCGCCTTTATAACAAACTACTTCAGGGACAGAAAACAATGCAGTTTCTAATGTTGCAGTTCCGGATGTAACAAGCGCAGCAAATGAATTTTGTAAGAGCTGATAGGTTTGTCCAAATACAATAGGCACGGCCGTATTTCCAATGAATGTTTGGTAATATTCTTTTGTTTGTGATGGAGCCCCTGCAATAATAAACTGGTAATCCGGATAATGATTTTTCATGGAAAGCATCATGGGTAGCATGGTTGCAATTTCTTGTTTTCTGCTTCCAGGCAACAATGCTATAATAGGCTTGGTGGATTCTATCGACAATGTATTTTTCTGTTGCGAATAAGCAGCAACAGCATCCAATAAAGGATGGCCAACAAAATCAACTGAATAATCGAAGCGCTGGTAAAATTCTTTTTCAAAAGGCAAGATCACAAACATTTTATCTACCACCTTCTTAATTTTATGAACACGAGATTGTTTCCATGCCCATATTTGAGGTGAGATATAGTAGAATACTTTTAGGCCATTCTCTTTTGCAAACTTAGCTATCCTTAAATTAAACCCAGGATAATCAACAAGAATAAGCACATCGGGTTGATGTTGTAATATATCCTTTTTACAAAAATCTATATTTTTAAAAATGGTTCGTATATTCATGACTACTTCCGTGAAACCCATAAAAGCAAGATCACGATAATGCTTTACCAATTCAGCACCTTGCGCTTTCATCAAATCACCACCCCAACATCGGAAATTTGCTTCTGCATCTAGCACATGCAATTCTTTCATCAGATTGGATGCATGAAGGTCGCCGGAAGCTTCGCCTGCTATGATATAATACTTCATTAAAAGTAAGTGAAGAAGTTAGTAAAGAAACTTAAATAAGCAATGACTGCTGACCATATTAAGGTGGAAACCAAAACACCTTTGGCTATATTAATTTTTTCTCTGTTAAGTGATAAATAAAATGGAAGTAGATTAATGACCATACACAAACTTACATTGACCCTTCTTAATTGAAATTCAGAAACAAGCCAATAATAAGCAAGAAATGTAACAAACGGAGCGATGAGTCCTAACAAAATACCTATCCACATTTTATCAAAATTTATGTTCTTCATATCTTAAATTAGAATTTCCATTTATTAATAATTTTTATTGAAGGATGCGAAGTCATATCAAATTGTGTTGGAACAATAGATACATAATTATGTTCGAGTGCCCAAATATCTGTATCCTTCTCTCCTTTATCAAAGTTCTCAAACCTCCCCGTTAGCCAAAAATATGGCTTTCCGCTCGGATCTTTTCGCTCATCTAATTCTTCGATCCAGTTTGCTTTTGCTTGTCGGCATACTTTTATGCCTTTTATCTCATACAATTTTGACTTCGGGATATTTACATTCAGACAAACACCTGCTGGAAGTCCATTTTTTAATACATTCAAAGCAATCGTTTTAACGATTTTTTTTGAAACAGAAAAGTCGGCTCCTATCGATTCATCCAAAAGTGAAAATCCGATGGAGGGTATCCCCTCGATTGCTCCTTCAACTGCCGCCGACATTGTTCCGGAATAAATGACATTGATAGAGCTGTTAGCACCATGGTTTATGCCTGAAACACAAAGATCCGGCTTACGTTGCAAGATTTTATTCACTGCTATTTTAACGCAATCTACTGGAGTTCCGGTACAGCTGTACTCTTCCTTAACATTGTAGATAGTTACCTTACTAATTCTCAATGTAGAATTGATTGTGATTGCATGCCCCATTCCTGATTGAGGTTTATCGGGAGCTACAACGATAACATCGCCAATGGTTTTCATCACTTCAATTAAAGAAGAGATACCCGGAGCTGTAATTCCATCATCATTGGTAACTAGGATCAATGGTCGTTTTGTTTTCATTGCACCAAAAATACTGAGTAATATCTGATTTCTCCTCTTATTTTAAAACATTGCATTCACATTAAATTGTTGATAAAACCGCTAAAAAAAGGAAACAACAAACATCTGAAGTTTATACTTTTGATGTTATATGAAAACTATAGCTATTATTGGCGGAGGTTTTAGTGGCACATTAACAGCTATTCGCTTACTTCAAAAGAGTAAAGACATCGCTGTAAAAATTATCAATGATAAATTGCCTTTGGCTAAAGGGGTAGCCTATCACACAACCGACCTGCAACATTTATTAAATGTTCCGGCCGGCAAAATGAGTGCATTTAAAAATGAGCCCAATCATTTTATCAATTGGCTAAAGACAAAAAAGGAATACGCACATTATTTCAATAAAAAAATAGAGACTGAATTTCTTCCCCGAATGATCTACGGAGAATATTTACTCTTTGTTATCTCACCCTATCTTGAGAACTCCCAATTGGAGATAATTCATTCTAAAGCGATTGAAATAAAACGAAATGAAAACGCATTCTCTGTCCGCATAAAAAACAGCCCTACTATCGAAGCGGATAAGGTCGTCCTTGCTTTCGGTAATTTCCAACCAGCGCCTCCAAAGATTGCTGACCCATCATTCTTCAATAGCTCTAACTATTTTAATAATCCATGGGAGGATTCTTATTTAAAGAATTTGGATAGTTCTAAAAACATTTTGTTGATTGGAACAGGATTAACAATGGTAGATTGCGTATTGAGTCTTAAAAAAACTGGTTTCAAGGGTCATATTTATATCACATCTCCTAGGGGCTACATGCCTGCTTCTCACGAAGAAACAGTAGCTTATCCAGACTTTTATAATGAAATAGAAAATTCGGATTTGGCAGGTATCTTAAAGACCATTCGAAAACATTTAAAAAATGCGGAAGCAAAACATATTTCTTGGCAATCTGTAATTGACACATTGCGCCCTTATGCTCAGAAGATATGGATAAGATTCTCTCAAAAAGAAAAACTGCAATTCATTTCTCATCTTCGCCATATATGGGGTGTTGCTCGTCACCGACTGCCTAAAGAAACCTATAAAGAAGTAATGGTTTTAAAAGAAAAAGCACAGCTGGAAATTATACCTGGAAGAATAACATCCATTACAGAAAATTTGAATTCAATCAACGTATCCATTCAATCGCGAAAAAACAAATCAACCATAAATTTGGAAGTGGCTAGCGTTTTAAATTGTACCGGACCTCTTATAAATTATCTTGAAATAAAGGATGAATTGATTGTGGATCTGATTTCCTCCAACTTAATTGCATCAAACCCTTTAAAAATGGGAATAAAAGCCACTACAGACGGAAAAGTGCTTACAGAAGATAACAATATATCACCAGGGATGTTCGCTATAGGCTCCTTACTAAGAGGAGTATTATGGGAAACAACCGCCGTTCCGGAGTTAAGTTTACAGGCAGAAAGCATCGCAGAACAAATCATTCAAACCATTTAATAAATTTGTAATTTTACAAGTATCTTTTTTATAAAAATATTCAATGAAAAACTTTAACGTTCCTGATTTTTATAAAAGTCCGATCATTTCCAAAGTAAAGGAGATCAGAAAAATAAATGATCCCCGAAAAAAAGACTTCAGCCCTACATTACTCGATTTCGGACCAGTTCGTTTTTACATCTCACGTCATTTCGGTTTTTGCTATGGTGTGGAAAACGCGATAGAGATTTCCTACAAAGCTTTAGAAGAAAATCCTGATAAGCAGATTTATTTATTGAGTCAGATGATTCACAACCCTGATGTAAACAATGATCTATTAGCGCGAGGAGTTAAGTTCCTGATGGACACTGCTGGAAATCAAATCATTCCTTTCGATACACTAAAACCGAATGAAATTGTTATTATTCCTGCATTCGGTACAACTTTAAAAATTGAATCGGAACTTAATAAGATTGGCATAGAGGTTCATAAGTACAATACAACATGTCCATTCGTAGAAAGAGTTTGGAAGAAATCTGAAAAACTTGGTGAAGAAAGTTACAGCATTATTATTCATGGAAAATACAATCATGAAGAAACACGAGCTACATTTTCAAGAAGCGAAAAAGCCGCTCCCTCCATCATTGTAAAAGATATCCAGGAAGCGAAAGTCATAGGTGAATATATTTTGGGTAATATTTCAACAACTGAATTCAATAGCGTTTTTAAAGGAAAGTATTCTGATAATTTCAACCCAGAGATCCATCTGGAACGCGTAGGTGTCATTAATCAAACAACTATGCTGGCAACAGAAACACAAGAGATTGCTGATTATTTCAAACAAATAATGATAAAAAAATATGGTGCTGATGAACTCGTTAAACATTTTTCTGATACGCGCGATACATTATGCTATGCAACAAATGAAAACCAGCAAGCAACTTATGGATTATTACAAAGCAATGCTGATATTGCAATTGTTGTAGGAGGTTATAACAGTTCCAACACCTCTCATATTGTTGAATTATGTGAACACAAACTACCTACTTTTTTTATCTCTTCTGCCACTGAAATTGTTTCAAAAAACAAAATAAACCATTTCGATTATTCAAATCAGAAACATTTGATTTCAAATGATTATTTGCCTAGCAAAGAAGTAACAGATGTAATTCTTACAAGTGGCGCATCCTGCCCCGATTCAATTGTTGACGAAGTTCTTCAAAAGATCCTTTCCTTTTTTCCTGAAGCTAAAAAAATTGAAGATGTTTTGAAAAATTTAAAAGTCAATTAATAAAAAAAATGCTATGGAAAATACAAATGATTTGAATAAATATTTTAATTCGAAAGAATACATTACTACGATTGTAGGCGGCAATGCAGAGGATGTAACACTGCCTGTTACAAAAGAAGATAAAATCACAAGCCTTATTTCTCTTTTGACAGAACCCGCAAACAAAGATGTAAAAGAGGAAACATTACTTACTCTTAAGAAAGAAAAAGGAGGGGATACTCTTTTGCTAGCCATTGCAAGTCCGAAAGCAAAAAATGTTCGTCATTTGCTTGTGGCAGCCTGTTGGGAATCAGAGATAAATTTCAGTAAATATTTACCCTTCTTTATTCTTCTTGCCCTTGATGAGGATTATTTAATTTCATTGGAAGCAATAACAGTGATAGAAAACATGGAAGGACCTTTTACAGAAGCAGATGTAACATCTGCAATTAAAAAAGTAAAGGAAGCCAAGAAAAAAATAACAACTGAAAAAATTGTTTTATTGAATGACCTGATTGTAACTCTTGAAAATTATATAAAAAAATAATCCGCTACTTCTTCTTGTAATATTTCATCGCCTCTGGCAAAAACGCTTTAATATTTGCAATACGAGTTTCATCGCTTGGGTGAGTACTTAATAATTCGGGTGGTTTTTTTCCAACACTCAACTTTGACATCCGTTCCCAAAAAGCGATGGCTTCAGTTGGATCATAACCTGCTATTGCCATAAATACTAATCCCATTTTATCAGCTTCGCTTTCATGCGTTCGTGAATACTTCAATATTCCCAATTGGGAAGAAACACCGTATGACTGCATGAAAACATCTTGCGTTAATTGAGGCTTGTTAGAAAGGGCGACAGAAAGAGCCACACCTCCTGCTTGTACTAATAACCCCTGACTCATACGTTCGTTACCATGACGGGCAACCGCATGCGCTATTTCATGTCCCATTACACACGCTAGTGCAGCTTCTGTCTGCGTAACAGGTAGCAATCCGGAATACACAACTACTTTCCCTCCTGGCATACACCAAGCATTTACAGTATTCTCATTCACAAGATTAAACTCCCATTTATAGCCATCTAAACGTGATGAAAGACCTTTCTCTTTCATAAAAGCTTCTACCGCCTTTTGCATATCACCACCAACTTTCTTTACTAGTTTAGCATTAGCATCTGTTTCAGAAACTGCAGGGTTCTTTGATAAAAAAGCTGAATAGTTTGTCAAACTCATTCCAATCATTTCCGATTCTGGAATCAAACTCACTTGCCTGCGTCCTGTGATTGGCACTTTTTGACATGCAACAAAAGCTAGTGCAATGATACTTCCTTGTAGTATTATTTTCTTTTTCATAAATATTAAGCAGCTATTAATGACTAATCCAAAACGCAAAAAAATATTCTTTTATTATTCGATCTCAGCAGTTATTCCTCTTTCCAGAAGAGCCGTGCACATAGGTTCTAAGTCTTCATAGCTCCCTTTCTTTACGGAACACTTTCCTTTATAATGAATAAGAAAAGTACACTGTTCAGCCTGAATTGGATCATGCTTACACACTTTAATCAACGAATCGATAACATGTTCAAATGTATTGAAATCGTCATTGTAAACGATTAGTTGCTTGCCTGCTATCGCAAGTTCTTTCGGTGCTTCCAAAACATCAACATCCGATTCAAGTTCCAGTTGTTCCTTATCAAAATTTCTAATTATCATTTGTAAAAAAGACTAGTTAATATTATTTTTTGATATACACTTTCGCTTCCTCTACAGAGATCTTAACACCATCTTTGTATGCAACAATAAAAGCATCAACTATTCCTGCATTTTCAACTATCTCTGCTTTAGAAGCACTCGCCTCTTCATACGTACGATAGGGTTCTACAGAATATATTGTCAGGCCATCAGCATCGGTATAGTTTCGAATACCTTTCTTAGCAATTTTAAAAAATTTATTTGCAATCTCTAATGGAACTTCGTTTTTAAAAGCACCAATCTGAACTTTAAAAACAATACCAGAATCAATCGTCATTGGAATTACCTTAAAAGGTGTTAGATCCTTAACAGCAGAATCCTTTTCAATCTTGGGCGCTAATGTTTCTTTTGCAGGAGGAATAATTTCTGTAACCACCTTTTGGTTTGTTTCAGGGATTGCTGTATTCTGCTCCGTTGTAAAAACATTTTTAGGAATGTCCTGATCGACATTTTTGTTTTGCTTAGAATCACCTCCATTAAAAGTTGGCAAGCCGTTCATATTAGCTGCAATTGAAAATACCGAAGCGCCTTGTTTTTCTAACTTAGAAGCTTCGTTCATAGAAATTCGTTTTCCATTATAATAAGCCGTAACAAAAGCATCTTTTATACCAATGTCAATGATCATACGCTTTGCTGCAGAGGCACGAGGAATGTTATTGTAAATACCTGAATTGTATCTAAGATTTCCATTCGGTGTCGTTTCTGAGTAAAGAGGCTGAACATTGAACAATTTAATTGCTTCAACGGGTTGAGAATACACACCTACCTGAATTGTGTAAAACAAACCGGTGACTGCTGATACATTTTGAGCTTTGGCAATTTCTGAAGAATTTGTTGCTCCATTAATTGTCGTTGTTTTTACTGAAGTTTGTTGTTGTGTTTCAACAGGATTGGAGACACTTGCATTTTCTATTACAGTGGAAGATGTTTGGTTTGAAATAGGCGTTGGCGCTCCTAACATTTTCATCGCCTCAGTATTAGAAATTCGTTTCCCATTTAAGAAAGCAACAACAAAAGCGTCTTTATAACCTAAGTCTATGATCACCCCTTTCGCTTTATCAGCTGATCCATATTTGGTAAATAAACCCGCCGTATAGCGCGTAAATCCTTGCGAAGTAGTTTCACCGGTAATTGGAGACATTCCTTTGAAAAGATCCTGAGGAATCGGATTTCTGAAAGCACCAATCTGAACCTTGAAGATTAAACCTTCTGGTAATTTTTCATTAACGGGAATTGGTTTAACAGCGGAATAAACAGGATTGGCAAGTGTTACAAATGTTTCATTGGACGATAGACTTATTGCTTTAGTTGTTTTAGCTACCTCATTTGTATTTGCAATATTTTTTTGTACTGTTGATTCGGAATCAGTTTTTGCAGTATCTATTTTAGAAGTATTTTTAGTTTTGATTGCCGCGTTTGCTAAATCCTTATTCGTATTGGATGTAATCACGTTTTCAGACTTTACAACAGAATTATTATTCGATTTTTTAGTCTCTATTATCGGTTTCGAATTATTCACAACGACTGCATTGTCGGTAGTTTTTGTTGGATTTTTAGTTTTAGAATCGACAGAAGGAACATTAGAAATAACAAAATTCTGATTGTATTTTTTATAAATGGCAATAGCCTTTTTTTGTTTTTCTAAGGCTAGCATTTCATTTTTATACGCATCATCCAAGTCTGACTGATTTAATAAAAAAGAGTTTTTTGATGCCGATAAACCTCTCGATTTCTGAGCCTTATCAAAATAGATCTTGGTTTCATCTTTCATCATTTCAGCCATCAAAATATCATCCGCTTTCATTGCTGTTGATACTGCCGATAATTGAATCAAGGCATTTTGATTCTTTTCATACTCTGTTTTATTAGCCGTTGCAATTAACTGAGTGGATTCAATCTTTTTTCCTTCAGCCTGTTGACTTAATTCAGCTGCTTTCGCTAAGTCAGCATTCTTATCATCTATATTTTTTTCACTTGTAGCCTTCTTCTTCAGTTCATTTGCCTGAGTCATTAACAACTCGTATTCTTTGATGAGAAGATTAGATTTTATGGCTTGTTCGGAAGCTATCGTTGATGAGTATTTAAATTGTTTTGTTGCTGAAACTGTTTCTGAAGGCCTTGAATTAGGGTTGGTCGAATTGTCATTCGTAGCTGCTAAAGTTTTATCAACGGTAATTGCAGACGCTTGCATGGTTTTCAGTTTAGCAATTGATTTATCGAGTTCCGTTTGCTTTTCTTTTATGTCAGCTTCTACAGATGCAATTACAGCGGTTAACACTTTTTTCTTTCTATTATCTTTTTCAGATTTAAGATCGGCTTTAGCATGGGCCAATGAATCATTTGAGGAGGCAATGTATTTCGAGTAAGCATCCACCTTCTTATTCTCTTTTTCCAATTCAGTTTTAGAAACTTCAGCATTTGCTATTTCAGCCTTTAATTTTTCTAAACTTGACAATTCAATTGCATTGCTGGTCTGTTTGAGCGTATTGTCTTTTGAAGGATTTGTATTATTTACAATTGCATCCTTTGTTTTTTTAGCATTAGCTTTACTACTATCTGTTACATTCGCAACTATAGCAGATTTATTTTTATACTTTTCTACTTTCGCAATACATAGATCTGACTGATCTTGTTTATCCTTCAGATCTTTTTCAAGAGTAGAGATTTCCTGATTCAATTCCTTTTTCTTTGTAATATCTTTCTCTAATTTAACTTCTGATTTTTTACTAACTAACACATCATTTATGGATGCTGACCAAGCGTTGTATAATTGAACTTTTTTATTTTCACGTGCTATTTCATCTGTCATATTTTCAGCAGCAGCAAGTTCATCCTCATATTTTTTATTATAATCTTCGGAGGTTGCTGCATTATCCTTTATTGAATTCACAACCAAAGAATGATCAGAAGTTTTATTTCCATTGGCAACATTCGTTTTAACTGAATTGTTACTCAAAGGATTTTCATTTTTAACACCCACATCATTTGTTTTTGCTGATGCAACAACAGTAGAATTCTTTAATGAATTAACCTCTTGTTCTAATTTTGCTTTATCAACTGTTGCAGCAATAGCTGCTGCAGTTTCACTCGATCCTGCTTTCGCTTTATCAAGCACATTTCCTACTAATTCGCTTTCATTAACAATACCATTATAATCTTTCTGTAACTGAAGCACCTTTGTTTCATTTAACGCTAAGTCGGATTTACTTTCTTCAGTATCTTTTTTCAAACCTGCTAGTTGATCGAATAAACCTTGTCTGACATTATCATTTCTTTCCTTTTCAGCATCCGCTTGTGTGTTAGCAATAAGTTTTTCGTTATCAGAAATCTCTTGCTTGATATCTGCGGAAATTTGAATAGCCTTATCCAGCTCTTTTTTCTTATTATCAGCATCCATTTTAATGCTATTCACAAAAGTCGGATTGTTATTCTGTTCACTTAATGCATCCAATTTCTTCTGCTGTTCATCAAGTTTTGTTAGTGCAGCGGCAGGATTTTTAGATTTTACAGCTGCTTCTAAGTCTTTGGCATATTGTTTTGAAAGGTCTGCTTCTTCTTGTTTAGCTGCTGCTCTATAATCTAATTTCTTGGCAAGATTAAATGCAGCCACCGTTTCCTGGTTCAACTCATCAGCATCCACAGAAACGAGGTTCGCCTCGTCAATAGTAGTTTGCTTTTTAACATTATCATCCATCTTGGATGCGTCTAATAGTAATTGTGCCGCCTCCTTCGTTTTATTCTGCGCTAATTCATTTTTTTGATTTGCCAATGCTAATGCCACATCAGCCTGCTCTTTAATATCTTGAGCTTCTTTTTCTACATCAGCAGCATCAGCATATGCGATCTTAACAATATCATCATTCGTTAATTTTAAATTAGGTGCTACCTTTGTTTTATCAACAGCTAAAGTTTCCTGATTTGAAGGATCAGTGATGGAGTCTTTCTTTTCTGATGAAGTGGTATTGGTTTGTTCAGATGTATTTACTTCCATCTTGGATTTTTCTTTGATGAAATTAAGTGCAAGCAAATAGCTTGACTCGTCCATCTCCTCATCAAACATATTTTTTATGATCAGCTTATCTGTTCCCGTTTCATAACTGATCTCCTGTTTCATGGGTTTAAAAACATATTGAACAGGCACATCGACAACATCTGATTGTGTTAAAAACCCGTTCGCTTCTACCGTAAATAAAAACTTACCACCATTTTGAATATTGATTAAATAAACACCATTTGAAGCATTCGAATTAAATATTCCTAATATTTCATTATTCTTAAAATCTTTTACAGTAATTTTTACATCCAAAGCCTGACCTTCTCTGTTTTTTACAATCGCTCCTTTTATGATAGCCATATCAATAGGTTTGCGCTCAACATTGATGTGATAAACTACCGTTTTGCCTGTATTACTAGCACGGGCAGAAGAAAAGTAGGCTTCTGTTTCATCTTCATTCGTAACATACAAAATGTCATCATCCGGAGTATTAATAGGGAAATCTATATTAACAGGCTTGTTCCAGGTATTGGTTTCTTCATTAAAAGTAGTTTTAAAAATATCATAACCTCCCATGGAGTTATGGCCCTTTGAACAGAAATACAACACTTTTCCATTGGGGTGAAGAAAAGGAAAATCTTCATCATATTTTGTATTTACAGGGCTTCCAAGAGCTTGTGGTTTACTCCACTCACCAGTTGGCAATTTTCGGATAGTAAAAATATCTTTCCCTTGACTCGCATCTTCACCATAACTGGAAAAGAAAACCTGGTTGTTATTAGAAGTTAGATAGATGATCGACTTCTCTTTTTTCTTTTTATCCAACGCCGTCTTAAAAGCTTCATCATCTGGTTTCACAAGAAGTTTTCCACCAATATCTGAAATATCGTAAGACCTAAAGAAATCGGTCTTGCTCATCTCTTTCTTTTCAATTACCAGTAAATCTGTCAAATTGTTTAATAATTTTTTACCGTTATTACACATCTCTATCTGACGGTCAACCATGAGTTTTTCTGCCTTTGCAGCAGAAGCAACACCCTTGTAAATTTGATATTCCTTAATAGCATCATCAAAACGGTAGTTCAAATGGTAAGCTCTGGCCAAATAGAAAAACACTTCTTTTTCAACCTCTGGTCTTCGTGAAGCAAATTCTAAAAAAGGGATTGGTTTTTCTTTGTCATCACTGGCATATAACATACACACGCCTAGGCGATAATTATAATTAGGATCTTTGGGGTATATACTAGTTAATTGGGTGTATAAAGGATAAGCTTCTTCAAATTCATTGTCATAAAACAACTTAGCAGCCTGTTTTTTCAACTCTTCTTCCGAGGCAAAAGTTGTTTGCGCCGAAGCTACTCGCGTGCATAAAGCAAACGTAATGAGCAATAAGAAAATACGCCTTAAATGCTTGTTCATATATCGCTTTCGGGAAGAAATGTGCTTTGGTTAATTACTAACAAAGTGGTGGATGACATCAAATTGTTCAAAACTAATTTTTATAACACCCCACCTATCACACAAATTTAAGTTTTTTTATTGATTGATGCTATTCTTTTAAGAATTCCATAACGGCTAATTTTTAGCAAAAAAATGAGCGCATTATATCTTCACAAGAATCTTTCAAAAAAATGAGGTTATAAATTCAACTTGTGAGCTGAACCAACAAAATATTTGTAATTATTTTCCGTTAGGAGAAGCGCAAACTTTATATTTGTAAAATGAATTTGAGACACTTAACACTATTTTTCCTTCTTCCGGTTCTTATTTTAGCCTCATGTAAAAAAGATGAAATGCTAACCGACTCAACTGCAAAGCTTGATTTTTCTACTGATTCTGTCCTTTTTGATACTGTTTTTCATTATGCGGGATCTACAACAAAGCTTTTCAGAATCTATAACAAACATTCACAACCAATGATAATTTCAAAGGTTTATTTGGCAGGTGGAACGAGTTCCAACTTCCAATTAAATATTGATGGTCTTGCAACAACGGTATCATCCCCTATTTTAAAAGACATTGAAATTTTAGGCGGAGATAGCTTGTATGGATTTGTTCAAGTGAACGTTACCCCTAGCGGCTCCAACCCTTTGCTAATAAAGGATTCTATTATCTTTGAAACGAACGGCAACATACAGGATATTAAGCTTACTGCCATTGGGCAAGATGTTTATTTACACAAACCTGATCCAGGAAAATTTTACTCCATAATTGGTCGTGCTGGACATGACACAACATTGCCAAATGACAAACCTCATTTGGTGTTTGGATATGTAGTTGTAGATTCAGCTTGCAAACTAACTCTTCAGCCTAACACACATTTTTTCATGCACAATCATTCGGTATTTTGGGTTTATAAAGATGGTACGCTCATAATGGACGGAGGAATAGCACCCGGCACTGAGGTGACTTTTCAGGGCGACCGGTTAGAACCGGAATACAAAGACACTCCCGGACAATGGGGTAAAATATGGCTATCTGCCTTAAGTAAAGACAATAAAATAAATTACGCGATCATTAAAAATGGTGCTATCGGTGTTCAGGCAGACACGCTCAATGGCACATTAGCTTCTGCTACCAGCCCAACTTTAATCATCACCAATACGATCATAAAAAACATGAGTGCAGCTGCGCTTTATGCGCAAGGATCATTTGTAAGAGGTGTTAATTGTGTGTTTGCTAATTGCGGACAATATGTTACAGCACTTAGTATTGGAGGAAGATATAGTTTCATTCATTGTACCTTTGCTGACTATTGGACAGGAGCTACAGCCAGAACAACACCTGTTTTAGCATTGAATAACTATTACACTTCTACTGGTGGAACTACTTTTGTAAGGTCTTTGGATAGTGCCTACTTCGGAAATTGCATTATTTATGGTGATTTAACCAATGAAGTTGAACTGGATTCAGCCGCTGCTGCTGGCCCTGGATATTTCTACTATAAATTTGACCATTGTCTTTTAAAAACGACATTAAATACCACCATCGAAATGTTGCATTACAATTCAGATTATGTGAATAATGATCCTGGCTTTAAAGATGCAGCAAGCAATGATTTCAGAATGAATGCAGCTACCTCTTTTGCTGTTGATAAAGGCAATACAAGCATTCTCATTTCTAAGGATATCTTGAATGCGAATAGGCCTAATCCGAGCACATCTATTCCTGATCTTGGCGCGTATGAATTTTATTAATCACTGTTTTTTCAATTAAAAAAAAACAGTGAATTTTTGAATTTATAATTGGGGCAGGAAATGAAGATTGAAAGTTACAACAGCAAATAGAAAAAAAACTATTCGACATTTAATGTCAGGTCGGAAATCAATTTGATAACATATTCCAATTGCTGCTCTCTGGTGAGATCCGTATTATCCAGAACAATTGCATCCTTGGCTTGTGTTAATGGATTTTCCTTACGATGTGTATCTTCATGATCTCGCTGGATCAAATTCAACTTCACATCATTAAATGAAATATGCTGACCTTTAGAAGAAAACTCATCGAATCTTCGCTGGGTGCGGATATCGGTATCAGCAGTCATAAATAATTTAAGTTCTGCGTCGGGAAAAACATTGGTTCCTATGTCTCTTCCATCCATAACAATTCCTCTGTTTTTACCAAGATCACGCTGTATTGCAATCATCTTAACACGCACATCATGAATAGCACTTACCTTACTTACGTTTTCAGAAACAACCATCTGACGTATGTCTTTTTCAACATTTTCGCCATTTAAAAATGTTTCAGAAGATTTTGTACTGGTATTAAATTTGAATGAAAGATGGATTTCATCTAATAATTTCAGGATCTCATTTTCCTGAAAGCTGTGATCCTTAATAACGCCTTTTCTAAGCGCATACAAAGTAACACAGCGATACATGGCACCGGAATCAACATAGGCATACCCCAATTTTGAAGCTAAAGCTTTGGCAAGCGTGCTTTTTCCGCAAGCGGAATATCCGTCAATGGCAATGGTAATTTTGGTCATCAAAAAATGGTATTGTACAGAACAATATTACTCATAATTTTTTTGAATAAAAACTATTGAATACCAGAAAGGTTTAATTTTTTTTGGAAGTAAAGCTGTTTAAGTCCATACTTATTGAGAACGTATTGGAAGGCCCTGCAATGTGGTAAATAGCGTGTCCATAACTAAAGTGGAATTTATAAATACGGAAGCCGAATCCAAAAGAAAATCCAGGACCACCATTTTTATCCGGTATTTTTAATTCCACTCTTCTTTGATAATTATACCCCAGCCTCAAGAATAAATTTTTGGTAACTATAAACTCACCTCCTATGACCATGTGACGCATCAATTTATCGCCAAATATTTTAGCCTTATTTTGTTTAATAGGATCCCCTGTTAATGGATCAACGGTTAATGTTGGATTAGCGGGGTCTTCATAGGTCAAATCCCATTTTTCAAGATTTTCATATACAAATGAAAAACGAAAAGGAACATGCTTGGGTTTTTTAGATATCCCAACCTGTACTTCAAAAGGAAGTTTTTCTTTGTTACCTATGACGTAAGGTTTCCATTGACGCCCCATGTTCTTTATAACCGCAGCAGCTGTAAATCCATGATTGGGGCGAACATAAATAGCACCGAGGTCAATTGCGGAGCCCCATGAAGAATACGATTCCAGTTGAGAATAAATTGTTTTAACAGTAACACCTACCGTTAAGTTTGTATCGATGATCGATCTGGCATACGCTAAATTAAAACTCATTTCATTCGCTCCAAAAGTACCATCAGTATTACCAATTTCATCTGCACGAATAAATTTACCGTAATCTAAATAATGAATTCCGGCACTGAAATTACCAATCTTATTGAAATGTTTTGCATAAGCCACATAACCATAATTGATATCAGAAAAATAATTGTTGTAACTTAAAGCAACGTTATTACTCATTGAATCCGTCAATAAGGAAGGATTAATTAGCGAAACATTCAAGTCGTTATCTTTGACAGGGATAAGATTTCCGCCTAAGGCTGAAACACGTGCAGAGATTGGCAAATTAAGGAATTCGTAAGTATTGTTTCCTCCAACTTGCGAAAACGCTGAACAATTGAAAATGATTAATAAAAGAAAAAGTAATTTTTTAAGCTTCATCAATACAAAGTAAACAAAAATATTTGTGTTAAAAACGAATGAATCAGGAATTTATTGCCCGAATGAACTATCAGGCAAAAAACCTACTTTTTCTTCGCATCTTCCTTGATGGTCAAATCAATAGGATTTGCTACCTTTTCCTTTAGTAAAGCTAATTTAACAACATCGATCATTTTTTCTACATAATGAAATTTCACATCCATTATGTATTCTTTTTTGATGTCTTCAATGTCTTTTTTATTATCGATACTTAAAATTACCTCTTTAATTCCTGCACGTTTTGCAGCCAGTATTTTTTCTTTTATTCCACCAACAGCCAACACGCGCCCTCTTAAGGTAATCTCGCCAGTCATTGCCAAATGGCTTTTCACCTTTCGTTGTGTAAAAGCAGATGCAATAGCAGTCAGCATGGTAATACCAGCACTTGGACCATCTTTAGGAGTTGCGCCTTCTGGAACATGGATATGAATATTCCATTTATCAAACACTTCAGGTTTCAAACCTAAAATATTGCTGTGAGATTTTAAATATTCTAGCGCAATAACGGCTGATTCTTTCATGACATCACCTAGATTACCAGTAAGTGTTAACTTACCAGAGCCAAGGGTGATGCTTGTTTCAATAAATAAGATATCACCTCCTACACTTGTCCATGCCAATCCAGTTACAACTCCGGCAACATCATTGCCCTGATAGCGATCTTTAGCGTGAGCGGGGCCCAAAATCTTTACCAGGTCTTTCTCTGTTACATTTACATTGTACTTTTGTCCCATCGCAATTGATTTTGCAGCATTTCGAACCACTTTAGCAATCACTTTTTCCATTCCTCTAACACCACTTTCACGGGTATAATTTTCAATAATATGCTCAATAATATCTTTATTCAATGAAATCTGATCTTTCTTCAAACCTTGTTCTTCCAATTGTTTTGGCAATAAATGACGTTTGGCGATCTCCATTTTCTCCTCCAGGGTGTATCCAGTAATTTCAATAATTTCCATTCTGTCGCGCAATGCAGGCTGAATAGAACTTAATGAATTGGCTGTTGCGATAAACATTACATTAGAAAGATCATAATCCAATTCAACATAATTGTCATAAAAGGCATTGTTTTGTTCAGGGTCCAATACTTCCAACAATGCTGATGATGGGTCGCCATGAAAGTCGTTTCCTACTTTATCTATTTCATCTAAAATAAATACAGGATTGGAAGCACCTGCTTTTTTGATACTTTGCAAAATCCTTCCTGGCATAGCACCGATGTATGTTTTACGATGCCCGCGAATCTCAGCTTCATCACGTAAACCACCTAAACTCATACGAATGTATTTCCGACCTAAACTTTCCGCGATACTTTTCCCTAATGATGTTTTACCAACTCCTGGAGGGCCATATAAACAAAGTATCGGAGATTTCATATTTCCCTTCAGCTTCAAAACTGCAAGATGTTCGAGGATACGCTCTTTCACTTTTTCCATCCCAAAATGATCTTTGTTCAACACTTTTTCAGCACGCTTCAGATCAAAATTATCAGTTGTATTATCACTCCAAGGAAGATCGAGCAATACTTCCAAATAATTTGTCTGAATGGAATATTCAGCAGCATTTGGATTCATACGTTCTAATTTCCCCAATGCTTTTTCAAATGCGTCAGAAACTTCTTTTGTCCATTTTTTATGAATAGCTCTCGCTTTCATCTCCAGAATATCCTGAGCGAAACTATTTTCACCCAACTCTTCCTGAATAGTTTTCATTTGTTGATGCAAGAAATAATCACGTTGTTGCTTATCAAGATCAACCTTCACTTTCGATTGTATCTGATTTTTCAATTCCAACATTTGCAACTCTTTGGTCAGATTCGATAACACCAATGTAGCACGTTCTTTCAAATCCAGCACTTCCAACATCGTTTGTTTTTCAGCAACAGGAGCATTCATGTTAGAAGAAATAAAATTAATCAGAAAAGAAGGGCTCTCAATGTTTTTAAGTGCAAATCCTGCTTCACTTGGAATATGCGGACTATGTTTTACAATTTGCAATGCCAAATCTTTAAGTGAAGACACTAATGCATCGAATTCTTTGTCATCTTTCGAAGGTCGAGTTTCTGCAAATGCCGTTATAGAAGCTTTCAAGTATGGCTCCGTTTGTTTAATCTCATTTAGTTCAAAACGTTTTTTTCCCTGAATAATCACCGTTGTGTTTCCATCGGGCATGCGCAGCATTTTTATGATTTGTGCTACCGTACCAATTCTGTTCAAGTCTTCAACGGCCGGATCTTCAACACTATCATTCTTTTGGGAAACAACACCAATTATTTTGTCGCCTTTGTAGGCTTCTTTTACCAGGTTAATCGATTTATCTCTGCCAACAGTGATTGGAATCACTACACCTGGAAATAAAACGGTATTGCGAAGAGGTAAAATTGACAGTTCTTCTGGTACTTTTTCAGAGTTCATCTGGTCTTCATCTTCTGAAGAAAGCAAAGGAATAAATTCCGTTTCCTCATCCATAACATTGTCTCTAAGGAAAGGTACAAGGTTATTTAAATCAAAATTATCAGTCATATATAGTGAGGTATATCGTTCGTTTAAATTGTTTGCGTTGAAGATTCAATCATTATGCCATAGAGAAATAGGGACAAATTGGCATTCGCCGACTAAATTTGAATGACAATGGAAATCTTTAACTATTCTTGTTTGCTTTCATTAAATAGTAAATATTAATACCAACAATAGCAACATTTGTGAGAATAATGGGAAATGAAAAATGAAGCAATATGCCATATGCAACAAACATCACACAACCGATTGTATTAATAACGCGAAGAATTTTTATCTCCTTCATCAAAAAGGATATTAATACGATAAAAGAAGCTAAATAGCCGATGATTTCCGTGGAGGAAAAGTCCATATTTTTTTTAGATTATTTTCTGAACTTTTCAGTCAGTTCAAAAACATGAATTAAAATCTCTTGTTCGGTTTCGTTAAAAACCAAGCCTCTGCGTTCAAAAACACGAGCAGCAACTTCAAAAGCATCTTTTAATTTATAGGTTGTGAAACCTGCGGCTCCTCCCCATGAGAAAGAAGGGACAAAGTTTCGTGGAAAACCTGATCCGAAAATATTTGCATTTACTCCTACAACGGTTCCTGTATTAAACATTGTATTAATACCACATTTACTATGATCTCCCATGATTAAACCACAAAAAGTAAGGCCCGTATTTACAAATCGTTCCTTTTCGTAATTCCATAATTTTACTTCTGCGTAATTATTTTTCAGATTCGAATTATTGCTATCTGCACCAATATTGCACCATTCTCCTAAAACAGAATTACCCAAAAATCCATCGTGACCTTTATTTGAATAGCCAATTATTACAGAGTTATTTACTTCACCACCCACTTTACTGTGCGGTCCAACAGTAGTTGGACCGTATATTTTCGCTCCTAATTTTAAAGCAGAATGTTCGCACAATGCAAAGGGTCCACGCACAATTGATCCTTCCATGATCTCCGAATCTTTGCCAATATAAATGGGTCCTGTAGTCGCATTTAAAATGGCGCATTCCACCTTAGCACCTTCTTCCACAAAAACATTTTCAACACCCAACACTTTATTGGTAGAACTCAATGCTATTGATTTACGGCCTTTTGTGATTAGATGAAAATCGGCTTGGATAGCTTCCCCGTTTTTAGAAAAAATATCCCAGGGATTCTCTATGCGCATTGCCACAGCATGCGATTGAAACTTGGTAAAGCTTTCGATATTCTTAAAATCAAATTCTTTCAAATCTCCTGAATTAGCTGCTATCAATACATTCGATGACAACAATGCTTGCTGAGGTTTTAATGATTTTATTTCTTCGATCAGTTTTTCGTTCGGACTAAACGAGCCGTTGATCCATAAATTATCGGCATCAATAGCAAAAACAAGAGGAAATTTCTTACTTAAATATTCTTCTGTTTTTGTTGATGTTTTTGATTTTAAATAAAACTCCCATTTTTCGCGGATAGTTAATATTCCAAACCGTATTTCTGCAACGGGACGTGTAAATGTCAGTGGCAGCATATTAATACGAGTGGTATCGTCAAATAGAATATAGTTCATTTTTTTATATTTTGACAACTATTTAATTAAGGGTTAGCGCTATTTATTAAGCATTGTAATATAAGTATCTATTTGTCTTAAGAAATATTTTACAGTTTTTGTATTATCGGCATCAATCATCATATCAAAAAAAGCGGTATCACTTTCATCAAACTTACCAACTTTAAATGCTGCTTTAGAGAGCGCTGAAATGTATTTCAAAGGGAAATAGTCGCGTATATTAAGGTCTATCAAAAGATCATATTCTTCATTAATAAAATTTTGAATAACAGGAGAAGAAGGTTTTCCGAGCAAATTCAATTCTTTAGTTGAAAAAAAATCGTATTCTAATTTTGAATAGGTTAATGCTGGGATCTCTTTTGTACTAAAATATCCTAAGACTTTCACTTTCTTCTGATGTCCACGAAGATAAACAACATAACGCTTAACGATCTCATAATCCTCAGCATTAGTGGCATCAAACAAAATACCTATTGTTTTAATTTTATCAAAATTAAATTTGTTAGGCACCGTTTTTCTACCTGAAGAAAGTACTTCTTTCTGCAAGGCTCTTTTTGCGATCGCTAGTTTTATGCCTTTAAACATTTATTTCAATTCTTCTTATGTATATATTTCTCTAAAATACTAAAGATATCAATTCTTCCTTCGAAATGACATTTTATTCCATCATCTTGATAAATTCAGTTTCGGAAACTATTTTCACGCCTAGTTTCTCTGCTTTTTTTAATTTCTCAGGCCCCATATTTTCGCCTGCTAGGATAAAACTAGTTTTTCCTGATATTGAACCCACATTCTTGCCCCCATTTTGCTCGATCATCTTTTTTATTTCATCTCTAGAAAATTTTGTAAATACTCCCGAAACTACAATGGATAGGTCTTTTAACTTATCACTAGTATTGACAAGCTGTTCATCAGACAATTCGAACTGCAAGCCAGCTTGTTTCAACTTTTGAATTATTTCAAGACTTCTGATTTCGGAAAAGTATTCAACAATTGTTTGTGCCGTTTTCTCTCCGATGTCACCCACCTCGAGCAATTGCTCTAAGGTAGCGTTTTTCAATGATTCAATGTTTTTGAAGTAAAAAGCCAGTTTTTTAGCTGTTGTTTCTCCAATATGACGAATGCCTATTGCAAATAAAACACGTTCAAAAGGAACTTTTTTTGAAGCTTCGATACCTGCAATTAAATTGTTTGCACTCTTTTCTGCCATACGATCTATTTTAAGCAGATCTTGTTTATTTAAATAATAAATATCGGATATGTTTTTTATCAATCCTGCATCGTATAACTGAGCTATTGTTTCCGCTCCAAGACTATCTATGTCCATTGCTTTACGGGACACAAAATGCTCCATTTTACCTTTTACTTGTGGCGGACAAACCAATTCATTTGGACAATAATGATTCGCCTCCTCCTCGCTTCTTATTAATTCTGCATGGCATTCGGGGCAGTGAGTAATGTATTTAACTTCATGGGATTGAACATGCCTTTTACTTTCATCAACGCCTATGATTTTTGGAATAATCTCGCCTCCCTTTTCAACAAAAACGGTATCTCCAATTCGAACATCTAATTTTTCAATGATATCAGCATTGTGCAATGATGCTCGTTTTACGGTAGTTCCGGCAAGCTGTACAGGTTTTAAATTTGCTACAGGTGTTATAGCTCCGGTGCGACCGACTTGATAAGAGATGCTTTCTAAAATAGTTGATACACGAGCCGCTTTAAATTTGTATGCAATAGCCCAACGCGGCGATTTTGCAGTAAACCCAACACTTTTTTGTTGTTCAAAAGCGTTTACTTTGATAACAACACCATCTGTTTCAACATTTAATTCATGTCGTTTTATATCCCATTTATCAAGGAATTTTAAAACCCCATCAATGGACGATGTTTTTTCCATATCATCGGAAATTTTAAAACCCCACTTTTTTGCTTCAACCAAACTTTCATAATGCGAAGTAAATGGAAGGTCTTCACCCAAAATTGAATACAAATAACAATCTAACTTGCGCTCTGCAACAGCTTTTGAATTCAATTGTTTTAATGTTCCTGAGGTTGCATTTCGAGGGTTTTTCAACTGTTTCTCAAAAATCTCTTCCTCGCTATATCCTTCTTCAACAAGCTGTTTTCGGATCTCGTTGTTTATACGCAAAAATTCTTTTTTGGGCATGAAAATTTCTCCACGAATAATAAATTCTTTTGGAAAACCATTGCCTCGTAATTTCAAGGGGATACTTTTAATCGTTTTGACATTTACTGTTACATCATCGCCTTTTTCTCCGTCACCACGAGTAATTGCCTGACTTAATACACCATCAATATATACTAGCGAAATAGAAACACCGTCATATTTTAGTTCACAAACATATTCAAAATCAGTTGCGCCTGTTTTTTTTATGCGTTCATCAAAATCGCGCAACTCTTCTTCATTATATGTGTTACCAAGAGAAAGCATTGGATATTTATGCTTCACACTCATGAATTCTTTGGTAATCTGACCTCCTACTCTTTGAGTTGGAGAATCTGGTAATAAATATTCAGGATGTTCTTTCTCCAGTTTGATAAGCTCTTCCAACATTTTATCGAACTCATAATCACTTATTATAGGTGTATCAAGCACATAATAGTTGTAATTATGTTCGTCTATTTTAGTAGAGAGCTCTTGAATCTTATGCTTTACATCAACAGTCATATCACGAATTCATTTATGAATCTATTTTTGTTCTCCTGCACTATTATCTTTAAAATCGTCATTTAAAATAAAATAAAAAGGAAATGCCATGCTAACTCTAGCAAATTTATCCTCGTGTTTTCCTGGATACCATTTTATCATTTGAAGAACACGTATTGCCTCCTGATCACAGCCACCACCAACCGACTTCTCCACACCTATATTTGTAATTAATCCACTCGGTTCAACAACAAAACGAAGAACAACAATTCCCTGAATATTTGACAGCTGAGCTTGTTTGGGATATTCTAAATTGTCTTTGATAAAATCCTGCAAAGCAAAATTCCCTTTTTGATACGCTGGCATTTGAACATTTGTAGAAAAAATAGAAGATGTACTATCAATTGGTGCGTCGGGCAGATAAGCAAAATTAACATACCCTCTTTCTTTACAAATCTTTGCATATTTATTAGGATCAAAATCAAAAACAACGGACCATTTTGACGAAACATATTTACCGTTCAGAATGGCAGGAACCCATTTATATAATTTAAACAAACGTAAAGCCTCTTTCTCAAGATCAGGAGTATCAATTTCT
Source organism: Bacteroidota bacterium (assembly GCA_947449315.1). Classification (GTDB taxonomy): domain Bacteria; phylum Bacteroidota; class Bacteroidia; order 2-12-FULL-35-15; family 2-12-FULL-35-15; genus 2-12-FULL-35-15. Next base: position 265,264 of record CANFRC010000001.1, read on the forward strand.
GAAACTTGAATGTTTTTAACTGTACTATCTTTTTCAATTATAAAAGAGACGGTTACCTTTCCACTAAATTTCTTTTTTAAAGAATGTTCTGGATAAATAAGTTCTTGGTTAAATACTCTTTTAAACTCTGCCTTACCTCCAACATTTGTTGGAAAAGCGTCTAATGTAGTGCCTTGCGAAAAACAACTCAAAGTATATATAACAAGGACAAATAGTAGAACAAACTTAATTTTTTTCATCTTTTATATTCTTAAATACTACCTCGCAAGATACGATAATTATTACTGATATCTTTAAGCAACTCCACATTTTTAAATCCTTTACTTTCAAGCATATACTTCGATTCAAGACCAAAAGCCTGGTTGATTTCAAAATATATTTTACCATCCGGTTTCAATTTTTTCAGGGCGAGATCGGCTATTGCTTTATAAAACAATAATGGATCCGAATCATTTACAAACAAGGCTAAATGTGGCTCATAATCCAACACATTTTGATGCATACTTTCTTTTTCTGAAAAACATATGTAAGGAGGATTGCTTACGATAATATCAAGTGCAGTAGAAAATTCGGAATTGAAATAGATGGAATTTAATACATTATCAACAATGAATTCTACTTCTACGCCGTTCAATTCTGAGTTATATTTTGCTATGTCTATTGCTTCTGCAGAAATATCCAAGGAAGAAACGTTAGCGTCAGGAATATTTTTCTTCAGCGCAATCGGAATACAGCCACTTCCAGTTCCAATATCCATGATTGACAAATCTTGTTTTTTGAGGATCGATGACCGGTGATCTTTGATGATAAGGTCTACCAACTCCTCTGTTTCAGGTCGTGGAATTAAAACATGTTCATCAACCTTGAATTTCAATTTATAGAAATCAGCGTATCCGAGAATATATTGAATTGGTCTGAATTTTTTCAGATCTTTAATGGCGAAATTAAATTTGAGTAACTCCGACTCCGACATCGTTTCATTCCCTCTTAACGATATATCTGAACGCTTCATTGAAAGATAAACCTCAAAACAAAACACCATCATAGACTCTATCTCCTCTTTTTCATAGAGCGTATCAAGTTCTTGTCTGAAAAATCGAACGACATCGTTTATTTTATTTGAAGCAATTTTCATATCATTGCAAAGGTAAGTAATACTTAAATTACAAATTCAAAAATGAACAGTCACGAAAAACACATGAAACGTTGCCTCGAATTGGCTGTGAAGGGATTAGGAAATGTAGCTCCAAATCCAATGGTTGGATGTGTAATTGTATATAATGGGGAGGTAATCGGAGAAGGATATCATCAGAAATATGGAGAAGCCCATGCCGAAGTAAATGCAATCAATGCAATAATAGATAAAGAACTTCTAAAAAATTCAACCCTTTATGTTAACCTGGAGCCATGCTCTCACTTTGGTAAAACGCCACCTTGTGCCGATCTAATCATAAAGTATAAAATACCAAGAGTTGTTATCGGTACTATTGATTCTAATATACTGGTAGCAGGAAATGGAATTGAAAAGCTGAAGGCTTCCGGAGTTGAAGTAACAATAGGCATGCTGGAAGCCGACTGCAAAAAATTAAACAAACGGTTTTTCACATTTCAAGAAAAGAAACGCCCATATGTTATCTTAAAATGGGCGCAAACGACAGATGGTTTTATTGATGTGAAGAGACATGAAGAAAGCACCAATAAACCGATTCAGATTAGCAATTCCGATTCAAAAAAGCTCTTGCATTTATGGAGAAGTCAGGAACAAGCAATAATGATAGGTACGAATACTGCTTTACTTGATAATCCTCAATTAACAGTGAGAGAGGTGAAAGGCAAAAATCCATTACGAATCACCATCGATAAATGGTTGCGAATTCCAAAGCATTTCTATTTGTTTGATCACACCACTCCTACGCTTGTTTTTACTGCTTCTGATGAACCCGCTCAAATCAATCTTGATTTTGTAAAAATTGATTTTGAACAACCGATCATTCCTCAGGTTTTAAATGAATTATATAAACGTAACATCCAATCCTTGCTAGTTGAAGGAGGAGAATATATCCTAAATAGCTTTATTGATGCTAACCTCTGGGATTCTGCAAGAGTTTTTATTTCCGAAAAGAAACTTGAGAAAGGTGTTCATGCACCTGTTTTGAAACAAGAACCTGTAGTAAAAGAAAATATATCTGGAGATAAATTATTGTTTTATGTAAATCAATAACTTGTTTCTAAAGATTACCATGTAAAATGACCTTAGCGATTGCAAAGATTTTTTTCATGATAAATAAATAATTTTGACCTAAATTAAAACCACAAAAACTGCGTATTTTAGCGGTAAAATATGCTTTTCGAAGATACCTATTTAACCATTTCCGAGCCATCAGAAGGCATCTACAAAGATAAAGGCAGTAAGTTTTTGAGCTTCGCTTTTAACGTAAGCTCAGAAGAAGAAATTAAGATGCGACTTTCTGAATTAAGAAAGCTTCACCCTAGCGCCCGTCATCATTGCTATGCATTTCGATTAGGTTCAGATAAGCAGGCATTCCGATCGAATGATGATGGTGAACCTTCCAATACAGCCGGGAAGCCAATTCTTGGACAACTGCAATCCAAAGACCTTACCAATGTATTAATTGTTGTGGTTCGTTATTTTGGAGGAACCTTATTGGGTGTAAGTGGATTAATTCAAGCCTATAAACAAGCTGCGGCAGATGCGATTTTAAATGCAACGATCATAGAAAAGACAGTGAACGATGTGTATGAAATTCACTTTGAGTATCTTCAGATGAATGATATCATGAAAATTATAAAAGACGAGGAAATCAAGATCCTGTTTCAAAACTTTGAACTTAGCTGTGCTCTTATTTTTTCAATCAGAAAAAGTAATGCCAATAAAGTGTACGATCTGATCCGTAAAATCCCAAAAGCTACAATTAAATATTTGAAATCAGAATAACACTAGCTTTTTGAAACAGGCTATCTGTTAAGATGAGTATATTTGTAAAAAAATTAGAAATCTGAATCGTATGAAATTATTAAAAGAAATGTGCGCTATTCATGCTCCATCTGGAAATGAGGTTGCCATGACTAACTTTTTATTGAATTATATTGAAAAAAATAAAAAGAACTGGAAAGTAAAACCAAAAATATATTCGGGTAACGGCTTCCAGGATTGCATTATTCTTGTATTTGGAAAACCGAAAACGGCCATCTTCGCTCATATTGACAGCATAGGATTTACTGTGAGATATGGAAAGGAATTAGTCAAAATAGGCGGGCCAAGAACCATTGAAGGATTCGAATTAGTTGGAGAAGACAGCAAAGGCAAAGCTGATTGTAAATTACATATCGATAAATCGAACAACATCACCTATAAATTTAAACGTGATCTGGAAAGAGGAACAGAACTTACTTTCAAACCAAACTGGAGAGAAACAAAAGAATATGTTCAATGCTGCTATATGGATAATCGATTAGGCGTTTGGAATGCATTAAAAGTTGCCGAGACCTTAAAAGACGGTGCTATTGTATTCTCCTGTTGGGAAGAACATGGTGGTGGAAGCGTTTCGTTTATTCAAAAATTTCTGTATGAAAAGTATAAAATAAAACAATCCCTTATTTCCGACATCACTTGGGTGACTCCAGGTGTTCCGCATGGAAAAGGTGTTGTGATCTCCTTGCGCGATAGTTTAATTCCTCGAAGAAGCTATGTTGACAAAATTATTGCTATCGCGAAAAAATCAAAGATCCCTTATCAATTAGAGGTAGAAGGAACTGGCGGCAGCGATGCAAAAGAACTTCAAATGAGCGAATACCCTTGGGACTGGTGCTTTGTAGGGGCTCCGGAAGACCATGTTCATACACCTGACGAAAAGGTCTATAAAAACGATATTGATGCAATGGTGAAGCTTTATAAGGTATTAATGGAAAAATTGTAACTCACCAGAAGCTATCAATTCATTTCTATAAGCACTCAGAATACTCCAATTTGAAAGAAAGCCGATGTAATACCCTTTTCAACAACAGGTAAATTCCTTTGACCTGAATCTTCAAATGTTTTATTACTGGAAAGATATCGTGGAATTGTATTTCGTTTTTGAAATAGTATATTTTTTAAACAAAAAGGTCTATTTTTGGTTTAGATAGATTGTAAAAAAAATTATACTAAATCACTATGTCAAACTTAGACATTTTTGTTTCCTTAGTTACCGCTGTGGTACTCATATTAATTGTATCACATACTTTCGGTAGACTTTTTCAATCTATTGGACAACCAAAAGTAGTGGGCGAAATGATCTCAGGAGTTCTTCTGGGACCAACCTGTTTTGGTTATTTATTTCCTGAAACAAGCTCACATATTTTCAGTAAAGATCTTATGTCGTATTTATTTGTTTTAAGCAATTTAGGATTATCCTTTTACATGTTTTTAGTTGGTTCAGAAATAGACTTTAACACGTTTACAAAAAAAGTATTGAAACGTTCTTCTTTACTATCAATTGTTGCCATCCTATTCCCATTTATTTTCGGAGCGATTGCAGCAGGTTGGTATTTTCAGTTGTTTGCAATGCAGGGTATTTCATTTCTGTCATTTTCAATCTTTCTTGGGACCGCCTTTGCAATAACGGCTTTTCCAATGCTTGCCAGAATTTTGCATGAGAAAAATATTTTAAATACACCTATTGGCGTACTGACACTTATTTCAGCAAGCATACAGGATGTTGTATCGTGGATACTATTATCTTTTGTAACAGCCGCTGCTGCAAATAAAGGACTGCAAGCTGGTTACATTACTTTATTTGGAGGAATTATTTTTGTTGTCCTGATCATGCTTGTGGCGAAACCATTATTGAAGATCATTGGAAAACGAACTCAAAGAAATGGAACTTTGAATCAGCAAGATTTTGCAATTGTTGTAATTTCATTATTAGCAGCAGCATTGATTACCGACAAACTTGGGTTGTATTCTGTATTTGGTGGCTTTATATTAGGCTTGGCGATGCCACGTGATCCAATATTTGTTAAAGATTTGAATTTAAAATTAAAAGATATTACTATTGCATTTTTACTTCCCTTGTTCTTTACTTTTTCAGGTTTAAATGCCAATATGTTGGTGCTGGGAAACATTACCAATTTTATGCCTATGGTCATTATTGTAGCCTTTGCTTTTTTTAGTAAATACGGCTCAGCAACCATCGCCATGAAAATCTCAGGTTATTCCTGGCGCGAAGCTTCAGCAATAGGAGGGTTAACAAATGCCCGCGGGTTAATGGAATTAATAGTAGCGAATATAGGTTTATCTTACGGTGTTATTTCCAAGGACCTTTTTTCAATCTTAGTTTTAATAGCCATATTAACCACTTTATGTGCAATGCCCATCTATAATCTTTCTTTGAAAAAAGTAAAACAACTATAGCTGTTAAATAAAAAAACTAAAATTGGTAATCAAATGATTAAATAAATAATTGGACGATTATCTTCCTAAAATAAAAAAGCATTGAGTTTTTCTCTCAATGCTTTTTCAAAACGAACTTCAGTATTATAATTTAATGCTAAGTCCAACCCCAATATTAAATGCATTTCCCTTCAGTTGAAATGTAGCATTGTTATTGTCATTGAGATTCGCATCCGAATGATTAGAAAGCTGCATACTTGGATAATTGTAACCCATGTATCCTATATGGAAAGCAAGTCCAACATGTTGTTCTTTTCCAAAATAAATTTTTGGCATTAATAAAATACCATAATTCAATCCGTTGTCTTTTGCCATCGCACCGCTGTTATCGGTGCTTGAAAGATCTGTATCTGGATTATTTTCAGAATATTTGAAATTAGAATACCCCAATGTCAAACAAATAGGCATATCAAATCGTTTTCCTTTTATTAAATGAAAATTAACATTTACGCCAAAATCAATAGAACGAGCTTTAGGCTTGTAGGAATATTGAGTATACGTTGCTGACAATAGATTATAAACGGAATCCTTTTGTGTTCCTTCAATATAATTGGAATAACCAAAACGAACGCCTACTCCAAGCCAATTTGTAATACCATATTCGCCATTTAAAGCATAAATAGTTGCACCGGCTTTATCAGTTGTATCTTTCTTTACGCGTCTTGAAGCAAAAGAAGTACCTGTCCAATAGGTTTCATCTTGCTCTGTATGCGATTGGGTATTATATATGGCCAATCCAATACTTGGATCAATTGTAATAGAGCCTTTGTGAAAGGCTTTATCTTCTTGTGACTTGAGCAAACCGGAAGAGAATGTTGTCAATAGAGAAAACAAAATATTTTTTTTCATGAGTAGTTGTTATACTTGTTTTAGTTATAATAAAATTAAGATATTTTTTTGAATTCATGTTTTTATTTTTTCTGAAACACATTCAATTAAAAAAATTAGTTTTGTAGCACTGAATTAAAAATTAAATGAGCCAACTAAGAATAATTTTTATGGGAACACCGGAATTTGCGGTGGAGTCTCTAGACATATTAGTTAAACACAATTACAATATTGTTGGAGTTGTTACCATGCCGGATAAGCCTGCAGGGAGAGGACAACAAATACAGGAATCAGATATAAAAAAATACGCTGTAGAAAAGGGATTGACTATCTTACAACCAGAAAAATTAAAAGACGAGAATTTTATTCATCAGTTAAAAGAATTAAAAGCTGACCTTCAAATTGTTGTTGCATTCAGAATGTTACCAGAAATGGTATGGAACATGCCTCGTCTAGGAACAATAAATCTGCATGGATCTCTATTACCACAATACAGAGGTGCGGCACCAATAAATTGGGTAGTTATAAATGGAGAAAAAGAAACAGGTGTCACTACCTTTTTACTTCAACATCAAATTGATACTGGCAAAATAATTTTCAGAGAAAAAACACCTATTGAAGAAAATGAAACAGCAGGTGAAATTCATGACAGATTGATGAAAATTGGCGCTTCCTTAATTTTAAAAACAGTTCAAGCAATAGAAAAAAATGATTTTCCACAAATTGACCAATTAGAATTAATTGCAAAAGGAGAAAAGGAAAAACATGCACCGAAAATATTTAAAGAAGATTGCAAAATAGATTGGAGTAAAAACGTTTCTGAGATACACAACTTCATAAGAGGACTTAGTCCCTACCCTACCGCCTTTTCAACATGGCATGCTCCTGACGGAAAAACATTTTCAGTGAAAATATTTCGAACAGAAAAAGATTTAGCAATACATTCATTACCTCTTCAATCTGTTATTACTGATTCTAAAACGTTCTTAAAAATTGCGGTAAAAGATGGCTTCATTTCAATCCTTGACCTTCAGTTGGCGGGTAAAAAAAGAATGTCTGTAGCTGATATGTTACGGGGCTTTCCAATCAACAATGAATGGAACGTGGATTGACCAAACAGTTCATAGATATCCAAACCATACTTCAGAGTCGTACCATTGCTAATAGATGACCTCCCTTCTGAGAGTAAACAATAAATATTCATACGATGATAAATATCATTGAAAGGTAACTATAAGTACCATTACAGACAGAGTTATTAACAAAAACGCTATTTATCAACAAATGAAGGTTTTTTTAACTCTAAATATTGCACAGATAGGCAATCTTACTAATTTTGTTTCTGTAATTAATGTTTAACCCTTAAATAACAAACTAAATGAACAAAGCAGAATTAGTTGACGCTATCTCTTCAGAAGCGAAATTGACAAAAGCAGATGCTCAAAGAGCATTAGATGCATTCGTAAACGCTACAACAAAAGCACTTAAAAAAGGTGACAGAGTTGCATTAGTAGGATTCGGATCTTTCTCTATCTCTAAAAGAGCTGCAAGAGTTGGTCGTAACCCACAAACTGGTAAAGCAATTAAAATTGCTGCTAAAAAAGTAGCTAAATTTAAAGCTGGTGCTGACTTAGCAAAAACTGTTAACAAATAGTCGTTAACTAAATGAAATAAAAAAAGCCTTACGCGTAAGCGTAAGGCTTTTTTTATTTTTGTATTTTCGTGACTCAAAAAAAAGAATGAGTAAACAAGATAAAATAAACAATTTCGACCCTAATGGTTTAGGAGATGCGAACAATAATATTTATGGATTACCATTCACAACGGAAGAAGCTGAAGTTGTAATCATTCCCGTTCCATGGGAAGTAACTGTTTCATACAGTGCAGGTACAGCCTTGGGCCCTCAGGTGATTTACAATGCCTCTTATCAGGTGGACCTGTTCGACCCTAAAATTGAGGATGCCTGGAAAATAGGAATAGCAATGGATACTGCTTCTGATGACATTGCCAGCAAAAGTGAAAGCCTAAGAAGAAAAGCAGAAAAATATATTGAAATGCTTGTTGAAGGAGAAGTTGCTGAACCGGGATCTGAAATGGACGAGATTCGAACTTTGATTAATGAAGAATGTGTGAAAATGAATACCTGGGTAAAAACAAAAGCACTCAGTTTCATTGATAAAAATAAAATTGTTGCGCTGCTCGGAGGAGACCACTCTACTCCACTTGGATTGATGCAAGCCTTGGCAGAAAGAAACAACTCATTTGCTATATTACAAATTGATGCTCATGCCGACCTACGTGATGCATACGAAGGATTTGAGTTTTCTCATGCATCCATCATGTTCAATGCTTTAAAAATCCCTCAAGTTTCCAAACTGGTACAAGTAGGTATTCGTGATTATTGCCAGGCTGAATTTGATATTATTAATAGTTCAAACGGAAGGGTCGTTACTTTTTTTGATAGAGATATTAAGCACAAACAATTAGAAGGAACCCCTTGGTCATCTATCTGCAACGATATTATTTCACAATTACCAAACGAGATCTATTTGAGTTTTGATATTGACGGACTCGATCCCAAACTTTGCCCGAATACAGGTACACCAGTTGCAGGAGGTTTTGAATTTGAACAAATATTAATGCTTATTGAAAGAATTGTTGATTCAGGAAAACGGATCATCGCTTTTGATATTAATGAAGTTGCACCCGGTGGTGACGAATGGGATGCGAATGTAGGTGCACGATTATTATACCGCATAGCTAACATGGTTGCAAAATCAAATGGGAGAGTCTAAAAAATGCCAAAAGAATTTATAGATTATCTATCGCAATTTGTTTCTGAAACCCGGCGAGCAAAATTTGACAAAGTACTAGAATATCGTACGCGTCACATCACGGTTGTTCTGGAAGACCTGTATCAACCTCACAATGCGAGTGCAGTATTGCGTTCCTGCGATATTTTCGGTATTCAGGATATACACATTATTGAAAACAAGAACGCATATACGGTAAATAAAGACATCGCCTTAGGAGCTCCTAAATGGCTGAATTTGCATAAATACCGAAAAGAAGAAAACAATTCTTTGGATTGTATTCATAAACTCAAAAAACAAGGCTATAAAATTGTGGCTACAACTCCTCATGAAAAAGATTGTAACCTGGAGGACCTTTCAATAGATAAACCATTGGCTTTATTTTTCGGAACGGAACTTACCGGAATTTCTGATACTATAAGAGAACAAGCAGATGAATTTATAAAAATTCCCATGTATGGCTTTACCGAAAGCTTCAACATTTCCGTTTCCGCAGCCTTATGTTTACATACATTAAAAGAAAAACTTCATAAATCAAATATAAATTGGCACTTGAGCAATGCAGAAAAAGAGGAATTGCTGTTAAGATGGTTAAAAAATTCTATTCCAAAAGTGGAATTGATTGAGAAAGATTATTTGGCTAAGAAAATTAAGACCTAGCAGATAAGTATTCTCAACGCAAATAAAAAGACAAATAAGAAAACTGTTTGTTATTTTATAAATTTAATGTAGGTTTGCACTAGATATAAACTAAAACACAACAACTATTATCATGGGAAAAGGCGATAAAAAAAGCAAAAAAGGTAAAATAGCAATGGGCTCATTTGGAGTTCGCAGACCTAATAAAAAAGCGAGAGCTGTAAAAGCAAAAAATACAGCACCTGCTAAAAAAGCAGCAGCTCCTAAAAAAGCAGCAGCTCCTAAAAAAGCGGCTGCTCCAAAAAAAGCAGCAGCTCCTAAAAAAGCAGCAAAAAAAGCTGAATAAGAGTAGAAAAATCAAAAAAAAAGCCTTCACTTTCAATGATAGTGGAGGCTTTTTTTATTCTCAAATCTTTATTAACTAATGAGCTATTCATTAGAAATGCAAACATAACCTAAGGAGCTAACCTTTGGATCTTCCATTTATTATTTTCCTGAACAAATAATATACGATCATGTAATCGGCTTGGACGACCTTGCCAGAATTCAATAGTAGATGGTTTCAAAATATAACCACCCCAATGAGGCGGACGCGGAACTGTTTCATCCGGATATTTTTTAGAAAGCAGATCATATTCCTCATCCAAGACTTTTCTGTTGTCAATCACTTTGCTTTGCGCAGATGTCCATGCCCCTAACTTACTTGTTCGTGGACGGGTATTGAAATAAATGTCTGATTCATCCGAAGTTTGTTTTGTCAACACCCCTTCAATTCTAACTTGACGTTCCAATTCTGGCCAAAAAAATAACAAAGCACAATTGGGATTTTCCATTATCTCGGTTCCTTTTCTACTGGTATAATTCGTATAGAAAACAAAACCGCTTTCATTAAAATTACGCAACAATAAAATCCGAGCAGAAGGCTTACCTTCTTTGGTAGCAGTGCAAACCGTCATTGCATTCGGCTCATGTACTTTCGAGTCTACCGCTTCCTTGAACCATTTCTCAAATTGCATAATTGGATCAGCATTCACATCTTTTTCGTCCAAGGTTTGGCTTGAAAAATCATGGCGAAGCGTATTAATATATAATCTTAGATCTTCCATAAATTATTTTTATACGGCTATATACTCATTCAGTTTATCTGTCAATTTTTTAGAGGTATCATTAAAATATCTTTTTTGCTTATAGGCAACAACCCAACGAATTCCACTAATCGTATTTGTTAAAAAGAACTCGTCAGCACCCAACAGAACATTTTGCATGATTGAGATCTCATATACTGCTATTTTATTAGCCTGAGCAATTTCAATTATTTTTTTACGCATAACACCATCAACACAACCATCACTCACTGGAGGTGTATACAAAACGCCATTTTTTACTGCAAATATATTAGAACTTATGGCTTCAATAATATGATGCTTGTCATTAAGCAGCAAACATTCATCCAGCTGTTGCTGAATTTTATTGATGCCTGCCATAACATAAATGGCACTATTGGCAGACTTTATGGAAGACAATGCATTCTGAGCTTTTTTAAATTCTGTAAACAAATCAACTGTATACCCTTTTGAGTTCAACATAAAGTTTTTTTCTTCAATTGGGTATACCTCAAGAACAAAAGATACTTTATTATCATTGGGAGCATATAATCCACCTTCGTTCCGGTAAACAGTTAATCTAGCACGACCGTCAGAAATAATATTGTTTTTCTGAGCCAATTCCAGAATAGCGTGTTCAATATATGTTTCATTAAATAATGGATTCATTTCCATTTTAAGAACTTTCATGCCATTAAACAATCGTTGTAAATGCTCTTTTAAAAATTGAGGATTATAATTAGCGATACGAATCGTCTCAAACAATGCATCTCCATAACGAAATGATCTGTTATTTGTGGTAATAACTGGATCGTCCGACAATAAAAAATTTCCGTTATGACTAATGAAATTTTGCATGTTTAGTGCTTTAAAAAGTTATTTGATGATATGCAAAATAGTTTTCAGGGAACTATTGGCTTCAATTAAAATGCCCTTCACCCCTGCTTTTTCTGCTGCTGCTGTGTCTCTCTCTTTATCTCCGATAAAATAAGACTTAGAAGGATCGATGTTAAATCTGGCTAATGCTTTCTCAACAAACAAGGAGTCAGGTTTACGACAGATACAACGGCTTACATCCGGATGATGGACACAATAATATATTTCAGACAACTTAATTCCATTTTTTGTAAATTCTTTTGTCATAAAAGCATGAAGTACTTCAACGTCCGATTGTTTATACAAACCTTTCGCTATTCCACTTTGATTAGAGACTACAATCAACAAATACCCTTTCGATTCTAACAGTTTTAATACTTCAATAAGATCAGGTAATATCACAAAATCTTCCAACTTATGCGTATAACCACGTTCAACATTGATTACGCCATCTCTATCTAAAAAAACTGCTTTCATTGTGCTCCTGTTATTTGTAAGATGAAATCATTCACTAAACTAGGCCTTAAAATAATGGTTAGTAAAATGCCATACACTGCCCCCCAAAAATGAGCATCATGACCAATATTGTCTTGTCCACGTTTACTCAGATAATATTCAATTCCTAAATAAATTATACCGAACAACCACGCTGAAATTGGAACTGGTATAAATAGGAAAAGTAATTTAGTGGTAGGAGCAAGAATAATATAGGCAAATATAACGGCAGATACAGCTCCAGAAGCACCTAAAGCATTGTAATAAATATTTTCTTTATGTTTTTCGTATGAGTACAAAGAAGACATTGCTAATCCGCCAACATATAATAAGATAAAAAACAAAATGCCTTTTGCCTCAAAAAGATCTTTGTAAGCATTTTCTACTGCTTGTCCGAACATATAAAGAGAAAACATATTGAAGGCTAAATGCATAAAATCTGCATGAATCAGGCCATTTGAAAAGAAACGGTACCATTCTTTACGATGATGTATCATATATGCATTAAACATCATCTTATTTTTTAAACCATAATTTTCCATTGCTGTAATGGAAATAAAAGCGGTAATCGCAATAATAATATAAGTTATCATATTCGTAAAGATACTAATTTGAAATTATTAATATGCATAGACAAAACCTGAATCTGACGAATCACGTTCTTTATAATTTCTGAATTTCCTCTACCAGTCTGCTTGCATGAATTTAAAACAGACTATTGATATTACTTTTTTCAATTGAACGCAACAGTTTGCTTAGTTTAAGGCTATACAAAGATAAAAAAAGCAACGAATGAATGCTTTATGTAGATGAATGGAATTACCTTACCTTCAAAACTCAGTAATAAGTAGAACGGAAAATCTACTGTTCATCTCTTGACGTGTTTTTTATAATTGAAGGAAATAGGCAAGATACTTCACTATGCGATAGATCTGAACTTCCAAATATGTAAGATCTACATAGGGAGTATGCTAAAAAATTATTTTACCACAACACATACGCATCTAAAACCAATCCACGCAGTAGGCTTTACATATTTTAATGCGCTCTTGATCTCACATGATTCAATAGAATGAAACCAGCTTCCTCCTTTACAGACACCTTTATCCTGAATCATCTCAGCAACATTACCAATAGTATTATACAAACCAAACTTATTGGGTTTAGCATAAAAACAGGGAACCGTCACATCATTATTCGCGTAACCTAAAAGTGCTGTTTCTTTCACGTTGAAATTAGGCCAATTATTTTTTGTGTGCATTGACTCAAATCCATAAATACTATTCAGACCAGCACTTGCAGCGTATTCCCATTCCGCTTGACTGGGCAATCGATAATAAAAATCTTTTGCGTGAAAAATTTTCTCAATGGTATTGGAATGCTTCCTTAATTTTATAAACTCTTTAACTCTGTCTGTCCGCCATTTACAATAAGCCAGCGCTTGTTCATAACTGACGCCAACAAGCGGAAAATTGCGATAAGCGGGATGTGTAAAATAGTATCTGACATAGGGTTCATTCGAAGAAAGGGAGTCTCTCCAAACTAATGAATCTGGCAATGCTTTTTCATAATTTATTGGCTCGTATACTTTTAACCAATTCGTGTATTCCAAATAATCAAGATTGCGAATCTCGCATTTATCTATGTAAATAGAATCTTTTATCCATACTGTTCCCGGAGGCGCACTATTAAAATGTTCTTTATTTACTTTACGAACAACATCGCAGGGGGCTTTACAGCTAAAAATAAATAAAATGGCTAAAAAAGAAATTAAGATGTTTTTCATAAGAGATCGATTTTTCTTCTCCTATAATGAAATTACAAAAAAAGGATACAGATTGATTTAAAAGCGACCGCAAAGATGAGGGTGATATTTTTTCTTGCGCTTTGGGATTTTACTTCTTATTTTCTTTTTAAAATTGAAGCTCCGTTCAGCCATTGTGGTAGCATGTATTTTAGATTTCCCGGAAGACATTTCACCACCTCCTATAGATGCGGATGTTGTAGAAAACCCAGTAATTATTGTTGGTTCCATTGCATACTGAGAATTAATTTCAAAACGCATGTGAAAACCATTTTCAAGAGAAGGTTTTATGGTATTCGTTTGAGCGGAAAGTTGCTGCTGAACTTGTGGTTCACGAATAGGATCTACATAGGGATTTGAATTTCCAATGTCATCGTAAACATTAACATCAGGGGCATTACCCACTATAGTAATTACAACTTGATTACTTTCTTGAGAAAAAACAGAAACAGCAACAAGCAAAAGTGCACTGAACAAACAATATTTGAAACTTGTTAATACCACGAAGCAATAGATTTTAATTTAAAATTACAACATTAATATTTAATTGTCAAGCCCTTCTCTGTTTATTTCCAATCTGTTACAAATGAAATTGTGTTTGTATAATGGTATTTGTAATTATCATTATCAATTCCTATAAAAAATGCAGCTTGATTTAAAAAAACTAACGCCATGTAATAGGATTTATTTTATGCGCTCACTTAATATAATTTATACCTTTAGAGCATGCCATTTTTCCCAATAGAATATTCTTCATTATCTGTAGACGCTTTAATGACATTATTAAAGAAGAATTATGCTATCGCCTCTGATGCTAAAATAACCTTTTTAAAAAGAGGGTTTAACGACACCTATTTAATAGAATCGGAGCGAAATAAATTCATTTTACGTATTTACAAACACAATTGGAGAAGCATTGAAAGTATTGAAACGGAAATCAAATTCATTCAATTTCTATCTGAATCAGGCATATCTGTTTCTTATCCTATCCAGGATTTAACAAAAAACTTCATTCAATCAATCAATGCATTTGAAGGTATTCGTTATGCTGTTCTTTTTTCATTTGCTGAAGGGGAACAAAAAAGAAAACTAACCAATGAACAAGCTTATTTACTCGGTATTGAAATTGGCAAAATCCATAAGTTATCAGAAAACAGATCATTCGGTAATACTGCACATAACTATGATATTAAAAACCAATTTAATATCAGCTTACAGACATTAAAACCAATCCTTACACACCATATAGAGCAATACGAATACATCACCAGGTTACAAACTGAATTTGTAAATAAATTCAATTCGGTAGATAAAAGTCAATTAGCATCAGGGATTTGTCATGGTGATCTTCAGGCAGAAAATTTTCATGTTGATTCGAAAGATCAATTTACATTTTTTGATTTCGATTTCTTTGGTTCAGGATATCTCATTTACGATATTGGCGTATTCATATGGTATGATCACAAGAACAAACCAAAAGAAATTATAGCATCCTTTTTAAAAGGCTATCAAACACAACGTACCCTAACAAAAGATGAACTGGAGCTGCTTCCGTATTTCAGTACCTTAAGAGCATTATTTCAAATGACACTTTACTGTAAGATCAGTGATGGAAAGCAGTTACCTATTTGGCCAGCAAGAGAAGTAGCTAACTTTATAAAAAAAGTTGAAAAATGGTTTAATGAACATAAAAATCTAAGATAAAAGGAATTACTTTTTTTTTAGATCAACAGCTCATTTAATTTTTTTAATCATGATAAAATCATTCATGAAGAATCCATTTCCAATAGCATTATTGACCACTTCTTTAATTATAAAACCATGTTTAAAATAGAAATTGATAGACTTATAATTCTCTCTATTCACATACAATTCTATTGTTTCAGCTGTAGGCATTTTTGATAGCACATATTGAAATAAAGCAGAGCCAACACCTTTTGCTTGATCATCTACTTCAATGTAAAACTTATTCAAAAAATATTTTTTTTCATCTGTTGTATTTAAGGAGATGTATCCAATCGGCCTTTTATCACTATAAACCAATGTAAATGCATGTCCTGCTTCCATTTGTTTTGAAAGGCTTGCTGGAGAATACATCATCTCCAACATATAATCTATCTGCTCTAATGTGATAATCGAGATGTAATGCTTTTTCCAAATGCTTACGGCTAGTTGGGCAATCAATGAAACATCGGCAATGGTCGCTTTTTTAAAATTTATGTTCATATAAATAATTTAGTATCTCTTACATTTTTTAATACGTATTGATAGCCAACAGCGCTTATTCCTTCACCCAATTTTCAATCATTTTTAATCCATACTCCGTCAAAACACTTTCAGGATGAAACTGAATAGCTTTAACATCGAACTCTTTATGGCGCAATGCCATGATGCTTCCATTTTCATCCACTGCCGTTATTTCTAATTCCCTTGGCAGGTCGTTTTTATTGACCGCCCAGGAATGGTACCGTCCGACATTTATTTTTTTAGGGATACCTTCAAATAGCTGATCGTCAATGAGAATATCGATAGGTGTTGCCACACCATGAAAAACTTCAGTAAGGTTAGATAAAGAACCACCGAATGCCTCGGCAATGGCTTGCTGACCAAGGCATACGCCTAAAATACTTTTTGAAGATGCGTAGGTTTTGATCACATTAATTAATATTCCCGATTCCGAAGGAATTCCAGGGCCAGGAGAAAGGAGAATCTTATCGAAACGAGTGATCTCTTCTAATTCGATCTTATCATTGCGATGCACTTCTATTTCAGCATTACTCACCTGCTCCAGATAATGAACGAGATTATAGGTAAAGCTATCATAATTGTCGAGTACCAGTATCTTCATAACTATTATAAAAAAGCTTATTCTATAGGCTATTTAGAAGCTATTTTTTTGACATCAATTGACTTAAGATCGCTGTAGTGCTCTCCCAATTATATTTATTAAGAACAAATTGATATCCACTAAGCCCTATTTGTTTTGCTCTATCCTCATTTTGCAATAGATCAATAATATGTCGAGCGTATTGTTCCGGCGTATCGGCAACCAATATCTGATCATTCACCCGCGCTCCTAATGCATTATTAGCAAGCGATGATGTGATACATGGAATTTGCATGGCCATAGCTTCCAGTAATTTATTTTGCAAGCCTATACTAATCTGCATGGGTGCAACTAAGACCTTCGACATGGCAAAATTATTACGTATGTCATCCACCCAACCGCTTACAATTACTTTATCGGAAGCCAGATTAAGCACTTTCGCATTAGGGCTCGCTCCGGAGATCAACAAACAGGTAGCGGGTAATTTTTTCCAAACATACGGCATCACTTTCTCTACCAGATACTCCACACTTTCTATGTTTGGTGGATAATTCATATTGCCATTAAAAAGTAATTCGTATTCTTTTTTGTGCTGAAGTGGTTTAAAATAAGAAGTGTCTACACCATTTGGAACAACTACAATATCTTGTTTATTAGGGTGAGGAATTAAATTTTTATCCTGTTCCGAAATAATGACCTTGTTATTAAACAACGAAAACACTTTTCTCTCATACCTCAACAAACGTCTGTATTCCATCATCAGAAATGGTTTCATGTAAAAAGCATCGATTTTTTTTCTACGCTCCATCCCTTTAGAAAACACATCCATGTAATCCAATGTCTTCGGGATGGTCGGATATTTTTTTACGTATTCTGACGTTCTGATTAATTGACAATAGATATGATCAGGGTGATGTTTTTTGATCAATTCATCTATTTTTCGTTGTGCTTTGTTGAAATAAAAATAACCTACCTGCAAGGGTAGACCATTAAAAAATGCCCGCAGCAGATTGAAGAAAATAGTGATTTTAGAAAATTTCACAATGGAAATTGCGACACAATATTTTTTCAATTCGGCCATTGCTCTGTCGTCCAGAACCGAATCGTTCAATGCGAATAAAATGATCTGGTGATTTTTTGAAAGTTCTTTGATCTGATTGAATGCACGCAGTTTATCTCCTTTTTCAAGAGGGAACGGAACGCGCGATAAGATCACAAATAGCTTCATCCGTTTATCAAGGATTTATAGAAATTGGACAGTTTATTACAAATATTCTGATTGTCATACTTCTCTTCTACCAGCGCTCTGGCATTGCGGCCTATCTGATCTGCAAATGCAGGGTCCGACAAACAGGTGTCGATGGCATTAACAAAATCAATTTCTGTGTTTGCTATCAAAATATTTTTTCCATTTTCGTATTCAATGCCTTCAGCTCCAACAGCTGTTGAAATAATGGTTTTTCCTAAAGCCATTCCTTCAATAATTTTCACTCGCATCCCGCCACCAGAAGTAAGTGGCACAATCATGATTGATTTTGAATTAATGAATTGATGTGAATCTGGAACTTCGCCTTCCACTATAACATGTTTCATTTCCAATTGTTTCAGCCAATCCGGCATATTCCTTCCTGCAAGATATAACTTTATAGAAGCATGTTTTTCTTGCACTTTTAACCAAACAGATTTCAGGAACCAATTGATGCCATCCGCATTTGGACGCCAATCCATGGCACCTATATGAAACAAAGAAGGGGTTTCTAATTGAGACGTATCTTGTTTGTATTTTTCAAGATCGATCCCAAATGGAATGTGAATGATTGGAAGGGTACATCCTTCTTTTTTAAATGAGACACTGTCCAATTCCGTGATGGTAGCAATAGCATCGTAACTGTTCAACAACCCCTGTTCATATTTCTTTAACCGTTTTGCCAGCAATTGTAAGTATTTTTTCTTAATCGGATTGCTACAATCGTGAGCCAACCGATCCCAAATCATGAACTCCACATTTTGTGATCGAAGCACAATTTTAGCTTTCGAATACTTCCGGAGGATGGCCATATAAGGTGTTACCCATAGGGTTTCCAGATGAATGATATCAAACTGTTCCTTATTTAGAATTTCTATTAATCTGATCTCAAAATCTTTGGAATAAAAACGGATGATATTATACGAACTTTTACTGAAAAGATTTAAAATAGCTGCAATAGGTTTTACCGAAGTATCGATAAAAACGGATTCATAAGCTGTTTTTTTTCTGTAATTGATGTCAATGTCTTCCTCTTTTATAAAATGTTTAGGAGTATTCACAGCCAGCACTTTCACATCGTTGCCTGCTTTTATTAAACCTTGTGTAAGTATGTTCATTGCAATACTTCCACCATCTTTCGGAGGGAATGGTATCTTACTGCATATTTGTAAAATTTTCATAAAACCGATATTGTTTTAACTACAAGAGATAGTTCTCAAACAAGCCTCTTTTTAACAAAGATAACAATTAGCTTTAAAAGCGATATTGATGTTTCATTTTTAAAGACGAATGCTTACTTTTGTTTTCAGTATGAATACGACCGACAAATATTTAATTACAGGCTTCTCAGGATTTGTGAGCAAGCATTTTATTGATTATTTGGAAAACAATAAAATACACGCACAGATTCTTGGAATTGACATCCATGAGATGGACTTCGATATTTCAGACTATAGAAATGTATCCTGTCAATTTGAAAAGGTGGATCTTTTGAATAAATTGGAGGTGGAACGCATCATTCATCAATTCAAGCCGGATTATGTTCTTCACTTAGCTTCCTTCAGCAGTGTCGCTTTAAGCTGGAAAAAACCAGTTGAAAGCTTCACTAACAATACCAATATTTTTCTGAACCTGATCGATACCATTCGTTTGGCTGATTTCAAATGCAGAATATTGTCAATAGGCTCTTCGGAAGAATATGGGAATATGGAAAGTGTGGATTCCCATTTAATGGAAGAACATACTTTACATCCTATTAGTCCTTATGCTGTTGCCAGAGTATCGCAAGAGATGTTATCGAAGGTATATGTGGACAGTTATAACATGGACATCATCATGACACGTTCTTTCAATCATATTGGAACGCACCAAAAGGAAATGTTTGTAATCCCTTCCTTTGCCCGTCAACTGATCGCTTTAAAAAATAACGGCTCGGAACAAAAAGAATTAACAACCGGCGACACCTCTATTATCCGTGATTTTGTGGATGTACGAGCAGTGGTAGAAGCGTATTACCTTTTATTTCAAAAAGGAAAAAAAGGTCAGATCTATAATATTTGTAGCGGATTTGGAACTTCATTAAACGATGTTATTCAAAAAATGGCTACCATTTTAAATATTCATGTTACTCAGAAAATCGACCCCAATTTGGTGAGACCGAATGATAACAAAGTGATCATAGGATCGAATAAAAAAATTAAAAACGATACAGGCTGGGAAAACAGGTTTGTATTGGAGCAAAGTTTAAAAGATATAATCGAGTATTACGAGAAACGCAAATAGGGCTGGCTTTTCGTACAATTCGATTATTTTTTTCTCCTGACAAATATTTTTTTGATTGGATGGATATAGGAATTGATATCGAACAACGTGCTATCTGAAGTCGCTTTGATAGTGAGAAAAATTCCGATTGGTAACAAAATTGCCGTTGCCATCCACATCCCTTGATACGGCGGAACTTCACCTTCTTTCGCCAGTTTCTCACCAGTAATAGAAAGAATATGGAAGGTAATAAAAAACAAAACGGATACGACCACCGGCATTCCTAAACCACCTTTACGGATGATCGCACCGAGAGGAGCTCCAATAAAAAACAAGACTAAACAAGCAATGGACAACGTGAATTTTCGGTGCCATTCAACATCGCAACGGTAAATATCGTAACGTTCCGCGTCAATATCATTTGCCATTGATTCAGCAGTAATTTTAGCATTTCTAGCCATATTCATGGCTGCTTCAATAATATTTAATTTTTGAGCTTTAGACATCCTTGCAAAATAATTTGAGTCTTTGCTTTCAATCTTTTGAGTATCAATTTTTGCTAAGAATGCCGATGATTTACTATAATAGGAATTGGTAATGTTTTTTTCGAAATCGGTTTTGCGTTTTTCGTTTTTTAAATGCAAAGAATCGGATGCTGTTGCCAATTGAGACAGACTAAGCATTTGGTAATTACTTTTAAAAAGATCTTCATTGGTACGAGACATCTTGAATTCTGAAAGATCGAACCGGATGATCCGTTCTTCAAATTTATCTCGCATCAAAGGATGCGACTTTTCTTCTTTCGGATTATCCGACATCTCCTTATAACTCACACCATCTTTCAAGGTCAGCACTAAAAACATTTTATCAGCTGTCTCCTCCATTTTTCCATACTTTGCAATAAGTACAACATTGTTGCCTTGCCTTGATCGGTGATCATAAATCATAATGTCTCTCAAGGTCTTTCCATCTTTGTCTTTTTTATTCACACGGATACTAAAACCATCCAAACTGTTATTGAATACCCCCTCCTTAAAAAGTAATGCTGGTTTCGATTCACGAACATCATACAATAAAGCACCCGCTTTTAAATTAGTATAAGGCAAGATATTATTGGAAAAGTAAAATGCGGAAATGGATAAAATAACGGTAGTAACGATCAAGGGCATCATCACTTTCTGAAGAGCCATGCCAGAGCTCTTCATTGCTGTTAACTCAAAATGTTCGCCTAAGTTACCGAAGGTCATTAATGAAGATAACAATATGGCTAATGGCAAAGCCATGGGAATAGTCGTCAGTGAAAAATAAAAGAATAATTCTGCCAGAATACTTGCATCGATACCTTTCCCAACAAAGTCATCGATGTACTTAAAAATAAACATCATGAAAAATACGAACATCGCAATGAAAAAAGTCATCACAAAAGGACCGATGTAGGATTTTAAAATAAACTTGTGTATTGTCTTCATGCAGCAGCTATAAAAGCGAGCAAATATAGCAAATATTGTGCTATATTTACTGGCTTTCTAATGAGCACTGATAGGTTATGAAACAGTTTTTATCTGCTAAAACAACTCCTTTTTGGTTATTCACCCTCGCGGCTATTTTTATTCTTACCCTTTCAAAATTAATTCAAGATGGCGTTTTTTTAGACGGAATGTTATACATCAGTGTATCTAAAAATCTGGCAGATGGAATGGGAACTTTCTGGGAGCCGCATTTCAGCAAAACATTAATGACCATTTACCGAGAACAGCCACCACTCTATTCCGGATTGCTAGCTTTGTTTTACAAAGTATTTGGCACGAGCATGTATGTAGAGCGTTTATTTTGTTTTGTCTGTTATGCATTCACTTTAATTTATGTGCATAAGATCTGGACATCACTCTTCCGAAAAGAACCGGAGATAGCAAAAAACAGCTGGTTACCTATTTTATTTTTTGCTACGATACCTGTTGTATTTTGGTCGTATGCCAATCATGTGGAAGAAACGGTGATGACCTTGTTTGCTACGATGTCTGTTTACTATTTAAGTAAAGCGCTGTTTGAAAAAGAAAAAATAGTGTTCCATATTTTATTGGCAGGTGTGTGCGTATTCTTATCTAGTTTAACAAAAGGAATACAAGGTATGTTTCCGATAACTGGCGTATTTTTTTACTGGATGGTAAAAAAGGATTTCGCATTCAAAAAGAATTTCATCTATTCCGCAGTATTGGTTTCAACACCTTTCTTGATCTATGCACTATTGATATGGGTTAATCCACATATTTGGGAAGTGATACGATTGTATATGGAAAACCGATTAGGTATTGCCTTAAAAGGCAGTTCTTCCAATACCACCTCTAACCATTTTGAGATATTAATTCGTTTATTCAATGAGTTAATCCCTATGTTTTGTTTAATTCTTATCATATATTTTGTGTATAAAAAAACAAAAACAATTAATGCAACAGGGCGTGATCACAATACAGAAGCATGGTGGTTAGTATTGATCGGATTATCGGGCACCTTACCTTTAATGAGTACATTGGAACAAAGAGGTTTTTATTTAGTAACGGCATTACCCTTATTTGCTTTGGCAGGAGCTATCTTGGTTGCCAATCCAATTGCCAATCTAATTGCAGGCATCCAAATAGAAAAGAAAGGATTTTTGGTATTCAAATGGATAACAATAGGATTGTTGATCGGCTCTGTTTTATTTACTTTATCGTGTGTTGGTAAAACAAAAAGAGACAAAGAAATGCTGAGTGATATTTATGCGATAGGAGAATTTATTCCAAGAGGAGAAACCATTGGTATCCCAAAAGAGATGTGGGACTACTGGACTTTGCAATGCTATATGGTAAGATACAACTATATCAGTCTGGATGAATCAGAAAACAAAAACAAGTACTTTGCAATTGAAAAGACATTATCAAAGAAGCTTGTTCCGGCCGGATATGAATTATATCCTCTGAAAACAGAATGGATGGATCTATACATTCTGAAAAGTCAATAATAAATGCGAAATATTACTATTTTTGCATCAAACGTTTTAAGATGATCAATAATAAAAAAGTAATTGTTGTTTTGCCAGCATATAATGCTGCTCTTACATTAGAAAAAACATATAAAGAGATCCCTTTTGATATCGTAGATGAGGTGGTGCTTGTGGATGATGTGAGCAAAGACAATACCGTTGAAGTTGCTACCCGAATAGGGATCAAACATATCATCAAACATCAGAATAACAGAGGATATGGCGGAAATCAGAAATCATGTTATGATAAAGCATTGGAGTTAGGTGGCGATATTGTGGTAATGCTACATCCCGATTATCAATACACTCCGCTGTTGATACAATCTATGGCACATATTATCGCAAACAATCTGTATCCGGTTGTATTCGGTTCACGTATCTTAGGAAAAGGCGCATTAAAAGGGGGGATGCCCAAGTACAAATATTTCTTCAACCGTTGCTTAACACTTACTCAAAATATATTATTGAATCAGAAGTTATCGGAATACCACACTGGCTTCCGAGCTTTCTCTCGTGAAGTATTGGAGACGGTAGATTACGAAGCGAATGATGATGATTTTGTATTCGACAATGAAATGATCTCTCAGATCTTCATGGTTGGTTTCGAAATTGCAGAGATCACCTGTCCGACAAAATATTTCCCAGAAGCCTCTTCTATTAATTTCAAACGCAGTTCAAAATATGGAATGGGAGTGCTACGTGTTTCTTTTAGCCACTTTTTCTTTAAAATGGGTTTGAATAAAAACAAGATTTATAGAAGAAAAAAATAAAACTATTTTTTCGGCAACCTTAACCAGAAAACAAATCCGTTTTTGCGGTAAAGCTCTTTCAGCTCCGGATATTTTTCGTTGATCTCCCCTCGTGTGGTAATTTTACTTACAAAATAAGCCGGCTTATCAATGTCGCCTTTCAACAACCAGTCGGAATTGTAACTATTACTGTTTGATTGCAGCTGTTTATCTGAATAAAAGAAATGCGCGTAGCTTTTAAAACCATAGGTTTCCACATAACAATCTTTGCTTTGTAACGACTTATAGAACTCAATGGCTGCAGCTTGAGAATATTGCTCGATGCGGGGCGCGATCACTACAGATGATAAATTGACCGTTAATAAAGAGATTATAAAAATACCTACAATACCCCATTTTGTTTTTCCTCTGTTGATCAAAACTAGCATCACTCCTACTCCAACAATCAGCAAAGCGCCTATCAGCCATTCGAAGCCCGTCCATTGAACAGTGGCTTTTAAATTTTCCAGTCCAAATTTATCTTTAACGATATTGGCATCAATTATTTTTTGTTTGTATTTATCAATAAAAGGAAGCGCAGAAATAGTGAGTCCGATGATGCTAGCAATGCTCATCAATAAAATGCTGGTTACTTTTTTCCATCGGAGTTCCCCGTTGATTAGTTTGTAGATACCATAAGCCCCCATAAAACTTAAAGGGAAATAACACAAAGACGAATAATGAACTATTTTAGTTTTCACGATGCTGAACAAGATCAACACCACCCAGAACAAGATCATCATCCAACGTTTGAAATGTTTTTGATAGGGTGTATCAGAGGAGCTGCTTTTAAATCCTCTTAAAGCAAAAACAGACATTGGAAAACAACCTATTAAAAGTACCAGCCAATGGTAATAGAAAGGACCACCATGACCTGCATCTTGCGTGTTGAACAACCGAACCTGGTATAAAAAAAACTCCTGAATGATCTCATTATGACCGGTCAGAAACAGCATCAGGAACCACAAACCGCCAACGGCAGCTACTGCAAAAGCATATAAAAGCATGTGCTTAACAGGCATAACTTGTTTAAAACGTGTGAGTATCCAATATACCCCAAAGCACAAGCCGAATACAAGCACTGCAACAGGTCCTTTTGTCAAAACTCCTAAACCAATGAATAAAGCAGAAAGTAAAAGAAGTTGCAGACTTCTATTGTTACTATATAAAATAAAATAATAGATGCCACTGAAAATAAAAAGATTGAACCAGGGATCGATGATTCCGGATTTAAAATAAAAGTGTGGCAGAAAAGAGGCGGCAAAGGCCAACATCCATACTAATCCAAAGCGTTCATCATACAGCTTTCTACCGATGTTAAAAACAAGGACGAGGGTGATGATACCACAAACAGCATTAGGCAAACGGGCAGCAAATTCATTTATTCCGAATGTCGCCATAGATAAAGCTTGCATCCAGATAAAGATAGGAGGCTTTTCCCAGAAGGGTTGAAAATTGATCTTTACAGAAAAATAATCGTGAGTGACCAACATTTCACGAGCACATTCAGCAAAGTTGATTTCATCCCAATCAAATAAATGGACCGCTCCAAGGAAAGGAACAAAGAGTATTATTGCGCCTAATACGATTAAAATAGAATATCGAAATGCGCTAGTTTTCATTCGTTAGCAGGTATTAAAGATCTTTCCAGCCAGGGATTTTTAGCGGAACTTATCCATTTGAATACAAGTATGGAAACCACCACTCCAATGAGCGAACCGGCATAAACATCTTGTAAGAAGTGTTGCGATAAATAGATGCGCGAATACCCCACTAAAAAAGCAATGGCAAATAAAATAAATTTATAGCGTTTGTCATCAATGAGCAATGCCAAAGAAAAATACAAAGAGAACGCACAAGTAGCGTGTCCGGAAGGAAAGCTGTTGTATAAATAATTATCGGTACCTGGAACAAAATACAAATCATGAACACCTTCAAAGAATTTTTTTGGGCGCACCACATCCGAAAAAAATGTGTGTTTAAGTGTTTGAGTGATGGCCGCAGAAAAAATATTTGCAAGACCGACGATGATTGCATACCTGTATTTGACTACAAGAAGAAGAATGATCGTTAATGCAGCAGCAACACCATCTCCTAAAAAAGTGATATACGTGAACAACACATTAAAAAAGGAATTGTGATAGGAATTGAATTCCAGGTGTGTATCAGCTTTGCTATTTGCAATGATCAATAGTGCACCCAGAAGGAGAAAGATAAGATAAGGAAAAATAAATGAAAGATTGGCTCTTAAGATGGCTTTCACGTCAATGCAATTAAACGGGTGCGGAAATAATTAGTTAGAACCTAAAACACCTAATAATTTATTTACTTGACTATCCCAAAGTAATTTTGAAGTTTCCATATCAGAAGCTTCATCTGCGAAATCAATAATAATAAGTGAAGTGTCGCCAGTTAATTCATCCTTTTCGATACGGAATTCAAAATAGGTTCCTTCCGGTTTGTCCATCCAGCGAAGACGGATAAATTTATCTTCTTTAAATCCAAGTAATTTTGCTTTTTGCTCACTTCCATCCCAGAAAAAAGTAAACATACCGTCACGGATATTCACATCGTCTGCGAACCATTCGGATAAACCACTTGGAGAGGTAATAAATTCATACAAGATACCTGCAGAAGTACGAATCACATACTCCAGTTCAAATTTTCCTTTCGGCTCTTTTTTAGGAATAATAGCACCTTTTTTTCCGCTATTCTCAGATGGAGCAACGGTAAGAGAGGTCATAGGATTCACAAAGGTTTTTAAGATCTTAGGAACTTTAGGGCCATTTTTCTTCTTTTTAGTACTTGCTATTAATTGTTCGATCAATTCATCATGCACAATTTCCGGCTCATCATCATCATCTCCATCCTTCTTCTTTGGCTTTCTTCCTCCTTTTGATCTGCTAGGCTTTATTTTTATAGGCTTGATTTGTTCTTTTTCTTCACTTTTTTTGGCTACTACCTTGATCACAACTTTCTCTTCTTTAGCTAATTTCACTGATTTTTCCGGTGCAACTACCTTTTTTGCACCCTTTGCAGGCTTCACAACTTTCAATTCAAGCTTCCCGCCTACTGGACGGGCAGGTTTTACAGGCAATTTTACCACTTTAACCGGCTTAACAACCTTTTTAGCAATCGCTTTAACTGGTTTCTGTACTTTCCTGCCTGCAGGACGGGCAGATTTAGGGGTCACTTTTTTAGCAATCGCTTTCTTCACCACCTTTTTAACAGGTTTAACAGTCTTTTTAGGCACTATTTTCTTCGCAACCTTCTTCGCAACTTGTTTCTTTGCAGCGGGTTTAGACGATTTAACGACCTTTTTTACAGATATTTTTTTTGCTGCCTTAGCTAGCTTCGCTTTTTGGGCTACAGACTTTGCTTTAGCAGGTTTAGATGACTTTTTCACTGGTTGGGATTTACTTTGCTTTTTGCTCATTTTAATTGCCTTTTAAAACAAAACTCACGCAATATATAAAAAAATATTAACCTTCCTATAGATATGTTTTGTTAAAAAAACTAAAAAGGACTTTTTGATATGAAAAGATAAACACTATATTTGCGCCCTCAAAAACAAAATGAAACGATTTATTCAGGCGTTTTTGATACACATGGCGAGGTAGCTCAGATGGTTAGAGCGCAGGATTCATAACCCTGAGGTCTCGGGTTCAACTCCCGATCTCGCTACACAGAAAGCCCCTGATTATCAGGGGCTTTTCTTATCTAAGTGTCCGCTAATCAAAAAACTTTCCCTTTGAACTACTACTGAATTGAAAGCAACTGAAAACCCACACGAAGCGCATAGAATGTTTGCTTAGGAAATTCTCGAAAATCAAATTAACAGGTAACGTTTTTTATACATTCTTTGGAAGTAACAGCTCTTACACCATTCAATGCGAATAGATTGCTTATAAACTATATCCATTATCAAAATATGAACTTTTAAGACCTATTATTGTTATCTTTGTTCTCCTAATACTTGACTATAATGCAATCTGTTCTAAATACCATTGAAGAAGCGATTCTGGAATTAAAAGCCGGGAAAGTAATTATTGTTGTGGATGATGAAGGTCGTGAGAATGAAGGCGATTTTATTACTGCTGCCAACAACGTAACTCCTGAAGTGATCAATTTCATGGCAACACACGGCCGCGGACTCATTTGCGCTGCGATCACCGAAAAACGTGCGGATGAATTAGGGTTGGAAATGATGGTCAGCAATAACACTGCTGAACACAGCACTGCTTTTACTGTATCAGTCGACCTACTCGGCTATGGCTGCACAACAGGTATCTCTGCCTCTGATCGTTCTAAAACAATTCAAGCACTTATCAATCCTAACATTAAACCGGAAGAGTTTGGTAAACCAGGGCATATCTTTCCCTTAAAAGCTAAAAATGGCGGTGTCTTGCGCAGAGCGGGTCATACCGAAGCAACTATAGATCTTGCTAAACTTGCTGGTTTTGAACCTGCAGGTGCATTAGTGGAGATCATGAACGAAGACGGAACAATGGCGCGTTTGCCCCAATTGTTGGAGATTGCTAAAAAACATCATCTAAAAATTATTTCTATTGAAGATTTGATTGCTTACAGAATAAAAAATGAAAGCATTATCATCAAAAATGTTCAGGTAAAAATGCCAACACAGTGGGGTAATTTTGAATTAGTCGCCTACCGTCAAACCACCAACGATCAGGAACATCTTGCCTTGATCAAAGGTACATGGAATAAAGACGAACCGGTTTTGGTACGTGTTCACTCTTCGTGTTTAACAGGCGACATTTTCGGTTCTTGTCGTTGCGACTGCGGTCCGCAACTTCATAAATCCATGGAGATGATTGAGAAAGAAGGGAAAGGTATTATTGTATATATGAATCAGGAAGGTCGAGGAATCGGATTACTGAATAAATTAAAAGCTTACAAATTACAGGAAGAAGGTCGCGATACGGTAGAAGCAAATGAAGAACTTGGCTTTAAACCCGATGAACGTGATTACGGTGTAGGTGCTCAAATATTAAGAGACCTTGGCATTTCTAAGATCCGTTTGATGAGTAATAATCCTAAAAAACGAGCTGGACTTATTGGTTACGGATTAGAGATCGTTGAAAATGTTTCCATTGAAATACAATCGAACGAACACAACAAATTTTATCTACAAACCAAACGAGATAAAATGGGACATACCTTAAAAATTGAATAAAAAAAACGCTGCAACTTGCAGCGTTTTTTTATTCCGGTGGTGTACCAGTATCCTGTTCTTCCTTCTTCTTCGGGTGTTTCCAGCCGTGAATCGTTTCCAAGTATTGTTTGTACAGTTCTCCTATTGTGTTGAATTCTTCTCTATAAAAAACTCCAACACCTTGTGTGTAGGGTGAGTTATTGATTGCCTGCGTATTATCATTCGTTTTATTAAACGCTTTCACCCTCACCTTTCCATCATCTGTAATTTTATAATCCACATTCACATCCCCTACAATATTATTTGTTGCCTGCGAATTGGGGTTGTTACCAACGTTCCCTTCAATAGAAAGTTTGTCGTTAAACAATTGTGTCGATAAAGCCACCGCTACTTCATCCTTGCTGATAGCATCGCCGGGACGGTAGTTTACACCAATATCAAAATCTTTACTAATCTTACTCAACATGTTACTCAACTGATTCGACAACATCTCGCTGGTATTGGCTCCTGCAGCTCCTGCAGCTGCATTTGGTCCTCCGCCACCATTCGCTAATTGATATGGTGTCACAAAACTATTCAGGATCAATAATGAGAATACCTGACGGTTCACTTCAGCATCATTATTTATATAACTCAAAACGGTCTGACGTGTTTGTGCATCTACAGTAGGAATACCAATATCAAAATTAATGTCCGGCGACAACAGATCTCCTGTCATGTTTAACTTCAAATCAATTGGATATCTTTTTTTTAGGTCTACTGTTGTAGTGGAAGTTGAATCGAAGAAAGGTTTTAGGGAAGCTCGGGCTTTATAAATAGCGTTAATATTTAGATCCGCTTTGTAAGGGATACCACTCCAACGGATGCTGCTACCTTTTTCTATATCAAACTTTTTGTTGATGATATTTTGCAACGTGAATAAATAATCTCCATTCTCGATAGAATAATCGCCATACATTTTAAAATCACCTTGAGGGCTGATGTTCAGTTTAATATTTCCATTTCCACGTGCCTTAATAATATCTCCCACTTTCTGATCGAAGATCAGTTGAATCTCTGCATCTGGAGTAACATCCACATCAAAATTAAGAGCAAGTCCGCCCAACTGAACATTGTATTTATCGAGTACAATGCTGCTATCCTTTTTAACAAATGTGATAAAATAATTCTGACTTACTTCTGTTGTCCCTCCCAGTGGAATAAAAATTTTTGTAAAATCTGTTTTCGATAAGATATTTATTTTATCCGATTTATCTCTTGAGTTGATCTTCTCCGTTTTTACATTGGCATCTATCTGGATGTTATCCACAAAGCCAAAAATATTAATGATACCGGTCAAATATGCTTTCCCATAATACAATTCATTGTTAATTTCAGACGTATTCAAACACATGAGTTTGTTTGTCTTAATATCAAAATCGAGCTGAAAATTCTTAAAGTTTTCGTGATACACTTTACCTGTAACAACTGCTTTGTTATTATTCATATCATAGATTGTCATATTTTCTATTCCAAAAGAATTTTGATCAATCGTGATAGTATGTTTAAAACTATAAGTGGTATTCAGATAATCCACCTTTACCTTCTTCGCATCCACAGCAATTGTTCCAGACAGAATCGGCTTTTTCAAAGAACCTTTTATTTTGACATTTCCATCGAACATACCACTAAATTCGGAACAGAAATTTTTAACATAAGGCGATAATATTTCCATTTGAATGGCTTGGAGATTGAGCTCCATATCAATATTATCTTCCGTCTTATTAGGATAATAATATCCGGAGAATAAAATGTTTGGAATTGTATTTCGAGTAAAAGAGCCATGAAGAAATAGTGCTTCTTTGGAATTATCCCAGATGCTTTTCAGGTCACCATTTCCGATCAAGGTATCGTTCACATGAAATGAACTAAAGGAAAGGTCACTCGTCAGAATCACTCCGTGATAGGGATCCGTGATCGATGTTGATCCCGTTGTTCGACCTTTAAACGTCAACCCCAAAGGACGCGTTAGACCATTCAAATTAGCGAGATTAAAATTGACCAGATCTAATTTCACCTGATCAGTTTTTATATCTGAAGCTATACCATTCAAAGAAATCGATTGATTCTCGTGTTCAAAACTCAGCTCTTTTATTGTTATTCTGCTGGAGTCAATCAACACCTGATTGTCTTTACTAACATTCCAAATTGTATCGGCAATAACAAAGAGAGATGGCAGGATCTTAAATTCTACACGTTTCCCAGTCTTAAAAAACAGGAAACTTTTCAAATCACCTTTGTAGAGTCTACTCGCAGCCTTATTGTCCCAAGTAATTCCGATATTGATACTATCTGCTCGAGTTGTTGTAGCAATATTAAAATCAGTTAACCATAAACTATCAGTCATGTATAATTTTTCGCAAGAGGTACTCAACCTCAGGTCCTTGTTCTCAGATTGTGCATCCAGTTTCCAATTTTTCAATTGATGGCCGTATAGGTCTATTTTAGCTGAGTTCCCGGTGATCACCAACTGATCATTTTCGGAGGTGAAGCTACCTTTGATGAATGTTTTGGGAGCAATGAAGATTCCAGGAAGAAATAAACGTGTTACAGGATCTGTTTTCTTGAATTTTACTTCATAAGCAAAATTTTCATGCACCAGATTTTGTTTGTCCATATTTCTGAAATTGGAAGGCAGGTATTTATGCAAGATGTCCTCTATCTCACCTGGCATCTCAAGCAATGTGAAAACCCCTGTAATTTTAGCATCCGCGAAATCGGAAAATAATTTCAACGATTTGATTCCTTTATCTTCTTCAGAAATAAGGTTGAACACACTCATTTTATAGGTTTCATCACCTTGTTTATAAATCGTATTATCAAAGTTAATCTGTCCAATAAAATTGTCAATGTTATTTCCGGTGATGTCAATGATCACCTGTGTAGACAAATCGGTTTTCTTAGTAGAATTAATAAAATGCAATGCTGCCAGATTTGCTTTGTTCAAGGTTGTTACAAAATCCAGCTTCGGTAATTTGTTTCTCAGATCGACATTTCCGATAAAATCAAAATCAATGTTATCGTCTTTCACATTTAGTTTACCATTAAAAATCTGCTTAGCGATGCCACCCTCAATAGCAATATTCTGATACGTATATTGGTTAAATTCTACACTGTTGATGGTCCCTTTTAGCTGAGCTGCTGCATCTTCAATTGTTAACCCGGAACCATCTATATCTACATTCATGGTTGCTTTACCTAAAAATTTAGCACCTAAAAATTTCCCAAAATCAAACGATGTGGATTTCAACTTTCCTTTATAATACTCTTTGTTCTTTTTGTAATCATGTCGGACAGATAAGTCGGAAGATAAATTCCCTAATGCCGAAGAGAAATTTCCATAGGCATAAAAATCATTATATAGCCCCGTGAAGGTTCCTTTGAACTTTATATTCCCGAGCATTGCAAAGCTTGCAGGAACACTCAATGTTTTGTTGTTTTCAAACGGTGGAATGGGTATTTGTCTTAGATCAGCATAGTTGGTCGTGAGTTTTTCAACATTCAGATAAATCAACGTCTCATCAATTTTTGGTAAACCGGTTAAGGTAACATCACCTATAAATTGAGTACTTTTTCCCAATTGAAGATTCATATGTTTTCCTTTAATGTCGCAAATCTTTCCACTTACTTTCCCCGAGAGTATAATGCTTTTTTTTATGCCTTTGAGATGCGGGGCAAAATATCCAACGTCACTCAACTCTAGTTTAGAATGATCGAATTCAGCATCGATTCTCACCTGATCCACAAAATCATTAAATGATTGATATCTCGGATATTTAAAAACTAGGTCGGTAGCAATCGTACTTTCTGGTGTGCTTATTTTAAGTTTATCCAAACGCAATCCAATCGGACTGATAGTAGCAATGCTGCTAAGGTTCTTCAAAACAAAACCACTTTTTTCTACCGCCGACAAATAATCTAGGGAAGCATGTATGGTATCCTGCTCAATATAAATATCTGCGAGGCGTGTGTTTATTTTTTTAATTGTCAGATCAGAAAAATTAATGCCTTTGGAAGTAGCGGTATCGTGTTCGTTCCGAAATGTGAAATCCGAATTGATCAGTGACACTTCGGCAAAGTTCACATCCCAAGGTGTATTGTTCGATTTCTTGGTGGTATCATTTGAAGTAAAGGCATCCAGGATAAACTGTAGGTTGAGGTCTTCTTCGGCTTTGTATTTTATAAGTTTGGTGGTCGTATTATACAGGATGATGTCCTTTATATTGATTTTATGCTTCTCAATATTAATATCGTTGATACCGATCTTTATCTTTTTGGAATAGAGAAGCGTGTCTTTGTGCAGATCCTCAATAAATATATCTTCGATGACCACCCGATTAAAAAAATCGATCTCCACATTCCCAATCGCTACTTTGGTATTTAATTTTGCTGATAAATAGGTAGCTGCTTTGTGAGCTGTATACGTCTGAATAGTTTTCAGCTGTATAAGCAGGAACAGCAACAACAACAGAAAGATCAGTGTTGCAAAAATGCGGTATAATATGTTTGCTAGTTTTTTAATACCTTTATACAGTTAAAAACGATTCTTTTGTGAAGTACGAAGTTACTAAATATGCGTAAACCAATCATTATATTAGGTATTGAATCATCGTGTGATGATACTTCTGCTGCTGTCATTAAAGATGGCAAAATACTTGCCAATATTGTTGCCAATCAATCTGTTCATGAACAATACGGAGGTGTAGTGCCGGAATTAGCTTCCAGAGCGCATCAGCAAAACATCATTCCGGTTGTCGATCAGGCGATAAAACGAGCTGGAATTACCACAAATGAGATTTCGGCAATTGCCTTTACGCGTGGTCCCGGACTCATGGGTTCCTTATTAGTCGGCGCATCTTTTTCAAAAGCTTTTGCAATGGGTATGAATATTCCTTTGATCGAGGTTAATCACATGCAAGGTCATATTCTAGCACATTTTATTGAAGAAGAAGGAAAAGAATTCCTGAAACCGTCCTTTCCTTTTCTATGTCTGACTGTTTCTGGCGGACATACACAAATCGTTTTGGTGAAAGATTTTTTTGATATGCAAATCATTGGGGAAACCATTGATGACGCTGCAGGCGAAGCTTTTGATAAAGCAGCAAAAATCCTCGGACTTCCTTATCCAGGCGGACCATTGATCGATAAATATGCGAAAGAAGGAAATCCGAAAGCCTTCAGCTTTTCAAAACCACAAATCCCTGATTTGAATTTCAGTTTTTCCGGATTAAAAACCGGATTCATGAATTTTATCAACAATGAAACAGCAAAACATCCCGACTTTATTGAAAAAAACTTAGTCGATATTTGCGCTTCCATTCAATCCACGATCATCGAAATAGTATTGAGTAAACTAAAGAAAGCTGCTCACTTGCATCACATTCAACATATTGCCATAGCTGGAGGAGTTTCAGCTAATTCAGGATTGAGAAATGAATTGCAAAAACTGAAACAGGAATTAAAATGGGAATTGTTTATCCCTAAATTTGAATATTGCACCGATAATGCAGCAATGATAGCAATTACTGGCTATCACAAATTTTTAAAGAACGATTTTTCAACACAGGAAATAAGTCCATTGCCAAGATATTCGATTAATTCAATTTAAACGTGAAGCTAAAAGGATCGTATTTTCTTTTTTTATTTTACCTGATGTTGCTACACTTCAGTTCCTTCGCTTTTATGGATGGCGACACCATTCGCAATGAATCCTATTTAAAGAACAAACGATCTTATTCTGCACAACCTATCTTAATAAAAAGTAGTCCTACGGCTTTTTTATGGGGAGGAATTTTGCCGTTTACATCCGAATACAGATTAATGGCAGAGGTTCCATCTGCAAAAAAACAATCGGAAGTGATCAGCTTTTCGTACCTGGGAAAAAATATATTCTTAGGTGCAGTACAAAAACTTTCTGCCGTATCGAGCAATCGTATATTAAAAGTTTCGGGCTGGCGTTTTCAATATGCACATAAATTTTATTTAGTGAGGCACGAACGAAAAGCTCCTTATGGGTTTTATGTAGCACCACTCATTTCATATTCCAATGTGCATGTTTCCATAGGATTGAATCGCTATTATCATCAAACCTACTTCGACTTCAGAAACCTGAGTGAAAATCTGGTAATCGGAGTTCAATCGGGTAAATCAAAACATTTCTCTACCGATATTTATTTCGGAATGGGACATAAAAGTAATACCGCTTATTACCATGCTGGCTCCTATCATATATTCCAATACGACACTTCCGATTTCGGTGATTTTTATAACGGACACGTCAGTGTCATTTTCGATATCAATATCGGATATCGATTCTAAAAAAAAAGCCCCGCCTAGTTGGCGGGGCTTTTTTTAGAATTACACTTAATTTATCTTCATCACTTTTACCGGCACTGTTACTTCGTCTCCATTTAAAATTCTAATATAATAGATACCTGAATTAACTGCTGGACTGATAGAAACGGTTCCTTCCGATTGCGTTACAGGAATCGTTGAAACAACTCTGCCAGTCACATCGAAGATCACGATAGATGCTCCAACACCAATTTTGTTCTTTAATTTATAAGCGATTGTTGTTTCGTTTGTGAATGGATTCGGATACACATTTACACCTGATGTGTTTTGGGTATTGTGTTCACTGATTCCGGTAGGGCCTTCACTCACTAAGAATTTATCAAAGCCAGCTTCCACGATATGTCCAGAAGAAGCTAAGTCGCCGGTTCTCACCATCAATGTCATGGTAGCACTTGGCGTGATTACACTGGAAACTTTAAATGTTTTATGTATCCATGAAGAACTTCCAACGAAAGTACTGTTTGCATAATCCAACAATACTGTTGTTGTACCATTGCTTAAATAAATACTGATCGAATCGTTGGGAGCACCAGAACCACCACCATTGTAGAACCAGCGGGAATATTCCACATATGGATCGATATAACTCGAAAGGTCAAATACAGGAGATGTTAATCGGGTATTTCCATTATCAACATCCATATCGGATGCTGTAACACCTGTATTACCTGTTACAAAGGCCATGTTCGAACAATCTGTTGAATCATCAAAACCAGGATTAGCGGCAATACAATTATTAAATGTACCCAATGGCACACCTCTTTCCCAAGCACCTGAAGTTGCAGTTGAACTTACTGTCCAGCCCAGATCCAAGGAATAATCATCGTAATAACCACTTGTCAGCTGTGTGGATAAAGCACCCGTTCCTGAATTAATAGTTTGATTGGAAAGGCAAGATGTTTCATAACCCCATTTAGAAATAACAACATCGTACGAATCAGCAAAAACGGAAGGGAATGTATAATTACCAGCAGCATCTGTTGTTCCATTAAAAGTAAAATTGCTATTGCTGATGCGTACTTTTGCATTGGCAATTGGTAAAGTAGTAGCAATATCTTTTACATTACCTGTAACAGCAAAAGAAGTACCTATAGAAAGTGTTGCATTTAAAGGAGTGACCACTCCTGCCGCTAACACCACTCCAGTAATCGTTGTAGAGTTGTATCCCGGTTTAGAAAACTTAATACTATATGTTCCACCAGGTGAAGGCATTCCTGTTTTATAATCACCTGCAATATTTGATAGGCTTTGTTTACCTGCGGCAGAAAGTATTTCAACTTTTACACCATTGATCGGTAATCCTGAACTAAGATCCGTAACATTTCCTTCTAAATAGCATGCGCGCACATAGGTAGGTGATAACACATACAACCCTTCATTGATATTAGAAACTACTATTGTTCCCGAAGGAAGGAACGGATAAACACCCCAGGCTCCAACTTCACCACCACAAGAGGAACTATAGGTATCATAATTTCCAACTTGTATCATATTCTGTGGACGACCAACATCGGTAATCGTGAACCCATCACTATACCATGAAGTAACAGCATAATCGTTTCCTCCTACTTGAATGATATGCACATTGTGAACAAATGAATTGGATCCAGGATTCGATTGTATTCTGTCTAATTCACTGATACTTCCAAGGTTTGAAACATCATAGGAAGTCAAAAAGGAATTCGCCACTTCATCTGTTGTAAATAATGTTTTACTGTCTTTCGACAACCAGGTATTGTGCGTAAAAACGCCTGGTGTGGTCTGATTGGCCAATTCCACCGGTGCTGCTTTATTTGTAAAATCAACGACGGAGAAAAAACCGTTGTAAATATGTCCCGCATATAAGGTATCATTTCTTACATACCCATCGTGAACGTATGGTGATGTTGTGTTCTGATAATTACCCACATAGGTTGGTGTCCAAGGATCAGTAATATCAGCAACATAAGCACCACCACTGAATAAATTACTACCGTATAAGTACACAAAATTTTTATCAATGTGTAATGCATGTATGCTTGTCAATCCTGAACCTGCGCCATCGCCAGTCCAGTTGTGATAAACAATACCAGCGGCGTTTGGTAAGCTTCTCATGTTAATGATTTGCAAACCACCTCCACCTTCTGTGGTAACATAGGCATAAAAACCACGTACTTTGATCTCTCTCCATAAATTATGGATACCAGGGATCTGAATCACTTCAACAGGAGCTGCAGGATTAGAAACATCAACTATTGACATTCCGAATGAAGCACCTACCAAAGCATATTCTTTGCCGGTAGAATCGACATAACCGCAGATATTTGCGCAGGTCTGACCCGGATATGTTAAATGAGCATTTGAAACAACATTTAAGTTTTGTGCCATTGAACCCGCTGCAAAAAATAAAACAGCAAGCCCCGAAAAAAGTAATTTTTTTAATTTCATTTTATTGAGATATAATTTAATTAGGGATGATTTTATGATACTAAGGACGGAAAATATTTTGGCAAACGCAAAAATAAAAGTAACGAAAACTCAATATTATCAGATTCAATTCGTTTTTTATTTTACGCTTGTAATAGTTTTTCAATATCGAATTTTTTCATCTGCATAAATGCATACATCACCTTTGGGGCCTTTTCAGGATCACTCATCAGTTTACCAAGAATACTCGGAACAATCTGCCAGGAAACGCCATACTTGTCTTTCAACCAACCGCATTTGCCTTCTTTACCTCCATCGGTAAGCTTGCTCCAATACATATCAATTTCATCCTGGGTTTCGCAGTTCACCACAAATGAAACAGCTTCACTGAAATTAAATTCAGGACCTCCATTCAAGCCCATAAATTTTGTTCCGTTCAATTCAAAGATTACGGCCATAGGGTTGGAAGAAATTATTTTTGAGTTTGGAAAAACCGTACAATAATAATCTGCTGCTGCTTTTGCCTTTCCATCAAACCAAAGACAGGGGTAAATTGCTTTTGTCATATGTGTTTTGAATTAAAAATATTCATCAATTTGAGTATACAAAAGCCACGAACTTTATTGAATCCGTGGCTTTTGAATAAATCAGCTATTTTTTTTTAAAAATCGAGTTTCAGATCTTTGCCATCATCTTTTCCTTTTTTCTTTTTCTTCTTTTCTTGCGATGGTAATTTTATTTCTTCGTTGATCATCTGATCAATCGAACGAAGATTTTTTTCTTTTGCCGGTTCTTGTGCTTTTTTTATGGCTTCCAATGGCGATAATCCACTTTCTTCAAACTCGTCCAACACATCATCATCGATTGCAATTTCAACGGGTGGCAACAAATTAATCTCTTTTACTTTGCTGTACGACAATTTATTTCCTTTGGCCTTCATGCCTTTCACCTCAATAAATTCCGTTAGTTTGATTTGTTCGGAAGGCACTTCTTTGTCCTTCACCTTGCTGTATTTCACCTCCACGACAGGCAATGCATCCGTTGTAACGATCTCTACAAAAGAACCTGGCGTTTCAGAAATGAATAAAACTTTTTTATCTGTCGACTCGATCATAAAACGTTTTACAAAATAAGTTTTACTCTCACCATCCATATAAATTGCTGATACCGCTTTGTTCGGATTAAACTTCTCGATGAGGATCATATCTTCATCAAAATGGGTGGATAAATCAAAACTGTTCAGCTTATACTGTCCGTTCTGTGTAACTGTTAAGATCTTATCTTCCGGTCCGAAACTTCCCAAGAAGGTGCCGCGTTTATCGGTGTTCAAACGTTGCACAGTATCATCAAACCAGATGTCGCGCGCTCCGAGGGTTGAAACACCTTTTTCTTTCAATACAATTTTTTTGATCGGATATTTGGTCACCACATTTCCCATTGAGTTACGGCCTTTCACAGCTAACTCTGAGAAATTAAAATCCCATTGTACTTTTCGTAAACCCGGCATCGGTTTCAACTGCACCTCAACCACTTCAGCTTCTCCATTCGGATTTGCACTAAAATATAAGATCTGTGATTCCTTGGCACCTTTTGTTAGGTCGTATTGCTTGTCGCGCGTTATACCTGTTACCGGGAATCGTTTCATAAATGTAGATCCTGATTTACCATCACGATATACCACATTATAAATTGTGCGTTCATCATTTTTCTTGAACACCGCAATGTAAATAAGGTCTTTCCCTACAAAGGCTTTGTCAGCTACTTTCGAAACCTGCATCGTTCCATCCTTTCGAAAAACAATGATATCATCGATATCCGAACATTCTCCTACTAACTCATCTTTCTTCAAACCATAGCCTGCAAATCCTTCTTCACGGTTCACATATAATTTCTCATTTGCTACAACAACACTTGTTGCAACAATATTCTCAAACGATTTTATCTCTGTTTTACGCTCACGTCCAACACCATATTTTTTCTTTAAGTTTTTGAAGTATTCAACAGCATAATCAATCAAATTTGCCAGATGATGATCAATCTCAGCGATACGCGCATCCAAGGCTTTCATTTTCTCATCTGCTTTCTTCGAATCAAAACGAGTGATACGAATCATCGGAATCTGTGTCAGCTTCTCATAATCTTCGCTGGTAATGGCACGAATGAATTGTTTTTTATATTTCGCAAAACGGCCACCTAAATATTCAAACAAGGTTTCTTTATCAGAATAGTTTTTGAAATCGATGTACATCTCATCTTTGATAAAAATCTTCTCCAAAGAAGCAAACATATACGATTCCTGCAACTCCGCTTTTTCGATCTCCAGCTCTCTTCTTAACAACTCCAATGTTTGTTGGGTAGATATTCTCAAGATTTCATTTACTCCAATGAACTTCGGTTTATCATCTTCAATGATACAAGCATTGGGTGAAATAGAAACTTCACAATCGGTAAATGCATATAATGCATCAATGGTTTTATCAGGTGAAATACCCGGCACCAGATGAATCACGATTTCCACATTCTCTGCAGTATTGTCTTCCACCTTACGGATCTTGATCTTTCCTTTATCATTCGCAGCTACAATGGTATCTATCAAAGATCCCGTTGTTGTTCCGAATGGAATCTCGGTCACTACCAGTGTCTTTTTATCTAACTGAGAGATCTTTGCACGTACTCTCACTTTTCCACCTCTTAATCCATCATTATAATTAGAGAAATCAGCCATCCCTGATGTAACAAAATCAGGAAGAATATCTGTTTTCTTTCCTCTCAAGGATGCAACCGATGCATCACATAACTCATTAAAATTATGCGGCAACATTTTACATGCTAAACCTACAGCAATACCTTCTACCCCTTGTGCTAATAATAATGGGAATTTTACAGGTAATGTTTCAGGTTCTTTGTTTCTTCCGTCATAACTGGTTAACCAAGTAGTTGTTTTTGGATTGAAAACGACCTCAACTGCAAACTTTGATAAACGTGCTTCGATATAACGGGGTGCCGCAGCTCTGTCGCCCGTCAATATATTCCCCCAGTTTCCTTGAGTATCGATCAACAGATCTTTTTGTCCTAATGCAACCAATGCGTCACCAATACTCATGTCACCATGGGGGTGATATTTCATGGTATGCCCTATAATGTTTGCTACCTTATTATAACGACCGTCATCCAGGTCGTTCATCGAATGAAGGATCCTGCGTTGAACTGGTTTTAATCCATCTTCAACATAAGGAACTGCACGTTCAAGAATTACGTAAGATGCATAATCCAAAAACCAGTTTTGGTACATACCAGAAACATGAATTACATTGTGTAAATCATCGCCTCCGTTTGCTGCTTCATCAATTATATTTTCTTCACTCATAGTTTATTTTTTGCTCCGCAAAAAGCGGACGAAGACATCAAGTGTTTTTTATTTTTATTAATCCTGTTTGTCATTCTGAGCAAGGCCGAAGCATTACTCTTCTATTAAATCTTTCTCTACAACTAAATTCTCAATGATAAAATCCTGACGTTCCTGCGTGTTCTTACCCATATAATAGCCCAACATATCAACAATGGTTCTATCTTTCCCAATAATAACAGGGTCTTTACGGATGTCTTTCCCGATGAACAATTTGAACTCATCAGGAGATATCTCCCCTAAACCTTTAAATCGTGTAATCTCCGGTTTAACGCCTAATTTTGCAATTGCATCTTTACGCTCCTGCTCACTATAACAATAGATCGTTTCTTTCTTGTTGCGCACACGAAATAAAGGTGTTTGTAAAATATAAACGTGCCCGTTCTTTACCAGATCAGGAAAGAATTGCAAAAAGAAAGTCATCAGCAATAAACGGATATGCATACCATCCACATCAGCATCGGTAGCTACAACTATATTGTTGTAACGCAGGTTCTCTATTCCGTCTTCAATGTTCAAAGCAGCTTGCAACAAATTGAACTCCTCATTTTCGTAAACGATCTTTTTGGTAAGACCATAAGCATTCAATGGTTTTCCTTTTAAACTGAAAACCGCTTGTGTATTTACATCACGCGTTTTAGTGATAGAACCACTCGCTGAATCGCCCTCACAAATAAACAAAGTGGTTTCCAGCTTACGTTCATCATTCGATTGCATATGTATTCTACAATCGCGAAGTTTCTTATTATGTAAATTTGATTTTTTAGCACGTTCTCTAGCTAACTTCTGAATTCCTTGAAGATCTTTACGTTCACGTTCACTCTGCTGAATCTTTTGTAAGATGGCTTGTGCCGTTTCCGGATTCTTATGAAGAAAGTTA
The DNA here is from genome assembly GCA_947449315.1 of Bacteroidota bacterium. Lineage (GTDB taxonomy): Bacteria > Bacteroidota > Bacteroidia > 2-12-FULL-35-15 > 2-12-FULL-35-15 > 2-12-FULL-35-15. The sequence continues at coordinate 307,677 of CANFRC010000001.1, forward strand.
TCTAATTCTGTTTTCAGGAAATCACCGATAAAGGATTTTACGGATGGGCCTTTCGGACCAACCTCCTGAGAACCCAGTTTCGTTTTTGTTTGTGATTCAAAAACTGGCTCTTGAACTTTTATACTAACAGCAGCGATGATAGATGTTCTCACATCGACTGCTTCAAAATCTTTTTTATAGAAATCGCGAATTGTTTTTACCAATGCCTCCCGAAAAGCCCCTTGATGTGTTCCTCCTTGGGTAGTATGTTGTCCATTTACAAACGAATAATACTCTTCGCCGTACTGTTGATTGCTATGAGTCATGGCCACTTCAATATCATATCCTCTTAAATGGATGGTAGGATATAAAATAGGACCGTTTATGTTTTGAGTAAGCAGGTCTAGCAAACCATTCTCAGAATAAAACTTCTGCCCGTTATATAAGATTGTTAAACCAGTATTCAAATAAGCATAGTTCCATAACATCTTCTCAACATACTCATTGATAAAATGGTATTTCCCGAATATTTTTTCATCGGGAATGAAATTCACCAAGGTTCCCTGACGTGCATCCGAATCAATGATCTTTGTTTCTTTGGTGAGGTTACCACCATCAAAATCCGCCGACTTCGTTTTCCCTTCTCGGAAGGCTTGCACGTTAAAGTAGCTGGATAATGCATTAACAGCTTTTGTACCTACCCCATTTAAACCAACCGATTTCTTGAATGCTTCCGAATCGTATTTTGCTCCTGTATTGATTTTGGAAACAACATCGACTAACTTTCCTAATGGAATACCTCGGCCATAATCTCTTACTCGCACTGATTTATCTTTAATAGTAACTTCAATGGTTTTGCCATTGCCCATTACAAACTCGTCAATACAGTTGTCCAACGTTTCCTTCAGAAGAATATAGATTCCATCATCGGGAGATGAACCATCCCCCAATTTACCAATATACATTCCCGGACGCAAACGGATATGCTCGTTCCACTCCAGAGTGCGGATACTGTCTTCGGTGTATTTTACTTGTTTCTCTGCCATATTAATTATATTGATAAGTGAAAAAGTTTCTATTGAAACCTTCCGGCATCTATTTTAACTGGTTAAACGTTAAATCTGAAATGCATCAGATCACCATCATTCACGACATATTCTTTTCCTTCCACACCCATTTTACCAGCTTCTTTACAAGCAGCTTCAGAGCCTAATGATAAAAAATCGTTGTATTTGATCACCTCAGCGCGAATAAATCCTTTTTCAAAATCGGTATGGATTACACCAGCCGCTTGAGGAGCGGTCATCCCTTTTGTAATGGTCCAAGCACGTACTTCCTTTACACCTGCAGTAAAATATGTTTGTAAATTCAAAATGCGGTATGCTGCTTTGATCAAATAATTTACACCTGGCTCCGTAAGTCCCATCTCACCTAAAAACATCTGACGTTCTTCATACGTTTCCAATCCCGCTATCTCTGCCTCCATGGCTGCAGTGATGATAAGCACTTCCGCTTTTTCATCTTTCACAGCTTCTTTCACAGCATCTACATATTTGTTACCTGTCTTTACGGAACCCTCATCTACATTACAAACATAAAGTACAGGTTTAATCGTCAACAAACAACAGTCTGCAACATGAACCATATCATTCTCAGAAAGGTTAGCAGCACGTGCAGATTTCCCTTGCTCTAAAAGCTCTTTAATGCCTATCAATACTTCATAAGCTTTTTTTGCATCTTTGTCATTGCCTGTCTTTGCCATCTTCTCCACTTTCTTTATCTTCGTTTCTACCGACTCCAGATCTTTCAGCTGCAACTCCGTGTCAATAATCTCTTTATCTCTCACAGGATTTACAGAACCATCCACATGCACCACATTCGGGTCATCAAAACAACGCAACACATGAATAATCGCATTTGTTTCACGAATATTGGCAAGAAACTTATTTCCTAAACCTTCTCCTTTGCTGGCACCTTTCACCAAACCGGCAATATCCACGATCTCAACAGTTGTAGGAACAACACGTTCTGGGTTCACTAATTTCTCCAACGCTAACAGTCGCTCATCCGGAACTGTGATCACACCCACATTCGGCTCGATCGTACAAAAAGGATAGTTTGCTGCTTGCGCTTTCGCATTCGATAAACAATTAAAAAGGGTTGATTTCCCAACGTTAGGTAATCCCACAATCCCACACTGTAAAGCCATAATTTTTTAAATTTATTAATTGTACAATTTGCAAAAAGCAATTGCATACTGCTTAATTTCAAAATTGAATTCAGCCCGCAAATATACTTAAGTCCACACGTTAAAAAAACCCTTATTTATCTTAATCTTATTGAGTTTTCAACAATAAAAACATATTTTCAACAATCTTAGTCTCAGGCATAAAAAAAGGTACTTTTGACCCTATCAATAAAATTTCAGCACTCATAAATTAACAAAACGATGGCTTCAGTAGCAGAATTAGAAAAAATGATACCTCAAGTACGCAGGGATATTGTAAGAATGGTTCATGCAGTAAATTCAGGGCACCCGGGCGGTTCCCTTGGCTGCACCGAATTCCTTGTCACCTTGTATTTTGGGGTAATGAAGCACAATGCACAAAAATTCTCAATGGATGCTGTTGGCGAAGATATTTTCTTCTTATCCAATGGGCACATCTCCCCTGTTTTTTATAGTGTTTTAGCACACTCCGGATACTTTCCTGTAAAAGAACTTGCCACCTTCAGAAAACTGAATACCCGTCTTCAAGGACACCCAACCACACACGAGCACCTTCCTGGAGTTAGGATTGCTTCTGGTTCACTCGGACAAGGTTTATCAGTTGCCATAGGTGCTGCTTTAGCGAAAAAATTAAACAATGATAACAGCATTGTTTATACACTTCATGGTGATGGCGAATTACAGGAAGGTCAGATTTGGGAAGCTGCCATGTATGCTGCTGCGAAAAAGGTAGATAACTTAATAGCTACCGTGGATATGAACGGGCAACAAATCGATGGTTCTACTGACCAAGTATTACCAATGGGCAGCCTTCGGGCTAAATTCGAAGCTTTTGGATGGATCGTTTTAGACACAGAAAAAGGAAATGATGTAATATCAATCCTTTCTACGCTTACAAAAGCAAAAGAACTAACAGGAAAAGGTCAACCAATCATGATTTTAATGAAAACAGAAATGGGTAACGGTGTTGATTTTATGATGGGAAGTCATAAATGGCATGGCGTAGCTCCTAACGATGAACAGTTGGCACAGGCTTTGAATCAAAATGCTGAAACACTTGGCGATTACTAAGATCAAGCAGTAAGACACAAGTATCAAAACCTGAATCAATGACTCATAATTCCCATTTTCAAAAAGAAAAATCTATGCTCAAAGGACTATTACTTTCTTTTGTAATGATTTTTGCTGTTTGTGTTCCAACGAAAGCACAAACTACTAAACCATTAACCCGCATTGAATTTGTTTTCGATGCTTCTTTCAGCATGTTCGGGCAATGGCAAAGCGGAATGAAAATGGATATCGCTAAAAAGATGCTGACCGACTTTTTGGATAGTATCCAGGGAGTGAACAACCTAGAGATTGCACTTCGTTGTTATGGTCATCAGGTTCCATTGCGTCCGGAAAGAAGTTGCACCGATACAAAATTAGAGGTCCCTTTTAAACCAAGTCTGAGTGGTAATATTTTAGCAATCAAAAACCGCTTAAAAACAATTGTGCCTAAAGGAACCACCCCAATTGCCTATACGCTGGAACAATGCGGAGGTGATTTCCCTACACCATCTAATCCTAATGTAAGAAACATCATCATCCTCATAACGGACGGTATTGAAGAATGCGATGGCGATCCCTGTGCCGTTTCACTTGCCCTTCAGAAGAAAGGTATTGTTTTAAAACCATTCGTTATCGGAATCGGATTAGACCAAAGCTACCTTAACTCTTTCGGATGCATCGGTAAATTTTATGATGCTTCCAGCGAATCCAGCTTTAAGAATATCCTAAATATTGTTATCTCTCAGGCTTTAAACAATACAACCGTACAGGTCAATCTGAACGACCAGATTGGCCGCCCAACAGAAACGGATGTGGATATGACCTTTTATGACGAGCAATCCGGTATCATCCGCTACAATTACATGCATACCATTAACAATAAAGGAGTTCCAGATACGATTATCTTAGATCCCTTAGGAACCTACAAAATGGTTGTTCATACGATTCCTCCAGTTGAAAAAAAAGGCATTGAGTTGGTTGCAGGAAAACATAACATTGTTGCCGTGGATGCACCCCAAGGTTATATCAATTTAAAGATGTCAGGAAGCGCAGATTACACCAAAAATATAAATTGCATCATCCGTAAAAATGGAGACATGCAAACACTTCATGTTCAGAACTTTAACGAAACTGAAAAATACATTATTGGAAAGTATGATCTGGAGATTTTAACACTGCCACGAATCAAGTTAGATAAGGTAGATGTTTCACAAAGTAAGACCACATACATTGAGATCCCACAATCCGGAATTGTGACCATCTCCAAGCCGAGTGAAGGTCCAGGAAGTTTGTATTTAGAGCAAAACAATAAAATGGTCTGGATTTGCAATTTAAATAGCACGCTTACACAAGAAACGATTGTTTTACAGCCGGGCAGATACCGCGCTGAATTCCGTCCGAAGAACGCAAAAGAATCGATTTATACCATCGAAAAAAGTTTTAAGATTGAATCAGGAACAGCTACATCAATAAAATTATACTAATCTTATTATCAATAAATTAATAGCACTATATAACCAATTAGTCTAAATGAAAAAATACACATTCACTGAGAAAAAAGACACCCGTTCTGGTTTTGGAGCAGGATTATCAGAACTAGGAAAAAGCAACCCGAATGTTGTTGCTTTGTGTGCCGACCTTACCGGTTCTTTAAAAATGGATGCCTTTGCAAAGGATCATCCGGATCGCTTTTTTCAGATTGGTATCGCTGAAGCAAATATGATCGGTATTGCTGCTGGATTAACTATTGGAGGCAAAATACCTTTCACAGGAACATTCGCCAATTTCTCAACAGGTCGTGTATATGATCAAATCCGCCAATCAGTTGCCTATTCGGGCAAAAACGTAAAAATATGTGCTTCCCATGCGGGCTTAACACTTGGAGAAGATGGTGCAACCCACCAAATCTTGGAAGATCTTGGATTAATGAAAATGCTTCCAGGAATGGTGGTTATTAACCCATGTGATTATAACCAAACAAAAGCAGCTACCATTGCAATTGCGAATTATGATGGTCCAGTTTATCTTCGTTTCGGGCGACCAACAGTTCCTAACTTTACTGCTGCCGATCAGAAATTTGAGATCGGTAAAGCCCTGATGTTGAATGAAGGTACCGATGTAACCATATTCGCAACAGGTCATTTAGTTTGGAAAGCTATTGAGGCAGGAGAGCTACTTGCTGCTCAAGGAATTAACGCAGAAATAATAAATATTCATACCATTAAACCATTAGACAATGCGGCGGTCATAGCTTCTGCTAAAAAAACGGGGTGTGTTGTTACTGCTGAGGAGCATCAAATGAATGGCGGATTGGGTGACAGTATTGCCCAATTGCTTTCAAGAGAACTTCCTACGCCACTTGAAATGGTTGCCGTGAACGATAGTTTTGGCGAAAGCGGAACTCCTGACCAGTTAATGGTAAAATATGGCTTAGAGGCCATAAATATAGCTGAGGCAGTAAAAAAAGTGATCGCTCGTAAAGGTTAATCTTACTAATTATTCATTATCGGATAATTACTCAGGATTTTCTGACAAGGTAATTGAATATGGAACTATCCGACAAAGAACTTTTAGAACAATTCCGAAACGAGCAAACGCGTAACTATGCGTTCAACCTGCTCGTTCGGAAATATCAAAAGCGTCTTTACTGGCATATCCGCAAGATTTTACTAAATCATGATGACACCGATGATGTGCTTCAGAATGTATTCATCAAAGTTTGGCACAACCTTTATAAGTTCAAAGAAGAATCTCAGCTTTATACCTGGCTCTATCGAATTGCAACCAATGAATCCATTACCTTTTTAAATCAAAAGAAAAAACGCGCAGGAGTTCCTTTAGACGATGTTTCCGCTTTTCTGGCAAGTAATATAGAAAGCGACAGTTATTATAAAGGAGAAGAGATTCAGGCCAAACTGCAAAAAGCTATTTTAACCCTTCCCGACAAACAACGGATCGTTTTCAATATGAAATATTTCGATCATATGAAATATGAAGAAATGAGCCTAATTCTCGAAACTTCTGTCGGAGCGCTAAAAGCATCGTATCACCATGCCGTTAAAAAAATAGAAATTCAACTTACGAAACATTAAACCTTTTGAAATAAGCAGTGTCAACGTACTACATGAATAAAAGCAATAACATATCAGATCAGGATGATGATTTAACAGAATTAGCTCCTCAGCTTTCAAAACTGAGAACAAATTCCCTATTTCACCAAACGGAAAAAAGCCACATCGCTTCTGACGATTACTTTGATTCATTAACTATAAAAATTCAAAACCGGATAGATGACTTTGAAGATATAAATGCGGAAGCTCCTGTTCTTTCAACTTTTAGCGCATACAACGCATTTAAAGTTCCTGCCGATTATTTTGATGAATTTCCTACCCTCATCCAACAAAGGATTATTGATAACAAATCGTCATCGACATTCCTTGAATGGATCTTGTTATTGATTAAACCTCGTTTTGCAGTACCTGTTTTAACAGTGGTATTTTTTGCCGCTGCAGGAATAAACTTCATGACCAAGAATGCTGAACTTCCTAAAGCTGAATATGCTGATGAGATTTCTGTTGAAGAGCAGCTTTCAACCATCGATGAGTCGACATTGATAGAATCATTAACAGCTGAGTCTACAGAAGATGAAACTAAATCTCCAGCAGAAGAGCAAAGTATTGAAAATTATTTGTTGGACAACAATATTGATGAGTCGAGTCTTACAAAAATGTGATAACAAAATAAAAAAAGAATCGTATGAAACCAAGCTACAAAATTGCCTTTTTACTGATGACCATTTTTACCTGCTCTGTTACAATGCTTGCGCAACCCAGAGGCGGTCGCATGCAGGAAAAAAAAGAAAACATTGAAGCTATGAAAATTGCTTTTATTACTCAAAAATTGGATCTTACCCCTGAGGAAGCGCAGAAGTTTTGGCCGGTATACAATCAATATTCAGACAAGATTCAAGAGCTACGTAAGAAGCGCAGACAAGATGACAAAGATGCAAAACATAATCTGGATGATCTTTCAGACAAGGAGATCGAACAAGTAATAGACCAAGATCTTTCTAATCGTCAGAAAGAATTGGATCTTCAGAAAGAATACAAAGTAAAATTCAAATCGGTACTTACCATGAAGAAAGTGGCAAAACTTTATGCAGCAGAAGAACAATTCAAACTTGTTTTACTTGAAAAGCTAAAAGACAGAAAACAACCGCCCCCTCCTTCGGAAAAATAATACAATACGAACGCTTCTTCGGAGGCGTTTTTTTATGACCGAGGATGAAATTGAATAATTGCCTGACGCAAATAATCTCGGTCAAGGTGGGTATAGATCTCCGTTGTGATAATGGATTCGTGCCCCAACATTTCCTGAACAGCACGTAAATCGGCTCCTCCTTCAATTAAATGCGTAGCAAATGAATGCCGAAATGTGTGCGGACTGATCTGTTTTTTCAACTGAATCTTAAATGCTAATTGTTTGATAATGGTAAATACCATTACCCTTGTAAGTTTCGCTCCATTCTTATTTAGAAATAAATAATCTTCCTGGTCCTTTTTTATTTTCACATGACAACGAATTTCGTCTTTATAAATATTGATTTGTTTGATTGCAACACTTCCAATAGGAACAAGCCTTTCCTTATCTCCTTTCCCAATCACTTTAATGAACTCATCATTAAAATATAAATTAGATATTTTTAGGTTCACGAGTTCACTAACACGCAAACCGCAACTGTAAAGTGTTTCCAACATTGATTTGTTCCTCTGACCTGTAGGGGAGCTCAAGTCAATTGCTTCAATGATCTTATTAATATCTTCTACACTCAATGTGTCAGGCAATTTACGTCCTAACTTTGGCGCAGAGAGCAGTGCAGTAGGATCAGTATTTAATATATTTTCTAGGAGTAGATATTTATAAAAGCCCTTTAAACCACTGATTATTCTTGCTTGCGAATGAGCACTCATCCCCAGTTCTGTGATCCATTTTAAAAACTCTTGCAAATGCTTCAGCTCTATTTCCTTTGGAGACAGATCATACTTCTTGAATTCAAGGAATTCAAGAAGCTTGCGCACATCATGGACATACGCTTCAAGAGAGTTTTCGGATAAGGATCTCTCTAATGCTAAGAAGGACTTAAAACCTTGTATGTATATTTTCCAATTCACGGATCTAAATTACTAATCCAAATTTTGATTTATCTTTACCGTGTAAATAAATAACTAACAACATCAATCTTATAACTTCAATGAAGATCATCATCATTAACGGCCCAAACCTAAATTTATTAGGCACTCGAGAAACAAATGTATATGGAGATCAAACGTTTGAAGAATACTTTAAAATGTTGCAAAGTAAATTCCCTTCGCTTGAATTAAGTTATTATCAAAGCAATGTGGAAGGAGAATTGATCAATAAACTGCATGAAGTAGGTTTTTCAACTGATGGAATTATAATCAATGCCGGAGGATATACACATACATCTGTTGCGCTGCGTGATGCAATTGCAGGAATAAATTCTCCTGTTATTGAAGTGCATATTTCAAATATTTTTGCGAGAGAAGATTTTCGTCACATTTCTTTAATTGCTCCAAAGTGCAAAGGCTCAATTTCAGGTTTTGGCATGGATTCCTACAGGCTAGCTGTAGAAAGTTTTATCTAGAATTAAAAAAATCTTTCTTTTAGATCAATCTCTGTAAAGGTTTTCTTTCCCCTTAAATAATAATCAACAATGATACTATGCAAATACACGGCTGTTGTTGTATACGTTATTATTTGTTTTTTTAACTCTTTCCGTTTTCTAAATGTCTTTCCGATACTAGCATAAAAGCTTTTATGTGCTTTCAAAACAGCAATAAAATGGAGGAATTGTGCTGACAGTAAAAATTTTATTCCAGCAATTCCATCTAACATCATCCGCCAAAGAAGCATACGTATAAAATACCTTGGAGGATGATTTTTAACGAGTAGCTGCAGGTTATTCCTGAAATTCAGATATGTTTTTTTAGGACTGGTTTTATTTAGGGTACCTCCACCAACGTGATACACTGTTGATTCAGCACAATACATTATTTTGTATCCTCTGTTCTTTAATCTCCAGCATAAATCTATCTCTTCCATGTGGGCAAAAAAGTCGTCATCAAACCCTTTTACTAGATGAAAACATTCTGATCTTACAAACAAGCAAGCGCCTGTTGCCCAGAATATTTCTCGGGAATCATCATACTGTCCTAAATCTTCTTCGGTATGATCTAAAATTCTGCCACGACAAAATGGATAACCATACTTATCCAAATATCCACCTGCAGCACCAGCATATTCAAAAAATTTTTTATTGTCGTATGCTTTTATCTTAGGCTGACAGGCCGCAATGGATCGATCGGCATCCATCATGTTAATCACAGGGGCTATCCAACCGGCTGTAACTTCTACATCCGAATTGAGAAGCACATAATATTCTGCCTCCAGATTTGATAAAGCTTCGTTATAACCTTTTGCAAATCCTCCATTGGTAACATTCTGAATAATTTTTATCTGTGGGTAATTACGCTTTAAGAAATCGATTGAATCGTCGGTAGAGGCATTATCAGCAACTATAATCTCTGAATAAGAAGGATTAAAGGAAATGACACTCGGTAAAAATTTTTCAAGAAATTTTTTACCATTCCAATTAAGAATAACTACCGCTACCTTCATAGAGCAAATGTAAATGAAAAGATTTTAATCCAAAAGATGAATTCCAAAGCTATTTAGGATTATTGTAATTTTCATTTGAATTACCGCCGAAATTGTCGGGAACAGTTGGGTCATCCAGATTTGTCGAATTCGAGTTCGTTTTATGAATCAATAGATTCCAACGGTAGTTGTTGATTTCTCCACGGGCATCGGAATGGATCAAGCTGAACCTATTTGAAACCAGATCCGGATCGTAGAAAACGAATTTCTTATTCGATTGTTTATTCTCAGGATTTTCTAAGTCCATTGTTTTGTCATGTAGCGAATAATACAGCCAAATCTCATAAGGTATTACATTGGCTTCTGTATCATATTTTGTTCTTACATCCGGTGGCCCATATTGAAGATACACTCTACCTCTATCTGTATCAAACCCTTTTTTTCCAAAGGTGCCGAATTCATTATTCACTTTTTGCACCTCCTGATAATAATCTAACCAGGCAGTTTCAGGTGTTGAGGGATTTCTTGATCTCCAGAAATTGTAAAAATACTGTTGCATCAAAATCAGCTCTTTCCCTTTCAATTGATTTTCGGAATACTGCACTTCACTTTGTGATGAAATAGGACGCAAACTCCGGATATAATAAGCCAATGTATCAATGCTTTTGTAAAAACTAACAAACGTAGTGCTAACATTCAATGATTTAAGATCATCAAAACTGAATGCAGCTGGCTTATTTACACGTTGAATAAAACACTTTTCTCTTGCCTCGATCTTATTGATCTGATCTCTTACTTCTACAACCAGGTTATAATTGCCGGTAGGCAGCGATTCTATATTAAATTCGGCAAGTAAAATATTTACATCGTTTGTCATTTGTTTAGAGAACAAACTATAATCCTCCAATTTAACTTTCGTGTCATTCGATTCTAGATAATAACTGATAAGTATTTTTTGTCCTTCGCCAATAATCTTCTTTGCATTATACATTTCTGCATAAAATTTTATCTTTTTAATATTTTCGGTATACAATGTAGAAACATAAGGTGTTAGATCATAACCGCTTTTTGTTAAGGTGCTTGCAGTTTCCGCCTTGGTATAGGATTCTAACAATTGAACGGAAGACATTCCCATTCTGTCGGATGGAAAATCAACTACAATTGCCATATTTCCTTTGAAAGGTTTTTCCCCTGGCTTATTTTTATCAGATATAGAAACTTCCATCTGATACGTGCCATTTGGAAGAAAATAACGTTGCTGATCAATGAAATTAGGAAAACCGTTAATCGTGTCATCTAGCTCCGGGCTATTCAGCGTATATTTCTGTGCCGCTTTTATCGCTCCGTTTTGTGTGAACCCTACAGCCACGTCAACAGCACCTTGATATTTACCTTTTGAATTCTTTACAAATTTTAAGGAATTACCGATAACAGACAAATACGTTTCCACATAAGAGCCTTTAGAAGGAGTTGTGAAGGTAGAATAGCTGAAATACGCTGTTACATTAATAGCCAATATATTGTTGGACAAAGAAACAATACATAAACACAAGAATATCAGATACTTTTTCATATTAAAAACAACAAATTTGTGCAAAACAGTTAATTGGGGAGTAAACAAAGTTAATGAATAAATATATTTTTTCACTTTTTATTTTACAGAAAGAAAAAAATACTACTTTTGTGCCCGTTGGAGAAATGGCAGAGTGGTCGATTGCGGCAGTCTTGAAAACTGTTGAGGGTAACACCTCCTGGGGTTCGAATCCCTATTTCTCCGCAGACAGATTGTCTAAAACAGTCTAAAAGCGTGTAAAATCAAGGTTTTGCACGCTTTTTTTATGTTCTTCAAATTCTAAAAAAGTCTAGGTTTGTCTATACTTTTGGTTTCTTAGCGGGTTTCTTTTTTTTGAAG
>CANFRC010000002.1 GCA_947449315.1 Bacteroidota bacterium
TCTCCCCACAAATAATAGGAGAGAAGAGTTCTATAACATATAGATTTTTGTATCAGTTCTTTAAATAATAGATTATCCGCGAAAGTAGCTCATTTGGTAGAGCGTCAGCCTTCCAAGCTGAGGGTGGCCGGTTCGAGCCCGGTCTTTCGCTCTAAAAGATAGGGTAGCTGGATTTTAGTTCAGCTATCCGCTCTTTTTTTAACGATCACATGCTTTCATTAAGCTGTTGTAGCTCAGTGGTAGAGCACTTCCTTGGTAAGGAAGAGGTCGTGAGTTCAATCCTCATCAACAGCTCTTGATGATTGTAGAAGGGTTGAATAATTGAATCGTGTGGAATGAGGTTCAGTTTTTTTTGAAAAGAATTTTTGAAGTAAATAAATATAAATAACAATTAAATAATAACTAGCAATGGCTAAAGAAAAATTCGACCGTTCCAAACCACACGTAAACATCGGAACAATCGGTCACGTTGACCACGGTAAAACTACCTTAACCGCAGCAATCACTGTTGTATTAGCTGAAAAAGGTTTATCAGAAGTAAGAGATTTCTCTTCTATTGATAATGCTCCTGAAGAAAAAGAACGTGGTATCACGATCAATACTTCTCACGTAGAATATTCTACAGCTAACCGTCACTACGCTCACGTTGACTGTCCAGGTCACGCGGATTACGTTAAGAACATGGTTACTGGTGCTGCCCAAATGGACGGTGCTATCCTTGTTGTTGCTGCAACTGATGGTCCTATGCCACAAACTCGTGAGCATATCCTTTTAGCTCGCCAGGTTGGTGTTCCTAAAATTGTTGTTTTCATGAACAAAGTGGATATGGTTGACGATCCAGAATTGTTGGAACTTGTTGAGATGGAAATTCGTGAATTATTGTCTTTCTATCAATTTGATGGTGACAACACTCCTATCATTCAAGGTTCTGCATTAGGTGGTCTTAACAAAGATGCTAAATGGATGCCAAAAATTATGGAGTTGATGGATGCTGTTGATACATATATTCCAATTCCTGTTCGTGAAACTGATAAAGCATTCTTAATGCCAGTTGAAGACGTGTTTACAATTACTGGTCGTGGTACAGTTGCTACTGGTAAAATTGAAACAGGTGTAATCAACACAGGTGATGAGATCGAAATCATCGGTATGCAAGAAGAAAAATTAAAATCTACTATCACTGGTGTTGAGATGTTCAGAAAGATCCTTGACCGTGGTGAAGCAGGTGATAATGTTGGTCTTTTGTTACGTGGTATCGATAAAAAAGATATCCGCAGAGGTATGGTTGTTGTTCGTCCTGGTACGATCACACCTCATACTGAATTCAAAGCTGAGATCTACGTTTTGAAAAAAGAAGAAGGTGGACGTCACACTCCATTCCACAATAAATACCGTCCTCAATTCTACTTACGTACAACTGACGTAACAGGAGAAATTGAATTACCAGCAGGTCGCGATATGGTTATGCCTGGTGATAACGTTACTATTACAGTTAAATTAATTGTACCAGTTGCGATGGATAAAGGATTACGTTTCGCTATCCGTGAAGGTGGTAGAACAGTTGGTGCAGGTCAGGTAACTGAGATCATCAAGTAATTAAATAAAACAAAATTAGTACTAACAGTAGGTAGTGGAAAACACTGCCTGCTGTTTTCTACTAATAATGGGTGATGCTCAAAAGCATATTTTTTGAGTTTTGAATAACACATTTTGGAGTAAATAAACAGGTGTAGTTCAAGGGTAGAATAGAGGTCTCCAAAACCTTTGATGGGAGTTCGAATCTCTCCACCTGTGCAAAGAAGTTTAAAGCGTAAAAAGTAACTAGTAAAAAAGAGGAAACTCTCAATTACTTATACCAGACATAATACTTAATGAGATGAGCAAATTCAAGACATATATAGATGAAACGACAAATGAGTTGTTACATAAAGTAAGTTGGCCAACTTGGAGTGAATTACAAAGCAGTGCAATCGTTGTTGCTATTGCCTCTGTAATTATTGCAATGGTTGTATTTGCAATGGATTTTACATTCAACAAAGGAATGGAAGCTATTTACCATTTATTTTAATAATCGATAATTTAAAAGAAATGAGTGAGCAAACAAAAACTGACACGGTTAAAAAATGGTACGTTGTAAGAGCTATCAGTGGTCAGGAAAAAAAAGTAAAGCAGTATATTGAAATGGAAATTAATCGTTTGGGATTAAGCAATTTTGTTTCCCAGATTTTAATTCCTACCGAAAAAATTTACCAAATTCGTAATGGAAAAAAGGTAAGTAAAGAGCGTCCTTTTTATGGAGGCTATATTTTGGTTGAAGCAGCATTAGTTGGTGAAGTCGCTCACGTTATAAAAAATATTACTGGTGTTATTGGATTTTTAGGTGAAACCAAAGGCGGTGCTCCAGTCCCTATGCGTTTAGCAGAAGTGAATCGTATCTTAGGTACAGTTGATGATCTTGCTGAAACGGATGCACAATTAAATATACCTTTTATTGTTGGTGAAACAGTTAAAGTGATCAATGGGCCATTCAATGGATTTACAGGCACTATTGAGAGAGTTATTGAAGATAAGAAAAAATTAGAGGTAATGGTTAAAATCTTTGGTAGAAAAACACCTTTGGAACTTGGTTACCTTGAAGTAGAAAAAGAAAATTAATTAATACCCGGTTAAAGCTAAAAAGTTAAAAGCAAAAAGTTGAGCTTCCATCAACAAATAACTTTAAACCTTCAAACTTTGGACTTTTAAACTAAAAAGAAAAATGGCAAAAGAAGTAAGTGCAATGATCAAATTGCAAATAAAAGGAGGAGCTGCAAATCCTTCACCACCAATTGGACCTGCATTAGGAGCAAAAGGGGTAAATATCATGGAATTCTGCAAGCAATTTAATGCAAGAACTCAAGATAGAGCAGGAAAAGTAACACCTGTTATCATCACTGTTTATAATGATAAATCATTTGAATTCGTCCTTAAACAAACACCTGTTGCAGTTTCATTATTGGAAATTACAAAAGTGAAAGCGGGCTCTAAAGAATCTAACCGTCTTAAAGTTGGAAACGTTTCTTGGGATCAGATCCGTAATGTTGCTGAAGGAAAAATGCCGGATTTAAATTGTTTTACAATTGAATCAGCAATGAGTATGGTTGCTGGAACTGCTCGTAGTTTAGGATTAACCATTACTGGTGAGTCTCCTTTAAAAAAGAAGTAAGTAAGTTTAACTGATGGAGTCCGAATTTAGTAAGACGTTTGCACATCATAAATAAGTAAAAATGACAAAAATTTCAAAAAACAGAAAGTTAGCGCTTTCTAAATATGACGCTACAAAGTCATATTCTTTAGCCGATGCTGCAAAGATCGTTAAAGAAATCACAACAACTAAATTTGATTCTTCAGTAGAATTAAGCGTTCGTTTAGGTGTTGATCCTCGTAAAGCAAATCAAATGGTTCGTGGTTCAGTTTCTTTGCCTCATGGTTCAGGTAAAACTATGCGTGTTCTTGCATTGGTTACTCCTGATAAAGAAGCAGAAGCAAAAGCTGCAGGTGCTGATTTCGTTGGATTAGATGAATACATTGAAAAAATAAAAGGTGGTTGGACAGATGTTGACGTAATCATTACTATGCCTTCAGTTATGGGTAAAGTAGGTGCTTTGGGTCGTGTTTTGGGACCTCGTGGATTAATGCCTAACCCAAAAACAGGAACAGTTACAATGGAAATTGGAAAAGCTGTTACTGATTCAAAAGGTGGTAAAATAGATTTTAAAGTAGATAAAGCAGGGATTGTTCAAGCCCTTGTTGCTAAAGCATCTTTTGATAGCAACAAAATTGCAGACAATGTAAATGAATTGTTACAAACAATAATGAAATTAAAGCCTTCATCAGCAAAAGGACAGTATGTTAGAAGTATTTTCTTGAGCTCTACAATGAGTCCAAGCATTGAAATCGACAGTAAATTCTTAGGGCAATAATTTTAAACACAATCATCATCTGCCTTGGCTTCCACTAAGCAGATAAAACTAAAACAAAATGAAAAAAGAAGATAAAACAAAAATAATCGATTCATTAGTAGAAAGAATTAATGCAAATAATAAAATCTACTTAGCAGATTGTTCTTCTTTAACTGTTGAAAAAGTTAACCAATTCAGAAGATCTTGTTTTGAAAAAAACATTTCAATGACCGTAGTGAAAAATTCATTGCTTAAAAAAGCATTGGAAAGAGCTACAGATAGTCGTTTAACGGATTTGATTCCTGCATTGAAAGGTGCAACCGCTATCATGTTCACTGAAGTTGGAAACGCTCCTGCAAAGTTAATTAAGGAGTTCAGAAGAAAAAATGACAAGCCACTTTTAAAAGCGGCTTTCGTTGAAGAAAATATATACATTGGCGATCAAGAACTTGAAACGCTTGCTAACATTAAGAGCAAGAACGAGCTTATCGCAGATGTGGTTGCATTACTTCAGTCTCCTGCTAAACGAGTTATCGGTGCTTTGCAAGCGAATGCTGAGAAAAAAGATGCAGCTTAATTTGCAAACAGTTTAAAGTAAGAAAAAGTAAAAAAAATTAATTAGTAACAAATTTAAAATCAAATAACAATGGCAGACGTAAAAGCAATTGCTGAACAGTTAGTAAATTTAACTGTTAAAGAAGTGCAAGAATTATCAACAATCTTGAAAGATGAGTATGGAATTGAACCAGCAGCAGCAGCAGTTGTTGTATCAGCTGGAGCAGGCGGAGACGCAGCAGCAGCAAAAACATCTTTTGATGTTATTTTAGTTGAAGCAGGTGCAGCTAAATTAGGTGTTGTGAAAATTGTAAAAGACTTAACAGGATTAGGTTTGAAAGAGTCTAAAGATCTTGTTGACGGTGCACCAAAACCACTTAAAGAAGGTGTTTCTAAAGAAGAAGCAGAATCATTGAAAAAACAATTAGAAGAAGCAGGAGCAAAAGTTGAGATTAAATAAGCTGTTTCTAATACAACATTAAATTTCATTCCTCATCATTACGCCACGGCGTGATGATGAGGTATATGAATTTATAGTCTATAGTTGTTTTTTAACTTATTAACCTTAATACTTAAGCGCCTTGGCTCAGACTAAAAAAACACAGAGAATAAGTTTTGCATCTATCAAAAGTCAGATTGATTACCCTGACTTTTTGGATATTCAACTTCAATCGTTCCAAGACTTTTTTCAGCTAGAAACTACTTCTGAAAACCGTCAAAACGAAGGATTATTTAAAGTTTTCGCAGAAAACTTTCCGATATCCGATGCACGTAATAATTTCGTGCTTGAATTCTTGGATTATTTTATTGATCCGCCTCGTTACTCTCTCGAAGAGTGTATTGAGCGTGGTTTAACATACAGCGTTCCCCTAAAAGCGAAGTTACGTTTGTATTGCACAGACCCTGAACATGAAGATTTTGAAACAATTGTTCAGGATGTATACTTAGGTACGATTCCGTACATGACTCCAAAAGGTACTTTTGTTATCAATGGAGCTGAACGTGTTATCGTTTCTCAGTTACACCGTTCACCAGGTGTTTTCTTCGGTCAAAGTCGTCATGCTAATGGTACAAAATTGTATTCAGCTCGTGTTATCCCTTTCAAAGGCTCATGGATTGAATTTGCAACAGATATCAATAGTGTAATGTACGCTTACATCGATCGTAAGAAAAAATTACCGGTGACCACTTTATTAAGAGCGATCGGATTTGAAAGCGATAAACAAATCCTTGAAATATTTGGCCTTGCTGACGAATTAAAAGTTAGTAGAGCTGCCCTTAAATCTGCAATTGGTCGTAAGTTAGCGGCACGTGTTTTAAAAACATGGATTGAAGATTTCGTAGATGAAGATACCGGAGAAGTTGTTTCTATTGAACGTAACGAGGTGATCATTGACCGCGAAACGATTCTGGATAATAGCCACATCGATATGATTGTGGATGCTAATGTGAAATCTATTATTTTACATAAACAAGATGTAAACGCAGGTGATTACGCTATCATCTATAATACATTGCAAAAAGATACTTCCAATTCTGAAAAAGAAGCGGTAGAACATATCTATCGCCAATTACGTAACGCTGAACCACCTGATGAAGAAACAGCTCGTGGTATCATCGATAAATTATTTTTCTCAGATAAGCGTTATGATCTTGGTGAAGTAGGTCGTTACAGAATCAACAAAAAATTGAATCTGAATACACCTTCAAATACAAAAACATTAACGAAAGAAGATATTATTTGCATCATCAAGTATTTGATCGAATTAATCAATTCGAAAGCGGATGTGGATGATATTGACCATTTAAGTAACAGACGTGTGCGTACAGTTGGTGAGCAATTGTATTCTCAGTTCGGTGTTGGTCTTGCCCGTATGGCTCGTACCATTCGTGAACGTATGAATGTTCGTGATAATGAGGTGTTCACACCTACGGATTTGATCAATGCTAAAACATTATCATCCGTTATCAATTCGTTCTTCGGAACAAATCAGTTGTCTCAATTTATGGATCAAACAAACCCTCTTGCAGAAATCACGCACAAGCGTCGACTTTCAGCACTTGGGCCAGGAGGTCTTTCTCGTGAGCGTGCTGGTTTTGAGGTTCGTGACGTTCATTACACGCACTATGGTCGTTTATGTACGATTGAAACTCCTGAGGGACCAAACATTGGTTTGATTTCTTCATTATGTGTATTCGCTAAGATCAATAAACTAGGATTCATCGAAACACCATATATGACTGTTACCAATGGTAAAGTGGATATGGAAAAATCAGTCACTTATTTAAGTGCTGAAGAAGAAGATTCTAAAACAATTGCACAAGCAAATGCGCCTGTTGATGCAAAAGGTAAATTCTTAGAAGCGAAAGTTAAAGCTCGTTACGAAGGTGATTTTCCAGTTGTTGAACCTGAAAAATTACAATTGATGGACGTTGCTCCTAATCAAATTGCTTCGATCGCTGCATCATTGATTCCTTTCTTGGAGCATGATGATGCCAATCGTGCATTGATGGGATCTAACATGCAACGTCAGGCTGTACCATTGTTACGTCCTGAGGCTCCAATCGTTGGAACAGGTCTTGAGCCATTAGTAGCTCGCGATTCTCGTGTGTTAGTAAATGCTGAAGGCGAAGGTGTTGTTGAATATGTTGATGCGAACGAAATTGTTATCCGTTACAACCGTACGGATGATGATCGTCTGATCAGCTTTGATGATGATATCAAACGTTACCAATTAACTAAATTTCGTAAAACCAACCAAAGCACTTGTATCAACTTGAAACCGATCGTTAAGAAAGGTGAGAAAGTTTCTAAAGGACAAGTATTATGTGATGGTTATGCAACACAGAATGGTGAATTAGCTCTTGGTCGTAACATGAAAGTGGCATTCATGCCTTGGAAAGGTTACAACTTTGAGGATGCGATTGTTATCTCTGAGCGCGTTGCTCGTGAAGATATTTTCACATCTGTTCATATTGATGAGTATGCATTAGAAGTTCGCGATACAAAACGTGGTTTAGAAGAATTAACTTCTGATATCCCTAACGTTTCAGAAGAGGCTACAAAAGACTTAGATGAAAACGGTTTAATTCGTATCGGTGCTGAAGTAAAAGAAGGTGATATCTTGATCGGAAAAATTACTCCTAAAGGAGAAACAGATCCATCACCGGAAGAAAAGTTATTGCGCGCTATCTTTGGTGACAAAGCAGGTGATGTGAAAGATGCTTCTTTGAAAGCACCTCCATCATTACGTGGTGTTGTTATCGATAAAAAATTATTTTCAAGAGCAATTAAAGATAAGAAAACAAAAGCAGAGGAAAAGCCATTGCTTGATAAGATCGATAAAGAACACAACACGGATGTTGCGGCTTTAAAAGGTAGACTTATTGAAAAATTGTTCACGTTGGTAAACGGAAAAACTTCTCAAGGTGTAATGAATATCCTGAAAGAAGAAGTAGTACCTAAAGGAACGAAGTTTACTCAAAAGAGTCTTGAGAAAATAGATTTTTCTACTGTTAATCCTAGTAAATGGACAACGGATAAAGAGGTGAATGACAAAATTAAAATGTTGTTACATAACTTTAACATTAAGTTCAACGATTTACTTGGAGCATTTAAACGTAAAAAGTTTGCTGTTACGATTGGTGACGAGCTACCTGCTGGTATTGTACAACTTGCTAAAGTGTACATTGCTAAGAAACGTAAGTTGAAAGTGGGAGATAAAATGGCTGGTCGTCATGGTAATAAAGGTATCGTTGCGCGTATTGTGCGTGATGAAGACATGCCGTTCCTAGATGATGGAACTCCAGTAGACATCGTATTAAATCCATTGGGTGTACCTTCTCGTATGAACCTTGGTCAGATCTATGAAACCGTTCTTGCTTGGGCAGGACAAAAATTAGGAGAGAAATTCTTTACTCCGATTTTTGATGGTGCTACAACTGATCAGTTAAACGAGTGGACAGACAAAGCAGGTTTACCTCGTTTTGGACGTACGTTCTTAACAGATGGTGGAACGGGTGAAAAGTTTGATCAACCTGCAACAGTAGGTATTATCTATATGTTGAAACTTGGTCACATGGTGGATGATAAGATGCACTCTCGTTCTATCGGACCATACTCTCTTATCACGCAACAACCTTTGGGCGGTAAAGCTCAATTCGGAGGTCAGCGTTTTGGTGAGATGGAGGTTTGGGCACTTGAAGCGTTTGGTGCTGCCAACATTCTTCAAGAGATCCTTACTATCAAATCTGATGACGTGGTTGGTCGTGCAAAAGCATACGAAGCTATTGTTAAGGGTGAAAACATGCCAACTCCTGGAATTCCTGAATCATTCAACGTATTGTTGCATGAATTAAGAGGATTAGGATTGAATATTTCACTTGACTAATAAAGTAAGAATTTGCAGCAACGGGTTAATCGTTGCTGCAAATAATTTTATCTGAAACTAAATAAGATTAAGATGAAAAATTTATTTAAAATATTATTTTATTTAGGTGTTGTCCTTTTTTTTCTAAATAGTTGTGAAAAAGAATCTAATATTTATTCTGATAGCAATGGAAATATTAGGTCAGCTCAAATTAGAGTTCCTGCTGATAAAAACAGCAAGTCTTTAGATTTGCTAGTAACAATAAGTCAGTCAAATGGGGTTTTGATTTTCAATTCAGAAGAAGATTTTGAATCGTCTTTGAATTATTTTATGGATAAAAGTAAGAGTGAAATAATAGCTTTTGTTTCTACTATAGGTCTAGAGTCATACTCAGTCGATTCAACCTATAGCGATTCTATTTTAGTAGATGATTTTAAAACGATGCCTTATTTCTTTTCTTTACTAAGTAAAGATGGAATAATCAAAATTGCTAATAGACTTTATCGATTAGATTTTGTAAATAAAAATGTTGTCATTTCTCCAAATGGAAATTTTGCAGATATTCCATATTTGAAACTAGGAGTTGAATTTGCAGGAAAAACATTAGTTGAAAAATTTAATTCGGATATTGTATATGATATAAATTTTTCAAATAAAGATTCATTAAGAGATGAAAATGATTCTTTAAGTTTATCATACAAAAAGAAAAAGTGTCATGAAAAACCTGCCCATCCTAAAGTGAATGTTGCAGTTACTCAGGGATATAAATACAAAGAATTTGCTTATAGATTTAAAGTTAGAGCAGAATATTCAAACTATGGGGTTTTTCATGTTTTGGGTGTAAAAATTGTTCATCAATATTATAAGCCATACCCAACTATAACAGCCGGTTGGTATACTTCTCCTCTAAACGCACCAGAATTAAATTATTTATCAAGTTATTCATACAAGGTAAAATGTAAACCTGTTTTTGGTTATGGTTCCCTTGTGTCGTTTACATATTATAGTAGTTCAAGTCATTTGCATCCATATTATTCTGGAACAAGAAGGTTGCATACGTATGATTTACATTCATTGTCTGGAGGGAAAGGGTTGGATGGCAATTACTATACAATTGGATATCCAGTTATAGTTTCATGGCCTTAGTTAGTTTAGGTTTTAAAGAAATGTTTAATCAAAAAAAGTATATTATACTTATTTTATTTGTTTTAATTTCAGGAATGGTAATAGCTCAAAATAACTTATTGATTGGTGTGAAAATAGCTCCTGTTTTTACTAAAGCTACTATTACCGAAAATAACAATGGTTTTGCTACTCCTATTGTTCCTGGTTATTCTATGGGCATCCCTGTTGCTTATCGGTTCAAAGAAAAACATACTATTACACTTTCTTTAAATTACACAGAAAAATACGTTTCTATAAAAAATAGCGCACCTTTAGATACTAGTGGGTTTTTAAGAAGCACCGATGCGTTTAATACAAAAGAAATTCAATTTTTTTATACTTATATTCTGAAACATTCTCTAAAAAATAATTATTATATAGGAGGGGGCGGTTCACTTGATTTTGCAAGTTTATGGAAGCTAGATAAATCGCCAAATAATAATGTGGATTCTTACGGAATTGTAGCAAATGGCAATGATTATGAAACAAGAACATATGTGTCTTTAATGGGAACTTTGGGTTATGAAAGGAAATTAAAAAACAATAGAAAATTAAATATTGGACTATCTTATGTTCAGGGTTTGCGGCCAATTCAAAGGTTCCATATAAAAAAATATGGACAAGCAGAGGAAACAACTTACATAACAAAAGGGAGTTATTTAGGATTAAATGTACAATACTATTTTGCAGATCTATTAAAACTGAAAAAATCGAAAAATTTAGAATCAGCAAAATAATAGATGATAAGTTTAGTTTTAAAATCAATAAGCGTCATAGAATAATAAATAATTAAATAAATAATAAAATGGCTTTCAAAAGAGACATCAAATTAAAAAGTAACTTCTCGAAAATTACAATCAGCCTTGCATCTCCAGAAGCAATTTTGGAGCGTTCAAGCGGTGAAGTTGTAAAACCGGAAACGATCAATTACAGAACATATAAACCAGAAATGGGTGGATTGTTTTGTGAAAGAATTTTTGGACCGGTAAAAGATTGGGAATGTGCTTGTGGTAAATATAAACGTATCCGTTACAAAGGAATTGTTTGTGACAGATGTGGTGTTGAAGTAACTGAGAAAAAAGTACGTAGAGAGCGTATGGGCCATATCAATTTGGTGGTGCCTGTTGCGCATATCTGGTACTTTAAATCGTTACCAAATAAGATCGGTTATTTATTAGGCTTGCCAACTAAAAAGTTGGACATGATCATTTATTACGAACGTTATGTTGTAGTAAATGCAGGTGTTAAAGCTACAGACGGAATCAATTACCTTGATTTCTTATCTGAAGAAGAGTATTTAAATATCCTAGATACACTTCCAAAAGAAAATCAATATTTGGATGATACTGATCCGAATAAATTCATCGCTAAGATGGGTGCAGAAGCGTTACAAGCGCTTTTGAGCCGTGTTGATCTTGATGGTTTGTCATTTGATCTTCGTCTCAAAGCAAATACTGAAACATCTCAACAACGAAAAAATGAAGCATTAAAACGTTTGCAAGTTGTTGAAAGCTTCCGTCATGCCAACCAAAATGTAGAGAATCGTCCGGAGTGGATGATTGTAAAAATCGTTCCTGTTATTCCACCAGAATTACGTCCTTTAGTTCCATTGGATGGCGGTCGTTTTGCTACTTCTGACTTAAATGATTTATACAGACGTGTTATTATTCGTAACAATCGTTTGAAGCGTTTGATAGAGATCAAAGCTCCTGAAGTTATCTTACGTAATGAAAAACGTATGTTGCAAGAAGCAGTTGATTCATTATTTGATAACTCACGTAAATCAAATGCAGTAAAAACAGAATCGAACAGAGCATTAAAATCTTTATCTGATTCATTAAAAGGTAAACAAGGTCGTTTCCGTCAGAATTTACTTGGTAAACGTGTCGATTATTCTGCACGTTCGGTAATTGTTGTTGGACCGGAGTTGAAATTGCATGAGTGCGGATTGCCTAAAGATATGGCAGCTGAGTTATTCAAACCGTTTATCATTCGTAAAATGATTGAGCGTGGTATTGTTAAAACTGTAAAATCTGCAAAAAAAATAGTTGATAAAAAAGAACCTATCGTTTGGGATATTTTAGAGAACATTTTAAAAGGACATCCTGTTCTTTTAAATCGCGCTCCAACATTGCACAGATTAGGTATCCAAGCTTTCCAACCAAAATTAATTGAAGGAAAAGCAATCCAATTGCACCCATTGACTTGTACCGCGTTTAACGCGGATTTTGACGGGGATCAAATGGCAGTTCACGTTCCATTGGGACATGCTGCTATCTTGGAAGCACAATTGTTAATGCTTGCTTCACACAATATCTTAAACCCTGCAAATGGGGCTCCGGTTGCCGTTCCTTCTCAGGACATGGTGCTTGGTCTATACTATATGACCAAAGGAAAGAAAAATACAAAAGAGGATGTTGTGAAAGGTGAAGGATTAACGTTTTATTCTCCTGAAGAAACCATTATCGCTTACAACGAAAAACGTGTTGACTTACATGCATGGGTGAAAGTTCGTTTGGAAGTAAAAGAAGGGGATAAATTAGTAAACAAACTTATTGAAACAACTGTTGGTCGTATCTTGTTTAATCAAGTGGTACCTAAAGAAGTTGGTTACATCAATGAGTTGTTGACTAAAAAATCTTTACGTGATATTATTGGAAATATTGTTAAGGAAACCGGCATGGCTAAAACAGCTAAGTTCCTTGATGAAATGAAAACGTTAGGTTTCATGAGTGCATTCCGTGGATGTTTATCGTTTAACTTAGGTGACGTAATTGTTCCTGAGGATAAAGGTAAAATGATTGCTGATGCAAATGCACAAGTGGATGAGGTGGTTGCAAACTACAACATGGGTTTCATTACCAATAACGAACGTTACAATCAGGTAATTGATATCTGGACACATACCAACTCTCGTATCACAGCCAAAGTATTGAATACATTGACTACTGATCGTCAAGGATTTAATCCTGTATTTATGATGTTGGATTCTGGAGCCCGTGGTTCTAAGGAGCAAATTCGTCAGTTGGGTGGTATGCGTGGATTGATGGCCAAACCTCAAAAAGGTGCAGGCGGTGGAGAGATCATTGAAAACCCTATTATCTCTAACTTTAAAGAAGGGTTATCGATTCTTGAGTACTTTATCTCTACTCACGGTGCTCGTAAAGGTCTTGCCGATACAGCATTAAAAACAGCGGATGCTGGTTACTTGACCAGACGTTTAGTTGACGTTGCTCAAGATGTTATCATCACTGTTGAAGATTGTGGTACTTTGCGTGGATTGATTGCGACACCTTTGAAGAAAAATGATGAGGTAGTTGAATCTTTATATGACAGAATTTTAGGTAGAACAGCTGTTCACGATGTGTATCATCCATTAACAGGTGATTTGATCATCAGTGCTGGTGAAGAGTTAACGGAAGATTATGCAAAAATAATTTCTGAATCTCCTATTGAAGCGGTAGAGATCCGTTCTGTATTAACTTGCGAGAGCAAAAACGGTGTGTGTGGAAAATGTTACGGACGTAACTTGGCAACAGGTAGAATGGTTCAGCGTGGTGAAGCAGTTGGTGTTATTGCTGCTCAGTCAATTGGTGAGCCGGGTACTCAGTTAACATTGCGTACATTCCACGTTGGTGGTGTTGCGGGTGGTTCTGTTGCTTCTTCTAAATTGGAAGCGAAGTACGACGGTATTCTTGAGATTGATGAGTTGAAAACAGTGAAGCGTAAAAATGCTGAAGGAAAAACTGTTGACGTAGTTATTGGTCGTTCTGCAGAGATGCGTATCGTGGATGCAAACACAAAAATTGTATTAACAACAGGTAATATCCCTTACGGTTCTCAATCGTATGCGAAACATTTGGATAAGGTTAAAAAAGGAGATTTAATCTGTGATTGGGATCCGTATAACGCTGTTATCGTTTCTGAATTTGCAGGTAAGATTGAATTTGATAATCTGGAAGAAGGGATCACTTTCCGTGAAGAATCAGATGAACAAACAGGCTTTAAAGAAAAAGTTATTGTTGAGAGTCGTGATAAATCTAAAAATCCTTCTATCAAAATTGTTGTTGCAAAAGATGTATTACGTACATACAACATTCCGGTTGGTGCGCACATTATCGTAAATGACGCATCAAAAATAGAAGCAGGTCAAATCCTTGTTAAGATTCCTCGTTCTTCTGGTAAAACAGGTGATATCACTGGAGGTTTACCGCGAGTTACTGAGTTGTTCGAAGCTCGTAACCCAAGTAATCCAGCTGTTGTTTCTGAAATTGATGGGATTGTTTCATTTGGTAAAATTAAACGTGGTAACCGTGAGGTTCATGTTGAATCTAGAACGGGTGAAAAGAAAACGTATCTTGTTCAGTTATCAAAACATATTCTTGTTCAGGAAAATGATTTCATCAAAGCTGGTGAGCCATTGTCTGACGGAGCTATCACACCAAGTGATATCTTAGCTATCAAAGGGCCAACTGCTGTTCAGGAATACTTAGTAAATGAGGTACAAGAGGTATACCGTTTACAGGGTGTTAAGATCAATGATAAACATTTCGAAGTGATTGTTCGTCAGATGATGCGTAAGGTTGATATCAGCGAAGCAGGAGATACTATTTTCTTAGAAAAACAACTGGTTAATAAATCAGAGTTTATGAAAGAAAATGACAACTTGTACGCAAAAGTATTGATCCTTGATGCTGGTGATTCTTCATTATACAAAGCTGGTCAGATTATCAGTGCGCGTAAATTAAGAGATGAAAATTCTTCATTGAAACGCAGAGATATGAAAATCATTGAAGCGCGTGAAGCCGTTCCGGCAACTTCAAGCCAAGTATTACAAGGTATCACTCGTGCATCGTTGCAAACAAACAGCTTCATGAGTGCTGCATCGTTCCAGGAAACTACAAAAGTTCTGAACGAAGCTGCAGTAAGCGGAAAAGTCGATCATTTGTTAGGATTGAAAGAAAACGTAATTGTTGGACATTTAATCCCTGCAGGTACAGGCTTAAGAGCATACGACAAAATGATCGTTGGTTCTCAAGAAGAGTACGATAGATTAATGGCTTCCAAAAAAGAAGCATTAGAAGAAGAAGCATAATATTATCATGCTATTCTGAATAATAAAAAAAAGAGGGACCAACAGTAATGTTTGTCCCTCTTTTGTTAGAAAAAGAAACTGAAATAATAATATATAATAATCATGGAAGACCAAAATCAAAATCAATTAAATATTGAACTTTCGGAGGAAATTGCAGAAGGAATTTATTCTAACCTTGCAGTAATCACTCATTCAAATTCTGAATTCGTGGTGGATTTTATTAAAATGATGCCTGGAGTTCCTAAAGCGAAAGTGAAATCGAGGATTGTATTAACACCACAACACGCTAAGCGTTTAATGAAAGCATTAAAAGATAATATTTCGAAATTTGAGCAAACACATGGTGCTATTAAGGATACTGAAATGCCCAATGTGTTACCTATGAACTTTGGCGGACCCACAGCACAAGCATAATTCAGCTTGTCTTAACTCGTTTTAAACATTTGTCATATTTATGATACAATTCTATAATTAGTAAGTAAATTAGTAAAAACAAATCTCTCAAAACAATGAATATAAAAAAATCATTCTTGCTTTCTGCTTTAGCATTGTCTGCTATCACAGTATCAGCACAAACATTTACCAATAAAAAAGATGGTAATTATAAATTTACTATTGTCAAGGATCTGGATGTAACTGATGTTCAGAATCAAGCGCAATCTGGGACTTGTTGGTCATTCTCTTCGATGTCATTTTTTGAATCGGAATTGCTTCGCATGGGTAAACCCAAAGTAATGTTGTCAGAAATGTATGCTGTGCGTAATGCATATGCTGCAAAAGCAGATAAATATGTCCGTATGCATGGACTGATTAATTTCGGTCCTGGTGGTGCATTTCACGATGTAGCGTATGTTATTAAAAATTACGGTATTATTCCTCAATCAGCATATACTGGTTTTGCAAATGGTGAAAAAAGCCAGAAAGACGTAAATGATAATGAAATGGATGCCATATTAAAAGCAGAAGTAGATGTTATCGTTAAAGCAAACAAAATTTCGACAGGATGGGTTAAAACAGTAAACGCTACGTTAGATGCCTATTTAGGGAAAGTGCCTGAGTCATTTGATTACATGGGGAAACAATATACTCCAAAATCATTTGCAGATTTTTTAGGGCTTAACATGGATAATTACGTGGAGATTACTTCATTTTCTCATCATCCATTCTATTCTAAATTTGCTTTAGAAGTTCAGGATAACTGGGCTTGGGATCAAGTATATAATGTTCAGATCAATGAATTGACGGATGTGATTGATAATGCTATTATGAATGGATACACTGTTGCTTGGGGTGCTGATGTGAGTGAAAAAGGATTCTCTTTTAAAAATGGTGTTGCTGTTGTTCCTGAATTAGATTGGAATGATATTAAGAGAGAAAAAATTGACTCAGTTGTAAATGCACCTGCAAAACAAAAAGAAATTACTCAAGCGATGCGTCAGGAAGCTTTTGATAATTACGAAACACAAGATGATCATGGTATGCACATCGTTGGAATTGTAAAAGATCAAAACGGAACAAAATACTATAAGGTGAAAAATTCTTGGGGAAAAAGTGGAAATGATTGTGATGGATATTTCTACGCTTCTGAAGCTTTTGTAAAATATAAAACAACGGATATTATGTTACATAAAGATGCAGTGAAGAAAGATGTTGCTAAGAAATTAGGATTCTAATAATTAAGATCTGAAAAAAGAAGAAGCCATACCCCTTTGTTGGTATGGCTTCTTCTTTTTTAAAAGAATAACAGGACAATCTATCTCTGTTTCAAAAAAATATTTTTCATCAGCTTTCTATTAGATCACGGATAACTACAGATGAGCAAACGCCACCAAAAGCAGCAGGCAAATAAGAGATCGTTCCGTAAGCAGATTTTTTAAAATTTCGTCCATCTGTTAACATCAGCGATTCTTTGATTGGTTCTTCGGGTGAAAAAACAGTTTTTATGCCTTCTGTGATACCTTCTTCTCTTAATCGTTTGCGGACATATTGTGCAAAAGGGCAAATATATGTTTTAGAAATATCAACTACTTGTAATCTTGTAGGATCTAATTTTGCGCCAGCTCCCATAGAGCTTATAATTCGCACTTTATGTTCATAGGCTGTTTTCAAAAATGTGACCTTTGGAGTAATACTATCTATCGCATCTACAACATAATCGAACTTGGTAGATAAAATTTGTACTGCTCTGTCTGGATTTATAAATTCTTTTATCACCGTTAATTTTAGATCAGGGTTAATCGCTAATAAACGTTCGGCCATAATATCGGCTTTAGGTAAACCGTGTGTACTTGCTAATGCAGGTAATTGCCTATTTCTATTACTAGGATCTACCACATCACCATCAACAATGGTCATTTCGCCTATACCCCCTCTGCAAATAAATTCAGCAGCAAATGAGCCAACGCCTCCCATTCCTACAACCAATACATGCGCATTCTGAAGCTTCATCAGCTTTTCTTTTCCGATCAGTAGTTCTGTGCGCGATAACCATTTTAAATCATTCATTCGTAAATACTTTTTTGAAATTTTTGTAGATCATTTTTCTTAATTCATCTTCATTTATAGACAAGATAAGCGCTGCGCATTCAAAAATACGTTTTATTGAAATGTCTGCATCATCTGTTTCCAGAAATATTCGGTCGGTAGGTAATTCTTTAATAATTTTTGATGCGTTAGATCCTTTTGTTAATAGCGCTTTCCCAAATGACAAATAAAATCCATTTTTAATCAATTCTTTCCCAATTTGGTCATTGTTGTTAAACCCATGAACCAGTAAGGGTACAGTAATTTTGTTTTCTTTTTTTATGCGGATAAGTTCATTGAATGCTTTTACACAATGTATGATGACAGGCTTTTTCTCTTTTACAGCAATTTTTAATTGTTGAACAAAAATTTCTTCTTGCACTTTTAAATCAATATCGATTAGTTTATCTAACCCGCATTCACCAATGGCAATCACATGAGTATTACGTGCAATTTTTTTGATATTTTCAATTTCTGCATTATTTTTTTGCCAAGGATGAATTCCAATCGAAACCCATTTGTTAGTAGGAGTCAAGGCCGGATCCTCAGTTATGTTTAACAAACTGATCACATCGTTTTCATCTGGATGATGATGTGTATGAATATTGATATACGGGTAGTTCACGAATAATCGAAGAAAAAAAAACTCCCGATTCAAATGAGCCGGGAGTTACTAATAAATATCAGAATTATTATTTTGCGTCTTTAGTACCTTTTTTTGCTGTGTTTTCTTTCGCTGCCTGATCGGATTCCATTTTCTTGAATTTGGTCATTTGATCTGCTGTTAAAACGCCTTTCAGATTGGTTTCCCATTTTGTAATTACTATTTGTTTCTCAGTTTCTAAAGCTTTTGCGTCTGTACTATTTTTTTGACGGTTAGCATCCATCGCTTTTGCTTTTTCCAAATTGATGTTCAACACTTTTGGTTTTTGAGCCTCTGTTAATTCTAATGCCTTTGTCATTCGTTCCGTAGCATTGTTTGCTCTGGTGGATGCATCTGGCATTTGCTGCTGTTGTGCAGCTGTTTGTTTAACTGCTCCGCCTTGAGCATTTGCTAATAAACCTGTTGCAACAAATGCAACTGCTACAATTATTTTTTTCATGTTTTTTTTATTTAGTTAGTATAAAGTTAAGAAATATTAATTCAATTATAAATGATAATTATTTATTCTTTTTTATCTCACACCTTGCAAAGTGAAAGTTTACATGTTTCGTCTATATTGTCCGCCCACTTCAAACAATGCATTGGTGATTTGGCCCAAGGAACAATATTTAGCAGTTTCCATTATTCCTTCAAACATATTTTGATTCTTAATAGCAATCATCTGTAGTTCTTTTAAAAGTGCAGCTGATCTTTCAGCATTTCCCTTCTGCAATTCGGATACCATAGTTATCTGATACTGTTTTTCTTCTTCAGTAGCGCGGATCACTTCTTTCGGAACGATTGTAGGAGAACCTTTGGATGAAAGGAAAGTATTAACGCCAATGATTGGATATTCGCCAGTATGTTTCAAGGTTTCATAATACAAACTCTCTTCCTGTATCTTTCCTCGTTGATACATTGTTTCCATCGCCCCTAAAACACCACCGCGTTCATTGATGCGTTCGAACTCTAGTAATACAGCTTCTTCTACAAGGTCTGTTAGGTCTTCAATAATGAATGAACCTTGTAATGGATTTTCATTTTTTGCCAAACCTAATTCTCTGTTTATGATCAATTGGATTGCCATTGCTCTTCTTACAGATTCTTCCGTTGGAGTGGTGATTGCTTCGTCATACGCGTTTGTATGCAATGAATTACAGTTGTCATAAATAGCGTAAAGCGCTTGTAAGGTAGTACGAATATCATTGAAATCAATTTCCTGAGCATGTAAGGAACGTCCGGAAGTTTGGATATGATACTTCAGCATTTGTGAACGGTCATTTGCATTGTATTTTATTTTCATTGCTTTTGCCCATATTCTTCTCGCAACACGGCCTATTACAGAATATTCTGGATCGATACCGTTACTGAAGAAGAAAGATAAATTTGGAGCAAATTTATTGATATCCATTCCTCTGCTTACATAATATTCAACGTATGTAAAACCGTTGGATAGAGTCAATGCAAGCTGTGTAATAGGATTTGCTCCCGCTTCAGCAATGTGATAACCGGAGATAGAAACAGAATAAAAGTTACGTATGTTCTTTTGAATGAAATAATCCTGCATATCGCCCATCAAACGCAAAGCGAATTCGGTAGAGAAGATACAGGTGTTCTGCGCTTGATCTTCTTTTAGAATATCTGCCTGAACAGTCCCGCGCACAGCAGCAATCGTTTCTGCTTTTATTTTTTCGTAAACATCTTTTGGTAATACTTGGTCGCCGGTTGTTCCCAACAACATCAATCCTAAGCCATCATTCCCTTCGGGTAATGGACCTTGGTAGGTAGGGCGAACAACACCTTTCTTTTTAAACTGGTCAACGATTTTTTTCTCAATTTCTTTTTCTAATCCGTTCTTCTTAATATAGATTTCGCATTGTTGATCAATGGCTGCATTCATAAAAAATCCGGTAACAATAGCAGCTGGACCATTAATGGTCATGGAAACAGATGTTTTTGGATCTGCTAAATTAAATCCACTGTATAATTTTTTTGCATCATCTAAACAACAAATAGAAACTCCAGAGTTTCCAATTTTCCCATAAATATCCGGACGCAATTCGGGGTCTTGTCCGTATAGAGTCACGCTGTCGAATGCTGAACTTAATCGATGCGCTGGCATTCCCAGACTTACATAATGGAAACGTCTGTTCGTTCGCTCCGGTCCTCCTTCACCTGCAAACATACGTGTTGGATCTTCTCCTTCTCGTTTGAATGGAAATACGCCAGC
This sequence comes from Bacteroidota bacterium, assembly GCA_947449315.1. Taxonomy (GTDB): domain Bacteria; phylum Bacteroidota; class Bacteroidia; order 2-12-FULL-35-15; family 2-12-FULL-35-15; genus 2-12-FULL-35-15. The sequence goes on from CANFRC010000002.1 coordinate 20,522, forward strand.
TGTATATGGAAATTCTCCAGGTACATTTTCCTGCAAATTCCATTTTAAAATATCTCCCCAAGCTTCGTAACGTGGAGTAGAAATCTTAGGTATCTGAGAGTGGGAAAGCGATTCGTAATGTGTTTTAATCTTTAATTCTTTATCACGAACTTTAAAAATAAAATATTCGTTTTTGTATTGTTGTACTTTATCAGCCCAACCTTCAATAATTTTTTTGTTATGTCCGTCAAATCCTAATTCAACTTGAGCGTAGGTTTCCTGAAGTCCTTTTATGATCCTGTCTTTATCTTCTATTTTTGATTCTTTTAAAGCCGAGATAGAATTAGTAATCGAATATAATGTTTGTGCAATATCTTTTTGAGCATTCACCCACTTATCATAATTGCGATTGTTTTCAGCAATTTCAGATAAGTATCGTGTTCGTTGCGGAGGAATGATATAAATTTTTTCACTCATTTCATCTGTCACCGCGAAATCCGATTTTAAATGAGCACCTGTTTTTTCTGATAGTTTATTGACAACAGCTTTGTAAAGTTTGTTCATTCCAGGATCGTTGAACTGAGAAGCAATTGTTCCGAACACAGGAAGCAATTCATCATCGGTATCCCATAATTGGTGATTACGTTTGTATTGTTTTTTTACATCGCGCAAGGCATCTAAAGCACCGCGTTTGTCAAACTTGTTTAATGCAATTACATCAGCAAAGTCTAACATGTCAATCTTCTCCAATTGTGTTGCGGCACCGTATTCAGGTGTCATCACATACAAACTCATATCGCTGTGTTCTGTAATTTCTGTATCACTTTGACCAATTCCAGAAGTTTCTAGAATGATGAGGTCATAGCTAGCAGCTTTTACAATTTCTACGGCTTCTTTCACATATTTCGATAATGCTAAGTTACTCTGACGAGTTGCCAAAGAGCGCATGTATACACGCTCATTTTTTATCGCATTCATTCGTATTCTATCACCAAGCAACGCTCCGCCTGTTTTGCGTTTCGATGGATCGACAGAAATAATTGCGATTGTCTTATCTTTAAAGTCAATTAAGAATCTGCGAACGAGTTCATCCACTAAAGAGGATTTACCGGAGCCGCCTGTCCCGGTGATACCAAGAACTGGAACTACTTTTGTTTTGACAACTTTCGCTATTTCAGCGCTGAATTTAGAGAATGCTTCAGGGAAATTCTCTGCAGCAGATATTAAACGTGCGATAGATTTTACATCTTTTTCTTTTAAATAGCTTACTTCATCCGTTAGATTTGCGCCGGTTGGAAAATCGCATTTCTCTAACATATCGTTGATCATTCCTTGTAATCCCATGGCGCGACCGTCATCAGGAGCATAGATACGGGTAATGCCGTATGCTTGTAATTCAGCAATTTCAGAAGGGAGTATGGTTCCTCCACCACCTCCAAATATTTTTATATGTCCGCAACCTTTTTCTTTTAAAAGGTCGTACATATATTTGAAAAATTCGTTGTGACCGCCTTGGTAGGAGGTAAGCGCAATAGCATTGGCATCTTCCTGGATAGCACAGTTAACGATCTCTTGAACGCTTCTATCATGACCCAAATGGATAACTTCTGCGCCGCTACTTTGAATAATTCTGCGCATAATATTGATAGCTGCATCGTGACCGTCAAATAAAGACGCCGCAGTAACAATTCTTATTTTATTTTTCGATTTGTAAGGTTCTGTAACGAAAGTATTCATAGATCTAATTGTTGCTTAGCTTAAGCTACAAATTTAACTTTTTGAAGGCATTTAAGCAAACAGTATTAAATTTGGCTGAAATGCTTGACAGGATGGTGTTTTGAATGATTGTGTTGTAAAAAAGTTCGAACGGTCAATTTTTTGGATAATTTCTAACCTTACAATGAAGGATACTTCTTCTTCATTGCACCTAAATACATTTTAAGATCGGAATGGTAAATTTCAACATATTCTTTATTGAAGACCTCGTATTGTGAATCGTAACGGGTAAATCCCATGAAAAAAGCATTTCCTTCAGCGAACGCTTGTGATGTGTAATTGAAATAATTTTTTGTTTTGTGCAACGGCAATCGAGTTACTCCCACAACAATTTCTCTGATGAGTAATTTTTTTTCTTTCTTCATGTCCTCTTCTGAATACCTTTTCATTAAACAATTTGAGTACAAGCTATCCAACCGCTCAGTACTTTTTAAAATATATTCGGTATACTTTTTTTCATCCACTTTCTTTTCTTCGTAATCAGTGTACTGCTTGGAATCTTTCCCGAATTTATATAGCAGAAATTTTTCTGCTCCTTTATCACCAATGAAATTAGCTAGATTCTCATTAAAATTCACATTATCTTTTACATACAATGTTCCATGTGTCAACTCATGAATTATTAAATTCGTCAGGCTGCCTTCTGAATTTTTTAACATATTGGAAAGGATTGGGTCTTTGAACCAACCAAGCGTTGACCAACCGGAAGGACTGTAAATAGACACATCATAACCTTTTTGCTTTAATCTGTATATTTCTTTTCGAGCTTCTTTTTTATCAAAAAAACCTTTGTATGAAACAGTTCCTAAAAAAGGAAATGTCCATTCTTTTGCTTTAAATGCATATGGATCACAAGCAGAAACGGTCAATAATATGGCTTTGTCGTGTTGATCGTAAACAGTTGTATAATTCGAACTGCTTTTTATACCTATACTATCAATAGCATATTCTTTTATTTCTCTAATCAGATTTAATTTCTGTTTCAAAGAATCTGGGAAAGTTGGTTCTGCTAAAATTTCGTCCATCGGTTCTGCATTCCAAGCCAATGAAACTTGTCCAGTACCCTGTGAAATTGCATAGATGACTAATTTATTCTCGAAAATACAATAGCCAGTTAGCAAGAGAAATAAGATCTCGAAAAAAAGTGGAATAGCCTTTTTCATCATCTAGCAAAGGTATTAAAAAGCCATCAGTAGTGGTTCCGTTTTATTTTTTATATTTGGTAGCTAAATAAAAAAACGTGTTTTTCATTCTCTCGAAATTATTATCCTTTTCCATCACTCCAATCATTTGGATAATAATCCTATTGGTCATCGCAATTTTTTCTAAGAATGAAAAAAGAAGGAAAACATGTTTCTTGTTTTCATGTGGTCTTCTGTTATTTTTTTCCAACAGTTTTATTTTTGATGAGTGTGCTCGTTTGTGGGAAATTCCTGCTACTAAATATGCTGATCTTAAAGTATATGATGTTGGAATCGTTTTGGGTGGGATGAGTGTGTATGATGATGAGTATGATCGCCCTCAATTTTTCAGAGGGGCGGACCGTTTGATTCAGGCAATAGAGTTGTATAAGCGAGGGAACATCAAGAAGATTATTTTCACCGGAGGTTCTGGAAGAATTTTACATCCTGAAATGAAAGAAGGTAATTATTTGGAACGATATTTCTATTATTTGGGTGTCCGTCAAGAAGATATTTTAATAGAATCTGAATCCCAAAATACCCATGAGAATGCTTTATTTACGAAGACCCTTATTGATAAAAATAAAATAACCGGTAACTATCTGTTGATCACATCTGCTTTTCATATGAGAAGAAGTCGGGCATGTTTTGATGTGGTTGGGCTAACTACGGAGCCTTATAGTACAGATCGTTATGCTGGTCCGCGCAAGTGGGAGTTTGATCATCTATTTATTCCCAATGCCTCTGCTTTGAACGACTGGACGAATTTACTTCACGAAATTGTCGGATATTTTACCTATACAGCTTCTGGATATTGTTAATTAGCATTATTTTTTTGTGCTCTGTTAGCACAAAGCTTCCCTAAAAAAAAGAGAAACCGAAAGGTTTCTCTTTTTTAAAAATGCAGATCAAATTTTACAAAGCATCTAACTTTTCAATGTAGCCAATTACATTGTCACCCAGTTTGTCTTTTACTTCAGCGAATAGTTTCTTTACTTCAGCTCTTGTCTTAAGTTTTTTTGCACTATTTACTTTTGCAATTAGTTCATCAGCAAGATCAACACATTCGTCAACTAATGCTTCTACTTTTTCTTCACTGTTCACTTCATTGTTCAACAATGAGTTGTAATATTCTTCAATTACATCACCAATTAATCCATTGATGTTTTTCTTTACGATTCTTCGGCTAGCCATTTTTTTTAGTTTTAGTTTTTATTTTAATCCCACCAATTGTTCTTCAATTGCTTTTATTTTTGATTCGGCATCAGCCAATTTCTTCTTTTCATTCTCCACCATTTCAGGTTTTGCGTTTGCTACAAATTTTTCGTTAGCCAATTTTGCCTGAACCGATTTTAAGAAACCTCTGTTGTAATCAAGGTCTTTAGTCAATCTTTCTTTTTCAGCCACCAAATCAATGTTTTGAGAAAGAGGAACATAATATTCAGCATGTTTCAGAACAAATGAAAATGCGCCATCTACTTTTGAAGTCACATATTCAAAGCTACTTAAATTACAAAGTTTAATGATGATGGGGTCATATGTTTTAACAACCTCACCTTGATTCACTTTTTCGAAAACTTGCAACTTTTCTTTCGGAGAAATGTTTTTTTGTTTTCGGATGTTCCGAATGTTTGTAATAACTTCCATGACCACATCAAAATGTTTGATGATCTCTGCAGTTCCCGTTTTTTGTTTAGGCCATTCAGCAACTATGATGCAATCTTTTTCTGTTCTTTCAGCGATCAAATGCCAGATTTCTTCAGTAATAAACGGCATGAAAGGGTGTAATACTTTCAATATTTTTTCTAAGAAAACTAAGGTAGCTTCATAAGTTGCTTTATCTATAGGTAATGACTGACCATCCTCAAATTGAGGTTTGATCATCTCTAAATACCATGCACAGAAATCGTCCCAGACCAATTTATAAGTAGTCATCAACGCTTCACTCATTCTGTATTTAGAATACAAATCATTAATGATATCTAACTGCTCATTGAATTTAGCATCGAACCATTGTACAGCAATTTTATTTGCATCTGGTTGTTTTGCTATCGCAGCTACTTCCCAACCTTTAATCAATCGGAATGCATTCCATACTTTGTTTGAGAAATTACGTCCTTGCTCACACATTCCTTCGTCAAAAGGAAGATCATTTCCTGCAGGAGAACACAAGAGCATTCCTACACGAACACCATCCGCTCCGTATTTCTCTATTAGTTCAATAGGATCAGGAGAGTTCCCAAGCGACTTGCTCATTTTTCGTCCTTGTTTATCGCGAACGATTCCAGTCAGATAAACATTCGTAAATGGTTTTGCGCCTCTGTATTCATATCCCGCGATAATCATACGAGCTACCCAGAAAAATAAAATTTCGGGAGCTGTAACCAGATCGTTGGTCGGATAATAATAGTTAATGTCTTTACCATTCGGATTTTTGAATCCATCAAACACGCTAATCGGCCACAACCAAGAGGAGAACCAGGTATCCAAAACATCTTCATCTTGTTTGATATCTTCTGCCTTTATTTCCGGGTTTTTTGCTTTTAATTTTTCAAATGCTTCTGCTTTCGTTTTGCAAACAACTGTGTTTGATTTAGTATCATACCATGCTGGTATCTGTTGTCCCCACCATAATTGACGGCTGATACACCAGTCGTGAACATTTTCCATCCAATGTTTGTATGTGTTTACAAACTTTTCAGGAATCAATTTTATTTCTCCATTCAGTACATTCTCCAATGCGGGTTTTGAAATTGTATCCATTTTCAGGAACCATTGCAAGGATAAGCGCGGTTCGATGACAGCATTCGTTCGCTCGCTATATCCCACCTTGTTTTTAATGTCTTCGATCTTCACGATCTGCCCCATCTCTTCTAAGTCCTTGGCAATCTTTTTACGGACAGTAAATCGGTCTTCACCAATATAGAATTGTGCAGCAGCACTCATTTTACCATCAGCAGCAATCGTGTCGATTACTTCTAGATTATGTTTTACTCCTAAGTTATAGTCATTGATGTCGTGAGCAGGGGTAACTTTTAGCGCACCTGTTCCGAATTCAAGATCGATGTAAGTGTCATAAATAATTGGAACAGAACGATTCACCATAGGGACGATCACACGCTTTCCTTTTAAATTTTTGTAACGTTCATCATCGGGGTGAACACAAATAGCGGTATCACCAAGGATTGTTTCGGGGCGGGTTGTTGCAATGGTGATCCATTCATCCACAGTTCCTTCAATTTTATATCGAACGTAATATAATTTGGAATTTACTTCTTTGTGTATAACCTCTTCATCGGAAACAGCTGTTAATCCTTGTGGATCCCAATTTACCATTCTAACTCCGCGATAGATCTGCCCTTTATTATATAGGTCAATAAAAACATCAATAACTGCTTCACTAAGATCCTCCTCCATAGTAAAGCGCGTACGGTCCCAGTCGCAGGAGGCACCTAGTTTTTCAAGCTGCTTTAAAATGATTCCACCATATTTCTCTTTCCATTCCCAAGCATGTTTTAAAAAATCTTCCCGGGAAAGATCGGTCTTTTTAATCCCTTTTTCAGTAAGCAATGCAACAACTTTAGCCTCCGTTGCGATGGAAGCATGATCGGTTCCTGGCACCCAACATGCATTTTTGCCTTGCATACGTGCTCTTCGGATCAATACATCCTGAATAGTGTTATTAAGCATGTGCCCCATATGCAATACCCCAGTAACATTGGGAGGAGGTATGACAATTGTATAAGGTTCACGGTCATCAGGTGTGGATTTAAAGAATTTATGTTGTAACCAGTGGGCATACCACTTGTCTTCGGTTATTTTTGGGTCGTAGGTTTTAGGAATTTCCATAATAATTTACTTACTTCGTTTTTCTAAAAAGAAGTGCAAATCTACTAAAAATTAATTTCTTTCTTTTTTTTGATTGTGGCATGATTTTGGTTACTATTTAGACCTAGAAATTTAAGCATAAAAACCATTAAATTTTAATACCTATGAAAAAGATAATTTTTACTTTGAGTTTTGTATTCGCAACAATGATGGTTGCAAAAGCACAAACAGCGGCAACAGCTACTCCTCTAGTTTCAACCAGTTTAGCTGAAATGACCTTTGAAACCGAAACCCATGATTTTGGGACAATTGATTATTCCGGCAATGGTACCTATGAATTTAAATTTAAAAACACAGGGAAAGAACCATTGATTATTACAGATGCAAAAGGCTCCTGTGGCTGCACTGTTCCAACATATCCTAAAAATGTGCCTATCAAGCCAGGGGAGTCAGAAGTAATCAAAGTAACGTACGATACTAAAAGAGCTGGTAATTTCACAAAAACAGTAACCATTCATTCAAATGCAAAAACACCTGAAAAGGTTATCACAATAAAAGGGAAAGTAGATCCGGCTCCAACAGAAGAAGCATTTCCTACTGGTGGCAAAAAAGACGATGGCGCAACACCGCTTGAAAAACACTAAATCTAAAATCAATAAACGCAACAATAATTAATAACTAAAAAAATCAAAAAATGAAAAAAGCAATCTTATCTATTGGCTTAATGCTATGTGTAGCGGTTGGTGCTAAAGCACAAGAAACAACAGCTCCAAACCCGGTAAATCCTAACGCACCTAAATTCAAATTCGAAACAGAACTTGTAGATTATGGTACAGTTGAGCATAACGCTGATGGTAATCGTGAATTTAAATTTACTAACGTTGGTAAAGAACCATTAATTATCTCTAATGCAGTTGGATCATGTGGATGTACAACACCACAGTGGCCTAAAGAACCAATTAAACCAGGAGCATCTGGAGTTATTAAAGTTCATTATGCAACGGATAGAGTTGGTCAATTTGAAAAAACAGTTACGTTAACTTCAAATGCTGACACTCCTTCTAAAGTTCTTAAAATTAAAGGTGTTGTTAAACCAGATCCAACACCAGCTCCTGATGCTACAACTGCACCAGCAGAGCAAAAGCACTAATTTTTTATATTAGTATCTCACAAATCCCTCTCTTAATGTATTTAGAGAGGGATTTGTTGTTTTAATGCTAAGCTAATCAAAAGGTCATGAAAATGATACGCATCATTATACTCGCAATTTCTTTTTTTTATGTTACGAGTGCTCAAATTGTAAAACGGGATTCAATATCAACTGCGTCAATAAAATAATGTATAAATTTATTGTATGATGAATAACATAGCTTTTGTTTGTGTCTTCTTTTTTACTTTTCTGACAAGTTTTTCACAACAGATCACATTTGATAAAGTGAAGCTGTGTTTCGGTTTTGTTCATGAAGGAGATACGGTAAACCTTAACTACAGATTTTCTAATACGGGTGATAAACCTTTAATGATAAGTGATTATAAGGTGGAGTGCGGTTGTACTGTTATGGAAAAGCCGGACCATGCTATTCTTCCAGGAGAAACATATATTCTGAAAGTTACTTTTGATACTCATGAAAAATATGATCGACAGGATCGCACTGTTGAGGTTATTTCCAATGCTACCAATTCTCCCACCGAACTTCGATTTAAAGGGGTAGTGCTGAAGCCTAAGAAAAAGTAAAATTTGTTTATCATTTAAGGAGTAAATACTAACTTTGCGCAATTCAAAAAAAACAATCAAATGCCAAAAGTTTCTAATAAAGGCAATGCTATGCCTTCTTCACCAATTCGTAAATTAGTTCCATTTGCTGAAGCAGCAAAAAAAATAGGACGAAAGATCTACCATTTAAATATAGGGCAGCCAGATATTGAAACTCCCGAGGTAATGCTAAATGCGATTAAAAATGCAGATATCAAAGTGCTAGAGTATTCTCACTCAGCAGGAATTGAATCTTACAGAAAAAAATTAGCTGGTTATTATGCTACCTTTGATATCAAGATCGATGCAAACGATATTATTATTACTACAGGGGGCTCTGAAGCAATTGCTATAGCAATGATGACCTGTTTTAATGAAGGCGACGAAATAATTATCCCAGAACCTTTTTATGCAAATTACAATGGCTTTTCTTGTGCCGCTGACGTAAAAGTAGTGCCTGTAAAATCAACAATAGAAACCGGATTTGCATTGCCACCGATTTCGGAATTTGAAAAATTGATTACGCCAAAAACAAAAGGTATTATGATCTGTAATCCGGGTAATCCAACTGGTTACTTGTATTCCAGGGATGAGCTGGAGTTGTTGAAGCAATTGGTGCTGAAATATGATCTGTTTTTATTGAGTGATGAAGTGTATAGAGAATTCTGTTACGATGGTAAGGAGTATGTTTCTGTGATGCATTTGCAGGGTATTGATAACAATGTTATTTTGCTAGATTCTATTTCAAAGCGCTACAGTGCTTGTGGAGCTCGTATCGGAGCACTTATTTCAAAAAATAAAGAAGTAATGGCTTCAGCAATGAAATTTGCTCAAGCGCGTTTAAGTCCGCCTACATTCGGTCAAATTGGAGCGGAAGCAGCGTTGAACACACCTAAGGAATATTTTATAAAAGTGCAAAAGGAATATGTTGAACGCAGAGATTTTGTAATTGACGCCTTGAACAAAATGGATGGGGTATTCTGCCCTAAGCCGAGTGGCGCTTTTTATTGCATCGCTCGTTTACCTATTGATAATTCTGATAAATTTTGTCAGTGGCTATTAGAGTCATTTGAATTTGAAGGGCAAACGGTGATGTTAGCTCCGGCAACGGGCTTTTACTCAACTCCTGGAGCTGGAACAAACGAGGTGCGTATTGCGTATGTTTTAAATAAAACAGATCTTAAAAATGCAATGATCTGTTTAGAAAAAGCGCTGAAAGTATATACAGGTAGATCAAATTAACTAGTATTCAACAAGGGTTCTCACCTTCATTTGGAGTAACCCTTTAATGGTGTTCTAATTAATCCAAAATAGTAGCGAATTAGGATAGGATCCTATATTTAAGGCATTAAAAAATGTTTTAGTTTGACAATGCCATAAAGTGCGAAAAAGATAAAAAGTGAGAATAGCAATACTTTATAGCTCCCTTTAAACATTTTTTTGTTGTATCCTTTATCCTTAGTGTAGGCAATGGATATGGCAATCACAAATGCAACAAAAAAAAGCACAGCAAAAACAATTTGACCTTTTGAAAACATAATCTTAGATTTTTCAAATAAATTACAATTCAAAAATACTATTATTATAGTTCTTAAATTGCAAAAAGAAAAAATAATTACTTGATATTTTTAAATTCATAAAAAATGTATAATAATTATGGGTAAGCTTAAAACGCTTTTATTTGTTGTTTTGTTGTTTTGTTGTTTTGAAGCAAAAGCGGATAGAATATCAAAAGGGTTTCAAGCGCTAAAAATTTATAATTATTTTGAAGCAAAGAAGCAGTTTGAAAAGTCAATAAAGACGCAAGCTGCACCTGCATCATTTGGTTTAAGCATTATCTATTTTAGGAATGACAACCCCTTTTCAAATATTGACAGTGCCTATAAATTCATTATCATTTGTGAAAGAAATTTTCAGAGTCAATCGATAAAAAATAAACTGAACTTTTTGAATTTTGGACTTTCACTCAGATCGATCGATTCTATGAAAGCAGCAATTCATAAGAAAGCTTTTGAGTATTATAGAAGTAAAAACAGCATTCTCGATCTCGAAAAATTTATCAATACGTATGTGACAGCTTCCGAGTGTTTTGATGCTATTGAGCTTAGAAACAGCCTTGCATTTAATGATGCTAAAAAACTAGATACCTATTCAGCGTATAAAAAATTTATTGATGACTATCCTTTTGCGGAAGAAGTGAAAGAAGCTGAAAGTTATTATGCTTCCATGCTTTTTAAGGAGTCAACAAAAAATAATACAATTCAAGAATTTGAAATTTTTATAGTTGAACATCCCAATAGCCCGTTTGTTGATGAAGCTAAAAATTCAATATTTGCACTTTCTACTTCCGGTGGTTCGATTAAAGAATTCCATGATTTTATAAAAAAATATCCTGAAAATCACAATGTCGAAACTGCATGGCATACTATTTATGCGATGTATACATCGGATTACAAAATAGAGTCACTGATGCAGTTTAAAAAAGACTTTCCGGACTATCCTTTTGGAGAAATTGTTAATCAGGAAATAGTTTTGACGCAAAAGAAATTATTTGCTGTTCATGAAAATGGTAAATGGGGTTTTATTGACAGTACAGGCTATGTTGTTGTTCCTTGTATTTACGAGTGGGTGGAAAATTTTTCTGAAGGTTTGGCTGAATGCGGATTGAATGGAAAGTCGGGATTCATAAATAAATCTGGAAAGTTGGTTATCCCCTTTATTTATGAAGAAGTAGATGCTTTTAAACATGGTTTTTCTGTAGTAACGCAGAACGGGAAATCTGGAATTATTAACAAGATTGGAAAGGCAATATTGCCTTGCGAGTATGATGAAATATCTGAGTTTTCAGAAGGTTTATGTGCTGTTTCAAAAGGGGATAAATTTGGTTATGTGAATGAGCAGGGGCGTGTGGTGATACCGATGAATTATACAAAAGCTGGCGACTTTTCAGAAGGCTTAGCAACTGTTGAATTAGGCGGTCAAAGTGGTTTTATCAATAATGAAGGCTCTGTTGTTATTCCTATTAAATTTGATTGGGTAGATAATTTCAAGAATGGGCTTGCAAAAGTAAAATCATTAAAAAAACTTGGTGTCCTCAATACAAAAGGGGATTTTGTTTTGCCATGTGAATATGATTTGCTTGGCGATTTTGCGGAAGGTGCTATTATGGTCATGAAAGATCAGAAGTATGGTTTTGCTGACAACAGTGGTGCTTTGATTGTACCTGTAGAATATGATTATAGCGGAAACTTTTGGCAACCAGTATCATTTAAAAATGGTTTTGCAGTTGCTGAAAAAAATAAAAAGCAAGGATTGATAGACAAATCAGGGAATTATTTTACAGCGAAAGATTTTGATAGAATAGAACCATTTCAGGAAGGTTTAGCCCCAGTTATGAGAAAAGATAAATGGGGTTATATAGATACAAAAATGAAATTACAGATCCCTTATTCGTATCAACTTGTGAATGATTTCAGGGATTGTTTAGCCAAAGTATCAAAAAATAAAAAAGTTGGTTTTATAAATAGAAGCGGCAAATTAATTGTTGATTTTTTGTATGACGATGCAGATGACTTTTCGCATTATGAAAATGGATTGTGCGAAGTTATGAATGGTGATCTGATAGGATTAATCGATGCCTCAGGTTCTGTTGTAGTTCCTTGTGAAATAGATAAGATTCTGGAAAAGGTCGGAGATATATTAAAATTCGAAAAAAAGTCTAAGATTGCATACTTCAATTCACAGACAAGGCAATATATTTGGAAAGAGGTAGGGTATTGATCTGCTAACCGAGCTTCTGAATAGCTGGTAATTATAATTTCAGTTTCTGTCCTAACCTTAATGTACTAGTAGTTTTAATTTTGTTTTTCTGACAGAGTAATTTTGTTGTCGTTCCATATCTGCGTGCAATTGCAGAGAGCGTATCTCCCTTTTTTACAATGTGTACTTTAGCTCCTTTATTTCCTTTAGAGCTAGCATAATTTTTCGCTGCTGCTTTTTTTGCTTCTGAAACATAATCAAATGTTTTTTTACTTAATGATAGCGTATCACAGATTAATTTATGATCCGTAAATGAAATAATGTCAACAGGGTTGATGGGTTGTCCCAGATACCGTATTTCGAAGTGTAAGTGACTTCCATGTGAATGCCCCGTGTTTCCTCCCAATCCAATTATTTCTCCTGCGTAAATTTCTTGTCCTATCTCAACATTTATTTTAGATAAGTGAGCGTAATATGTTTCAAGGCCATTGCTGTGACGAACCACAATTACATTGCCATAGCTCTTGCTTTTTTTCGCAATACGTACTTTCCCATCAAATGCGCTACCTACTGCATCACCAGTTTCTAAGTCGATATCTACTCCGTAGTGATAGCGTTTTTTACGAGGTCCGAATTGTGATGTAACTTTACCTGAAAACGGATGAACATAACCACAGCTATTTTTATCATATAAAGCAATTTCTCTGGTGCTGTCACTTAATGTAGATATATCAAATTTGGCAGAATGTGTATTTACAGTATCCCATCCGCAATATAAGTCATATGCAGGAAAAGAAACTAGGGAATCATTGTAGTCTGTCATTTCATCTTCGTCAAAAACATAAGGAACCGTATCTGTTGGAAGAACATAGTCGAATGACTGAAAAGTAGCAGAAGATTTCGCTATTAGGCTAGAAGCAAAAAAAAGTAGAATCAAAAAGGATTTTTTCATCATAAATAAAATTTGCCACACATGGAAATCCTTTTGTGGTAGTGATTTTATTTATTTACTATTTAGGTAATTAAATCATGATCACACCATGTGTATTCATTTGTAAAACAAGAAATATGTTACTATCTGTATCCATCATTTTTCAGGATATGCAAATATGTGAAAAAAATTGAATAATACAAGTGTTAATTTATGTTAAGCCGATGTCACATTCTTGCCATATACTTTAAATGATTGTTATCAAAGAGCTTCATGAGTTATTAATAGTCGAATTTTTTTATTCACAAACGATAACGTTATTGTAGCTAAAAGAAGTTGGCAGTTTTTTATCGAAATATTTGTGCTGCTGACGATTTTTAATTTGCAACAAATCTTTCTTCAGGGCACAAAGCCACCAATTTCTTTTAGCTGCTGTTATGGGAAGGGCTATTCTCAGCTAATCTATTTTTCGGTATTTAATAATAGTGTCTGAAATTACATACAGGAACCACAAGGATACAATAGTTAAATATACATCAAGGTCATTACGCAGAAAGCAACACATATAAGAGAAAAAAAACTTCTCAAACGCTTTGCTATGTATGGATGAAAAAAAATCTACATCCAAGTACCACGATAATCGTATAATTAAGTATGGCAAAAAGAATAGAAAATGTAAAAACAAAAAAAGAATGTATGGAATTAAAAAGTATTGATCCCGTCCTTTTTTAAACATAACGCATTGTATTTGAAACCTGTTTTCGCACAATAGAATTATTGTAGATGTTTATGCCTCTTTTAATAGAATAGGTGTCCTTACTCTCATCTAATCCACTTTTTAAAATTTGATTCCAATTAGCTCCCCAGAATAAATCTTTCTCAGAAATACCAAAAGCAGTACCGGCCGCTCCGTATAGAATATTGCCGTAATCGTCATATCGAACTAAGGTATTATTATAGATTGACCATTCACTGACAGCCGAAGGGTGGAAATCCTTTCTTTTGATGTCAAGGGGTTTGTAATCATTAACCATTGAGAACCAGAAAAGCAATTTTTGTTTATAATTGTTTTCATAGGTTGGTTTTAATGCTGAAAAATATTTTATCCAATATTTCAGTAATTGATTAAATTTTTCAGTATGGTCTTGTAAATTATCCCAAAGTACGAAATCCCCTTGCTTGCTTGGTCGCCCTCCGGCTTTACCTTCCAATTTTTTAATGCAATGCAAAAGTGGCGAACTGCTCTGCCAACCTTCTTTTGCACTATTATTTTTAGTTACAAAAATGAAGTGAGGGTTTCCAATATTTTCGATAACTTTTCCAGTGTTGATGTTTACAAGCAAGGAATTCTTTTTAGGAAGATTTTTAGCATAAGAATAATCACACACATCTTTTGCAAGCTTATTAATAGTATATCCGATGATACTTCCCGCGATCAGACTATCCCCCCAATATTTCACGTGTGGTTTATTTGAACGCCTCAAAAACATGCCAGGTAATAAACCAAATAACAGTTTTATATCTGGATTGTACTCTTTGAGATATGATGTTTGTATAATCGAAACTCCAGTAGTTGCAACAATAAATGAATTTTGTATTTCTTTACTTTTCATGATGCTAAATTTTTTAAATTACTTTCCAAATTTCATACCATTATTGATTATGTCTTTTTGTCACTGTTCTGATTTTGTTTTAGCCTTTCCCATAAAGTTATTGCAATCGTTTCATGATGATAGTTCAATGTCGGGTGTTTGAAAAAAATAATGGACAGTTCAAATAATCTAAATGTTATATTTGTAGCAGGTATAATTAATAATATAAAAAATAGAATGAAAACAGCAGAGATAGTAACAGAAAAAGGTACAATGAAAGTTGCGTTTTTTGAGCAAGATGCACCTGGGACAGTAAAGAACTTTTGTGATTTGGCGAAAAAAGGATTTTATGATGGTTTAACATTTCACCGTGTAATTCCTGGATTTGTATTGCAAGGTGGATG
Organism: Bacteroidota bacterium; assembly: GCA_947449315.1. Classification (GTDB taxonomy): domain Bacteria; phylum Bacteroidota; class Bacteroidia; order 2-12-FULL-35-15; family 2-12-FULL-35-15; genus 2-12-FULL-35-15. The sequence continues at coordinate 35,725 of CANFRC010000002.1, forward strand.
TCCTAAAGGTACAGGTACTGGTGGTCCTGGTTACATGATTAAATGTGAATTAAATGGTGGAAATCAATTTCATGATAAAGGTGTTTTATCAATGGCACACGCAGGAAGAGATACAGGTGGGTCGCAATTTTTTATTGTCATGAGTCGTGCTCAAACAGCTCATTTGGACAGAAATCATACATGTTTTGGGAAAGTGATTGAAGGATTGGATATTATTGACGAGATTCGTCAGGGTGACGTTATTGAAAAAATAATTATACATGATGCCGTATAATTTTAAGCGTAAATAGTTGAGTTTTGTCTCTTGTGTATTTGTTTAATAACCCAACTTTCTTCAAGGTTATCCGAGCGTGTTATCAATTTTAAATGAGTTGATAGCATTGGAAATTGTTTTAATTGGAGATTAATGGTTAAGTCAAAAGGAGGAGAGCAGTTTTAAATATCGCACAGACAAACTGCAGAATTAATGGCGATGATGAGCGTTTAGCTTTTTTTATAATTCAAAAGATGAACTATACATGGCAATCATATCTTTCTGAGCGAAACAAAAAGAAATACCTTTTTTTTTCTTTGGTTTTATTGGCATTAACATTATTCCTTTTTTTTCAGTTCTTATCCTTTAACGAAAATAGATGCGGGTTCCTTTTTTTTGATCCTATTTTAAATTCAATAGGGCCCGTTGATGTTTCATTTCCAATTTTTCTTGTTACCTATTCCTTATGTTTTTTTGGGATAGTTGTCGCATCTAGAAAGCCAGACTTGTTTATTAAGCTTGTTCAAGCATATCTGTTGATGACGCTTTTGAGAATGTTGAGTTTGTATTTTTTGCCGCTTGAGCCTCCTGTTGCGATAATACCCTTGAAAGACGTTTTATTAAGGTCCTCATTTTATGCTGGTCGGGAAAATGTAAAAGACCTTTTTTTTTCCGGACATACCGCTACACTCTTTCTTTTTTCATTTCTGTTTACGAATTGGAATTTGAAATGGCTGTTCAGTCTTGGAGCTGTATTTGTCGGAATACTATTAATGTTGCAACATGTACATTATAGCATAGATGTTTTTGCTGCTCCGATAATGTCTTACCTAGCAGTTATTACTCAGAGAAGGTTAAACATATATTGATTAGATCTCTATTTCGTCACCATCTTCGAATTGTATTTCATAAGGTGATGCGATAAACCCTAAGGCTATTATAACTCCTAAAATAGCTGATGAGTAAGGGTTAAGCAAGATGCTAAAAATAGTTTCCATTTGTTTTCTTGCAAAGGAAGCGCTCTTTTATTAGGGAATTATAATGCGAATATTATTAAATCTGAATTTGCAGGTTAACAAATTGTTGAAGTTTCGGAAAGAATAGCTTGAATTCGTTTTCAAATAAATTATAATGTTCTTTTAGATCTTTAATGGCATGTTCCATATTGGATTCAAATGTTGTTCTTCTGGACATTCCTAGTAATACTTTTTCAATCCCTTCCAAGTTAGCATATGCTGATAAAATGTTATGTTCTAACATGTATTTAGTGAACATTGCAGATTTTGGTGGGAGGTGTTGTCTGTTCTGCTCGATTAGTGCATAGATATTTTGTGTGTATGTATGAAAGTTTTCTGTTGAATAATCACTCCAATTAATGGCCAGATAATGATCATAATATATGTCTACGATAACACCTGCATATTTTTTGTACTTCTCCCTTAGTCTTATTTTGCTTTGTTCTACAATTGGGTGGGAATCAGTATAGGTGTCGATTTTTCTATGAAGAATGATGCCTTTGCGGATCTCTTCAGGGAAATCATTTATAGCATTTCCTTTTACAGAATCAGCAATAAAATTTCCAATGATAAGCCCCTCTGAATTGCCTGATAAATAAAGGTGTGATAGAAAATTCATTTTGTTGTAAATTCTTTAGTAAATTTAAGCAAATATTTTCAGTAAGGATGAAGTTAATCAACAAGCTTATTTTGCCGCTAATTATCTGTGTAGTTGTGATGTGCTCCTCAAATATTCAATGGGGTAAGAACAGTTGGAAAGATATCATTGAAGCTGATGGAAAGGGCTATTATGCTTATTTGCCAGCGGCATTTATTTATCATGATCTGAATTTTTCATTTTTTGATTCCATCGAAAAAAAATATCCGAACCCTCACATTTATTATGATTATAGAATTGGCGAAAAAAATAAAAAGGCTGATAAATATTTTGTTGGAACTGCAATAGCGATGTCTCCCTTTTTTCTTCTTGCTCATTTCTCATCTGGTTTATTAGGATATGAGGCCGATGGTTATTCAAAAATTTATCCTGTTATGATAAATGTTGCTGCGGTATTTTATTTATTCCTTGGATTGTTTTATCTTAAAAAACTCTTAGGACGATACGGAACATCAGATAACTTGATCAGCTTTATCCTGATTGCCATAACGTTTGCAACAAATGTATTTTATTACACAGTTTGTGAGCCGGCTATGTCGCATATTTATTCCTTCGCATTTATAACAATGTTGTTGTATTTCTTGCATCAGTTTTTTACTTCTCCTAAAGCTCACCTCATTTTGATTATAGCATTTTTGTATGGTATCATTATTTTGATTCGTCCAGTTAATGGATTGATAATTTTTATTGCACCATTTATTTCCGGGAATCGAGATCGGTTTACGAAGGGATTATTTTTTTTGCGCTCACATTTTAGGGAGAGCCTATTAGGAATAATGATTTTTATTTCAATACTCTTTTTTCAATTGTTAGTGTATAAGATCCAAACAGGTAATTTCTGGATTGATTCTTATGGCGCTGAAAAATTTAATTGGAACGATGCCCATCCTTTTCGTTTTTTGTTTAGCTATAAAAAAGGATTGTTTGTTTATACACCGCTTGCATTTATTGGAACCGTGGGTTTCTTTAGGTTAATTAAGAATAGCAAGTTTCAATTTTATTCGCTTACAATTTTTCTACTACTATTACTATATGTTTTATCCTCTTGGTGGAATTGGTGGTATGGTGGTAGTTTTAGTTCAAGGGTAAGTATTGAATATTATGCAATTCTGGCTTTACTGATTCATTTCGCATATGAAATAATAATATCTAAGTGGTGGAGATGGATCTATTCAAGTTTGATTATTTGTTGCATTCTTATCTGTCAGATCCAGACGTATCAGTATCGTTATTATTTCATTCATTGGGAAAAAATGGACCAAGATCATTATTGGAAAGTATTTCTTCGCATAGATCAGCTTGGAAAAGTTAATCCCAATGCTGATTTACTAATAGAATAAGCCTAGTTTATTTTCTTAGAGCTCTTTAGCTTTGTTCCAATATACATCCATCTCAGCCAGAGTCATCTCACTCAGCGGTTTGCCAATTTTCGCTGCTTCCGATTCTAAATATTGAAATCGTTTGATGAATTTTTTATTTGTTTTTTCAAGTGCATCTTCGGCATTGATATCAAGAAACCTTGCATAATTTATTAGTGAAAATAAAACATCTCCGAATTCGCCTTCTACTTTTTCTTTTGAAGCATTGGCGTCTACCTCATATTTTAATTCAGCAATTTCTTCCTGTACTTTCTCCCAAACTTGTTCCGGTTTTTCCCAATCAAACCCAACAGCTCTCGCTTTTTCCTGAATTCTTGATGCTTTTACGAGGGAGGGTAATGATGCAGGTACTCCTCCCAGAACAGATTTGTTTCCTTCTTTCAGCTTTAATTTTTCCCAATTTTCTTTTACTTCCTCTTCGTTAGCAACTTTAACATCACCATAGATGTGTGGGTGGCGGTAAATTAGTTTTTCGCACAAGGAGTTAATCACATCTGCAATGTTAAATTCATTTGTCTCAGAAGCAATTCGCGCATAAAACACAATGTGTAACAATACGTCTCCTAATTCTTTTTTAATATGAGACATATCTTTTTCAATGATAGCATCCGCTAATTCATATGTCTCTTCAATTGTTAAATGTCGAAGACTTTCTATGGTCTGTTTTTTATCCCATGGGCATTTCTCACGTAATTCGTCCATTATTGTTAATAATCGCTCAAATGCTTTTAATTTTTCGTCCATTTTTATCCTGTTTTGTGTACTTGATACAAATATCTGATAAATTAATGATTATTCAATTGTAAATGAGTGTTGTAAAGCCAATTATTTTGATAATTTTGTAGACGAAAATGAGTACATTAAAATTTGATAGAATAGTTTTGAAAGGATTGCTGACTATAGTAATAGTTGGGTTTTCTCTATTTTCTTTAGTTGCTCAAGATTCAATTAAGGACGCACCGAAAAAGAATTTTATTATTTCAACCCAAGGCCATTATGGTTTTATTATTAGCCATCATGGAAATGTAGTTCATTTGATCAAAGGACATATTTATGGTGGTGAGATTAATTATATTTTCAGAACCTCAGGACAAAAATGTTGGCATCCAATTTATCATTACCCCGAGTTTGGTATTTGTGCCGTGCACTTATACTTGGCAAATCCTTCCGTATTAGGTAATTTGGATGCAATATATCCATATACAAATATTAGGTTAAACAAAGAGTCGAGAAAACTCCGTCTTAATTTACGATTGGGATTTGGACTCGCCTATATTTCAAAACCTTTTGATCGATTTACAAACCATAAAAATAATGTGATAGGTTCCCATTATAACGGTTTTGTTAATTTACGATTCTCTTCGGCTTATATGATTACCAAAGCCTGGCGATTGGATGCTGGTGTAGGACTTTCTCATGCATCAAACGGAACAATAAAAACGCCTAATTTGGGGTTAAATATGGCAACCATAAACCTAGGTGTTGGATATGTTTTTGGCAATAAAAATTTGTTGATGAAATGTGATTCAGTAATGCCTCCACCTCCTAAAAAATGGCATCCTTTTGTCATTGGTGTTTTCGGTATCAAAGAATTGGAGCATCCTGATGGTCCCAAATACGCTGCTTATGGCTTAAGTTTTAATATGTATCATTCTCATTCCTATAAAAATAGGTTTGGTGGTGGAATCGAAATAGCATACAACAATGCCACTAAAAAGCAGTTGCTGAACGATTCTGTTACAGTAATAAAAACAAAGGATGTTATTCAAGGTGGTGTGAAATTGAGTTATGCATTTACACTGCAGCGATTATCTTTCCCGATTGATTTTGGTATGTATTTTTATAAAAGTGAAGCCGAGAATGATCTGTTCTTTCATCGGATTGGTATCAGGTATATGGTTACGGATCATCTGATCGCAAATATTACTTTATTGACCCATTGGGCTAGAGCCGATTATTTTGAATGGGGTATAGGCTATGAATTTTAGTAATGAAATAGAATGAATTTATTAAATCGATTAATAGTATTTTTTATTTCAGCATTGGTGCTGTTATTTTCTGCTTGCAAGAAAGAAAACAGATGCGATTGTATTAAACGCACAGGAGATATTATTACGGAAGTTAGAACAGTTAAAGCTTTTGATAGATTGCAAGTGGAACAAAATGTAAATGTTTTTATTACTGAAGATCCAACATTTGAAGTGAAAGTGGAGGCAGGAGAAAACATTGTTCCATTAATCCAGACTGTTGTAGAAGATGGCACATTAATCATCAGAAATAAAAATAAATGTAATTGGGCTAGAGCTTACAACAAGCCATTAAATGTATATATCAAGACTCCAAGTTTAGCTTATATTAGTATGAATGGTACAGGAACGATCAAAAGTTTAAATACATTAACACAGGATACTTTGGATATCACGATTGAAAACTCTGGGAATGTTGACCTTACTGTTAATAGTTTAAAAGTGGTTTCTCATATGTTTGGTTATGGAGATCTTACTTTGCATGGACATACAAATGAAAATGCCTGTAGTATTGGAGGCACAGCATTTTTAAATTGTAAGGACCTTACAACAAGTTATACTTGGGTTCAATCTTTTACCTTAGGTACATGCTATGTAACAGCGTCAGATCTATTGATATGCAGATTTGATGACAAAGGTGATATTTATTGTTATGGTCATCCTACAACTGTTCAACAAACAAATAATGGCTCGGGTCAGTTACACATTGAGTAAAGAATATTCATTAGTTTAAAAATTTAATAAATGAAATTGAATAGTCTAAAAATACATTACCTCATTAGATTGACTTTCTTTTGGCTACTTTATTTCGCCTTGTTCAGAGTGTTGTTTATTTTGTACCATCACGCAAAAATTCCGGATGGTGAACATTCTGAAACCAGCCTCAGTTTTATTTATGCTCTCCGCTTAGATCTCTCAACGATTGCAGCCTTAATATTTGTCCCGTTTGTATTATGGGCTTTTCAACAGTTTTACAAAAGTAGATTTATTCACAGGCTCAATTTAGTTTACACGATTACGTTGATTATTATCGTTTCCACGTTGAGCATCTTCAATACCAAAATATATGGTGAATACGGAACACTTTTGAATACAGAAGATCTTGCGTATCTCTTATATCCCAAAGAGGCGGTGACTTTTTTGTCTGTTTGGTCATTGCTTCTTTTGTTATCGGCATCTGCGTTCTTTGCCTTCATTGGTATTAAATCATACAAAAGAAATATCACCAATTTTTCTCACCCCGTGGAAAATAATAAAATGAAAATAGCCCAAATCATTTTGATTCCGTTTCTTTTGTTTTTATTTCTTAGAGGGGGCTTTCAGCAGGTACCCATCAGCGATAAGGATTCTCATTATTCGAAATTGAATATCAATAACGATATAGCAACAAACAATATTTGGTTTTTAGGGCACAGCATTTGTCAGAGAAATGATGTCATCATAAAAATGGATAATAAATAATGACCAATAACAGAACGCTTCGTCTAATATTTCTATTGTTGGTTTTTCTAGCTGCGATAAAACCTTCGTTTTTACTCGCACAGAAATCCAAGAGGGCGGCATTGTGGAAATCGTTGAATACCCCAACCAATAGTGATACAGCAGCAGCAGATTATTATGGCGATAATTCACTTCGCTATGAAGATTTTGTTTATAAAAAAAATATCAAAACAGTGCAGCTCAGAGACGAGAGTTTTGAGCTTACACAGGCAATTCTTAATCTTGATTCTCAGGAAAAATTAAAATTAAGTTTTGATGACCTAGATGCAGATTTGAAAAATTATTCGTACACAATTATTCAATGCAATGCCAATTGGGAACCTTCTGATTTGATGGCGAATGAATACATTGACGGCTTTATAGAAAATTCAGTTTTAGATTATCGTTATTCTTTTAATACATTACAAAAATATACGCATTATAATTTTGTATTCCCAAATAATTCCATGCGAATAACCAAATCCGGTAATTATCTTCTTAAAGTATACTTGGAGAGCAATCCCGAAAATCTTATTATTACCAGAAGATTTATGGTTTTTCAAAATAAGGTAGCGATAGAATCAAAAGTAACAGCTGCAAGCATTATAGAAGATCGTCTTTTTAAACATGAAATCGATTTTACTATTGACCATGGAGGATATCCGATTACAAATCCATATGGAGATCTTAAGATTGTTATCACTCAAAACAATCGTTGGGACAATGCAAAAATAAATTTAAAGCCTTTATTTGTTAAAGACCAGCAATTGGTTTATGACTATGATCAGGAGAATGTTTTTGATGGAGGAAACGAATTCCGTTATTTTGATACACGCAGTGTTCGTTATCATGCGGGTGGAATAAAAGCGATATTTAAGGATTCACTCGGTATTCATGTTGACCTGGTTTCTGACGAGAAGCGAAGCTTTAAAAGATATTATTCACAACCGGATATGAATGGCGATTTTTTAATAAAAGTTCAGGAGGGTAATAATAGCGAAGTAGAAGCCGATTATTGTTATGTAACATTTTTTCTCCCTTATGATGATCCTTTGACGGATGGTAATCTCTATGTTTTTGGTGCAGTAAATGCTTGGAAATGTGGTACCGAAAATTTAATGCATTACAATCCAAAGCGTTTTGGTTATGAATGTACTTTATATCTTAAACAAGGGTATTATAATTATGAATATGTGTTTTTAAAAGATGGAGAAAATGCAGCTGATCAAACCTTAATAGAAGGAATGCATTATGAAACAGAGGATGATTATACCATCTACGTATACCATCGTCAGCAAGGTTTATTTTATGACCAGTTGATTGGAGTGAAACGTTTGAATTCAATGAAACAGTAGTATCGTAAGCAACCCTTTTTTCGCACAAAATAATTTTACAACTTCGAGATTTTTTTATTGTGTTGAAAACCTTTTCTATTTAATAATTGTTTGTATCAATAAGAAATGTTTAATATTGTACACAGCCAATCCAAGCATTACAAAATGATATGTTATGGGAACACAATCTACACAAGTAACACACGGAATTAAAATCAGTGTGGAAACTAAATTTCAAAGCGAACATTCTGTTTCGGAGCACCGTCATTTTTTGTTTTCATATTGTATCACCATTGAAAACAAAAGCGAATATACTGTTCAACTAATCTCCCGTCATTGGGATATTTACGATTCTAGCAGCGAGCATAGCGAAGTTGATGGCGAAGGAGTGGTGGGTGAACAGCCTGTTTTAGAACCAGGCGAAGTGTTTGAATATGAGTCGGCTTGCAGTTTAACAACAGATATGGGGAAAATGAAAGGCACTTACTTGATGGAACGTAAAGTTGATAAAGCCCTTTTTCATGTGAACATTCCTGAATTTGAATTGATTGTTCCTCAGCGTTTGAATTAGTTAATTAGGCTTTAGGGGTTGGCTTTATGGATATGTCTTACCTTTTTACACCCATAAATTCGGAAGCATCTCTAAGCATAGCTCCCACTTTTTTATCGATTGCCAAAGTGAAATTCCGATCTGAAATGGATGTTAGGTCTACCCATCTGAATGTTTGAGCGTAATCGGTCCGATTGGGGAAATCAAATACTTTTTCTGTGGTTGTAATCTCAAAAGTTGTTACTGGCCTAACAACATAATAAATACTAATGATTTGATGTTCTTTATTGTATGCGGATATCTGGAAGTAATCGGTAGTATAAAAGTGTGTTATTACTTCTACTTCATTATTTGTTTCTTCCATGAATTCACGGATAATACAATCAATTGTACCTTCTCCAAATTCTAAACCCCCTCCTGGAAATTTTGTAATCTCATGACCTTTGATCAATTCGTCTGTTAATAGAACCTGGTTTTGCTCATTGATCAAGATTCCATATACGCGCACATTAAATTTTTGAATTTCCATATTGCAAAGATACTATGCTTTCTTAAACAAATGAATTAGATGTACATTGTCATAAGGTAAAAGTATAGATATGAATGTTTCAGGAAATAGTACGATCTATTAATAGCTTACTCTTTTATGCCTCTTACCATTTCTCTTTTTCTCGGAGGACCAGGTAATGTTTCTACTTTGAATCCTATTCTTTTTAAGGAACGTTTTACTTCACCTTTTGCGCAATAGGTAACCAGGCATCCATTAGTTGTGGTAGCCGAAAAAATTTTTGAAAACAATTCATCTTCCCACATATCGGGCTGAACACGTGGTCCAAATGCATCGAAATAAATTAGGTCAAAAGCCTTAGTAAGTTGTACGTCTTGTAATGTGTTATTTATTTTATTTAATTTAAAATGTTCCGAAATTGTCACATCTTTTTGCCATTCGCTCGAATGTAATTGTTCGAAGATCTTTTTTACATTCTTTTTTTCATGGTGAAAAAGGTTGGCAATCCATTCAGCATAGTTCAATTCTTTTAGCAAATTGTCTTCGAGAGGGAATGCTTCTAGTCCTGTGTAATTAATTTTGATATTTAATTTTTCTGCTTCAAGGCACGTTAAAAGAGCATTTAATCCTGTTCCAAAGCCAATTTCTAGGATATTTATTTCCTGATAATTTTTATTGTGCATGTATTGAAGACCTGATTTAATAAATACATGCAAAGCTTCCTGAATTGCACCATGAATAGAATGGTAGTGTTCATCGAGGTCTTTTACATACAATGAATGTGAGCCGTCAGCAGTAGTTATTAGGGTTCTTTTCATCTATCCAATTATATAGTCCATTCTTTATGGTAGTATATCTTTATTTCAATAAAAGTAATAAGATTTTTTAGTTCTACTAATTTGTTCATTAACCATAGGAAACAATTTTCAGAAACCGAACAAAATGGTTAAGTTTGTGTTTATTATTTGATACATATGACGGAATTAAAAAGCCCCAAATCACCTCTTTTTACAATATTTTCAACAGTTTTTATCGATATGTTAGGGGTAGGGATTGTTATCCCTGTTATTGCTGCGCTTTTGTTGGACCCGAGTCACAATCTATTGCCAGTAGCAACAACCATGCATACGCGGACTATTTTGTTAGGTTTTCTGATTGCATCCTATCCATTAGCACAGTTTTTTGGCGCTCCAATGCTGGGTGCTCTTTCTGACCGATATGGCCGTAGAAAATTATTGTCTCTTTCTTTATTTGGTACTTTGATTGGCTATATTTTATTTGCTACGGCTATTTTAGAGCAAAATATATATATGTTATTCGCTAGTAGAATATTGGATGGATTCACCGGTGGTAATATTTCTATTGCACTTTCTGCGATCTCAGATTTCAGTGATGAAAAATCAAAGTCGAAAAATTTTGGAATGATTGGTGCTGCCTTCGGTTTAGGATTTATTCTTGGGCCATACATAGGAGGTAAATTGGCAGATCCCAATGTTCTTTCCTGGTTCAATGCAGCAACTCCTTTTTGGTTTGCAGCTATATTAACAATGGTAAATTTATTTTTGGTATTGGTCAGATTCCCTGAAACACTTATCATTAGAAGAAATACGCCTGTTAGTGCGTTTACTGGAATTCAAAATATTGGTAAAGCTTTTAAACTAACTCATCTTAGAACCATATTTTTTGTTGTTTTTTTGCTGACGTTGGGTTTCAATTTTTTTACCCAATTTTTTCAGGTTTTTTTGATAAATAAGTTTCATTTTACGATTTCCAATATTGCCGACATTTTTGCTTATATAGGCATTTGGATCGTAATTGCTCAAGGAGGATTGCAACGTCCGTTATCAAAAAAGTTTTCGCCATTAAGTATTCTTCAGATCTCTGGAATTTTATTAGGTATAACATTGCCGATGTTATTACTTCCGTCAGAATCAAAATATATTTTCTTTGTACTGCCTTTCATCGCAATTTTTCAGGGGCTTACTCAACCCAATATGACTTCTTTGGTGTCAAGCCAAGCGGGAAAAGATGAGCAAGGACAAATACTAGGAATTAACCAATCTATACAATCATTGGGGATGGCAATTCCTCCAATTATTGCCAGTTACATAAATATGGTAAACATTAATTTGCCAATAGTTACGGCCTCATTTTGCATCATAATGGGTTGGGCTGTATTGATTGTATTTTTCAGAAATAAAAAAACGCTAACTGTTTTTAAATAAATAAAAGAATGAAAAAAAGTATTTGCTACTCAGTTTTAATAACTTCCACCTTGTTGTTTTCATGTGGTGGAGATAAAAAAGTGGAAGATAAAAAAGTCGCTTCGGCAGAAGAAATAATAGCGGAAAGCAAAAAGGTCAATGATTTTTTTGATCGAGTTTATGATGCTGCTATTGATCGTGATCCTCAAGCGCAATCACGTTTAGGAATAAAAAAAGATTATGATAAATGGTCTGATATTACTGATGAACATGAACAAAAAGAATTGGACATTACAAAATTGGATCTGGACTCCTTGCATCGTATTTTTAAATATGATGCGTTGGATGATCAGACAAAAATAAGTTATCGTTTGTTTGAAGTGCAATGCAAGGAACGAATTGATAATTTTAAATGGCGTTTTCATAATTATCCTGTTAATCAAATGGGTGGAATGCATGCAGAGGTTCCAGCCTTTTTAATTAACATTCATACCATATCTGATAAAAAAGATGCAGAAGCCTATATTGCCAGATTACTTGGGATTAATTCATTATTTGATGAATTGTTGCAGAGCTTAAAAATTCGGGAAGAAAAGAATATCATTCCGCCAAAATTCGTTTTCCCTTATGTTGTCAGCGATTGTAAAAATATGATCAGCGGAGCACCTTTTGAAAAGGGAAAACCAGATAATGCCTTGTTAGAAGATTTTAAAGTGAAAGTGAATGCATTAAAAGATTTGGATGAAAAATCAAAAAATGATTTGATAGAAAAAGCTTCTGCTGCTTTAATCACTTCGGTGAAGCCTGCGTATGAAAAATTAATGGCCTATTGGAATCAATTAGAAAAGAAGGCTACCACCGACGATGGCATTTGGAAATTGTCGGATGGCGATGCGTATTATGATGCCGCATTGAAACAGACAACAACTACCGATATGACTGCAGATGAAATTCATGAATTGGGTTTGAAAGAAGTTGCACGTATACAAGGTGAGATGAAAGAAATTATGAAAAAGGTGAAATTCAAAAATGATAATCTGCACGATTTTTTTGATTTCATGCGAACGGATAAACAATTTTATTATCCAAATACTCCGGAGGGGAAAGAGCAATACAGGGTTAAGGCTGTAGCATTGATCGATCATATGAAAACAGAATTGGTTAAATTATTTTTGACGAAGCCTAAAGCTGACATTGAAGTAAAAGCTGTTGAGCCATTCCGTGAGAAGTCAGCAGGTGGAGCCTTCTATGAAGAACCTGCATTGGATGGTTCCCGCCCGGGAAGGTACTACATCAATTTGTATGACATGTCTAATCAGGCTACTTACCAGATGGATGCCTTGGCATACCACGAAGGTATTCCTGGACATCACATGCAAATTGCAATTGCTCAAGAGTTGAAAAACATTCCTGAATTTCGTAAAAATGGTGGCAACACGGCTTATGTGGAAGGATGGGCACTATACTCCGAAAAGATTCCGAAAGAGATTGGTTTTTATCAGGATCCTTATGCTGACTTTGGTCGGTTGGCGATGGAACTGTTTCGTGCAGCCCGTTTAGTTGTTGATACAGGGATTCATCGCAAAAAGTGGACGCGTGCACAAGCATTAAAATATTTTAAAGACAATACTCCTAATCCGGAAGGAGATAATGTAAAAGAGATTGAGCGCTATATTGTATGGCCATCTCAGGCAACTGGATATAAGATTGGAATGAACAAGATTTTGGAACTTCGCGAAAACGCCAAGAAAAAATTAGCCGATAAATTTGATATCCGTGAATTCCATGATGTGATTTTGACTTCCGGACCATTGCCTTTAAATTTTCTGGAAGATCTAGTGAATGCTTGGATTAAAAATAAACTGGAAAAATAAATCTTGAAATATTCTCAACGACTCTTAAGACACTATTTAGTCAATACTAACATACGTGCGGTTGAACTTTAAACTAAAATAACATGGCAAAAAAAACGACTTCAAAATCAAAAGCTTCAAAATCAATTCTGACGGCTAAGTCTTTAGCATTTCTGCAAAACTATTTGAATAATCCATCTCCTACGGGTTTTGAATCTGAAGGACAAAAGTTGTGGTTGGAATATATTAAACCCTATACCGATGATTATTTTACTGATAATTACGGTACAGCTGTAGCTGTCATCAATCCAAAAGCGGAGTTTAAAGTGGTGATCGAAGCACATGCGGATGAAATTTCATGGTTTGTTCATTACATTACCAATGATGGATTTATTTACTTGCGCAGAAATGGAGGTAGTGATCATATGATTGCCCCTTCAAAAAGAGTAAATATCCATACCGATAAAGGAATTATTAAAGCTGTTTTTGGATGGCCGGCAATACACGTTCGTGATGCTTCAAGAGAAGAGGCGCCTTCATTAAAAAATATATTTTTGGATTGTGGTTGCAGTACAAAAAAAGAAGTAGAAGCAATAGGTGTCCATGTGGGTTGTGTTGTAACGTATGATGATGAGTTTATGGTATTGAACGACACCTTCTATGTGGGTAGAGCCCTTGATAATAGAGTAGGTGGTTTTATGATTGCTGAGGTAGCAAGATTACTTAAAGAAAGTAAAACAAAATTGCCTTTCGGTTTATACATTACTAATTCTGTTCAGGAAGAGGTTGGTTTACGTGGTGCTGAAATGATTACCCATACAATAATACCAAATGTTGCTATCATCACTGATGTATGTCATGATACGCAATCACCAATGATGAACAAGATTTCAAGCGGTGATCTTGCTTGTGGAAAAGGACCTGTATTAACTTACGGACCTGCTGTGCAGAATAATTTATTAAAACTGATAATCGATGCTGCCACTAAAAGTAAGATTCCTTTTCAACGTGCAGCTGCTTCAAGAGCAACTGGAACAGATACAGATGCATTTGCATATTCAATGGGCGGTGTGCCCTCAGCATTAATCTCTTTGCCTTTACGATACATGCATACAACTGTTGAAAGTGTGCATAAACATGATGTGGAGAATGTGATCAAGTTGATATTTGAATCATTGAAAGCAATAAAAAATAATCACGATTTTAAATACAGTAAAAAATAATTAAGAAATGGCAGGAGCTTCATGCTACCGGCCTTTTTTTATTTAGAAAATGCCGTTGATACAAAGAGCCCAATCAGAATACCAGCAAGGGCTTTGTTGTGATTGTAACATCTTCTATCATTCATTTTTTTGAAAAAGAATTATTGAATATAAAAGATGAAATTTTCTTCAAAAATGACTATTTTAGTAAAAAATTAATGAATTTATTACAAAAATAATTTAAGGGATGGCAATTTTAGGTTCAATATTAAAACGATCATTTGAACTAAGGGAACGGATTCCAAAAATTCGTAAAAAAGACGGTTATAAACAACAAACAAAAGTTTTAAGAAAATTACTTGCAAAGGCTGAATTTACAGCATTTGGAGAGCATTATAATTTTTCAAAAATAATTGGTGAAAAAGATATAGTTACAGCCTTTCAAAATACGGTTAAAACGCACGATTATAATTCGATGTTTAAAAACTGGTGGCATCGATCCCTAGATGGTGAAACCAATGTTTGCTGGCCCAAAAAGATAAAATATTTTGCCTTGAGTTCCGGTACATCAGAAGCCTCAAGTAAGTATATACCTGTTACTTCAGATATGATTAAGGCAATCCAAAAGGTTAGCTTGCGTCAGATGATTTCCCAAGTTCAATTTGGTTTTCCTAAAGAACATTTTGAGAGGGGTGTATTGATGGTTGGAGGAAGTACAGATCTGAAATATAATGGGATCTATTACGAGGGTGATTTGAGCGGAATCACAACAAGCACAATACCTTTTTATGTTCAAAGATATAATAAGCCAGGTAAAAAGATTTCAAAAGAAAGAAGTTGGGAGCTGAAATTAGAAGAGATCACAAAGCAGGCGAGAGATTGGGATATCGGCATTATTTGTGGCGTTCCAGCTTGGATCCAGATTTTGTTTGAGAAAATTATTTCCGAGTATAAGGTAAACACCATTCATGATATTTGGCCAAACCTTCGGGTATATATTCATGGAGGAGTTTCATTTGCGCCCTATAAAAAGGGGTTTGATAAATTATTGGCCAAACCCATCACTTATATCGATACATACCTAGCTTCTGAAGGGTATGTAGGTTTTCAGAACAGACAAGAAGTGGAATCGATTAAGATGATATTGGATGGCGGAATCTTTTTTGAATTTGTTCCTTTCAATCAATCAAATTTCGATTCGGAAGGAAATATTTTGGAACATCCTCAAACTTTGAATATTGATAGGGTGCAAGAAGGTGTTGAGTACGCCCTGCTTCTCTCCACGTGTTCAGGTGCCTGGCGTTATTTGATTGGTGATGTCATAAAATTTACGTCACTTGAAAATTATGAAATCATCATTACAGGTAGGACAAAACATTTTTTGAGTTTGTGCGGTGAGCATTTGTCTCAGGACAATATGAATCGCGCAATAGAGATCGTGTCTGATGAATTGAATATTGATATTAAAGAATTTACTGTTGCAGGAATTAATTATGAAAATATGTTCGCACATCACTGGTACATAGGTACAGATGATCTGGTAGATTCTGAAATATTACGAAAAAGGATTGATGAAGTTTTGATGGAGTTGAATGATGACTATAAAGTAGAGCGGATCGCAGCCCTGAAAAATGTGATTGTTGATGTTTTGCCGGCTTCTGTTTTTTATGATTACATGCAATCAATTGGAAAAGTGGGTGCATCATTTAAGTTTCCTCGCGTATTAAAGAATGATAAGTTGAAGGATTGGCAAAATTATTTAAAGGTTAACAAATAAACGTATGATCTTAAGTCTGATCTATCAAGGTTTAATTATTGTTCTTCTCCTGACATTTTCTTTTGGTCCGGCATTTTTCTCTTTGATTAATACAGCAATTAAATATGGCTATAAACCCTCTTCTTTGTTGGCTATTGGAGTTGTTGCAAGTGATTTTTTTCTTTGCATTTTAGTTTGTCTTTTAGTTTATTTCGGAGCGGTGAACTTGTTGCATTCTGAAAAGGCACAAACATTTTCTGCAATTATTGGCGGTGTTATTTTGATTGTTTTCGGAGCGTTTTATTTTAAGAAACATGTTACTAAGTCGGATAAGTCTATTGATATTGGGTATATAGCTCCTCATCCTATGTTGATGGTCCTAAAAGGTTTCCTGATCAACTTATTCAATCCCGCTGTTTGGTTTTTATGGCTTGGAAATGTTACGGCAATAAGTAAAACGCTCGAATATTCTTTGGTGAATATGATTCTGTTTTTTTCTGTGGTATTGGCCGCAGTTCTGTTTGTTGAGTTAGCAAAAATATCTCTTGCGGAAAAGATTAAGATTTATCTGACAGATAAATTAATGACCATCATCAATTATATCACAGGAACAGTATTGATTATATTTGGATTTGTGCTCATCTATAATCACTTCTTTGGAAAGTAGCCAGCCTATTTCTCTAAAATGGACTTGATATCCGGTCTGAAATACAAATTACTTTTTAATATTTTACCGTCCTCTCTAAAAATAGGCAGTCCGTTTTCATCCAATTTACTCATGTTGCTTCTTTGGATCTCATCGAATACCTCTTCAATTTTGTGTTGCAATCCATGACGCAAAATTGTTCCGAATAAAATATATAATTGATCGCCAAGAGCATCCGCTATTTCTACTAGGTCGCCGTTTTTACATGCTTCCAGGTATTCTTCATTTTCTTCTTTAATAAGATTATAACGGAGCATGTATTCATTTTCGCCTACTTCAGCTGTTGGGGTATACCTGTTTCCAATCTTGAATGTATCGTGAAATAGTTCAACGTATTTTATTTTGTGGATCAAATTTCCTTGAGCTTCCATTGTAAAAGTGATATAACGATTAATTAATTTTTATTATTTCTTACCCTTTTTTGCTTTGTATTGTGCATTAATTCCTGCCAGGATATCGTTTGTAATATCTAGATTCTCATTTGCTAAAAGGACAGGACTTAAAGGTCCTGCACTATAGGTTAGAACATAATCATAATGGCCAGATTTATTATATTCGTTAATATAATCCGTTAGGTTTTTATGAGCTTCCTCTTGTTTTGCCTGAACTTTTTCTTCTAAAGCTTGCGATCTCAGCTGCAGTTGATCTAGTTCATCCTTTCTTGCCGCAAATTTTTCTTGTTCTGATTTTATTTGATTCTCAGATAATAATCCTTTGCTTGCTTGTTCTTGGAAATTTCCATAATCCTCTTGTAGTTTTTGACCTTTTGTCTGATATTGGTTCTGCAATGAAGCTTGTTCTGCTTGAATGGAAGCGCCAACATCTTGTAGAAAAAAATATCCTTCGCTTAAGACATCAAGATTCACGAAAACAATTTTTGATGCTTTGATCTCACTAGGTGCCATAACAATTGGCTTTGCTTTAGCGGTAGAATCATTTTCAGTAGTAGCTGTTTCAATAGCAGAAGTTGGTCTTGAAAAATGCAAGTAATATAATATAGCTACAGAAATACCAAACACAACATTAAAAGTATATTTAACAAGTCTTTTGTTCATTTTTTTAGTTTTATTATGAGTAACAAATATAAATTAAAAAACGTCCCACTGGGTTGTGGGACGTTTCTTTATTAATAAAAAGTGTTAAGAATTAGTTTTTTGCTAAATAATTGGCAACACCATCGTGGGTAGCTTTCATGGCTGTATCGCCTTTGTGCCAGTTTGCCGGACAAACTTCTCCGTTCTCTTCATTGAACTGTAACGCATCAACCATACGAATTGCTTCGTCAACATTACGGCCTAAAGAAAGGTCATTGATCAGTTGATGACGAACGATTCCACCTTTGTCAATTAAATAAAGTCCGCGAAATGCGATCATCGGCCCATTTGCAACAAGTTGGTCGTTTGCATCTAGTTCATATTCTCCGAATAATACATCGTAATTCATCGAAATGGTTTTTGTTGTATCAGCAACAATAGGGTATGTAACACCTTTGATACCGCCATTTGCTTTTGGTACTTGTAACCATCCCCAATGTGATTGCTCTGTATCTGTTGAACAAGCAACTACTGCTACATTGCGTGATTCGAATTCAGCAATTTTCTCTTGAAATGCATGTAATTCAGTTGGACAAACAAACGTGAAATCTTTTGGATAGAAAAAGAAAAGTACGTGTTTTTTGCCTAGGTATTGTTCTAATGAGAAGTCTGCAACGATATCGCCACCGTTTACTACTGCTTGCGCTTTAAATGCGGGTGCTTTTTTTCCTACTAATGACATTGTCTTTATGTTTTTAAGGTTTAACAAAATTTTCAGCACAAAGTTACAAAATTTGTTTTTGTGCTAGACGGTTTAATTCTTAAACAATTTATTAACTTTATTGTTTAAGAATTGTTTATTATTGCTAACCGTTAACATTAATTTAAAATCACATCGTATGAAAATAGACGTAGGACAAACAGCACCTGAATTCACATTGACAGATACTGAAAAAAAAGCAATTTCGTTGGCCGATTTTAAAGGTAAAAATGTGTTGCTGTTATTTTTTCCATTAGCATTTACAGGCACTTGCACAGCAGAATTGTGTGCAACACGCGATGATATCGCTTCTTATAACACTGCGAACGCTCAGGTATTAGCTATTTCAGTAGATTCAATATTTGCGTTAGGTAAATTTAAGGCCGAACAAAACCTGAATTTCCCACTGCTATCTGATTTTAATAAAGAGGTGTCGAGCGCATATGGTTCTTTATATGATTCTTTTGTTTTTGATATGAAGGGGGTTTCTAAACGTTCGGCATTTGTTATTGACAAAGAAGGTGTTGTTCGTTATTCGGAAGTGCTGGAAAAGGCAGCTGATTTGCCTAATTTTGTAGCCATTAAAGATGTTTTATCTAAATTGAACTAAGTTTTTCATTGTTTGATTCAAAACCATGGAGCCATTTCTGTTCCATGGTTTTTTTATACCTTACATTCCGAATTAAATGACACTACAATTGCCTTTATCGTAAAATGATCAGTCAACATATTCTGTTTATAGGGTTAGTGTGGCCAGAGCCGAACTCTTCCGCTGGCGGAAGTCGAACAATACAATTGATAAATTTATTCCTTTCAAAAGGTTGGAAGGTTACATTTGCTAGTGCTGCTTCTGATAGTGAATTTGCTATCAACCTTGAAACACTCGGAGTTCAAAAAGTGAATATTGTATTGAATAGTGACAGTTTCGATGTTTTCCTAAAAAAAATCCAGCCTTCTATTGTCGTCTTTGATAAATTTATGATTGAAGAACAATTTGGATGGCGTGTCGAAGAAAATTGCCCGCATGCATTGCGAATTCTGGATACCATAGATCTTCACTGTTTACGTTTGGCTCGACAGAATGCATTAAAAGAAGACAGAACATTTACGTATTCGGATCTTACTTCAGATGTGGCGAAAAGAGAAATAGCAAGCATTTTTCGTTGTGATATTTCATTAATTATTTCTGATTTTGAAATGGATCTTTTAAAAGAACATTTTAAAGTAGATGAACAATTACTCTATTATTTGCCATTTTTATTGGATCCAGTTGATGAAAAAACAATTTCCAATTCCTTACCATTTGAAGATCGAAGTAGATTTATAACAATCGGTAATTTTCTGCATGAGCCAAACTGGAATGCAGTTTTATTTTTGAAGCAAGAGATATGGCCACTGATCAGGAAAAAACTACCTGAGGCTGAGTTGTATGTTTATGGTGCTTATGTTTCTCAAAAGGTAAATGAGTTGAATAATCCTAAAGAGGGTTTTTATATCCAAGGAAGAGCTGCTGATGCAAAGGAAGTGGTAAGAAATGCAAGAGTTTGTTTAGCTCCCTTACGCTTTGGTGCTGGTATTAAAGGGAAGCTGGTGGAAGCGATGCAATGTGGAACGCCAAGTGTTACTACTGAAATAGGAGCAGAGGGGATGCATGGTACATACGAGTGGAATGGAATTATAGCAAATACGCCACAGGGAATTGCAGCTGCAGCTGTTGAACTGTATTCAAATAAAAAAGTGTGGTTAAAATCGCAAATAAATGGTGTGAATATTATCAATAATATTTATTCAAAAGAGATTTTAGGTGCAAAATTCCTTTCCCATATTTTATTCTCAATACAGCATCTCGAAAAAAAACGCTCCAAAAATTTTATAGGAGCCATGTTAATGCATCACACTGTTGCAAGTACAAAGTATATGTCGAAATGGATTGAGGCGAAGAATAAGTGAATTGTTTTATTTAAATAGCGCCCTTATAAACTAGCTATTGCAAATCCTGCTCCTAATAGGATTACTAAAAATTTGATGAGGTTGAAACGATGATTCTCACTTGATTCAAAAAGGATCGTGGTAGAAATATGTAAGAAGATCCCGATCACAATTGCCATTATTTTATCGAAATAAGTGGAGAAGTTCAAGATCAAGTTATGTCCGATGGCGTAACTTGTTAATGTACCCAATGGAGTTATTAATGCGAAAACAATCAGCCATACTATCGCGTTTCTTTTGCTGGTATGAGATGCCAATAACATTGTCATCAATGCAATAGCAATTGGGATATTATGCATAATAATCCCTGTCAATAAAGAATTGTGTGAATCTGTTCCTGTATTCGCTAGCGGCATTCCTTCCAAAAAGGAGTGAATTGAAAGTCCGATCATCATTGCATATGGAAATGCATTTTGCTGGTGATCATGTTTGTGAAGGTGTATATGCCCATGTTCGATACCTTCGGAGAAAAATTCTAAAAGTATCTGAGCAAAAAAGCCAGCTAAAATATAAATGCCAACATTGGGGGTTCCTGATTGGTAAATTTCAGGAATAAGATGAAGTACACTGATAGCAAATAAATAAGCTCCACTAAAGGATAATATCAGCTTTAAATTTTTACTGCTTATGTTTATGAATAGAACACTCGTTCCGCTGATGATAACAGATAAAAAAAGAAATATGTACATTAAATAATTCATTAAGATGTTTTTTTGTTTCGAAATGATATTTATTTTTTTGAAATTATTATCAACCTGTCAGAATTTACTTCGTCAAATTTTTCTAGCTGATAATTACCAAACAAATGTACTATTTTAAGTCTGTTTGCAGAAAAGTATTTCTCGAAATCAGAAAACGTAAGCGCTTTAACTCGTTCTTCAAAATCATAATTTTTTCCTTTGTCATTGAATTGAATCTGTTTCACAATAAAATTGTTTTCTACCTTTTTTGTGATGTGGAATTCTACTCCTTCAATTATTTTTGTTTCTTCTGCAACAAGGCAATTGATCACCTTTTGAGCGTTAAAAAAATCAATGACAAAATATCCATCAGGTTTTAAAGATTGATAGACTGCATTAATAGTAGCATTGTCATCTCTTTTGTTGTCAAAATAACCAAAGCTTGTGAAAAGATTTACCACGCAATCAAAATAGTTGGTTCGGAATAGTTTACGCATATCGTGAACATAGAAATTCTGTTGTTCATTTTCAAATTTCTTAGCAGCCGCAATACTGTTTTCTGATAGGTCAATTCCAGTTACATCAAAACCTTTTTTATTTAAATAGATAGAATGCCTTCCCTTTCCACACCCGAGATCTAAAAAGCGTGATCCATATTCCGGTTTCAAGAAAGATACTAAATTGTCTATAAATGATTCTGCCTCAGAATAATCCCTGTTCTTGTATAATAGATGATAGTAAGGTGAATCAAACCAGTCTTCAAACCACTTGTTACAATTATTCTCTGACATTTTTTATTATTTATGTAAAAATAGAAATTATTGTTGTCTCTTTTTGCACCCTTGTTGTATTATTATTTAAAATTAAGTTAACAACACATCCCAAGCACATTACTTTTGTTCAGTAAAAAAGTGCTATTACTCGTGAGATTGTTTAAACTTGTTTATATATTTGCTTAAATTAGTATTCAAAATTGGCATCTTTATCGATTTAATTTAGGGTTTTAGGATGATAGATATTTACGACATTAACGATAAAATTGAGTCTAATAATATTATGCTCTCTTTTAAAGGCGACATTTCTTCTGAGTTACTTACTTCCGTTTTGCAGATTATGGAATCCAAATTGGATAATATGAAGGAAGAACCTAAGATCAAAAAGAAAGTTTATAATGTTTTAGTAGAGTGCCTTCAAAATCTGTATCACCATATGGATGAAATTGCAACGGAACAAAATGATGTCATCCGATCTGCATTTTTTATGATCGGAAAAATAGATAACCAGTACAATATTGTTACTGGTAATTACATAAAAAAACAAAACGTAGAAGTCTTCAAAAAACGCTTGGAAGAAATCAATTTACTTTCTAAAGAAGAGTTGAGAGAATATTACAAAGCAGTATTAAATAATGCTGAAATGTCAATCAAAGGTGGCGTAGGTTTAGGGATGGTAGACATAGCGCGCAAAACAGGTGAAAAATTGGACTTTAAATTCTCATCTGTTGACAATTTTTTTTCTCTCTTTACTTTAAACATTAAAATAGCACAATAAAAAAAGATTATGAAAACAATTTCAATAGAAGCAACTCCTAAAACACCAACTATAACTTTTGATTCAGGTAAAGGATTCTTAGAAATTAAAGGTCGCTCAATCCCTGAAAACGCGCTTGAGTTTTATAAGCCATTAGTGGAATGGGTAGAAAAATATGCAGATAAGCCTCAGACTTCTACCAATGTAAATATTCAGTTGGAATATTTTAATACGAGTTCTTCTAAATGTATTTTAGATGTGTTTAAAAAATTAGAAGCTATCAAAAAAGGTGGAAGTAATGTACTGATCAACTGGTATTACGAAGAAGATGATGAAGATATGCTAGAAGCTGGCGAAGATTATCAAGCAATCGTTAATGTGCCATTTAAGATGGTGCAAGTCGTATAGTGATTTTTATTTCAAAAAAATAAAGCGAGTAAATACTTTTAGGTTTTTACTCGCTTTTTAGCAGTTTTTCTCTCAGCTACTCAGGAAAATGCTCCTAAAATTTGAATGTCCCGCCAAGGACTAAAAACATTTGATAGCAGCCAAACGATTGTTTGGCTAACCCTTCATAAATTCTCAAATGAGAATATCGGGCGTAAACTACTTTATTTGCATATTCTAAAAATACATGTTTAAAAAAAGTAGCGCGCAATGAAACATCAGCATCTACATTCCAACCGCCAAATTGAAAATGAGGGACATTCTCTTTACCGAAGATGGTATTTTGAACATGAGGGATAACTGGGCCTACACCAGCTTTTAATAAACAGTCGAGGGTGAATTTTGAATCAGCTACATCTATCAACTTTAATTTACGAACGAAGTTAAATTGTAAAAAATTTGCTCCGTTGTTCAATTGCCAAAGTAAAACGGAGTCACCAGTTGTAACTATTGTATCTACTGTTCTTCCATGAAATGTTCCTTTGATATTATTTTCTTGCCCTTTTGTAACAACATATTTGGTATGATCGAAATTTATTTCGAAGGCCCAATTTTGTTTTTCATTAAAAAAATATCCGATACGGTAATTGTATTGAGGAATTGTTATTGGTTTATGAAGTAGGTCATCGTCCCAGCCACGATGATCACGTGCTTTAATATTGGTGAAGGTATAATTATTGCCTAAGGAAGGTTGGTTAATATTGATGTCACTTTTGGTATACCATTCGGTATTGTATCCCCAGGAAAAATAAAAACTTCCGTTCTTTACAATCTTTTTACTTTGAGAAAATGAGGATAAAGCATTTAATGAGAGTATTAGTATTAAAAAATACTTTTGTGTGTTTTTTGTTTTCATAACGGTAAAATTACAAAAGTTTCTTATGATTATGGAAGTGTAATGCTGATTTAGCTCACTTTTTGATGGTTTTTAAGATTCATTTTTTCGCTCTTCCAATTCTGCTGAAAATGAACTCAAGAAAATGGATGAGTTTTTTCAATACGTCAAAGTAGAGTGTAAGGCCTAATACCAATGACATCAACCAGATCACATATAGATTAAATGTGAAGGTGTCATAATATTTACCAAAAAACTTTTTGCATGGTGCAAAGAAATGAGCACGTCCCCAATTAGAATTAACAGGGTCCTCATAAATAGGATCTATTTTTTGTACAAATGCCCCATCTACTTCTAGGATTCTGTAGGGTGTGTTACGATTTGTTACCAGGTCATTCAGACTTTCATTTTCGTAATCGTTTTTGTCATTTATATACTTAATTTTTGAAATACTATCTTTATTTGAAAGGTTTACCGCTCTCTCTTTCAAAGCATATGCTTCTTTGAAATTTTTCAAATAATCTGTTTTAATGGTGTTATTTAAAAAGTCACTTATTTGATTTGAAATTGTTGGACTGAATGTTTCTATGGATAGATTTTCTAATCCTTCGCATTTTAGTTTTTCGTTGCCCGGTACTTTTAATTCTTTTAGTATCTCATTTCTGATCATTATCAAGGCATCATTTACTTCCTGACGATGTTCCGTTTTTTTGTAATTAGCATCGCAGGAACCTAATTTAGTAATCATTGCAGGCAGCCAATAATCTTTTTTATAAGTTGCGATACGAATTGCTTTTTCGTATTTATATGTTTTCTTACTGAATTGATTGTCTTTGAATTGTTTTACCGCTATGCCTTCAAATGCCCAGCGCGATACCATTACATCACCAATAACTGGCACTAAGAACTGAGACGTTATGGTCGGATTCAACTTGTCAAACTTTACCGTGGCACCACTGAATAATAATTGTGGGATAATTAGGATGGGGATCAGGATATAAATGGTTACAGCCGAGTTGAAACTTGCAGAAATATTTAATCCTAACATATTGGCAAAACAGAAACAGCTAAATAGCATGAGCCAATAAGAATCTGTCATTCCTTTTATTTCTAAAATAGAATTACCTACTATGACAAATAAAATTGCTTGAATGGCAGATAAAGAAAACATGATAATGATCTTTGACCAGATATAACTTCCTTTACTTAAATTTAAGAATGATTCTCGTTTTTGGATTTTTCTGTCGCGGATAATTTCTTCAGCACTTACTGTAAGTCCAATGAACAAAGCAACAACCACAGCCAAGAACATATAAATGATGATGTTCTCGTTTTCACGATAAGTGTACTCTGTCTTATTTGATTGATATTGATTCACAAATTTAATAAAGTAAGCAAGGACGAATGCTAAAATAGGAGCTTCGAGCAAGTTGATTGAAATGTATTGCATGTTTGTTAGTTTCGATAACACATCGCGTGTCAGAAAAATTTTGAACTGCTTGAATTTAGTAGGAACTTTAAAAGTGCTTTCTGGAATTACCGAACCATTTTCTACTTCTTCCATTTCTTTTTCAATCTTTTCTTTATAATGAACATTCCATTCACTTGGTGCAACTTTACGGTTGCGGGTAATGTTACCATATTCGTCCAACACTTTCGATTCAATAATATTGAATACCTGTTCCGGATTTACATTTCCACATTCAATACATTCACTTTCGTTGCTCTTTACATGGTTAATAATGCTTTTGAAATAGATGACCGAATCACTCGGATTACCATAATAGATAGGGTATCCGCCCATATCTAGAATCATTAGTTTGTCAAACATTTTAAAAATGTCAGACGAAGGCTGATGAATTACTACAAATACTAACTTGCCTTTTATCGCAAGTTCTTTTAGTAAGTCCATGATGTTTTCCGAATCTCGAGATGATAAACCGGAAGTGGGCTCATCCACAAACAAAACGGAAGGTTCACGTATTAATTCTAATGCAATGTTCAAACGTTTTCGTTGCCCACCTGATATTATTTTTTCTAATGGGCTGCCTACTTTCAGGTCACGTGATTCTATCAATTCTATGCTAGTCAATGCTTTTACAACCAAGTCAGAAACTTCTTTGTCTGTCTTTGTTCCAAAACAAAGTTTCGCGTTGTAAAATAAGTTCTGAAAAACGGTTAATTCGTTTATTAATAAGTCATCCTGATAAACCATTCCGATTACGCCTTCTATTTTTTCTTTTTCGGTATGAATATTTATTCCATTCATTTTTACAGAACCGCTACTTGGAATTTCATTGCTATTTAAAACATTTAATAAGGTTGATTTTCCTGCACCGGAGCATCCCATGATTCCAATCAATTTCCCGGAGTCTTCGCTGAAGTTAATGTCGCGTAAACCATGTTTTCCTTCTTTGAATTTGTATTCAAGATTTTTTACAACAAATGATACTTTTGCTTTTGAAGAATCGCACATGAAGGCGTTTAAAATATCACTGTAATAAACAGGTTTTACTTTTGAACTTCTTAAAGAGGAGCCAGGAGTTAATAGAAACACTTTTCCTTGCGTTATAATTTGTCCGTTCAATAACAATTCACTCCTTCCGAAATAACGAAGCGCATACATGTTTACGCTAGTAATCCATAATACAAGTACTTGTCCGGAAACTCCTTCCGTATAAATGTGTTTTGTTTCTTTTAAATTGTGAGTTGTTTTAGTATCAATAACTAATATCTGTGGTGAATCTGGTACATTTTTTTCATCTGCTTTTACAAATGCTAGACAGCGTTTAAACTCTTCTTGCTCTATGTTAAAGGTATCCGCCACCGTAATAACGAATTCCATTTCCTGATCAGCGATCTCTTCATTTGAATTGATAAATTCAATCAAACGAAGCAATACAACAACTTTTTGAACCTGAGTCAATTCAGCATTGATCTGTGTACATATTTTTAAAACTTTTACTGAGTTCAAAGAAGTACGTTTCGCAATTCCGTCCTTCTTTTTTGATACCTGTTGGTGAGCTTCTGTAAATTCATCAAAGATGGCAAGGTATTGATCAACCCCTTCTCGATTTAACTGCTGTTTCAAGAACGATTGTACAATTAATCTACCACTATCATTTATACCGTCACCTCTTGCAATAATTGCAAACAGTTGCATCAGGGCTTTTAAGATTCGCTGACTCATTGTTTAATTAAATAATTTGTGTTTAGAAAAAAAAAGACATTAATACCGCAGTAATTAATGCCTTTTGAATAAGGTTTATGAAATATTATTTTTGTTGTTTAAAGCCGATCAATAATACAGCTCTACCGGATCCATTAGTTGCTCCGTTAAGTTTTGCCTCGATCACACAATCAAGTGTGCTGTTTATTTTGAAATCCCAATAAGGAGCATTTTTGTATTCACTGTTTGTGAATAATAAGTTTCTATCAGTATCATATACGGAGAAAATTAAGTTGCCATCCCTTAATCCACTGCAAGCTGCAATGCGGTATAATGTTCCACCATAAAGAGTTGTATGGAATTCTGCTGTTTCATCTGTGTTCATCAATAATGCACGGTATTGTTGTCCGTCAGAAATAAATATGTTTTCAAAATGTTTTGCACATACTATTGCTACTGTATCCGAAATTTGAGCTGTAGTGTAGTTCAATGCTGTAAATCCACCTACAACGAGTATTAATTTTAAAATTCCTTTTTTCATTTGTGTATAAATTTTTTATGTTAGACAAATTAGCTTTTTACTTAATCGAGTGACTATTCTAAAATTCGACTTCTGATTGATTTTACTTTTTGAGTGATAGACTCAATTTGTTTAGGTGTAATTTCCAATTCTGATTTGCTATTGATGATTGTCATTTTCTTGTGCGCATAAGTTGTTGGTTTTTTGTAGGTGTATTTAATTTTAACACCATCAAATACTGAAGAGAGATCATTTAAGTTGTCAATGAATTTAGTATACTCCGGTTGATTATAAAATACTGTTAACATTTTGATCAAATTTTGCAAAGAAGATTTTTGCTCCGCAATTCTGCGTTTCACATCTTTATTAGGTTTTGTTTTGTAAATGTTTGTTGCAAAGTATATGCTTTCTAACCATCCGCCAGCAAGAACTAATGCTCTCAAATCACTCCGGTCATTGCTTTTAAAGAATGCATCACTTGATCGATAGGCTAAACCTACCAGTATTAGCATAGAATCTTTGTTGCCATAGTTTTTAGAAAAACGTTCAATGTTTTGTGTATCAAATGCACCTATTACATCAAGATCATCCGCTAATTTTTTTGCTGCATTCAAATAACCGATTGCATCTTGTGTTTGACCGTAGATTGTAACATATCCTAAGTCAGCACCATAAATTCCTAGATTTAGTGCTTTAGAGAAATTGGTTGAATAGCGTGACGATTTGCTTGCCGGGTTTAACAACGCTTTGTTATACTTAGCACCACTTTTCTTTATAAGTAATGCCGTCTGAATTGGCGAAGGAATACTAAAAATTTCTCCATATACATTCAAGATAGTAGTTGCGGTACTGTCTACTGGTGGTAAATCATCTGCGTCTGTTTTGTTTGAATTGCCACACCCACTTGCCAATAATACTGTTAATGATAACATTAAAAAGGTTCCTCTAACTGTCATAAATTTCACTCTCATTTTAAATTTGTTTTTTAATACGTTATTTAATTAGTAATCAAAAATAGTTATTTAATCGAATAATTATGTCTATTCGTCGACAAATATATCAATTTATTAATTACAAGGTTGTCAATGCTTAGCCTCATGTTGATGCTTGATTTCAACAATAGACAGCTAGTTTAGATCTCAGATATCACGATTGGAAGCTTGTTTGTGTATTTAGGGTGGTAACTAGTCATTAAAATCAAGATTCTTCGATAAATCAATATCTTTGCATAAAATAACTGATTGTGAAGGAAGAATCTGATTTTAAAATGATTGCCAAAACCATTTTTGGTTTGGAAGAAATATTGTCCCAGGAATTGCAACGCCTTGGTGCGAAAGATGTGGAGATTCATAATCGCGCTGTGAGTTTTAAAGGAGACAAAGGTTTTATGTATAAGGCTAATTTATGTCTTCGCACTGCATTAAGAGTCCTTGTTCCTTTTGCAACTTTCAAAGTAACAGACGAAAAGTCGCTATACAATGGAATGCAGACGATCAATTGGGAAGAATATTTGGAAGTTTCCGATACGATTGCTATTGATACCGTTCTTAGCACGGACCTTTTTACCCATTCTCAATATATTTCTCAAAAAGCAAAAGATGCGATTGTAGATCAATTTAGAGTAAAGTTTGACGCCAGGCCTTCTGTTGATCTTGACAAGCCAACGATCAGGGTGAGTCTTCACATTCACAACGATGTTTGCACAGTCTCTTTGGATAGCTCAGGTGAGTCGCTTCACAAACGCGGTTATCGCGATAAGACCAACTTGGCGCCAATCAATGAGGTACTTGCTGCCGGTTTGGTTTTGTTGACCGGATGGGACAAACGTACTAATTTCATTGATCCCATGTGTGGTTCCGGAACCATCTTAATTGAAGCTGCACTTATAGCCAATAATATACCGCCAGGCTATTACCGCGAAGAGTATGGTTTTGAACGTTGGAAAAAATTCAGACCATTTGATGAGGAGCTGTGGAATACCATTTTTGATGCTGCTGTCAATAAGATTACCAATCATGAGCAAAAAATATTGGGAGGAGAAATATCTCCTAACGTTGCAAAAAAAGCCAAAGAGAATATCAAAAATGCAAAGGTAGATGATGTTGTTTCCATAAAAAATGTGGATATGAAAGATTTTGAAGTTCCGCTGGGAAGAGGTGTGGTGATTATCAATCCTCCTTATGGTGAACGGATGGTAAAAGATAATATCGATGCGCTTTATAAAATGATGGGAGATACCTTCAAGAAAAATTTTTCGGGATACGATTGCTGGATACTTAGCTCTAATATGGAAGCATTCAAGCAGGTTGGTTTACGCCCATCCCGTAAAATTACATTGTTCAATGGTCAGTTAGAATGCCGTTTTATGAAATTTGAAATGTATGCTGGTACCAAAAAGATTCATAAGCTGGAAGGTAGATCGGGATCGGGAGAAAGAAATTTATAAAAAAACAATCACAAGAATAGTCAGTATCAAACTCTTAGAATGCGATGAAAAAAATAGCCGTCTTTACTTCAGGAGGTGATTCACCCGGAATGAATGCATGTATCCGTGCAGTAGTTCGTACAGCTATCTATCATAAAATGGAAGTGGTTGGTATCATGCATGGTTACGATGGTGTGATGAAAAACGAATTTATTCCGATGGATGCAAAATCTGTCGCAAATATTATTCATCGTGGTGGAACAATTTTAAAAACAGCCCGAAGCAATGAGTTTATGACACTGGAAGGTCGTCAGAAGGCCTTGGATAATTTAACCAAAGCCGGAATCGAAGGGGTTGTAGCAATAGGAGGAGATGGAACATTTAAAGGTGCTTTGGAGTTTAGCAAGATTTGTAGCATCCCTGTCATTGGTTGCCCGGGCACAATTGACAATGATTTGATAGGAACAGATTTTACGATTGGATACGATACAGCAATAAATACAGTAGTTGACGCTGTAGATAAAATTAGAGATACGGCAGAAAGTCATGATCGTTTATTTTTTGTGGAAGTGATGGGGCGTGACGCCGGATTAATAGCATTGCGAGCAGGAATAGGTGTTGGAGCAGAATCGATTTTAATTCCCGAAACAAAAACGGATGTAGAAGATTTTATAAAACGTTTGGAAGGCGGAAGGAAAAATAAGAATTCAAAAATTATTATTGTTGCTGAAGGTGATGAGGCAGGTGGTGCATTTGTTATCGCTGAGCAAGTAAAAAAACGATTGCCCGATTATGATACCCGAGTCACAGTTTTGGGTCACATTCAGCGTGGTGGAAACCCTTCGGCAATGGATAGGGTGAATAGTAGCCGGATGGGTTTTGCTGCTGTGGAAGCATTGCTTCAAGGCAAGAAAGGGGTAATGATTGGTATTGTGAATAATACGATTCAATACACGCCTTTTGAAAATGCGGTTAAACACATTCAGGAATTAAATCCAGACTTGCTGCGAATGGTAAATATTCTATCTCTTTAATCCGTTCTGAAAATAATTTCTTTTTTTATTAGTTTTAAGTTGAACAATAATCGTTTTCAACAAATCATCTAGTTCGTACTTTTTTATTTAGGTTTGTACCATGAGTCGCACCACCTATTTTGTTGATGTCATTTTACCGTTGGCTGTTCCTAATTTGTATACCTATCGTGTGCCGTTTGAACTCAACGATGCTATTGCTATTGGTCAAAGAGTGGTGGTGCAGTTTGGACGAGGGAAATTATATTCCGCATTGGTGCGAACTATTCATGAAAATCCTCCCAAACAGTATGCTGCCAAATACATTGATTCCATTCTTGATGAACACCCTATCGTCCATGCAAAACAATTTGAATTGTGGGATTGGATGAGTCAGTATTACATGTGTAATATTGGTGATGTGATGGTGGCTGCGTTGCCCGGTGGGCTTCGGTTGGCAAGTGAAACAAAGATCGTCTTGAGTCTCGAATACTCCAAAAAAATTGCAGATGTCAATTTGAAAATTTCTGATAAAGAAGTGTTGATTATCGATGCATTGGAAGTGAAAAATGTATTAACACTTCAGGATATTTCTCAGATTATTGAGCAAAAAACGGTTTATCCAATTATTAAATCCTTGATTGAAAAGGGGATTGTGTTGATCCAGGAAGAGCTGAAAGAAAAGTTTCGTCCTAAAATAGAAACATATGTTCGCATCACCGATCAGGCTGATAACGAAGATAATTTAAAGATCATTTTTGATACTTTGGAAAGAAAGGCGCACAAACAACTTGATGTCGTGATGGCCTATGTTACTTTATCTAAGAGGTATTCAAAAGAGCGGGTAGAAGTAAAGAAATCGGATATCATGAAAATGATAGAAGGTGCAGAAGCTGCTTTAAAATCTTTAGTGAAGAAAAATATTTTTGAATTATACGATCGTGAAGTAGGGCGATTGGCAAATTATGATTCCGAAAATAAAATTTCAGCACTGAACGAAATTCAACAGCAAGTTTTAAATTCAATTAAAAAACAATTTTTTGGAAAAGATCCAGAGGAGTCAACTTCTGACATAGCGCAAACCAAAGATGTTGTTTTACTGCATGGTGTAACTTCATCTGGTAAAACAGAGATTTATGTAAAACTTATTGAAGAAGCTTTAGCAAAAGGAAAGCAAGTATTGTACCTGTTGCCGGAAATTGCTTTGACAACGCAAATCATAAATAGACTTCGAAAATACTTTGGCGATACCGTTGGTGTATATCACAGTAAATTCAATGAAAATGAACGCGTGGAAATATGGAACGATGTATTAAATAGCCGATCTGAAAATTCAAAATTTCAGATAATTTTGGGGGCACGTTCCGCTTTATTTCTGCCTTTCAGTAATTTGGGTTTGGTGATCGTAGATGAAGAACACGACACTTCTTATAAACAATATAATCCTGCGCCTCGCTACAATGCACGTGATGGGGCAATTTATTTGTCACACATTCACAAAGCAAAAACTTTGTTAGGTTCAGCAACTCCATGCCTAGAAAGTTATTTTAATGCACAAGAAAGGAAATACGGATTTGCTGAAATAACTCAGCGCTTTGGTGGTGTTCAGATGCCAGAAATTGAAATAGCTGATGTGAAAGAAGCGACACGTAAGAAACAAATGAAATCGCATTTTTCACCTTTGCTTTTAGATACTGTCACCTTAGCATTAGAAAAAAAGGAACAGGTAATTCTTTTTCAGAACAGAAGAGGCTTTGCACCTCAGCTAGAATGCAATATGTGTGCATGGGTACCACAATGTAGTAATTGTGATGTGAGCTTAACGTATCATAAGGTAAGTAATCAGTTGCGTTGTCACTATTGTGGATATTCGATAAAACCTCCAAGTAAATGTGCCGCTTGCGGTGATACCGATCTTAAAATGAAAGGTTTTGGTACTGAAAAAATTGAAGAAGAATTGAATATATTTTATCCGAGAGCAAAAATTGCCCGAATGGATCTAGATACTACAAGAAGCAAATTTGCTCATCAACACATCATTCAGGATTTTGAAGAGGGGAACATCGATATTTTGGTCGGAACACAGATGGTGACAAAAGGGTTGGATTTCGATAATGTGAGCATGGTTGGGATTTTAAATGCCGACAGCATGCTAAATTTTCCTGATTTCAGATCGTTTGAGCGTAGTTATCAATTGATGGCTCAAGTTTCGGGCAGAGCAGGTCGGAAAAATAAACGAGGAAAAGTGATCATACAGACTCAGAATCCCGAACATTCTATTATACAGGAAGTAATTGCGAATGATTATTTATCCATGTATACCAATCAGTTAATAGATCGTAAAGAATTTAATTACCCCCCTTACTTTCGTTTAATTGAAATCACTGTGATTCATAAGGATGTGAATATGGTGAATGTAGCTGCAAAATATTTAGCTGACGCTTTAAAACATCATTTTTCTAAACGGGTTCTTGGTCCGGAATTTCCCATCATTTCTCGTATCCGTAATTTATATCACAAAAATATTCTGTTGAAAATTGAACGCGATGCTTCTGTGAATCAAGTGAAGAAAATTGTTTCAGAACTGTTGATAAAATTCAAATCGAATGCAGATTATAAATCAGTGAGGATTCAGATAGATGTGGATCCAATGTAAATGACTGTATCAACTGATTTTCTGTTGCTCCATCTCAATAAAAAGATACAGAATAAATCATAATTATTCAAAACATAATTGAGAAGCGAATTAGTTGCTGTTTGAATTGGTATAATCCAAAATGCCCAGAAAGTATGCTTCGGCAACCTGCTGCACACGTTTGTTTTTTGTTTTATCAGTTTCCATGTTTAGCAATTGGCTTTCATTCAAATTGTCCTGATACAATGTTTCCCCATATACCAAGGGCGAATGGATGAACCTTGTCAGTTGCAGATTTCTGCAAAAAACGCCATTTTGAGAGGTGGGCATACATCCTTCCAAAAGGTATTTCGCATCATTTATTTTTGCAGTTTTAATTTTTAAAGTGTTCTCGAAATTTTTTACAACAGCAGCACTAAGAGTAATTGATTTCTCCATATCGTCAGTAGCAAGTAATCGTAAAAATTCAAAACGTTTTTCTTTTGTGGATAGATCGTTTTTCATAAATGCGCCAGCAACAAATGCCATATTGAAATCTTTAGCGCTTGTTTTTATCCATCCTACATTCGTTTCATCAACATTGTAATGTATAATGATCGTAAAGTCCGGACTATATTTGTTTATCAATTCAGCTCGTTTAGCCAATTCAAGATCTTTAAAGAGGACTCTAAAAATATCTCTGTCTTTGGCTTTTTTACTCAAAAAATATTCTTTTTGAGTAGAACTTATTTCCTTTATTTTAAAAAGACTATCAACAGCATTTTTAAAATCATCTTTTTTCCACTGCTCAAATGTTTTTCCAAAAGCGCATATGTCATTTGTTCTCGTTAGGAACACATCCGCTCCTTCCGATTCAAGTTTTTCTTTCAATAACTGGGCTGTTGCAGTTGTAAGCATTCCTTCTGCTAATTCTATAGAATCAGTTACACCATGGATGGAATCAGCTTTTATTTTTAAATGTTTTTTTTCTAACTCGCCGATAACAAAATTGTTCGCAATATGTCCAGGGTCTATAGCAATTTTAAAACCTTTCAGTCTTTTTTCTGCAGTCGGAGATTTTTCTCTTTTGTAAATTTCATTCGGTTTGTTTTGGTATTTTCCGTTTACAAAACGCCTTTTAATAACATCCAAAGGATATGTTTTTAAGGCTTCATTGAAATTAGTTAGTTGGTTCCAGTTGATATGATATTCAATTAAATTATTTTTCTTGTCAACGGATGATGCGAATAAAGAAATGCCTTCATTATCTATCTTGTAAAATTTTGACAACGATTTTTCTTTGTCGAGATAATTTTGAACTTTCTCTGTATGGTATTTGATTTTTGGTTGATTGGAAGCATCTTGTGAAAAACAAGAACTACTTATCAGAAATATTAGAAGTGTTTTGATGAGTATTTTCATAAATTAGTTGGGTTTTCAATTCAAAAATAATCAATTAAGGCATTGCATTATTTATGTTAATTTTGTTTTATGAACATCAAAGGTATTCAGTTTGATTCGGAGTTTAGTTTCAAAACAAGTAGAAGTGGAGGAGCTGGCGGACAAAACGTTAATAAAGTTTCAACAAAAGTGGAGCTTGATTTTGATGTTGTGAATTCGTCCCTCCTGACAGAAGAGCAAAAGGCTATTATTTTAAATAAATTGACGAATAAAATTTCGAAAGATGGAATCCTACAGATCATTTCTCAAACGGAAAGGAATCAATTAGGTAATAAGGAAATTGCGATTCGGAAATTTTACGAATTGATGCATAAGTGTTTTGTCGTTCAGAAAAAACGCAGACCCACTAAACCAAGTAAAGGTTCTAAAGAAAGGCGTTTGGATTCCAAAAAACGTGATTCGGAAACGAAGAAATCAAGAAAGAAAGATTGGTAAATGAATGATTTTTTTTAAATAGAGTAGCGTTGAATAATTAGCCCATGCGTTTAACAAATTCATTCCATAGCACCTCGTTAGGTGGAGGCGCAATGATGCTGATAGGCTCTTTTTTTACCGGATGAATAAATTCTACTTTTCGAGCATGTAAATGAATAGATGCATCTTTATTGCTCCTATCGAAACCATATTTCAAATCACCTTTAATGGGGCACCCCATGCTTGAAAGCTGCACTCTTATTTGGTGATGACGCCCTGTGTGTGGTTTTACTTCTATCAAATAATAATTATCTGAGCTGCAAATTAATTCATAGTCTAATTCGGACCGCAAAGCACCTGGAGTTTCCTTTTCAAAACCTTTCGACATGTTTTTCGCTTCATTCTTTTTAAGGAAATGCACAAGAGTTCCTTTGATATTTTTTGGTTTGTTCTTCACAACAGCCCAATATGTTTTTTGTATCTCTTTCGTTTGAAACATTTGGTTCAAACGGGCTAATGCTTTGCTGGTTTTTGCAAATAAAACAATTCCGCTAACGGGTCTGTCAATACGGTGAACCGTCCCGACAAAAACTTCTCCAGGTTTATTGTATTTTTCTTTGATGTAGTGTTTTACAAAATCGCTGAGCGGGGTGTCACCTGTTTTATCACCTTGCACTATATCAGATGGCCGTTTGTTAACGGCAATGATATGATTGTCTTCGTATAGTACTTGCAGTTGATTCATGGGATGCTTTGTTGCGGTTAATTCAGCCTTACTCTAACCTAATTCCTAATTAACACATTAACCACGAGGAGATTTAGTATTGCTCATTCGCATTTGGAAAATCTTTAGACTTCACATCTTTAATGTAGTTTCCAACAGCTCCTGTTATCTCTTCAAATAAATTTAAATAGCGTCTTAAAAAACGCGGGTTAAATTCATTGTTCAGTCCTACCATATCATGGAAAACGAGCACTTGGCCGTCAACACCTCCACCAGCACCGATACCGATAACTGGAATTGCAATTTCTTTGGCCACTTTTTCTGCCAGTTTTGCGGGAATTTTTTCTAATACCAACGCAAAACATCCGGCTTTCTCTAAAATTTTAGCGTCTTCTAGTAAACGCAGTGCTTCATCTTCCTCCTTGGCGCGAACATTATACGTTCCGAATTTATAGATACTTTGAGGCGTCAAACCTAAATGTCCCATTACTGGAATACCTGCGGTTAATATACGCTCTATCGATTCTTTTATTTCTCTTCCTCCTTCAAGTTTAACAGCATGTGCACCGCTTTCTTTCATGATTTTAATAGCAGAATTCAATGCTTCTTTTGAGTTTCCTTGGTATGAACCGAATGGTAGGTCGACAACAATTAATGCTCGGTCTACTGCACGAACTACAGATGAAGCATGATAAATCATTTGGTCAAGAGTGATTGGTAAAGTGGTTTCGTGACCAGCCATAACATTCGAGGCGGAGTCTCCCACCAAAATAACATCTATACCAGCATGATCCACAATTTTCGCCATCGTATAATCATAGGCAGTTAGCATGGATATCTTTTCACCACTAACTTTCATTTCATGTAAAACATTTGTGGTTACTTTCTTTACTTCTTTCTTTTTTTGTACCGGCATCTTTATAATTGTTGAATGATTGACAAAGCTACAAATTGTTTTTGGGATTCTCTTTTTTGAATTGTAACCGTTTAAATGCAAAATTCTACCTTCCACAAATTAGTTAGTTTTAAATCGAATTTATTGATACTTTTGTGCTTATTGATTA
Organism: Bacteroidota bacterium; assembly: GCA_947449315.1. Lineage (GTDB taxonomy): Bacteria > Bacteroidota > Bacteroidia > 2-12-FULL-35-15 > 2-12-FULL-35-15 > 2-12-FULL-35-15. The sequence continues at coordinate 73,326 of CANFRC010000002.1, forward strand.
AAATTTGTAAAAGTGAAAAGAACTATTATTTACGTTATTCTTTGTTGTGCGCTGTTCATTTCGGCATGTAGCACCGATTTGAATGTTATTGGAGATTATAAAGAAACATTAATTGTTTACGGCCTTTTGGATCAGGGGCAGGATACACAATATGTAAAAATCAATAAAGCATTTTTAGGTGCCGGAAATGCTTATGAATATGCTATGATGAAAGATTCTGCTCAGTTTAAAAATGCACTGGATGTTAAAATCAAATGCGTAAATTCTGGAATTTCCTATGTGCTTACACCAGCTAATTATATTCCAAAAGATCCTGGACTTTTTTATAGCACAGAGCAAACAAATGTTATTTATAAATTGGTTACGGATGGATCAGTAGGACATCCTAAACTGGATCCTAATAGTTTGTATGAATTAAAAGTAACAGATGGGGAAACAGGTGTTTCTGTTAGCTCAAAAACATTAGTACTCCCTGATATTACGGCATTTTCTAAACCAGCACCAAGCTTAACAAGTTTCAGTTTTGTTATTACCGGGTATTATCCGAATTATAAATTTAAAGTAGAATGGCTAAGTGCAAAAAATGCGAGAGAATATCAGGTGATCATACGTTTAAACTATTCTGATTCTACCATAACAAATGGAAACATCCCACAGGTATTGGATTATCAGTTGCCTGAATCCAGAACAGCTGGTTTATCTGGTGGAGAATCGTTTTTAAAAGAATTCAATGCAAGCGATTTTTATAAGTTCATAGGCTCTTCCCTTGCTGATTATTCTGGATTATTAGGCAGAAAGGCTGGTAAAGTGGATGTTTTGCTTGTTTCAGCAGCGGATGATCTTGTCACTTTTATAGATGTGAATAAACCGTCTACAGGAATCATTCAGGAACGTCCGGAATTCACTAATATCGTAGGTGGTTTGGGGATATTTTCTTCTCGTTATAACAGACCCCCTTTTTCAAGGCCATTAGATAATACATCTTTAGATTCCTTATCTGGAGGGCAGTACACCTGCAAATTAAGATTCTCAGATCATTTTGGTGTTTGGACCGGCTGTCATTAGTTAAACTGCCTGTTTGTCATATTTAAAAGCGTTCTTTCCATAAGAACGCTTTTTTTTATGCCATAATTTCGACAAAAGGGCCATGGCATAAAGATTGAAAAAGGCTAATCGTAATTTTTAAAACGTAACAACTAAACCCTAAATAATTATGAGTAAAATAATTGGTATTGACTTAGGCACAACAAACTCTTGTGTTTCAGTAATGGAAGGTAACGAGCCTGTTGTAATTCCAAACAGCGAAGGAAAAAGAACAACACCTTCTATTGTAGCATTTGTTGAAGGCGGTGAACGTAAAGTAGGAGACCCTGCTAAACGTCAGGCCATTACAAATCCAACAAAAACGATTGGTTCTATCAAACGTTTTATGGGGCACACTTTTGATGAAGTAGCAAAAGAGGCTACTCGTGTTCCTTATAAAGTAGTAAAAGGTGATAATAACACACCTCGTGTAGAAATTGATGACAGAAAATATACTGCTCAGGAAATTTCTGCAATCATTCTTCAGAAAATGAAAAAAACGGCTGAAGATTATCTTGGTCATGAGGTTTCAGAAGCGGTTATCACAGTTCCTGCATATTTTAATGATGCTCAGCGTCAGGCAACGAAAGAAGCCGGAGAAATTGCAGGATTAAAAGTTAAACGTATCATCAATGAACCAACTGCAGCAGCATTGGCTTACGGTCTTGATAAAAGAGGTAAGGAAATGAAAATTGTGGTGTTTGATTGTGGGGGTGGTACACATGACGTTTCTGTTCTTGAATTAGGTGATGGCGTATTTGAAGTAAAATCAACGGATGGAGATACTCACCTGGGTGGGGATGATTTCGACCATAAGATTATAGATTGGTTGGTTGCTGAGTTTAAAGCTGAGAATGGCGGATTGGATCTTTCAAAAGACCCAATGGCTTTGCAGCGATTGAAAGAAGCGGCTGAAAAAGCAAAGATCGAGTTATCTAGTACAGCTTCAACAGAGATTAACCTGCCTTACATTATGCCTGTAGATGGTATTCCAAAACATTTGGTTCGTACCTTAACAAAAGCAAAATTTGAGCAATTGGTTGATGATTTGATCAAACGAACGATAGAGCCATGTAAATCGGCTTTGAAAAATGCGGGATTAAGTACTTCAGATATTGATGAGATCATTTTAGTAGGTGGTTCAACACGTATTCCTGCAATTGTTGATGCCGTTCAGAAATTTTTTGGGAAAGCGCCTTCAAAAGGTGTAAATCCTGATGAAGTTGTTGCTATTGGAGCTGCAATTCAAGGTGGTGTTTTAACCGGTGAAGTAAAAGACGTATTGTTGTTAGATGTTACGCCACTTTCATTAGGTATTGAAACAATGGGTGGTGTATTCACTAAATTAATCGAATCTAATACTACGATTCCGACTAAAAAGTCAGAAACATTTTCTACAGCTAGCGATAATCAACCTTCCGTTCAGATTGTTGTATATCAAGGAGAACGCGCTATGGCGAAGGATAACCGTAAGTTAGGAGAATTTAACTTAGATGGTATTCCTCCAGCACCACGCGGTGTGCCGCAAGTAGAAGTTACTTTTGATATTGACGCGAACGGTATCTTACAAGTTTCTGCAAAAGATAAAGCAACAGGTAAATCCCATAATATACGTATTGAAGCTAAATCCGGATTAAGTGACGAAGAGATCAAACGTATGAAGGCAGATGCTGATGCAAATGCTGAAGCAGATAAAAAAGCAAAAGAAGAAACAGAAAAAGTAAACGCTGCTGATTCAATGATTTTCCAAACAGAAAAACAATTGACCGAGTATGGCGAAAAAATTCCTGCAGAGAAAAAATCTGTTATTGAAGGTGCATTGGCTGAATTAAAGACAGCACATGGTGCTCGCGATATATCAGGAATTGATGCTGCAATGGAAAAGTTAAACGCTGGATGGCAAGCAGCTTCTCAGGACATGTATAACGCGACTCAAGGTGCAGATGCAAATGCGAACCCGCAAGGTGATGCAAATGCAAATGGTGCAACAGATAGTGAAGTAACAGATGTTGATTTTGAAGAAGTGAAGGATGAGAAAAAATAATTCTTCTTGTAAGAATGGATTTTTTTTTAGAATGTGATTAGTTATTTTGACGGATGCAATGCAAATTGTATCCGTCTTTTTTTATGAATAAATTTCATGAATAAGTGTATGAGTTTTCATTCATTCTAGAGTGATGTATTTGTCAATAATTTCCATCCACTCATTTTATTAGGTTTAAAAAATGCTGAGCAAATTCATTGGCATATAAATGACTCGATTGAATATGCGGTCCTTTTACCTCCCAGAATTCTTTGGGTGCAACAGCTTTTTCAAATAGTTGTTGCCCCATATAAAACGGGCATATTTCATCTTCAGTACTGTGAATGATTAATATTGGAATGGTGATTTTATCAATTTCATCAATAGCATTGTATTTACTAGGGACAAGCATTTTTGTGAGAAATTTTGGTACTCCGCTTTTTTTACCAACATAAACTGCCATGAGTTCATGACCTGTAAATGCACCTTCAACAACTAAGGCGTCAATCAGTTTTTGATCTCTTGCAGCAACTACACAGGATAAATGTCCGCCTAATGATTGTCCGAATAAGATCAGTTTTGTGTTTTTTACATCATCCCGCTGTTTGATATAGTGCAATGCTTGAATACCATCATCTAATACTTTTTCCTGAGAAGGTTTTCCAGTCGATTTTCCATACCCTTCATAATCGAATACCATCACCTGAAAGCCATATTTTATAAGTGGTTCAGCAGATTGGTAGTTGTTGGAAATGTTTCCGCCATTGCCATGAAATATTAAAACTGTTCCGGCAATTATTTTATTTTTTGGTTTTATGAACCATCCGTTAAGGGTATTTCCATCCGTCGCTTTAAAATTTATTTCTTCTAAATGATAGGATGTCGTGTCGGGGTAATGAACGAATGTTTTAGATGGAGCATAAAAAAAAGCGGACGTGCTGCATGCAGAGCAAGCTGTAAGAGCGATGCAGAGAGTAATAAAATTTTTCGAAATGATATTTCTCATTGTTTTATTTTTAAAATGAATAATATATTTAATTTTTGCAAATTAGGAATTAACTGTTGTATATTTGTTTTAGTATTAATTTTAATTTATAATTTAATGAAAACAGGTACAGTAAAATTTTTCAATGTTTCAAAAGGTTTTGGTTTTATCACAGTTGATGATACGAACCAAGAATTGTTCGTTCACGTTACTGGTTTAGTTGACCAGATTCGTGATGGTGATAAAGTTACTTTTGAAGAAGCTGAAGGTAAAAAAGGTTTAAATGCAGTAAATGTTAAAAAGGCATAATTGTAGAAACATCTTTAATAAAAAAAGTCCCGCAATTTGCGGGACTTTTTTTATTAATTCTTTGAAAATAAGCTACGTATTTTTTTCGTGAATAATAAAAATGTAAAAGCAAAAATCACCGTTCTGGTTTACTTGAACGGTGATTTATTTTAGTGAATGTCTTGTTCTGCGAGCCATCGTTCGGCATCTAAAGCGCCCATGCATCCACTTCCAGCTGCTGTAACAGCTTGTCGGTATGTTTTATCTGCACAGTCACCAACAGCAAATACGCCAGGAAGATTGGTTTTGCTCGAACCTGCAACAACATCAAGGTAACCCAGCTCATCCATCTTCAGCTGACCTTTAAAAATATCGGTGTTCGGTTTATGTCCGATCGCAACAAAAAAGCCAGTAACATTCAATGAACGCAGTTCATTTGTTTTAATATTTTTAATGATCACACTTTCAACTGTATCTTTTCCAATAATATCATGTGTTTCACTGTCCCACAGGATTTCAATATTTGGAGTATTTTTAACTCTTGTTTGCATTGCTTTGCTGGCACGCATATCACTTCTTCTGACGATCATGTATACTTTTTTACACAATTTTGAAAGATAGGTAGCTTCCTCAGCTGCGGTATCTCCAGCACCCACAATAACAACATCCTGTCCTTTGTAAAAGAATCCGTCACACACTGCGCAAGCAGAAACACCACCTGCGTTTAAACGCAACCTCGTTTCGTTTTCTAATCCCAACCATTTTGCAGATGCACCAGTTGAAATAATGATTGTATCAGCTGTCATTTCGATTGTTTCGTCAATCCATATTTTTTTTGGAGTAGATGTAAGATCAACTTTTGTGGCCATTCCGAAACGGACCTGTGTGCCAAATCTTTCTGCCTGTGCTTTTAAATCTTCCATTAATTCAGGACCGGTGATGCCTTTAGGGTATCCGGGGAAATTATCTACTTCAGTTGTTTCTGTTAATTGTCCGCCTGGAACCATTCCTGTATATAATACGGGTTTTAGATCAGCGCGGGAAGCATATATCGCAGCTGTATATCCTGCAGGTCCGCTTCCGATGATAAGACATTTTACGTGTTCAATTTTTTCTGACATAATGCTAATTAATTTTGTTCCCTAAATTACTATTTGTTTCGTTCTTGTTTTTTATATTTTATTCACAAAATGAATAATTTGTTTTTAAATTTATTTTCGATGGGTTAAGGTGTAGGCATAATGGTGTCGTATGTGGTGCCCATTCCACTCCAAACACCTAATGCACCATTGTCAATATTACCTAAGATGGTAACAGGAGATGCAAAGGGGTTTCCATTGCTAGCAACTGCATTTTCGAATGTAGTATAAAAATCCTTGCTTGCTCTGTCTATCGAAACAAATTGGATATAGATCGTGTCAGTTTTTCTATAATAAAACCGTTCAGCATCAGAGTCATTCATCGCCGAATTTACATTGTCTGTTGGGTCATATCCTTTTGAATAGGCAAAATCAAAGGTTTTTCCATCAATTAATTTGTCATCAAAGGTAGCACCATTGGGAGCAATAAATCGTCTGTCTTTGGTTGGTCTCTTTGCATACCATCTGTAATTATTTCCCAATCCGGAAGGATCTTTTAAACGAGCATTTGCAAATCCTAATGTGTCATTTGGAGGTTGTGGAGCCCACCAAACAGAATCAAGTGCAACGGGAGTAGGTATATAGGTAGTAGCTGAATAAATCTTGCCATCTGAGGCTACCACTTTTAAGGAATAATTTTGACCAGTAACACCAATTAGTGCACTCCCTTTATATACGACTCCTAAAGAAGAGCTGCTATCTATTGCCAAGTTCAAAGTGTCTGTGATTGAGCCGTTTGATACATATACTTTTGCGTCAAGAACATACAAGTCACTTACCGTTGTTCCGCTAACCGAAGAAAAAAGAGGTATGGTTCGGGTAATAATTACCTCCGCAACTTTACCATTTTCGATTGTGCCTTCAATGACAATTTTTTTATCCGAGTTAGGAAGCTTTACATCAATGTTCTCCGTACAGGAGGTAAGTGCTATAATTACGAATGATGTGAATAAAATATAATTTTTCATTTAATGATATTTTTTTTAGCAATTAAAATTTAAAGTTCCAGGTTACTGATGGTAAGATTGGGAACAGATATACTTGTTTTGCTTTGATAGTTAAATTTCCTTGTGTTGCACTTCCTTCATTTGCAAAATAGATAATATAAGGGTTGTGTCTGTTATACACATTGAATACGCTGAAATTCCAGCTCGACTCATACTCTTTAAACAGTTTTCTTGGAATTTGAATGTCGGCTGTCGTTACTTTATCGATGATACCGAAACGTTTGATGACACGCGCTTTTCTTTTTTCAATATGTTTTGTTTTGTCAGGTGTATATGTTGCCGAAATATCTAAACGGTGATATGCCGGCATTCGGTATGTATTTCTATCACTATAATCATAGGTAATATTTCCGTCAATTACATAATAGGAGGTCGGTATCGTAATAGCGTTTCCAGTTCCATAAACCCAAATAGTTGCAAAAGTCCATTTTTTGCTTAACTCGTAACTTAGAACAACTGAAGCGTCATGTCGCCTGTCGTATTTAGCATAAAATTCTTTTCCCCGATTCAGATCCGGGAATGTTCGTTTTGTATAGGAAAGCGTATATCCCACCCAGCCATTAAATTTTCCGATGCGTTTTTTTAAGAAAAATTCAGCTCCATATGCTTTCCCTGTTCCAAAAACAAATTGGTTGTCTGTGTTATCTGCTATGCCAGAACCAGGTAAGGCTCCGTCTTTATATTCAATTTGATTTTTTAGGTCTTTGTAATAGACTTCAACAGAAGCTTCATACCCGTTATCTAAAAAATTTCTGAAATACCCCATGGAATATTGAGATCCTTTTTGAGGTTTTACTAATTCAGAAGAAGGCACCCAAGTATCTATCGGCAAAGTAACAGCCGAGAGTGAAGCTAAGTGAATGTATTGTAAATTGTAGGTGTAAGATGCTTTAATCGAAGATTTGTTATTGATGGAGTATCTGGCATTGAATCGGGGTTCGGGGCCACCATAGTCGGCCACTTTCTGATTTGAATTGTAGTGAGTAATGGATGAGTTTTGTCCAGTAAATGGATCTTTGTTATACCTGTCGAAAGGTCCTACTTGCATAAAGTACGAGTATCGAATACCTGCATGTATCTTTAATTTGTCGGTTACATCGAAATCGTCTGAAACGTATACCGATGCATCGTGTGCGCGTAATTTTTTTACACCACCCAAGTCAAACTCTGTTTCACCTTGTTTGGCCGAAGCGCTGATAGGAGTGAAGGTGTGAAAAATGTAGTTCACTCCGAATTTTACTTCATGGCGGATCGTTGGGAAATAGCTGAAATCAACTTTTCCATTATAATCACTAATACCAGAAAATAATTTTAGTTCGAATCCTGTTTGAGCGGCGGTAAATGAAAATTTATAATCGCTATAAATTCCGGATACATTCATAAATAATTTATTGTTGAATAAGTGATTCCATCTGACAACGCCTGTTCCATTGCCCCATGAAACGCCAAGTTTAAATCCGGCATCTTTATCCTGAAAGTTCATGATGTCTCTTCCAAAATATCCACTTGCAAAAATCCTGTCTTTATCAGATAGGCGATAATTTATTTTTGCATTCATATCATAAAAGTAGACGCCGGAATTTTTTAATGGAGAGGAAGGTTTTGCAAAAGGTCTTGCAACTACATCAAGGTAAGTTCTGCGAGCGGAAATAATAAAAGAACCTGTATCTTTTTTTATAGGGCCTTCAATTGTTAATCGGGAAGAAATAATTCCGATACCACCAGAAGCATGATAGGATTTATTATTACCTTCTTTCATGGAGATATCCAAAACAGATGCTAGTCGTCCGCCATATTGCGCAGGCATTCCTCCTTTAACAAGGTTGATGCTTTTTACTGCATCGCCATTAAAAACGGAGAAAAATCCAAGCAAATGGGAAGCATTATAAACTACTGCTTCATCCAATAAAATTAAATTCTGATCTGGTCCGCCACCTCTTACATAAAATCCGGCATTGCCATCACCACTAGATTTTACGCCTGGTAAAAGCTGAATGGTTTTTAAGACATCTACCTCGCCCAGAAAGGCAGGAAGTTTTTTTATTTCTTCCATATCTAATTTGATTGATCCTACATTGGTGCTAGAAACATTCTTATCTGTTCTTTCGGAAGTTACTTCTACCACTTTAGCATTCACGGAAGCCAATTTTAATTCAATATTTAGGCGGATGTCTTTGTCAAGTTTAATTTCTTTTACAAAATTTTCGTAGCCGATATAGGAGGATATCAATGTGTAATTTCCTGATTCAACGGTGATGGAGTAAAATCCGTACTGGTTGGTATTTCCGCCTTTTAATAATTCTTTGATATACACATTTGCACCAATACTGTATTCGCCATTGGAAGCATCTTTAACATAGCCGCTTATCGTATATTTCTTTTTATTCTGAGCGCTTAACTGAAAAGTGAAAACAAAGAATAAAAAAAGTATGCTGAAGGTTTTTAAAGAAAAAGAGTTATTCATAAACAGGAAAATAGTTTAAAATGTAAATGCTGTATGTGTCCGATAATTTTGCTTGCAAAACTACGGAAACATTTTTTGATTACAAAGTTTCCGTGAGGGTATTTTTATTTGTTCTGGGCTTATTTTAATGCTGGAAAAGGTGAAAATAAAATCGAACATTCTTCAATAAATTTAATATGTTCAGGCTTTTCTAATTTTTATGATTCTAAGCCTGTCCAATAAAAAGATGATTGGGTAAGTTGGATCGAATTCAAACCATTTTTTCGAAAAGTTGATACTATTCGGACTTTTATGATGATTGTTTTGAAATAATTCTCCTAACATCAAAAAGTCCCAAGGAAGTGAATTTTTACTTTGGTCATGGTTATCAAAATTCACATAACCGTATTTGTGTCCGCACCAGTTAACAATAGCTCCATGGATGGGCCCCATTAAAAAGTGAACAGGAAGTAAAAGATATTGCCACCAAGCAGTTGCAAAATAATAATAGAATAAAAAGTAGCCAACGCCAAAAGAGATCCTCACAAGCCACATGTCGCTAACCTTGTCCATTAGAGGCCAAACAGGATAATTACCTTGAAATGCTTTTTCAGGTTCTACCTTTTGGGAAACAAAATCAAAGTAAATTCTTTTTGTGTGCATCATTAATCCGAAAACGTCTTTAAAGAAAACAGGAGAGTGCGGGTCTTTTTCTGTATCGCTGTATGCATGATGCATGCGGTGCATGATAGCATATGCCCTGGGATTTAAGAAGGAAGAGCCTTGTGTTATAAAAGTGAACAAATAGAAAAAACGCTCCCAGAATTTATTCATTGTAAACATTTTATGAGATGAAAAGCGGTGTAAGAAAAATGTTTGAGAGAACAATGAAAGAAACCAATGGCAAAGGAAAAATAGTAATATATACATATGTTCGAGGGTTTTGGCGCAAAATTAAGTAAAAAGTTCTGTTTTATTGTTTAAACATATTATTCTTTAAAATGTTTTATAATACTTGATATTAGTATCTTTACCCAGTTAATTAACATTTGATATAATGGATTTAAGTAAATTAAAAAAACGACCTTCTTACCCATTTGAAACCATTGCTGTTGCTATTTCATTTTCACCAAGATGTCAGCTTGTATTAGCGGAGGCGAAGAGATTGTCGGATGTCTTAGGTGCTGCCTTATTGTTGATACATATTGGAGACAAAACAGCTGAAAAAGAGCAGGAATTAGACGAGATGATGTCGACTATAGGCGTTGATCCGAATCATTCAAGGGTTATATGGATGGAGGGAGATCCTGTTGATACGATCTTAAAATTATGTAAACTAAATATTGTGGATCTGCTGGTATTGGGTGCACTGGAAAAGGAAAACATATTAAAATTTTATTTGGGGTCAATTGCGAGGAATATTAGCCGTAAAGCAAAATGCTCTGTGTTGCTACTTACCAATCCTACTGATGAGCCTCAGAAATTTAAAAAGATAGTTGTTAATGGGGTAGAGAATCCTAAAACCATTCACACAATTAATACTGCGTTGTATTTGGCGAAAAATATAAAAGTAAAAGATGTAACAATTGTAAATGAGGTTGATGTTCCAGGATTGGCTATGGCGATAGCTGATGACAGCACCGCTCCGCAAACGAAAGAAATAAAGAAAAATTTTGCTGATGAGTCAGAGGAGACTTTGCAAATGATCCTTGAAAAATGTGATGCAGGAGATGTGAAAGTAATTGATAAGGTGATAAAAGGAAAACCTGGTTATGCAATCAGTAAATTTTCTAAAGATAAAAAAGCGGATCTGCTAGTCATTAATTCACCCGACACACATTTGAATGTTTTCGATAGGATATTTACTCATGATATTGAATATATATTGGCGGATTTACCTTGTAACTTATTAATTGTTCATTCCCGTTTATAAGACATGATTAAACTCGCACATAACGAATTAATTGTTTTGCTTTTATCCATCAGTACCATGCTGATCATCTCCCGTATTTTTGCGGAACTTGGAAAAAGATTTAAGCTGCCTGTCGTAATGGGTGAATTGATTGTTGGAATTATTTTAGGACCAACAATTTTAGGAATGTTGTATCCGGATATTTTTCTTTATTTATTTCCTAGAACAGGAAATATACCGATTGCATTGGATGGTATTTTTAGCTTATCAGTTATTATGCTTCTCTTTGTTGCGGGTATGGAAGTTCAGCTTTCATTAGTTTTGAAGCAAGGTAAAGTGGCGGTTTATACAAGTATGTTCAGTATGATTATTCCATTCTTTACAGGTTTTGCCATTGCTTGGTTTTTTCCTGAGATATTTTCCATTCCTAATGAACTAGAACCAAAATTGTTATTCGCGTTGTTTTTTGGAACAGCACTTTCCATCTCTGCTCTGCCAGTAATTGCTCGTATTTTGATGGATATGAATTTATTTAAAACGAATATTGGAATGGTAATCATAGCTTCAGCTATGTTCAACGATCTTATTGGTTGGCTGATATTTTCATTTGTACTTAGCTTAACGAATCAAACTGCAAGTGATCATTTTAGTATCTGGTATACCATTCTTTATATTATTGGTTTTGGAATATTCATGTTGACTATTGGTAAAAAGATAATTGATAAAACATTACCCTGGATGCAAACTAAATTGTCATGGCCCGGTGGTGTGCTCTCTATTTCATTAGGTATTTGTTTGTTGTCTGCTGCTTTTACCGAAGCGATTCATATTCATGCAATATTAGGCGCTTTTATTGCTGGTATTGCTTTTGGCGATAGCGTTCATCTTCGTGAGCAAGCAAGGGAGATTATTCATCAGTTTGTTACGAACTTTTTTGCGCCTTTGTTTTTTGTTTCCATCGGATTGAAAGTAAATTTCATTGAAAATTTTGATGGAATGATTGTAGCAATTGTACTAGTCTTAGCTTATGTCGGTAAAGTTTTAGGAGCATATATCGGAGCTCGTTTAGGAGGAATGTCCAAAAATCATTCTTTGGCAGTAGGTTTTGGAATGAATGCCCGTGGCGCTATGGAAATTATATTGGGAACGCTGGCACTGAATGCTGGATTAATCTCCAAACCTATATTTGTTGCACTTGTAATTATGGCTCTCGTGACGAGTTTGACAAGCGGTCCATTAATGAGAAAATTTATTGATTAGAATTCATGTTAGGATTAAAATTATCTACAGACCCTCGTTGGGTGAATATTGTTGAAAGTAATATTGAAGAGATATTAACGGATCATGCTTGGTGTGAGCAAAAAGCGGCTACCAATGCTTTGTCAATGGTTGTAAATAATCCGAATTATACAGAGCTTGTTACAGCGCTTATTGCTCTTGCGAAAGAAGAACTCGATCATTTTGAGCAGGTGCATAATTTAATTAAAGCGCGAGGAAAAGTATTGGGGCTAGAGCGCAAAGATCATTATGTAAATGAATTATATAAATTCATGAATAAAGGTGGAAGTCGCTTGCAATCTTTAGTGGATCGATTACTTTTTTCTGCTATGATAGAAGCACGCAGCTGTGAACGTTTTAGGACACTTTCTGAAAATATCAAAGACCCCGAATTGGCTAAATTTTATCGCGACCTGATGGTTTCCGAAGCAGGTCATTATACAACCTTTATCGGATTTGCAAGGAAATATGGTGAAGGAATTGATGTTGATAAACGTTGGAAAGAATGGATAGAATATGAAAATTCTATCATTACAAATTACGGAAAATCAGAAACGGTTCACGGTTAAAAAATTAAGCGATCATCATTTTGGTTTTCCACTTTTCGGGTATCAAAATTGTTTGATTTGTTTTGTAATTAAAACAGACAATTATTGCTAGTCCTTTTGCCAGTTCTATTTCTATTCCGTTTTCAACTTTAATAATAGAACAGCTCATCTCAAAACTTTTTGTTCCCATTTTTGAAACCCAGGTGTATACAAAAACAGCATCTTCTAATAAAATAGGGTGCTTGTATTCCATTTCAATTTTGGCAAGGATAACCCCTTCATTCACCCAGTCGATTTTAATGTCATCTTTTTCAAATGCAGCAAAATAGTCCACTCGTGCTAATTCAAAATAGGTAATGTGGTTTGCATTGTTTACATGACCTAATTTGTCAATGTCTTTAAAGCGAATCTGGATAGGTGTTTTGTGTCTGTAAATAGAGGTCATTTTTTGACAATGATTATTTGTTATCCAATTCCTCAAAAATGGAATTATTGCTTTTAAATTCAGGAACGAGTTCCTTCATCTTTTTAACAATTGATCTATTATCTTGTTTATCAAAAAGCTTAATTAACTCTGAGATGGCTGATGAAACTGTTTCGAAATCATACTCTTTTACTTTCGCAATCATAATTTGTTTATGATGAGTTTGTAAGGTGTTTTCATGATCAGCAAGCAACTCTTCATATAGTTTTTCTCCAGGACGTAAACCAGTAAATGCAATGCTGATATCTTTGTTTAATGTCAGTCCGGAAAGTTTGATCATTTTTTTTGCAAGATCAACAATCTTAACCGATTCCCCCATGTCAAAAATAAATATTTCTCCGCCTTTACCCATAGCACCAGCTTCTAAAACTAATTGACAGGCTTCTGGAATGGTCATGAAAAAACGGGTGATGTCGGGATGTGTGATTGTTATAGGACCTCCATTTTCAATCTGCTGGCGAAAGCGAGGGATCACCGAGCCATTTGATCCAAGTACATTTCCAAAACGTGTTGTGATGAATTTGGTTGTGGAATGTTTACCCAATGATTGTGTATAGATTTCTGCAATACGTTTACTAGCACCCATCACATTTGTAGGGTTAACAGCCTTGTCGGTGCTAATCATCACAAATTTTTCTACCTTATATTCTACCGAAAGGTCTGCAAGATTTTTAGAACCGAATACATTTGTGAAAACAGATTCTGATGGGTTATTTTCCATCATAGGAACATGCTTGTATGCGGCAGAATGAAATACAATTTGTGGTTGAAATGTTTTAAAGACATTTTCCATTCGATCTCTGTTACGAATATCGCCCATCACTATTTCATAGGATTGTTGTTTGTATTTATCAAACAGTTCCATTTCCATTTCATACAAAGGCGATTCTGCTTGATCAAGCAAAATAATCTTTTTGGGATTGAATTTTATGACTTGTCTTACAATCTCACTGCCTATACTTCCTGCAGCTCCAGTAACTAGAATTATTTTATCCGATAATATTTTTTGAATGTCATCCTTGTCTAGTTGAATCGGTTCTCGTTCCAAGAGTTCTTCTATCTGAACTTTTTTAATTTGCTTGAAGCTTAATTCACCGTTTATCCAATTGGTAACAGGTGGAACATTCAACACTTTTGTATCATGATTCAAACAGATGTCTACGATCTCTTGTTTTTTTGCTGGTGTTAAATTTTGAACAGAGATAATTAAATTAGAAACATTATTTTGTTCCAACAAATCATCAAGTTTTGAAATATTGTATATCGTCGTTCCTTCTAGTTTTTTTCCTTGTTTCTTGCTGTCATCATCAATAAAACCTAGTACTTTATATTTTGTTCCGGCATCACGATCAAGCGTTCGTTTAGTTATTATTCCTGATTCTCCTGCTCCGAAAATGATTACGCTTCGCTTTTCTTTACTCGGATTTGTGAGTTCGTGATAGAGCGCTTTAAACATGACTCGCAAACTAATCATCAGAAATGTAGTTGCCATGTATTCTATGATGATGATAGAAAAAGGGATGGGGAAGGTATGATTGATGAAATAAAAATAGATACAGTTAATTAGAATATAAGAAGCACTGCCAATGGTGATAATAATGAAAATCCGTTGTGCATCTTTGGAACTGGTATACTTTACAATACCTTGATACGTTTTAGAAACATAGAAACTCAGTGCTCTTACTCCTAATACAAAACTAAAAACCATTGGGAAAGCAATGATCTCAATACGGGGTATAGAAAAATTAAAGCGAACAAGGTAGGCAAGTACCAATGAAAACAAGCAAATGCACATGTCGATGAAAAAAATGATCCATCTAGGAATATTGCGCTGGAAGAGTATGTCGATCGCCTTCATAATTAATTACTCCAAAGATATAAAAAAATGATGGCTGTTTCCTCTTACTTTTTATCTTTGTCTATACTAAACGATGCCAAAAATACTATTCATAGCAGCTCATCGCCCCAATCGCTCACCCAGTCAGCGTTATCGCTTTGAACAATACTTTAGTTTTTTGAAAGAAAATGGCTTTGAGTGCGAGCTGTCGTACATATTATCTGAATCGGATGATAAGGTTTTTTATAAAACTGGTAATATTTTGCAGAAATTATCGATTATAATTAAAAGTGCAAAAAAAAGGCTTGTTGATGTAAAACGCGCCAACCATTTTGATATAATTTTTGTTCAACGAGAAGCATTTATGACTGGCTCTGCTTATTTCGAAAAACGATTCAGCAGATCAAAAGCAAAATTGGTTTTCGATTTTGATGATTCCATCTGGTTGCTTGATACTTCCAAAGCCAATAAAATGTGGCAATGGATGAAGAGTGCTAAAAAAACAGGGGAAATTATTTCTGCTGCTGATATGGTTTTTGCTGGCAATACCTATTTGTCGGAATATGCTCGTTTATTCAATAAAAAAGTCAAAATAATTCCCACCACAATTGATACAGCTGTTTTTCAGCGGACCAAAAAATATGAAGAGAAAGACCGCATCTGTATTGGCTGGAGTGGTAGTCTAACGACCATAAAACATTTCGAAAATGCAGTTCCCGTTTTGAAAATGATCAAAAAGAAATATGGCGAAAAGGTTTTCTTTAAAGTGATGGGAGATGAAACGTATCGGAATGAGGAGTTGGGTATTCAAGGTATTCCCTGGACGAGTGAAACAGAAATCGAAATTCTATCAGGATTTGATATAGGAATCATGCCTTTGCCTAATGATCAGTGGGTGAAGGGGAAGTGTGGTTTAAAAGGGTTGTCGTACATGTCACTAGAAACGCCAACAATTATGTCGGCAGAAGGAGTTAATACAGAAATAATTGTTGATGGTGAAAATGGTTTTTTAGCTAAAACAGATGATGAATGGGTTATTAAGCTCTCTCAATTAATAGACTCTTTTGAATTAAGAAAGAAAATGGGAATGAAAGGACGAGCAACTGTTGTTGAAAAGTATTCATATGAATCGCAAAAAAACAACTACCTGAAAGCTTTTAATGAACTATTGAATCGATAAAATCTTACATTTGTAAAAATGGGTATTTGGAATCAGTAGTTCTAAATAATAATCTTCAACAATACAATTTTCTCAAGATGGAAACAACCACAACTGAATTAAAAAATGTTGCACTAGTAAATAAACATGTTTCTTTAGGAGCTAAGATGGTTCCTTTTGCAGGTTATTTGATGCCTGTTTCATATAGCGGTTTGAATGATGAGCATGTTACAGTTAGAAATGCTATGGGGGTTTTTGACGTGAGTCATATGGGTGAATTTATTTTGAAAGGTGAAAACGCGTTGGATCTAATTCAACGAGTTACTTCTAATGATGCATCTGTATTAACAGATGGTAAAATTCAGTATTCCTGTTTGCCAAATGATACCGGTGGAATTGTAGACGACTTGTTGGTTTACCGTATTGACGAAAAAGCATATATGTTGGTTGTGAATGCTTCCAATATCGATAAAGATTGGAATTGGATTCAGAAATACAATACAAAGAATGTGGAGATGCATAATATCTCTGAAAAAACATCCTTATTGGCAGTGCAGGGACCAAAAGCAATATTGGCTTTACAAAAATTAACAGCTATTAATCTTTCCGAAATTCCTTATTACACTTTCAAAAAAGGTAAATTCAATGGCGTTGACAATGTGGTTGTGTCAAATACGGGATATACGGGTGCAGGTGGCTTCGAAATTTATTTTGAGAATGAAGTGGCAGATAAAATGTGGAACGCTATTTTTGAAGCGGGTGCTGAATTCGGAATCAAACCAATTGGTTTAGGAGCTCGTGATACATTGCGTTTGGAAATGGGTTTCTGTTTGTATGGAAATGATATTAATGACACCACTTCACCTATTGAAGCAGGATTGGGTTGGATTACAAAATTCACAAAAGAATTTACGAATAGCAAAGCACTTTTGGATCAAAAAGAAAATGGTGTTGCAAAAAAATTAGTAGGATTTGAAATGATTGACAGAGGTATTCCTCGTCATGATTATGAAATAGCGGACGCATCAGGCAACATGATAGGTGTTGTTACTTCTGGAACTCAATCACCGTCTTTAAATAAAGCTATTGGAATGGGGTATGTGCCAACTGCTTTTTCAAAAGCAGACTCAGAGATCTTTATCATGATACGCGATAAAGCAATTAAAGCGAAAGTTGTAAAAATGCCTTTTTATAAATCATAATCTCCTATTTCAAGGAGATTGATTGTGAGGGAATAAATTATGGAAAAAAAATTAACAGTTGATGTTTGTTTGTCACCCTATCTTTATCCTGTTCACCATAGGGATGACACCATTGTTGTTGTTATAGACATCCTTCGCGCTACTTCTGCCATGTGCACTGCTTTTCATTATGGTGTCGATAAAATGATTCCTGTGGCAACAGTTGAGGAAGCAACAGAATATAAGAATCAGGGGTTTATGGTTGGTGCCGAAAGAAATGGGGTTGCCTTGGATGGATTTGATTTTGGGAACTCTCCATTCAGCTACATGACTGATAAAATAAAAGGTCAGACAATTGTTATTTCTACCACAAATGGTACTCAGGCAATAGAAGCGGCAAAAGATGCTTATCAGGTGGTGATCGGTGCATTTACAAACATTTCTGCCTTATGTGATTATTTGATCGCTCAAAATAGA
This sequence comes from Bacteroidota bacterium, assembly GCA_947449315.1. Classification (GTDB taxonomy): domain Bacteria; phylum Bacteroidota; class Bacteroidia; order 2-12-FULL-35-15; family 2-12-FULL-35-15; genus 2-12-FULL-35-15. The sequence goes on from CANFRC010000002.1 coordinate 91,170, forward strand.
AGTGTACTTTTATTATGCTCTGGCTGGAAAAATAGATTCAATTGGGAAGACAGTATGTTTGCTGGTGCAGTTACTAATCGCCTTTTAAAAGCGGGTATGCATAAAACAGGCGATGCCTCTTTAGCAATGGCTTTTCTTTATGATCAATCCCAGAAAAATCAGATTAAATTTTTGAGAAATTCTTCTCATGCAGAACGTTTAGCTTCTCTGGGACTGAAGAAGGATATTAAATATTGTTTTCAGCTTGATCAAACATCTATTATTCCTGTATTAAAAGGTAAGTATTTAGTAAAGCTCTCTTAACCTTTTCAATCTTATAAATTCATATCTTTATGTTGCCTGAAACTTAATTGATCTTATATTGATTAATAGGAACATAACTTGATGAAAAAAACTATCCTACTCATATTCGTTTTTGCAATTTTACTTTTGCTTATTCCTTTTAAGGAACCTGCATATTCTTGGGGTTTTTTTGGACATAAAAAAATTAACCGGATGGCAGTTTTTACTTTACCTGAAGGAATGATAGGGTTCTATAAACAACATATTGAATATATTTCAGAACATGCTGTTGATCCTGACAGACGCAGATATGCGAATGCAGATGAAGCACCTAGGCATTACATAGATATTGATCATTATGGAAAATATGCTTTTGACTCTGTCCCTCACTGGTGGAAAAAAGCGGTTGCAAAATATTCGGAAGATACACTTCAAGCATATGGAATTGTTCCATGGCATATCGAAAAGATGGTGTATCGTTTGACGGAAGCTTTCAAAGACGAAAATCTTGATCTTATCCTTCATTATTCTGCCGACTTGGGTCATTATATTGCTGATTCGCATGTTCCATTGCACACCACAGAAAATTATAATGGTCAAATGACCAACCAAAAAGGTATTCACGGATTTTGGGAATCACGTATTCCTGAAATGAAATCGGAGGGGTATGATTACTGGGTAGGCAAAGCAAAATACATCGACAAGCCAATTGAAAAAGCATGGGCAACCATAAAAGCAAGTCATGCTGCAGTAGATTCTGTTTTAACTTTTGAAGCTCAGTTAAATGCAAAATATTCTCCGGACAAAAAATATAGTTTCGAAAACCGCGGCGCTACTTTAATGAAAGTGTATTCAAAAGAATACACAGAAGATTATGATAAAATGTTAAATGGTATGGTGGAAAGAAGAATGCGTGAGGCGATTATAACTGTTGGCAGTATGTGGTATACAGCATGGGTGAATGCCGGAAAGCCAGATCTTTCTCGCTTTGATAGTAAGGATGTTTCAGATTCATTGAGGCAAGCAAACAAGTACGCGGAAGAACTTTGGAAAAATGGAAAAGTATCTGAGGTGAAAGGTCACAATGATTAGTGCTACACGTTTGGATTACTATAAATTTGTATTTGAAATTTTACTTTCGATTGGGGTCAACAAATCGCTTGTCATTCAGAAATTCTTTGTCAGTCAATGTTAGAAGGAAAGCGATAATATCTTTTCTTTCTTTGTCGCTTAAGCTCCCAATTTTAGTTACGTCTTCATCTGTTGTTTTGTTATGACTTATTGTTGATGAGTAATGATTCAATACATCTTTTAATTTTCTGTATCTGCCATCGTGCATGTAAGGGAAAGTCATTTCTATATTCCGTAAACTAGGGACTTTGAATTTAAAATTGTCACCCTCTATTTTTGTTATTCTTCCCCTACCAATATCATTTAACGATGAGTCAGCCATGAGTCCATTGTTTCTATATGAATTGTCCGTAAACAAAGGTTCTTGATGGCAGCCCGAACATTTTGCTCTGAACAATTGAAGTCCGCTTTTTTCCTGTATACTAAAAGTGTCTTTCCCTGATAGGTATTTATCATAACGGGAATTTGCTGAGATCATAAGCCCTGTAAATTGTGCCAACGATTTTAATAGTCTTTCCGAATTAATGATTGTGTCTTTGTAAGCTTTTTTAAATAGAGCAACATATTCTTTTTTTTGTTTTAGTTTAAAAATAATATGTGCTAAACTTTCATTCATCTCAATTGGATTAGTGAGCGGGTTAATCGGTTGTACTTCCATATTGTTGACACCTCCATCTGCCATATACGTATCTTTCCAGATCATGTTTTGTATGGCAGGTACATTTCGTGTTCCTATCTTCCCATCTATCCCATGGCTCAATGTGTGGTCAATGTGAGCGAATGCTGCTACTCTTTGATGACAACTTTGACAGCTGGTAGAACTGTCTTTTGAAAGAATGGGGTCGTAAAATAATTTTCTGCCAAGTATAAAACCTTCTGGACTTATTTTATTGTTTTTAAAATCATAAATGGGTTTTGGAAATCCTTTGGGAATCTTTAATTCGATATCTTTTTTTGAAATGGAATGATCAGATGCGTTATTCGCAAAACTCAATAGAATAATGCAGGCAGAAAAAATAATCAATACAATAAACTTGTTTTTCATTTCTCTATAATAAACATATCCTTATAGTTATCCGCTATGATTGAGGCATTGCGGGTATCAGTCACCGAAGACATTTTTGTGAAATCTATATTGGAAGGTGTTTTTAAAATTTCAGCAACATTGACTTTTATTTTCATTGCTTCGGTCTTGGTGTTTTCAATTAACAAAGGTTGCTCCAATTTTAATAAAACTGTACGTATGCTATTTGCGGGTGATTTGTACCCACCTATGTGATACTCAAAAATATTTCCAGGAGATTTTGAAAAAGAGGATTTCCCTTCCAATTTTAAAAAGATATATCCTGTGTTCCAAGCCCAAAACATTCCGTTTGTTTCGTCTAGCGCACCTGATTGTGCACCACTGCAATTGTGAAGACTATCTACGCCAATCATATAAGAAATGCTTGTGTAGTTTCCTTTTGGAATGTGAGTCAGAACTATTTTTTTTGATTTCTCTTCTTCTTCATTTATTAGAAAATAGTCGTGTGAAATGTATTCAGTTCCATCAGCTTGCTTCAAATGGATATTGCTTATGTAATATTTGAAATTTGAAACAGTATACGCTTGTCCGAAACTGTTTTTATAAGTTGTACTATCAAGATTTAATACTAAGCTATCAACATAATGAAAAAAAGTAATGCTCAGCATTCCTTTGGAGGAGTGCTGAGCATTAGAATGGGAAGGGGATGTTAAAAAATATAGTAGTACCCCGAAAAGTAAATAGCCCCGTTTTTTCAATTATAGATTATTTGGTTACCACCACTTTTGATGTTTCTACTTTGTCGCCATCAGTTACTCTTACAAAATAAATTCCTGCATAAACAGTCTGAAGATCAAAGTAACACATTGTACTTCCCTGAAATAATGTTTGCGTTTGAATGATTCGGCCTAAGCCGTCAACTAATTCAACTTTTCTATTAGTTTTTCCACCTAAATGTGATTGAATGAAAAGCACATCATTTGCAGGATTTGGGTAGATGGATACTTTCAAATTTTCATTTGTAACATCAGCGATGCCTGTTGAAGATACATAAGTCGTAAGCCCTCCAGGAATGGAAGGAACAGTAGTGACAACTTTTGTTCCGTAGAATGTTGGCCCAACCACATATGGATAATATGCATTCCAATTAGCATCTACTGTTGCAAAGTAACAATACGTTCCAAGGGGGTATTCAGGAGTTACACAAAAACGTCCATTATGAATATCTAAATAATCTGGAGTAGATGCAGAAGTAGGGTTATATTGATAATCCTCTCTATATTCACCGAGAGGATGTGTAACACTAACAATAGGTCCAGCAGTTACAACTGTTCCATCATAATAAGTTGTTCTGGAAGTGATGCTTCTCAAGCTGAAACTTGATTTCATTCTTACAATTCCACCTGTACCATCAACATTTTTATATCCGTAAGCTCCATAAATAGGAAAGCCATCGTAAGCAAAACCGATCAATGGCGAATGTACTGTTGAATCGATCACGTACAATCCGTCAGCTAAATACAAATTACAAACAGTTGATATTACATTTAGATCCAGATTAAAAGCACTTGGGTTTTGATGGTGATGATAATTTGTCATTGCAGGATGTCCTTTCGCACAATCAAAACCGACTCTTTCCGCTGGAACAGCATCTCTGTTCCAAATGCCATCACCCATTCCGCCAAGAGGGCCACCCGCATCAGCTCCTGTTGAATTTTTGTAAGACACACCGTCTCTGTAATCAAATAAAGACACTCCATTTATAAAAACGCCAATGGTTCCTCCGGTAGTTGATGCCAGCGTTCCTGTATTTTGAACAGGATTCAAGGGGAATTTATATTTGTTATTATTATTACCTCCTTGATTCGGATTTCCATCTAAATATGGACCTATTACATAAGCAGGAATTCCACTGCAGCTTACATATACGTTGGTTGTGTTGTATGCAACAGATTGAACATTTGCTGGGTAGGTAGCATCTACAATTGGTGTAGAACTTCCGCTGATGTAATGTCTGCCGGTTATTCCAGTTGTGTTTTGTATCCAGCTCGAGATAACAGGATTTGTTTGTGCTTCAGCACCTGCGGATAGAAACAACGCAATGCCCGTTGCTATTTGTAATACTTTATTTTTCATAGGGTTGATTTTAATGATTAAGAGACAATAGATTTTAATTTGTTTTATATTTTATCGAACAACCAATGCTTTTGGTTTCATTTACTGTTATACTTTTTCCTAAAATTAATTCATTAATTGCATTTTCCAAATAATTGTTTTCAACTTTTAGTGGCTCTGCACCATTATCATCAATAGCACCTGAATATTTTATTTGCCATTGTTTATTTGACTTTAATAAAATAAATGCGTGGGGCGTTTTATTTGCCCCAAGGGATTTTGCTACCTCCTGTTTTGAATCTTTTAGATAAGGAAAATTGAATTTCTTTGCTCTTGCAAATGTTTTCATGTGTTCCGTATTCTCCTCTGGAAAGTCGATAGCGTCAGTTGAATTAATAGCAATTAATGGAAATCCTTTTGAAGTATATTTTTCATTTAATTGATTCATACGGTCAACATAAAGTTTAGCAAATGGACATCTGTTGCATGTAAATATAACAATGACGCCTTTCGCTTTTTTAAAATCATTTAAGGAAATAATTTTTCCATTGGTGTCACTTAATGAAAAGCTATTCACTAATGAATTTATTTTCACTACTGGCGTGAATTCAGTTTTGAAACTGGCTGCAAATAATGCTAGTATAACAATACGAGCTATCTTTATTTTAAACGTAATATTCATTATTCCTTAAAATAAGATTTAACATATGATTGACCTTTGTTATCGGTTAATCTTAAAAAGTACATTCCTGTTGCTAAGGGAGAAACGTTTATTTCTGTTTTTCCGTTGCTAATAATTTCTTCCATAACTGATTGTCCATGCGTAGTTATTACTTCTGCTTTTATTATAGGAGTATTGTCAGTTAATTTGAAATTTAATATTCCTGTTGTAGGGTTTGGGAAAATCATCAAATTTTTATTTCGCTCAATATCCATTATTCCGGAAACCGCATTTCCAACAACAAATTGACCCATCATTCCTTCGTCCTCGTGCAACGCAATGTGGCAGTGATACATAAATGGGTGAAGCGCATCAGCATAATCACTGAATTTAGCTATGAATTTAACTGTTTCACCAGCTTTAACAAGAACAACATCTTTCCATCCTTGCTCATAGGTTGGTGGTGTTGCACCATTTCGGGAAAGGATATAAAATTCAACATCATGTATATGAAAAGGGTGTGAAAATCCAGATGTGCTCGTTATTTGCCAGATCTCTGTATTGTCTAAAGGTACTGTGTATTCAATATGATTAATATCAAATAATTTATGATTAATAATAAATGCGTTTGGCCCTAAAATTCCTGAAACGCCTGCGCTGTCGGAAATTGTTAATGCTCTTGTTAGTGACGCAGATGCTGCTAATGGAAAGGTATTAGTGGTTAGAGTAGATGGTATAGTCGTAATCGCTCCGCTAGTGGGTGTTCCAATATTTAATTTTAAAATATTGTAATTTGTATGGCCTAAATAGCTTGCAAATGGTCCGCCACCAAACACATCTCCTCCAGGTATGTTTCCAGGCAAAGAGGCATTATAGGCCTTTAAAAAAACAGATGTTCCATTTTGACCTGTGCAATTGACTAATATTTCAACCCGTTCTCCAGCAGAAATTAAAAATCGTGGTGTTGTTCCTGAAATTAAAATGGGGGCATTTACTAATCCGCCATCAGTTGTTATAACATAAAAAGACCTGTTGTCGCTGAAACCTAAATTATACGAAGTTTCTATTGCTGCATCTAAGATCCTGAATCTGACTACCTGTGCCGGAATGTTAAATTGTGCTCTTAATGTTCCATTTACCATAATGGAATCTCCGTATGGTACCTCAACAAATTGATGTGAAGTGTTAAAATCACGATCTGTAATTGCTAATGGGATATCATCAACTCCATATGTTCTTGGCAAAGCAAGTGCGCTTTCAATTGAATCTCTCACAATAATAAATCCTCCTAAACCTTCGGTTATTTGTTTTTGAGACATCATATCTAAATGTGGATGATACCAATATGTCGCAGCGTTATTCATCACTTGCCATGTTGGGTTCCAGGTTGTGTTTGGCGGAATTGTTTGATGTGGGCCACCGTCCATTATTGCAGGAAGATGCATTCCATGCCAGTGCACCGTTAGCGTATCTGCAAGTTTGTTGGTAACATTCATATGCACAACATCCCATTTATTAAATATTAAGGTTGGTCCCCAGATGTTCTTATTGAAAGATGCTGTTATTGTTTGAGTACCTGTATTAATGATCTGCTTGAAAGTATCTAAGGCTGTTAAATTAAAGGTCGTCCCAGCTAACGTATCCGGTATCCAAAGCGTATTGTAAGCTTGGGCATTTATTTTAAATGTTGAGATAATAATAAACCCGAGAATGATAATTGATTTTTTCATTTTTTTATTTTTATTTTATATTATTTAGACGATGCTCAAATTATAAACTTGTGTTTTGTTAATGCTGAACAATAATTTTTTTAACACTGCTATTATCGATCTTTATGAAGTACATGCCATTTTCATAATTCGTGAGGTTAACCGTTAATGAATTTGTTTTTCCTTCGAAAGAATCTATTAGTTGCGACATCGCATTGAAAATTTCTATTTTTTTAAACTCCGAACTTGAATTAATCTGTATTGCTGTGTTTGCTGGATTAGGGTACACGGTGTTAGACACGGCAACATCATTTTCTTCAATTCCTGTTAAACAATTAAATGACATGTAGGTAGGGTAGTGTGTAGTAAAAGCACCTGTTCCATTTGCACAGCGCGCATAGGAAACATCGGCTGTTTGTGCTCCGAAAGTGACACTGTCAACAATATTGCCACTTGCATAAGAGAGCATCAGTTGTTCGCCCATTGCTGATAATTTAAAATTAGCATGGAGTCCCGATTGCGAGGTGTCGTTGTCTGCCCAAACAATTAGATAATCATTTGGAGCTACGGTTGTATTGTCCGGAAATTTCCATTTTAATGGGGTTGCATATGAGTCTGATAAATAAGCATTGTTCAAACTGATGAAACTAGAAGTGTTGTTATATAGTTCGATCCAGTCGTCAAATTCTCCGTTTTGATCTGAAACAGAAGCAGTATTTGTTGCTAAGAGTTCGTTAATAGCAAGTTGCCCTGCGCTTATCATAGAGATGGTAGCGAACAAAGTGTAGTATTCGTATTCCGCGCGTTCAGGAGAAAACATTCCTGCGTTATTATTCTCAGCGTAAATATAATAATGCATATAAGAAGCGTTTAGTGGTACTTTCACTCCGTAAACATTGTCGCCAGCAGCGCCATCATTATGCAGACCATCATCATACATGAGTATTCTTTTGAATGCATTCTCAATTGCATATCGGTAACCTAGATACACACCATTTGTATTTGTATTGATCACATTCGCAGTGATTGTTACTGTATCGTTTAAGGCAGGTGTAGCTGTAGAAGGCGCAATGGAAGAAATAGTAGGATGTGTATAAGTAAAATCGGTTTGAGCTGTTAACCATGTATTTCTTGCTCCCATCAGATTTGTTAATCCTGGTGCGTTGGTCATTCCGGATGAAACATCGGTTGTTAGATTATTGGTGAACTGAGCTAATGTGAAAAACTTATTTACATCAGCTGTTACAGAAGGAGTGATAAGCGTTTGCAGATTCTGTGCTGTTGTGAAATAGGATCCGCTTGCAAAATTTTCACTTAAAATTGTTCTCATGTGTGCGACATACATTTTCTTGTACATCGGTATTGCTAATAATTTTTGAATCAATGGCCAGCTCGCATCTCCGGAATGCAACAAATGAGTCATCTGTTGTTTTGAAGTTGTTGAAGGAAGACTAATTGTTCCCGTCATACTAAATGTTCCGAATGATTCATTGAAATCCCAAAGCACAGGATTAAAACGTTTATTATTATCTCTGTATAAATAATAATTTTGTGAGAAGGCCCCTATATAACTATCCAGATTTACTAAGGTGTTATCAAAAGCGATCATCCATAATGCACGATCTACATCCAAAATCTTTTCAATGTTTGACGTATAATTTTTTAATGTATCAGTTAAATGTATCAGATCTTCCCATCCGGAATTTGACTTTAACTCATAAGCTGTATAATACAATGTGCTGTCTGTTCCAAGGCTTACCAGATTAGGGAAAGAGGTTGTTCCCGGACCAGCACCTGCAGGAGGATTGCATTTGAAGAACGCATTTTCGTTTGAATAAAAATGTGTGTTTAAAAATGTATTAGAAATCGATTCAGAACTGGAATATAATCCAATCAAAGTTCCATTTACGGTTACATTTGCGAAATTGGATTGAGGGGCATGCATGTATTGTCTGAGGATCTGATACGAAAGTACTTCTCTTACAAACGAGGGGTCTTTTGCAACATTACTTAATTTAATATCGGTGTATCCTTGATAATTTTGATTCTTATAAGCATCTAAAGTAATGTGAAAAGGGTTTTTTACTTGTGCAGCACTATAGGTGCTGTTTCCTTTGTAACGCACTCCAACACTGTCAAATTGAATCCCATTTATTTTTACCCATTGCGCCATTAGATTGGTCTCGAATCCTGCTGTAGCAGTATCCATTAAATAATCCCAGTTTGTCTCAGCAAAATTAATTTCGATTGATTGTATGGTGTTCATGTCGTAGAACGATTGTGATTTTCCAACGAATGAATTGATTACAGTAAGTAAAATAAATAGTGCTTTTTTCATGGTATACTTTTTTATATAAAAATTTGATTTTTATATGCTACACATTATCTTGGTAGCGGACCTTTCGGACCAAACAGCTGGGCTAATTCATCAGCTAATTTATAAAAATCGTCCAACTGGTCACTTTTACAAATGCTTTTTATCTTTTGAAAGTGATCGAAATTTAAATTGTCAACTGCTTTTTGATTATCTGCAATTTGTTGGATAAGTGCATCTACTTTCGTTTTATCAATTGCTTCGTTTTTTAGCAACGAATACAATTGATTATGCAATTCGCGGGAAGCATCATGCAATTCATTGGTTTTATTTTTATGCTCTTCAATGACCAATTCATATTGTTTTTCCTGTCCAGCATCAAAATGCAATCGGTCGATGATCAGTTCTTTTGGACCTCCCCCCTGCTGAGGCAGAGGCATATCACCATGAGGTGGACGAGGTGGTTTGTGCATAATAAAAACGCCTAATGCTCCTAAATTTATCAAGAGCAATCCGATCACAGCTATTGTTAGTAGTTTAGTTCTGTTCATGATTATTGATTGTAGTTGAGCGTATTTTCATTGAATAATTGATAACTGCTTTCTAATGTTAGTACTTCTGTTTTCGTGTTTTTTGATGACGAAGTACTTGTCTTGATTACTTTAAAATTCAGCAATAGTAATAAAGCAAAAGATGCGGCAGCCAGCCAAACTAATTTCATGGGCGCATATTCTGAATTTCCTGAGCTTATTTTTTGTAAGATCTTAGTGTATAAAAAAGGATTCACCTCGGCCGACTTTACATCATCCAGGCTGTTAATTACCTCATTTATCCATTTTTCCTTGTTCATCTCCATTTTTGACGATATTAATTAGTAAAACTTGCGCTAACTTTTAAAAAAGTTCGATAATTCTTTCTGTAAATTCTGTTTTGCCCTGAACAATAGCGATTCCACCGAAGATATACTTGTTTGCATCACTTCCGAGATCTCCAAATAACTTAATCCTTCTATTTTGGATAAGATAAAAGCAGTTTTTTGATTTTCAGGAAGATTGTTGATGGCTTTAAATAAAATAGCGGATTTTTCCTTCTGCTCTAAAATTACGCCCGGATGAAAAAAGTTGGGCGCATCGTGCTGTAGATCTCCAGAAGCATTGAATAAACTGATCATAAAGGCAAATCGCTTTTTCCTATTTTTACTTTTGATAAAATCTAGGGATTTGTTGATTGAAATTCGGTAGATCCATGTACTCAAAGACGATTTGCCTTCAAATTTATCAAGTGAGCGGTGGACCTCCACAAATACATCCTGAGTGGTTTCTTCGGCATCCTCTTGGTTTTGTAGATAACTGATGACCGTATTAAAAACCTTGTTTTTATACGACTCGTAAATTTCCTGAAAAGATGGGATGTTGTCCAAAGGCATTAAAACAAATATATGAATCTTTATGTATGGTAATTTGCAAAGACCCTTGGGACAAAAAAAATAACGAAAAGTTTAATGGAGGGTATTTTATTTTATTTCCCACACTAAGATCGACCGATCATCGCCTGTAGAAACAAGGTAGTTGTTGTATTTCATCCAGTTCAGTTTATTCACCGAGTTCACATGTCCTTCATAATTCTCTTTGCTGATGCGAACCAACATTTCAAATGTTTGTGCATCCCATATTTTTATTGTTTTATCGCGACTAGCGGTTGCAAACAGCGTTGCATTAGGATTATAAACAATATCATAAATAGCAAAGTTGTGTGCAGGTATACTTTTAATCTTTGTGTAATTTGTTGTATCCCAAATATTCAGGTATGCATCTCTGCCTCCCGAAAGAAGAATGTTTCCATTAGGCGCATATTTTACGATAGTTGCAGAAAGTGTATGTGCTATAAATGTTTTTTTTTCTTCTAAAGTGTTCAGGTCATAAATACGGATCCGACAATCACCGGATGCAACAGCTATTTCAGATGCATGATAACTAATATCGATGCTACGCACTTTTTCTGCGCACAATTTTTTTATTTTGATTAAGGATAAAGTTTCCAACGAGCATACAGCAAAATTTCCGTCACCGCCTGCAGAATAAAAACAATTTGATAGTAACGAATAGCGGATATCAAAAATAGGTTCCGTATGATGTTGTAAAATCTTTATTTCTTCCTTCGTTTCCATATTCAGAATATGAATGCTTCCAGAAGACGTTCCAACCAGCAATAATTTTTTTTCAGGAACATGACAAATAGCATAAACAAAAGCAGGGAATTTAGCAGCGAATTTTTCTGCCTGAAGTGTTTCTAAATTCCAAAGTGCTAAAAATTTATCGCTGCTACCAGAGAAGATCAATTTCTCATTTACTCCTTTTTCTAAGCAGTAAACCGATCCGCTGTGACCTGTTAAAGTGGCTATTTTATTGACTTCTATTGGCATTTTGTAAAAATACAAAAATTGCTTGAATTGAAGCCTTTCAAGGTCTTGCCATCTTGTCAGTATTTTCCCGCTGGCATAGGCTTTGCCTATAGAAGTCGTAAAAAAATAAATAGCTAACATTTAAATCCTATATCTAAAATGAGCACTGGAAAAATTAACGTTCAAACAGAAAACATTTTCCCAATCATTAAAAAGTTTCTTTACAGTGACCACGAAATATTTTTGCGTGAGTTGGTCTCCAACGCTGTAGATGCAACACAGAAGTTAAAGACACTTACCTCCATTGGTGAAGCAAAAGGCGATCTTGGTGATATCAAAGTAGAAGTTGTTATCGATAAAGCAGGAAAAACATTAACCATCCGTGATAAAGGAATTGGTATGACTGCTGAAGAAATAGAAAAATATATTACTCAGATTGCATTCAGTGGGGCTGAGGAGTTTGTAAACAAATACAAAGACAAAACTCCTGAAACAAACGCAATTATTGGTCATTTCGGATTAGGATTCTATTCCGGTTTTATGGTGGCAAAGAAAATTGAGATCCTTTCTCTTTCTCATAAAGAAGGCTCTAAAGCCGTTCGTTGGGAATGTGATGGCAGTCCAGAGTACAAAATGGAAGAGACCACAAAAACTTCGAGAGGAACCGATATCATTTTGCATATCGCAGAGGATTCTGAAGAGTTTTTAGAACAACAGCGTATCGATCATTTGTTGATGAAATATTGTAAGTTCTTGCCTGTCGAAATTAAATTCGGTACCAAAAAAGAAGGCGAGAAAGACAAAGAAGTGGAGGTTGATAATATCATCAACAATCCATCTCCTGCTTGGACTAAAAAACCGGCTGATCTTTCAGATGAAGATTATAAAAAATTCTACCGCGAATTGTATCCGATGAATTTTGAAGATCCTCTATTTCATATCCATCTGAATGTTGATTATCCTTTTAATTTGACGGGTATTTTATATTTCCCCAAAATTAAAAAGTCGTTCGAAATTCAAAAAGATAAGATTCAATTGTACAGCAATCAGGTTTTTGTGACCGATTCTGTTGAGAATATCGTTCCTGATTTCTTAGCCCTTCTTCAAGGTGTAATCGATTCACCAGATATCCCATTGAACGTAAGCAGAAGTTATTTGCAAAGTGATGCCAACGTGAAAAAGATATCTGCTCACATCACCAAAAAAGTGGCTGATAAATTAGAAGAGATCTTCAAAAAAGACCGCGCTGATTTTGAAAGTAAGTGGGAAGACATTAAAATATTTGTTCAATACGGTATGCTTTCGGAAGAAAAGTTTTATGATAAAGCGCAGAAATTTGCTCTTCTGAAAAGCACAGATGGAAAACTATCAACATTGGAAGAATATGCAGAGAAAGTAAAACCACTTCAAACGGATAAAGACAAAAAAGTCATCTATCTGTATACAACAAATGTGGAAGAACAGCATAGTTTTATAGAAACAGCAAAGGAGCGTGGCTATGATGTGATTGTATTTGATAGCCCAATCGATTCGCATTACATCAATCAGTTGGAATCCAAATTGGAGAATACATCTTTTGTACGTGTGGATGCTGATGTAATTGATAAGATAATTAAGAAAGAAGAGGATCAACCGTCTAAACTTTCAGAAGAGGAACAAAAAACATTAAAGCCTATTGTAGAAGGGATGGTTTCGAAGGAAAAATTTACGGTTGTGTTTGAAAGTTTGAGTGAAAAGGATGCTCCTATGATCATTACGAAGCCGGAGTTCATGCGCAGAATGAAAGATATGAGTGCGATGGGCGGAGGAGGAATGGCATTTTATGGTTCTATGCCCGATATGCATAATTTGGTAGTAAATAGCAACCATCCGCTTATTTCTAAAATATTGAATGAAAAAGATTCAGAAAAACAAAAACAACTGACAAAACAAACGGCAGATCTGGCAATGTTGTCGCAAGGGCTTTTAAAAGGGGAAGAGTTGACCAAGTTCATAAAACGAAGTGTGGAATTAATCGACTAAGAAACTGCCAAAATTCGTCAGCTTGTCATTGGTTACCCGATGGTATACCATTTGACAATTATTGCTTACTTTTAACTAACATAAAAAAAGACAAACACATGAAAAGAAGTACAATCATTTTAAGCGTAATAGGTTTATTAATATTGTTATTTGGGGTAAGAGCCTGCAATACCCAAAAAGCCTTAGCCTCCATGGATGAAGGTGTAACAGCGCAATGGCGACAGGTAGAAGTAGCTTATCAGGCACGTATGGATAAAACCAAGAACTTGTTCTCTATCGTTCAACAATCTGCAGAATTTGAAAAAGGTACTTTGAAAGAAGTGATAGAAGCCCGTAGTAAAGCCACTAGCATACAAATAAATGCGGATAACCTTACTCCTGAGAAATTAGCTGAATTCGAAAAAGCTCAAAATGCATTTGGTTCTTCTTTAGGAAGGTTGATGGCTATTTCAGAAAATTACCCTCAACTTCAAGCTGTTCAAGGATTCAGAGATTTTCAAGCGCAATATGAAGGGATGGAAAATAGGATTTCAACAGAACGCATGCGTTTCAATGAATCGGTTCAAAACCTAAATACCTATATCAGACAGTTTCCTACCAATATTTTTGCAAGTATATTTGGATATCAAAAACGTGCTTACTTCGAATCTGCTGCAGGCGCTGAAAATGCTCCTGATATAGATGGCATGAGAGATAAAAAATTAAATTAGTCCTTTCTTATTATTAGCAGTTAGTCTTTAGAATAATTTAATATAGACTAACTGCTTTTTTTCTAATGACTTTATACGAATGTCTAACGACTAACACATGTCAGCAAAAAAATTCTTTACTCCTGAACAGCAAAAAGCAATTCAACAATCTATTGCGAATGCGGAACTAAATACCTCGGGAGAAATACGTGTACACATTGATGATAAATGCAATGAAGATGTACTGGATAAAGCAGCCAATACGTTTCACCGATTAAAGATGAATAAAACACAATTGCGGAATGGTATTTTATTTTATTTAGCTGTGAGCGATCAAAAGTTTGCTATTCTTGGCGACAAAGGCATCAATGAAAAAGTGCCTTCTGATTTTTGGATGAACATCAAAGAAACAATGCTTTCACATTTTAAGCAACAACAATTCACCGAGGGATTATCTAAAGGAATTGAAATGGCTGGTGAAAAATTAAAAACTCATTTCCCTTTGCAATCAGATGATAAGAACGAGCTGAGCAATGACATGAGTTTTGGTAAATAATAATTTTACAGATTCTTTACAGAACTAAAAATATTTCGATGTTAAAAAAATACTTCTCTATTTTATTTTTTCTTGTTATTTCTTCTTTTTCGTTGCTTGCGCAAAGTCAGATCAATGAAGGAGTTCCTGATGCACCGAATCCTCCTCGTTTGGTAAATAATTTTTCGAAAGAAATGCCAGATTTTCTCTCCGCACAGGAAGAATTACTATTGGAAACCAAATTGTCTGATTTTGCGAATAAAACTTCTAACCATATTGTGATTGTTATCGTGGATGATCTGGTTGGCTTAGAAGCTTGGGATTATGCTACCAGATTGGGTCAAAAGTGGGGCGTGGGACAAGGAAAGTTTGATAACGGTGTTGTTGTTTTAATAAAGCCAACAGGAGGAAAAGGGCAGCGTGATGCTCACATTGCAGTCGGATATGGTTTAGAAGGCGCAATTCCGGATGCTACCTGCAATCAAATAGTGGATAATGAATTGGCACCGGATCTGGCAAGTGGGAATTATTATCAGGCTTTGGACAAGACCACCAATGTGTTGATGTCACTTGCAAAAGGTGAGTATAATTCAAATGCTTATGCGAAGAAAAATTCATCTGGTCGATTTCCGAAAGGATTAATAATACCATTGATCTTTCTTATTTTATTTATCATCCTTCGTTCCAGTAAAGGTGGAGGAAATAATGGTGGAATGAGTATGGGAACCGGCTTTTTATTAGGGTCAATGTTCAGAGGTGGCGGCGGTGGAAGCAGTTGGGGCGGTGGCGGTTCTTCAGGAGGCTTTGGAGGCTTTGGTGGCGGCGGCTTCGGTGGTGGTGGAGCCGGCGGGAAATGGTAGCTTTTTTATTACGAATATAACGGATTTACGAATCTGCATAAATAAAAAACCTTGTGGTGGTCACAAGGTTTTTTTTATAGTTTTATCGATAATGTGATCACTCTTTCAGCCACTTCTCTAGTTCACTCTGATCCAATTCAAAGTAATTGACATCATGTTCCACCAGACTGTTATGGACCAAAAATATTCTAGGCATACTTAGACCTGCCAGATAAACAAAATTTCTTCCATTCAAGATGCAATGGGGTATGCTATCCGTATGCGTATCTTCAAAAAATGGTTTTAGGTTTTTGTCTTCACCGTTCAAAACAAAATAAAAAGGAATCTGCGGATTGCGGTCATGAATGATTCGTATCTTTTTTGAGGCAATACGGCAATGAGGACACGTTAGACTCATAAAGGCAATAATATGTTTTCCTTGAGAAAGAGTTTTAGGAGGTATATTTAATGTTGCACTGCTATATAAAGAATCTAATTCAATTTTATAATTGTTTTGCGGCTGATTTAAATAGGCTTCTGAATAATCTAATTCTACGGGGTTGTTTACAAATGGAAATAATAGTGCTAGGGCATAGGGCACAGCAATCAATGAATTTATTTTTTTAGGAAGTTCCCATCCTTCATGAAATTTATATAGCACAAAAAACACGGAGAGCATAATCAGGTTTTTAATTAAGGCTTGTAAAGGTGTCATTTGTATTACAGAACCAAAACAACCGCAATTTCCTTTATTACCGGTAATAGTAATAAGTAGCACTAAATAAATAGAAAAGAAAATAAGGATCCCAATACCCAATTTATAAGTAGTTTTTCGGAGGTTAAGATTTAAAATCAGTAAAGTTCCAATCAGAAATTCAGCACCAATCATTAAACGGGCGATAAAAGGAGCTATTTTCCAATTAATAAATCCAAGATCTACAAACGTAAATTCGAAAGGTTCAATTGGGTTCAGTTTGGTGTATCCAGAAAAGATGAACACAGCACCCATTAGGATACATAGCAGTCCTAGAATAATTTTTTTTAGCATGTCGTAAAATTACAAAAAAAAAGCGCTCTTCGAAGAAGAACGCTTTTTTGAGAAATAATTAAAAACTATTTCAATTCGCACGTTTGAGTGTAAGAATAAGAACTTCCAGTTGGATTGTATGTAACGCTCATACAAGCAGCTCTTGCATCACCTTTTTTAGCATCTTTGTATGTAGTAGTAGAAGTAGTTCCTACATATCCAGGTTGTGTACTAGAGGAAGTACAAGTACAATCACGTTCTTTTTTGCAAGAAGCTAAAGAAGCAACCGCTACTAATCCAATAAATATTACTTTTTTCATGTTTTTTTAATTTTATATTAATAATTTATATACCGGCTTAAAATTATTTAAGCTCGCAAGTATTAGTTTCAGTGTAACTTCCATTAGTATTTGTAGAAGTGATACATGCTTTTTTTGCATCACTCTTTTTTGCGTCATTAAAAGTGTAAACTTGAGTATATGTTGTGAAGCTAGGATCTGTGCTTGTGTATGTACAAGAACAAGTACGATCTTTTTTGCAAGAAGCTAAAGAAGCGGCTGCAACTAGAGCAATGAATAATACTTTTTTCATGATTTTTGTTTTTTAGTTTTTGTTGAAATGAGTTTACAAATATTACAATTAGTTTAATGTACAAGTAGTAGTATAAACTGTACCTGCATAAGTTTGGGTTGAACTTAAGCAATTAGCTCTTGCAGCAGCTTTTGTAGATTTTGGATAAGTTGTAACATCTGCTGTAGTAGAACCAGTAGTAGTACAAGAACAAGTGTGATCTTTTTTGCATGAAGCAAATGATGCAGCTGTTGCAACAGCTACAAATAATAATACTTTTTTCATTTTTGAGTAGTTTTTTAGTTAATACAAGTTCAAATATATTGTTTTTTTTCAATTGGCAATTTATGAAGTTGTTAATTTCATTATAGTAAACTTAAATACCAGAAAATGAGTAGTTTAAATTTTATTTGTTGTTATTTTGTTTCGTTTAAAGGAATAGCACTTTATATACTTAAACCGTCCGCAGCTTCAATATTTCCAGGTATTCGGTTTGAACGCATACTGCAGTCATTACACTCCTTAATATTGATAGATAAAGTTCCATACATACAGCTTCCTTCAATACGGTAAATGTTTACATCCATCTCAGGTCATTTTTACATTTTATTCATGTTAGTGGATGGTATTTATAGATTTAATTTCTGTATAAAATTTACTATAAAAATAATTTAATACGGATGATTACCTACTCTGTCTAAATAACTAACTTTGTCGTCTTTTAAAATCAATAGTATGGCAAAAGTAAAATTTGGAAAATGGTTGGGAGGAGGATTAGGATGGGCGTTAGGCGGACCTTTAGGTGGCATACTTGGATTTGCATTGGGGTCTGCTTTTGATGCGGCAAGTATAACTGTTCAGACAAATGGAAAAGCAGGTTTCGTTTCTGGACAACCTGCAGCTCATGTAGGTGATTTTGCTGCGAGCTTATTGGTGCTTTCTGCTGCTGTTATGAAAAGTGATGGCAAAACATTGAAAAGCGAACTGGATTATGTTAAAAATTTCCTAACGCATCAATTTGGAGAAGCGCATGCGCAGCAGCAAATACTCCTTTTGAAAGAAATATTAAAACAGGAAATACCATTGCAGCAGGTCTGTCAGCAGATTAAACAATATATGCCGCATTCGGAGCGTCTACAGATTATTCATTATTTATTCGGAATATCTAAAGCCGACGGTCATGTGCATGAATTGGAATTGCAAACAATCAATACCATTGCTAATTACTTAGGTATTAGTAGTGCTGATTTCAATTCATTAAAGGCGATGTATTTTCGCGAAGTTAATAGTGATTATCTCATTCTGGAGATCCAGCCTTCTGTTTCCGATGATGAAGTGAAAAAAGCATATCGGAAAATGGCAGTAAAATTTCATCCAGATAAAGTAGCAGCTCTTGGAGAGGATGTTCAAAAAGCAGCAAAAGAGAAGTTTCAAAAAGTTCAGAATGCGTATGAAAACATTAAGAAAAAAAGAGGTTTTTCTTAATGTTTTATTTTTGGAAAGTATCAATTTTTTCAATGGCAATCTCTGGAACAAATTCTATAAAGTCCTGATTGTTTGTTTTACTAAAAAGTTTGTAATTGGTGTTTGAAATAAATTGGTAAACATCATTTATGCTATTCTCCAATATCATTCCATACTTTCTATTTCCATTCTTTAAATAAATAACTGCTTCAATGGTCGTGTCGTTTGCAACTTTTTCTGCTATCATGTTTTTATATTTTTTTACAAAACTAGATGGGGAGTATTAAGTTGATGTTATGGGAAAATTAAATCAAAAAAAATGCTCCTTAACCAAGGAGCATTTTTTTATTTGATTTTAAAAACTTTATTTTGATAACAGTTGAATATAGCCTTGATATGTATAGGTCTTGTTATTTAATGCGGTTGCATTTAAGATGTAGAAATATGTTCCATCCGAGGCCATTTTCCCGTTCTTGCATTCCCCATTCCATCCGCCTGTTAAGCCATTGTATTCAGCAATCACTACTCCCCAACGATCGAAGATCTGATAAGAGATTTGTTTCATGTTGTGATTTCCTACAACAAAAACGTCGTTTGTAGCATCTCCGTTTGGTGTGAAAACATTGGGTATGGAAATAGTTCCTTCGCCGATAACAATCAAGCAATACTTCACAGTATCCGTACATCCTGCAACATTAGAAGAAATTAAAGTGATACAATAATCGCCTTCGTTCGAGTAGGTATGAGATGGTGAATTCAATATAGATGTATTTGATACCCCACTTGCTAAATCATCAAAGTCCCAGGCAGAAATAACTCCTGTTGCGGAAGAAGTATTAGAAAAACTCACTGTAGTTCCAGGTTCGATAGTAGAATTCGGCGTCATGGTAAAATCTGCCACCGGATAATCAATCACATGGATCATGTTTGAATTATTAATTGATCCAACACAACCGTTACTATCAGTACACTGTAATGAAACAGAGTAATCTCCTGCAGTTGGATAGCAATGTGTTGGCGCAGATGTTAAGGAGGAGTCACCATCTCCAAAATGATAAATAACACTTGAACAGGAAGTACTAACAGATTCGTTAAAGTCGATACATTGACCTGTACAAATAGTATTGATATTTGATGTAAAACTTGGTGTTGGAGAAGGGTGAACAGTAAGTGATGTTGTTGCTGTATCTCCGCAAGTACCACCTATGCTGTAGGTGATTGTGAATGTTCCCGGACCAGATACAGCTGGGTCGAATGTACCACCAGCAGTCACACCTGTTCCGCTCCATGTACCTCCTGGTGATACACCAGTCAAATTAATGGAAGGTGCATTAGCACATAGAGGTGCTGCTGCAGTTATTGTTGCATTTGCTTGTGGAAGAACGGTTATATTTTCTGTATCAAAACTACCACATGCTCCAAGTAAAGTGTAAGTGATCACAAATGTTCCTGGAGTTGATGGGGTAAATGTTCCCCCTGCAGTAATTCCCGTTCCACTCCATGTTCCCCCAGCTGTTGCTGCTGCAAAGTTTAAAGGGGCAGAACCTTCACAAACATTTGCTTGAGGAGTAATTGTTGAATTAAAAGCGGATGTAATTGTAATTGTTACAGTATCTATCGCAGAACAAGTTCCAGAAACGGAGTAGGTGATCACGTGAGGTCCCACACCAGCAGTAGTTGGATCAAATGTTCCTAAAGAACTATTGGTGATTCCGGTTCCTGACCAGACACCTCCACCTGTTACAGCAGAAAGGTTGAAAGCAGAATCTCCAATACATGTAAGAGGAACAGCAGTAATAGTTGGATTAGGTCCTGTATTTACAGTGATCATGACAGTATCAGTTGTGTTACATAATCCGGGTCTCGTATAGGTAATCATATACGTACCAATACCAGCAGTGGTAGGGTTGAAGGTACCTAACGTACTATTCGTGATACCGGTTCCAGACCACGTTCCTCCGGCCGAATCGACAGATAGATTAATAGGTGGATTACTCACACAAATAGGAGGAACAGGCGTTATAACCGGGCTCGCTCCGCCACCTGGTGTAACCTGAACAACAAAAGTTAAAGTTACCGGTGCAACGCAAACAGAAAGAGGAGCTCCGGAAGCCGTATACGTAGTGGTAACTGCCGGGTCAGCAATAATGGAAGGTCCAGTCGAAGGAGTCAAACCTGCGCTAGGGCTCCATGTCCAATTGAAATCTGCAACCGTAGATCCAGAAACTGAAATTGGAACGGGTCCGCCACAAGTTCTGATCGTATCATTATAAGGCGTACACACAGCTGGTGGTGAACCAAATGAGCCGGGGTAAGAAAGATATAGTAAATTGTTGATTGCTTGATCGGCAGAAGCATCGTCGAGGATAACAACGAATTTAAACGTTTCTGTTGCTCCTGGAGCTAGATTTTGAATTCTATAAGCTAATGCAATAGCCTCATCAGCAAAATTTGTAGCAGCAATAGTTTGAGTAAATCCTGTTCCAGTCCATAAGTTTGATGCATCTCTGTTAGAGAAACCACCGTAATCTGCTCTCCAGTTTGCGCCAACAGCAGCTAAACCTAAGTATGAATTCCATGGAGTAGATTGTGTTGCTTTTACATGCGCAAGATTACAACCTGTTCCTGGTTGGCTAATAATGGTGTTTTGAGTTGTATAACTACCGCTAAGTTCTACATTATTATCAGGGTCCAGATTTCTGTAATAATACATATCAGGAATTGTAGCTGCCGTTCTATTTGTAATAGAAACTGTTGTTGTATAGAATAGATCTGTTTCTTGTAAAAAATAATTTATTTTAAAGTGTAAATCAGTTCCAGAAGAAGTATAGTCACCTTCCCAATCTGATGAGTAGCAATCATACGTATGTGTCCAACTCGTTATTGCACCATCGATCTGCTGTAATGAAGCACAATTATTTCCTGCAGAAATACCACTGGTTGTGCCAATTTCAAACCCCCATCCATTTTCCGGGGTTCCAGGAGTAAAAAAGTCGCCATCAAAAGTTGCCCATCCATCAAGTTGAGGATTTGCAACAAATCCAAAAAATCCTGTAGCAGATCGAGGATGCATTCCGGAAAGGACAGGAGATGTTCCGGTTGGAACTCCTTCAAATCCGCCAAGGCCTGCAATTCCAACTTCGACATTGGTGGCCTTGATATAAGCATTCGTACCTACCATTTGTGCTTTTGCAAAATTTGTTTGCAAAATAATTATCACAGCAAGAAGTGATAAGCGATTCACTAATTTAATTTTTTTCATGCTCCTTTTTTTACATATACTTTTCAATTAACAATACATTCAAACTTTATTTATTCCTGTTACTTATCCCTTAATAGCTGAATAAACCCTTGTTTTTCAATTGTTTTGTTGTTCAATGAGACAGCCTTCATTACAAAGAAATAAACACCACTATTCGCCAAGTTTCCACTGTTTGTTCTCCCATCCCAGCCACCGGTAATAGTATCCCATTCAGTAATTTTTAATCCCCATCGGTCGTAGATCGAACAGCTTAATTCTTTGGTTGAAGTAGTTTTAATAAAGAAGATATCGTTATTCCCATCACCGTTTGGAGTGAACACATTTGGTATTGAGAAAGTAGCATCGTTAGCAACAGTGATACATTCCTGAACGGAATCAACACAGAAAGACGTATTGCTTGCAATTAATGTGACACAATAGGTTCCTTCCGCAACGAAGGTATGAGAAGGAGAAGAAGTTGTTGCATTGTTGTTGATACCGGATGACGGATCACCAAAGTCCCATAATAGTAATCCCCCATTTGTTGAAACATCTGTAAAAGAAACAGAGCTGTTTGGAGGAATAGCTCCGGAAGGGTCTGATGTAAAACTCGCTGTAGGAGTTGGAGATACTGTTATCATATTCGTGATCACGTTTGTGCCAACACAACCATTAAGATCGGAACAGGTTATGGTTATTGAATATGTTCCCGGACTTGAATAACAATGTGTTGATGTTGATGCAGAGCTAGTGGTACCATCCCCCAGATCATACAACATTGAATTACAATTGTTAGTTGCTGCTTCTGTGAATGTAACACAAACAGGAGCACATCCGCCTGTAACGTTTGAACTGAAACCAGGTGTTGGTGCAGGATTTACAGTAATTGACTGAGTTGCAGTATCACCACATGGTCCACCAATTGAATAGGTGATTGTATTTATGCCTGCAGCAGCTACACTTGGATCAAATGTTCCTGTTGATGCATTTGTAATTCCGGTTCCTGACCAGGTTCCACCGCTTGTTGCTGCATTTAAATTGAAAGGCGTTGCATTAGAACAAACTGGTGTAACAGCCGTAATAGATGCATTTGCAGCAGCTGTAATCGTAACAATCATTGTGTCTACAGCGCTACACGTTCCTGAAATAGAGTAGGTGATCAAATGTGTTCCTACTCCAGCAGTTGCCGGATCAAATGTACCTAAAGCAGCACTTGTTATTCCTGTTCCTGTCCATGTACCTCCTGACGTTGCAGCACTCAAATTAAATGAAGGAGTTCCAAGACATAGTGTCGGTGGTTGATTAATCGTTGCATCGGCCGATGTATTGATAGTGATATTGATGGTGTCGGCACCACCGCAAGCTCCTGGTTGTGTATAAATAATTTGGTGTGTTCCTATACCTGCAGTTGCAGGGTCGAATGTTCCTGCAGAAGGATTTGTTATTCCTATTCCTGACCAAGTGCCGCCCGTACTTGCCGCAACTAATGTAATAGAAGAAGCACTGATACACAGAGCAGAAACCGGTGTAATGGTAGGGTCAAGTAATGGACTAACATTTATAGTAACGGTTGATGTAGAAGGAGGACATGGTGCACTGGAGATGGTCCACTGAAAAACATTGGCTCCAACGCCTAAGCCTGTAATGCCTGAAGTTGGTGAAGTTGGTGTCGTGATTGTTCCGGCACCACTCACTAAGGTCCATACACCTGTTCCTGTTGTTGGAGTATTACCAGCTAATGTAGCGGTAGTTCCGCAAAGGGTTTGATTCGATCCGGCAGCAGCTGTTGTTGGTCCGCCTGTGTTTGTGATTGTAACGGTTGATGTGGAGGTCGGACATCCTGCGCTGCTGATTGACCATTGAAACACATTGGCTCCTGCACCTAAACCGGTCACTCCTGATGTTGGAGAAGAAGGTGTGGTGATGGTTCCTGCACCGCTCACCAACGTCCAGGTCCCCGTTCCTGTAACAGGCGTATTTCCTGCTAATGTTGCGGAGGTGCTGCACACGGTTTGATTTATACCAGCATTGGCAGTTGTTGGTCCAGGATTCACGGTAACAATAACCGGTATTCTGTAAGTGCCAGGGCAAAATCCGACATAATAGGTTGTTGTGCTTGATAAGACAGGAGTAGTAAAAGTACCACCGGTTGCAATCGGGCTACCACCATTTGCTGCAGCATACCAATTAATTGTTGCAACAATAGTTCCATTGATAGACGCTGTTAATGTTGCAGTATTACCGGAACATATCGTTGCGTTGACACCAGAAATGGTGTCGACTCTTATTATTGCTTGATTGGTAAGACCCACACCTCCCATGGTTGCACCATTTGGAAGAAATTCTGTAACATGAGGCGATTGAGAAATTCCATTGGAGCCGGCTAAAGATTGTTGAGAAGCTGCTGCAGGACCACTGGTAAGACCAATGTATCCACCGCCACCGCCACCACCTGGACCCTCTGCTTCAAAAAGACCTAAAGTTCCTTGGAGCTGGTTTCCTCCGATACCGCCATTCGCTTTGATAAAAACACCACTGACAGTTTTTACAGAATTTATTAAAATTGTTCCACCAGCACCACCTCCGCCACCAGCATCTTTTCCTGTATTGGTACCTGAAATATTGGTACTGCCTCCGTTGGCACCGTTAGAAATAATGGAGTCATTTCCAGTTCCTGTAATTGTTCCGTAAGAAGTGATGTAAATAATTCCGCCTCCAACACCACCAGCACCACCTTGATTGTTATCTTGTTCACCGGCACCACCACCGCCTCCTAAAAAGATTCTTCCTGTTGAATAATCCAAAGCTCTGCCACCTAGTCCTCCTAAATTATATCGGTACGAACCACCCCATGCGTTTGTTGAACCAACTGTTCCGGGGCCAAGTAAGGTTGCATTTTGATTGGAATTAGAAAAAGCATATCCTCCTCTGCCACCTCCAGAAGAGGTGCTTGTTGCAAATCCTGCAGCTTCCAGGTTCCATGCAGTAGTCCAGCCGGCAACACTATTATTCGGATTTCCTTGTCCGGTCCAGGTAGCAGAAGGACTCGCATTGCCACCGCCACCGCCACCGCAGTTCCATACGTTACCGCCACCGCCACCATTCGCTGGTGCTGCTCTGCAATATTTTCCACCATAAGGAGTATAATCAGTATCAAAACCGGCAACACTTTCACCTTTGTTTGTTCCTACATCTAAACTCACACACGAATACAATCCTGTTGTGGTTCTTCCTGTTGATGTAAAAAGTGCACCACCTCTGAATCCGGTAGAAGAAGCGTTGATCTTTCCTCCCGCATTGATGATGGTGTTTCCATATACTTCAACAGATAAAACGCCACCCGTACTGCCATTCCAAGCCTGACAAGTTAAAACACCAGGAGAAGTTATGGTAAGTGTATTGTATCGTTGAACACGAATGATCTGCACTCTTCCAGCAGCAGTGTAACTATTGGTCAATCCGCAATCAACGGTGATGCTTGTTGAACTGGGCACAGCGGATACTTGACAAAATTCAAATTTCCCTGTGTTGTTGTAGTTAGTTACGGAGCCCCAGGTGGCATCATTCGGATTACTAATGGTAGGCGTAAAAGCATCAGGAGCACCTAAAATAGTGGTTCCTTGCATTTGAATAATCATTATCAAGTCTCCAGCAGCAAGTGAATTTCCTGCGCCAAAGCGGGAGTTAGCGTTTAATCCGCTGGCAGCAACTGTAATAGTTGTTGCGCCTGAAGTGGCATCTGCTGTTAATGTGGTGTATTCATTCACAATTGTTCCGGCTGCATTAATGATTTTGTTGCCGTCAATTCCTCGTTGAGAAAAGGAAACAGACGATATTAAACAAAGGATTGTTGTGAAAATAGAATTAATAATTTTCATGCGCGTCTTATAGGAGTTAATGTTCTTACTATCAGTAAAATAAAACTCAGCCAAAGTAAAAGAAAATATCGATTTTAACAATATTCCGTCTAGCTAATTTATTTCAGCTGTTAATTTCTTTAAAAGGGTTGCGTGGGGTCCAGTCGGATGGTCTAAAATAATCCACAAAAGGTTTGATGATCCTATTGGATAGGGGGTTGCGGTGGCGGATGTAACAAGTTAATTCCAGAGCTTCTGCGCCAACGGTGCTTTTTATCTCAGATGCTGTTCGGCCTAGAAGAAGTCTTTTTGATCCATTTTCTATCGCTTCTTTCACATAATCGTAAAGAATGTTCTGATAAATGTCTATTTCTCTGTTCAGGGAATAATCTAATCCGATGAAGTGCGCTTCGTTTTCTTCTTTTAAAATAAAAGTAGTTTTAAATCCTACTAATTTTTGATGGTAATAATAGGCGGTGAAACTAAATTTATTGCCCATTACTTTTTTCATTTCTGCAAAATAAGAGGAGGTGAGAGCAGCCATTCTGAATTTCGCTTTCAGATGAACATTGTTGTAAAGGTGCTGAATCTCATTCGAGTTGGCTAAGATATCTTCTTCACTAAAATATCTTCTTTCAATATCAGTCCCTTTTTTTACAACATTTTTAGCTCTGTTTCTGTATTTTTTACTCATCGCATTTTGGTACTCCTGAAATGTTTTCCAATGAATCGGAATCATCATATTCGGTTCTACCAAGAAATCGTGGTATTTAAATTCTTCAAATTCCTTCATCACATTTAAAGAGGAGGTATAAAAATCTTTAACGAGTACTGCCGCAATTTTCCCTCTTGTTTTTTCTGCTTTGCTGATGCTGTGAATAACAGCTGCTAAGGCATCGATCGCTTTTGTTTTATCTGTTTCCGGGATGCATGTAAAGCCGTGTTCTCCACTTATACAGGCGTTTCCGCAGATCAACAATCGCAAGTTGATTCTGTCGGCCGTTTTGATGATGTGATTGATGATGTGATTGGTGATGTAATCGGTAACGATGCAGGAATAATCGGAATTATCTTTTTCTAAAAAGTCTCCAAAGCTTTCAGATGAAAAATCGATCACCTGAAAATAAGCAATGGCCACCGGTTTTGCTTTATCATAAATAATAGCATAATGAAAATGCATATTATCAGGTCGTTGGTTTTCTAAAACAGTTAAGAAGGGGAAATTTAAAAATTCGCTGCCATAGCCTGCAACAGTATTCCAATGTTCTTTTTTGATCCGACTTACCGAATCGTAAACTATAAAAGTGAATCCGGAAGATTCTTTGGGAAGCGCGGATTTTTTTTTGTTCTGTATTTTATCGCAAGAGATTAGCATCGTTTCGTACAACAATTTATTTAGTTGTTTTGTTCTGCCAACATTAATTCTTTAATATATTTAACAGGAGCGCTTCCATAACTTAAAAATTTCTCATGGAATTCTTTTAACTTAAATTTGTCGCCCATCTGTTTTTTTAGTTCTTCACGGAAATCGTAGATCTCGGTATAACCGGTGAAATAGCAGCAGAGCTGAACCTGAGTGACGGATACACGTTTCCATTTTCCTTCTGCTTCTGTTTTTTCCTGAAATGCCTCTTTCATTAATAAATTCATTGCGTCTTCCTTGCTCATGTTTTTTGTATGAACGCTATAATCTAAAATGGTATTGCAAGTGCTTCTTAAATTCCATTTGTAATACATCAGCCACATTTCGTCCTCATTGTTTCCATATCCGTTTTCTAACATCATCCGTTCCGAATACACTGCCCACCCTTCTATCATGGCATTGTTTCCGAATAATGATTTTATCAAACTGGGCGATTGATTGCTGTATACCAATTGTGTGTAATGGCCGGGGATCGCTTCATGAATACTTAAGATCTGAAGGATGTAATAATTGTATTCACGCAAATAACTTTCTGCTTTTTCTCTATCCCAACCGGCAAGACTTCCTACATTATAATAGGTGTTCCCTTTTTTATCGTAAGGACCTGGAGCGGAAATGGAAGCTCCTGCAACGCCTGCCATGTAATCTGGCTCTTTGCGCACAACCAGTGGTTTGGAAGGGTCGATGAAGATCAGGTCTTTCTGCTTGATAAAATCAACCAGTTGAGGAATTTGTTTTTCGATGGTGGATTGAAATTCTTCCGGCTTCACATGCTTCTCCGAAATTTTATCGATCACCATTTTAATTAATTGAAGTGAATCCTTTGGTTTTTCCATCGGACCTTTTTGTCCCCAGGTAGCAGGATTATCCAAATACTTGCTCCATAATTTAGTGGCAAGTACATACATTTTTTCATGCAATTCTTTTTTATGAGCAATTGCTTTTTCGTAGATCTGATCAACAGTATAACCTGATTGAATATCGAATTCAAATTTTTTTGCATACAACTCTTTTCCTAAACGAAAACTACGAGGTGTTTTATTATCGAGCTTTTTTAACCATTCTACAAAACCTTTGATTGCCTTCACCGATTCTTTTGCGGTCGCTTCCATCGCTTGTTTTTCACGCTCTGCCAATTTTACGTTCTTCATTGCTTCATGAAAGTCCGTTTCAAAAACAGAGATGCCGCCTAAGTTTTGATCAATCGCCAATTGTGTATGTTCAATGGTTGGATTTTTAATGTTCTTTTTTGCTGCTTCGTAGTAGGCAGGAATGTTCGCCATCTTCAGATAAAAGTTGTGGAGACGAACATCCAAGGAATCGTAATTGCCATTTAACATTTCAGCGAAAGCGCCGGAAATATTGTATTCAGAAGGGTTCCACTCAAATGATTTTTGTTCGTTGATCGACCATTCAATCGACTTTAATTGATTCTCGATCATGTAATAATCTGTTTTATTATTATCCGAAAGAGAAGCGAGGTCGTATGTTTTTAATGAGTCGAGGTTCGCTTTTGCAAAGGCTAATTCTTTTGCGCGGGAAGCATCATCAGGAACAATTAAAACACTGTCGTATGTATGGTACCCTTGGCTGCTTGCCCATCCAGGATAGGTTTTCCAAAGCTCTTCTATAAAGTTTGTTTTGTAGGTATCAAATGGAGGGTTTTTATCAGCAGCTGTTGTTGTATCTGTAGATTGTTTATTAACGCAGGATGCTAGAATGCTGCATAATAAAAGTGCGGAAGCTAATTTTTTCATAGGAATTATTTTGGAGTGATAAAGGTATGATAAATTTTAGATTTCTGATAGTTGGCCTTTTGCCGAAAAATAGTATTCGGATATTTTATAAAATCCGTTTCATTTATTTGTCTAAATTTGATTTGCATAAAAAATAAAATCATGTACAAAAAACTTTCTCCGATCATTATTCTTTCTGTTTTCGCATCCTGTAGTGGCGGACAAAAAAAAGAAGAGCAGGCTAAACTCACTTACCCAGCTACACGAAAAGTGGATACCGTTGATACGTATTTCGGTACCAAAATAGCCGATCCATATCGTTGGCTAGAGGATGATAAATCTGCAGAAACAGGAGAATGGGTGAAAGCACAAAATGCAGTGACGAATGATTATTTGTCTAAAATTCCTTTCAGAGATAAGATAAAAGAACGTTTGACCAAGATTTGGAATTTCGAAAAAGTAACTGCTCCTTTCAAAAAAGGGAAAAATTATTTCTTCTATAAAAATAATGGAATTCAAAACCAAAGTGTGTTGTATGTTCAGGAGGGATTGAATGGCACACCAAAAATATTATTGGATCCGAATACATTGGCTACTGATGGAACTGCTTCTTTAGGTGGTTTGTCTATCAGTAAAGATTCTAAATATATTGCTTACAGTATTAACAGAGCAGGCTCTGATTGGGAAGAGATTTTTGTGATGGAAATTGATGGCGCAAAAAAATTAGCAGATGATATTAAATGGGTGAAGTTTTCCGATATTGCTTGGAAAGGCCACGGTTTCTATTACAGCGCATACGATGCACCGAAGAAAGGTGGTAGTGAGTTGTCGAATAAAAATGAATATCATAAAGTGTATTACCACACTGTAGGGGAGGATCAAAGCAAAGATGTGTTGGTGTATGAAGATAAAGCACATGCATTAAGGAATTTTTCAGCCGCTACTACTGAAGATGAAAAATTATTGTTGTTATATGGTTCGGAATCAACCAGCGGTTCATCACTTGCAGTGAAGGAATTGGATAAACCGAATGCTCCGTTCATTTCGCTGGTAGATAATTTTGATAATAATTATGGTGTAGTCGGAAACGATGGAAACTTTCTGTACGTAACAACAGACAAAGGAGCACCTAAATATCAATTGCTGAAGATCGATATTCACGGCAAGCCTGGATATGAAAATTGGAAAAAAATTATTCCTGAGTCGAGTGATCTTTTGGAAAGTGTTTCTCTAAGCAATGGAAAGTTTATTGCAAAATATCTGAAAGATGTTACCACTCGTTTGTTTGTTTTTGATATGGATGGTAGGAAAGAAAAAGAAATTCAACTTCCCGGTTTGTGCAAGGTAGATGCGCTTGACAGTGATAAAGACGATAGCCTTGCGTTCTTCTCATTCAATACATTCGTTGCTCCTCCGGTAATTTATAAATACAACATGCTTACCGATAAGATGTCGATTTGGTTTAAGCCAACGATCGATTTTAAATCGGATGATTTTGAAACCAAGCAAGTGTTTTATACCAGCAAAGACGGAACAAAAATTCCGATGTTTATCACCTGTAAAAAAGGATTGGTGTTGGATGGAAATAATCCCTGTTTCCTTTTCGGATATGGTGGTTTCAATTCGTATTATTCACCAGAGTTCAGAATGGATAGAGCTTTGTTCTTGGAAAATGGCGGAGTGTATGCGATCCCGGGCTTGCGTGGTGGTGGCGATTATGGTGAGGAATGGCACAAAGCAGGAACAAAATGTCAGAAACAAAATGTATTCGACGATTTTATTGCAGCAGCCGAATATTTGATCAAAGAAAAATATACCTGTCATGATAAACTAGCTATTCATGGTCGTTCGAACGGAGGTTTACTTATCGGAGCAGTGATGACGCAGCGTCCTGATCTTGCAAAAGTGGCCATACCAACCGTTGGTGTTTTGGATATGTTGCGTTTTCATAAATTCACGATCGGCTGGTCCTGGACCAGTGATTATGGTTCTAGTGATAATAAAGAAGAGTTTGATTGCATCATTAAATATTCGCCTTTGCAAAATGTTAAAGAAGTAGAATATCCTGCAACATTGGTGACAACGGGTGATCATGACGACAGAGTAGTTCCGGCACATTCATTTAAATTCATTGCCACCTTGCAGGAAAAGCAAAAAGGAAAGAATCCAGTGTTAGTGCGTATTGATACAAATGCGGGTCACGGTGCAGGGAAACCTACATCCAAACAAATTGATGAATTTGCCGACATCTGGAGTTTTGTATTCTTTAATTTAGGAATGAACTATTAATAGCATGAGAATTTTTTAAAGGCTATTTCTTCTTTTATAACAGCCTTTTTTCTTTTAAAAAACAATATCAATTACCAATATTAATTGTTAATTAATATGGTTTAAAGCTATAGAATCACTATTTTTAATAAAAAATTTAAATCAGTTTTCAATGAAAAAAATACTACTCATCACCATTTCTATTTTGTTTTTAAATACGATTCACGCGCTTGCAAATCCCGGAGATACGGTTGTCGTGCAAACATTTAATTTTGGTTCGCCACAAAATGCTTGGTTTGTTTTTCCTTCAGATACCGTTCGGTTCGAGAAAATATTGATGAAGTATACGTTAAAGTGTAATCCGGCGCAAAGCCCGGCTTGCGGGGAGTGGGATTATCTAACGTACACTTATTTATACGATCATACGGGTTTACAAGATTCATCAATGGTTCATCAACCTGTTTTTATGGTGAACGGCAGTACCCCTGCAAGTTATTCATATATGAATACACCTTCCTATTCCTATCATCCTACTTGGCAATACAATGCAGTTCATGCAGATACAAGCTCTTTAAATACATACGCTGTTGGTATTGGGACAACTAATGATAGCTATCCCTTCGGAGCAGTTAATCCAGTTTCTCGCTCACAATTTTTATGGAAAGCTTCAGAGATAGTTGCTGCAGGAATGAGTGCCGGAAATATTACGGGATTGAAATTTTATCTTCAATCACTAGGTGGACAACTAAACGATTTGAAAATAAATATAAAGGCAACAGCCTTGGATTCATTGACACAAGAAACATTCAATGCTACAGGATTTACAAATGTGTATTCACACAACACTCAGTTCACACTAACGGGATGGAATAGTCTTCAATTCACAACGCCTTATGCTTGGGATGGCACTTCGAATCTGATCATCGATTTGACGTATGATAATTCAACATCCCTTTTAAATAATGTTGTAGCTGCTAGTCCAACAACATTTAGTGCAGGTTTAACCAATGCAGGAACAGATCGTGTCGCTTCTTTTCATAGCTATGGTTTTGTAAATGTGCCTATGAATACAAAATTAGTTTCTATTGATTCTGCCGTTACTGTTGCCTTCTGGTGTTATGGTGCTCCTGCCCAACCTATGGATGGAACTGCTTTCGAAGCGATTGATTCTGTTGGTAACCGATTGTTAAATAGTCATCTTCCATGGAGCGATAGCAATGTATATTGGGATGCAGGTTATGGTGGAACATCCTACGATAGGATTAATAAAGCAGCTGTAACAGCTGAAATTAAAGGACAATGGAACTACTGGACTTTCACAAAAAATGTGGCAACAGGTTCTATGAAAATTTATTTGAATGGTTTATTATGGCACAGCGCAACCGCTAAAACGAAACGGATGCTTGGAATTAAATCGTTTCGAATCGGAAAAGGCAATTGGGCTGGTTCACAAACATACGAAGGGAAAATTGATGAGTTTGCTGTATTTAACACGGAGTTAAGTCAGGCTACACTTCAGCTCTATATGAACAAACAGATAGATGCAGCACATCCAAATTATTCTAATCTTGCTTTGTATTATCATTGTGATGATGGCAATTATTCCACATTTACCGATGCCGCTCCAGGAGCTCATCCTGTGGCGAGCTTAAACAGTGTGGATAACCCTTTAAGAAATGCAGAGGAATTAACGACCAACTTCTCCCAAACATCCTTGCGACCTAATATTACTTTTGAACAAGGTGTTTTTACAACACATCTAGATTCAATATTAATTGTTGATTCAGTCGCAAATGCTCCCGTACAAATTATTACCTATACCGATTCCGTTTCCAATCCTGGAGTTGCTATTGATACGATGTCAGTATGGTCATCGTATTACAATCACTATGTTTACAATGCTTCTGGTGTTGCCATCGATTCGACCTTGGTTCCTGCTGATAGCACCCTGACGGAAGTATACTATGATTATTATAAAAAATTTCCGCAGGTCGTTCGTTATGAATTAGCGCGATACATTACTCCTTATGGAAATGGATTAAGTTTGGGAACTGGTTGGACCTGGACCTTTGATGTAAGTGATTATCGCACATTACTTGCAGATAGCGTTCATCTCGAAGCAGGAAATTGGCAAGAATTATTAGATGTGAAATTTTTAATGATCAAAGGAACTCCTCCGCGTGATATTATAGGAATAAGAAATTTATGGAATGGTGGATTTAATTTCGGACAACCAAGTGATCCGATTGAAAGTCATTTGCAACCTTTGAATGCGAATATTCCAATCAATGCTTTTAACACACGTTGGAAATCACGTATCACAGGCCATGGAATGGATACCCCAGAAAATTGTGCTGAGTTTTGTGCCAAGACCCATAGCTTCAAAGTAGATGGTGTACAACAGTTTTCGAAGGCAGTATGGAGAGACAACTGTGGCTTAAATCCGTTATATCCGCAAGGTGGCACTTGGGTGTATGACCGTGCAAACTGGTGTCCAGGGGCTGAAGTGTGGACCTACGATTGGGAATTAACACCATTTACAACTCCAGGAACAACTGTTAGCTTAGATCACGATGTGCAAGCATACACGCACACAGGTGGTTGGGATTACTATCAAATCGAGGATCAGTTGGTAACTTATGGCGCACCAAATTTCACGTTGGATGCAGCAATAGAAGACATCTTGTCACCCAGCAAAGATCAGATGTTTGCTCGCTACAATCCGGTTTGTACCAGTCCGATCATAAGAATTAAAAATACGGGTTCAACAACGTTAACTTCTTTAACCATCACCTATGGAATTAATGGTGCAACACCTTCAGTATACACTTGGACTGGAAGTTTGAAATTTATGGAGATTGCTGAAGTTACCTTAGGTACATTTAACTGGGCGCCTGGTGCAACTGATTTTTCAGTCACTCTGAGCAATCCGAATGGTGGAGCCGATCAGTATCCATACAATAATTCTAAGATCACAAAATTTACATATCCTCCTGTAATGCCATCTCAGTTTGTAATTGAATTCAAAACGAACTTGTTTAATACGGAAGATTCATACACGTTAAAAAATGATGCAGGAACTATTATCGCTTCTCGTGATGGCGCAATGTTATTGCCTAACACGCTTTATAAAGACACCGTTACACTTGCAGATGGTTGTTATACGTATGAATTGAATGATACTGGTGGTGATGGATTATCGTTCTGGGCGAATCCCGATCAGGGAAGTGGATATACACGATTCAGAAAAGTATCGCCGGCATCCTTGTTAAAAACATTCAATGCGGATTTCGGTCGACAAATCTATCAGCAATTCACTGTAGGTCTAACCAGCGGAATCAATGATTATATTATGTCAGATAACAGCACATTGGGAGTTTATCCTAATCCTTCTGATGGACATGTATATATTGATATAAATTTAAATGAAAAGAAGGATGGTATCGTTGAAATTTATAATATACTAGGTGAAAAGGTGTATACGTATGAATTTAAAAATATAACAGCAACAAGTTTAGAGGCAGACCTTTCTGACTTTGGCAAAGGAGTTTATTTTGTGATCTTGAATTCAGGTAAAGATTTAATCACCAAGAAATTGGTTGTGCAATAAAGCAATCTATATGTTGTTATAAAAAATGCCCTTTCGAAAGAAAGGGCATTTTTTATATTTATAACATCGTAACATCTATTTGCTGTATTGTATTTAATTAATGTAACGTAAACGTGTATAGATTTCCATTAATTGTAACCGTTACAATATTGTCACAAGTTCCAGAACCAAAATTGACATAACGGGTATATTTCCCAGTAGGCGTTACCTCTAATGCTCCGCTAACAATATTGTGGCAGCTTAATTCTTTTCTTAGCGGACTTGTAATAACCATTGTAAACGAATTGCCTGATGCGCTTGTTCCATTTGCTGAACCTGTGATTAAGTATACATCATCACTCCATACCATTGTGCTTTCTCCAATGATCCATTCGCGTGTTCTTGTTGAAGTCCATGTTATTGTTCCGCCACCGCTCGCTTTTATTATCTGACCGTTCACAACAATAGAAAATGTTAAATGGCCTAAAGCATTGTGTCCGTTATTAGTAATTGTTTTTGTGCCTAATATCTGGTTGTCATCAACAAAATAGTTTGTAAATGTAATTGTGTGCACAGATGCAGAATCTTTGTAACGGCCAGAATAAGAAACATTGATCTTACCTCTTCTGTTTCTTCCGTCCATACACATGCAATTAACTGTTCCGAAATCGATGGTTAATAAATGAG
The DNA here is from genome assembly GCA_947449315.1 of Bacteroidota bacterium. Classification (GTDB taxonomy): domain Bacteria; phylum Bacteroidota; class Bacteroidia; order 2-12-FULL-35-15; family 2-12-FULL-35-15; genus 2-12-FULL-35-15. Next base: position 126,754 of record CANFRC010000002.1, read on the forward strand.
GAGTAACAGTAGTGTCATTGGTCACGGTTGCGCAGCTACTTAAATAAGCTTTATCATTAGAATTGTTAGCAGCCAAATAGGAAGTTAATGTGCCATTTGCCGCTTCATCAGCAATGTTGTGAACATCATTGTATGTTCCTTCAGCGAGAGAATTGTCTGCTGCCACAGAGGTGTCATTGTCTGATATGTTGTTGCGGTCTTTACGGCAGGAAGTTAATAATATACCAACAGTAGCTACTACTGTTAAGTATTTTAGAACATTTTTCGTTTCCATTTTTATAAGGGTTTTGAGTTTTTATACTTCATTATACGCCTATGACGCGCGAAAAGGATGAAAGTTTAATCAAAAAGAAAAAAATGAATCAATTCCTATATTGCTGGTAAAACTTTACCTTTTGCTTCACCAAAACCTATTCTAATACCAGCTTTTTCGCAATATCCTCTCATGATAACAGTATCATTGTCATTAATAAATTTACGTTCGCTTCCGTCCTTCAGTGTGACAGGTTTTGTTCCTCGCCAAGTAATTTCCATCATTGAACCATATGAATCAGGCGTAGGTCCGCTGATTGTTCCGGAGCCCATCATATCGCCAATATTAATATTGCATCCATTCACAGTATGGTGAGCCAATTGCTGTTCAATGGTCCAATACATAAATTTGTAGTTAGAATGTGAAACAGAAGTTTCTTCTCCGTTTTCTGGTTGAATAAAAACATCCAAATGAATATCAATATTTTTGTCTCCGGCATATTCCAGATAAGGTAAAACTTTAGGATCTTGTTTGTAACCAGCTACACGGAATGGCTCTAAAGCATCCATTGTTACCACCCAAGGCGAAACTGTTGAAGCAAAATTCTTTGAAAGAAATGGTCCAAGGGGCACATATTCCCATGTTTGGATATCTCGAGCACTCCAATCATTGAATAAAACCATTCCAAAAACATGATCCTCGGCTTGGTCTGTTGAAACACGTTCTCCTAGATGGGTTCCTTTGCCAATGATAAATGCCGTTTCTAATTCAAAATCCAATAAACGACAAGGTCCGAAAACAGGCTGTTGTTCTTCCGCAGGCTTCCCTACTTGATCTGCTGGTAGACTTTGTCCTTTTGGTCTGTGGAAATCAGTCCCTGAAACAATAATGGAAGAAGCTCTGCCATGGTATCCAACAGGTAAATGTTTCCAATTGGACATTAATGCATTTTTGGGGTCACGAATCATGGTTCCGATATTTGTTGCATGATCGATACTTGAATAAAAATCGGTATAGTCGCCCACTTTTACTGGCATTTGCATCTGAACGTTGCTAATGTATTGTAATACTTTTGCCTGAGCTTCTTTGTTGTCACGTAGTTCTGGAGTGTTGATATCCAGTAAATGTGAAATGCGTTCTCTTACATTGCTGGTAGTTGATTTACCTAAGGCAATAAAATCATTCAGATATTGGTTAGTAAATACAGCATTATCAATCTTTAAGTTATCTAGGAAACCTAGCTTATTTAAAATGGCAAGATCTAGCACGTAATCGCCAATAGCCACGCCAATTCGTGGACTAGAACTTTGTGTTTTGAATATTCCGAAAGGTAAATTTTGTATCGGGAAATCACTGTTTTTATCTACTTTAATCCAAGAAGTTAAAGAAGGATCATTTGCTTTTATCATAGTTGTCATTGATTGATAGCAACAAAAATAGTGTTTTTTACCGTAGTCGTATCTTTTGTTTAATTTTACTATGATCAGCACTATTTGGTACGAAACTTCTTCTTTTTGTTTGCGAATACTTTCTGTTTCTTGTTTGGCAGAAAAGAATGAAAAACTGGGCGCCTTCAAAATAAAAAAGAACGGATGAATAGAAAGGAGAACAGTTTTCGATAAAATGGGTCAACAAATAACTGTATCTTTTTTAAAACGCCTTGTTATAAGGTTGAATTCAGGAACTGCTCTATGATAGAAACATCTAAATATCACGCAACACAAACCGATCTGGCCAATGAACAGGCTGAGGTGGAAGCTGCGAAAAAGGATCCTGCCAAGTTTGCTCCCTTGTACGAAAAGTATTATGAGCAGATATTCAGGTACATCTATCAGCGCTCGGATGACAAAGAACAAGCATTTGATGCTACACAGCAAGTGTTTATTAAAGCAATGGAAAGTTTATATAAATATGAATTCAGAGGTGTGCCATTTGCTTCTTGGTTATATCGGATTGCATCCAACGAAGTGAATAATTTATACCGGGCACAAAATGCAAAACGAACGGTGAATATCGATTCTGTTGGCGTGTATGGAATGATGGAAGAAATGGAAGAAACAAAGATTGATAAGTATCATGATATGATTGTTACGATTATTTCCGATGAACTTCCTGAAGAAGAATTGCAACTCATCGAAATGCGTTTTTTTGAAAAACGTTCGTTCAAAGAAATAGGAGAGATATTGAATATTACAGAAAACTATGCGAAGGTTAAGACCTATCGAATTTTAGAAAAATTAAAAAAAGTGATGAAGTAAGATGAAATAAATTTTCGAGCTTGTTCTAAATTGAAAGTCATAGAGGATGAAAACAGGTGTCATCAAAAAAATAAAATACCATAAAATATCGAATAGATAGCTACTACAAATGAAAAGAAAAATTAATTTAAACCGACCAGAGATCAGTTCCGAAGAAATTCAGAGCCGAAAGAATTTCGATTCGGTGTTTAAAAGCCATGTAAAGGTGAGTGGAAAGCCTTTGTTAAAGAAGCCTTGGTTTCTTTCTAGTTTAGTTGTTGCCACTGTTGCTATAGTTGTTACAGCAGTGTTGCTGAATAAGAATTCTAAAGGAGATAACCAGAAAAGTAATCCACAAAGTAATATTTCTGCTATAGCTGATAGCATGACTTTACAAGCTTTTTACAAGATCGAAGAATCAAAACCATGTATCAGTCCGCCCATAAAAGGATTAAATGTACCGTATGCCACGTATACAGTTGTTGCGGAAACAGGCGCTAGCCTTGATTTTAAAACAGGTTCTAAATTGACCATTCCCAAAAATGCTTTTGTTGATGACAACGGAAAATTGTTGAAAGGAGAAGTAGAATTGCGCTATCGAGAGTTTCATGATGCGGCCGATTTTTTTGTGTCTGGAATTCCTATGACCTTTGACAGTGCCGGTGTGAAGTATCAGTTTGAATCTGCAGGGATGATGGAAATGGTAGCATTTCAAAATGGAAAACAAGTAAACATGGCTCAGCAAAAATCAATCAATGTTGAATTGGCGTCTAACTACAAAGGCACCGAATACAATTTATATAAGTTGGATACCTTAAAAAACAATTGGTCTTGTTTAGGCAAAGATCGAGTAAAGGCTATTCAACCGGAAGATCCGATACCTCAAATAAAAACTAATGTTGTGAAAGAAACCCCAGAATATAAAACACTCGAAACTAAAAAAATAGAGTTGCAAAATGACAAAGCAGTTCAGATCGCGGCCTTGCCAAAACCTACCGCAGAACCTAAAAAACCGAAACAGGTGAAAAAAGGGACATACACATTCAATTTAGATGTGGATTCAAAAGAGTTTCCTGAATTAGCCGTTTATGAAGGGGTGCTGTTCGAAGTAGGTGACGAGAATGTGAGTTTTAATAAATCAATGTATGACATCACATGGGATGAAGCAATCATAAAGGACGGAACTAAAAAAGGAGAAAATTACAATCTGACCTTGAAAAAATTATCAAAAAAATACGACTTAATTGTTTACCCCGTATTTGAAGGCAAAAATTTAGAAACCGCACTGAAAACATTTCAGGATAAATTTGAAAAATATAAAACAACACTTGATAAACGGATTGCTTCAGAAAAACGTATTGAAGCTGATTACCAAACAAAGTTGGCGATGGTGAAAAAGCAACAACAGGATTTGGAAGCACGTTGGAAAAAACAAATGGATGACCAGTTCAGAAATATGAGCACAGAAGAAAAGGTGAGTCGAATGTTTGCTATTAACAGTTTTGGTGTTTTTAATTGTGATAATCCTTCTGTTTATCCGCAAGGCGTTAAATGTTCCGTTGTTATAAAAGGGGATAAGGACAGAAACCTGAAATGTTATGATGTATATCTCGTTGATAAACAAAAAAACGCATTGTTTACCTTTTCTAAAAATCCGATTGCCACTTTTTCCTTCAATCCTCAATCCGTCAATATGCTTTGGACAGTTGAAGATGGCGTTTTATACTGGTTGAAACCGGAGCAGTTTGAAAACATTAAAGGTACTGGAGGAACATGCAATATTGTGATGAACAGAGTCAATCAGAAATTTACCACTGTAGATGAATTGAAAACGTATTTTAATTTTTAAAAAAAAGTTTGCTGCAAGAGTGCAAATTTTTTCTTTGTGTTCTTTCAGGTATTTGTAAATAAAAGCGATCATTTATTTTGAAACAATTATATCTGACATACCTATTTCTGTTAAGCGCTTGTTTTTCATTTGCTCAGATCGATTCTTCTGAACACCGCGGAACGATAAGAATAGCGAAGATGCAGGATTCAACATCTATATCTGCTAAAGCCAGTTTTGTAGTGTATAATCATACAAAATCAAATGTATCAGATACGTATTTCGAAAATCCAAAATGGATTGAATCTTCCATCCCAGTAAATACATCGGATAGAATAAAAATAATACCACCTAACCCTTTCGGCAGCTTTCAGAATTTTGATTATACGGAATACTTCAGGGGAAATGCTTATACGAAAGGTGTTAAGATGAGGCATGGAGAATGCGATACGGTTACCTTTATTGTTTTTGTTGATAATTTCGGCAATGTGAAATTTAATGATGCTGCTCCTGTCGAGGTTTTGGGTGATGCAACTGTTGTTTTCACTGATTATAGAAAGATCAAATACAAAATGGATGTATCACATATACGAACAAGAAAGGCGTTTGATGCATTGGTAATTGAAAAATGGACACCTGCAAAGATTCTTCTTTTAAAAAAACATCCTTCCAAACATAAAGAAAAATATACAAGTTCAAACGGTTATGCTCAGGGAACCATTCAAATAATTTACACTTCCGTCTCTTATAGAAACTAGCTGAATTGAAAAAATATGTTAGGTGTTTTCAGTTGAAAGGTTTTAGTAAGTCAATTGGAAGTAATATTTCTAAAACTAAAATACTTGCTTATCTTTAGGCTTTGAAAAAAATCATATGCAGCTGCTTAAAAATAAGAATTTTTATTTCCTTCTATCCTTCTTAGAAGGTGCATCTGTAATGGCTGCCGAATTACTCGGCGCGAAAATGTTAGCTCCTTATTTTGGTTCTTCTTTGTATGTTTGGGCCTCTGTTCTTGCAATTACCTTGTTAGGTTTAGCTGTTGGTTATTTTATAGGAGGCGTTTTGTCCTATAAAAGTAAGAATCCCTTGTCTTTATTTTACGTCCTTTTGGCCGCCGCAACATTTACTATAATGATGCCGTTCACTTCCAAAATGATTTTATGGATGGTGGGTATGCATAGCTTAATACCTTCCGTCATCGTTTCTGCAACATGTATATTATTTCCACCGGTATTTATGATGGGGATGGTATCTCCATTAATAATCCGAGCCATTACCACCGATGTTGAACAAGTAGGGCAGTCGGCAGGAGTAATTTATGCAATATCAACAGTAGGAGGGATAGGAGCAACATTTGCATTTGGGTTTTATATTATTCCGAATTTTGGGCTAACATTGCCGTCCATCATTACTGGAATTATTTTAGGCTTTATTCCGTGTGTCATCATCATCTCTCAAAAACAAATTGGAAAAGCGACAGGTTTTTTTTTGCTCTGTGCTTGGGCTTTTTCAACATCTACCTTTAGTTTCGCTTCCAATGTTAAACTAGTTTACAGTGCCGAAGGATTGTTAGGGCAAATTATTGTTTTGGATTACCCTCACTACAACAAAAATTCCATTGTAGATGGCCATAGTCGATGGTTGTTTGTAAATCGTATTTCACAAACCATGTTTGACTCCTTAGCAGATGAATCACAAAATGAAGAAAAGTATTTTACGTATGTGTATCGCATCTCCGATTATGTAGATTCATTTCCTAAAACTTCGAATGCACTTCTAATTGGTTTGGGTGGTGGCAGCATTGCAAAGAAACTTTCTGAAAAAGGTTTTGCTGTTGATGTTTGTGAATTGGACCAGCGTATTGCTGATGTTGCCCGTAATTATTTTTATCTGAGTCAGAAGGTGAATATTACAGTAGATGACGGTCGGCATTTTATTAGAACGTGTTCAAAAAAATACGATGTAATTGTGTTGGATATGTTCCGAGGGGAAGACCCACCTAACCATGTTTTTACCCAAGAGTCGTTGGGAGAATTTAAGAACATGTTGAATCCGGGTGGGATTGTTTTCGTGAATAGTTTAGGCTATTTTGAAGGAAACATTGGTAAGTCGATGCGCTCTGTTTATAAAACCTTAAAAATGGTAGGCTTTCAGGTTAAGGCGTTAACGACTGATCCCAATCCCGATCAACGGAATATTTTATTTTATGCGTCTTTAGGGGAAATAAAACCACAGAAAGATTTTATTGATGAACGTAAGATTGATCTGAATGATGCTGTCGTTTTAAAGGATGAGTATCCTGTTCTAGATATTTTAAATGCAGAAGCAGCTAAGCGATGGAGAGTGATGGCAATCAAAAGTTTTGTTTCTGATCCGAACCAAAGTGCTTTGCCGGTTTTTAAGTGATCTAAAAACCGACCACAAATCCAACTCTGAAGATCGGGTTACTATAAGGCGTATAAGCACTCTCTGTAAAATTATACAAGACCATTGCCATAATTCCAGAATTTCTCCCGAAATGTTGCATGTAGCCAACACCACCCAATAAACTTCCTACATCTATTCGTTTGCCTGGAAAGTCAAATGTTTCCAGATTCAAGTATTCATATTCAAGATGAGCGAAAAAACTTTCCGTAAAATTGTATCTTCCAAATACTCGGCCCCCATAAACATTCGTTTCAAAATTAATGTATCTGTCTTTGTAATGATAGTATTGATAGGTAACACCAACGCCTGCAGAAATTTTATCGGTAAATCGGTAGCCTACCAAAGGGGAAATATCGGCAAATGTTACCGTACCGAATTGAAGTCCCAAATTCCCTCCAAAAAATATTTTATCGCTTAGATCTTTTTTAGGGGGATGTTTGCGGATCATTGTGCTATCTTGTGCAACAACTGTTGCGCAAAAAGTACTACACAGAAAAAAGCTGATATATAAAAATGATTTGCGCATAATGTCTTAGGTAAAGTTAACAAAAAAATGCTTTTCTTTGAATATTACTAAAACGAATTGAAAATGAATATTATTGTAACAGGTGCAAGCAGAGGTATTGGTTATGAATTGGTAAAACAATTCAGTGCAAATTCACAGGCGACTATTTTTGCTGTTTCCAGAAACCTTCAAAAGCTGGAACAATTGAAAAAAGAATGTGTGCATTCAAATGTAATTCCATTAGTTTGCGACATAAGTAAGGAGGATGATATTAAAAAAATGGTGTCCGAAATAAAAAAACATACTGGAGCCATACATTTTTTTGTAAATAATGCAGGAGCAATTGTCAATAAACCTTTCTTAGAGCTTACGTTAGCCGATCAGGAATATGTCTACAAGGTAAATGTATTTTCCGTGATGAGCCTTATTCAACGGTTACTTCCTATGATGGATGAAAACAGCAGATCGCATATTGTTAATATTAGCAGTATGGGCGGATTTCAAGGCAGCGCAAAATTTGCAGGATTGTCGGCATATAGTTCCAGTAAGGCTGCTTTAGCATGCCTAACAGAATGTTTGGCTGAAGAGTTTAAAGATAAAAATATTTCTTTTAATTGTTTGGCATTGGGTGCTGTTCAAACGGAGATGTTAAATGAAGCATTCCCGGGATACCAAGCCCCCGTATCTGCACCCGAAATGGCTAGCTATATTTCTGATTTTGTTTTGAATGCGCATAAAATAATGAATGGTAAAATAGTGCCTGTTTCGTTAAGTACACCTTAAAATACATTCATCATTTTATTCTCAGCCACTTTTATTTAATAAACAAAAAAATAATAATTTGTTTATTATTTTTAGAGAACTACATTCACTCCTTTGCCTCTTTCTTATTGGTAATTTTAAGGGTAGCACATAATTTTTTTTTTATCGCGATCACTGTTGTCGTTTACTGGTTATTCATTAACGGCATTCTTAATCGATTGTTAAAAATGAAAGATCAATGATGTTAACAATTTATTTTTTAGTTTTTTTGTCGGTCATTTTTTATATCTTTAATTGATAAAAACAATTACAAATGAAAAAACTTTTATTTATTTCTGCTATTTTATTTTCCACTTTTGGTGTTGCTCAGACCAATATTAATATTTCAAATACTGCTGGGTGGGATACAGAACCATACATTGCAATAAATCCTACAAATTCCAACAATTTGATAGCCGCCTGGATGCGTTTGTCAGGCTTTACACTTGCTGCTGGAACAAGTTATTCAATGGATGCAGGATTAACTTGGAGCGCTCCCACAACGATCCCTCATTTGCATACAAATTTTACGTCTGCTGATGTATCCATCGCATTCAATAATTCGGGCGATGCTTTTCTTTCATTTATTGATGCTGCTATTTCGAATGATTCTGGATATGTGATGGTTGCCAAATCAATGACAGGTGGTGCAACTTGGCAGACTCCTGTAAAAGTGTTCAGTGCCATAGCAACACCTGATTTTCCTGTTGACAGGCCTTGGATTGCTATAGATAATAGTGGCGGTGCATTTAACGGAAGATTATATGTTGTATCCAAAAGTGTTGAAACAGGAGCTTTGCCCCATCATGTGTGGATGAAATATTCTGCTGATAATGGTGCAACATGGAGTTCTCAGACAATGGTGGATGATAGCATACCAAGTAATCTGATCACAAACTCGATGGGCGTTCCAACAGTTGGTGCTGATGGAAGTTTATATATCGCTTATATGTCGTATGATCCCGGATCGAGCCCTTTTCCTCGCATTATCTGCATGAAATCAACAGATGGAGGTGTTACACTCACTCCGAAAATTATTGGATATCCTGTTGTTGGTTCTGGAATTACAGATACTCTTTATCAAGGCAGTTATGTGTTGAGTGCAAATCCTGTTCTTGCAGGAAATATTGTGTTCACATTTACAGATCAGCGGAATGGAGACCCTGATATTTTAAGCGTGCATTCAACAAATGGAGGAGTAACATGGACAAGCACTCCTGTGCGTGTAAATGATGATGCAATTTCAAATGGGGTAGGGCAAGATATGTGTTGGGCAGGATTTTCTGCTACCGGAAAATATGCTGTTTCTTGGCGCGACAGAAGAAACACAGGAGGTACTTCTTCTTCTCCCTTTGAAGTGTTCACAACCGTTTCAACAGATGGAGGTGTTTCTTTTAAGACCAATCACAATATGAATTCAACCCCTTCACCATTTATTAATATTCAAAAAGGAAATGATTTTATTGGTGTTTGCCTGGACGATAATTTTGTATACAATAATTGGTGCGACTTGAGAACGGGGAATACAGAAATTTTTATCAATAAGACAGCCATGGCAGTATTTACTGATATTTCTGAAAATGAAAATATGAATGTCATGCAGTTAAATGTGTTTCCGAATCCAACATCAGAAAATGCAACAATGACTTTTCATGTAATAAAAAAACAATATTTACAAATTGGTTTGTTTGATGTTCAAGGTAAACTTGTAAAAATAATCGCCTCACAAAATTATACCGAAGGAGAGCAACAAATAAAAGTTAATACTTCCGATATTAAGGAAGGATCTTATTTGGTAAGGATCCAAACGGAGGATCAGCAGGTTGTTAGTGCGACCTTATTAAAAATTGAGCGATAGTTTATCTTGGGTATTCCACTCTTACATGATACACATTCATTAATTTTTTCTTGAAGATTTTTTTCAAGGTATTGATGTCTTTAAATGTGATGTCAGAATTCATAAATTGGTTTTGTTCAATTTGTGTTGTGATGATCTTCTCAACTAAATTGTCGATACTTTCTGCATCGTATTTCTTTAAACTACGTGAAGCAGCTTCCACTGAGTCTGCCATCATTAATACAGCAGTTTCCTTTGAGAAAGGTATTGGTCCAGGGTAATGAAATTTCGATTCGTCAATTTGTTGTTCCGGGAATGCATTTTGGAAGGAACGGAAGAAATAAGCGGTGATGGTTGTTCCGTGGTGTGTGCGAATAAAATCAATGATCTGCTCCGGAAGATTGTTTTTCTTAGCGATTTCTATTCCTTTAATTACATGACTGATGATCATTGCAGCACTTTCATCAAAACTCATTTCATCATGCGGATTCATTCCGTTTGCCTGATTTTCTATAAAATACATCGGCATTTCCATTTTTCCAATATCGTGGTATAATGCCCCTGTTCTTACCAATAGTGCATTTCCACCAATATTGTAGATAGCTTCTTCCGCAAGGTTTGCTACTTGTAATGAATGTTGAAATGTACCCGGTGCGCGAGATGCTAATTCACGCAACAGTTTTCCGTTTGTATCGGAAAGTTCTAATAGTGATACATCAGAAATAAATCCAAATAGTTTTTCGAAAACAAAAATGAAAGGATACGAAAATAGAGTGAGTAAAGCACTTATTCCGAACCATGCAAAATCTTGCCAGGTAAGAACATCGCTTCCACCTTCCTGAATGATTGTCATTCCAACATATGCCGCACTATAGGTTAAGAATATAATTGCAGATGAAATAAATATTTGAGAACGGTTGCGCATGTTTACGATGCTGAAAATAGCAACCATGCCACCAAGCAATTGAATGAATGCAAACTCGAATCGGTTGGGTGCCATGAAAGAAATGATAAGCACTGTTACTAAGTGCACAAATAATGCTACGCGTGTATCATAAAATGCCCGTGTGATGATAGGTAATATGCAGAAAGGCAATATGTAAATGCTGAACGAAGGCGAGTCAACAGCCATTCTGGCCATTAACACTTGGAGTATGATCAATATTAAAATGAAAGTAATCTTTGCATTATCTAAAAAGATCTCTTTTCGGAAAAAGGCTAGAAATACTATCAATATTGACAAGCAAAGCGATATAATCAATAATTGTCCAAGTATAATAAATAAATAGTCCCCGGAACTACTTGATTGACCTTCGTATTCCGATTTTAAAGATTCGAGAATCTGGAATTTTTTTGCATCGATTAGTTCACCTTTCGAGATGATACTTTGTTCTTTTAAAATGATGTCGCGAGACGGTGAAATGTCTTCTAACGCCTGTTTTAATAATTTTTCAGAGGTTGTGTTGTCGTAAAAAATGGTGTGAGCAATGCTGTTTTCGAGTAAGGGTAAAATAAATTTAGAATCAACTAGCTTGTTTTTATCAGTAATTTGTTGTTGAACATATTGAAATACTGTTGTTATGGTGAAGAAGTCTTTCAGCTCATGATCCTCGGCTACATTGTTATTCAAAACATACATTGAAAAATCGGAAGGCTTGTTCTCAATTTGAGGGCAAGATTCAATAATTCCTTTTTTGTAAATAGTATCAATAATTTTGTTGGCAAGAGAAAACGTTTTTTCTTTTTCTGCTCTACTCTTTTTAGGATCCCACTTCGCTTCGAACTCATTGGCGAATTGAGATTTCTTTTCAATTGCAATTCTGTTATTATATTTAAAGTAAGGTTTGAAATTTAGAATGGCTTCCGTTTTTTCTTTTTTCAGTTCTTCGGATGTTTTTTTTATTGCAAAATCAAAAGGGGCAACAAGGTCTTCATGAAACCATGGTTTTCCTTTTAGGCTTTGAAATTCGTATTTGAATTTTCCTTGCTTCGGAAAGATGTAAACAATAAGTACAATAGCAAAAAGTAGAAGGATGCCCTTGTATATTTCAGGATGGCTATGGCGAATGAAAGAGATGAATTTTTTCATACACGAAAATAACCAATAATTAAATAGTTTAAAAGAGGCTTTTGAAGTTGTTTGTACACATGTTTATTCACAATTTCGGATATCTGATTGTTGGTAGCGTGGAAGATGCTTTTGAAGAGATTGTTTATTAGGGCTCTTATTTTAGCAGCATAAATACCCTTAACAAGCATGTTCTGCTCACTATCCCTTTCATTTGTAAAAAGCACGAATAATGCTTAAATTTGTCGGGTTATTTATAAATTTCAAAATCACAACAAATTATTATGAAAGAAGTATACATTATATCCGCAGTACGAACACCATTAGGAAGTTTTGGTGGTTCATTAGCAAGTGTTCCTGCAACAAAATTAGGGGCGATAGCAATAAAAGGGGCTTTAGCAAAAGCAGGACTAGATCCGAAAGAAGTTCAGGAAGTATATATGGGGAGTGTTTTACAAGCTAATTTAGGACAAGCGCCTGCTCGTCAGGCGGCTATTTTTGCAGGATTACCAAATACGGTTGCTTGTACCACTGTAAATAAAGTATGTGCTTCCGGTATGAAAGCTATCATGATTGGTGCACAAAGCATTCTCTGCGGTGATGCGGATGTTGTTGTTGCTGGTGGAATGGAAAACATGAGTCAGGTTCCATTTTATTCTGAAAACATGCGTTGGGGAAATAAATATGGAAATGTAAGTATGATAGATGGTTTAGCAAAAGATGGTTTGACAGATGTTTATAATAATTATGCCATGGGAAACGCAGCAGACCTTTGTGCGAAAGAATGTAATATATCTCGCGAAGATCAAGATGCTTTTGCTATTGAATCATATACGCGTTCTAAGAATGCTTGGGCTGCCGGTAAATTTAATGATGAGATCGTTCCAGTAGAAATTCCTCAAAGAAAAGGCGATCCTATTATTTTCAAAGAAGATGAAGAATATAAAAATGTTCGTTTTGATAAGATACCTGAATTAAAAGGGGCTTTTTCAAAAGATGGAACAGCAACTGCAGCCAATTCTTCAACAATGAATGATGGTGCAGCAGCTTTAGTATTGATGAGTAAAGAAAAAGCTGAAAAATTGGGATTGAAACCTATTGCAATCCTTCGAGGATATGCAGATGCAGCGCATGCTCCTGAATGGTTCACTACAGCTCCGTCTTTAGCTGTTCCTTTGGCGGTATCAAAAGCAGGTTTGACATTAGGTGATATTAATTATTTCGAATTGAACGAAGCGTTTTCTGTTGTTGGATTAGTGAACATGCAAAAAATGAAATTGGATGCATCGAAAGTAAATGTGAATGGAGGAGCTGTTTCATTGGGGCATCCTCTTGGTTGCTCTGGTGCAAGGGTCGTTGTTACATTGATCCATGTTTTGAAACAAAATAAAGCTAAATATGGTGCAGCCGGAATTTGTAATGGTGGCGGTGGAGCATCAGCAGTTGTTGTTGAAGCGATATAAGAGTACAACTTGTCAAATATTGGATGTTCTAAATTCCAGTATTTGACAATTAATACACAAATATGTTCGGAATTTGTAATTTATGCATAGTGCCTTGTAGAAAAGAGCCTTCTGACAGAAGTGAGATGGTCACTCAACTTTTGTTTGGAGACCATTTTCAAATTTTAGAAACACAAGGCAGCTGGTGCAGGATCAAGATCACTTACGATGAGTATGAATGCTGGATTGATAAAAAACAATTTCTCCCAATTCAACAACATTCATTTGATCTATTAAATACCGGTGATTTTTTTTGTGTAAATGAATTGATACAAATTATCTCAGATAAAAAAACAGGACAATTATTTCCTATTGTGATTGGAAGTACGCTTCCTAACTTCGATGACGGAGAATGTGCGGTTGAAAATTCTACCTTTGGTTATGATAGTGCATACATAAATGGTCATCTTCCTTTTACAAAAGGAGGATTGGTTGAAACTGCCATGTTGTATTTGCATTCTCCCTATTTATGGGGTGGAAAAACTCCATTTGGTATCGACTGCTCTGGATTTACTCAAATGGTATATAAATTAAATGGAATCAAAATTAAACGCGATGCCTATCAGCAAGCAGAGCAAGGTGAAACATTAAGTTTTGTAGAAGAAGCTGAAGCAGGAGATCTAGCATTCTTTGATAATGATGAAGGTAAAATTGTTCATGTAGGAATTGTGATGGACAGCAATAAAATTATTCACGCCTCAGGTAAAGTTCGTATTGATGGTTTTGATCACCAGGGTATTTTTAATAACGATAAAAAAGATTATTCTCACCGTTTAAGATTGTTGAAGAGGATCGTTTAATATCCTCCGAACTATTTCTAAAAGTAAAGGTCGAGCAAAACAAATACTGCAAAGACAACACTTGCAATTCCATTCGTAGTAAAAAAAGCAATATTAACTTTACTTAAATCATTTGGTTTTACTAATGTGTGTTGGTAAAACAGCAATAGGCAATAGAAGCTCGTGCCTATCCAATACCATACTTCAAATTTAGCATATACGCCTGCATAAATAATAAAAAGTCCACTGATAACGTGGAGAATATTTGATAACATCAAAGCGCCTTTTTTTCCTAACCAAACAGGAATCGATTTTAAGTTTTTTGACCGGTCAAATTCTTCATCTTGCAACGCATAAATAATATCAAAGCCGCTTACCCAAAATAAAACAGCAAATGAAAAGAACAACGGCAGCCAGTTGAATTCACCTGTTACGGCAAGGTATGCACCAATTGGAGCAAGTGATAATCCCAGTCCTAAAATCAGATGACACAATGCGGTAAATCTTTTTGTTAGGCTATATCCTAAAACAACTATTAATGCTACCGGTGATAAATAAAAACAAAGCGGATTGATGAAGTAGGTGGTCGTAATAAATAAGATACAATTAGTAATCACGAAAATTAATGCAGCTGTAGGCCTAACAATTCCTGCAGGAATTTCTCGCACAGCTGTTCTTGCATTTTGTTCATCAATCTTTCTGTCGATATAGCGATTGAATCCCATTGCCGCACTTCTGGCAAATATCATACACAGTATTACAAAGGCAAAAAGTTGGAGATCGAATTTGGCTTCTGTAAAAGTGATTGCTAAAAAATAGCCGATGATGGCAAATGGCAATGCGAAAATTGTATGACTGAATTTTACCAGTGATAAATAATTGCTAATGGTATTCGGAGAATTCTGTTGCATTAAAAATGATTGTATCAGTGTTTGCCTTTGTTTAAAAATACAAGCACCATGATCAATAGAATAGGAATGGAGTTTAAAATAACTCCTATAACACCGGCCGTAAATTTATTTTTATTGATGCTGTGTTTCGAATCAAGAAAAATATAAATACAGGAACAAACCATTCCTAAAAATCCAACAGGAAGAGATAAAAATAAACCCTTCATGCCGAAAAAAATAAGCGCTGCTGATAGGAATCCAATTCCAATTGATAAGATCCCTAAAATTTTAATTTTTTGTTGCATAACTTATATTATACTACAAAACTATCATTTTTTCGGTAGTGACGGTCGTTCCATTTACCAATAATTTGAAAAAGTAAATCCCTGATGGAAGTCCATCTAATTGTATTTTAGTGTCAGATATAGATTTGTATTTTATCTCTTGGCCCATATCGTTATATATTTTCAATTCAACATTTTTTTTGGGTTGGATCCCCGAAATGTTTATAGAAATGATTGTTCCTTGCAAAGAAGGGTTGGGATAGATTAAAAGGGAATATTGATTTGTCGGATCTGCTACTGGAGTGATATCACATCCTATTAATGCAGTAAATGCATTTGCTTTTCCGTATCCATAAAAATTATTTGGAACCGTTCCTGTAAAAGCATCAAGTGTGGTACAGCTGGTAATGGCCTGTTTCACTATTGTTGCAGATGCTGTAGGGTTCTTTTGAAGATAAAGGGCTGCTATTCCTGCTACTCCTGGACTTGCAGCAGAGGTTCCACCACCTAGTGTATGATATCCTCCTGGATCATAATAATCAGGGTATGTTTCAGCATCAAGTGGTAAATTGGATAATAAGGAACACGACATAACAAAATCTCCGGGAGCTGCAATATCAGGTTTTATTCTTCCATCTCGGGTTGGTCCTGCACTAGAATTTGGATGACGTTTTCCGGGAGTTCTGGTTGGGTCAACAAATAAAACGGAATTGTAATTCAACATGCTCATCCTGTTGGTGTAATTCCCTACGGTTATTACGTTATCAAGACATTGAAAGCTTGACACAATGGTTTGGTTTAAATCTGGAAATTTGTAATAAGCACTATCGGACATCAATGAACTAGAAGGAAGTCCTGAATTGACAAGATCAAAATTCCAAAGGTCGAATTTCCCCGCTCCGGTTGTGATTAAACGCCAATTATAAGCAGTGGAATCTGGAATAATATTATATTCCATCGAATAGGTGCCTCCAATCAAATCACCATAACTTTGTATAATTCCAATTCTATTTCCAGCATTGTATAACGTGTCACTTTGAATTATTCCCAAATGTGTTGAAATGTCAGAAAATGGCAACCTTCCTCTAAAAGAATAAGGACTGATCTCATCTGCTCCGACAGAAAATTGAACATTCTTTAAATCGTTAGTGTCAGCCCACATAACAAAATCAATACTTCCACCAGATAAAGAAAAGAAAGTAAAGTTGGTATCGGTTGTTACATTGTATCCAAGGTGAATGGGCACATCGCCTGCATTTCCCGCTGCTGCTACAAAGGCCGTTCCTGTGCTTTGAGCATTTATCATATTACTTATCAGTTGTGCTTGCAAATCTTGTCCATCATGAGAGCCCAAGTAATCACCTAGACTTGCATTAATAACACATGGTTTACCTAACAGATTCGCTTTACTATAAATGTAATTGACTGCATCTGTTATCAATGTTGCGTTGGTGCTGGCAAAATCAAGTGCAACAAATACGATATCAGATTTAGGAGCAACACCTTTGTACGTTCCGTTCGCTAATCCATTGCCCGCAGCTATGCCAGATACATGTGTGCCATGGCCGTTAAAGGTAATATCTGTATGTGCAGCTGCAAGACCTCCGTCAATTTCAGTATTGTTCCATTCTTGTCCATACCCATAGGAAGGTGTATTTGTAGCAATTGGTTGTGTCTGATCCCATAAAAACTTGACCCTTGTATTACCAATGCTGTCTTGCAGGTCGGGATGCGTAAAATCGATCCCAGAATCAATGATCCCCATTATGATTCCCTCCCCATTATATGCTTGCGTTAATGGACTTTGCCCAGATTGAACAGGAATTACGTTATTGTTGAGAAGCATTGTGTCATTCATCAATTGAAAATGTGGTGGGTAGGCTTCAATACGCAGAATGTTTTTATTACTAATAAATGTTGTAATATTTGATGTAGGAATCCGAATAGCAGCAATATCTCCGGCAGAATATTTAAACACACCATTTATATTCGCTGTTAAAAGTTTTATGGTAGAAATATCTCCTTTTACAAAAACATCGATCAGCTCTAGGCTACCTGGTGATTGACTTTTTTTTGCCAAAGCAAAATTCATTTTGCTTTGGGCAATGCTGTTCATTGACAAAATGATCAATAGATAAAAGATGTATAATTTTTTTCTCATTTTTTTTGTATTTAGTTACGAAATTTACGATTCAAATGCCAATTTTACTAATTTTTTTAGGGTGAATTATAGTTTTAGCGCTATCTTTTTATTTTTCTTTTCTATCCATTTCATGCAAACAATCCTTCACTTCGTCACGTTTTTAACTTACTTAATAGTAATGGATAGACGAATAATTAATTCTACAGCGTGAATATGAATCTATCTCATTCAATAAACAAAACATAAAAAAAGTAAAAATAAGACTTCGTCAGCAAAATTAGTGGAAAAACAAGGTTTTAATAAGATATAAAAACACTTTATAATTCATTAAAACAAATGAGATTAAAATTTTAATTGGTTTAAAAAGGTAGTTCGCGTCTTAAGTTTTCGTGTTTAATTTTTTCATTGAAAAATAATCTAAATCAAATCTATATTCCTTAAAAATAGTCCTTATTTCTAATTTGAAATACTATTGCTGCACATTAAAAGTCAAATAGAATCTGCTGCCGCTTAAGAGGGAATAGTCAATTCTGCTTTCTTTCATCTACTTAAATACAATGAAAAGCACCCGCTTCATTTACCTAAAAATTAAGGTTCATATTCTCCCAATAATTTACGATATTTGCGCTCCAATATTTTTCCAATCAAGTATTAATTTTTTAATTCAAAGAAATGTCAGAAGGCAGACAAATTATTTTTTCGATGGTGAACGTGAGTCGCACGTTACCTGCAGGTAAAACTATATTAAAAGATATTTATTTATCATTTTATTATGGTGCTAAGATTGGTATCCTAGGATTAAACGGTTCAGGTAAATCTACTTTGTTAAAGATCATTGCTGGTGTTGAAAAAAACTATCAGGGAGAGATTCATTTTTCTCCAGGTTATAAGATTGGCATGTTGGAGCAAGAACCGCATTTGGATGATTCAAAAACCGTAATTGAAATAGTTCGCGAAGGTGCTCAGGAACATGTTAACATTTTAAATGAATACGAAGAAGTAAACAATAAGTTTGCAGAAGAAATGAGTGCGGAGGATATGGATAAGCTGATCAATCGTCAGGCGAGATTGCAGGATTTGATCGATCAGTATGATCTTTGGAATTTAGATAATCGTTTGGAGCAAGCCATGGAGGCGTTGCGATGTCCTGAAAGTAATGCAAGTGTTAAAAATCTTTCTGGTGGTGAACGCAGACGTGTGGCGTTGTGTCGTTTGTTGATTCAAGAGCCTGAGATCTTATTATTAGATGAGCCAACCAATCACTTGGATGCTGAATCGGTGGATTGGTTAGAGCAACATTTAAAAAATTACAAAGGGACAGTTATTGCTGTTACCCATGATCGTTATTTCTTAGATAATGTAGCAGGTTGGATCTTGGAGTTGGACAGAGGTGAAGGTATACCTTGGAAAGGAAATTATTCTGAATGGTTGGATCAAAAACAAAAACGTTTAGCACAAGAAGAAAAAACAGAAAGTAAACGTCAGAAAACATTGATGCGCGAGTTGGATTGGGTGCGTCAAGGAGCCAAAGGCCGTCAAACGAAATCGAAAGCCCGTTTAGAAAATTATGAAAAAATGTTGGGTGTTGATGCAAAAACATCCGAAGAAAAATTGGAATTATTCATTCCGAATGGTCCGCGTTTAGGAAACGAAGTGATTGAAGCGATAGATGTTTCAAAAGCATTTGGAGATAAATTATTGTATGAGCATTTAAATTTTAAATTACCTCCTGCAGGAATTGTTGGAATTATCGGACCCAATGGTGCGGGTAAAACCACCTTGTTCCGTATGATCATGGGAGAAGAAAAACCGGATCATGGTGAATTTAAAGTGGGCTCCACCGTGAAGATCGCTTATGTTGATCAATCCCACACAGAGATTGACCCGGAGAAAACAATTTATGAAGTGTTGACAGGTGGAAGCGAAAATATTGTGATCGGTGGTCAAACGTTAAATTCCAGAGCCTATGTTTCTAAATTTAATTTTAATGGTTCTGATCAAGGTAAAAAAACAGGAATCCTTTCCGGTGGTGAACGTAATCGATTGCATTTAGCATTAACCTTAAAGAAAGAAGCGAATGTTTTACTGCTCGATGAGCCTACCAATGATTTGGATGTGAACACACTTCGCGCCTTGGAAGAAGGGTTGGAAAATTATGCAGGATGCGCTGTAATTATTTCCCATGATAGATGGTTCTTGGATAGGGTTTGTACGCATATCCTTGCATTCGAGGGAGATTCAACTGTTTATTATTTTGAAGGTGGTTATTCAGAATATGAAGAGAATAAAAAGAAACGTCTTGGGAATGTGGAACCGAAACGTGTAAGATATAAGAAACTGACGGTTTAATAGATCCTTATTTAAATCAAAAAAGCCTTGTTCTGTTATAAGAACAAGGCTTTTTGTTTATGCCGTATTTATTTATTTTGAAAATTACTTAATGATTTTCATTTCATTAATTAAATTCTGAGCTCCTCCGAATTTGTCGATAAGGAATAAAACATAACGGATATCAACACTGATAGTCCGTTTGTATTTACTATCAAAAAATATATCACCACTCATTGCTTCCCAGTTGCCATCGAATGCCAATCCAACTAATTCACCATTCGCATTCATGACCGGGCTACCTGAATTTCCACCGGTAATATCGTTGTTGCTGATAAAGTCGGTATGCATTTCGCCGTTAGCATCGGCATACTGTCCGAAATCTTTTTTATTGAAAAGGTCTTTTAATTTTGCAGGAACAGTGAACTCGAAATCTTTTGGATTTTCTTTTTCCATAACACCAGCAAGTGTTGTGTAATATTTGTAATCAACACCATCTTTTGGTTTGTATGATTTAACGTTTCCGTATGATAATCGCAAAGTGCCGTTTGCATCAGGGTAAAAGTTTTTTGTTGGCTGCATTTCCATCAATGCTTTAACATATAAAACACCTTGTGTGTTATTGATTGCGTTGAAACTATCAATATGTGGTTTGATCTTATCTGAATAGTTCGTGTAAAAAGCTTTTGCATACTCAAATGCAGGATCTTTCTGAAGTTTTTTCAAATCAGGTTTGTCTAGAAATGCAAATGCATTTGTTTTACTCACTAAAAAACTTTTTTTGAAAATAGAAGCCGCCAACTTTTCGAATGTTTCTTTGGTCGTTTTCCCTTTGTATTTCTTCATCATCTTTGCAAGAAATTCCGGTTGTTGATCTAAAGGAATGTTTTCGAAGAACATTTGTGTTAATTGAGCTAGTATTTTTTCTTCAGAGATCACATTGAAAGATTTATAAAAATCTTCTCCATCTTTTTTTAATATATCCACCGCCTTTTTAACATCTTCGGGCTTTTGCGGATTTGCGCTCAACGCTTTTTCAAGTCCGATAAATTTCATGGCATCACCAATTAAGGATGATCCTGAAATGCCTTCACGCATATAAGTTTGATGTAAAGCATACTTGTTGTAATCTTCGTATGCTTTTTGGTAGGTAGGAAGAATAGATGAATAGAGAGGTTTGTCTTTCGCCCAATCAGTAAATTGTTTTTCCAGGGCCTCTTTTTCGTCTACAACTTTTAAATGTTTCAATTGCTCCGTCTGACCGATATAATATTTCCAGTAGTTTGCAATTTGAGCATATTTAGATGACAATAACAAACGAACGCTGTCACTTTTATCCATTTGCTCTTTCCACATGGAAAGACGAACATCACGAAGAGCAACAATTGCAGGATTCACTCTGTCAATCGCTAATTTAATTCCGAATGAGTTTTCGTAGCGGTTTGTTCTGCCAGGGAAACCGTAGATCATTGTGTAATCTCCATCGTTCACTCCTTTGATAGAAACATTTAAAAATTGTTTTGGTTTGTAGGGGATATTGTCTGCCGAATAAGGAGCAGGCTCGTTATTTTTATTTGCATAGATGCGGAACATCGAAAAATCGGCGTTGTGGCGAGGCCACATCCAGTTGTCTGTATCGCCACCGAATTTACCTACCGACTGAGGAGGCGCAGCTACTAAACGGATGTCGGTGAATTTTTCGAAGATAAATAAATAGAACGCATTGTCTTTGAAAAAAGAGCGAACCATTGCTTCATAATGGGTGTCTTTTGTAGCTTCTTTTTCTATTGCTTTGAATACTTCTGCTTTTTTAGCATCCAGGTCTTTAGCTGCTACTCCAGCAAGTTCTTTATTCACTCTGTCAGAAACATCATCCATACGTACAAGAACAGAAGCCCACATGTTGTTATTTACTTTTTCTTCAGCAAATGATTTTGCCCAGAAACCGTTGTCAAGAATATTATCTGAAGTAGTGCTGTGGGTTGCAATCGCATCATAACCGCAATGGTGGTTGGTTAATAATAAACCTTGCTCAGAAATTATTTCAGAAGTACAACCTCCGTTGAACCAAACAATAGCATCTTTTAAACTTGCATGGTTAATGTCGTAAAGTTGGTCCGCAGTAAGTTTTAGACCATCTTTTACCATTTGATCATAGTTGTTTTTTAGAAGCATTGGAAGCCACATACCTTCATCAGCGTTGCTTTTAAAAGAAATGGATGCGAAAATGACAATTGATAGGAGTATTTTTTTCATAGGTTATAAGTTTAGATGATGCAAATCTATAAATATTAATGAAATACCTTATCTGTAAAAGGCGAAGGCCTAAAAAAATGTTATTAATGCCGAATATATTATGATGAATGGTAAGCTGGTTATTTAGGGAAAAATCACGATATTCGTACTGAAAATTTAAGGAAATAGAGGTTCAGGAAAGATATGGCACAAAAACCAAGCATACCAAAAGGTACCCGCGATTTTTCACCACAGGAAATGGTGAGACGGAATTATATATTTGATACGATCAAAAAAGTGTTTCAACGATATGGCTATTTGCCGATTGAAACACCAGCTATGGAAAACCTTTCCACATTGATGGGAAAATATGGTGATGAAGGTGATAAGCTGATCTTTAAAATTTTGAATAGTGGTGATTTTAAAGAAGGTGTTGATGTTAGTCTAGATTCAAAGCAATTAGTCAATAAGATTTCCGAAAAAGCCCTTAAATACGACCTTACCGTTCCTTTTGCACGTTATGTTGTTCAGCATCAGCATGAAATTACTTTTCCATTTAAGCGGTATCAGATACAACCAGTTTGGAGAGCAGATCGTCCGCAAAAAGGCCGTTACCGTGAATTCTATCAGTGTGATGCCGATGTGATTGGAAGTAATTCCTTGATCAACGAAGTGGAATTGACACAAATGATTGATGATGTATTCACAACACTAAAAGTTCCTGTCCTCATAAAAATAAATAACCGTAAAATATTAAGTGGAATAGCTGAAGTGATTGGAGAAAAAGAAAAAATAGTTACGATCACGGTTGCAATAGATAAATTGGATAAGATTGGTGCGGATGGTGTAAATAAAGAATTGATTGAGAATGGTGTTAGTGAGAAGGCAATTGAAAAGCTTCAGCCATTAATTCAATTTAAAGGAACAACATTAGAAAAGGTCAATTTCTTAAAAACACTTTTAGCAAGTTCTGAAATTGGAATGAAAGGAATTGAAGAAGTTGAATATATTTTTAAAACAGTTGACAAGCTTAAATTAAATTCTGCAACTACGGAATTGGATATAACTCTTGCTCGTGGTTTGAATTACTATACTGGAGCAATTTTCGAAGTAAAAGCAAATGTTGGAACATTAACAAGTAGCATTTGTGGGGGTGGACGTTACGATGATTTAACAGGAATATTTGGATTGCCAAATATGAGTGGAGTAGGTATTTCATTTGGTGCCGATAGAATTTATGATGTATTGAACGAATTGAATTTATATCCTGAATCCGTTTCTTCATCAACACAATTGTTATTTGTAACATTCGGAGAAAATGAACAGGAGTTTTGTTTGCCATTATTAGCAGATGCTCGCAAAGTAGGAATCAACGCTGAGGTTTACCCCGACGCTTCAGCTAAAATGAAAAAACAAATGAGCTATGCGGATGACAAAAAAATTCCATTCGTAGTAATTGTTGGCGGCGATGAAATGCAAAGCGGTCAATTGACCTTGAAAAATATGGAGAGCGGGGAGCAAGAGAAGTTGAGCATTGAAAATATAATTAATAAACTAAAATAATTGAATGACGTCATTGCTAGCAACGAATCAATTTCTTGCTAATCATCTTCGTCGATACGAAGGATTGATTCGTTCTTTACAATGACGGTACAACATAAATCCATTATGCATAACATAACTACTTCCATATTAGATTTCAATACAATTGCTGAGATCTTTTCTTCAAACAAAAAACTTGTTTTGTCAGAAGATGCAAAAAATAATATTACTCGTTGTCGTGAATATTTAGATAAAAAAATGGCAACACACCAAGGTCCGATTTATGGTATCAATACTGGTTTCGGATCATTATGCGATGTAGTGATTCCGGATTCTGATCTTGAAAAATTGCAACAAAATTTAGTGATGTCGCATGCCTGCGGAACGGGTGATGAAGTTCCTGCGGTTGTTGTGAAGCTGATGTTACTTCTTAAAATTCAAGCGTTGTCGTATGGTAAATCGGGCGTGCAATTAGTAACTGTAGAACGTTTGATTGATTTTTTTAATAATGATATTTTACCTGTTGTTTATCAACAAGGTTCATTAGGTGCTTCCGGAGATCTTTCACCATTAGCGCATATGTGTTTGCCATTGTTGGGGTTGGGTGAAGTTTTTTATAAAGGAAAGAAACAACCGGCTGCAGATGTTTTGAAACAATTTAATTTTGAAGCGATTAAATTAAGGTCGAAAGAAGGATTAGCTTTGTTGAATGGTACTCAATTTATGAGTGCGTATGGTGTTTGGTGTTTGTTACAAACGAAAAGATTAACGATTGCTGCTGATATTATTGGTGCAGTTTCATTAGAAGGATTTGATGGTCGTTTGGATCCTTTCAAGCCACATCTTCACAGTATCCGTCCGCACAAAGGACAAATACAAACAGCTGAAAATATGCGTAAGTTGTTGGAAGGAAGTGAAATTATTAAAAGAAATAAAACACATGTTCAGGATCCGTATTCATTTCGTTGCATTCCGCAGGTACATGGCGCATCCAAAGATGCAATTGCATATGTAGAGCATGTTTTTCTTACGGAGATAAATTCTGTTACCGATAACCCTACTGTTTTTCCCGAAGAAGATGAAATACTTTCCGGTGGAAATTTTCACGGACAGCCTCTTGCCTTGGCTTTGGATTTTTTAGCAATCGCGTTAGCCGAACTGGGAAGTATTTCCGAAAGACGGACGTATCAGCTGATTGCTGGATTGCGCGGATTACCTTCTTTTCTAGTTGCAACACCCGGATTGAACTCCGGTTTAATGATTCCACAATATACGGCAGCAAGTATCGTTAGTCAGAACAAGCAATTGTGTTCACCTGCATCTGTGGATTCTATTGTCAGCTCGAACGGACAAGAAGATCATGTTTCTATGGGCTCGAATGCTGCTACTAAATGTTATAAAGTTGTGGAAAATTTGCAACGCATTCTTGCAATTGAATTGTTGAATGGTTCGCAGGCATTGGAATTCAGAAGACCATTAAAATCATCTGCAATCATTGAGAACCTTGTTTCCGATTATCGTAAACATGTTCCGTTTGTGGAAGCAGATAAAATTATGTTCACCGAAATTGAAAAAAGTGTACAGTTTTTGAAGCATACTCCTTTTGTTATTTAAGTTTGAATAGTTTCATTGCGAGCAGCGCCTTGAAGAATGTTACGAATTTGAATCGTGATTTTTTAGAATACGTATTGTAAATATTCCCAAATGAAAAAGTATATTTTTTCTTACCTGACGATTTCTCTTTTAACTGTGTTTTATGCATCAGCACAGTATACCAATGTGATGATCAGTAATACCAATAGCCCGGAAGAAGTAACTATTCGGATCAATCCTAAAAATACGAATCAAGTGGTTGCCGGAGCAAATATAAATAATGTGTTCCATTCCAATAATGGTGGATTAACATGGTCGTCATCCATCATAACCGATACAGTAAATGGCGTGTGGGGAGATCCCATTGTTTTTACAGATACTACTGGAAATTTTTTTTATTCTCATTTGTCAAATCCCCCTTCGGCTGGAACATGGGTAGATAGGATTGTCTTTCAAAAGTCCATAGATGGCGGTATTACTTGGTCCACTCCTGGAACATACACAGGGCATAATGGAACAAAAGTGCAAGACAAAGAAGGAATTGTTGTCAATAAAAATACCAATGAAATTTATGTGACTTGGACACAATTTGATTCTTATGGAACTACCAATCCTTTGGATAGCTCGGTCATACTTTTTTCAAAATCTGTTGATGCAGGTGCTACATGGACCATTCCATTGCGAATTAGTAAGGAAGCTGGAAATTGTGTGGATAGTGATAGTACAATGGAAGGTGCGATTCCCATGGTAGGCCCTGCCGGTGAAATTTATGTAATATGGACGGGTCCTAACGGTTTGGTTTTTAATAAAAGTTTAGATGATGGTTTGACATGGTTGCCTCATGAAACAGTGATTACTTCCATGCCCGGTGGTTGGGATTACAACATAGCAGGATTACAACGCTGTAATGGTTTACCACAAGCTATGTGCGATTTATCAGGAGGTCCGAATAATGGAACGATTTATATCAATTGGACCGATCAACACAATGGCTCTTTAGATACAGATGTATGGTTAATCAAATCAACCGATGGTGGAACAACTTGGTCTTCACCTGTAAGGGTTAATGATGATGTTGCAGGCAAACAGCAATTTTTATCATGGATGGATGTTGATCAATCTAATGGTAATATTTATTGTGTTTTTTATGATAGAAGAAATTTTGCTACGTCATCCCAATTAACAGATGTGTATTTAGCTCGATCTGTTGATGGAGGAACAACATTCAAGAATTATAAAATAAATCAAACAAGTTTTACGCCTAGCCCTTCAATCTTCTTTGGGGATTATATTGGCATATCTGCTGTCAATAATATGGTTCGCCCCATCTGGATGGCCTACGGAGCCGGAACGTTAAGTGTTTGGACAGCTTTAATTGATGGAACTACTTTAAGTATTGATGAATCTAATTTAAATGCGTTCTCACCTGTTGATCTGCAACAAAACGAACCGAATCCTTTTTCTCAAACGACTTGGATAAAATTTAATCTAAAAAAATCTGCAAAAGTAAATCTGTTTGTGTATGATGTGCTTGGAAATAAAGTTGCATCACTTTACCACTATGAACAATTTAACGAAGGGAATTACGATTATATTTTTAATGCATCTGCTTATAATTTAAAACCAGGAGTTTACTATTACACCATTGATTGCGATGAATATCAACGCACTAAAAAAATGATTGTTTATTGATGCGTATTCTATTTGTATATTTCCTTCTGCTATACTCAGGTGTTTTGTTCGCTTGTGAATGCAAGCCATTGAATCCAATTTCAAAAGAAACTTTCAAAACATACAATGTTATTTTTTATGGAGAAGTAGATTCTGTTGGAATGTGCAGACCGGATGGCATTGCAACAGCCTATTTTACCATTATTGAATTATATAAAGGGCCCGTAGCAAAACATGTGAAGATTGATTACGATTGCTCTTCATCTTGTATGATGAGCTTTTCGAAAGGGGATGACTGGTTAATGTACACTACATTTCAACACTTTGATCTGATAACAGTCAATATCTGTGATCATAGCCGAAAATATTTCAGTGATCAAAGTGAGGATGTATACCTTTTGGCAGCACATCGCAGTTTTGAAGAAGAAAAATTATTTTTGAAAACGACTTTAGGAGTTCAGGAATTTGTGAAATACAATGAATTGAATATGATACATCAACAACTGGGGCCTCGCAATGAGCAACCATCCGTAATGAATAAATTTTGGCTTTTGCTAATCTCGTTTTCTGTTATGGCACTTGTATATTATATAACTCGAAAAAAGAAATAAAATGAATAAATTCAAATCACATCCATGGCACGGAATTTCTATTGGAGAAAATGCTCCTCAAGTGATTACTGCATTTATTGAAATAGTTCCTACAGATACTGTTAAATATGAGATTGATAAAGAGACAGGGTATTTAAAAATTGATCGGCCTCAAAAATTTTCAAATGTTGTTCCCACATTGTATGGATTTGTTCCACAAACTTATTGTGATCTTAAAATCGCTGAATTTGCTGCATTGAAGTCTGGAAAAAATGTTATAAAAGGTGATGGAGACCCATTGGATATTTGTGTGTTGAGTGAAAAAACAATCACACATGGTGATATTATTTTGCAGGCAATACCTATCGGTGGATTAAGGTTGATCGATAAAGGTGAAGCTGACGATAAAATTATTGCTGTGATGAAAGGGGATGAAGTGTTTGAAGAATGGAAAGATATCAGCGATTGCACCCAAGCAGTGATTGACCGGCTGAAACATTATTTTTTGACTTACAAAAATTTACCCGGTGCTGAAAATCCTACATGTGAAATCACACATGTTTACGGTAGGGAAGAGGCATATGAAGTTATAAAAATAAGTATGGAAGATTATAAAAATAAGTTTTTGACAAAGTAAATTTAGGAAAGAAAAATGCTTGTCGCCAGTCAGTTCGAGCGGAGTCTATTGTCAGTTCGAGCGGAGTCGAGAAACATTATTTAATATATTAGTATTCAACACATTATAAATAAAATAATTTATTGGTTGAAACATAGTTAAAACATATTTGTATTAGAGTATTATAATGTTCTTGTACGAAGATACTAAATCTTCAGTTAATCTATTTCATATAATCCTGCCACATAATAAACATGTATTTGCCATTGTCATCTAAGTCCCGGAAACCGAATTCGTAACAAAAATGATAGATGTTGCTATTTTTTGCTTTCCAAATATGAGTAAAATAGTTGAAGTCGAATCCTTCTTTTATGAGAATGCTTTTTTTAATTTGTAACTGGCCTGACACGTTGTATGATTTTAATATTCTGCGGTTATGTTTTAGTTGGTTATCAATTTTAACATAAGTACTTGGTTG
Source organism: Bacteroidota bacterium (assembly GCA_947449315.1). GTDB lineage: Bacteria > Bacteroidota > Bacteroidia > 2-12-FULL-35-15 > 2-12-FULL-35-15 > 2-12-FULL-35-15. Next base: position 155,361 of record CANFRC010000002.1, read on the forward strand.
ATTTTCCTTGTAGTTCTTGTAATGAAAAGAGGATTTACAATAAACCGAACAGAATTTTTGCCCTAACCTTCCTGTTAACTTTTCTCCGCACTCCTTACACTTCTCCATATCAGATACCAACGAAACGCTAACAGCACCTAAAAATTCCTAAAAGATATCCAATGGAAAACGAAAAACAATAATTTTCATGAAATTGAATTAACAAATTTCATAGTTGACAAGGTGGTAAAAACGACCGAAATAAAAAACACTTCCTCTGCAAATATTTATTCCGTGAGCGGTAGTGATGTCAAAAAGGAATATAATTATGTACTCTAAGATTTGTGCCGATTTTTTTGACTTGCTCATAACTTTGCAGACTAGTAAGTTTATTATTGTTTTATAAATTTTCTGCTGATTATATTACTATCATTTTGCAGTTGTACAAAGTACAATCCATTTGAAAATTCGTTTAAGTCAATTTCAATTTTATTTGTTCCTTTTAAAAATTCCATATTATCAAATGTTTTAATCGTCTGACCTAACACATTTTTAATTTCAATTATTGTATTGTTAGTTCTTGTTAATTCAAACTCAATTGTAATATGGCTTGTAGCAGGGTTTGGATAGATGTTTAATGTTTCATTATTAATTTGTGATTCATTAATTCCTGTTGTGTTTCCGCAAATACTTGTAAAACTTCCTCCTATCCATTTTGATACATAATTCATAGTATCTCCATTAATATCTTTAAAGCCTCCACCAAGATATAACTCATTATTTAAAACATCTAAAGTACAAACTCTCCGTCCTGACAATACATTACCAAAACCAAGTCCACACCAATTAGTGCCATTCCATTTTGCAATATCTTGAATAGCTTTTCCTCCTGCAACATCAAATATCCCTGACGCATACAATTCGCCATTAAAAACTTTTAGATCATCAATTGTAGGATTTATACCCGTAAATCCCCCACCTACATCTAGCCACTGAGTTCCATCCCATCTAGCTATACTATTTCCGGGACATCCACTAGAAACAGAAAAACTTCCTCCTACATAGAGGTCATTATTATATATTTCAAGACAATTGACTACAGACGTCCCTCCAGGCATTCCACTGCCTAATGACTGCCATTGAGTGCCATTCCATTTTGCAATTTTGTTTATTGTTCCAGCATTGTTCCAAAAATTTCCTCCAACATATAATTCTCCTTTGTATATTATTGAACAAATCGAAGCTCCTCCAGTTGACCAATTGCTTGTATCAATTGCGCTCCAAGTTGTACCATTCCATTTAGCTATTCTGCTTGCAGGCACTCCACCAATAGTATCAAACCATCCAGTTGCGTATAAGTTATTGTCATTGTCATTATACAATCCGAGCACAGGACCCGTTATTCCCGTTCCTAATTGAACCCAGTTTGCGCCATTCCATTTTCGAATATAACCATTAGCAACTATTATATCCCCCTGAAATTTATTGATGGAACGAACGCAAGTTGCAACATAACCTAAAGTATCCCAGCTACTACCATTCCAAATATCTAAACCATTAGGCACACCCATAAAATCTTTGCCTGTATATAGTTTATTAGTAAGTGTATCTGCATACATAGAAAAGACAGTCCGAGTTAAGGGACTTGCCATAGATTGCCAGTTTTGCGATTTCAATAAAGTAGGAATAAGCAAAATGCTTATTCCTACAATTAATCTTAATTTAATCATGTTTGATTATTTTCTTAGAAACCATTTTTGAATCCGTTTTCACTTGCAATATGTATACGCCATTTGAAAAATTTGAAAAATCAATTTGCTTTGATACCTCTCCTTGCTGTTTTCCCATATTGTCCGAATGTAATAATTGTCCCGAAATCGAATATACATCAATGGTTAAACTTTCTCTTTCAGTTAAAGTTACATTTACTGTTACATTATATGTAGCAGGATTAGGATAAACTAACGCATCAAAGTTAGTTGTATTGCCTAAATCTTCAACGCCTAACATGTACATTCCCCAATTGTTATAACGAAGAACTGTCGCATCTGTACCTCCTCCATTAAACCATTGCATAAATGCATTCGGACAACACTCCACTGGAGCCGTAGTAGAGCTAAAAGCCATAGTATTGTAATCGCTGCTATTAGTTGCTCCTGTAGTGTACCAATACTTATTATTTACCGAAGTTGAATATAGTGATATACTATTAGTGGAAGGTTATTGTTGATGATTTATTTCTTTACACTGTTCTCACCACCCATCAAAACATATTGTAGCATGTTTGCTCCCATTTTTAAAGCTTTTAAATGTGCCTCGGGCGAATCTTTGTGAACTTCGAAGCTTTCCCAACCATCTCCTAAGTCACATTCGTAATCATAAAAACAAATCAATCGGCCTTGATAAATCAGTCCAAATCCTTGTGGTGCCTTGCCATCGTGCTCGTGTATTTTTGGTAAGCCATTTGGGAAATCATATTTCTGATGATAGATTGGATGCGAAAATGGAAGTTCAATAAAATCTAGTTCAGGAAACACCTTTTTCATCTGTGTACGAATGAATTTATCTATTCCGTAATTGTCAGAGATGTGTAAAAATCCTCCACCAATTAAATAATTACGTAGGTTATCTGTTTCCTGTGAATTAAATAAAACATTGCCATGACCTGTGATGTGAACAAAAGGATAATTGTAAATATCAGGACTTCCAACTTCAACAGTTGCTTGTTCGGGATTTATATTCGTTTTTAAATTTTCATTGCTAAATTGAATCAGGTTGGGTAATGATGTTTCAAGGTTGGCATACCAATCACCTCCGCCCCCATACTTTAGCAATGCAATTTGATAAGTAGGTGCGGGGCTAAAAGCAAAAATGCTTGTTAATAATGTAAGTACTATGATTGTTTTTTTTATCATTCCTCTTTTATGCGTTTCGTTCCTTTGCTGCTGTGAAAGATAAAAACATTTCATTGAATCGCTCCAATATCTTTTCTAGAAAAGCGTCGTCTACCAATTTCTGAATTCCTTCGATCCCATTTACTTCGTTGTGAGCGATTTTAAAAATTTGTTCCATTGGACCTGCTTCAAATTTAATTTGATATTTATCATTCATCGAAAAAATACTGATTGTAATTCTCGGATGTGGTATATTTCCTATAACTCGCATTTGTTCAGTTTTTAATTCGTATGGTCGTAATAATTTTTGATTATTTCAATTTAGCCTATTTTTAAAAGTTTTTAGTAGTCTAATTTCAAATTATTTTTCTACTCTGAATGGTCCGCTACTGAAGAAGTTGGTGCCTTCATCGCCTTCTCTTTGTATTTTTGTTTTTATTTTGTGAGCCAATTCTGCATAGTGTTCCAGTTTGTTTTTCTTAAGAAATAACAAGGCGTTGTCGTCACCGTTGATATAATTTGCCATAGCAGCCCATTGAAAAGCTTTTTGATCCATCAATAATTTAAAAGCTTTTTTGTCGTCCCATACGGCATTAACAAAAGCTGCCAAAACAAGAAATTTTTTTACCAATAGAAATTCAAAGGCTTTCGGATGTCTGCTAGCAGCATCTTTTAGCTGAACAAGTTCTTCATAGTTATGATCGAGGAGCCACTGTTTTGCTCGTGTATCTCCTTCTACCCATGCACTTGTCATATTAATTGCTTCTTTTGGATAATTCATTCGTGCTCAATTTATAAAAACAAAGTTATTACTATTTATATCATTTTACCATTTACATCCGCCACCATCGCCACCCAAACCTCTGCTCCCAAAGTCTATGAATAGCTTATTCATAAGTTGATTGACAATAAATAATTTTCAATTAAAAAATTTAAGAGGATTGATTTTTGTGATATTGTCATTTTAGGAAATGCTAAAACTTTACGATCATCCTCAGGTTTAATTGCCTTTGCGTTAGGTAATTCGGTACAGCATATTGACGGTTTGTAACGTCTTCCACCCAGATATAAGAAACGGTATTGTTGGTTCCCAATAAATTAAATACTTCAAAACTTATCCACACAGATTTAAGAAAACGTCCAACACTTTTTGGTTTTATAGTCCTTGTTTCTTTTAACGCTTGGTATGAAAATCCGATATCAACTCTTCTGTAGGATGGCATTCGTAATACTTGCTGATAGCGCTGTGATCCTGGAGGTCCAAAAGGGACACCCGTACCGAATAATAAATTCAGGTGCATTTTTAAGTCGGGATATTTTGGCATTTTATCCTGAAAGAATAACCCGAAACTAACCCGCTGGTCTGTAGGTCTGGGTAAGTAACCGGGGTTAAATCTAACGCTGTCCGCTTTTACACTATTGGTGGTATATCCTGGAATAATTTTTTCTCCCGAACTGTTATAGTATTCATAATAATAATCGTCCTTTATATCTTCTTGTGTTTGCATAAAAGATAAGGAGGCCCATGATTCTAGTCCTTTTACAAATTCTCCATTTACCTTCATATCAATACCTGTTGCATATCCTTTGGCATTGTTTTTTGCCGAATAAGTGATCTTAACATTATCAACTTCGTAGGGAATCAGATTATCTAAATATTTATAATAAGCTTCAGCAACAAACTTAAAGGGGCGTTTCCACGATCTGAAATTGTAATCACTAGTTAAAACAAAATGTATAGAGGTTTGTGCTTTGATATTTGTATTTAAGATTCCGTCAGGACCTCTTAATTCGCGATAGAAAGCTGGTTGGTAATAATAACCTGACGAAAATTTAAAGAGGAAATCGCTTTTCCAGTTTGGCTTTATCCCAAATGTTCCTCTTGGTCCTACTAAAGCTTGATTGTTTAAGTCCCAGTAATTAGCTCGGATTCCAATCGTTGCTGATAAAAGTGACGTGTCTTTTGTTTCTTTGCTCCAAATTCCTTCGGTGTATCCAGATATTCTGTTGGATGAAATATTTATTTTTTGTTTTATGACACGCTGTAATTCGATTGGTTGTGGGTTTAAAATTGGAGCAGGAGTGAGTGGTATCGAAAACCCTGCGCTGTCAACATAATTCCATTCGCTCAATTTATCTGCAATCATTTCATTGGAGTATTTTACACCCCACAATACTTGTTTGCCTCCTTCCGTATAACTTCCTTTGTGTTCAGCACTGAAAACATAGGCTGTTAAATTTGTTCTTGCATGTTCGATATGAGTTCCTATTCCTCGCTCGGCAATTTCATCACCAAAGTTTGGTTTCCCGAAATCTGTTTCTAGGTCGCCTATAAAATATTGTCCCTGAATATCTATAGCTTCACTTTCTTTACTTCTGAATGCAGAACCAATAAATTTCAAATTTAATTTATCGTTGTCGCTGTGATACATTGTTGATAATGCACCCATCATGGTGTTGAATTGGTCGATCTCTTGACCGTCAAAATATATTTTTAAACGCAATGCCTGCGTGACTGTTCCAAAATCTGTCTCACGGTTTTTAGGAACAAACTGGTATTTATTACTTGCAAAGTTTCCTAAAAAGTCAAGTTGCCAATTTGTGGTCAGGTCATAAGTGGTATAAAGTTGTACATCAGCAAAAAATGGTTTGTAGTCACCCTTTGAATCTGTTTTTCCTAATAAATATTTATTTGTTTTATAACGAGCGCCAAATAACCAGGTAAATCGGTAGTTTTTAGAAGCTCCTTCCAAATGTAAATTACTACCTAATAAACTTCCAGAGACAGTCCCTGCAAATTTTCTTGGTCTTCGATACTGAACATCTAGAACACTAGACATTTTATCTCCATACTTAGCTTCAAATCCTCCTGCTGAAAACAAAACAGAAGAAACAAGATCAGGGTTTATAAAGCTTAATCCTTCCTGTTGGCCAGAACGAGTTAGAAAAGGACGGTAAACTTCAATTCCATTTACATAGACTAAATTCTCGTCAAAATTTCCACCACGGACAGAGTAGGAGGAACTTAATTCATTGCGACTGGAAACTCCAGGAAGCGTAAATAATATAGCGTTAAAATCTTCACTGGCGGTTGGAATATGCGTAAAATTTATTGGGTCGAGGCGTGTTAACTCTTTAAATCGGTTTTGGTCGGTTACTACAACGATATCAAAAATATTTTTGAACTCCATCGCTCTGCCGATATTGAGTTTTTCACCTGGAGCTAATTTTACAGTACGTTGAACTTGTTTGTAATTGATATGATTAAAAACAATGATCACTTCTTTGTCGGCAGGAATTGTATAGTTGAATTCACCCGTTGGACTTGTAATTGCCAGTGCCTGGGAGGAACCAAGAATAGAAATGCTCACACCTTCAACTGGACCTCCTTCGCCATCGGTTATCTTGCCAAAAACGGAAGCCGTATTTTGAGAATAAGACGACAACGCAAGTAGAAAAAAAAGATTTGAGAGGATGTATTTTAAATGATGGATCACTAAAACGGTTTTTCAGAGTTATTTTTATTGTACTACTTTTTTAAATTTTCTTATCCAACCATTCAATTAGTTTTTCTTCTTAAAGTCCCCGTTTTTCCATGCCTTAATAAATTTTGCCCAAGCGATAGGATTCAATAAATTATTTGGAGGTAGTTGTCCTGCGTAGTATAATTTGCTTTGATATTGCTGCATGCTGTATTTGTAATTCAAGCTGGCATCCATTGCCATTCCTGTCATTTGTTCCTTTTGATCGGCTCTTGCCATATTCCTGTCTGCGCGTACCATGTCATCTTCTGGTAAGCTTAATTTTAAAAATGCTTTTTTGAATTGCTCTTTCGTTGGCCAAGGATAAACGCCAACCAATGCCAAATTAATTGTATCCATTCTCAAAACCTGTATAAGTGAATATTTGTTGTTCGTAAGTGTATCAGGTATAATAAATAAGGCTGAGTTAAAGCCAATCGCACTGAATTCTATGGTATCACTTTCTTGAGCAACAAAAGAAAAATAACCGAAATAATCACTTACGGTTCCTCTGCTGCTGTTTTTTACGATAATACTTGTATACGGTATCGGACGCAGACTGTCTCCTTCAACAACGATCCCTGAAAATTGAACCAAATCATGTTTCCCATCTTGCCAAGCAACTCTTTTTTGTCCATTACTTATTAAAGGAAATAAAAAGACAACCAGAGTTATAAAAAGTAATCGTTTCATAGGACTATATTTTGTGAACCTCAAATTTAAGCATTTATTAGCCTATTTAGGCACAATATTATTTAACTCATAAAAATCATTTTTATTGCCTCATCGTTGATTTTTTGAATGTTTTGATTTTAAACGTTCTTCATCGTTTTTTTTTAGTTTTTTTAAAATATAATGCTAACAAGATCAGGTATGTGGGAATTTTTTCTGATATTTAATCACTAAAAAAAATTAACATGATAAAAAAATTACTTTTTCCTTCGCTTGTTATTTTCTCTGCTGCATTATCGGCTCAAATAACTATTTCATCTTCCGATATGCCGAATGCAGGAGATTCAATTTTGATAAGTGTTACCAATACAATTGGTTCATTGGATCCTGCATTAACAGGGCCTTCCTATACTTGGGATTATTCGACCCTAACGCCTAATTTGCAACGTTATGAGGTATTCGATTCCCCATTCACTTTTCCTACTCCGTTCAACTTGATCTTTAATATATTCAATACCACATACGGAAGAGATAATAACACGATCACCAGTATTCCTATACCAGGTGTTAGTTTTGATGCTGCCTACGACTTTATTAAGGAATCAACTTCTAAGTTAAGGCAGATTGGTGCCGGATATACGATCAATGGTACACCACTTCCTTTTTTATATGCTGCTGACGATATTATCTATAATTTTCCAATGAATTATCTGAATGTTGATTCCTGTGATTTTAAGTTTGGATTACCTATTCCAACGGTAGGTTATTACGGACAAACAGGTCATCGTGTAAATGTTGTTGATGGCTGGGGAGCGGTTACTACTCCTTTCGGAACTTTCAATGCATTGAGAGTAAAATCTACCATTGCTGCTATCGATACAATTAACATTTTTTCTTTTGGAACAAATATTCCTCGTCCTTTAAAATACGAATACAAATGGTTGGCCACTGCAAAACAAATTCCTGTATTGGAAATTGATGCAAATGATGTTGCAGGAACGGTTACGGTTACCAATGTTCAATATATTGATAGTATCATCCCAGGGGTTCCATCTTTAGGTATCGCAGAAAATTTTAATGCTGTTAATTCTTCTGTTTATCCAAATCCTTTTGTTGATAATGTTACTGTTCAATACACATTGTTAGCTAAGACGCACTTAACAATGACTCTGACGGATATTTATGGAAAGAACATTGCTGTATTGGTTGATGAAAATCAAGTAACAGGGGCTCATCAGGAAACGTTAAGTGTTTCTGACCTTGGCCTTTCATCTGGAGTATATTTCTTTATTATTCAAACCGATTCGAGCAGAGAAGTTCACAAGATCGTGGTGTCCAACTAACCTCAAATAGTAATAAAAAGCCCCGTTCGGATAAAGAACGGGGCTTTTTATTTTCTTATAATTTGTGTTGCGATCCTCACTCTTTGTGGATCAATGCATACTTGTTTTTTAATTTCATAAAGAAGGATTCAAAGTAAGTAAAACTTAATTCAGAAATAAGTATCGTTAAAAAGAAAGAGGTAAAAACGCTAAACAAGAAGGTGGATAAGCCCATGTTTAGAATTTTAATTCCCATTAAGTTGAAAGTAAATAATACAATAAAGAATGAGATCATATGGTAGCAATACATGCCATAAGTGTACTTGCCGAATGAAGAGATCAGCTTAGAATTGCTGATTTTATAAAATGAATTGTTTGCATAGTTCTGCTCCAAGATGATGAATGCGAAGATGAAAGAAAAAATTACCGGAGCTACGGAAGCCAGGTGAACATAATGAGAACCTAGTTTCCACATATAAAATCTTAGTGGGATTAGAATTAGCAAAATGCAATAAATAAGGACGATTACAAATCTTGGAATTTTTTTTATCCTTTCAATAAAATGTTCGTTGCACGATAAATAGGCAATTACAGCTCCCATAGCTAAATCCGACATACAGGATAAGGAATGGTATTTAATAATCATAGCGTTTCCTCCTTGTGTGCAAAAGAAACGAAATGTAATGGCTCCTAAAATGATTGCAATAAAAGTTTTTAAAAGATGTTTTTTAGGAACGAATGCTATAATAAGCGGCCAGAATAAATAGAATTGTTCTTCAATGGATACTGACCATAATACACCAATCATTACATTAGAAATGCCATTTACTAGATAGTCGAAATTGCCTGTGAAAGTTAGGTAAAACAAGGGATTCAGACTGGAGGTGTCAACACTAATAGGAAACCATCCTGGAACGAGATTGCCGAGTCGGGGAAAAACAATCAAACACAAGGCAACAACTAGAAAATACACTGGCCAAATTCTTAAGATACGTCTTAGATAAAAATTTTTAATATTTATCTTACCACTCAGCTCTTTTTCCTTCAATAATAGATAAGTGATCAGAAAGCCACTCAGAACAAAGAAAAAACTGACACCAAGATCACCATTTTTGAAAAAATGTAAATTTATGAATGCATATTTATTAGAATGATTAAAATAACCTAAACTATGTGTTGCGTGATTGACAAATACAACAAAGAAAGCGAAAAAGCGTAAGCCTTCTAAATTCGGGAAAAATACTTTGTTGGATTCTGTCATGGCCTGTTTAAATAATTGCCGCAATTTATATATTTTATGCTTCTGAAATACTGCTGACTTTAAACTTTGTCTGTTTATATATTAATTGTAAATTTGCGACCACAATTAAATTGAAAAATATGTCTAGATTCCATTCCTTAAAAGTTATTGATGTGGTGCGCGAAACGGCAGATGCTGTTTCTGTTGCCTTTGAAGTGCCGGCAAGTATTCAACAAGATTTTAAATATAAACAAGGTCAATACTTAACACTGAAATTTAATGTGAAAGGGGAAGAGCTTAGACGTTCATACTCTATTTGCAGCAGTCCTGTTGATGAAACTGAATTACGTGTTGCTGTTAAAAAAGTAAAAGATGGCCGTGTTTCTTCATTTATCAATGATAATGTTAAGGTAGGTGATGTTGTTGATGTTATGCCACCGATGGGTAATTTCTTTACAGAAATGAACCCGAATAACAAAAAACATTATGTGTTGTTTGGAGGAGGAAGTGGTATCACACCCATGTTCTCGATTTTGAAAACGGTTTTAAAATCAGAGCCCCAAAGTAGAATCACTTTGTTTTATGGTAACAATGATGAGTCATCTATTATTTTTAGTAAACAAATCGAACAATTATCAATTACCAATTCCGATAGATTAAATGTCGTACATGTTTTAAATGCTGCCCCTGCTGGTCATCCTGAAAAGTTGAAAGGCTTGATGACAAAAGAAAAAGATATTGAGTTGATGAATGATTATGTTGACAAATCAGGGGATAATGAATATTTTATTTGTGGTCCGGGGCCAATGATGGAGAATGTAGTAAATGCATTAAAAGAATTAAAAATTAATGAAGCACAAGTTCATATAGAATACTTTACAGCTCCCGTTAGTGCGGATGATCTTAAACCTTCAGTTAATGCAGCTGCAGGAGCTTCAGCTACTATTATTATTGATGGTGATGAACATAGTGTTGTCTTAGAAAAGAACGAAACTGTTTTAGAAGCGGCATTGCGTATTGGTTTAGATGCGCCTTACGCTTGTCAGGGTGGTTCTTGTTGTACTTGTCGTGCCTTGTTGCAAGATGGTAAAGTAGAAATGGCTGTGAATTATGCTTTGTCTGCATCGGAAGTTAAACAAGGATTTATTTTAACCTGCCAAAGTCGTCCTACAACAGCTAGTATTGTTGTTAATTATGATAAAGGGTTGTAGACATTTAGTTGTTCTGCAAACATAAAGGTCGCAAAGTTAATTCTTTGCGACCTTTTACTTTTAGACAGTATTTTTTTTCAGCAGATTCATCTACTCGATGCAAATCTTCCTACTACTTATTTTTTTACTGTTCCTTACATTCAAAAAATAAATCCCTTTGCTTAATTCAGAAATGTTTACTTGTTGACTATACTTTCCTTTGAATTGATTTAGCTTCTCTACATAAACAATCTCTCCCAAAGAATTATACATTTCTAATGAGTAATTATCAATGGCATCTGTTGTAAAGTCAATAGTAAACATTCCGTTATTCGGATTCGGGAATGCGTTGAAATTAATAATGGAATTATTTTCTGAAATACCTAAAGGACTTGAAATATTAATATTATCAACATAAATAGCTTGTCCGTAATGTCCTCGATTTTGAAATGCGATCATAATATTAGTTTGCCCTGCATAAGAAATCAGATCTACGGTATCTTTTTTCCATTCGGTAGAAGTAGGGATAAACATAGATCCGGAATTATCGGGAGCGGTTGCTAAGTCGCTAAATCCTTTGATGTATAGTAAATTAAATGTGAGTCCGCAATCGGTAGAAGCAAGTACTGCTAATGAATCAAAATATCCACCGCTCCATCGCGCATAGGCTCTGTCGAATATTAATAGTGGATGTGTGCAAAAACTAAAATCGTATTGTGGTGTTCTCAACTCATCATATTGTCCACTTACATCATAATTGTAATTGTCAAAATAGGCCGATTCCGAGCTTGTTCCAAATCCACCTGCAACGGTGCTTTGTTGCCAAACAATTCCATTAAGCAATGCATCATAATTGCTCCAGTTTGGAGGAGTGACAGCACTTGTAAATCCTTCTGCAAAAGGTAGCGATTGTGTCGTACTCACAATGATATAAGCTGTTTGTGTTGTGGAACTGCTTCCGTTGATATTCGTAACAGACAATGTGACATTATATAATCCAGAAACAGGGTAAGTTACAACTGGATTTTGTAAAGTGGAGGAGGAAGGTATTCCTCCTGGGAACGACCAGCTCCAGCTGGTTGGACTTCCTACGCTCCTATCTGTAAAGTTGATCGTTTGCCCTGGACAAATTGTTGTAACATTCGCAGTAAAATCGGGTGCAGGTGGTAAGCTCGTGTTGATAGGTAATCCCCATACACCTCTTCCATAATAGGCCACTCTTAAAACACTCGCTGAAGTTCCTGGATTGTAGATCATAAAATCCTGAATATCTGCTACAGTTGGTAAATTGTAAGAGATGTTTGTCCATAAAGTGGAACTCAGATCTTTATAATAAACACCTTTTGCGGTGCCAACATACATCGCTTCATTGGTACTATAAATATCATGATAGATTTTAATGATGTTTATACCCGTAGGAAGATTGGATGTAATATTTGTCCATGTAGCACCCTTATTAATTGAACGGTATATTTTACTTCCGCAAGACATGTATACAATATTCGGATCACTTTTTATTCCAGCAATGTCTGCATATAAAGAGGTAGATGCAGGTGTAGTGTATACATTAAATGTTGGAGTAATCGCCAATGCATTATCACTTCTATAAATTTTATTATTCCCTGCTACAAAATAAAGCAGATTGGAATCGGCAGGAGAAGAGTTGATCGATTTTATGTTTTGATTGATAGTCGATAATTGAGACCAAACAGGAGTTGATGCATTTAAATTGGAAGTTCTCCAAACATCTTTTTTCCCTGCAAATGCAAGTGTATTTATTTTTTTTGGAAATTCTATCACATAAAAACTGGAATCGGGTAATCCGAAATAGGTATCTCCACCGTTTACCGGACGTCTGTTTCCATTCTGTCCGTAATAAACAACATTGTTAGTTAAGTAATCAAATGCAGATGAAGTTCCCCAGTCACCACCGCGATTGGTTTTCCATTCTGCCGCCTCAAAATAGAGCTCTCCATTATCTTGTGTGCCAATGCTCACCATGTCGCGTTTGATCGGACTTTGTGAAGCATGGTATACTTCCGTTGCACCAATGCCATCGCTTCTTGGAATCCAATTGTCGCCTCCATCAATGCTTAACCAAACTCCGCCATCATTCACATTAAATAACTTATTTGTAAACGTAGGGTGAAAACGAATTCCATGCATATCCGTATGAAGTTGTGCGTACCAATCCGTCAGCTCATTCCAAGTAACACCTCCATCCGTGCTTCTCCAAACAACATGAGAAACTAAGTATACCGTATTTGCATTTAACGGATCTGCTGTCATACTGAAATTGTAATTTCCTTGTCCACCACCAATATCAGTAGAATCGTATCCGACAATACTTTTTGTTGAACTAGAGTAAACCGTAGAAAAATTAAATCCTCCATCCAACGATTTTAAAATAGTTCCATTACTTGCAACCATTCCAAGATAAACAATGTTTGGATCTGCATTGCTAACTGCAATGCGCATCCCATTTCCACTGCCACCTCCTGGAATTACTACACCACTGGTTATTTGATTCCATGTATTTCCAAAATCTGTCGACCTCCAGAATTCAGAAGAATTAGTAGCATATAATATGGTAGAGCTTCCAGGTTGAAATTGCATGTCTTCAAAATCACCACCTGTCTTTACAATATTCCAAGTGCCTCCTGCATCGGTCGATTTATAAATCCCATTATTAGTAGCAGTAACAAGCACATTGTGGTCTGCGGGGTCCATTAATATTTCTATTGGCAATAAATTTCCTAACCCTGTTGTCGATTGTGTCCATGTTGCTCCTGCATCCGTACTTTTCCAAATTCCGAAACTTCCGCCATAATAATTCGGATCGCCTGTTCCTAAATACAGAATATTTGTATTGGTATAATCGATGCAGAGAGATGCGCAGGGTGTTGCAGGTAAATTATCTGTTCCTGTTTTTATCCAGGTATGAGCACTGTCGCTGCTGATCCACAATCCACCGGAAGCGCTCACAGCATACATTTTTAATGGATCTACAGGGTCGAATTTTAATTGACATACTCTACCGATCCCGTTTACTTGTCCGCTTGCGTTTGTTGGAAATAGATCAGGTCCTGTTAACTGCCAGGATGTTCCTGGTTGAGCGTAAGTAATAGATGTAGAAATAAATAATAGCGTAGAAAGAATAATTAATTTTATGAATCTCATTTTTTTGGGAATTGAATTTGGAAGATTTTAAATTTCTTTTTTCTGAATTATTGTTGCTTTTGTTGTTGCCACAATTTCAATTTTTCATCGGCAGTTAATATGCTGCCATCTTCCTGTACATAAGGTTTTACCTGCATTTTCCAATGCTCGAATTTTTTAACTTCTAATGCGTATTTACGTCTCTCTGCTTCTTCACGTTGCTCGCGTGTTTTAAACAATCGATGTTTGATGGCACCCGTTTTTTTTTGCCCTATGATATCATCTTCCTGTTCCGGTTTTTTACGGTCTTTCCAAAATTCATCATACGCTTTGACAGCTTCAAAGTAATTCACATTCGGATCCTTTATCATATCAATCCAATAGGGATGTTTGGAATAGTTAGGTGTTTTGCTTTTTGTTTGAGCAAAAGCATGAATACTAAAAAATAGTATCATTGAGAATGCAATTAAAACTTTTCCCTGGAATTTCATTTTCATAATTAATTATTTAATTAGACAAATGTAAATGTTAGGTGGTCTTTTTCAAAGCATAACATATAGGAATTATTAGGTTTCGTTTCGAGGCTTTGTTGGAAATCATCAAATGATTGTCTTTTTTTATCTCATTTTCTCAACAAATACCCACTAAAACTGTTGTATTCATTGAAATTTTGTACACGATTTTGTAAAAACTGATTTAATCCGTATTTTTATAGCATATAAAGAACAATCATAATGGAAGACGCGAAACAATTAGAAGCCTTTGAAGCAAAAATTGCGGCAGGCCAAAAAATAGAACCCAAAGATTGGATGCCCGAAGCATACCGCAAACAATTGGTGCGTATGATGAGTCAGCATGCTCATTCCGAAATTGTTGGAATGTTGCCGGAAGGAAACTGGATCACCCGTGCTCCAAGTTTAAGAAGAAAAGCAATCTTGCTGGCTAAGGTCCAAGATGAAGCAGGACATGGCTTATACTTATACAGTGCAGTTGAAACGTTAGGTGTGGATCGTACCGAATTATTAAAACAATTACATAACGGAACAGCAAAATATTCAAGCATCTTTAATTATCCAACCTTGAGCTGGGCCGATATCGGAGCAATTGGTTGGTTAGTGGATGGTGCAGCCATTATGAATCAAACAGCATTGGCGCGTGGTTCTTATGGGCCTTATTCCCGTGCCATGGTTCGCATCTGTAAAGAAGAAAGTTTTCACAACCGTCAAGGATATGAGATCATGATGACATTGGCGCAAGGCACACCTGAGCAAAAAGCATTGGCACAAGATGCATTGAATCGCTGGTGGTGGCCGGCAGTAATGATGTTAGGTCCAAGTGATGATCAATCTCCAAATACCGATCAGTTGATGCGCTGGAAAGTGAAAATGGAAAGTAATGATGCCATTCGTGAACGTTTTATTGACAGAACGGTTCCTCAGGCAGAATTTATTGGTTTATCTGTTCCAGATAAGGATATGAAATTCAATAAAGAAACAGGTCATTATACGCACGGTCCAATTAATTGGGATGAATTTTTTCAAGTGATAAAAGGGAATGGCCCTTGTAATGCAAATCGATTGAAAGCGCGAGCGGACGCTGATAAGAATGGTGCATGGGTGCGCGAAGCCGCAATGGCTTATGCTGCCAAGCAAATGAAAGAGAAAGAAGTAGCATAGAAAGTGTAGGGACTTTGCATCACATAGCAAGATAATAGTAAATATAAAAAATAAAATCATGAGTCAAGATTCACAATGGCCAGTATGGGAAGTGTTTTTACAAGCAAATCCGGGAATATCACATAAACATGTAGGCAATGTGCATGCTGCCGATGCAGAAATGGCAATACAAAACGCACGTGATGTGTATACACGAAGAAGCGAAGGAATCAGTATATGGGTAGTTCCTGCAAATGCAATTGCTGCATCTAGCCCGGAAGACCAGGGAGCATTCTTTGAACCTTCAAATGATAAGCCCTACCGTCATCCTACATTTTATAAAATTCCTGACGGAGTTAAGTATTTATAAATTTCAGATTGTAAAATGGAAACACTAAAATTTTCCATTTTTCCAATTTTTTAATATTTTTTTTAATGAATATACAAGAAGCAAAATTTGAATACTTACTTCGACTTGGAGATAGCAGTTTAATCATCGGCCATCGTTTATCAGAATGGTGCGGACATGGACCTATCTTGGAAGAAGATATCGCATTGATAAATATCGCATTGGATTTTGTAGGTAATGCAACATCTATTTTGGCCTATGCTGGACAAACAGAGGGAAATGGGCGTGATGAAGATGCATTGGCCTATTTACGAAGTGAACGTGAATTCAGAAATTTATTGATCACAGAACAACCGAATGGTGATTATGCAAATACGATTGCTCGTCAGTTTTTATTTGATACCTATATGTTTTTTCTTTACGAAGAATTGAAAAATAGTAAAGACGAAACCTTAGCTGCTATAGCAGTAAAATCCCATAAAGAGATTACCTATCATCTGCGACATACCACAGAATGGATGTATCGCTTGGGCGATGGCACTGCAGAAAGTCATGAGCGCTTGCAAAACGGATTAAATGATCTGTGGATGTTTACTCCTGAAATGTTTGATATGGATGAGGTGGATGCACTTTTAATTAAGGAAGGAATAGTTCCTGATTTAAATAAAGTAAAAGCTTCTTGGGAAAAACGTGTGAAAGAAGTGATTGCTGAGGCAACATTGAAATTACCTGAAACTACCTTCAAACAAAAGGGAAGTCGCGAAGGAAAACATAGCGAGCACTTAGGATTCTTGTTAGCTGAAATGCAATATGTTCATCGTTCTTTTCCCGATTCTAATTGGTAATAGCAGCATTGCTAATCATTCACGTTTCGAAACAGTCTTAGTCTAAAAGGAAATTATTGATATAAAATGCCCTTTTCAATAAGGGACAGATGGATTTCATAATGACAACGTATTCCAAAGATCAAATTTTTAATCTCCTATCAGAAATTCCTGATCCAGAAATCCCTGTGATTAACATTATTGATTTGGGTATTTTGCGTGATGTGAAATTTGAAAACAATCTGTGCACTGTCGTGATTACCCCAACTTATACAGGTTGCCCCGCAATGAAAGTGATAGAGGATGATATTCGTTGCAAACTAAAAGAAATCGGAATTGAGAATATAAAAGTAGAATTAGTGTTTTCTCCTGCCTGGACAACGGATTGGATAAGTGAAGAGGCGAAAGAAAAATTAAGAGCGTATGGTATTGCACCACCGGATCATTCAACAGTAGATAAGAAAGTATTATTAGGTAAAGCGCGCGAATTAAAATGTCCTCTTTGTGGCTCTATACATACCGAAATGATCTCGCAATTCGGGTCAACGGCTTGTAAGGCACTTTATCGTTGTCTCGATTGCAAAGAGCCTTTCGATTATTTTAAGTGCTTGTAATTTTTTAACATTTTAAATTTCTTCTCAAAACACTATATTTGATTATTCAAATCTACTATTATGAAATTTATTCAATCAGAAAATGAAGGCAGTGTATTGAAAATTACATTGAACCGTCCCGATAAATTCAACAGTTTTAACCGCGAAATGGCTTTGGAATTGCAATTAGCGTTGGATAAAGGTGCTGTTGACAAAACAATCCGCGCTATTTATATTACAGGTGAAGGGAAGGCATTTTGTGCAGGACAAGATCTGTCGGAAGCGATGGATGCAAATGGTCCTGGCATAGAAAGAATTGTGCGGGAGCATTACAATCCCATTATTTTAAAGATCAGAAATATGGATAAGCCAGTTGTTTGTGGAGTGAATGGAGTTGCTGCCGGAGCAGGAGCAAACATTGCATTGGCTTGCGATATAGTTATCGCATCTACATCAGCATTATTCATTCAGGCATTCAGCAAAATAGGATTAATTCCCGACAGCGGAGGTACATTCTTTTTACCAAGATTGATTGGTTTTGGAAAAGCATCTGCGTTGATGATGTTAGGCGATAAAGTTTCAGCAAACGATGCTGAAAAAATGGGTATGATATATAAAGTAGTAGAAGATGAAAAATTACAAATTGAAGGATTTGAAACTGCAAAAAAACTAGCAGACATGCCGACAAAAGGAATCGGTTTTACAAAAAAATTATTGAACCAATCGATGCACAATCCATTACTTGAGCAATTAGAGTACGAAGCCGATATGCAAGTGCATGCAGCATCTACCTATGATTACAATGAAGGTGTAAGTGCATTTTTGGAGAAAAGAAAACCAAATTTTAAAGGGGAGTAGATTTTATGAAACAAATCGGAATAATAGGTTCAGGCGCTATGGGTGCAGGAATTGCTCAAGTAGCAGCAACTGCTGGTCATCATGTAATAGTGTATGACAATAATCAAACCGCATTAGATCAAGCAAAAACAAATCTAGATGCTACTCTGAAAAAATTAGTTGAGAAACAAAAATTGACAGATGAAAAAGCGAAATCTATTTTATCAAATACTCAATTTGCAAACGATTTAAATCAATTTAAAAATTGCGGGTTGATCATTGAAGCCATTATTGAAAATATTGATGTGAAGCAAAAATTGTTTTCCGACCTAGAAGCAATTGTTTCTGCTACTTGTATTTTGGCGAGTAATACCTCTTCTTTATCCATCGCTTCTATTGCATCAGCATGTAAAAAAGCGGAACGCGTAATCGGAATTCATTTTTTCAATCCAGCACCCTTAATGCCATTGGTGGAAATTATCCCGGGAATTTTAACAGACGAGAACGTTGCAAATGATGCCAGAGCATTAATTGATAGCTGGGGGAAAGTGACTGTGCTTACAAAAGATACTCCAGGATTTATTGTCAATCGTGTGGCTCGCTCTTTTTATGGGGAAGCGATTCGTATCTATGAAGAAGGAATGGCCGATTTTTCAACCATCGACTGGGCAATGAAAACATATGGTGGATTTAAAATGGGCCCTTTCGAATTAATGGATTTCATTGGTAACGATATCAATTACAAAGTTACAGAAAGTGTATGGACACAGTTTTTCTTTGAACCTCGTTTCAAACCTTCATTGACACAAAAACGTTTATATGAAGCAAAATTATTTGGAAGAAAATCTGGAAGAGGCTATTATAATTATGCGGAAGGCACAGCAATGCCTCAACCAAAGCAAGATGAAGAATTAGGAAAATATATTTTTAATCGAGTGATTACAATGTTAATCAATGAAGCCATTGATTCTTTGTATTTGCAATTGGCAACAAAAGAAGATCTTGATCTGGCAATGACTAAAGGGGTGAACTATCCGAAAGGGTTATTGAAATGGGCTGATGAAATAGGCTTGAAGAATGTTTATACTTCATTAGATGTGATGTATGAATTGTACAATGAAGATCGTTATCGTCCTTCTATCCTTTTGAAAATGATGGTGCGTGATGAAAAGAAATTTTATTAGCAGTTAAAGTAATTAGTATATTTTTATATATGCAAAAAATGAACAATACTTATTACTATTATATGAGCCCTTTGTTCGGAATTTTAATTCATCTTTATAGTTTAAGAATGTTCTAAACAATACTGTATATGCCCATTTCGAAGTGACATAAAACTCATTTCTTTTGGTAACTTTGTAAGGCTAAATCAATAGGTATGGAAAATAGTTTATCTGCGAAAACGATTGTCGGTAAAATGATGGCTGAGGATAAATTCAGTCAATGGCTGGGTATAGAAACAATTCTTACGGAACAAGGTCATTGTATCTTAAAGATGAAGATTCGTGAAGAAATGGTAAATGGTTTTGGTATCGCTCATGGCGGAATCGCTTTTTCATTTGCTGATAGTGCTTTAGCCTTTGCTTCCAATGCATACGGTCGATTAAGTGTTGCGCTGGAATGTTCTATATCATTCTCGGTTGCGGTAAATGTGAACGATGAATTGACTTGCGAAGCGAGAGAATTAAGTTTGACAAATAAAACAGGGACGTATCATATTGAAATTTCAAATCAGAAAAAAGAAAAAGTAGCGTTCTTTAAAGGTACTGTTTATCGTACAAGTAAAAATTGGGAAGTTTAAAATAATATTATGAAAAACGCATACATAATTGATGGGGTTCGTACTCCAATCGGAAATTTCGGTGGAACATTATCAGCAATTCGAACAGATGACTTGGCTGCAATTGTTTTGAAAGAATTAATAAAACGCAATCCAACTATTGACCCGAAGCAAATTGGTGATGTATTGTTAGGTTGTGCTAATCAAGCAGGTGAAGACAATCGTAACGTAGCGCGGATGGCATTGTTGTTAGCCGGTTTGCCCTATCAGGTTCCTGGTGAAACAGTGAATCGTTTGTGTGCTTCTGGATTATCTGCATCAATGGCTGCTGCCAGAAGTATTATGATCGGTGAAACTGATCTAATGATAGCTGGTGGGGTTGAAAATATGACGCGTGGACCTTTGGTAATTTCCAAAGCTTCTTCAGCTTTTGGTCGCGATCAACAAATGTTTGACTCAAGTTTTGGTTGGAGATTCATCAATCCGAAAATGAAAGAATTATATGGTGTGGATGGAATGGGGGAGACTGCAGAAAATTTAGCTGACAGGGATAACATTTCGAGAGAAGATCAGGATAAGTTTGCTGTGTGGTCTCAACAAAAAGCAACAGCTGCTCAAAATAAAGGGCGATTTGAAAAAGAGATTGTTGTTGTTCAAATTCCACAAAAGAAAGGTGATCCGAAGATCTTTGATAAAGACGAATTCATTCGTCCTGAAACAAGTATGGAAGGATTATCGAAATTAAAAGGCGCATTTAAAAAAGATGGTGGAACGGTTACCGCAGGAAATGCATCCGGTTTAAATGACGGAGCTGCGGCAATTTTGTTCGCATCCGATGAAGGAATAAAAAAATACGGACTTGTTCCAAAAGCAAGAATTGTTTCAAGCGGCGTTGCAGGTGTTGAGCCACGAATCATGGGTATTGGCCCTGTAGAAGCCAGTAACATGGCTTTGAAACGAGCAGGATTGACAATGAAAGATATTGATATCATTGAATTAAATGAAGCATTTGCTGCTCAATCATTGGCTTGTACAAGAGCGTTTGGTATTGCGGATAATGATTCAAGAATTAATCCAAATGGCGGAGCAATTGCATTAGGGCATCCTTTAGGGATGAGTGGTGCAAGAATTTTGAATTCTGCAGCCATTGAATTGCAGGAACAAAATAAACGTTATGCGCTTGTCACAATGTGTATTGGTGTTGGACAAGGGTATGCAGTAATTATTGAAAAAGCATAAAAATGATATACGAATTCAACGGTTACAAACCAGTCATTCACGAAACTGCATTCATTCATCCGAATGCATGTGTTACAGGAAATGTGATCATCGGAAAAAATGTATATGTTGGTCCCGGTGCTGCAATCCGAGGCGATTGGGGGCAAATCATTATTGAGGATGGATGTAATATTCAGGAAAATTGTACGATACATATGTTTCCTGGTACAACCGTTTTGTTAAAAGAAGCAGCGCATATAGGTCACGGTGCAATTATTCACGGTGGAACAATTGGTAAAAATGTGTTGGTAGGAATGAATGCTGTTGTAATGGACAATGTAGTGATTGGTGATAATTGTATCATCGGTGCTTTGTGTTTTGTTCCCGCAGATACAATTGTTGAAAACAGAAAAGTTGTCGTGGGTAATCCTGCAAAAGTGGTGAAAGAAGTAAGTGATGAAATGATCGAATGGAAAACACAAGGAACAAAATTATATCAACAACTGCCGGATGATTGTAGAGCAACGTTAAAAGAATGCGAACCATTAAGAGAAGTAGAAGCAAACAGACCAAAGCAACAGGATATTTATAAAACCTGGAAGCAAACAAAATAACTATGAACTTACATTTACATTTTATATTAGTCAATTCAGAATTCAATCAAGGATTGGCAGCCGATCTATATGAAGGTCAAGAGTCGGAAGATAACATCAAGCACTTATGGGAAGATGAATTTAAGGTGTCTGAGCCAATCAAAGAATTCAAGATAAAAAATAATGCTACTTATACATTAGCAGGGTATTTTCCTGATGACAAACCTTTTAGTTTCGAAATTTGGGATATGACTGTAGTTGATTGTGTTACTGAAAGTGATAAAAAAATGCAATTTGCAGTCTCCAAAAAATTAGTTAAAAAAACGGAAAAAGTAGTGCATGAAAAATCAAATGAAACACATATGTTTTTTTATTTGAAGGATGTAATGCCTATGGAAAATCCAATGAACGGGGTTTATATTTTAAAATCAGATTTTCCTAAAGAATTAAAAAAACAAAAAAGTCCTTCTAATGAATAATAGCACAGATAAATTAAATTTTATTAGTGTCGTCTTTCCGAAATTATTACAAAATTTAGATGCCGATGCTAAAGGGGGTTGGGGTGTTTTAAACGGCCAACAAATGGTAGAGCATATGGCAGATTCAGTAAGAATGGCTTCAGGTAAGAACAATCAAAAATTACATACAGCTCCTGATTTGGTTGGCAGATATAAGGATTTTGCAATGAGCGATAAAGAATTTAAGCCGAATACTCCTAATGCTTTAATGCCGGATATCCCTGCGCCAAAAGTAAACGCTACGATGCAGGAAGCGATCAATGAATACAATGATCAGATAGCTGCATTTATCCACTATTTTGAAAAGAACACAGAAGCTATCATTACTAATCCGTTCTTTGGTGATCTGAATTTTGAAGAGTGGACGCATTTATTGCATAAGCATGCTTTACATCATTCAAAACAATTCGGATTGTTATAACTTAATCCCAATGAAAACAATCGGAAGTTTTTATTCTAAATTTCTTAATTTTTGAATGCTTAATTCTAAAGATGTTTCTCTTCCTTTCTATCAACTCAAAAAGATTCTTTTTCTTTTGCATTGCTCCAGAACCGAAGAATCTGTAAGTTATTTTTTGTGATTCCGCTCCGGAATTATCATTTCCTATGTTTGTTTGTTTCTCATTTCCATTAGCGTCATTGCGGTTATTGCCTTCGTTGGAGACATTTTTTTTGTCCATATTAATAGCCACCTTATTACTGATGTTGTCATCCATGTGTAATTGTTTGTACTCATTTTCTGCTTGCTTTTGTAATTTGTGACAAGGACAATCAGGATTGCGCGGATCATATAGATCGTAATGCTGATTATTAGTTTGTGAAAATACGACTGTACTTACTACCATCAATAAAACTGTTAAGCGCAAAGACATCGCAGAGAATGAATCTCTGCGATGCTTTTTAATTACTCTCTTTACGCTACTGTTGAACATTTTTGAAATTAGATTTGTGATTTTGTGATCGTTACTTTATTTAATCCACTCCATGTTTTGAATTCGTTTGTGTAATACAAGTATGCCGAAGAAGCAGGTGCATCATATACTCCCGGCATTTCTGCTTTCAGATCGAGGTGAATCTCTTTCACTGCTTTAGCATCCAATCCACGATAATAAATTGCAATATTATTTCCAACAATTTCATAATAGTCGAACACTTTTTTCTCCTGCAATTCTTTTAATTGCCAAGGTTGAACTGTAAATCCCGCTGGTATTCCAATGATAGCCATTGTACTAGGAACCTCTTCATTTTTTCTATTCGTGATGGTTGCAGTCATACGAACTGTTTCTCCAACATTAGCTGTTTGAGTTGCTAATTTTGTTTTCAGGTCGATGGCACATGCTACATCATTTACTGGAAGAGTTGTGTTCCAGGTCATAGAAACTGAATATGGAAGAGGGTTTTTTACACCGACATACTTTACTTTTACTTCATGTTTTCCATCTCCTTTGATAAATTCTTCCATTCCATCAACTACAATCGCACCTTTTTCTCCAGCTTTGTAAGATCTGTTTGCAGCTTTTTTACCATCTACATAAATTTCAACGGTGCCACTTTCATTTGTCTTTTTACTTGCTTTTGCATATTCTGTTAATGCTTTCAGCGCAAGAATAGTTCCTTGTGTGCTACTAAATACACCTGAGCCTCCACGTGAACCAACTAGGTATTGGACTGCATTAGAAAGTGCATTTGCATTTTTGCCTTGTGTTTTTAAAATAGCAAGAATGCTAAGGGATGTTGTTTCTATTGTTAATGATTGTCCTTGTGAATAAGTGATTGTATGCGTTAAACCTGTCCAGCTTCCATTTTTATCTTGTTTAGAAAGTAAAGCTGTCATTACTACATCCGCTTTTTGTGGTTCATTTAATTTGAAAGCCGCATTTGCCATCATTGCCAACAAATATGGATCTTTTGTATCCATTGCTTTTTTATACGAACTTTCAAATTCTTTTTTTACATCTGTAAAACCGGCTTCAGCAAGAGCATAAACAGTGTAAGCATTTAAAATGTCATCACTGATTCTTCCAAAATCATGGTATGCATGTCCTTCACGTTGAAAGCCACCTTTGCCATCTTTGTGACTCATCAACCATTCTGCTGTGCGATCAATCATTTTTTGATCAACGTCAGCGCCTGCTTTTTTCATATCTACAAATTCCATGATCCCGTATGCTGTTAAACCTTCGTGAGCAGGAGACGCTCCAAACCATTCGTATCCTTTCGTTTTTGTTTCGAATGTTGTTAGGCGTTTGTATCCTCTGTTTAATAAATCACTTGCATAGGTTAGTGTTTTTGTATCTTTACTATCTGTTGAATTTAAATAATCCAATACCATAGCATTCGGATATGCAGTGCAAGATGTTTGTTCGAAACAACCATAAGGCTCAGATAAAATTCCTTCTAGCCCTTTCATTAAGTCGCTTACTACGTTTGGATAAGCCGTGAAGCTCGCTTTTAAAGAACCTGTCACTACTTTATTCATATCAAAAGAAAAACTTTTTTCAATCTCTTGTCCAGAAAAAGAAGCTGATACAGGAAATCCTTTTGGTGCTATTTTTATTTTTTGAGTGAATGCATCACCTAATCCACATGATTTAAAAGAGATTGTGAAGTCACCATATCCTATTTTGTCAAGTACAGCATAATCTAAATAAATTGTTTTAGCTTTTCGTGGCATGATGGTTTGAACTGATGGTACTTCAATCAATGATTTTAGACCATCTGGTGAAATGATTGTCAATACGCCACCAAGTGGTTTATCGGTGTTGTTTTTTAAGGTTAAAGGAATAGAAACACGGTCTTCAGTTGCTACTTCAACTGGGATTTTTGTCGACATCGCAAAAGGTAATTGTGTAAAGAAGTTCTTTTCTGTTCTTCCGATTGAACCATCTGTTGCAATACCTTCCACAGTGGTGCGAAATGATGTTATATCATCAGAAGTATAAAACTCAAGCGTTTTTGTTCCTGTTCTATCAATTTCAATATTTGGATTCCAATAAATTGTATTTCTGAAATCAGTTCGTGTCTCAACTGTTTCTTGTTTATTATATAGCGGTGCTGCAAATTCCCTTGCCCTGTAATATAACATTCCATTTGCTTGTTGAGCAATTTGTTTTGCGTCGGGCTCTTCCATCTTAAATCTGTCAGCTCTGAAATCACCATTTTTAGATGCTATTACGTCTGACTTTTTATTGCTTTTTTCATTTCCAAATTTTGATACATCAGCAAGCGCCTTTCTTTTTTCTATATCCGCAGGTTTCCCTTTTTTATTTTCTTTTTTTTCCACGTTATCGAATTTCATTTGGATTTCATTATTTGCAACCATTTCTGCACCACCTCTCATTGCTGCCTGAGGGATTGCCATTTCTTCATCCATTGCTTCTCTTGAAGATAGTCTCGGAACATTGTAGTAGCGTTTGTAATAATTTTGATCATATAAATACACTACCAAACCTTGATCATAATTTAGAATATTTTGAGAGGAAGTTGAATACCCGCTTGCTGCATACGATAGAGTGATTGGATTTGATAGATCCAATTTATTAAAGATAAACTTGCCATATTCATCCGTTTGATATTCCGCCCCATTGTTTATTTTAATTTTTGCACTTGTAATCGGTTTACCAGTTGAAGCATCCATTACTGTTCCCGCAATAATAGCTCGTTCACCCTGGTAGGCAACAGGTGGTAAATTATCATTGATCATTTTCTCCCAGGTAAATCTTCTCCAGCCTGCGGTCATTAATAAATAATCCAATGCTAAATCAGATGATGGTTCTTCCGAATTAAAATAGAAAGCTGGTTCTTCAATTTTTTCTTTAATATCTTGTTGCAATAAAAGTTGGGAAAGAATAGTTCCTGATTTATCATCAGCAAAAGAGATTAGCTGATCGTTTACTACAGATAACGCCAGATTAGCAGGCATCGGAATGCCTCTGTCATCTTTTACACTTACTGTCATTTTTACTTTTTCTCTTGGCAGATATTTTTCTTTATCAGTTTCTACAGTGATGTTTAATCTTTTCGCTTTATTTACAAAAGCTAAGCGTTCGGAGCGTGGAATTCCTTTAGAATCGAATAGCGTAATTTGAGAAACCCCAATAGGGAAATTAGTAGTAGGAAAAACAATTTTATTTATTCCTTTTTTTGCATTAATAACAGTGGAGTAATACATTTTCCCTCTTACTTGTGCAATTAATGAAAGTTCTTCATTTTCTGTCGTAATTATTTTCGCAGCGATTTCACCTGCTATTGTATTATCGATATTCAAAACATAACCTCTATACAACGCTTTAGGTAGTTTAAATATTTCTGTTACACCTTGAGGTTTTGTAATTTTAACCGAATATTTTTCTGAAGCAGAAGGAGTTATTTGAAATGCACCCATTCCCATATGAAAACTGCTGAAAGAATTTACTAAAGTTCCTTTTTCGTCAACAACAACACCTTCCACATCTGCCGGTTTTCCAAATTCATTCAATGCTCGAAATGCAACAGTGCTTTCCAAGCCATCAACCAAGTCGCCACCTTCGGGGTAAAGATTCAATTTAATTGTATTTAAAACGATTGGGATAGATCGGGAAATACTTTCTGTACTTCCATTATAATCGATCATCACATTGAGAAGACCATCATTGGTTTTCAAATCTTTTGGTAGATCGAATTTTAGATATTTTATTCCTTCCTCATCGGTAATGTCCGATTTTGTTAGTATCTGTTGGCCATTAAGGTTAGCAACAATCTTTATTTTGTAGTTGCTTAAAGGTTTATTTTCGTTCGTATTTAGTTCGAGTTTAGCCACAACTTCATCACCCGCGCCGAATGCTTTTTTCTCGAAATCTAATTTCATTTTTAAATTAGGAAGAACAATTTCTTGTACTTGTATTTCTTTTTCAAAAGCATTATCAATACCTTCATTTTTCATCCAATTGGTGTAGGCACGAACTTTATACATTCCGCCTAGTGCATCTGCATCCAATGCAAAGTCGCCTGCTGCAACCCCATTTTTAGCGATCAGATTGATACTTTTTTCAATTGTGCCTTTTGGATTTAAAAATTCTACATGAACAATATCGCTCTTTTGTGAAGCTTTCATTGTTTGACCTTCTCTTACGAAAGTGGAAAACCAAATATTATCTCCTGGCTCATAAAAAGGCTTATCAAACTGAACATAGATTCTGTCTTCTGGAATTTGTTCGTGATAAGCGGTAAGTTTATTTTTTATGGATCGGATAAGGTCATTATCCATTGCGAGTTGGTAATAATTGCTTGGACTGATCCAAGCTACTAATGCCAATAATACAAAGCTGATGCTTGCTATGGGCACGATTTTGTTTGATTTTGTGATTCTCATGGCTATTTTTTTTAGGGTTTCTTCGCCTAGAGGATGCATTGATTTTTAATATTCCATAAAAGGAGGAGTGTTTTAGGATATTATTATTTAGGAGTGTAAGTTTATTTCAAGCAATTGGCTTATATCGCTTTTAATTGTAGGATGTGACGCTCCTAAGTTTATACCATTAAGCCTTACTATTTATTCTTCAGAAATAGAAACATATAAATCTTCTACTTTTTTGCGGGCCCAAGGAGTTGCTCGGAGAAATTTTAAGCTTGATTTTATACTAGGGTCATTGCTGAAACATTTAATATTTATGTGATAGGCTAAATTCTCCCAGCCATAGAATGCGACCAAATGGTTCAGAACCATTTCTAAGGTTTTGCCGTGCAGTGGATTATTTTTTTGTGGAACAGCCATTCAAAAAATTAATTTCTTCGGAAGGTTCTTATTTTAGCATCTTTCCCTTTTAACTTCTCTTTTCTGCCAGGACCACCTAAATTCACTTTTTTGTTTTTTTCTTTTTTCTCGTGGAATGCAGGGCCAGGTACATAGGTATCTTTACCTTTTTTCTGCTTTATTCTATCTGCTATTTTTGGCATTTCATCATCGGTAAGCATTTTTGAAATGACTACATCTTTTGGTAATGCTTCGTAAGGGATAGCTTTGTTCATCATTGTTTCAATAGCAACTTGAAATTCTTGTTCGCTTTCATTGATGAATGTGATTGCAACCCCATCTTTATTAGCACGTCCTGTTCGTCCAATGCGATGAATGTAATCTTCAGGAGTATCTGGAGTATCGAAATTGATCACATGGGTGACATCAGAAATATCTAATCCACGCGCAACAATATCTGTTGCTACTAAAATGCGTTTGCTTCCATCATGGAATTGTTTTAACGCATTGATACGAGCAGTTTGTGCTAAGTTAGAGTGGATAACAGATACATCATCAGGGAATCTTAATTTCAAGGAATCAAATAAAGCATCCGCTAATTTTTTTGTTCCAACGAATACCAATACTTTACTGATGCTTTCATCATTCTTTAATAAATATTCCAACAAATTTACTTTGGTGTTGAAATTCGGAACATGATAGCATAACTGAATAATTTTTTCCAACGGCGTGCCATGAGGTGTTACCTCGATCTTTTGTGGTTGGTAAAAATATTTTGTTATCACAGCTTCAATCTCCTCATTCATGGTGGCTGAGAACATCAAGTTTTGACGTTTAGATGGTAATGTTTCTAAGAAACTTAGTAATTGTTGTCTGAAACCCAGGCTAAGCATTTGATCCACTTCATCAATCACTAATTGTTTTATGTCTTTTAAGCGCAACAATCCTGTCAATGCAAGATCGACCAATCTGCCTGGTGTTGCCACAATAATATCAACCCCGTTATACACCAATTGTTTTTGTGTTCGGATATTCGTTCCTCCGTATACTGCAAGAAATCGAATGCTAGTATAACTACTTAGTTTTTCAATTTCTTTTACAATTTGTAACACTAGCTCACGCGTTGGAACTATTATGAGCACGCGAGGGTGTTTTTGCTCCGAATATTTTAATTGTCGAAGGATGGGCAATAAATAAGCAAATGTTTTACCAGTGCCGGTTTGAGCAATGCCAATAACATCTTTACCTGACATGATAATAGGAAATGCTTTTTCCTGAATAGGAGTAGGCTGAATATACCCAAGGTCATCCAAAGATGAAATCAAGGCTTTGTTTAAGTTTAATTCTTCGAAAGTCACGGTAGTTGTTTAAAATAGGCTGTAAAGATAGCTAATAATACGCCAACTTTCGTTCTAAAATGTAGGTTGCTTTTTTATCAATAAAATCTGTCCGTTTTGCCCAATTGCTTGTTTTATCAAGTTTGTATTGATAGGTAAAAGATTGTAAGCATTTTTATCTCTTTCACCTTTCTTTTTTAATTTAATATTGGGTGAATTCATACCCTACATTATTAGCCACTTTTTTTATCTTTTCTCCTTTTAACGCATCATCATATTTATGACGTATATCACATTTAATTTGAAGAAATGATTTGAACTATTTATTAACTTTGTTCCCTATGAAAAAACTATCTTTTTTTATTCTAATCCTTTTCATTTTTTCCTGTAAAAGCAAAGTAGAAAAGGTCAAGCCAGAAATTTCATCTATTTCGGAATCTATTTATGCATCAGGTATTATTAAAAGCAAAGACCAATATGAAGCTTTTGCCACAGTAAATGGTATTATTGAAAATATTTATGTTTCAGAAGGTGATACTGTTAAAAAGGGTACTCCTTTACTTTCTATTTCTAACGAAACTCAAAAGTTGAATAAAGACAATGCTGAATTAGCAGCTCATTTTTCTGATTTTAACCTTAATCAAGGAAAGTTAAAC
The DNA here is from genome assembly GCA_947449315.1 of Bacteroidota bacterium. Classification (GTDB taxonomy): domain Bacteria; phylum Bacteroidota; class Bacteroidia; order 2-12-FULL-35-15; family 2-12-FULL-35-15; genus 2-12-FULL-35-15. Next base: position 185,429 of record CANFRC010000002.1, read on the forward strand.
GAGGCAAAATTGCTTATTGATTTGTCGAATAATAAGTTGAAGAACGATTCGGTATTGTTCTTTAGGCAGAAAGCTCTTTGGGATAAGCAAGTGGGATCTAAAGTGGAGTTGGAGCAGAGGGAACTTGCCTATCAGAATTCAAAAACTGCTTACTATTCATCTGTTGTCAGGTATGATGATCTAAAACGTCAGTTGAGTTTTTCATCCTCACAATCTCAGAAGAATTTGCAGATTTCGAGTGAGCAGGAAGGCGACTTTACCCTGAAAAGTGAGATAGAAGGAGTTGTTTATGATCTTTATAAATCAAAAGGTGAGATGGTAGGTATACAAACTCCATTAGCAGTTATTGGAGACAGCAAACATTTTATTTTAGAAATGCAGGTTGATGAATATGATATTTTTAGGATACGAAGAGGTTTCAGAGTTTTAGTTACCATGGATAGTTACAAAGGCAAAGTTTTTGGTGCGCAAGTAACAAAGATTTATCCTATCATGAACGAGCGTAGCAAAACTTTTTTAGTAGAAGCCGAATTTATTGATTCACCAGAAATACTATACCCCAATATAACATTTGAAGCAAATATTGTATTGAAAATAAAAGATAAAGCGATTCTCATTCCACGTTCTTTTTTGTTGAATGATTCTATTGTAGTAAAAAGTAATGGTGATAAAGTGATTGTTAAAACCGGTTTAAAAGATTACCAGAAAGTTGAGATTATTTCCGGGATTAGTGCCGATGATGAATTGATAAAACCTACCGAATGAATTTCAAACTGATCATTGATGTATCCGTTTCATTATTGCTTGCGCGCTGGAAACAAACACTAGTTGCTGCAATCGGTGTAACATTCAGTATAACTATGTTCATTGCTTTGTTGGGTTTTATGTCGGGTTTAAACGATCTGCTTGATGGGTTAGTTGTTAATAGAACTCCGCACGTTCGATTATACAACGAAATAGAACCTACAAAGGATCAACCAATTTCCCTTTCCAGAAAATATAGTAAAGATTATAATTTTATCAGTTCTGTAAAGCCAAAAAATGAACGATTGGAGATATACAATAACGGAGCAATAATGAATGCTTTGAAAAAAGATGATAGAGTGTTGGGTTTTGCTCCTAAAATTACAGCTCAGGTTTTTTATAATGTCGGCGCTATTGATCTCACGGGTGTAATTAATGGTGTTGATGTTGAGGCGGAAAATAAATTGTTTTTTTTTAAAGATTATGTTACAACAGGTAATTACATTGATCTGAAAAATATTCCTAATAGTATTATATTAGGAAAAGGAGCTGCGCAAAAAATGATGGCAAATTTAGGTGATGTTATTCAAGTGACTACAACAAAAGGTGAGCGGATGCAATTGAAGGTTGTTGGTTATTTTGAATCAGGTTTGCAGGATATTGATAAAGTTCAAAGTTATGCATCAATAGGAACTGCTCAAAAATTATTGGGTGAATCAAATAGTTATATAACGGATATTCAAATTAAATTGAAAGATATACTAATGGCTCCTTCAGTTGCTAAAGAATACGCACATTTATTTGATCTAGAAGCTGTGGATATTCAAACTGCGAATTCTCAATTTGAAACGGGTAGTTCGGTTAGGACTTTGATCTCCTATGCTGTTGGTATTACATTGTTGATAGTAGCTGGTTTTGGTATTTACAACATACTAAACATGATGATATACGAAAAAATGGATTCTATTGCGATTTTGAAGGCTACAGGGTTTTCGGGTGCTGATGTAAATCGCATATTCATTACTATTGCACTAACAATTGGTGTCTTTGGTGGTCTGTTAGGATTGATTTTTGGTTTCGGATTGTCTGCCTTAATTGATCAGATACCTTTTAATACGGCCGCATTGCCAACTATTAAAACGTATCCTATTAATTATAATCCAAAGTTTTATATGATAGGTAGTATTTTTTCTATCGTTACAACTTATTTAGCAGGTTATTTTCCTTCGCGCAAAGCAAGTAAAATTGATCCAGTAATTATTATTAGAGGGAAATAAGATGAATAATAAAATTCTGGAATCAATTCAAGTGTCGAAATTTTTTCATGATCCTGTTGATATACAAGTATTAAAGGACATCAATTTTTCACTCGAGAAAGGTGAGTTTGTTTCTGTTATAGGAAAATCGGGTTGTGGGAAATCAACTTTGCTATATATACTATCTACTATGGATACGGATTATACTGGTAATGTTTTGATTGATGGTATAGCCATGCGCGGAAAAAAAGAAGCAGATCTTGCAAAAATTAGAAATCAAAAAATAGGATTTGTTTTTCAATTTCATTATTTATTAAATGAATTTTCAGTTCTTAAAAATGTGATGTTGCCTGGATTAAAATGGGGTAATTATTCTGAAAAGGAAGTGGAGCATAGGGCCTATGAAAAATTGAAAATATTGGGTATTGAAAATGAAGCATTCAAAAAACCAAATCAATTGTCTGGTGGCCAAAAACAACGCGTTGCAATAGCAAGAGCGCTAATTAACGATCCACTTATTATAATGGGTGATGAGCCGACAGGGAATTTGGATAAGAAAAATAGTGAGATTGTGTTTGAGATCTTTAAGGAATTAGCCGAAGAATTCAATCAAACTTTGCTGATCGTAACTCACGATAATGAATTTGCTGAAAGAACCCATCGGATCATAGAAATGCAAGATGGTATGATCATTAAGGATCAAAAAATAAAAAAATAGAATTATTCTAACTGGAATGATTTTTTTATTTTTCTTTAAACAATCGAACTGAATAATTGTGAAGTTGGAGCATTTCGCCAAAGTCTTGCATCAAAGGCCATACAAATATTTCTTATAAAAGGTCGGGCTGATTTTTTCACAATTAAATGAAAAGGGTGCAGTTCTATTAAATGATCCTTTTCCATTTCCGATAAATGTGTAACTGCTTCATAAAGCCATTCGCATTGTTCCTCAGGCTTTTCCCAACTAGTTTCGTATTTACACATAATATTTAAAATATGTTTTCGTATGATAAGATCTTCTGTGTTCAGAAGATGTCCTTTGAATATTGGAAATTCATTATTATTTATAAGGTCGTAGTACTCTTCCACCTTTTTAACATTTTGCCCGTATCCATACCATGTGTCACTGATAGAGGAAATACCTAGTCCAACCATCAGTTGAGTATATGAATGGGTATAGCCCATAAAATTGCGATGTAATTTACCTTTTTCTACCGCTTTAAATAGTGTGTCTGTTTTTAATGCAAAATGATCCATTCCAATTTCTGAATAACCATTTTCTGAAAATTTTTCTTTTCCTATTTCATAAAGAGCTCTTTTTTCTTCATCAACAGGAAGATCAGCTTCTGTAAATTTGCGCTGTCCCGGTTTTACCCAAGGCACATGTGCATAACTGTAAAAAGCGATCCTGTTAGGCTTTAGGATATTTACTTTATTGATCGTATCAATTACACTTTTTCTGGTTTGTAGTGGAAGACCATAGATTAGGTCGAAGTTAATGGAGGTGTAACCAATATTTCTTGCTTGATTAACCACTTTTTCTACGTTTTCAAAAGATTGTATACGATTAACAATAGCTTGAACTTTTGGATCGAAATCCTGAATGCCTAAACTTAAACGTTTAAAACCTAATTTGTAAAGTGTTTGCAAATGTTCGAAAGTAGTATTGTTAGGATGTGCTTCGAAACTAAATTCGGCATCAGAACAGATAATTGAAGCAGACAAAATCTCTCCGATCAACTGATTTAAATGTTCAGGTGAAAAAAAAGTTGGTGTTCCTCCCCCAAGATGGATCTCTTTTATACGTGGTGTTTCTTCAAAGATGTTTAAATACATTTTCCATTCTTTCAAAAGAGCAGTAATGTATGGCATTTCTACCGTATGGTTAACAGTTATTCTTGTGTTACAACCGCAATAGGTGCATAAACTTTCGCAAAATGGTAAATGAATGTATATTGAAATTCCGTCCGACGCATTTGTTTCTATGAAAGATCTTTTTACGCTTGATTTCCATTGTTCAATGGTAGGTGGAGTTGCATCCCAATAGGGTACTGTTGGATAGCTTGTATATCTTGGGCCGGGAATATTATATTTTTTTATTAAATTCATTGAATCATTTAGTGTTATTTTATATTGTATTATCCTCGGCAAACCATTCAGCGAAAGAGGTTGGGGTTTCCCTCAATTTTAAATGGTGTAAACTTATTTCTTCTTTTAATTGTGATTTTATTTTTGTTGCAATATCGATCAACATATTTTCGCATGTAGGCTGGTAATCAACTAAAACTAATTTCTCGAATAAAATTTTTTCCTCTGCAAGCTTCTTATGAGGGCTTCCTCCATTTAGAATGGTCGCATGATCTAGTTTATCAACTATAGGTTTAACAATAGCTTTCAGTTCCGAAAAATCAAGTATCATTCCTTTTTTAGGGTTGTTTTTGTCTTTTATTGGAATACCTTTTACTGTAACAGAAAGATGGTAGGAATGTCCATGAATATTTTTACATGGTCCGTCATATCCGAATAAAGCGTGCGCCATTTCAAAACTAAATTCTTTTGTTATTCTGATGACATTCATTTAATTTACTTTTTTTAGATCGTTAATAAAAGTGTCTAACGTCCCTTTTTTTACATGGGGCATCATAACAATTTTGTACCACTTAGGTTCCTGCTCATAAGAGTCGGCTACAAGATGGTATTTGTTTGCGATTTCTGTTGTGATGTATTTACTTTTTATAGCAATAATATTAACGTATGGATTGTGGAAATATTCAATTTTTAATTCATTTAGTTTCGTGCATAACCGTGATGTTTGATCTACTAGACTTAACATTTTCACTTTCCAACCATTATACCCATGGATACGCAGTATCATCCATACGGATACAGCATTTGCTCCTGAACGGCTTCCGCATAGCGTATAATCTTTTCCCGGAATATATTGCGCCTCTTCCGTACACACATAATGCATATACTTTTTTCGGATTAGGAATATGCCTGTTCCATAAGGAGATTGGAGCATTTTGTGTCCGTCAATAGTAATGGAGGTAATGTTGGGGTTTTTAAAAGTGAACTCGTTGTTTGGATTTGTGAATGGGTAGATGAATCCGCCAAATGCTGCATCAATGTGCAATTTGAATAATGTGTTGTGAGCGTTTAGGAATTTTGTGATCGGTTCAATTTTATCTACCGAACCAAACATAGTGGTTGAAAGATTTAGAATAACGATGAAATAGTTTACGCCATTCTCCTTTGCTTTAGTTATTCTATTTTCAAATTCTGTTTGAATAATATTTCGTTTTTTTTCGTCAACTTTTAAAACAATTGATGGAAGGTTTAATAGGTTTGTTGCTTTGGGCATCGAGTAGTGGCTATCTTCCGAATAAACGACTGCTATTTCATCTGTTCGTGCATGGTATTCTTTTATAAAAAAATTTCTATAGATCCATAGTGCCTCAATGTTTGCTTCTGTTCCCCCAGATGCTACATAACCGTCTTGCCCATCAGTGTTCCCTCCGAATATCTGTTCAGCACAGATTTTAATAAGATCTACTTCAAGTTCTTGTGTCCCTTTAAAGACATCTAATGATTCTGATTTTATTAAGGTGTGGCAGCCAATGTGATTTGGGTTTGTTATTAATGTTGATAAAAATGGCGCATCATTTAAAAATGGCGCATCATCATAAAATGTTTCTTTATCTAGGTATGTGCCAGGTAATCCTAATATTGCCTCAGAATTATAATTTGCATTTTTTTTCAAAGCATCAAAAACAATGCTTCTGATCTCATCATGTGTGTATTTATCCCAGTACATTTTATTTATGACAACATTTATGACAAACAGGTTTGGTGGTAGACATTTCAGGGCTTACATAAGGTATCCCTAAGTTCAATCCTCTTAAAATTAGAAGTAATGCCATAGCAACAATAAATATTGGAACAGCTTTATTTATCTTATTTCTGATATTCACACTCATACTATTTCCTAGTAAGGATAAAGTAAGCATTGCAGGAAATGTTCCCACCCCAAAAGATGCCATAAATAAGCTTCCTTGAATGATTGAACCCGATGCAATTGCTCCTGCAACGCCTAGGTAAACTAAGCCACATGGTAGCAGGCCATTTAATGTTCCTATAAAAAATAGTGATGAATTACTTTTCTTTTTAAAAAGTAAACCGAGTTGTTGTTTCAATTTCCCAATGTACGAATAGATGAAAGCCGTAATCTTGTATCGGCTGTAGGTTTGGTTCGGTAACATTACCAATATCAAGATGAGTATACCAAGCGTTATTGATACTCCTTGTTGATATCCGGCAATTACCAAAGATTGCCCCAAGATTCCAAATGCTCCTCCCAACATCGCATAGGTGAACATTCTTCCTGAATTATAAATCAAGGATCCCGAAATTTTAGAAATCCAGGAGTGGTGATTCAATGGCAATGCTAATGCAATAGGACCACACATTCCTACACAATGGAAACTACCTAAAAACCCTAGTGCAAGAGCCGTCAGAACTAAATTCATTGTTTTAGGGTATTACAATTGTTTCTTCAATAAAATAGTTTTCTCCTTCCGCTACCCAGTTTATTTGCATTTTATACATTCCTTTGGAAAGGTTATTTCTATTTATGAATAATTGGTTGTTGCTATTTAATTTGATCTTCGACTTGTAATCTTTTGTGTTATCGGAAGGCCTGAAAAAAAGAATTTCTCCTGATATCTGATCATTCGTAAATTGTTTTGGAAAATTCATTTGAACCCCATTTCCATCGATGTGGTGAGTTACATTTTCGGATAGCGCATTGGAGTTGTTCATTTGATTTATTTTATTCTGAAATACCAATTCTTTATCATAATAGTCATCACTTACAAGATCAATTTTTTGATTCATGCACATAACAACCATGGTTCCAATCAATAGGACGAAGCCTACATATAGAATCGCAATTCTTGTTCCCCAGCCAATTTTTAACATGTTATTTTGTTTTAGTTAATGGTCCTAAAAAATTTGTGTTAACTGTTTCAATTTGCTTACCATTTGTATATATGCCAATAGTAAGTTTTGTTTTTCTACTTGTTAGTTGGTTGCGGTTGAGTATTACAAAAAACTCACTGCTAGCCATATTTTCCTTTTCAACATCAATAACATTGCTACCTACCATTTTTATTTGTCCGCTATCCGATTCAATCTTTAAAACAATAGGCAACTCGTTTCGTGTCTTGTTTACCAATTTAATATTGTAAAGATTACTCACACAATTGTTCGGTTGTTCTTGATATAGTAACCCGGGAGTTCTTAAAATACTTGTTTCTACATCTGATCGGCTAGCTAATAGCGTTACAAGAATTCCAATAAGTATGCATAATACAATGGAGTATGCGATGATCCTGCCTGTGATCTTTAATTTTTGTTTGTTTGCAATTCCATTTTCTGAATCATATCGTATCAATCCTTTTTCCAGCCCAACACTTTCCATCATGTGATCACAAACATCAATACAGGCAGAGCAATTCACACATTCTAATTGAGTTCCATTTCTGATATCGATTCCTGTTGGACAAACATTGACACATTGATGGCAGTCGATACAATCACCAGCAGTTCTCGCATCATTTTTTCGGATCTTTGCTCTTGGTTCGCCTTTGATATAATCATAAGCCACTAAGATTGAGTTTTTATCAAGCAAAACTCCTTGTAAGCGACCATACGGACAAACAACGATACAAACTTGTTCTCGGAACCATAAGTATACACCAAAGAAAATTGTTGTGAAGATCAATAATGACACCAAGGTTCCAATATTGTTGGAGATGTCGTATGCTATTTTTTTTAGTTCATCTATGCCAATAATGTATGATAAAAATGTATTTGCAATCAGGAATGAAACAAAAAAGAAGGCAATGATTTTTACTGTTTTTTTTCGAATTTTTTCCGCATTCCAAACCTGTTTGTTTAACACTTTTTGATGGCTTGCATCTCCTTCGATCCAATATTCTATCTTACGGAAAACCATTTCTAGGAAAATAGTTTGTGGGCAAGCCCATCCGCAAAATACTCTGCCAAACACTACTGTAAAAAGAACAATGAATACTACAAAGGTTAGCATTCCAAGTACAAATAAAAACAAATCTTGTGGCCAAAAGATAACACCAAACAAGATGAATTTTCTTTCAAGAATATTTATTAAAAAAAGTGGTTCCCCATTCACTTTAATAAATGGTAATGAAAAAAAAGCAATCAGATAAACTATACTGAGTAAGGTTCTTTTAGTATATAGTTTCCCTTTCGGTTTTTGTGCATAGATCCACGCTCTTTTTCCATCCTTAATTGTAGCAATAGAATCACGAAAAGACTCATCCAACATTATATCTTCGTTCACCATAATTTATTTAGTCATCACCTTCACGCTATCTACTTTTTGTATTACCGTTGTACTATCTGATTTTATAGAGTCAGATTTAATAATTCCACCCTCAACAAACAGCTCGCCTTGAGGTGCTTTTGGGTTCGCCGGGTTAGATCCACTTAATGTTTTGATGTAACTGGCAATTTCATTTATTTTTAGAGGAGATAATTCGGCTTGCCATGATTTCATTCCTTTGTCTTCGTAACCGTATTTTATGGTTGTAAAAATATCTTTAATTGTACCTCCGTGTATCCAGTAGTTGTCGGTCAGATTTGGTCCAATATTCCCTTCCGCCGATTTACCATGACAAACCGCACAATTTTCTTTAAACGAGTTTGCTGCTTCATCCAACTCATGTTTGTCTGTGATCATTTTAACGGTGTTTTCATTTACATTTTCTGCATTTGCCTTTTGATAGGCTTCTTTTGTTTCGTGAGCTAACTTCATCGTTTTGTTATACTCAGCAACTTGCAGATCACCTGTTTGTGTCACATGGAAATGAATAAGGTAGATGAACGCAAACACAATCGTAACATAAAAGCCATACTTCCACCATGGAGGAAGATCATTGTCTAATTCTTTAATTCCATCATAATCATGGTCCATTAAAATGCTTTCCTCGTCATCAATAGCAACTGCAGCAGTTATTATTTCAAAGAAAGTTGGTTCAACTTTTTCTACTATTTTCTGAGCTTTTTCAACCCTTACAAATATTTGTATACTGTTTAAAAGCACAGAAATAATAAGCACTTCAAGAGTAATAAGCGTTAGCATAACAAAAAAAACGTCAGGGCTTAAACCCATATATCCCGATGAAATAGTTGTTGAAGCCTGAGTTTGAGCGAATGTTGCTTGAGTCGAAGAAAGGAATAATAATAGTGCTGTTATGCTCAAGATCTTTCCATTGTTGTTTGATCTTTTTTCTTTTGTCGCTTCGGCAACATTTTTTAATACATTACCAAGTACAGCAATAATAATTATTAGCAGAATAATGATTCCTAATAATACATTGAATAATGTATTAGAAAAAATGGATAAACTATCCTGTTCTATTGCAGCAGAGGTTTGAGCAATTGCATTCGCTCCGCTTAATAAAGCTATACCTATAAGTATACACTTTGCATATAATTTCGATAAACTTTTTTTCATAGTATTTATAAATAGTGACTTTTTAAGAGTTTTGAATTTCAGCCAACGGCGTTCGGTTATTTTCTTTTTGATCAGTATCTTCAAAGGGTATGTTTTTCATTACAACGATATAATCTTTTTTAACTCTGAATGCCCAAACAATAAGCAATAGAAAGAAAATAAAAAATATGAAGAGCGATATCAATGGAAATATTCCAACTCCTGCTATTGATTCTAGATAATTTATAAATTTCATTTGTTTATAGTTTAATGGTTATGTCTTATGCTTTTTGCCATTCTGCTTTTTCCGATTTCATTAGGAATGGCTTTATTATTTCTATTGTTTTTGCGTTGTTTGTTTATTCACTTTAATATCTTTTCCTAAACGTTGTAGGTAGGAAATAACTGCAATAATTTCTCTATCGCTTAAGGTTTCAATTCCGTCTACTTTTAAATTTGCTGCAATTGAATCAGCTTGAATCATTAGCTCTTTGTTAGCAATTTTATCGTAACCAGCAGGATATGGAACTCCTAACGTCATCATTGCTCTGATCTTACTTGGCGTTGTTGTTGTATCCAAAATGTTGTCCAACATTGCTGCATATGACGGCATGATAGAACCGGGAGAGATATTTTGTGGATCTAACATATGGTTGTAATGCCATGAGTCAGATTTTTTTCCGCTTTCACGCGCTAAGTCTGGACCAGTTCTTTTTGAACCCCATTGGAATGGATGGTCATACACAAATTCTCCGGCTTTCGAATATTCTCCATAACGTTCTGTTTCAAAGCGAAGTGGTCTAACCATTTGTGAATGGCAGGTATAGCAACCTTCTCGAATATAAATGTCTCTCCCTTGTAATTCTAATGGTGTATAAGGTTTTACACTTTCAATTGTTGGAATATTTGATTTAATGAGGAAGGTTGGAACCATTTCAATTACTCCCCCTATTAAAATAACAACTAAACTAATAACCATTAATTGAATTGGTCTTCTTTCAATCCAACGATGCCAGTGTTCTCCAGGGTGTCCGCCTTCTGTATTTGCTAATGCAGGAGCTTCTGCTTCTTCATTTGCAAGGAATGAACCTGCTTTCACTGTTTTAATAATATTGTAGGTCATGATAATAAAACCAGTCAGATACATGGTTCCTCCTATGGAACGCATCATATACATGGGTCTTAATTGTGTTACCGTTAATAAGAAGTTCGGGTATTTTAAGAATCCTTCTGGTGTGAATTCCTGCCACATTAAATATTGTGTGAAACCGGCCCAATACATTGGAATAGCATAAAATAAGATCCCTAGCGATCCTAACCAGAAATGCCAGTTTGCTAATTTGATTGAGTATAAATTTGTGCGGAACATTTTTGGGATTAGCCAATATAGAATACCGAAGGTTAAGAAGCCGTTCCATCCCAGAGCACCAACGTGGACGTGAGCAATAATCCAATCCGTAAAGTGAGCAATTGAATTGACTTTTTTCAGAGAAAGCATGGGTCCTTCAAATGTTGCCATACCATAAGCTGTAATTGCAACCACCATAAATTTTAATACAACACTTTCTCTTACTTTATCCCATGCACCTCTCAGTGTTAATAATCCATTGATCATTCCACCCCAAGATGGAGCGATTAGCATGACAGAAAAAGCAACGCCTAACGATTGAGCCCAATCTGGTAAAGCGGTATATAATAAGTGGTGAGGGCCAGCCCAGATGTAAAGAAAGATCAACGCCCAAAAGTGGATAATAGATAAACGGTAAGAATAGACAGGGCGTTCAGCAGCTTTAGGGATGAAATAGTACATTAATCCTAGGTAGGGAGTAGTAAGAAAAAAGGCAACAGCATTATGCCCATACCACCATTGTACCAAAGCATCCTGAACACCTGCATACCAGGAGTAACTTTTCAAAAATGAAACAGGTAGTTCGAAAGAGTTGACGATATGTAATACAGCCACTGTTACAAATGTTGCTATGTAAAACCAGATAGCTACATATAAGTGGCGTTCTCTTCGCTTTAAAATTGTTCCGAACATATTCCATCCAAACACAACCCATATCAGGGCGATGGCTATGTCAATCGGCCATTCAAGTTCCGCATATTCTTTTCCTGTGGTAATACCAAGAGGTAATGTTAATGCAGCTGCAACAATAATTAATTGCCATCCCCAGAAATGGATCTTGCTTAATTTGTCGCTGAACATCCTTGCTTTACAAAGGCGTTGTAAAGAATAATAAACGCCCATAAAAATACCATTACCGACAAAAGCAAAGATCACCGCATTGGTGTGTAATGGTCTTAATCTTCCGAATGTAGTTTGAGGTATAAGGTTCAAGGAAGGGTATATCAATTCCAATGCTACCCATAAACCAACTAGCATACCAACTAGCCCCCATAAAATAGTTGCGAAGGCAAATTGTTTCACAATTTTATTGTCGTAAGAAAACTTTTCTAATTCCATAAATAATTATTGTTTTTAGTTTTAACCGATACTGATTTTTATAATCTATTTTTTTTATTTGAATCAACTTTATTTTTTGCAACTAATTCATCATCAAATAACATTCTAACCGAAGGAGTATAATCATCATCATACTGGCCTGTTTTTACGCTCCAAAGAAAAGCGACTAAAAAGCCAATAGCTACTACGATGCTTGTTCCTATAAGTATGAATAATACACTCATTTAATAGATGTTATTTATGCCCCAAAATTAACTTTGGGTCCTCCATCTGTTTATGATGCGCATCATTTTGAAATATGATTTAAATCATTTTTTTTGTAACCCTTTGTTTTTCTGTTTTCAAGGCTTTTTTTATTTTAAAAACCTGTATTTTTTTGAAAAGGCTATTTATGCTGCGTAAATAATAGAATCGTTTCATTGTTTTTTCTACCTTAAAAATGGGAGTATGATATTAATCATATAGGAATTCCCTTTTTTATAATACTTTGGCTAGCATTTTATAAATCTAAAATCATTCACTAACTTGGCAGCTCATAATATAAAAACATTTATAAAAATGGATGGCAGTGAGGGATTAGATGCATTATTTAAACATGCTACTGAGGGAATATTGATTACAAATAATCAGGGCGAGATCGTAAAGATCAATCCAAGTGCAGAAAGCCTTTTTGGGTACGATTCAGGTGAATTAGTAGGGAAAGGCATTGAATTGTTGATTCCGTCACATTTGAAGGATAAACATGTTCATCATCGAGAATCCTATAATAAAAGTCCTCGCCCTCGCTCAATGGGAAAAGGCTTTGATCTATTCGGTTTAAAGAAAAACGGTTCTGAAATTCCAGTAGAAATAAGTTTAAGTAATTATACTTCAAAAAATGGAGTATATGTTATTGCTTTTATAATAGATATTACAGAACGTAAGATCGCGGAAGAGAAATTAAGGTCATATTCTACCGAACTTGAAACGAAAGTAGAAGACAGAACATTGATGCTTCGCGAAGCTATTAATGAATTGGAAAAAACAAAGGAAGAGATCAACTCCGCTTTGGCAAAAGAAAAGGAGCTGAATGATTTAAAATCGCGATTTGTTTCTATGGCTTCTCATGAGTTCAGAACGCCTTTAAGTACAATCCTTTCTTCTGTTTCATTGATCTCTAAATATAATACGTTAGAAACGGAAGAAAAAAGAGTGAAGCATATTAATAGAATAAAATCTTCTGTAGGTCATTTAACTGATCTTTTGAATGATTTTTTGTCGTTAGGTAAACTGGAAGAAGGGATGATTCATAGCAATCCCGACCTCTTTGATATTGTGGATTTTTGTGACGAGATTATACAGGAAATGCAAGTGGTAGCTAAAGAAGGGCAAGTGGTATCCTATAATAATTTTGGAGAAAAAAATATCGTTAATCTGGATGTTAAGTTAGTAAGAAATATACTGATAAATTTATTGTCAAATGCGATTAAATTTTCGCCGGAAGACAAAGAGATACAATTACAAACTTTTGTTGGTGAAAAGGAAATTAAAATTACTGTGAAAGACTCCGGAATTGGAATAGCAAAAGAAGATCAATTGCATTTGTTCGAACGTTTTTTTCGTGGACAAAATGCTACCAACATACAAGGTACTGGCTTAGGATTAAACATCGTTACAAAATATGTTGAATTGATGAATGGAACAATAAAATTTGAAACCGAATTAAATAAAGGGACTACGTTTATTATTAACCTTCCAATATAATGAAAACAATACTACTGATTGAGGACAATGAAGAAATGCGTGAGAATACGACTGAGATTCTTGAGTTGGATAAGTACAATGTTCTGACCGCAAAAAATGGAAAATTAGGTGTGGAGTTGGCGCAAAACAATAAAATAGATCTCATAATTTGTGATGTGATGATGCCGGTTCTTGATGGCTATGGCGTCCTTCATTTGTTAAGTAAAAATCCCGAAACAGCAAGTATTCCTTTTATTTTTCTTACAGCGAAAGCGGAACGAACTGATTTTAGAAAGGGAATGGAGATGGGTGCCGATGATTATATAACTAAACCTTTTGATGATATTGAATTACTTAAAGCTGTTGCCAGCCGATTAAAGAAAAATGAAATATTGCGCTCGGAATTCTCAAAAAACATTGATGGTCTGAATAGTTTTTTTAGTGAAGTGAAGAACATTGAAGACCTTTCAAAGTTATCAGATGACAGAAAGGTTAAAACAATCAAAAAGAAGGAGCATATCTTTGCAGAAGGCAATTATCCGAACGGATTGTATTTTATTAATAAGGGCAAAGTAAAAACATTTAAGACCAACTCGGACGGAAAAGAATTTATTACTGGCTTATTTAAGGAGGGAGATTTTATAGGGTATACAGCTTTGCTTGAAGACGGAAAATATAACGAATCGGCGACAACGTTAGAAGATTCTGAGATCTGTTTAGTTCCAAAGGAAGATTTTTTTGAGCTTATTTATAAAAATGCTGAAGTATCCAAGAAGTTTATAAAAATGCTTGCAGACAATTTGACTGAGAAAGAAAACGCATTATTGAAATTGGCTTACAATTCTGTTCGTAAAAGGATAGCTGAAGCGCTTATAGAATTAAAGAACAGATACCAAAAAGATGAAGCTAAAAAATTCAGCATGTCTGTTTTAAGAGAAGATCTTGCGAATATGGCAGGGACTACATCTGAATCAACCATTAGAACGTTAAGCGACTTCAAAGAAGAGAAGTTGATAGAGATCAACGGTGGTACGATTACCATTATCAATAGTGAGAAGCTTGAGAATATGAAAAATTAAAAAAAGGATTACATTCCTTTTCTTTTTGCAGCGATTGTACTTGTTAATGTTGTGAATAAAACTATTGAAATGGAACTTATAGGCATTAAAATAGCCGCAATTACTGGTGACAATTTTCCATTGATCGCAAAACCTACTCCAACAATATTATAAAGCAGGGAAATTATAAAGCTTCCTATAATAATTTTTTTTCCTGTTTTAGCAAAATCAATGAATTTTTTCAGCTTTATAAATTGTGTGCCATCTAAAATGGCATCACAAGCAGGTGAGAAGTTGTTGATGTCATCCGATACTGCAATACCAACATTGCTTTGTTTTAAAGCACCTGCATCATTTAATCCATCACCTATCATGGCTACCTTATTATTCTTTGTTTGAAGATACCTTATGTATTCTAATTTGTTTGAGGGTGACTGATTGAATTTTAATTCTGAATGATCCGAGAAAATACGTTGGAGTTCATTTCTCTCTGAGTCATTGTCTCCGGATAAGAGAGCTAGCGTATTGTTCTTTTTTAATGCGACCACTAATTCTTTTAGCCCGGAACGATAATGGTTTTTTATAAGAAATCGCCCAATTACAATGTTATTGATCATTACATATACTTTGCTCGTTTTAGAATTCGTATCTACTTTTTTTTCATTAGATACAAATTCCTGCGATCCTAATTTTATGAAATTGTTATTTATCAAAGCTTCTATTCCTTTACCAGGATATTCAGAAAATGAGGTGACAGGGGTTGATGTTGTCTGTGGTAAAAAAAGCTCTATTTTTTTGCTGAATGGATGCGACGATTCTGAAACCAAAGTGCGAATCAAAGTTTCTTCTTCATTCGTTAGTTCTTTCCCTTCATATAGGATACTTGATTCATTATTGTGTGTGATTGTTCCTGTTTTATCAAAAACAATCGTGTCAATATTACCAAGTCTTTCTATCACATTTGCATTTTTTAGATAGAATTTATTTTTACCAAAGATTCGTAATATATTTCCGTTTGTGAATGTAGCCGATAGCAACAGAGCACATGGACAGGCAACAATTAGTACGGCTGTTAAAGCATTTAATGCACGGTGAAAATCTGATTGCGCCCAGAACATAAAACCACCGGCTGCAAGCGCTAATAGAACAAAGGAGAAATATTTACTTACTGTATGAATAAAAGATTTTGTAGTATCCTCCTTTTGGCTGAATGCTTCATTGTTCCAAAGTTGCGTAAGATAGCTTTGCGAGATTTCTTTTATAACCTCCATTTCAATAGCGCTTCCAATTTGTTTACCTCCCGCATAAATTATTTCCCCTATTACTTTTTCTTCTGGTAGCGATTCACCAGTAACAAAACTGTAATCAATATTTGCAATGCCTCTGAATAAAATAGCATCAGTCGGTATCAATTCATTATTTCGGATGATGATTCTATCACCCACCTTTATATTTGAAACAGGAATTGCTGTTTCTTTTCCATCCTTTATTAGAGTCACTGCTATTGGAAAATATGATTTGTAATCTCTCTCAAATGAAATTGTATCATAAGTGCGGTTTTGAAAGAATCTTCCTAATAGCATAAAAAAAACGATACCACTCATGGAATCCATATATCCTGAGCCAGTCCCGCTAATAATCTCGTAAATGCTTCTCGTAAATGTGATTAATATTGCCAATGCAATGGGCGCATCTATATTTAAAAATTTTTGTTTTAGCCCTTTCCATGCAGAAATGAAAAATTCATTAGCACTAAAAAAAAATACAGGAAGAGATAGCATTAAATTCAAATAGCTAAAAAAATGTTTTAGCCCTACTTCAGTAATTTTTCCAACAGCAAAATATTCCGGGAAACTCAACATCATAATATTCCCAAAGCAAAATCCTGCCACTCCAATTTTAAATAATTGTTTCCGGTTATATTTTGTTGGCTTTTTATCTTCTAAATCACTTAGATGAATATGTGGCCCGTAGCCTATAAATACAAGTAATTCAGCAACCTTTCGTAAGGTTGTTTCTTTTTCATTGTAGGAAATAGTCACTTGCTTTAAAGGGAAATTTACTTGTGATCTTTCAATAGCAGGGTTTATTCGGTGTAGGTTTTCGAGCAACCATATGCATGAACTGCAATGCATTTGAGGTAAGTAAAACGTGATGTTCGTTTTTTTTCCATCAGTAAAAGAAATGAGTTTTTGTTTTACTTTTAAATCATCCAGATAGGAGTATTTTTCTGAAATAAATTTCCCCTTTACACTTATGCCTGGCGTTTTGGTAATGTCATAATATTTACAGAGATCGTTCTCATTAAGAATTTCGTAAACTAATTTACAACCATCGCAACAAAATATTTTCTCATCGATGTGAATTGATTTTTTATTGCAATGTTCACCGCAATGAAAACATGGTGTATCGGCAGTTTCTTTGTAAATGAATGATTTCATATTAATATAAATTGGAAGCTTGAATAAAAACCAAGATGCTATGGAACAATCGTCTTCAATTCAAACTTTCCAATTCAAAAAACTTTAGTTGGAAGGAGGTGTAGTGTTTGACTATTTGTTTGCATGGTGTCCTTTACCCTCAGTAACAGCCATGATAAAAAATGTCAGAAATCCTATAATAGTCAGTAAAAAATAAAATGTGTATGTCATACGGCCAGAATCAACCATCGTATTTCCAACCTTAATTGGTAATGGGTACTCTAAAAATGCCCATCGGAATGGGAACAAAAATACTAACGTAATAATTGCAAGGGCGATAGCTTTCCTTTTCATAGTCTTAAATATTAAATTATTAAATGATTTCAAGACAAAAATAATTAGTCATGTTTTTATTGCATATGATTTACATCAGTATGAATAATGATTTAAATCAGGTTGCGGTCTTTTAACTTAAATGCGACCAATTCTTTTGCTTCATTATTTTGTTTTGCCAAGGTCCAGTTATCAGTTGAAGTAGTTTCAAGCCATACTTTTCCTGATTTTCGAAAGACTTGAACCGATAAGCCATAAACACTTTGGAATAAAGATTCCAATTCAGATACCTTTTGTTTTTCGGAAATAATGATATCTCCATTTTTGCTTATTGTACGGCACTCTCCAATCTTTTTATTTTTATTCCGTAGTAATTTCTTGGCTGTTGCTTCACCCTCTTTATGAGACCTGCTAAAAAATTCAATTTTTAAAAATGGGAATAGCTTGTTAAACTCATCTTGTAATTCGTGGATTATTCTGTTGTCATTAATATGTATTTCCATTTTTTAAAAATTATTCGTGAATAGCTAATAGAGGAATGTGTGAATGAAATGCCATTTGTTTTGTATTGCTTTTGTGAAATAAGCTACCAATAAATGAATGTTTTCTAGGTAACATGATCAGAAGGTCGATTGAATGTTTATCAATAAATTCGTTAATGGCAAAAATGACATCGCTCTCTTCTGTAAAGTATAGCGTATGATCTAGGTCTTGAAGTATACGTTCTATATTAAGGCCTGAAAATGCTTCTTTATTGTTTGGTTTGGTGGAAGGATCAACAACGTTTATTACACTTAATTTTGCTTTAAAAAGTCCTACAATTGTTTTAAGCTGTTCAAATGTGCTGTTTTTCGTTTTTTCAAGATCACACGCAAAAGCAATATTCTGGATTGTTTTGAAATTTGAATTGTTAGGAATTGCAAGTGTTGGGCAATCAATATTTTTCATCACTGCATTAGTATTGCTGCCGATTAATACCTGATTTAGTTTGCTTGTCCCAGTTATTCCCATCACAATCAGGTCTATGTTTTCTTCCTCTACAATGTCTTGTATTACATCCGTTACAAAACCTGGCCTAACAATGAACTTTATTTCATTCTCCTCTTTTACTTTTGCTCTTAATTTTAATTCGAACGATTTCATTGATTCTATATTGTCTTTTTCCAATTCATCATAGGTAACAATTATTACCGGTGTCTCACTTGGAACAATAGGTATATGGAATGCATGAAAAAGGATTGCTTTAGCATTTAATTGTTTTGCTAGCTTTATAGCATAACATGCTGCATTCATTGACGTGTCTGAATAATCAGTAGGAATTAATATTTTTTTCATTTTTTTATTTATTTTGAGATCAGTTGCTTAAAAAAATAATATTAATTGTTTCGTTTTAAGTTTTTCTAATTGAGAGAATTCAAATCAAGATCATTGATTTTACGTTCTCATGTACTCTATTTTTAAGAGGTATATGTTTCATATTATTGAATTCATTTTTCGTATCTTTTGATTTTTTATCTGAAGTAAAATTATACCTATCTTTTTTTCTTTCGTATGATTTAGGTCAATGATAATTTATGATTTAGGTCATTTTTTAATTTTTATTTACAGTCTGTACATCTTTATTTTCAATACAAGAGGTCTAGATTTTTACTGATTTATAGTCTTTGTGATATCTGTGTGACATTGAATTAATAAAACGTACTAATACCTATCAATTCAGGGGTAGTTATTAACAAAATGGTTACTTACAAACAATTCTATGATTTTTATGCTTTGAAACTTGCATTTTAAGTGAAGAGCAGTAAATTTGTTTAATAAATAAATGTTAAACCCTTAAAAAACTTAATCACATGAACAAAGCTGAATTAATTGATGCTATTGCATCTGAGTCTAAATTGACAAAAGCAGATGCTGGTAGAGCATTAGATGCATTCGTTAACGCAACAACAAAAGCACTTAAAAAAGGTGACAGAGTTGCATTAGTAGGTTTCGGATCTTTCTCTGTTGCAAAGAGAGCAGCTAGAACAGGTCGTAACCCACAAACAGGAAAAGCTATTAAAATTGCAGCTAAGAAAGTTGCTAAATTTAAAGCTGGTGCTGAATTGAAAAAAGCAGTAAACAAATAATATTTGTTAGCTAAAAAAAAGCGCTTTTCGCAACTGCGAATGGCGCTTTTTTATTTAGATGAACTCGATGTATTGTTTTCGGATTTTTGCCTCTTAATTTCTTGAATTATTTATTTCTCTTGCCTATTACTATGGAATCCTGTTCATCCGAAGTTTTGAAGCCTTTTTTTTATGTGAAATTGGCTGAAAATCAGGCATAAAGAAAATAAATTAGATTTTCTTTAAAAAGGCTTTGCAAAATTAAATAATGCATCTATATTTGCACTCCCAAAATCAATTATAGGGACTGCAATAATAGTGTAGATTAGATTCCGTAGCTCAGCTGGTAGAGCATTACACTTTTAATGTAGGGGTCCTGGGTTCGAATCCCAGCGGGATCACGTTAGTGTCCTAAGCCTCTTCGCAACTGCGGAGAGGCTTTTTTGTTTTTATCGGTTAAGCAAATGCTTCAATTATGTTTTCTTCCTTTTTTTGATTGTTTAATGTACTTGCTTGCTTTCGATTGCCTATTTCATAAAAAAGAGCTATCATTGTCTGTAATCTTAATAAACAGACTTTGACCATTCCATTGGAAATAAAACCCGTTTTAGGTCTCTCTAGCCTGTTGTTTGGTACAACCATGGCAGAGACTGAATTGGTATTCGGTAGAGCGGAAGAAACAGAGCTTCTGGATGATATTGAAGATTCTCAATCTACTGTCTGGCATTATTGGGAGAGTGGTTTTTCTCTCTTTTTTGACGAATCCAATAATCAGCTTTTTTGTTGTGTTGAAATTGATAATAAAGACGCAGTTTTGTGGGGTCAAAAGGTTTTTTCAATGTCAGAGAATCAGATCATCGAGTTGTTCAAAAAAAAAGGCGTCACAAACTTTGAAACAGAGGTTCACGAATGGGGCGAAAAGCGATTAAGCTTTGATGAACTTAATATTGATTTTTATTTTGAAAAAAACAGCTTGAGTTCTATCAATTATGGTAAACCGGAAAATGAGTCTACTTTTTTAATACTTCCAAACTAATGGCAAAAATATTTTTGATCGGCTACATGGGTAGCGGAAAATCCTCTTCTGGAACGGTGCTGGCAGAACAATTAGGTTTTGGTTTCATTGATCTTGATAAGCTCATTGAAAAGGAATATCAAATGACCATTCCTCAGATTTTTTCAACAAAAGGGGAAAAAGAATTTAGAGCAATGGAGCACAATACGCTTAAAAAAGTTATTGAAAAGGATAATATAGTTGTTGCTTGTGGTGGCGGAACTCCTTGTTACTATGGTAACATGGAATTGATGAATAACAATGGTAATACCGTTTATATTAAAATGAGTGCCGAATCGCTCGTGAAACGATTACTTGCTGCTAAAGAAAAACGACCATTGATTGAAAATAAAACAGAACCTGAGTTGAAAGCTTTTGTAAATCGTCAATTAGAAAAGCGGGAAGATACTTACCATCAAGCTCAATATATAGTTAAAGGCAAAGATCTCAACATTCATGAGCTTGCCGATTTTATTAAGAAGGTAGTGGTAGTCGCTTAGTTTCTAACTTAAATAGGCAGCTTCTTTCCCTTTTTTATTCAATTCTATAGAAATGTGCTCTTGTAGTGTAGTAGAAAGTGAAAGCCCTACAACATCAGCTTTTATTGGGTAACGATTATGTCCTCTGTCCACTAAAACTGCTGTGGTCAAGCGTTTTATAGGAGAACTTAAAAAAGGTTTTGCTCCGAAAATTAAGGTCTTTCCTGAATTTAATACATCGTCAACCAAAATGATGACTTTGTTCTTCATTTCTTTATCACTCAAAGAAATTTCTATTTCCGAAGCAACAGGATTTTCTTTGTTGATCTTTATTTCAATCAGTTTTGTTTTTATAGGAGAAATTTTTTGAAGTACATCGGCAATGCGTTTTGCAAGTAAATAGCCATTGTCAGAAATGCCAGCTACAATGATCTCTTTTTCATCATAGTTGTTTTCGTATATCTCATAAGCAATTCGATTGATCTTTTGCTCTATTTGCTTGCTGTTCAGGATTAATGTCTTTGCCATAATTTTATTTTTAGTAGATGTAATCATTTTCAAACTAATAAATTACTCTTCCGCCTTTGTAAAAATATTTTGTATAATAGTCTTCGTTCAGATCACTTAAAATAACACCGGAGTGTACCGATGCATGCGCAAATTTATTATTTCCTAGGTAAATTCCAACATGAGATATTTGGCCTTTTTTTATTTTAAAAAATAAAATATCACCTTCTTGAAGATCACATTTTTCAACAGGTTTCACTGTTTGCCAGATATCGCGTGAACCACCTGTAAGGTTGATGCAGTATGTGTTTTTGTACATTTCGCTCACGAATCCAGAGCAATCGATTCCGCTTTTTGAAGATCCTGAATATTTATAACGTGTTCCTATCCAGTCGTACACCTGATAATATAGGTGCGGACTGCAAGCAGCGTCTGGTGCAAGCTCATTCAATGCAAAAAACTTTTCAAGGCTTTGCTTTTGGACTTTCGGTTTTGAATGGCGCTTCGTTTTTGCCTGAGCGTTTATCATCAAGGGAAAGAATAAAAGGAAGAGGATGATTTTAATTTTCATTTACAAACAAAGATACAAAATAAAAAAATGAAGCGGAAAGGTGTTCCGTTTCAATCAGTGAGTTAATTCATTATTTTTTTATCAGGTCAATGAATAATTCTCTTCCCTCTCTAGGTTTGATTGAATTGTTGCACACTTCAAATGTTTTGAATTTGAAATAGGGTTCAAATAATGCGGTGTATTCTTCTTTTGTTGCACCAAATGGAGGCTTAGTAGCATTTAAAGGATCTGTAAACAAAACGCCCACTAGTTTTCCATTTGACTTTAATAATTCAGCTATGTGCTTCACATAGTTGGATCTTAATGAAGGGTTTAAAGCACAAAAAAATGTTTGTTCAATGATCAGATCATACGTCCCCTTGTGTTCAAAAAAGTCACCTTGAATCAAATGCTCTGTTGGGAACTCTGGTAATCTTTCCTGAATGTTTTTTAAAGGTTCAGGAGATATATCGATAACAGTTACATTTTTAAACTTCTTGTCAAACAAGTATTCTGCTTCGTATGCATTTCCTGCTCCGGGAATTAAAATGGCTAGACTTTTATTAGATAGTTGATCAATATATTCTTTCAATGGAGTGGAAGGTGCGCCTAAATCCCATGCATCATCACTGTTTTGATAACGGAGGGTCCAGTACTCTTCGGTGAATTCGTTGTTATGCATGTTTTCCATTTTTTTATTTTTTAGAAAGAGAACTGAAATCCTATTTTTACTCCCCAGTTGCTGATTTTATTACCAGGGTTGGCTTTCTCATAATCTCTTTTGTAAAAATCATCGTTGTATGTTAAACGATAAAGGTAATCGATTCTGATGATGTTGAAAATATTTTCAATAGCGATATCAGATTCGAAATAGGGGACATCTTCCATTATGGTGAAGTTGTTTTTGCTGTTAAAGCTTAAGTTTTTTGAACTAAGTGTTCCATAAGCCATGTTTAATCCTATAACTTCTCTCCAATTTAGTTTTTTCATTAAAGGCACTCTGTTAAAAAACAATCCGTTGAAATGATGTTGCCAATAGGCTTCAACAAATTGATCAGCAACGAACTCGAAATTGTTCATGATATTAAACGTATTGTTTGCATAAAAATTTGTTTGATTACCTCTTGGTATTTCTAATAGGGTGTAAGGGATCTCAGAAAAAACTTTTCCTAGTTTTACATACACCAATGAGGAACCTAAACCGGAAAACTTGAAGCGATTAGAATACGAAATA
Organism: Bacteroidota bacterium; assembly: GCA_947449315.1. Classification (GTDB taxonomy): domain Bacteria; phylum Bacteroidota; class Bacteroidia; order 2-12-FULL-35-15; family 2-12-FULL-35-15; genus 2-12-FULL-35-15. The sequence continues at coordinate 208,895 of CANFRC010000002.1, forward strand.
CTTAATTTACTGTAATTGAAATCACTACCTAATAAATTTTTGATGCCTTGTGTATAGAGCAGATCTAAAACTAAGGCTTTTCTGTTACCAAGATTGATGCGTTCATTTCCATTCTGAATGTATCGTTCGTTTGCTGCATAACGAAGATTCAACAGTACTTCCGTTCGGGAATACTTTCTCTCTTCGAAAATGTGAAATTGGTCACCATAGTATACCGGGAAAAGCGGATTTGATGTTATGTTTTGAAGTGTTACGGTTGAAGTAACACCAATGTTGAATGAATTCACATACCAGATTCTGTATTCCTGCTGCTTTACTAGTTTTGATATGTTACCAATATTAGAAAATGTATTGAAGATACTGTTTGATGATTGTCCCAAATTCATATTGCGTGAATAATTATAGGATGAACCGATCCAATCAATATCGTCCCTGTATTGCGCACCAATTAATCTCCAAGGATAACGTGAAAGGATACGTTCCACTTGTAAACTGTATTTGAAATTTTTATCCTTGAATCCGTATGCACCATATCCTCTTATTATCCAGTCTTTACTGAACTTTACATTTGTTCTGAATCCCAGACTTGCTCTGTTCCCTTCATACAGATTGTATGCGTATGATTGCAAATAAGGTCCAAGATCAACAGGTCCGATATCTTTATATCCTGAAAAAAGAAAATACATTAGGTTGACACCTTTTTTAATGACCGGAATATTTCTTACCGTATCGATCATGTCATATGATTTTGCTTCGAGAGGATTCAGTCGTTCATGACGTTTGCTTCTCCACCAAGCTGTATCTTTTGTTAATGCATCTTCTGCATAATTGATACGCGTTTCATAAAACTTACTTTCTTTGGGTTTGTTTACAACAAAGTACTTATTGGAGTTGTAGGTTCGGATAACCAAACTAACAAATTTTGTGGTCACCGTTGAATAATCTATCATTGTTCTGGTTTGGGAAGGTACCCAAGCATCTGCTTCTGTGGGTATCATTATTTGCTGAATCCTTGCTCTTTCTATCCAATCAATATTTACTTCGGGACTCAACTCTACGTCCAGCTGTTTAACGGCAAAGGTAGTGTCCGTGATCCACAGAGTACCAGTAAAAGCCAGATCTTTTTTGTTCTTTGGTCGACAATCAATTCTGAAACATTTTTTTTGATCGATGGTGACACTATCTATCAAATAATAATTGTAAAATAATAATGCGTTTTCTGCAATTGGACAAAGAATATCTTTTCCTTGAAGTGAAACATTGTCGTTACAGAAATTATAACTCTGAAAGTCTGTGCCTGTTAGTTGCGATACTGCGCTGCCATCTTTCATTCCAACAAATTTTATTTTGATGGCTTCTACATCTTCGTGTCTTTTATCTGCTTCTTTTTGAGAATAAATATCTGAAATGACTTCACTCATCATAACGGGTAGATTCGCTTTGCTGTCTTCTCCTGCAAGTATATCCAAGCTATCCCACATTTTGGTAAATCCTTTAAACAGACGCCACTTTCTCATTTTGTCTGTTACATTATCAACATCTGCTTCCTGTTTGGTGTAACTCGTATATTGAACAGATTTTAGCTTATCACGATTGTATTTGTCTTTATTTTTCTGAGCATTTTTAATGATCCGAATGGCGGGATTGATTCCTGGGCGAACTTCGACGGTTGTTAAATTTAATGCTTCCGGACTAAGTTGAAAATTGATAGCCTGAGTTTGTCCTTTTTTTACTGGCTTTGCTTTCGATTTATATCCGATCAAGGAAACATAAATGGAGTCTTTGGGAGAAGTGGTAATGATGGAGTAGTTGCCTTCAAAGTCGGTGACTGTTCCGATAAACGAACCTTTGAAATAGATATTTACAAAAGGGATTCCGCTGTTTGCACCTTTTTCAGTCACACGTCCTGTTATTACAGTTTCCTTCTGAGCTTGTGTTAACAAACTAAGCAGCAAAAATAATAAAAAGAAAAGTGTTTTTTTTAAAGACATAATTGCTTTATGCGTATGGGGAATCAATTATTAATAAGGTGTTTGTTTTATCTTTTTAATTCGACTAAATCGTTTAATATTAAAATTAGTTTCTTCAGTTCTAATGTGTTCACTTCGCACGAATAATTTATTTTTTTAATTCTAATAACACTACATTTTCAACATGATGTGTTTGCGGAAACATATCCACAGGCTGAACCTTTGTCACCTTGTATTTTGTATCCAGCATTTGTAAATCTCTTGCTTGAGTTGCTGGATTACAGCTTACATAAACAATCCGATTAGGTTCAATCTCTAATATTTTTTTTGTTACATCGTCATGCATTCCTGCCCTCGGAGGATCTGTGATGATCACATCAGGTTTGCCATTTTCATTGATGAAAGCGTCATTCAAAACATCTTTCATATCGCCTGCATAAAAAACGGTATTCGTTATTTTGTTCAGTTCAGAATTGATTTTTGCATCTTCAATAGCTGCCGGTACATATTCAACACCTACCACCTTTTTAGCTTGATGAGCAACAAAATTTGCGATGGTACCTGTTCCGGTATAGAGATCATATACAACATCTGTATTTTTTATAGCCGCAAATTCACGTGTTATTTTATATAACTCGTATGCCTGATCAGAATTTGTCTGATAAAAACTTTTTGGACCTATCTTGAATTTAAGGCCTTCCATGTTTTCATATATGCTGTCATTTCCCTTAAATAGAATGATGTCCAGGTCACCAATCGTATCGTTCCTTTTAGCATTGATGACATATTGTAAGGAAGTGATCTGAGGAAATTTATCCGCAATATGGTTCAATAATTTTTCGATTACCGGTTTGTCATCATAGTGAAAAGCCACGATTAGCATCCATTCACCTGTTGATGTACTTCGTATGATAATATTACGAAGTAAACCGATCTGTTCGCGAAGATCAAAAAAAGGTAAACTGTTTTTTAAAGCGTATGCTCGTATCTCATTTCTGATTGCATTGGAAGGTTCTTCTTGTAAATGACATGTATCGATGTCCAAAATTTTATCGAACATACCAGGGATGTGAAAGCCCAACGCATTTCGTGAAACCTCAGTTAAGCCTTCTCCAAAGGAGAGGGTTTTATCTTCAATTTGCTCTTTAGTCAACCATTTTTTATTGGAGAAAGTAAACTCTAATTTATTCCTATACTGATAGATCTTTTTTGATGGTAGAATTTTTTGTATTTCTGGGAGTTCAATTTTTGCAAGGCGTGTAAGTGCGTCACTTACTTGTTTTTGTTTGTAAAATAATTGCCAGTCGTAATGCATGTTCTGCCATTTGCAGCCACCACATACCCCGAAGTGAGTGCATACAGGTTCTGTTCGTTTGTCCGATCTTTCTTTTACTTCAATAACATTCGCTTCCCGGTATTTACTTTTTTTACGAGTGATTTGAAGGTCGACAAGGTCGCCGGGTACCGCACCTTTTATGAAAATAACATATTCATCTGTTTTGGCAACAGACTGTCCGTCAGAGCTGGCATCCATTACCCTAATATTTTCAAGGATTGGCAAGGGTTTTTTATTCGGGTTTCTCATAGCTACGAAGGTACAAAAAAGGTGGCGAATATCTGAGATGAAATCGGACCTAAAAATAAGATGAAATAGTAACTAAATTAATTACTCCGTAGTAGGGTGATTCCGTCTTTGAGTGAGTTTTGAGTTTTCAGCGTGAGTTGGATAAAGATTATCTAATGGAGTTATGAAATAGGCGGAGTTAAATTTTTTATAAAATTTTGTAACAGCCTTGTTACAATATCCGCTTGCCCAGTTTACATCAACGTAATACCAAACACCGTTTATTTTCACTTTATTCCACATGTGATTGGTGCTGAAACTTTTTCTGTTCCGTAATTTTTTTATTAGACCTCTATTTTCACTTGCTCTTCCGTCTACTAGCTCGCAACTGATTCCAGCGGCTTTGCACATTTCCCAGAACAGAACGGAATATCCTTCACATACGGCTCTTCTGTTTCTTAATGTAAGCGCACAAACATTTGTATAATATTTATCAAGTTTTGTCACTAACTCTGCTTCTGTTTTAAAGTTGAAGTCTCCTTTGGGAGGGTGTTTGTCGTGGTAGGCAGAACAATCGTAAGCAATATTGTTGGTGATCCAGATAAAAATAGCTCTAACTTTTTCTTCTTCGGATGTAAATGGCGCTGTAATTTCTTTTGCAAGAATCGGAGCTTTTTTATTTCTCCTTTTCATGGCCAGCACGAATTTATCTACTTTTTTATATTTCGCTGCATTAACAGAATCAAAAATGTCTGCAGGATTAGTGTTGACAGCCGCAGGTACAATTTTGTCTGCAATCGTGTCGTTTTCTTGAGCAGATGAGATGTGCGAGAAGACAATAAATGCAGACAAATAAAAAATTTTCCTTAAATGACGTTGGTGTATCATGAGTAGCAAAATTGGAGATGAATACAATTACAAGTTTACGTTTTTTTTCGTTATTTTTGTAAAATAAATACGCATTCTTATGGAAACTAGTATGGTAAATAAAATCAGCGCTCAAAAAGCAATTGAATTAGAAGATAAATATGGAGCGCATAATTACCATCCCTTACCAGTAGTTTTGGAGCGAGGAGAAGGAGTGTATGTTTGGGATGTGGAAGGAAAACAATATTTTGATTTTTTGTCTGCATACAGTGCGGTGAATCAAGGACATTGTCATCCAAAAATAGTTTCAGCTTTGGTTGAGCAAGCTCAGAGATTAACTTTGACATCTCGTGCTTTTTATAATGATTCATTAGGAGAATATGAAAAATTCATCACTTCTTATTTTGGATTCGATAAAGTATTACCAATGAATACTGGTGCTGAAGGTGTAGAGACAGCTTTGAAGTTAGCGCGTAAATGGGCGTACGAGAAAAAAGGAGTTGCTGCAGAACAGGCTAAGATCATTGTTTGTAAAAACAATTTTCATGGCAGAACCATTTCTATTGTATCTGCAAGTAATGATCCGGATGCACGTATAAATTTTGGTCCGTTTACACCGGGAATTATTTCTGTTGAATATAACAATGCTGCTGCCTTAGAAGAATTATTGAAAGATAAAACAGTGGCAGGCTTTTTAATTGAGCCGGTGCAAGGTGAAGCAGGTGTTGTTGTTCCGGATGCCGGTTATCTAAAAAAATGTTACGACTTATGTAAAGCAAACAATGTTTTGTTTATAGCTGATGAAATACAATCGGGTTTAGGACGTACAGGAAAGATCTTAGCATGCGATCATGATGGTGTTCATCCCGATATTTTGATTTTAGGAAAAGCCTTGTCGGGTGGAACATACCCTGTTTCTGCAGTTTTGGCAAACGATGATATTATGCTTTGTATAAAACCAGGTCAACACGGTTCTACCTATGGAGGAAATCCATTGGCTTGTAAGGTAGGCATAGCTGCGTTGACAGTTTTGAAAGAAGAAAAATTAGCAGAAAATTCAGAACGTTTGGGTAAAATATTGTTGAATGAGTTGAAAGCAATTCAAGCTTCATTTCCTGAATTAGTAAAAGAAGTTCGCGGTAAAGGATTGTTTTGTGCCATGGTAATTGCTGAACGCAATGGAAAAGATGCTTGGGATGTTTGTGTTGAATTGATGAAAAACGGATTGTTAGCAAAACCTACCCATGGCGATATCATTCGTTTTGCACCTCCATTAGTAATAAATGAAGAACAATTGATGGAATGTGTGGCGATTATCCGTAAGGTGGTGAAGATGTTTTAAGAGAAAGAAAAATATTTAATGAAAAGCCTTCAGGATAATCTGAAGGCTTTTTTTATTTCTTCTCCTGAGGTTTACCCTCTTTCGGAGGCATAGGTCCGCGTTTGAAGATGATTAATCCATTTAAAAAGTTACGTAGCAATTGATCGCCACATGGTTTGAAATTCTGATGGTCGGGAGTTCTGTAAAGTGCATTTACTTCACTCTTCGTAATTTCGAAATCCACCAGTTTTAATATTTTAATTACGTCATCATCTTTTAATTCAAGAGCTACACGTAATTTTTTTAGTATGTCGTTATTGCTTAGCATAGATTATTTTTTTCTTTTGAAATGGAGAAGCTCGGTCACTATCTTTTATGGTTGTATTTATTAATAATTTAATAATTCACTTATCGCTTTCGCAACTTTACTTGCATTTGGTAACATGGTTGCTTCTAAAGTAGAATTTAATGGAATAGCCGGTAAATTTTCAGATCCAATAATTTCAACAGGCGCATCTAAAAATTCGAAACATTTTTTAGAAATTCTTCCTGCCAATGCTTGCGGAAATCCATTGTTATAAGGCTCTTCGGTAAGCACCATACATTTACCATGTTTTTTTACAGAAGCCAATATTGTTTCTTCATCCAAAGGATTTAAAGAACGTAAATCAACAATCTCTACTTGCTCAGGAAAATCCTTGCTTGCATTTTTTGCCCAATACACGCCCATTCCGTAGGTGATAATGGTTAAGGTTTGTTTTTCTGATGAAGCTTCAACTTGCTGAACCATTCTCGCTTTTCCAATAGGAATGATATACTCCTCATCCGGTTCAATCGTTTTTGCATCTTCTGTTCCTTTTATTTTACTCCAATATAATCCTTTGTGTTCAAGCATAATCACTGGATTGGGATCATAATAAGCCGCTTTCATTAATCCTTTTAGATCTGCACCAGTAGATGGGTAACACACTTTTATACCGCGTATATTTGTTAAAATACTTTCAACACTGGAAGAGTGATACGGCCCGCCACTTCCATAAGCACCAATAGGAACACGGATAATAGCACTTACCGGCCATTTGCCATTGGATAAATAACACGAGCGACTTACTTCTGTAAATAATTGATTTAAGCCCGGCCAGATATAATCTGCAAATTGAACCTCTACAATTGGTTTACAACCAACTGCACTCATACCAACAGTACTACCAATAATAAAGGCTTCCTGAATAGGTGTATTAAAAACGCGGTGATCACCAAATGTTTGTGCCAATGTCGCTGCTTCGCGGAACACGCCACCCAAGCGGCCTCCAACATCTTGTCCGTACAATAAACATTCAGGATGTTTTTCCATCAATTCACGGATTGCGAATAATGCAGAATCTACCATCACTGTTTTTTCTTTTCCTTTAGGTTCACGCTCTCCTTTTTCTTCCGTAATAGGAGTAGGAGCGTAGTCGTGATCAAATAAGTCTTCGGGACGGGGATCTTCTGCTAATAAAGCTCTTTGGTAATCAGTTTCTACTTTTTCTTTTGCAGCAAGTTCTATTTTATTTAATTCGGAGGTTAAAAATCCGGCAACGATCAATTGATTTCTAAATTTCGGAAATGGATCACGTTTTTGTGCTTCCTCCAAATCATCACGGTACCATTCTTTACGAACACCCGATGTATGATGATTTAATAAAGGAACTTTTGCATGGATCAAAAATGGCCTGCGTTCTTTGCGGATGATTGCAATAACTTCTTTTACGGTGTTGTACGATTTTTCAAAATCAGTTCCATCAATGGTTCGTGTTTCAAGCCCTTTAAACCCCTTAGCATATTCTGTTGCATCTTGTGCACGAATCTCTTTAGCGTTGGCAGAAATGTCCCATTCATTATCTTGAACGACATAAAGTATCGGCATTTTTTTTAACACAGCCATCTGAAATGCTTCTGCTACTTCACCTTCCGTAATACACGCATCGCCCAAAGAGCAAACGGCAATCGGTTTATCATCACCGTAATCAGGTAATAAATTTTGTTTTTCTAAATATTGAATTCCCATAGCAACGCCAGTTGTTGGTATAGCTTGCATTCCAGTAGCAGAGGATTGCATTGGTATCTTTGGCATGTCATCACGATTTAAACTCGGGTGACAATAATAGGTTCTTCCACCGGAAAAAGGATCATCACGTTTTGCTAACAGTTGCAACATTAAATCGTAGGGCTGCATTCCTATTCCTAGCATCATGCTGTCGTCGCGGTAATAGGCAGAAAGAAAATCCTGTGCTTTTAATTGTAAACTCACAGCAAGCTGAATGGCTTCGTGTCCGCGGGATGTAGCGTGAACATATTTTGCTGTTACTTCTTTATTCGTTTCATAAAGTTCAGCCATTGCTTTTGCTGTACACATCAATTCAAAACCTTTTAGCAAAGTTTCTTCAGCGATTGATGAATCTATTTTTCGTGTTTTATCCGACATTGGCGACATAAATTTTTATGCTTTACTCGTGTATCAATATTTGGTTGAAGAAGTCTGTATTTTATTGTCAATAAGACCACCCCACTATTAGTATAGCTAAATGTAAATTTATTTACTTTAAATTCCAAGTATATTAACGATTGCCAAATATAATATTTAAAATGTTGTGTTTTGAAGAATTTAAAATTGAATTAAGTGGCTAAATTGTGAATAGAAAATTTTTAAAACACAGTCACTTTCATTCGACTTGACTTTATGACGTTGTTATAAGACATCTTATTTTAATTTTCTATTTTTCGGAGTTTCCCAAGAGCGTAGTCGAAGGGCGTTAAAATTTGTCACATGATGAGTAAGGCTAATTTGAGTACCTTCGCAGTCTTATAACATAACCGATGATACAAAAAGTGCTGGAGAATCTGAAGATAGCTTCCTTAAACGAAATGCAATTGGCTTCGCTTGAAGCAGCTAAAAAAAGCAATGATGTGGTATTGCTTTCGCCGACAGGTTCGGGGAAGACATTGGGTTTTTTATTACCATTATTAAATCAATTAGACAAAGATAAACCTGGAATACAAGCAATGGTATTGGTTCCTTCCCGTGAGTTAGGTTTGCAGATTGAGCAAGTATTTAAACAAATGCAAACAGGCCTAAAAGTGAATTGCTGTTATGGCGGGCATTCTACACGAACTGAAAAACATAATTTGGAACAAGCTCCTGCATTGCTGATTGGTACGCCTGGCAGAATTGCTTTTCACATTCGGAATAAAAATATAGATACCACAACGATTCGCCTTCTGGTATTGGATGAATTTGATAAAGCCTTGGAATTCGGATTTCAGGAAGACATGTCATTCATAATTTCACATTTAAAAAATTTAAAAAAGAGGATGCTGACATCTGCTACAAAGATGAAAGAAATTCCTTCTTTTACGGGTGTGACAGATCCTATCGAGATTAATTTTTTAAGTAAAACGCCAGTAAAAGCAGAAGGTTTAAAATTGAAGTTGGTAAGAGCTGAAACTAAAGATAAGTTAGATTTATTATTTTCATTGATCTGCAAATTAGGAAATACTGCTACGTTGGTTTTTTGCAATCACCGCGATGCTGTTGATAGAATAAGTGATCTGCTTGCAGAAAAAGGATTGGTGCATGGAACTTTTCATGGAAAGATGGAGCAAGAGGACAGAGAACGCGCATTGATAAAATTCAGGAATGGAAGTTTTAGAATATTAATTACGACAGACCTCGCTTCCCGCGGATTGGATATTCCTGAGATAGAAAATGTCATTCATTACCAGTTACCACATACCGAAGATGTTTTTATTCACAGGAATGGACGCACAGCACGCATGAATGCGAAAGGGACATCTTATTTATTATTGGGTGAAGAAGAACATGTTCCGACTTTTATAAAAGATACTCCTCCGGAAGAAAAAATAGCCATCGGAGGGAAGATCCCTGAGAATACACCATGGTGCACGTTATACATCGCTGCAGGTAAAAAGGATAAGATCAATAAAATGGATATTGTGGGAATGCTTTTACAAAAAGGTAAACTGCAAAAAGAGGAATTGGGTTTAATTGAAGTACTTGATTTCTCTTCTTATGCTGCTGTTAAAAGCAATAAAATAGATGCTGTTCTTAACTTGATTAAGAACGAAAAAATAAAGAATAAAAAAGTAAAGATGGAAGTATCTGTGTAAAACTTCTAGCTACTTTCTTCGCCAATTAGTTGCGAACAGGGAATGGCGATCTTATCAGTTCGAGTACTTGTTTTGACTGCAAGGAAAAGAAATGCATCGAGAACTACAGCTCTTTCTTCAACGTCTTATCCAAAAAGAATGTTCCGAAAGGCAAGAAGGACAATAGAAATCCGATTGTTGCTTTTTTTATACTCCAATTGTATTCCAATTTTGCTTGTAATAAAGCAATCGAAAACCAAACAAAAAATACTCCGTGAATCATTCCCATAACCCTTACCGGAGTAGGCATGTGTGCGATGTATTTTAATGGCATTGCGATTCCTAATAATATCAGGAATGAAACACCTTCTGCGAAACCTACTTTTAATAGCATGTTCAATGCTTTTTTATCTGTGTTCATCTTGTCTTTTTTTTAATGTATATTATAAACATCATTGCCAGTCACGCTTTCGCGAGATTTCGCAATCTCATTCAAGTAGAGTATAAGCTTGCTTCGTTTCACTTGCAACGACGTTCCGAAATTATCGTTATCTAATTGTCCAAATCATTTATAACAGAAGCTTCTTCCGTTTTACTGGACGTTGCAACTAAATTATTGATTGTATTCATCTCATCAGTTGTTAAATATCTCCATCCACCAGAATTTATTCCACTCAATGTTATATTCATTATTCTGACACGTTGTAATTTGTATACTTTGTAATCCAAGGCGTCACACATTCTGCGAATCTGTCTGTTTAATCCTTGTGTTAAAATGATTCTGAATTTATCAGGTCCTTCTTTTTTTACAAAACATTTCCGAGTAACAGCATCTCCGATATCAACCCCATTTCCCATTTTTTCGATAAAGTCTGCAGTAATTGGTTTGTCGACCATCACGAAATATTCTTTTTCATGATTGTTTCCTGCACGTAAAATTTTATTGACGATATCACCATCATTTGTTAAGAAAATTAAACCTTCAGAAGGCTTGTCTAATCTGCCGATAGGGAAAATTCGTTTTGGGTAACGAATGAAATCGATGATGTTATCTTTGTCTTTTAAATCGGTAGTGCATGTTATTCCTGCAGGTTTATTGAAGGCAAGGTAAATGAGTTTTTCTTTTGGCTTCAATGGTTTTAAGTCGATCGTAATTTCATCGTCATCAGAAACTTTCGTTCCGAGCTCCGGTATTTTCCCATTTACCATTACCCGACCTTGTTCAATCAGCTTATCAGCTTCCCGTCTAGAGCAGGTTCCTGTTTCACTGATGTATTTATTTAGGCGAGTTTGCATTAAGCTTTTGCTTTGAATTTATTGATGGCATTGATCGTAAATTCAGAAAGTACCAGCCGTCCGCTCATTTCTGCACGTTCAATTAAGAGTGTATCCCAATCATCGGTACCTCTCCAAAATACTTTTTTTAGCATTGACATCGCTTCCGGATTAGATTTTGAAAGTTTATCTGTGAGAACATGTATAGCATCATCCATTTCTTCCACCGTTTTAAATATGTCAACATATAATCCTTTTTCTTTCGCCCATTGAGCCGTTTGCCATTCAGTAGCATTGATGGATAAAGAAGTAAAGGCAGAAGTTCCAATTTTTCTTTCTACTGCAGGTCCAACAACAAAAGGTCCGATTCCAACAGCAAGCTCACTAAGTTTAACAGATGCTGAGTCAATTGCTAATGTATAGTCAGCAGCAGATGCAATTCCAACACCACCCCCAACAGCTTTTCCTTGAACACGAGCAATTACAAATTTAGGAGCTGTTCGAATAGCGTTGATCACCATAGCAAAACCAGAAAAGAATTTTTTTCCGGTATCCAAATCTTTGATCGATATTAACTCATCAAAAGAAGCACCGGCACAAAAAGCTTTGTCACCTTCACTTTGTAATACAATTACTTTTGCTGTTGAATCTTTTCCTGCTTTCGAAATTTCTTCTGCCAGTTGACGTAATAATGCTCCGGGCATTGAATTGCTTTGCGGGTGAAAAAATGTAATAGTTGCAATTCCGTTTACTGTATTTGACTTGATATGACCTTCCATATTTCGTGTTTATTAGATGTTCTTAAATGTTTTTTGATGTTGTAAATATATAAAATAAAAAAGTCCCACATTTCTGCAGGACTCTAATAAACTAATGTTTAACCCTTATATTCATTCAATTAGTTCTCGCAATAAGCTGGCAATTTACCTTCTTTGATTAATTGCAAGCTTTTTTGTTTGTGCTCTTCAAAGTTACCGAAGCATAATGCATCCAATAGATCTTCTTTACTCATTTGTGGACTATTCAATTGTGATTTTATTTCTTTCTCACAACGATCCACATATTTTTGAAAGCGTTCAGGAGCCCAAATGTATTGTGTCTTATGCCAATCTGGTTGCGTACGATCAACTTTAAATTCTGTTGGCATATCATCATTCAGTTTGATATTTGTTTTGATATCCAAGCCTTCGAATTTCTTTGGTAAAAGACGATTATCGAAAATCAACGGACGGCTGATCTTGATAACATGTTTCTTTTTTTTGATATCAACCATAGCTAATCCTTCAATAGTTAATCCTTTTTTCTTCAGGTAACCATACTTTGTTTCAAAACTCTTCAAAATTTCAAACATGATATTTATAGTTTAGTAATGATGGTAGGGCAAAGATAGGTATAAAAGTTACTAACAAACAAATATTTAGACTGCTGATTTTCAATTAACTACGACTGTTGAAAAAATGTAGACGAAATTGATTTTTTAACTACTAGCGGATTCAAGAGTTGGATTTGCGACTCGTTCTGTATTAATATATTGTTAATCAGGTAGTTGTGTTATTTATTTTATGTTAGAATTTGCTCGGTTTGTGTAAATTATTGGAAAATAAGGGTCTATTTTTTAATAAAAAATAGATAAAATTAGATTCATCTATTTTAATTTAAGGGCAGCCAATTTTATTAAAAATGGATATGTAAATAGAAAAATGCTGCAGAAGTCAGTTGGATTTTTTTCAATCCTGGTTCTTCTTTTTAACCATGGTCAATATTGTAGCAATTGCGACAGTCTCTCCAGTTTCATCATACACATCTACTAACCATTTTACAATTCCTTTGGCGATATCGTTTTCGTCTTTTTTCTCCTGATCTATTTTTTCTTTGCAAGTAAAACGAACTCCAATTTCAGCCCCAGGGTATACAGGTTTTGTGAACCTGCATTCATCGATCCCGTAATTCAATAATACTGGACCTTTTGGAGCATCAACAAACAAGCCCGCTGCGCGAGATAAGATGTAATATCCATGAGCAACACGTCCGGTGAATATTGTTCCGTCTAAAGAGTTTGCATCCATGTGAGCATAAAACTTATCACCACTTAATTCAGCAAAAGCTTCAATGTTTTCTAAAGTAACTTTATGTTTTGCGGTGATCAGTGTTTCTCCGATTTCCAATTCTTCAAAATAACGTTTAAAAGGGTGTACATCAGTTAAAAAATATTTTCCACCGTATTGGTAGTTATTCGTGATATTGCTGATGGTAGTTGGTGAACCTTGAATTGCAGTGCGTTGCAGGTAATGGAATACACCACGTTTTCCACCCATTTCCTCACCACCGCCGGCACGTCCGGGACCACCGTGGGTTAATAATGGCATTGGAGAACCGTGACCTGTACTTTCTTTCGCGCAATCAGCATTCAAAACCAAAATTCTACCATGCATGCATGCAGCGCCGATCACAAATTCCTTTGCAATTTTATCATCAGCAGTAATGATGGAGCAAACCAATGAACCTTTACCCATCTTCGCTAATTCAATTGCATCATCAATTGTTTTATAAGGCATAATGGTACTTACAGGGCCAAATGCTTCTAGGTTATGGCAATCCTGATATTTAAAAGGGTCTTTATTTAGGAATAATATTGGAGACATAAACGCTCCTTTATTTTTGTCGGCTCCAGTCACTTCAAATTTAGTCATGTCGCCAAAAACAATTTCTTGTGTTTTTGATAACTGCATCACTTTTTCAGCCACTTCTTTTAATTGTGTTTTTCCTGCTAATGAACCCATTCTTACACCTTCTACATTTGGGTCGCCAATAGTGGTTGTTGCCAAACGTTTGCCCAATGCAATTTGTACGTCTTCCACTAATTTTTCAGGAACAATTATTCTGCGTATGGCAGTACATTTTTGTCCTGCTTTTGTGGTCATTTCACGTTGAACTTCTTTGATAAAAATATCAAACTCAGCGGTTCCTGGAACAGCGTCAGAGCCAAGAACGCAGCAATTCAGAGAATCAGCCTCCATATTAAATGGAACAGCTTCTTGTATCAATTTTGGGTGCGCTTTTAACATCATACCAGTACTAGCCGAGCCTGTGAATGTTACAATGTCTTGTGATTGAACGTGATCTAATATCCCATTGGCGCTTCCGCAAATTAATTGTAAAGCACCTTCAGGTAGTATTTTAGAAGCTGCAATTTCTTTTACTACCGCTTCCGTTAAAAATGAGGTAACTGTTGCAGGCTTAACAATTGCTGGAACACCTGCTAATAAATTGACAGCTATTTTTTCTAACATTCCCCATACAGGAAAATTGAATGCATTGATATGAATAGCCACTCCTTCCTTCGGAACACAAATGTGATGTCCTATGAACGTGCCGTTTTTACTAAGCTTTGCAGCATCACCATCTAGACAAAAAGTTTCATCCGGAAATTGTCTTCGAAGACTAGCGTATGTAAATAAATTTCCGATACCCCCTTCAATATCAACCCAACTATCGGATCTTGTAGCACCTGTTGCCCAACTTACTGTATAAAAATTTTCTTTTTTTGATTGCAAATGAATTGCGAGCGCTTTTAACATTCTTCCACGTTCTTGAAATGTCATTTTACGCAGTGCTGGTCCGCCCACTTTACGAGCGTAATGCATCATGTCGCCAAAATCTAGCCCTTTGCTACTAGCGGTTGTAATTTGTTCCCCGGTTATTGCATTAAATAATGCTTGTCCATCACCTTCTCCTGCAACCCATTTCCCTGAAGCGTAGTTTTGTAATTTCATAAAAATTGTTTTTATTTTTTACGTTTTTGAATGAACTAAAATTACTAATTTTTGCTTAGAAAAAGAGAAAAATTATTAATCTTAATGGCCTTACTAACAGCTGATTATTATAAGCTGTAAATATTATTACCTTTGCTTTATTATTAAATGTAGTGAAACGTAAGTGGCGTTTTTCGGACAAGAAATTAAATAATGATTATAGGTATAGGAACAGATATAGCTGAGGTTGCACGTATTGCTAATAGCATTGAAAATAATAGCTTTAAAGAGAAAGTGTTTTCAAAAGCTGAAATAGTATATTGTGAAGGCAAGGTAAATAAGGCAGAAAGTTATGCTGCGCGTTTTGCTGCCAAAGAAGCTTTTTTTAAAGCTCTAGGTACAGGGTGGAGAGGGGGAGTTGCTTTTAATGAGGTAGAGGTTGTAAATGACGAACTGGGCAAACCTAGTATCAACGTAATTGGAACAACAGCCGATTTAATTAAAGATAGAAACATAAAAAATATTCACGTATCGCTCTCTCACATCAAAGAGATTGCAATGGCTACTATTATTTTAGAAGGAAGTTAGCTGCTTCAATTAATAGGCGTAATCTTTTAGGTAATCAAAACCTGTTGTCAGTTTTCCTTCTTTGCAAATACTTGCACGTTCAATAATGCCATCCGTATCATTCAGAATGATACTTGGCAATACACGTTCCATCAGATCTTTTCCAAAATCATCACTTGCGTCACGAGGTAACTCACACGGCAAATTATCTACAGCCATAATGCAAACGGTATCTTTATTGAAAGGAAGATCTTCTTTATCCTCTTTGATATTGTATCCGTAAAATGGTTTATCAATAGAAGTCGATCGAATTGTTGTTGGCACAGAACCATCAATATCGCATGTGATATCAGCAATTACACTGATATGGAAATCAGGTTCCTTCATATCAGAAAGTTCAAACATTTTAGGCGCGCGAGGGTCCCAATAGTGTGCTGAGATATAAATATCTGTCGCCTTTGCATATTTTGCAAAAGTAGATTCAAAATGTTCAGGGTGGCTGAAAAAATCCTGAAGGTCAAAATTGTGATCACCTTTTCTTTCAACATAATCACGAGGATTTAATTGACAATAAACAGGTTCACGGAAGGATGCCATTAAAAATTCATCGGGAGTTACTTTACGAATACGCAATGCACTTAATGTTTCGATGACACCATTTGCAACACGTCCGCCACCGGTCAATACGATCTTAATATTCGGAAGTTTAACACGTTTTAGTTCCTCTTCCATTTCTGCTCTGTCTCTACAAATGTTTGCAGGTTTTAGTTGAAACAAATCATATTTTTTTCCGTACCCTAAGATGCCATTGTAAGCTCCTACAATTCCTGCAAAGCGGCCAAAACCAATGATACGGTTATGATTCTTATCGGTTAAGGTCTCATAATCGATCATTTGAATTTTCTTTTCAATCAATGCTTTCATCAATTTTTGATTGTGTGGTTGCTTTTTGATGGTATGAGAAAAGAAGAAGTATTTTTTATTGGGAAGAAGCAAATCTTTAGGAACTTCTTTTACACCCATTAATATATCGCAATCACTTAAATCTTCTTTCAACGGAACTCCGAAAGCAGTATATTCAGCATCTTCATAACAACGCACTTTGCTGGGTTGAACAACAATCTCTATGTGAGGATATTTTCTTATTAAGTCGGCACAAATTAATGGTGTTAATGGTACTCTTTTATCTATAGGACTTTTTTCTTCGCGAAGAACGCCAATCTTTAATTTTGCCATATTCATAAATATTGATCGGTAAAGATACTAATTATAAGCTATTAATATGAATACGATGGGATAGGAATACTTGTTTCAATATTAAATCTTGAAATTTATACTACATATAAAATTGACAAGCGGGTTTTGTTTTTGTATCTTTGTAATTATAAAGTTCTTTAAAATGGGGTCGTACGGTATTGACAGCGTTGCGATTTTTTTGTAAGCATGTCGTGTGTTGTGAATATGGCACGTAAATCCTAATTCTCAAAATTCTATCTGGCGAGTCTAACTTGTCTATGGCTGCTTAATACCAAGTATTAAGTGCCGTTGTTTCCGGAGAAGCTTTGATCTTCAGCGTTTCCTGTGAAGCATTACAAATGAAGAAATAGTTGCGGAGCGCTTTGATCCGTGGCGAGATACAGAAGCTAAGTATATTTTGTGGCCTGCAGGTTTGCCTGAAATATATCGAAAATTAAATATCTGATACACATGTAGAAAGCATCTTAATACGATGTTTGGACGAGAGTTCGAATCTCTCCGACTCCACTCGGAGGGAAGATTCTGAAAATTCAGATTTCTTCCCTTCTTTTTTTGCCTCATCCTTTGTTTTTATTGCTTGATCACTTTCCTTTTAGCTCCTATGATGCATTCATTTTATTGATGCCAATCAACACCTCTGTTTTTCTTCATTTTCAATAAAAGATAATTTTAAAATGGTAAACAAATGTTTCACTATTTTGTTTGACTATAAGATTATTATGTCAAATAAAAATTAAAATGTTACATACTCTAAAAACGACTCAAATTTTAAAAAGTGACATGGATACTGTTTGGGAGTTCATGAGTTCTCCAAAGAATCTTGCGCGTATAACGCCCGATTACATGGGGTTTCAGATACTTTCAGATGAAGAAGATTTAAAGGAAATGTATTCGGGGCAACTAATTGAGTATTATGTTACGCCAGTAATGGGCATTAAAATGCACTGGGTTACCGAAATCACGCATGTGCAAGACAAACATTATTTTGTAGATGAACAACGCTTTGGTCCTTATGCTTTGTGGCATCACAAGCATTTTTTGAAAGAAGTGCCCGAGGGCATTGAGATGACAGATATTATTCATTATAAAATTCCCTTTGGATTTATTGGTAGAATAGCCAACACGTTGTTCATTAAAAAGAAAGTGAAAGAAATCTTTGATCACAGATATTCAATTTTAGAAGAACTTTTTAATCATGGAAAATAACGATATAAATTTCTGTTACTACAGCGGATTGCCTTCTCCTATGGCTTATCAAGAGATCTCAGAGGGGGAGAAAGAATTAAGTCTGTTGGAAGTAGATCGTGTTATTGAAATGGCTTGGGAAGACCGAACGCCTTTTGAAGCAATTGAATATCAATTTGGGTTGAAAGAATCGGATGTAAAAGCATTGATGAAAAGTAATTTAACATTTAAAAGCTATAAGCTATGGCGAAATCGTGTTCAAAGCTGTAATACCAAGCATGTACAAAAACGAAACAACCATATAAACAGGTTTAAAAGTAATTTGCAGCGCATTATTACTGGTAATAAAATTTCTAAACGATGAGTGATTCGACAAAAACTTATTTATTTGCTGGGGCTTCAAGCGCTATTGCTCTTGAAACGGCTAAACTCCTTCAGCTAAAAGGGGCAAAGATTATTGGTTTAAGTACAAAAATAATCGAAGGTACCTATGATGCCTTTTTTCAGGTTGAAAAATATGATTTCAATAAATTTCCTGCTATAAATGAAACGATAGATGGTCTTGTCTATTTTCCGGGCACCATTAATCTAAAACCATTTGCTAGACTTACATCAGCCGATTTTTTAGCTGATCTCGAGATCAATGCATTGGGCGCTGCTGCCTTTGTTCAAGCCTATTTAACTAATTTAAAGAACTCGGAAAATGCTTCTGTCGTATTTATTAGCTCAGTTGCAGCGGGTATAGGCATGCCCTTTCATTCATCAGTGTCCTTATCAAAAGGAGCAATTGAAGGATTAACAAAGGCGCTAGCCGCCGAGCTCGCGCCACGCATTCGTGTAAATTGTGTAGCACCTTCACTCGTGAATACTCCATTAGCCACTAAATTTATTAATACTCCAGAGAAAGTTGAATTGATGGAAAAGAAAAATCCGCTTCGTAAAGTAGGCGCAGCAAAAGATGTTGCACATGCCATCACTTTTTTATTGTCGGAAGAATCGGCTTGGGTAAGCGGACAAGTGTTTGCTGTTGATGGGGGAATGAGCACCTTAAAAAATACATAAAAATGATTTCTACACATTTAACCTTCGATGATCTGATGCAATGGGAACATCGAAAACGAGCTAATTTTGTTAATGCTATTGGCGGTTTTAAAAGCGTATGTTTGATAGGAACAAAAAATAAAGTAAGACAAACGAATCTGGCCATTTTTAATTCGATTGTGCATATCGGTGCAAACCCTCCTTTAATCGGATTCTTCATAAGACCCGATTCTGTTGAGCGTCACACTTTGGAAAATATTGTTGAAACAGGTGTTTATACCATCAACCATATTCATCCAAACATATATGTTCAAGCACATCAAACATCTGCTAGATATCCTCGAAATGTATCAGAATTTACGAAGGCAAATTTAACGGAGGAATATTTGAATGATTTTTTTGCTCCATTCGTTCAAGAATCAACTTTAAAAATAGGCGTTAAGTTTAAAGAAAAAATAGATATTTCTCTCAATGGCACATGCCTATTAATAGGTGAAATAAAAAGCGCTCATATCCCCAAAGAGAGTTTAACAGATGATGGTTTTATTGATCTCGAAGCATCAGGTACAATTACCTGTAGTGGATTAGATTCCTATCATACTACCCACAAACTCGCCAGGTTATCCTATGCAAAACCGGATCAATGGCCCTCTCATATCTAAAAAGGTTATGCAATAAGTTAAAGTGCTTTTTCATGTTTTCCTAATCGCTGAGCATGGTTCTTTATTTTATCAGCTTGTTGATTGTTGAGGTTATAAATGCTGATTTTGAGACCGAATTCATTATTCCCAAGTCTTCTACCAAAGTAGTTTCTTCATTTAAAAAAGTTAATAAATTTTCGATCTTATTCTTTTCAAATAAAGAGGTAAATAATTCATCTGCAGGAATTTTATTTCGATTCATAACATCCAGCAGTACTCGATCAAATAACTTAAACTTGGAATTCCTGGAATATGAATTTAATTTTTTGTTTTGCTCTAATTGATGTATGATTTTGGAAACATGTTTTTGAATGAAGTAGAAAGTGTATCCAGTACTTGGTTTACTGCTGCCTCCCGCTATCCCTATGTTTATTACTTTGTCTCCATATGGATTTGTGAATTCACTTTCCATCATAGGTATCGTACCCGATTCAGTTTCAAGAAGACTATAATCTTGAATTTTTAATTTATTTGTAATGTATTCTTTTAACTTTTGATCATACGCCTCTTCTTTTAAAGCGGTAGGCGAAAATCCGGTGTATTCAATTAATGCTTTATTTTTAGAGAACGGAAGGATATAGAAAAATCTGCAATCGTTGTGTTGTTCTGTTCTGAAATCCATAAATACAGGACATCTTTCATCGAACAGTTCTTCTTTTGTTTCTATGAGTAAGCCTTTGAAATGCTGAACAAAATTTACATGTTTAGCTTTAGTATTTGGATTTCTGAAAGCGCTATTGAAAATATAATTTGATTGGTATAGGCAGTTTTCCGTTTTTAAGAATCCCTTTGATTGTTCTGTTCCTATTTCTTTGATCGTATCCGTAATGATATCAAATCGACTATCGTTTTTGATTTCATTTAGGCAGTAGTTGTAAAAATCCAGACCTCTGATCATTACATACGTATATGGTTTTAAGAGGATTTTTTTTTGGAAGGTAGTGCTTTTGAATTCAAATTGATTCCATTTTTTGAAAATAATTTCTTCAAACCAGGTATGGTTTTCCTTCGTCCAGAAACACCACGTACGGTCATTTTTATTTTTAAGATCTTTATCAATTAACAAGATTTTTTCAAACTTTACACTTGACCTTTTTAATTGCATCGCCAAGGAAAGACCTGCTGCTCCTGTTCCTGCAATTATAAAGTCGTATGTTTTTGTCTTGTTTGTCAAGGATGATTTTATTTTTGTGTTGCTTTTAGTTTACGAGCTTCTCCAAAATATTTTGGATGAATAAAAAGCATTCCGAAACTCTCCCCGTCTTCTTTTCCGATATGTTTGTGATGCATTTTGTGCGCTCTTCTTAAAGCAAGCACATAAAGGTTAGTCGATTTTGTTAGAATTTTGAATCGTTGATGAATGATTATATCATGAACAAAAAAATAGGCTAGGCCATATAGGGCAATTCCAAAACCAACCCAGGTATACCACTTGTAATTGTTCATCATCCCGAACATAATACAAAGCCAGCTTGGAACAGCATAGACTAGAAAAAAGACATCATTTCTCTCGAACCAACTTTTGTGGTCTTTTTTGTGGTGATCGGCATGAAAATACCACATCAGTCCATGCATGATGAATTTATGATTGGCCCAAGCAGAAAACTCTGTAAGAACAAATGTGAATAGTACAATCCCTAAATTTATTAAATGTTGATTTTCCATGGGATTAAATTAATGTGTATATCGTTCCAAAAAAAAGTATTTGTAAGGTCAAAACAATAATGGATGCTTTGTAGTTCCCATTTTTTAGGGCGTTTGAAAACAGTAAGCTGGTGCAAAATGAGATAAAGAACCACGCTAAATAATTTTGAACACCCGCTTTACCACCGCTAAAATACCAGAAATCTAATTTCCCAGCAAGTTGTTCCATGATGAAGTCGATACCTGTAACAACTGTTGCGCAAATGAAGGCTGAATAATATTTTTTATCCGTAATACGTTGCGCAACTATTGACCCAGAACTTATTAGTAGTGCCCAATTTACAGCTATAATAAGAGGTACATTCATTAGTTTTATTCCCAATATATTTCCATAATAATATGCTCCGAATAGATATCCGGTTTTAACTCCCACCGCTTCAACCATAAATCCTATCAAGGAAATGATACAAAATGCAATGTAAAATTTCTTTTCTTTAAGTGGTTGGTTGAGAAGGAATACGACAGACGTTAGTAGTAATGAATAGGGCGTTAGTGGCATGAAAAAGTTAGGTTTCATAACAAAGCCAATTGCTCCTGAAACGTAAACAAGAATTAAAAAATACAATCCTGATATTTTTATTCGTTCCATTTTAGTATTCTCTTTTTGAGATCAATTCACTAGTAATTTTTGCGCTTAACAAACATAAAGGAATTCCTCCGCCGGGATGCACACTTCCTCCAACAAAATATAAACTTTTTATTTTGCTACTGAAATTAGCATGCCTTAAGAATGCGGAAAATTTGTTGTTGCTGGAATTCCCGTAAAGTGAACCACCATATGACGATGTTTGTTGCTCAATTGAAATGGGATCTAAGGTTTGCTCTTCAATAATAAAGTCTTGAATTTTTGTTTTTAGTATCCTGTTGATTTTCGTTATTACATTTTTTCGGATAGTATCTTTATAAGGGATCTCTGCGTTTTCATTGTGTGGAACATTCACCATGACAAACCAGTTTTCGGATCCTTCTGGAGCGTCCTCTTTACAATGCTTTGACGTAATATTTATATATATGGTGGGGTCATCGTATGGCGCGTCTTTACCGAATAATATCTCAAATTCTTTTTTGTAGTTATCACTGAATAAGATATTATGTAATCCGAGTTCTTTAAATTCTTTTTTTATTCCCCAGTAAAATACGTAGGCGCTACTTGATTTTTCTTGATTCAAAAGTTTTTTAGGATAATACTTCTGTGGTAATAGCTTTTTATAGACGGTATGAATGTCTGCATCGCTAATGACTACATCGCAAAAATAGTTTGTGCCATTACTTTTTATACCAATTGCTTTTTCATTTTTAAGTAGAATGGTTTCTACTTGTTCATTAAATCTGAATTGAACGCCAGTGTTTTCGCAAAGTTTTACCAGGTGCTCCGTAATTTGGTGCATTCCTTTTTCAGGAATATATGCACCTTGACCAAATTCCAAATGAGGAATGATGTTTAATAGTGCAGGTGCCTTGTATGGGTCTGACCCATTGTAGGTAGCGTATCGGTTAAATAGCTGTATTGTTTTTTGATTCTTAAATGTTTTGGAATTTTGTTGGTGCATTGTTCTGAAAATTCCGAGTTGAGGTAACTTAAAAATTCCTTTTAATGTTTTGGTGTTGATGAAATTTTTTATGAGATGTAGTGATTGATGCAAGAATAAGTCAGCTGTCGACTCGAAGTAAAATTTACTTTTTTTCAAATGCTTAACAACTGCAGATTCCTCTTCATTCAAATGAATACTTACTTCTTTTGCAAAAGCATTAATGTCCGCGAAAGCTTTTAAATTTGTTCCATCTTCGTAAAAGTAATGCGTAATGGTTTCCAGTTTTTTATATTTGAATTCAGTTTCGATGGGTGATAATTTCGATAATTCAGTTATTAGTTCAGGCATGGTGAGAAGCGAAGGTCCTTTATCAAAACGGAATTCGCCAAGATGCATTTCACTCAATTTGCCTCCTGGATAGTTGTTTTTTTCAAAGATAGTCACTTCGTAGCCTTTGGAAGCTAAACGAATGGCACTACTTAAACCACCAATTCCGGAGCCTATTATATTTACTTTTTGTCTGATTTGAATGTATTTACTGTTAAACAAAAGTCTAACTTTTTTGTTTATATTTGATAGAAACTATGAATAAAAATAAAATAGCAATAATTGGAGCTGGCTTTAGTGGTATTTCAGCAGCTTGTTATCTAGCAAAAAGTGGGTACGAAGTGACTGTTTTTGAAAAACATGAAACACTTGGTGGTCGCTGTAGAAGCTATACAGAAGATGGTTTTGTATTCGATATGGGACCAAGTTGGTATTGGATGCCCGATGTTTTTGAAAAATTCTTCGCTGATTTTGGAAAAAAGGTATCTGATTTTTACGAGTTGATAAGATTATCCCCCAGTTATAGAGTTTTTTTTAGTGAGGATCATTTTGATATTCCAGCTTCTATACAAGAGTTGTATGTGTTGTTCGAGAAATATGAGCCGGGTAGTAGCGCAAATCTATCTAAATTTTTAAAAGAAGCAGCGTATAAATACAAGGTAGGAATTCATGAATTGGTTTACAAGCCGGGAGTAAATATCTCTGAATTGATGGATGCTCGCTTGATATTAGGTGTTTTTAGATTAGATGTTTTGAAAAGCATGAGCAGCCATATTCGAAAGCTGTTTAAGAATGAAAAATTAATCCAACTACTTGAATTTCCTGTTTTGTTTTTGGGTGCTTTGCCTGAAAACACTCCTGCTTTGTATAGCTTAATGAATTATGCCGATCTGGTGCTGGGAACGTGGTATCCCAAAGGAGGAATGTTTAAAATCATAGAAGGGATGCATCGGTTGGCTTTAGAGCTGGGTGTTAAATTTGAAATGGGTACAGATATTAATTCCATTCAGGTTGAAAATAAAATTGCAAATTGTATTTCTGCTCAAAAAAAGTATACTGATTTTGATGCCTTGATATCATCTGCTGATTATCATTTTACAGAGCAGAAGTTGCTCTCTGCTGAGAATCGGCAATACAGTGAAAAATATTGGGAGTCAAGAAAAATGGCACCTAGTTGTTTGATTTATTACATAGGTGTAAAAGGTAAAATAGACAATATATTGCATCATAATTTGTTTTTCGATGAAGACTTCGGCAAACATGCTCAAGAAATTTATACAACACCACAATGGCCCGAGAAGCCACTTTTTTATGTTTGTTGTCCAAGTAAAACCGATGATTCAGTTGCACCTGAGGGGCATGAGAATCTTTTTATATTAATTCCAGTAGCTCCTGGAATATCAGATACTCAGGAGATCAGGGATCGTTATTTTGAGTTGGTTTGCAACCGTATTGAAAACAAAACCGGTTACAAGATCAAACAGAATATGGTGCATTATAAAAGTTATGCTCATAGCAATTTTATTAATGATTACAATGCTTTTAAAGGAAATGCGTATGGATTGGCAAATACACTGAGCCAAACAGCACACTTAAAGCCTAGTATCAAGAGTAAAAAGGTTAAGAATCTTTTTTATACTGGTCAATTGACTGTTCCAGGGCCGGGTGTTCCGCCTTCATTAATTTCTGGAAAGCTGGTTTCAGAACAAATTTTAAACTTTTTTAAAAGTTAATTGTGTAATATCTTTACTAAGAAATAAAATAAAAAAGTAGTATGAAATCAATATTTGACTCCGTCAGTAAAAAAACCAGTAAAATGGTTACCGGTCAATATAGCACTTCCTTTAGTCTAGGAATTCATTTTTTAAGCAGAGATTTCCATGAGCCCATTCATGGTATTTATGGTTTCGTGCGTTTTGCTGATGAAATTGTGGATTCGTTTCATGATTATAATAAAAAAGAATTGTTGGCTGAATTCAGAAGAGATACTTTTTTAAGTATAGAGCGAGGAATTAGTTTAAATCCGATATTGAATAGTTTTCAGAAGGTTGTCAATACCTATAAAATTGAGCGTGAATTAATAGATACATTTTTGGATAGTATGGAAATGGATCTAGAAAAGAAGGAGTATAGCGATGAAGGATATAAGAAATATATTTTAGGAAGTGCAGAAGTTGTTGGTTTGATGTGCTTGCGTGTTTTTATGGAAGGTGATGATACGTTTTATTATGAGTTGAAACCATATGCAATGGGTCTTGGCTCTGCCTTTCAGAAGATAAATTTTTTAAGGGATCTGAATGCAGATTATTTGGGCATGGGACGCATCTATTTTCCTAAAGTAAATGTTTTAGAATTAAATGAGGAAACGAAGTTTGAGATTGAAAAAGATATAGAAGCAGATTTTGATTTGGGTTTCTCAGGAATAAAAAAGCTCCCTAAAAAAGCGCGATTGGGAGTTTATGTTGCGTATATATATTACCGATCACTTTTCAATAAGATAAAAAAAATAGAGGCAGAACAACTACTTGCAGAGCGAATTCGCATTGCAAATTCTCATAAATTGGTTCTTCTTGCCGGAAGTTATGTTAGAAACAGCTTAAATATTTTGTAATGATAAAGCTAGTTTTTTTTTTAACATTTCTTATTTCAAACAATGAAGATTTGAAAATTATTCGTGAGCATTTTACGCTCCTTAATAAATCAGAAGCATCTGTTTTGATTATTAAAAATATCACTGAACATTCTGTCACGCTTCCTGTTTCTCTCAAAAAGGCTTATTCAGCTATTGCTGAAATGGCTTCTGCTCAATATGAAATTAATCCAATAAATAAATTGGCTTCTTTTAATTCGGGGAAAATACTGCTTGAGAATGCTATTAAATTAGATTCCTTAAATATTGAATTGCGCTATTTGAGAATGTGTATTCAAGACAATGCTCCTTTTTTTCTTGGATACAATAAGAATTTAAAAGCGGATACAAATTATCTGATCAGCAATTTAAAATCAATTAAACGATCTGATGTAGATTTATATGCAAGGATTTATTCTTATTTGTTGATTCATTTTAATTTAAACGCTCAGGAAAAAAAAATGCTTCATGAATAAAGGACTGGTGGTATTAGTTGATGAGTTTGATAATGAAACAGGAGTTATTGATAAATTAGAAGCTCATGAAAAAGGTTTGCTACATCGCGCTTTTTCTGTTCTAATTTTCAATGATAAAAATGAGCTACTTCTACAAAAAAGAGCATCTTGTAAATACCATAGTGCTGGATTGTGGACTAATACCTGTTGCTCGCATCCTGCGCCAGGAGAATTGACTCTAGATGCAGCTAACAGAAGGTTGTTTGAAGAAATGGGCTTAAAAACGTTGTTATACCATAAGCATAGTTTTATTTATAAAACAAAATTTGACAACAATCTTACGGAGTATGAATTAGATCATGTATACTTTGGTTATAGTAATGAAGAACCTAGTATTGATTTAGATGAAGTAGAAACATTTAAATGGCTTTCCATTGATAAGTTAAATGATCTTATAAGAATTCATCCAGATGAATTTACATCGTGGTTTAAAATTATCATGTCCGAATTATTCAAATAGAATCTCCGCTTTGTTTTTTTGTAAAACTAGTTCTCCTTCATAATTTAGTTTATTTCGCTTGTATGTGAGCTTTATCACGCGCAATACAATAGTTTGCGGATATTTCTATTTTATACTTTCATTTCTATAGTAACTATCATCGCCCCTTGTGATTCAAATCACGCATGTTTTTGACTCAAGTCATTATTAACCAGATGCCCCTGTAATAGCTTTGTTCCGTAAATATTAGTATTAACTTAAACTAAACGAAAATGAAAAAGATTACAGTCATCGCGATGGCCTTCTTTCTGGGCCTTATGGGATTGGAAGCGCAAACGACTTCATGCGTAGACATGAACGCTTACGTCAACTCAAAAAATACAGGAGGTACGGGTTCATACACCCTTAATAATGGTTATGAAGAAAAAGCTGCTCAAACGTATCACTATTCCGGACCAGGAAAAGTAAGTCAAGTGAAAGTGTTTGGAAATTACTCAGATTTTGGCGGTGTACCACTTCGTATATCAGTTTACAATGTTGATGCTGCTGGAAGACCAACTTCCACTTTATCGTATGTAGATGATATTTTTTGGAGCGGAGCAAGTTCTATTACTGTAAGTCTTCCAGGTGGAGGAACAGCAGTTAGTGCAAATTTCGCAATTGGAATTGCTATTAGAAATGTATGGCCTTGGGGTAATACCTTTCAGTTGCAATACACAGGAAATGGCGAAGGTTTAGGTGCTGATCTTGCATCATTAGCTGGTACTTCTACCGGTGGAAATTGGGCAAGTGCTATGACAAGTTTCAGTAAGGATGGAGATTTTTATCTTGTTCCAAAGATGACAAACTACATTACTTCTGATTTCACAGCAAGTACACAATGTGCTGCTACTTCAGCATTGATTTCTTTCACTAACTCATCTGCAATGTCAAAAGATGGTATGTTCAATAAAATTGGATTGCCAGGATATGCAGGAGCTAATTATTTTTACACTTGGAATTTTGGTGATGCAACTCCGGTTTCTCACTTAACTAGTCCAACACACACATACGCCGCTGCAGGTTCTTATACCGTTTCATTAACTTCTACATTAGAAGGATGGGGTGGAACATGTACTATCGTAAAATCTATGGTTATTTCTGTTGGACTAAGTGTTAGTTCTTCTGCAATTACAAATGTTTCTTGTAATGGTGGAAATAATGGAAGTGTTACTGCTGTTAGTAATGGTGGTACGTCTCCTTTTACTTATAGTTTAACTGGAACAACGTATCAAGCATCTGCTACTTTTGGTAGTTTGATTGCTGGTAATTATACATTATATATTAAAGATGCAGTAGGTTGTACAAATACAACAACTTTTACGATCACTCAACCAATTGCTATTACATTTAATACAGCTTCATCCTCTGCAGCATCATGTGGAAATAGTGATGGATCTATTTTAGTTGCAGCTACTGGTGGAACAGGTGCTATCCAATATCAGTTAAATGCTGGAACTTTCCAAAGCAGCGGATCTTTTACAGGTCTTTCTTCTGGTTCTTATACCTTAACTGCAAAAGATGGTAACGGTTGTACTAAAGCGACTACTGTAATTGTTAATAATTTAGGAGCTCCGATCTTAACAGTTTCTAGCACAACAAACGTAAGTTGTCACGGAGGAAATGATGGTACTATTATTTTATCTGCAACAGGTGGAGTAGGAACTCACCTTTTCAGTATCAATGGTGGTGCTACTTTTCAAACGAGTGGTTCTTTCACAGGATTACCAGCAGGAACATATCCTGTATTAGTTAAAGATGCTTCAGGTTGTACGCAAGGTGTAACTTTGATTATCTCTGAACCATCATTAGTTGTTTTCACTGCTTCAACAATTGCTACATCTTGTCATGGAGCAAGTGATGGACAGATCAATGTGACTTCTGCTATTGGTGGAATAGGAACATTATCATACAGTGTAAATGGTACAAGCTACCAATCAAGTACAAACTTTTCAGGGTTACCTTCAGGAACTTATACTGTTTATGTAAAAGATGCTGCTTCATGTGTGGCTACATCAACTGTAGTTATTAATCAACCGGTTGGTGTTGTGGCTACATTTGCAACAACTGCTGTTGGTTGTAATGGTTCTGACAACGGTTCAATAATCGTATCCGCAACTGGAGGAACTCTTCCTTACTCATATTCAATTGATGAAAATGATCCTCAACCAACGGATGCATTTTATGATTTAACTGCTGGTACGTATACTATCACTATCACAGATGCTCACGGTTGTTCTTATTCATCAAACGTTACAATTACGCAACCGAGCGCTATTACTGCTACATCTACAATTACAAATTCAACTTGTACTTTTAGTAATGGTGGAATTTTAGTTGTTGCTGCTGGTGGTTCTGGATCAGGATACCAATACAGTATCGATGGAGGAGTAACTTTCAATGCTACAGGTTCATTCTCATCTTTACCTGCAGGTACATATTATATTGTTGTTAAAGATGGTACTGGATGTCAAACTGTTATTTCTTCAATTGTTTTTGACTCAAACGGTCCAGTAATTTCATCCTCAAGTCATACCAACGTAGGTTGTCATGGCGGATCTGATGGAAGTATTACAATTAATACTGTAACAGGTGGAACAGGTGCTTTATCTTATAGTGTGAATGCTCTATTATGGCAACCAACAACAACTTTTACAGGTCTTACTGCTGGTGTTTATACAGTATATGTAAAAGATATCAATGGTTGTATCGGTACAGTTACTGTTACAATAACTGAACCTGCTTCTTTTGTTATCACTAAAACAATTGTAAACGCAACTTGTAATGCAAGTAACACAGGATCTGTATCAATTTTTGCTGCAGGTGGTGCTGGAACTTTAGCTTACAGTATCGATAACGGTGTTACATACCAATCAAGTAATACATTTACAAACTTATATGCTGGTCCGTATAAAGTAATTGTACGTGATATCGCAGGATGTACAGGTTATATCTTATTTGATATTAATGAGCCTACTGCAATTACTTTCTTTACAGGTGTATTAAATGTAACTTGTCATGGAAATAATAATGGAGCTATAACTGTTTTTGCTGCTGGCGGAACAGGTACACTTCAATACAGTTTAACTGGTGGAACCTACCAATCTTCCAATCTTTTCACAGGATTAGCTGGTGGTACTTACATGGTTTATGTTAACGATGCAAATGGTTGTGTTGAAACTCAATCAGTTGTTGTTGTTGAACCAGCTGCATTAACACTTTCTACTTCAGTTTCAAATGTTACTTGTGCTGGTGGAAATAATGGTGTGGTAGATTTGACAATTAATGGTGGTGTAGGTCATAACATCATTTCATGGTCAAATAGTGCAGTAACGGAAGATGTTTTTGGTCTGGTGGCTGGAACTTATTCAGTGGTTGTTACTGATGGAAATGGATGTAATGTTTCAGGTTCTTATCTCATTACACAACCATCATCTCCAATTGTTATCAATGCAGTTGTTGTTGGAACTACTGGTTCTGCTGGTGCAATTGATGCTACAATTACAGGAGGAACTTCTCCATATTCTTATAGCTGGTCAAATGCTGCAACTACTGAAGATATCACTGGTGTTACTCCGGGTGTGTATACACTTACTGTAACAGATGCTTTAGGTTGTATCACTTCTGGAGTATTCATTGTACAAAATACAACTGGAATTGCTGATTTAGGAGTAATCATTCAAGGATTACAAGTTTTCCCAAATCCAACTCATGATGTTGCTACAGTAGAAATTGATGGTTTCATTATACAAGATATCAAAGTAGTAAATGTACTTGGACAAATTGTATATAGTGTTGAACCAAAAGCTTCTAAAATTGATATTAGCACAGCAAATCTTGAACAAGGTGTTTATTTTATTCAAGTTCTTGTTGATGGTAATATAGTAACTAAGAAATTAAAAGTGATTAAATAGGGATCACCTTTAATAATTGAAAAGCACCTCACGTAATTGTGAGGTGCTTTTTTTTAAAAATAATAGTGCAATTAATTGTTGGTAGTGACCTCTGTCATTTCTTATATCTTATTTGATTGAGAACTTTGTACCATCTTTTACTT
Source organism: Bacteroidota bacterium (assembly GCA_947449315.1). GTDB lineage: Bacteria > Bacteroidota > Bacteroidia > 2-12-FULL-35-15 > 2-12-FULL-35-15 > 2-12-FULL-35-15. Next base: position 239,786 of record CANFRC010000002.1, read on the forward strand.
ACTTATAATCTTTAATATATGAAAATTCTCAGTTATATTTTCCCTGTTTTTATCGCATTTTTACTAACTGCCACAATCATCTTTATTTCTTATGTTGCTTTCTGTGCAAAGGTATAGTCGCCAATAGGGTTCATATTTGCGGTCATTATCAATCTTTATTTCTTTAGTTCAAAATAATTTTGTCAGAGATTATTATTAAGTTAACTGTTCATATTTATTGCTAAAAATGGTATTCCATTTGAGTGAGAAGAATCAATCATTGTAATGAGAATTGTCATTCTCAATTCTATTCTATTTTGTTTCCTTTGAAAGATGAAAGAGGATGTTTTGTTTGAATACGAAAATTTTAACTCTATAGAAGGGAAGGTTAAACGTGCCATTCAAAATTTTCTTCCTATAGAAGAATTTGAATTGATTTCTGTAAAAAGTAAAGAAGTTATTTTTCAAAAAGGAAGTTCACCTGAAGGATTATATCTGATCTCTTCAGGAAAGATTAAGATTAGTACCAATGGATGTGATAACAGAGAACATATTACTAGGATTGCTGTTCAAGCCGAATCTTTTGGTTATGAGAGTCTGTTAAATAAGTCCAAACACATTGTTACCGCTGTAGCAATAACAGACGCAAAGGTTGCTATTGTTCCCAAAAAAATATTTTATTATTTGCTAGAAAGTAATTTAGAATTTTCCAAAACATTTGCCGAGATTTTGAGTTTGGATGGAGCATTTAAAGATCTTAAATTCCATGACATTCTCTATAAACCTATTAGAGGTAGGTTGGCTGATGCTTTACTTCTTTTGGAACGTAAATTCATTCTAGATGGTAATGGTAAAATTGTCATCTCAAGAAGTGATCTTGCCAGTTATGTTGGAAGTGTTAGAGAAACAGTTTCAAGATTGATATCTGAATTTAAAGAAGATAAAATGATTGAAACCGAGGATGATTTCTTAAAAATAATAAACAGGGATAAACTCATATCAGTAAGTAACCTATACAGATAGTAATTCTTTTGGCTCTTTTCTGTTGAGTTCTTTTATAATTTTCCAAACTACCACACTTATTATTGCTGCAAAAAAACACCAAACTGATATGACATAGTGTGAATAGAAAATTAGTGTAATCACAAAAGATATAAATATCATAATTCCTAGTCCGGACATCTTTTTTATACTTGAGAAGAATGGTGGAACTATGGTGACTATAAAATAAAAAATCCCACTGAAAAGAATATTATTATGAGGAAAATCAATATAATATTGGATGTGATGCGATACAATTGTTGCAGTTGTAATATGAGTAAAAATCCGAAAACCAAGGTAACTAGCTAAAAGGAATCCGATTCCAGAAAAAATGCTTAATATTTTTATCCGCGCGTGTTTTTTTTCTAACAATAGAATGGATGTTGGAACCCAAAGTGGCCAAATTATTTGAGCGAATATTAGAAATATTTGAGTTCCTAAGTTTTGCCATTGCTGATATTCCTGATTCTTTAGTGCAAGCCATAAGAGGCCTTCAAAAAATTGTTGTATTGAAAAAATAAATGGAATTGTTGCGAATGGCAATTGCCGAATTTCCTTAACTCTTGAGATAGTTAAGCATCCTACACCAAATAATACAGCACTTGCGCCAAAACTGGCTTCTGCTGAAAAACACATTGGAATAGAATATAGATTTAGTAAAAACTCTTTTAGCAATGTTACATTTGTTTTTATACCCAGATGATGATAATCCTCATTTGAGACTATGATATTTATCATCTATTAATAAAAATGTTAGTTCTAATTTCGATGTTGAAAATAAAAGTATTAATTGTAGTTTTTTCGAAATGGATCGATTTTTAGTAAATGATATTTATAGTCCTTTAAGCCGTGAATCTGTTTTTGAATGTTCAGCAGAAGGGATTGTTGTGGTGGATGATTCAGGTGCGATTGTTAAGGTTAACAATTCAGCAAATGGCATGTTTTCTTATGATTCGGGCGAGCTGCTAGGAAAAAAAATCGAAGATTTAATACCTACTCGCTTTTTGTCAAATCACAGAAGTTTGCGTGAAGAATATAAAAATTCTCTTCATCCACGAACTATTGGTGTTGGCAAAGATTTATTTGCCAAGAGAAAGGATGGTTCAGAATTTCCGGTTGAAATTAGCTTAAGTCCAATCCAAAATTCAAGCGGATTTCAATTTGTGATGGCATATATTATCGATATATCCCTTCGTAAAAGAAAAGATGAAGAATTGGTTAAAGCACATAATGACTTGTTAAATTATTCAGAAGCCCTTAAAAAATCAAATGCTGAATTGGAGAATTTTGCGAATATCGCATCACACGATCTTCAGGAACCATTAAGGAAGATAATTTCTTTCGGTGAAAGGCTTCAAATTAGTGAAATGCAAAACCTTTCGGAAGGAGGGAAAAATTATTTAATACGCATGCAGAGCGCTGCTGCTAGGATGCAGGAGCTAATTGGTAGTCTGCTACATTTTTCGAGATTATCTTCAGAAAATGAAAAATTTCAGCCAGTTAATCTTACTAATACATTATTCAAAGTATTGGATGATTTGGAAGTTGCAATTGAGAATTCAAAAGCGCAATTTGAAATTGATGAACTGCCGGTTATTGACGGATCCTCTTATCAGATAGCGCAACTTTTTCAAAATCTGATCGGTAATGCAATTAAATTTAGAAAAAAGGATGTTTCGCCACTTATTAAAATATCGTGTCAGAAAAAAATGGGGCTAACTGTATTTGAAGAAATGGTTGAGATTCAAATAGAGGATAACGGGATTGGTTTTAATGAAAAACATTCAGATAAGATATTTGATCTTTTTCAGCAAATTGAAGGAAAGAAGTATGGAGGAAGTGGTATTGGACTTGCTACATGTAAAAAAATTACTTTGAAGCATGGTGGTGATATTGTTGTTAAAAGTGAGGAAGGTAAAGGTTCCAGTTTTTTCATTACTTTAAAAACAAAACATCATTGAGTAAGATTATAATTTATAGTGTTTAGATGGAATTTTTATTATTAAGTAATTAGGTTTTATGTTTAAGGAAATTAAAGTGTTGATGATTGATGATGATAAGGATGATTTTATTCTTATCCGTGAGATGTTAGCAGAAATCAAATATCATACATATACCATTAATTGGATTGATAATTATCAAGAAGGATTGGCAATGGTAATCAGCAATGAGTATGATGTTTATCTAGTGGATTATAACTTGGGAGTGAATTCAGGTTTAGATTTAGTTCTTGAAGCGAATCGGTTGGGCTGTGTTTCGCCCTTTATTATTCATACTGGGCAAAATGATATTGGTATAGATGCTAAAGTTATGGCTGCTGGTGCTGTAGATTTTTTAGTAAAAGGTGCTTTTTCAGCAGCCGTTTTAGATCGGTCACTTCGATATGCTTTTTCTAATTTTCGCCAGTTGAAGGAAATTATAAGACTTAATGCAGATCTTGAGAAACGTGTAAGTGACCGAACTATTATATTGGAGGAAGCGATTAAGGAGTTGAATATTGCGAAAGATGAAGTGGCAGTATCCTTGAAAAAAGAGAAAGAATTAAGCGAATTAAAGTCGCGATTTGTATCGATGGCTTCGCATGAATTTAGAACTCCGCTAGCAACAATATTATCCTCACTATCACTGATTGAATCATATTCTGCAAATAATAATAGGGAAATGCAGGCAAAGCATGTGGTTCGAATTAAAAGAACAATTATGAATTTAACAGATATTCTGAATGATGTTTTGTCAATATCTAAATTAGAAGATGGAGGGTTTGTTTCTTGTATCGAGAATATCAATGTTAAATTACTTTTATCAGATATTGTAAAAGATTTCAGTCAGATTTTAAAGAAAGGTCAATCCATCGTTCATAATCACAGTGGGAGCGATGTAAGTGTTACAGATAAGAAGTTTTTGCGTCAGATAATCGTTAATTTAATATCGAATGCTGTGAAATTCTCTCTAGAAGAGGGAATTGTAGAATTAAGTTCTTATATTTCTACTTCTAGAATCGAAATAAGAATAAAAGATCATGGAATAGGAATTTCAAAAGAGGATAAGATACATTTATTTGAACCTTTTTTTCGAGGATCCAATGCAACGAATATTGAAGGTACAGGTCTCGGACTCAGTATTGTTTTAAAATATGTTGAAATGTTGAATGGATCTATAGAATTTGAAAGTGAACTTGATAAAGGAACTCAATTTAGTATTAATCTACCAAATCATTTAAATTATGAACAAGAAAATATTATTAATTGAAGACAACCTAGAGATGCGAGAAAACATTTCTGAAATTCTTGAACTTTCTAAGTATGATGTTGTATCTGCTAAAAATGGTAAAGAAGGAGTAGAATATGCTGAAAAAAGCAACCCCGATTTAATAATATGTGACATTATGATGCCCGTGCTTGATGGCTATGGCGTTTTACATATGTTATCAAAAAATGAGGATACTGCAAATATTCCATTTATTTTTCTAACAGCAAAAGCTGAGCGAAGCGACTTCCGAAAAGGTATGGAGATGGGGGCGGATGATTATATTACGAAACCTTTTGAAAAGTTAGACTTGCTAAAAGCTATTGAAAGCCGTTTGAAAAAGTCGGAGAGCATGAAAAATAATTTTTCTAAAAATATAGAGGGGTTGAACGAATTTTTGGAAAACGCAAAAAGTTTTGATGATATTCGTAAGCTTTCTGAAGAAAAGGAATTAAGAATGTATAAAAAGAAAGAGTCGGTCTATCTAGAAGGAAATCAATCCAAAGGTATTTATTTCGTGAATAAAGGAAAGGTGAAAACATACCATGCGAATGATGATGGAAAGGAATTTATAACAGGCCTATACAAAGAAGGCGATTTTTTTGGTTATCTGACTTTACTTGAGGAGAATAAGTACGTAGATTCAGCAATGACTTTAGATGATTCTGAATTATACCTATTGCCCAAGGAAGATTTCTTTTCTCTTGTTTATAAAAATGCTGAAGTCTCTCGTAAATTTATTAATATGCTCGCCGATAATCTGAAAGAAAAAGAACTACAGTTGATAAAACTTGCTTACAATTCTGTTCGAAAACGTGTTGCCGAAGCATTAGTGACTTTGTCGAGCCGATATAAAAAAGACAATAATACTCCTTTTAGTATGAATATTTCCAGAGAGGATCTTTCGAATATTTCTGGTACTGCAAAAGAGAGTGCTATCAGGTCCTTAAGCGAGTTTAAAGATGACGGTCTTATTGAAATAAATAATGGAACCATAACGATTCTTCAATTTGATAAACTTTCTAACTTAAGAAATTGATTAGTTTCTTTCATAAATCAATGCTTGTATTGATTTTACGCGCCCATTTTTTCTCGCCTGTAAAAATGAGGATTCAGTCATTATTCTGAAGGCAGAAAAGTGATTAATTGCTAATTTTAAAATCAATTTGAATGCATTACCTTAATTTTTTTTAAAAGGAATTGATAGGATGGGTTTTTTTTAAGAGGTTGTTAAAATTAGTTAATTCAAAAAAACTCCAAATTTGAACGGTATTCTTGCACCGTTTAGTTGAATAAAATAAGTGTCAGATTCAACGAACAAAAAATATTTTTTTTGAATCAATTCAACTTTCAGAAAAAGTTTACGGTAGTAGAAAAAATAGTTTCTTGATCTAATTGTCTTTGAAACGCTATGTTGTCTTTATATCAATAAATTCATGACCTCTTAGTCGTTAGAACGATTAGCTTTATTTGTCAGCTTTTTGATACCTTTATATTGCTTATTATTTAAAATGAAAATATTATTAATAGAGGACGAACAAGAATTCAGAACAGCTGTTGCTGAATATTTGAAAAGCAATGATTATGATTGCACATCGGTTGGGACATTGAAAAAGGGGCTTGAAAAAAGCATGAACTATGTTTATGATTGTGTTCTGGTAGATGTTGGTTTGCCTGATGGTAGCGGAATAGATATTATTAATTCAATCAAAAAAAATAATCCCGATACAGGAATAATAATTATTTCAGCAAAAAATTCGTTAGAAGATAAGATCGAAGGATTACATATCGGAGCAGACGATTATTTGTCTAAACCATTTCATCTTTCTGAGCTGAATGCCCGTATAAGTTCTCTTTTAAGGAGAAGAACTTTTGGAGGTAAAAATCATCTTTCCTTCGATAATCTGTTAATTAAAACGAATGAAAAGCAAGTTCTAGTCAGTGATAAATTGGTTCAACTCACGCGTAAAGAGTATGATATTTTAATTTATTTGGCTAGTAATCCTTCACATTTGATTACGAAAGAAGCTCTAGCTGATAATATATGGGGGGATAAAGCCGAAATGGCAACATCCTTCGACTTTGTATACAGCCAAATTAAAAATTTGAAAAAGAAATTACATGATGCAGGTGCAAAAGATTTTATTAAAGTAGTTTATGGTATGGGTTATAAATTTATTTAGTTAGTCTAATGAAACTGCTATCCAAAACCAATATTTTCACATCCATTGTGACCCTTGCTTTATTTACATTAGGCATATTGATCATATACAATGTAATTATTCAGAAATTTGATTCTGAATTGGATGAACATCTTTTGATCAATAAAGCCCAGGTAATTGACGGATTGAGAAAAGGTAAACCAATGGTCTATTTCTATTCCAATATTGGTGAAAAAATAGAAATTAAAAAGATTCCCAAAATAACATCTACTAATAATGTATTTGTAAATTATACCAAAAATGAGGTGGATGGTGAGGAAGGGGAGGAGGAATTAAATTTTAGAAAAATTATTTTCCAAACAATTGTATTCAATGAAGCAATTGAAGTTTCAATTACAAGCTCCTTGTCTGAACGAAGAGAAATTGGAGAATATATTTCTGGTGTAATTATCCTTTTCTTGTTCTTTTCGCTCATTATTCTTTTTCTTCTGAATTCATTCATCTCAAAATATATATGGTCTCCTTTCTATTCAACATTGTCAAAAATAAAGAATTGGAAAGTAGAAAATAAATCTATTGTTTTGGAAAAGACGAATATTCTTGAATTTTCTGAGTTGAATGCCACATTAAATAACTTCATCCGGAAAATTGAAGAGGATTATACAAATCTCAAAGATTTCACGGAGAACATCTCTCATGAAACGCAAACGCCAGTTGCCATTATTTCTGCTAAAATAGAGATGCTTATGCAAGAAAAGAATTATTCGTCTAAACAACAGGAAATGCTCGCTGAGACGTATAAAGCTGTTCAACGTCTAAAAAGGTTGAATGAAACAATTGTAATGCTTACCCGAATTGATAATAGTAATTACCTTGGTTCTGAAAAAATAAATTTATCTCATGCAATCCATGAAAAATTGCTGGAGCTAGATGATTTTATTAAGGCAAAAAATATATCAATTATTGAAGAAGGTTTTCATTCAGTAGAGAAGGAAATTAATCCATTGTTGCTTAATGTTTTATTGAACAATTTGCTTATTAATGCCATTAAACATAATCTTTCCGAAAATGGCTATTTAAAAATTCTGCTCAATGAAAACGGAATGGTAATAGAAAATAGTGGAGTTCCAAGTAAGATAGATAAAGAAAATGTTTTTGAAAAATTCAAACGATACACAACCATCGAAGATTCTATAGGTCTTGGATTATCAATCATTAAAAAGGTTTTGGATTCTTTAAAATGGACCATTACCTATGAGTATAAAAATGGGGCTCATATTTTTGAAATTAATTGGCCAAAATAAAAATGTCTTTCTTATTCTTTGTTATCAGGAGATAGATAATAGTAAAATTTGATTTTTTTAAAGAACTTTGTATCACTTTATATTTTCCATATGAAAAAATTATTTTTCGCAGTTTTAATAGTGTTTACATTCTCGCTTTCAACATGTACGAGCGATTTGTATAATCCAGATGTTTGTTTTCAGGAAAATGTATTGCCCATTTTTGTCTCGAAATGCAGTATGGCTGGATGCCACAATTCCTCCAATCATGAGGCGCATTATGATCTTACAAATTATGATGGAATTATGAAAGGGATTGTTCCTAAACATCCTTTGCAAAGTGAATTGTATAATTCTATGAGGGGCCCCAACGCTTCCATGCCGCCATTGAATTACCCTCAATTAACTGGTAAAGAACTTTCATACATTAAGATATGGATAAAAATGGGCGCAAAAAACTCTTCCAATTGTTCTGGTTGCGATACAACACAATTTGCATTTAACAGTAGAGTAAAACCTATTATTGATACTTGGTGTGTTGGTTGTCATAATGCCGGTAGTGCGGGTGGAGGTTATGATTTGTCTTCTTATACCGGAATTGTTACGTCAATCACAGATGGCAGATTGTTGGGTACACTTCAACAAACTGCAGGGTTTTCTCCTATGCCGAAAAACACCAGTGCCCTTTCTTCTTGCGACTTAACAGCCGTTGAAAAATGGATCGCAGCTGGATATCCTAATAATTGATCTGTTATACTTTTCCTTTCTATTCTCATTTCCTTTTTCATTCAAGCCTTCCAAATTTGATTGATTATGGAAAACTGCTACCTTTGACATTATCTTGGTTCATTTTTATGATCTTAATTTTGACGAATTCATTTTAATAAAGCTCGAATGGAATTTACTGCAAAACAAATAGCTGGATTACTGAACGGAACAGTTGACGGAGACGAAAATGTTTCTGTTTCCAATTTATCTAAGATAGAGGAGGGCAAAGCCGGAACATTGTCTTTTCTTTCTAACCCTATCTATACAAATTTTGTTTATGAAACCGATGCATCAATTGTTATCGTAAATAATTCATTTGTTTCGGAAAAACCAAGAAAATCAACTTGTACACTTATTCGTGTAGAAGATGCTTACGGAAGTTTTGCTAAGTTGCTGGAAATGTATTATCAGACACAACAAAATAAAACAGGCATCGAGCAGCCAAGTTTTATTTCCCCTTCAGCGAAATATGGGGAAAATTGTTATGTAGCAGCTTTTGCTTATATCAGCGATAATGTGAAGATTGGAAATAACGTTAAAATATATCCCCACGTTTTTATTGGTGAAAACACTACAATAGGTGATAATACAGTTCTGTTTTCAGGCGTAAAAGTCTATCACGATTGTATCATCGGAAAAGATTGTACCGTGCACGCTAGCACTGTAATTGGTAGTGATGGTTTTGGTTTCGCTCCTAATTCAGAAAATAATTATAAGAAAGTTCCTCAAGTAGGAAATGTGATCATAGAGGACCATGTTGAAATTGGATCGAATACATCTATCGACAGAGCAACAATGGGATCAACCATAATTAGAAAAGGTGCCAAATTGGATAACCTTATTCAGATAGCGCACAATGTTGAAATTGGTGAGAATACAGTATTGGCAGGCGGAGCATTTGTTGCCGGCTCAAGCAAAATTGGAAAAAATGTGATGATGGGAGGACAGGCAGGAGTTGTTGGTCATGTGAAAGTAGCCGATGGTGTTAAGATTGCTGGGCAATCAGGTGTAGGATCAACTATTGAAAAAGAAAATGAAATTGTTCAAGGTTCTCCAGCATTTCCTATTGGTGATTATAAACGAAGTTATGTTCTCTTCAGAGGTCTTCAGAAACTTAACGATAGGATTCGAACACTGGAGCAGAGTTTGAAAAAATAGGAATTCCTACATCCTTTTCTTGTGCTTGGACGAAGTATCTTCTCTTTAAGCTATATTCTTCCCCTTTTTTTATTATTTTTGTGCGAAATTTTCTGAGTAAAATAGAAAATAAGTTAGGCGTTATTCACACTGGTTTATGACAGAAAAGAAATTTATAGATGTTGATAAGGTTTTGGCTGAAAAAGCACCATCATTAAAAAAATGGATGCCTAAATTCGTCCTTAACTGGCTTAAACGTAAACTTCATGAAGACGATATTAATGATATCATGATTGATCTAAAGGATCTTTATGGTGTTGAATTTAATAACAAAGGCTTAGAGAAATTAGGTGCACATATCGTATCAGTAAATAATCATCATATTCCCCAACAAGGCGGTATTATTCTTGCTGCCAATCACCCGCTGGGTGGACTGGATGGAATGGCATTCGTAAAGGCCATTGCGGAGGTTCGTCCGGATATCCATTTTGTAGTAAATGATGTATTAAAAAATTTAAAAAATTATGGCGATGTTTTTATCGGCATCAATAAAATAAAAACCACTTCAGCTACTTCTTTGCGTACAATTGAAAGTGTATTAATGACAGAAGAAGCGATAGGGTTTTTTCCTGCTGGCTTGGTCTCAAGAAAACAAAAGGGTGTAATCATGGATCTGGATTGGAAAAAAAGCTTTGTCACACAAGCGATTGACCATAAAAGAATGATTGTGCCCGTTTTTATTGAAGGACAAAATTCAAAATTTTTCTACAACTTCGCTAGATTCCGCAAAAGAATTGGAATAAAAGCAAATATTGAAATGCTTTTCCTCCCTGATGAAATGTTTAAGCAAAAAGGGCAGACCATAAGAGTTCATTTTAGTAAGGCTTTTGATCCGGCAATTTTAGATAAAAGTAAAACACACAAAGGCTGGACGGATTTTATCAAAAAGTTCATATATTCTGAAGAATTTAAAAAAGGGATATCCTTTGAAGAGTACATTAAGTTGTAACTAGAGTCTTAAAATTCAGGTGTTCCTGTCAATAAATCTTTTTTTTTCGCTGATTCATAATAATAAGGAATCTAATACCTAGCCTAACGTATTTCAAAAAAAATCTTATAAGAAGCACATCGAATGTGTGTACCTTATCAATGAACCATTCAATAAGTTCTGTGGGCGCCAATAAAATAGATTTGCTAAAGCTACTATCCTATATAGTTTATTGATTAGATATAAATAACACCTCTAATTATTACAAGTAGAGGTGTTCCCTAGCTTTTGTCGGTCTAATTTTAATTACTATATAATATATATAGCGTGATGAGTTAACCTGAAAAGGGGGTAATGATAGATTTTATCTGGGTTTATTAAGCCATCTAAACCACAAAATAGTTACTTGTTAAGCAATAGATAGGGAAAAAAGCAATAAAAAAATAAATTTATTCTCCTGCAAATCAGTGTACTTAAGTAAAAAACGTAAAAATAATCTCAGAAACACTTGCAGCTATTAAAAAACAAAGTACATTTGCACCCCGCTTAAATAAAAACAAGCGCCAGTTCATTGAGTAAATTTTTAGAGGGAATAAAAAAATCTTTAAAAAAAGTTTGCAAATCAAAAAAGTTTATTACTTTTGCACCCCGCTAATTAATCAGGCGGTGGTTCATTGAGAAAGTAAACGAAAAGAAAAATAAAAAAATCTTTAAATTAGTTTGCAGATTAAAAATAATTAGTACTTTTGTCGCCCGCTTAAAAACGGAATCGTTCATTAAACAAGTAAGAAAAATAATTTTTTTAATTTTTTTTCGAAAAAGCTTGCAGATTAAAAAAGTCTTAGTACTTTTGTCGCCCCGAAAGAAAACGGGTTGTTCTTTAAAACTTGAATTTATAATTCTGAATCAAATCAGAATAAGTATATATAAATAAGTTCTTTGAAAATATTGTGAAGATAAAGAAATAGTAAGTATCCCTCTTATTAGTATGTTCTACTAGTAAGTTGAGAAACAAATCCTAAATAAATTATATTTTTCTTTTTTTGAAGAAGAGCATTATCAAACAAACTTACAATGGAGAGTTTGATCCTGGCTCAGGATGAACGCTAGCGGCAGGCTTAATACATGCAAGTCGAACGGCAGCACGGGTAGCAATATCTGGTGGCGAGTGGCGCACGGGTGCGTAACGCGTATGCAATCTACCTTCAACTGGTGAATAGCCCGAAGAAATTCGGATTAACACACCATAGTATGTTAGAGTGGCATCACTTTAATATTAAAACTCCGGTGGTTGAAGATGAGCATGCGTGACATTAGCTAGTTGGTGAGGTAATGGCTCACCAAGGCTACGATGTCTAGGGGATCTGAGAGGATTAACCCCCACACTGGTACTGAGACACGGACCAGACTCCTACGGGAGGCAGCAGTAAGGAATATTGGACAATGGTCGCAAGACTGATCCAGCCATGCCGCGTGAAGGATGAAGGCCCTATGGGTTGTAAACTTCTTTTGTACGGGAAAAAACCTCTCTACGTGTAGAGAGCTGATTGTACCGTAAGAATAAGGATCGGCTAACTCCGTGCCAGCAGCCGCGGTAATACGGAGGATCCAAGCGTTATCCGGATTCATTGGGTTTAAAGGGTGCGTAGGCGGAATGATAAGTCAGTGGTGAAAGCCTGCAGCTTAACTGCAGAACTGCCATTGATACTGTCAATCTTGAGTACATTTGATGTGGGCGGAATGTGTCATGTAGCGGTGAAATGCTTAGATATGACACAGAACACCGATTGCGAAGGCAGCTCACAAAACTGTAACTGACGCTGAGGCACGAAAGCGTGGGTATCAAACAGGATTAGATACCCTGGTAGTCCACGCTGTAAACTATGATTACTCGATGTTTGCGATACACAGTAAGCGTCTAAGCGAAAGCGATAAGTAATCCACCTGGGGAGTACGCTCGCAAGAGTGAAACTCAAAGGAATTGACGGGGGCCCGCACAAGCGGAGGAGTATGTGGTTTAATTCGATGATACGCGAGGAACCTTACCTGGGCTAGAATGCTGGGAGACCGTGGGTGAAAGCTCACTTTGTAGCAATACACTGCCAGTAAGGTGCTGCATGGCTGTCGTCAGCTC
>CANFRC010000003.1 GCA_947449315.1 Bacteroidota bacterium
AGTCCAATGCCCCCTTTTGCTGTTGCATCGTGTTAGGTGTTGTTGATGCACCGCTCCATAATAAATCACACAGTACTGAAGTAGGTGAGTTTTAGATGAAAACATTGCGCTTATCAAGCCTGATAAGCGCAATGTTTTTATCGCAGGATAGAATTATCTTTTTTACGGCAAGCCAAAATCGTCTGACTCCTTAAAAAATGCTAAAATGTGATTTGACTTCCTTACTTCTTTCTTCGAACTTTGTCAAGTCGTTGAAACGATGAAATCGTTTGAAAGTGAACTTTCACGATTCCTATCGCAACGACTTGGGAAGGAAAATCTCCTTTGACTTTTTAAGATGTCGGACGAATAAAGGCCGTATAAAATTTCTGATCTATCCTGAAAACAACCACTTCGTGTTGTCGTGGTGGCGTCAATTGCACCTTAACTAATTTGTAGGGTTGCAAATTGCCTCTATACCATTCCGTTTTGGTTTGCTAAGGATGCAAAATTACACGCTTATAAAATGTAATTCAATTAGCCTAAATATCCAAATCATCGAAAGGGCTTTATTGCACAGAGGGCTTTGGACTTACCATCATTAGGAGGGTTTTTGAAGCAAGAATATTTTAAAATCCACTAAAAATTGGCTCTAGGTAAATCCTGCAAAGGCTAATACAGACAAACATTTTCCTTGAAAAACCTTGAAACAATTCAATTTGTTTCAAGGTTTTTTGTTTGTTTCTTTCGACAGTTTTTGGAAGCAATATTTAGAACCGAAAATTCAAAACTAATATTAATTAAAAATCTTTAAAAAAAATGGACACAGAAACAATCTTAGATGAAATCATCGAAAACGGCAGTCGTAAAGTTATGGTTGGGTTTAGATGCTACCCGGAGCTTAGGTATAAGCAAACCAAAAAAGCAGAAAGTCTTGGAATCAGCCTTAGTGAGAGCATTGAAAATGATCTCTTAAATGTGGATACAATTCTTGAGGGGAAACTATCTGCTGCCAATGAATTAACAATGGTTAAGTCGAAGCTTTTACAGCTGACCGACCTAGCGAATAATAATAATGTCGCATTTCAGGCGGAAATAGATAAATTAAAATCTGAAAACAATGAACTAAAAAAAAATGTATCCAATTTGTTTGAGAACCAAAAATTGTTCAGTCATCCGCGTCTTTTGGAATTATTTAGCAAGCTAAAGGGCAAAAACGATACAATTGAGTCTGCGGACGGGGAGAGATATTCCATTACATACAATCATCCCCGTGACCTATTAATTGCTATGATTCACTCATTTAAAACAAAATAAAAAACCATAAAAACTATAAAAAAACATGCTAATAGAACAAGTACATTTTCCGAAAACGGGTCCAAACTGGACCAGTATTACTTTGTGGACCATAGCGTTCATCGCTTTAAGCGCAATCGTATATAAAGTAACAAAAAAAGATCCTGCTCCGAAGGCAGGCAGTAAAAAATTTGATGAGAACAAAGGTAAGGATTAATCCAAATTAAAATGAAAATCACTGTTGACTTACCGGATTTGCAGGAGGTCGTTGCAGCATCTGTGGAAGCTGCAATGACCGACAAGCAAGCTAAACTTTTTGGGTGGAAATATTTCACCCTTAAAGAAGCTGCTGAATTGTTGCAAGTAAAAGTTTCTACTCTGCTGGATAAACGTCAACCATACTTAACCGAGTTAGAGTATTCCCAAAACGGAAAAACATTTTGGTTTAAGAAACAAAGTATCGAGGATTTTATTACAAATCGGATGATAAAAAAATACAGGAGATAATCGGCAACATTAAATTAGTGCTTCTATTTAAAAACTTGTAGCATTCTCCATTCCCTCATCCATACTATCAATATCCAAGTCCTTCAAATATCCTTGAGTAATTTTCGGATCTGAATGCTTTAGTGCACTCTGCAAAAATTGAATATTCCCGTTAGATTTTTTTGCGGCTATGGACGCGAAGGAATGTCTGCTCACATGCGTGCTGATTTTTTTATCGATGCAAGCGTCCTCTCCTATCTTTTTTAGATACTTGTTTACCATGGCTGTTTTACGACCAATTTCTTTTTTATAAACTTCACTTGACTCATCCTCTATCCCATCGCTTAAAATTGGCAAAATGTATATCGATCCTGCCGCTATAGATTTGAAATAATTTAATATCTCCCTTATCTGCGGCGTTATTTTAAATGAATTACCAGCACCCGTTTTATTCATGCTATACTCTATTCTTTCTTTTCTAACATAGGTCCATCTTAAAGTTAAAACATCTTCAATGCGAACCCCAGCCATATTAAAAGCCAACAAAAAAGCTTGCTGCACCGTTTTAATCAAAGAACCCTTTTCATATTCTACTTTAGCAAACTCTTTTAACTCCTCAATATCTAACCGCTCCTTCTTCTTAGAAATTGCTTTGGGCATTTTATAATCATCAAAAATATAATCTGCCCGAGTAATGATTTTTTCCCTAATTGCATCATTAAATAATTTTCTGATTTTTTTTAGGTTAGTATAAGCTGTTGCGCTTGTAAGTTTTTTAAAACCTATTAAATAATTTTCAAAATCTTTGAGCGTATTCAAATTGATTTGCTTAAAGTCTAAATCACCCAATTTATTTTTTTCAGAAAACGCTTTCCAATTATTTAAGACCTGCTGATAACCTTTCTTTTGATTGTAATTAAGCATCTGCATCATTTTTACCTCCCAGAAAGGAACAATTCTATTGGACAAAACAGATCTTTTTACGCTATGAATTACCAATTCCGGAGTTAGTTTAGGAGTTGTATGAACAACTTTTTTTGAAGATACTTCTCCTCCTAATTCTTTAACAACTGTCTGAAGAGCGTACCTATCATTCAAAACCGCACTAGCAAAAAGCACATCATTATAACTTTCAATCAAAGCTTTTAAATCAGAATTAATCCCATGGTGATTTGGGTGATTATGCACCCATTTCATGTTGTGATTTTTTGCCTTAAATTGATTTTGCTTGACTGCAATATTTGCCTTGACTCTTTTCTTCTTGTTTCCCTCTTGAATACGCACATAAATTTCAAATAACCCATTTCTGTTGGGTTTTGACGATAATTCTAAAGCAGCTTTCATTTTGAGTACGGTTAAATGGTTGATTTTACAGCTAAGATAGAGAACATCCACCTATTTATCCACCTAGGAAAGAAAAAATCCTTGCAATCTATTGATTTACAAGGATTTAAAAGTTATTAACTGTAGCCCGTAGGGGAATCGAACCCCTCTTACCAGGATGAAAACCTGGCGTCCTAACCCCTAGACGAACGGGCCATTTAATTTTGGGAGTGCAAATGTAAATGAAAAAACCTTTTCTGCAAAATATTTTTCACATTTTACTGAAAAATCAATCAATTTCATCACTATCTGCCTGAAAACGAAAGCCTAAACGTTTTCCTGTCTTCACTTGCATACTTTCACTCGCTGATTGCATTTCCAATACGCTTATTTCTTTGATAGCATCGAAAGGAGGAGTATAAAGATCAAAATTCAGGCAATACAGGATAGTTGACTCCAACACTGCTTTTAATGCTGCTTCATCAACTGTAGCGTGAACAAAATCATTATACAAGAAACCCAATTGCCTTTTTCCCTCTACAAAATAATGATTTTCTTTATTTATAAAAATACGGCCAATAATATAACCCAGGTCATTTACACGGCTATATTTAAAGGAGTCATTCAAAAAATTATATATATTGATCAATCCACAGAATGAACGTGAATGATCTTCCTTTAAATAGGAACTTTTCCAGATTTGATGCCCTTTGTCGAATTCAAAAATATTGGTGTGCATTGCAAAAATAAGAAGGTCACCTGCAACTCGAAGTTCAAATTCAAATTCGCCCTTTTCTTTGTATTCAATGATGATTCTTTTATCAATTGTTGCAACCACCTTCGATAACTCCGCTACCGTTTGTTTTGCAGTAATTTTCAAGGTTGTAAAAGCACGAAGCATATTTGCATACACATCTTGTTTCATACTTGATTTTTCTTGGAGCGTTTTTAGAATCAGCTCACGCGGTGTCTTCTTTTCCATCAAAAATTAGTTAGGAATAATGTATTAATAAGCTCTTGCAAAAACAACACGCTGCGTTGAAGGGTTACCGCTGTAAATACATTTCCCAATCTCTTGCTTATTATCTAAAGGAATACAGCGAATTGTGGCTTTTGTTTCCTCTTTTATTTTCTGTTCTGTTTCAGACGTGCCATCCCAATGAGCCATAACAAAACCCGGAGCCTCTTCTAACACGCGCTTAAACTCTTCATATGTATCCACATTTGTGGTTTTAGCCTCACGCATAGCCAATGCCTTTTGATATAAATTGTCTTGGATCTGTTGCAACAGATGCTCAATTTTATTTTCCAGATCTGCTTGTTGAAGTGTCTCTTTCTCCATGGTATCTCTTCTTGCCACCTCAACGGTACCATTCTCCAAATCTCTTCCACCAATAGCAATACGAACAGGTACACCTTTTAATTCATATTCTGCGAATTTCCAACCCGGACGCTGAGAATCCCTGTTGTCATATTTCACTGTAATACCTTTTGCTTCCATTGCTCTTTTCATCTTAGCAACTACCTCGTTAATTTGTGCAAGTTGTTCATCGTTCTTATAGATAGGAACTATAACCACCTGAAAAGGGGCCAATTTTGGAGGTAACACCAACCCTTTGTCATCTGAATGTGACATTACCAATGCTCCCATCAATCTGGTGGAGACACCCCAAGAAGTTGCCCATACAAATTCCTGCTTACCTTCTTTTGAAGCAAATTTTACATCAAATGCTTTTGCAAAATTCTGACCTAAAAAATGGGAGGTACCTGCTTGCAACGCTTTTCCATCCTGCATCATTGCCTCTATGCAATATGTTTCAATTGCTCCTGCAAAACGCTCATTCGCTGTTTTAACACCTTTTATAACCGGCATTGCCATCCAATTCTCTGCAAAATCAGCATATACATTCAACATTTTTTCTGTTTCAATCACAGCTTCTTCCGATGTAGCATGTGCTGTATGACCTTCCTGCCATAAAAATTCGGTAGTTCTCAAAAACAGGCGTGTGCGCATTTCCCAGCGCACAACATTTGCCCATTGATTCACCAATATTGGCAAATCACGATAGGATTGTATCCATCCTCTATAAGTATTCCAAATGATGGTTTCTGATGTTGGACGAACGATCAACTCTTCATCTAATTTTGCTGTTTCATCTACTACAACGGTTCCATCCGGAGCTGTTTTTAAGCGGTAATGCGTAACAACAGCGCACTCTTTCGCAAATCCTTCCACGTGACTCGCTTCTTTACTGAAAAATGATTTTGGAATAAATAGCGGAAAATAAGCATTTACATGGTCTGTGTCTTTGAACATTTTATCCAACGCCTGTTGCATTTTTTCCCAGATGGCATACCCATATGGCTTAATAACCATACACCCTTTAACAGCAGAATGTTCGGCCAAATCAGCCTTAACAACCAACTCATTGTACCATTCGGAATAATTTTCGTCACGGGTTGATAATTCTTTGCTCATAATCTTTTATTTATGGTATAGTATTTGTAATTTTATGTAAACTTAAGAATGGCAAAAATAGAAAATTAAACCTTTTGCTGATTAATTTGTTGATTTAAAAGATTTTTAAAATCATCCCCAAAATATAAATTCATACAAAATGAAAACTTATTTAACCCTTTTAACTGTTGCCTTTTTCGTACTAACATCATGTACAACACCTCAAGGTGCTCAGTCAAATGGCTACAGCGATGATATTTATTATTCATCTAAAGATGCCGCGGCTGAAAAAGAACAAAAAAAGGCGGAGGAGGCTAAACAAAAAGCTGAAGAAGCCAGACAAAGAGCTGAAGAAGCCAATAGACAAGCTGAAGCTGCAAATCAAAGAATTATTGATGCAGGAAAAAGTGAAACACCATCCACTGACGACTATTACACGCCTTCCGACAAGAGCGCCACAGTGATTAACAACACGACTAACAATTATTACGACCAACCATTCAACTACGATGATTATTATGATGATCAATATGCTGTTCGCATAAGGAGATTTCATAATTATTGCCCAAGTTATGGTTATTATGATAATTACTACACAAACTCCTATTGGTATACTGGCAACCCTTATAACTATGGGACAAGCATTTATATGGGATACAATTTCTGGGGGCCTTCCTATTATAGTTTTGCTTACAATCCCGGTTATGGTTATTATTCAAATATGGGTTGGGGATACGACGCTTGGTATAGCCCATGGGGATATAGCCCATACGGATACGGAGGGTTCGGTTATGTATACGGGTACAACCCTTATGGTTACGGATACGGATATGACCCATATGGTTACGGATACAATTCAAACAATTATTACAACAGCTATGATAACAACAGTTATTACTATGGCCCAAGAAAAACAACTGGCGGAAATGGACGCGTAAGCACCCAACCGAGCCTTGCTCACAGAATTATGGATAACCCTGAAGGACAAGCAATCTTAAGTCCTAAAGATAATAATAGAGGTGGCGGGAATGAAATCCGTAATAACGGAGAGATTAATAGCAACGGCAGTATCAACCCTGCATTTATTAACCGTCCAGAAAATAATAATAATTCAGGTAAGCCTCCTGTAAATAATAATAGCAGGCCTATTGACCCGGCAACCCCATATGAAAAACCTTCTAGTGACAATGGAAACGCTAAGCCGGTTAATCCACCTTCTGATAGAAATCAGCCGCCTGTGACTATTCCAAGTGAGAAACCGGTAACTCCTAACCAAAATAATGATAGGACAAGACCATCGGAAACACCTCAGCCTAGATACGAGCAACCGAAATACGAACAACCAAAATCTGAACCTAGGTCTCGTCCTGAATCATCACCTAGAAGTGACAGGAGCACTAGTTCGCCGCGTAGCAGTTCGTCTTCATCTTTCAGTAGTCCAAGTGGCGGATCAACCCCTTCCAAAGGAAGTAGCAGTTCATCTCCTTCAAGAGGCAGAAGATAAAATAGTATAGGCGCGGTTAATTTTTATGACTAATAAATTACGAAAATTAACCGCGTTTTTTAATTCATGTTCTTGAATTGATATCTCAAAAAAAACTAAAAAGGAAACGCGTTATGAAAAAATATATTTATTTAATTGGATTTGGAACACTTTTTTCATTTTCTGCTATCGCTCAAAATGATATTGATGCCATGCGATATTCACAACTTACTTTTGGTGGTACGGCACGTTTTGCATCCATGGCTGGTTCAATGGGAGCCTTAGGGGGTGACATTTCCACACTAAGCTTTAACCCTGCTGGAATTGCGATATTCAAAAAAACAGAAATATCCATTACACCTTCTTTCTTTTCTCAAACAACATCCTCAACTTACAGCGGAACAAATTCAAGTGACAATAAACTAAATTTCAACTTCGGAAATATTGGACTAGTCGCAACATTTATTTTGGATCCTGCAAAAAATAATGGTTGGGAATCCGCCAATTTTGGCTTCGGTTATAACAGAACAAATAATTTTCATAATAGAATGTCAATAGTTGGTGATAATAAAACAAGTTCACTACTTGATAGTTATGTTGCAGCAGCTAACGGAAATCCTAGTAGCAGTTTTGATCAATTTTCAACAGGACTAGCTTGGCAAACATGGCTGATAAATCCTGTTGACACTTCAGGAAGTTTTAATTACAACCACGTGATTACTAATTATGGTGAAAGACAAAAAAAATCAAGTGTTACAAAAGGGTCAATGGGAGAAACTGTTTTAAGTTTTGGTGGAAATTACAAAAACAGAGTCTTTATTGGAGCTACGCTAGGTATAATAAAAGAACGATATGTAGACGAAACGATCTATGAGGAAACAGATGAGAAAGACACTATCAATAATTTTAAATCATTTAAATACACTCAGAACTTAACAACAACTGGAAGTGGTATTAATTTTAAACTAGGTGTTATTGTAAAAGTTACTGATTGGCTGAGACTGGGCGGTGCGTTTCATACCCCAACAGCTCTTTCTTTAAAAGACGCATATAACAACAAAATGAGTTCCGATCTGGATCATGGAGTGCATTATGACACGATTTCTCCACTAGGGTCATATGACTATAGATTAACAACTCCTTTCAGAGCTATTGGAAGTATCGGATTTATTATTAATAAAGTTGCGCTGATAAATGTGGATTACGAGTATGTAGATTACAGCTTTGCTGAATTGCATGCGGATGCGGGTGTTTTCAATGAAGTAAATCAAACCATACATTCAAAATATGCTCCAGCGAACAACATTCGCATTGGTGGTGAATATCGTTTAGATCCGTTTGCATTCAGAGCTGGATACGCTTTATATGGAAGTCCATTCAATGGAGGAGAAAACGCAAATGCAAATCGTTCCAGTTACACTGCAGGGGTAGGATACAGAAAAAGTAATTACTTCATCGACTTTGCTTATGTTTTAACTAAATACAAAGAATTCAACTATTTATATGATTCTCCAAAAGTTACAGCAGTAGAGAACAACTTCAAGAATTCGAGCTATATGGTTACTTTTGGTTTAAGATTTTAATACGCAGACTTTGGTATTCGAGGCTAAACAATTCAACATAAAAAAAGCCTTCACAACTAAATGTGAAGGCTTTTTTTATGGTCAATAGTTAATTTATGCTTTTGCCAATTTCCCTGTAAGAATATCAGCATCTACTAAAATTCGTCCGCAATGTTCACAAACGATAACCTTTTTATGCGTTTTGATGTCCAAATGACGTTGAGGTGGAATCTTGTTGAAACATCCACCACAAGCATCACGTTCTACTGTGACAACACCTAAACCATTCATAACATTAGAACGAAGACGGTGATATGCATTTAATAATCTTTCTTCAATTATACTTTCAGAAGCTTTAGATTTTTTTATCAAAGCCGCTTCTTCTTTTTCAGTTTCAGCAACAATTTCATCCAATTCTTTCTTTTTTAATTTCAAATCTTTTTGTCTGTCTTTGAAATCTTCTTCAGAAGCCGTGATTACATCGTTTTTAGAAGCAATATTTGACTTGTATTCTTTAATACGCTTTTCAGCCAATTGAATTTCCAAATTTTGAAATTCCATTTCCTTAGTAATTGCATCGTATTCACGATTGTTTCTCACTTTAGCTTGTTGTGTTTCGTATTTTTTAATTAATGCCTGAGCATCTTTTATTACGTTTTTCTTTTCTATAATAGAGTCTTCCAAAGTTTTCATTTCTTCAGAATAGTTATTGATACGAGTCTCTAAACCAGCAACTAGATCTTCAAGATCTCTAACTTCTAAAGGCAATTCACCTCTCACAGTTCTAATTTTATCAATCTTTGAGTCGATCTGTTGTAATTCAAACAACGCTTTCAACTTTTCCTCTACTGAAATTTCGTCAGTTTTAGCTTTTGCCATTTTTATAAATATTTAATTGGATTTGTATTAATTTTTGACAAATGGAGTGCAAATGTATTAAATTTTTTCTTTAAAATCTCATAAAATAATTCAGATGTATACTGTTCGGACTCATAATGACCTATATCAGCAATAACAATGCGGTTTTCAGCATCAAAAAACTGATGGTATTTAAAGTCGGCAGATACAAAAATATCAGCTCCGGCACGAATGGCATTTTGTAAGAGAAAACTTCCCGAACCACCACAAACAGCAATCTTTTTTACTTTTTTATTGGTCAATGCAGTATACCGAACACTGTCAGCCTTCATCACTTGTTTTAAATGCTTTAGAAATCCAAGTTCGTCCATTTCTGTGCTTATTTCACCAACCAACCCCGCTCCGATTCTGTTATTATTATTGGTAAGGGTAATTACGTCATAAGCAACCTCTTCGTAAGGATGAACAGCAAACAAAGCCTTCAGAATATCGGATTCAGCGAATGCTTCAAAAACACATTCTATTTTCACTTCTTTCCCTTGAAACTGCTTACCAATTTCGCCCACAAAAGGATTGGCTCCTACACCGGCTCTGAAGGTTCCTGTACCAAATGTATTAAAACTGCATTCGTCATAATTTCCTATGGATCCAGCACCAGCTGCAAACAAGGCAAGACGAATACTTTCTGCTCTATCCTCTGGGCAATAGGTAATAAGTTTCTTAATTCCGTTTTTTTGTGGTGCCAGAACTTTACAATTTATTAAACCAAGCTTTTCAGCGATTTTGGCATTTACGCCATTATACACATTATCCAAATTTGTATGTGCCGAGTAAATGGCAATATTATTTTGGATTGCCTTAATAATAACACGCTCAATATAATTGCTACCATTGATTTTTTTTAACCCGGAAAATACGATTGGGTGATGCGCAATCACCAGATTACAACCATTTGCTATCGCTTCATCTATAACCGCTTCTGTGCTGTCAAGACAAATAAGTGCGGCATTGATTTCCATATCATGGTTTCCACAAATCAACCCTGCATTATCATAACTTTCCTGATAAGCCAAAGGTGCAATGGATTCCAGATGATCTGTTATTGCTTTTAATTTCATTTCTTCAACAAATTAGTATTCCTCACAAATCTACTAAATACAAATTTATACTGTGATAATAATCTGTGTAAATCTCTGTAATCTGAGTTGAAATAAACATTAATTCGTATTTTTATCAAGTGAAAATTTTAAGGATCATATTATTCCCTGTTTCTTTTTTATATGGATGTATTGTGTTTTTGCGCAATAAGCTATATGATTGGGGCGTATTTTCTTCTAAGTCATTTCCTGTTCCAATTGTCTCTGTCGGAAATTTAACTGTTGGAGGAACAGGAAAAACACCTCATATTGAGTACCTCATCCGGCTTCTGAAATCTGAGTTTTATTGTGCCACACTTAGCAGAGGCTATGGCAGAACAACAAAAGGGTATATCCTTTCGGATACACAGTCAACAGCCGAAGACATTGGTGATGAACCCTTACAGTTTAAGAAAAAATTCAGCGGATTAAGGGTAGCTGTGGATGAAAATCGTGTCAGAGGTATTCAGAATATGTTGAAGGAATACCCTTCGCTTCAAACCATTCTATTAGATGACGCTTTTCAACATCGGGCTGTAAAACCGGGATTATCAATCGTATTAACAGATTTCAGCAAACTGTTTTTGTATGACCATATTGTGCCAACGGGTAGTCTGCGAGAATTTAAAAATGGGATTCATCGTGCCGATATTATCATTGTAACAAAATGTCCGGAAATATTGCTACCCATTGAACGCAAACGATTGCTAAACGAGATAAATCCATTACCACATCAGCACGTATTTTTCTCGTATATCAGATACGGAGATCTTATACCTGTTTCAGGGGAAGCTACAAACCTACTTTCAAAAGAATTCTATTTTGAACGTAATTTTTCCATTGCACTTCTTACTGGAATAGCAAACACCCAGCCGCTGGAATATTACCTAAAAGATAAAGTTAAAAACATAACGCATATTAAATATGCTGACCATCATCGTTTCTCAAAAGCTGATATTGGGTCTATTCAAAATATATTTAATAACATTGCATCTGCAAATAAAATTATTTTGACGACTGAAAAGGATGCCATGCGTTTAAAAAGCCCTGAATATGCAGAGGCTATAAAAAACATTCCTCTTTTTTATATTCCGATAGAAATTGAGTTTCATAACAATGACAAAAGCGAATTCAACGAACTAATTTTACATTATGTTAGAACAAATAAAAAGCACAGCAGCGTACATTCAAAATAAGATTTCGTTTACTCCTGAAGTCGGAATTATTTTAGGCACAGGCTTAGGTGGTTTAGTAAAAGAAATAAACATTAAACACACTATCCCTTATGAAGAGATTCCAAACTTCCCAGTTTCAACGGTAGAAGGTCATTCAGGTAAATTAATTTTTGGTGAATTGGGTGGGAAGAATGTGATGGCAATGCAAGGCCGTTTTCATTATTACGAAGGTTATTCCATGCAACAAGTTACTTTTCCGGTTCGTGTAATGAAATTATTGGGCATCAAAAACTTATTTGTTTCAAATGCTTCTGGGGGTGTCAATCCAAATTTTGAGATTGGAGACCTAATGATCATCAATGACCATATCAATTTCTTTCCTGCTAATCCACTTATTGGAAAAAATATAAAGGAATTAGGACCACGTTTTCCTGATATGAGCGTTGCATATGACAAAACGATTATCACTAAAGCAAAAAATGTTGCAGCAAAAAATAACATCAAAGTTCAAGAAGGAATTTATTTAGGCCTTACAGGTCCAACATTTGAAACACCAGCAGAATATAATATGGTTCGCGTTTTAGGAGCCGATGCAGTTGGAATGAGCACTGTACCAGAGGTAATTGTTGCCCGCCATATGAACATTCCTTGTTTTGCAATGTCAATCATTACAGACCTTGGGGTACCTGGAAAAATTGTTGAAGTAACGCACGAAGAAGTACAACATGTTGCAGCATTAGCTGAAAAAAAGATGACCATTATTATGAAAGAGTTAATGCTGGTATTGTAATAAGTCATGGGTCAACCAAATTTCCAGCATACAACTTTTCTTTAACCACAACATCTAATTACCTTTTTTGGTGCAATTTTATACTGTCACTATGAAAAAAATAATTTTACTTCTTGTCGTAATTATTTTTTCTGTTCGATTCAGTTCTCAAGGGCAAACAACATCGAACAGCTCTTACGATATCTCAGCAATGGAAGCCAAGGCGCAAGCTGCAAAATTTCGCTCTGTTTTAACCTTGGTAACAAACAATTATGATATGATTTATCATCGTTGCGAGTGGCAAATTAACCCCGACACTAATTATATTAAAGGTGCTGTAACGTCCTATTTCAAACCAACAGCAGCCGCATTCAATCAAATACAATTTGACCTGACCACTTCGCTGACTGTGGACTCTGTTAAGTATCACAACAATTCATTACTCTTTTCACAATTGGCTGGAGATCTTTTACAAATTACGCTACCAGCTAGTTTACCAATTCATATTTTAGATTCGATAACCGTTTTTTACCAGGGCGTGCCTGCTGGTAGTGGGTTCGGCTCCTTCATCCAAACTAATCATAGTGGAACTCCGATTATTTGGACCTTATCAGAACCATTCGGAGCAAAAGATTGGTGGCCTTGCAAACAAGACCTGCTGGACAAAATGGATTCCTTGGATATTATTGTAACAACACCGCAAGTCAACAGGGTAGCTAGTAATGGAATATTAGTATCCGAGACACTAGTAGGCACGGATAAAATATTTCATTGGAAAACGAAGCATCCAATTGCAGCTTATTTACTTGGTGTTGCAGTTACAAATTATGTATTTTACTCTAACTATGTTCCTCTTTCACCCACCGATTCAATAGAAGTATTAAATTATGTTTATCCAGAAAATCTGACAGCTGCGCAAGCACAAACTCCCGACATCATAAATGTAATCTCCTTTTATGACAGCATAACCGTTGTTTACCCTTTTGCTGATGAAAAATACGGACATGCCCAATTTGGCTGGGGAGGAGGAATGGAACACCAAACCATGAGCTTTGTAGTTGACTTTAACCACTCACTTATTGCTCACGAATGTGCTCATCAATGGTTTGGCGACCACGTTACTTGTGGCAGCTGGCAAGACATTTGGCTGAACGAAGGATTTGCAACATACTTTGAAGGGTTGACAGAAGAACGATTTTTTCCAAGTACATGGTATGCATGGAAACAAAACAAAATAAGCCATGTCACTTCTGTTCCCAATGGCTCAGTATTGTGCACAGACACAACAAATGTAAACCGGATATTTGACTCGCGGTTAACCTACAACAAAGGAGCTTATTTATTGCATATGTTGAGATGGAAACTTGGCGACTCCACATTTTTTTTAGGATTAAAAAACTATTTGAATGATCCTTCTTTAGCAGGAGGATATGCAAAAACACCACAACTAAAAATTCATTTGGAAAACGTAAGCGGTCAAAATCTTACAAGTTTTTTTAATGAATGGTATTATAACCAAGGGTTTCCATCCTACCAAATCTATTATTCACAAATAGGCAGCACCGTATCTGTTACTGCAAATCAAACAACATCAGATGCATCTGTCGCATTTTTTGAGATGCCGATACCAATAAAATTTATTGGTCTAAGTCAAGATACAACAATCGTTTTCGACCACACTTTTTCGGGGCAAACATTTACAGCAGCTGTCAACTTCCCTATTTTAGCTGCAGAATTTGACCCTGAATTATGGATTCTATCCGCAAGTAATAGTATTACAGGAATTACAAATTATCAATTTAACGATGCAATAAGTGTTTTCCCTAACCCTACAAACGAAAATATTTCATTGTCCTTTCAATTAAAAAACCAACAAGAATTTTCTGTGGAGTTAACAGATGTAACAGGAAGAAAAGTACTGAATAAAACAGAAACCGTTTCAGCTGGCACATCAACAAAAACAATAACAACAGAGCAATTTGCAAAAGGAGTCTATCTACTAAAGGTGATTGGCGGAAACATAAATTATTCTCAGAAAATAGTAAAAAAATAATTTTATTTTTTTACTATTAAATTTCTATCGAAGAATCAGAATAAATTTCAACCATAATCGAACAATAATTTTTTAAAAATTTAACAGTTCACGCTTCATTTACCCTCCTTTTTCTGCTCCCCTGTCTTCCATTTTTTTCGTATCTTTCGTGCTTTAAAAAAGCATCCACAAAAAATGAGCATTTACGATAAATACGAAGCCGTAATCGGATTGGAAATTCACGCACAGTTGTCGACAAAAAGCAAGGCGTATTCCAGCGACTCTACTGAGTTTGGCGTATTACCAAATACAAATGTGAGCCCCATAACTTTGGGGCATCCTGGAACGTTGCCAAAATCAAACAAACGTGTAATTGAATATGCCGTGCGACTGGGTTTAGCATGCAAAAGCAATATCAGAGAATGGAATGAATATGCACGTAAAAATTATTTCTATGCAGATCTTCCAAAAGGATACCAAATAACTCAGGACAAAACACCAATATGTTCAGGAGGCTATATTACTATTAAAGATGCTAACGGGATTGAAAAAGATATTAAAATCACAAGAATCCACATGGAGGAAGATGCAGGTAAAAGCATTCACGACATTGACCCATTTGACACACTGATTGATTTGAATCGTGCAGGAGTTGCGTTAGTAGAAATTGTTAGTGAACCCGATATTCGAAGTGCGGAAGAAGCTTATCAATATGTTACAGAAGTAAGAAAACTTCTTCGTTATCTTGACATTTGTGACGGCAATATGGAAGAAGGAAGCATGCGTTGTGATGCAAACGTTTCTGTGCGCTTAAAAGGAACAAAGGAATTTGGAAATAGGACCGAAACAAAAAACATGAATTCAATGCGTAACGTTCAGCGTGCCATTGAATACGAAATTAAACGGCAGATAGAGGCTATCGAGCGAGGTGAAGTAATCACGCAGGACACAATGGGATTTGATGCCGTTGCCGGAATCACCTATATGATGCGTAGCAAAGAAATGGCAAACGATTACCGCTATTTCCCTGAACCAGATCTTCAACCAGTTGTTGTTACTCAGGAATATATCGCGAAAGTAAAAAGCACATTGCCACCATTACCAAATGAATTATTTAAAAAATATGTTTCACTTGGATTATCATCATACGATGCAGGTGTTTTAACAGATTCGAAAGAAATTGCTTTGTATTTTGAAGAAATCATTGCGAATACAAAAAATGCGAAATCCGCTTCCAACTGGTTAACTGTTCAGATAAAATCTTATTTGAATGAAACAGCATTGCATATTTCTGATTTTAAATTAACACCTAAAAAAATTGCAGAATTAGTGGACTTGATTGATTCTGGAAAAGTTAGTCACACCATTGCTACACAAAAAATATTTCCAATGATGATGGCTGATCCGGAAGGTTCTCCTGCTAAGATTGCTGCTGATAATAATTGGATTCAGGAAAGCGATAGTGGAGCATTAACGGAATTTGTGAAAGCTGCTATAGCAAAATTCCCAGAAAAAGTGATTGAATACAAAAACGGCAAAACAAATTTACTCGGATTGTTCATGGGAGAGGTAATGAAACTATCAAAAGGGAAAGCAGACCCTAAAATTGCTACAGAACTTGTAAAAGAATTTTTGGAAAAATAATACGATATAAATTAAAATGATGACCCTCAGAAACATTTTTTTTGCATTGCCAGTGATATTAATTGCTGCTTGCTCAAACACAAATTCTAATTCCTTAGGATTCGAATTAAAAGGAAAGCTTGGCAATGCGCATGGCGACACATTATATTTGGAACAAATGGCCACTGATGGCTTAAAAAGTCTTGATACAGCTGTGTTGAACGAAAATGGTGAATTTACAATGAATCCATCCATTAAAGAAATTGGATTCTACAGATTGAAAGCATCCGACAAAAATTTCGCGACATTCATTTTTGATGCTGACCAAAAAGTAACAGTTACAGGTGATGTTGCTGACTTGGGAAATTCTTATAATGTGGAAGGATCACCGGATTCCAAATTATTCTGGGAAGTGAATCAGGCGTCGGCAAAGAATTACAAAAAAAGAGACTCATTACAAAAAACATTTCAGGCATTTGTGACTATTACAAAAATGGATTCATTAAGAATAGATTCAATGAGTAATGCACTAGAGAAACCATACACAGAATTGGTAAATGCACACAACGAATACTTGAAAAATTTTATTGCCAACAACCCCACTTCCTTCGCATCATTAGCTGCAATTCAGCAATTACAGCCAGAAGAGTTTATGGACTCCTATATCAAACTTGACGATGGTTTATTTTCGAAATACCCTAATTCGCAATATATAAAAGCATTTCATGATGGTGTTTCAGCAACTAAAAAACTTGCTATAGGAACAATGGCTCCCGAAATTACAATGAATACTCCTGACGAACAACCGCTATCACTATCTTCATTGAAAGGAAAAATTGTGTTAATAGATTTTTGGGCATCCTGGTGTGGACCATGCAGAGCAGAAAATCCAAATGTTGTAAAAGCATACACGAAATACAAATCAAAAGGGTTTGATGTATTCAGTGTTTCATTAGACAAGGACATGGATAAATGGAAAATGGCCATTGAGGCAGATAAACTATCTTGGAAAAACCATGTATGTGATTTCAAATATTGGCAATCACCCGTTATAGCGCTATATAATTTCAATTCTATTCCATCAAATGTTTTAATTGATAAGGATGGAAAAATACTTGCAAAGAATCTTCGCGGTGAGGATTTGGAAAAAAAATTGGAGCAACTATTCAAGTAGAAGTATTCACTCAATATGAGACCTTCGAAGATTGGTCATAAAAAAACAATGAAAAAATTATTCTACACGCTTTTTTTATCTGCTTGCTTACCCAATGCATTATTAGCACAAGCCTATTTCCAGCAAGAAGTAAATTATACCATCCAAGTTAAATTAGATGACGTTAAAAGCGAATTCACGGCTGAGGAAAAAATTGAATATATAAACAACTCCCCGACTACACTTACATTTATTTATATGCATTTGTGGCCCAATGCATATAAAGACAATTCCACACCAATGGCACAACTAATGCTAGCAAGTGGAAACACCTCCTTCTATTATTCAAAAGAAAATGATCGCGGTTTTATGGATCAAATTGATTTCAAAATCAACGATCAAACAGCTAAGTGGGAATTACTGAAAGACACCATCGACATTTGTAAACTCTATTTGAATGAACCTTTAAAGAGTGGCGATAAAATTATTATTACAACACCTTTTCATGTAAAGATCCCATCCGGAAAAATCTCCAGAATGGGACACATCGGGCAATCCTATCAGATCACACAATGGTATCCTAAACCTGCAGTTTATGATAGAAATGGATGGAATTACATCCCATATCTAAACCAAGGTGAATTCTATTCCGAGTTCGGAAGTTTTGACGTCAGTATAACAGTTCCAAAAAACTATGTTTTAGGTGCAACTGGCGACATGGTTGATGGTGAAAAAGAATTAGAATGGCTCGATCAAAAAGTAAAAGAAACTGAAGCCATCACTACTTTTGATTCCAAAGACCTTTCTTTTCCTTCTTCGTCGCCGGAAACAAAGACACTCCGTTTTAAACAATCCAATGTGCATGATTTTGCATGGTTCTGCGATAAACGTTATCATGTGCTGAAAGGAGAAATTGAAACACCTCACACAAAACACAAAGTAACTACATGGGTCATGTTCACAAACGCAGAAGGTTACTTATGGAAAAACAGTATTCAATACATGAATGATGCGGTATATTATTACTCGCAATGGAACGGAGATTATCCTTATAACAATTGTACAGCTGTTGACGGAACAATTAGTGCTGGTGGAGGAATGGAATATCCCAACATAACGGTTATAGGGACAAGTGGAAATGCATTTCAATTAGATGTGGTGATCACTCATGAAGTTGGACACAATTGGTTTTATGGAATGCTTGGCTCTAACGAACGTGCGCATGCATGGATGGATGAAGGCATGAACTCTTTTAATGAAAATAGATATATAGAAACAAAATATCCAGAAAAAAAACTAATTGGACGATTTGCTGATGGTAAAATCGGAAAATGGTTTGACTTAAGTCAATACAAACATAAATCAGAATACGAATTAGCGTACCTTATTTCTGCAGCTAAAAATGAAGATCAACCGATCGAATTACCAGCTTACAAGTACACCGAACTAAATTATGGTGGTGATGTATACTCGAAAACAGCGGTTGTTTTTGATTACTTAATGGCTTATTTGGGTGAAGAAAAAATGGACAAAGCTATGCAGGCATATTTTAATGAATGGCATTTCAAACATCCGTTACCGGAGGACTTCAGAAAATCAATGGAGAAATCAACTGGAAAAGATCTCAGTTGGTTCTTTGACGGCATGATAAAATCAACGAAAAAATTAGATTATAAAATTACTTTTGCGCATCATCACCCTGATGGCACATGGGATCTGGGTATAAAAAATAAGGGACAAATAAATGGCCCACTGTTTATTCAAGGAATAAAGAACAAACAAGTTGTGGGCGAAGTTGTGTATGACGGTTTTAATAACAAAAAAACATTGCCTTTTCCTGTTTCAGAAATCGATTTTTTTAAGATCGATTTTGGCGAAGAAATGCCAGAGATCAACAGAAACAATAATAAAATAAAGACAAAAGGCATTTTCAAAAAAGTGGAACCAATAAAATTTCAGTTTCTTGGAAGCTTAGATAATCCCAATAAAACACAACTTTTTTGGATGCCCGTTGCGGGCTGGAACAACTACAATAAATGGATGTTCGGATTGGCTTTGTACAACAACCTTATCCCTCAGAAAAAATTTGAGTTCGAATTAATGCCCATGTATAGCTTTGGAACAAATGACTTATCCGGCTACGGAAGGATCACTTACACTATTTCTCCCGAGCAAGGATTACAACATCTGACGTTTGGAATAACGGGGTCTCGATTCGCTTATTCAAATGCACCGTTCAATATGAATTTCAATAAAATAGCTCCTGAATTAAATATTGAGTTTAAAAAATCTGAATTAAATAGTCCTTACCGTCTCCGCTTGAAAGTGAGAAACATAATGATTATTAAAGATTCTTACAAAGGGAACTATGAATTCACTCCTCCGATTTATGTGAAAGAACCTTTAACAAACAACTTTAGTGATCTAACCTTTTCACTTTCTAAATACCACGCAATTCAACCTGCTGACATCAGCCTGAATTTCCAAGGTGGTCAAAAAATGATCAAGGCATCTATTACTGCACATTATTCTTATAAATACAAAGAAAAAAACAAAGGCTTTGAAGCCCGTTTCTTTGCAGGATCATTTATAAACACAACCACTGCTGATGCAGGAGCGTATCGTTTTCGTTTGAGTGGACAAACTGGTTCACAGGACTATTTATATGACAATATTTATTTAGGAAGATCTGAGTCGGAAGGAGTTCTTTCAAATCAATTTACGGATACAGATGGTGCATTTAAATATTATTCTCCTTTGGGTCAATCATCCACTTGGATTACTGCACTTAATTTGAAGTCTTCGTTAGGCAATATGAAATTACCCATAAATTTATTCGCTGATTTAGGAACCACAGGCACTGGATTAACAAACGATAAATTTTTGTACGATGCAGGAATATGTATCTCTTTGAAAAAGAATTTTTTCGAGATCTATTTCCCAATTCTGTTGTCTCAGGATTTTATCGATTATAAAAAAGCAAATGATTTAAAATATGCTGAAACAATTCGTTTTACATTGAATTTAAATTTAATGAACCCTTTTGATTTAATCAGAAATTTTAAATTGTAAGCTCTTGACCTTTTCTCGAGATAAATAAAATGAACACAAACAAAAAAATATATTTTGCATCAGACTTTCACCTCGGGGTACCTAACTTTGAAAAAAGTTTAGTGCGAGAAAAGCTGATTGTAAAATGGTTAGATGAGATCAAACAAGATGCACAAGAAATTTATTTAATGGGTGATGTATTTGACTTCTGGTTCGAATACAAATACACAGCACCTAAAGGATATATTCGTTTGCTTGGAAAAATAGCTGAAATCGTTGATTCTGGTGTACCAGTTACTTTATTCACCGGCAACCACGACATGTGGATGTTCGATTACCTTTCTAAGGAATTGGGGGTTACAATACACAGAAAACCAATCACGAAAGAATACAATGGCAAGAAATTTTTTCTTGGTCATGGCGATGGATTAGGGCCTGGTGACAAAGGATATAAATTTATTAAAAAAATATTTGCCAATAAATTCTGTCAGTGGCTTTTTGCAAGAATTCACCCAAACCTTGGAATGGGAATCGGAAATTTTTGGTCTCAAAAAAGTCGCTTATCAAATGGTTCTGAAGACGAAAAATTCAATGGGGAAGAGAACGAATGGCTGGTTGTGTATGCAAAAGAAGTGTTACAAAAAGAATATTTCGATTATTTTATTTTTGGTCATCGGCATTTACCTTTAAATATAAAACTATCAGAAAATAGCCGTTATGTAAATCTAGGAGAATGGGTTCATTACAATAGCTATGCAGTATTTGATGGGACTAATCTGGAATTAAACTATTATAAATAAGGCATAAAAAAATCCCGCTAAAAAATTTCAGCGGGATTTTTTTATGCAATCCTTTGAACCAAATCGGCTAACCTACTGGAATAACCATATTCATTGTCATACCACCCGATCACCTTCACCATATTCCCTACTACAGATGTAAATTCAGCATCGTAAATACACGAATGAGGATTACCCACAATATCAACAGAAACAATTGGATCTTCTGTATATTCCAAGATACCTTTCAAAGCTGTTTCACTTGCTTTTTTAAATGCAGCATTTATTTCTGCAACAGTAACTCTTTTTTTAAGAACACAGGTAATATCTGTTAGTGAACCATCAGGAACAGGCACACGCATACCACAACCACCTAATTTCCCAGTCAGATGAGGAAATATTTTTGTTATCGCTTTTGCAGCTCCGGTGGAGGTTGGAACGATAGAAAGCGCAGCAGCTCTTGCTCTGCGCAGATCTTTGTGTGGCGCATCATGTAATCGCTGATCTCCTGTGTAGGAATGAACTGTAGTAATATATCCATCTTCCAATCCCCAATTAGCATCTAAGATCTTAATCATAGGAGCGGCGCAATTAGTTGTACACGATGCATTGGAAAGAATAACATCATCATTTTTTATGATCTCATCATTGATCCCAAGCACAACTGTTTTAATATCATCACTCGAAGGCGGAGCTGAAATAATTACTTTTTTCGCTCCGGCAGCAATATGTTTTCCTGCTGTTTCCCTATTTAGAAAAAAACCGGTCGACTCAATCACCACATCAATTCCTAATTCATTCCAAGGAAGATTTGCCGGATCCTTTTCAGCGAATATCTTTATCCGTTTCCCGTTTATAATAATAGCTTTTTCTTCATGTTTAATATCCATATTGAATACACCATGAACTGAATCGTATTTAAATAGGTGCGCCAATGTTTTGCTATCGGTAAGATCGTTTATTGCAACAACCTCAATATTATCGCGCATTAACATTATACGAAGCGAAACTCTACCGATTCGACCAAATCCATTAATGGCTACTTTTATTTTTTCCATTTCAAAACATTATTTGCACAAAGATAGATTGAAAACCGATTGATTGTTAAAAAAAAGACCGCACAAAAAATTGTACGGTCTCGATGCTTTTGGTCATTTGTAATTAGAAAATATGTTTCTCTGCATGATAAGAAGAACGAACAAGCGGACCACTTTCTACGAAACGAAAACCCTTATCCAAACCAATTTGTTTTAAGCGAGCAAATATTTCAGGCCTTACAAACTCTACTACCGGTAAATGTTTTGGAGTTGGCTGCAAATATTGTCCCATGGTTAATACATCGCATCCTACAGCTCTAAGATCATCCATTGTTTCAATGATCTCTTGTTCTGTCTCGCCCAAGCCTAACATTATCCCACATTTAGTTTTTACTCCTGCATCTTTCAATCTTTTTAAAACTTCTAGACTACGATCATACTTTGCCTGTATCCGAACTTGTTTTGTCAACCTGCGAACTGTTTCTAAATTATGGGAAACAATGTCGGGGTTCACATCTATGATACGTTGCAGATTTTCCCATTTCCCTTGAAAATCAGGGATAAGCGTTTCGAATTTAGTTTGAGGACTCACGCTACGAATTGCATTAATCGTTTCCACCCAAATAATAGAGCCACCATCTTTCAGATCATCACGATCTACTGATGTGATAACACAATGTTTTACATTCATCAATCGAACTGATTCGGCCACTCTTTCAGGCTCTTGAAGATCTACAGCTTTTGGTTTCCCAGTGGCTACATTACAAAAGCCGCAAGAACGTGTGCAAATATTTCCAAGTATCATAAATGTGGCAGTCCCTGCACCCCAGCATTCACCCATATTAGGACAATTCCCACTTTCACAAATGGTATGTAATTTATGAGTGGATACAATTTGACGAACCTGAGCATATTCTTTTCCTGTAGGTAATTTTACTCTTAACCAATCGGGTTTACGCTGAAATCTTGGTTGTTCAAGTATATCGGATGTATCAGTTGACATAATCATTTAAATTTTTTTGAAACATTTTGTGGTCTATCATTTTGAGGAGTAGAGGATATTAAAACCACTTTTTACCCCAAACCATTTTGATGTATAAAGAAACATACACTTCCTGCTTTTTTGCAAAAGCCATCATCGGTGGAGCAAATGGATAGATATCTACCAAAGCACCGGTTTCAATAGCTTTTATGACATTATATTTTTTGCCATATTCAAAACTTAGCGCAGCTTTTGCATATCCTGCAGGATAAATGCGCATTTGATCCACTCCCTTAAAGAAAGGTCCTTTACCATAGATCTGAGATGGGAAATGAACAGCTGGGTCATATTTCTCGGTGGAGATGGTATTGACATTTGGATCAGCGGTAGGTCGAATAATTTCAAGATAAACAGGCTTTGCAAAAGCGAACGTAGCTCCCAAAAAATATGAAAAACGAATTTCTACATTCTTTTTCTCTGTCTTCTCAAATATTAAATTTTGATAACCAACACCTGGTCGTATCAATAAAAAAGAGTTTAATTTTCCGTAAATAAAACCTTTTGAATTATCATAATATGTATTGACACTTTTTATTTCTTTTGGATGTTTGAAATTCTGCGCTTCTATCTCAAACATGCGTTTTCGATATCCGTTGACATGATACCCTCTTCTATAGGAAATACCAATACCACTTGCTGAATGCGCATAAATCCCAAAACTGGATTCGTTACGGTACATCACTTTTAGATCTTCGCCTTTCTGAATACGTGTTTGATCATCCTTTAATTCCTGCCCGAAAGCATTAAAAGAAAAAATAGAAATTACCAGAAAAAGGAAACTATTCTTATACATTACCTTACATTTGTGTTGGTTGTATTTCACACATACAAATATACAAAACAATGACATTTATAACAACCTAAAAACGAATGAAAACATCAAAAATTACATATTTAGGGAATCTTCGAACTGAATCTGTTCACTTGCAATCCGGAGAAACCATTATCACGGA
Organism: Bacteroidota bacterium; assembly: GCA_947449315.1. Lineage (GTDB taxonomy): Bacteria > Bacteroidota > Bacteroidia > 2-12-FULL-35-15 > 2-12-FULL-35-15 > 2-12-FULL-35-15. The sequence goes on from CANFRC010000003.1 coordinate 24,196, forward strand.
TGCTCCTATTGATAACAATGGAAAGGGCCAGGCTTTTTCTCCTACCGATTTACTATCGACTTCATTGGGGAATTGTATGATGACGATCATGGGAATTGTTGCAGAACGACATGGTATAAATATGGAAGGAACAACAATAGAAATTACAAAAATAATGGAGTCGAATCCAAGAAGGGTAGGCGAAATAATAGTGGAATTTACAATGCCAAAAATAAATTATACCGACAAGGAAAAAGAACTACTAGAAAACGCTGCACATACTTGCCCAGTAGCAAAAAGCCTTAGTTCAGAATTAAAACAAACAGTTATCTTTCATTACTAAAAATAGCCGCTTCAATATCCGCAACAGAAATATCCGAATGGGAGGCGCTATAAATGCACTTCCCATTTTTTATTACGATAGCTTGTGGTGATTGGTGAGGAACTGCATATTTTTCAGCTATATGATTAGAAATATTCCTGAAATTCAAAAGGTCTAAAAAATATGTTGGAACAGTATCGTTTGTCAAGTTCCAAGAACGCTCTAAACGATTCAAAGCAACAGAAGAAATAGAGCAACGGGTACTGTGTTTAAATAATACAACAGCTTTAATCTCGTTCTGTTGCGACAACAAATCGATATCGTTTAACTGCTCATCCAAATGGAGTGGTAACCAATTCATTTTACTTTAATATTAAATAATACTAGAAATAGATTGCAATTTTCAGGTGAGATCAGTAAGAGTAGCAAAAGAGAATGAGTTTTACAAGAATTTTATAGTGTCAGAATCAACAAAGTCGTCAGAGCAAAAATTACAATTTACCTCTCAGAAAACTGAACCATTAAAATGCGAAAATTCGGATATAAAAAAACAGAAAAATAGTTTACAACGCCTTTTCCGTTTTTTCCGATTGCACTTTATTTATTTTGGAATAGGCTTGACAATGAGTACCCGATGATTTACATGAAGTTAGCATTGAACCTAAAAACATGACTACAGAAGCAATTACAAATAACTTTTTCATTGGCTAAAATAGTTTTTATGATCCGTTATATGGATTTTTCTGTTTTATCGGCAATAGTTTTACCAGAGTTGATTTTATTAATTTTTCCATACGCAGCGCAATGTTCAGTACTTCTACATGAAGAAACAACAGCACTTAAAAAAAATACAGATACGATGATAATAAACGACTTTTTCATATGAATCAGATAATAATTAATTTCTTATTAAACATTGATGTATTGCAAAATTAAAATAATTATGGAATTATACAAACCATTCAACAACTATTTTTTACACATTAACGTAAAAAAAGCCAAATAAGTTTACATTTACTACAAAATAAAATCATTATGTCTAAAACCGATATAGATATTGAAAAAGGCTGGAAAGATGTTTTGAAGAATGAATTCAATTCCTCCTATTTTCATGATTTAAAGTTTTTTTTGGAAGCTGAAAAAAAAAAACACACCATATATCCTCCTGGCAACAAGATATTTTCAGCTTTCAATCGCACTCCGTTTGATAAAGTTAAGGTAGTAATCATTGGCCAAGACCCTTATCATGGGCCTGGACAGGCAAACGGATTGAGCTTTTCTGTTAGTTCTGGCATCAGAAAACCTCCATCACTCGTAAATATTTTCAAAGAATTATACGCTGATCTAGGGATTCCTATTCCGCAGGATGGAAATTTGGAGCCATGGGCGGAACAAGGAGTATTATTGCTTAATGCCACGCTAACAGTAAAAGCTGGCTTACCGGGAACGCATCAAAAAAAAGGATGGGAAAAATTCACCGATGCAGTTATCAAAACGATCTCCGATAATAAAAAAGGTATCATTTTTCTATTATGGGGAAATTTTGCGCAAACGAAAGCGGCTTTGATTGACAAGGAAAAACATTTTATTTTAGCGGCAGCCCACCCCTCCCCTTTGGCGAGAGGGGCTTTTTTCGGTTGCAAACATTTTTCAAAAACAAATAAATTGCTGGAACACCAAGGAATTATGCCAATCGACTGGCGAATTGAAAAGTAAGTGTATCCGGGCAATGGATCTATTGTTTAATAATTTTTGTGGAATAATTGAAAGCCGAAGTACTAATTTCAACAAAATAAATTCCACCTTCTATTTTAGAAATATCAACTACCTCTGCGGCTTTTGTGCCTGGGGATGCATTCACAATCCTATCAAAAATAACTTGTCCTATAACATTTTTTATTCGGATGTGCAGCACACCCTCCATTTTTGAGACAAAATCAATTTTAATGTTCTCATTTGATGGGTTTGGTGAAACTTTAAAGTCTTCAAAATAAGAATCTATCAAAATCCCGGTTGGAGTAAAATTGATTGTATTTGATGGATAAGGGCAAGCATTAAAATAAGTTACTTCCACGTAATAGTTGCCCGCAGCGGTTGGTGTATAGTTTTGAGATGTAGCTCCGGAGATAAGCGACCCATTCCAATACCACTGATAGGTTGAGGCAGCTGTAGAAGTCAGAATACCACCTGATAATGTAATCACGGGGTTATTGATTGAGCAAGACTGATAATGCGTTATTCTGGGTGACAAGGATAATGAATCGTTAAAGGTTGTCCAGGCACTACAACTGTCTTTTAAATAATATTCAAACCATAATCTTAAAAAATCGGATGTCGCATCTTGCTGTTGCGTCCTTGTTATAGTAGGAGCCGGAGAACATGTAGATTCACCAAATGCGCAATTCAAATTATAGTTTGCAAATTCACAATGAGCGGCACCTTTTATACTTATAAATGTTTTGCAAAGAGATGAAAGTGAATCATACATTTTAATTTGATTTGCTGGTGCAGGAGCAACACAGTCATTTTCACCTGAAAAAACCAATGAAGGAACCGAAACATGCTGCGCGGCTGTTATGGAAGAAGGTGTGGTAGTGGCTGCTGCGAAGGAAACCATTGTTGTAATTGCTGTGTTGTATTCTGCACCTAAAAATGAACTACCACCACCCATTGAGTGTCCCATAATTGCGGACTTAGTATTTACGTGATTGTAGAAAAGAGAAGAGGCATTTGTTGCACTTTCGCTTTGTAATTTTGTAACAAGAAACGCGAGATCCTTTCCAAATTCAGCATGAACAGGACTAAAACTACCTTCCGTTTTTGGGAAAACAACAATATAACCTTGAGGAACAAGATCTTCCCAAAAATTCTGATAGGCATCCCAGGTCATTACAAACCCATGTCCAAAAACAATAACTGGAAAAGTACCTGCAGAAACAGGGACACTTGTGCCTGTTGTTACTGTCGGGTAATATATTTCTGTAGCTATACTTCTGCTGCTTCTGGAAGGATCAGTATAGGTAATCGTTGTATGACCAATTTGAAAGACTTGAGCACTCATGTGCTTTGAAATGAACAAGGCAAGAACCAGAAATAGGAGAAATGATTTTTTCATGTTTTTATTTTTAACAAATTTAAACTTTAACTTTTTTACAAATATAAAGTCTTTTAAGGAAACTACCATCAGATGGCATGGCCGGACTCCAACCTTAATATATAAGCAAATTCTGCATAACAAAAAACTCCGAAATTAATTTCGGAGTTTTTTGTTTAATAGAAAAGACTGTTTCGCACAATGTGAAAATCAAGATTAATTCAAATATGTTCTTGCTTTTTCTAACGCTTTCGGAATTCCTAGTAAATTATTTCCTCCAGCATTTGCATAGAAAGGTTGTCCACCACCTCCACCTTGTATTTCTTTAGCAATATCTTTCATAATTGTACCTGCATTCAGATTTTTATCTTTCACTAGATTATCAGCGATAATAATTGATAAGCTAGGCTTACCTTTCACTTCCGCTCCGATTACCATAAATAAATTATCAACTTGGGACCTAACCTCATACAACAAATCTTTAATTGCATCAGCAGAATCAAGATCAATCTTTTCAGCAATAAAATGAATACCATTTATAGTTTGTATTTTGGCAAGCAATTCTACTTTCAATCCTTTTGCTTTTTCACGAAGCATTTGATCGATTTGTTTTTGCAACTCCGAATTGAGATCCATCAAACCTTGCAAGCTCTTCAATACATCTTTTGGGTTTTTCAGTAAAACTTTTACTTCATTTACCAAATGAATTTGCTGATGAAAGAACTCTTCTGCTTTTACAGAAGTGATTGCTTCAATACGTCTGATTCCTGCTGCAACAGCTCCTTCCGAAACAATCTTAAACAAACCTATTTGTCCGGTTGCAGGAACATGCGTTCCACCACACAACTCTATAGAATATTTATTATCGAATGTAACAACGCGAACAAGATCTCCATATTTTTCACCAAACAAAGCCATTGCACCCGTTTTACGTGCTTCGTCAATTGGCATTTCTTTAATATCTGACGAAATATTTTCACGGATCTTCTGATTTACGATTGCTTCAATTTGCGCAATCTCTTGGTCAGTCACTTTAGAGAAATGAGAAAAGTCGAAACGAAGTTGTTCATCGTTCACTAAACTACCTTTCTGCTCTACATGTGTCCCTAATACCTGTCGCAATGCGGCATGCATCAAGTGTGTGGTACTGTGATTATTTTCTGTCAAATTTCTTCTCTCGGCATTTACTTTTGCAATAAATGTCTGCGTAAAATTCTCGGGCAGTTTATCCGTAAAATGAATAATGATACCGTTTTCTTTTTTAGTATCTGTCACCGCTATTCTATCATTCGCTGACTCCAAAACACCTGTATCACCAACTTGTCCGCCACTCTCCGCATAAAAAGGTGTTGTATCCAATACTACTTGAAATTGTTCTTTGCCTTTTGCTTTTACTTTTCTGTACTGAACAATTTTTGCTTCGGATTCCAATTGTTTATACCCAACAAATGTTCTCCCGCCTTCTTCGGCTTTTCTTCCATCAACTAAAATCCAGTCACCTGTATCAATTGAAGTAGCTGCACGTGAACGGTTCTTTTGTTTTTCCAATTCTTTTTGGAACTCCATTTCATCGATACTTAATCCATAACCACGAGCAATCAATGAAGTAAGGTCCAATGGAAAACCAAATGTATCATACAATTCAAAAACAGTTGGGCCATCTACTATTTTTTTCTTATCATTTACTAAAGCAATACATACATTATCGATCCGCTTCAATCCATTTTCCAATGTTCTGAAAAAAGAGATTTCTTCTTCTTTAATTACTTTCTCTATCAATAATTTTTGTGATACCAACTCCGGAAAAGCATGTCCCATCTGATGCGATAATACAGGCACTAAGCGATGCATGAAGGGTTCTTTTAAATTTAAAGACTGATAACCATAACGGATAGCTCGTCTCAAGATCCTTCTAATCACGTATCCAGCACCTGTATTTGAAGGCAATTGTCCATCAGCAATACTGAAAGATATAGCACGGATGTGATCTGCAATGACACGCATTGCAATATTAATGATCAACTGTTTTGGATGTTTCTCTTCCTCTTCAGGCTTATAAGGCAACCCACTCAACTCCTCCATTTTATGGAGCAAAGGGCTAAAAACATCAGTGTCGTAATTGGATTGCTTTTGTTGTAAAACACGCACGAGACGCTCAAACCCCATTCCTGTATCCACATGCTGAGCAGGTAATTTTTCCAAACTACCATCGGCTTTTCTATTGAATTCCATGAACACATTGTTCCAAACTTCTATCACTTGCGGGTCATCATTATTAACACGTGAAGCCCCACTTACTTTTGCGCGCTCTTCATCAGAACGCCCGTCGTAATGTATCTCAGAACAAGGACCACAAGGACCCATGTCGCCCATTTCCCAAAAATTATCTTTTTTATTCCCGCGAAGAATTCTTTCTTCAGGAACAAACTGTTTCCATAAATCATATGCTTCCTGATCGAAGCCTAAACCATCGTCCTTACTTCCTTCAAAAACGGTAACATACAATCTACTCTTATCAATTTTGTATACTTCAGTCAATAATTCCCAAGCCCAGGTAATGGCTTCCTTTTTAAAATAATCACCAAAACTCCAATTACCAAGCATTTCAAACATGGTATGGTGATAGGTATCTACTCCTACTTCTTCCAAGTCATTATGTTTTCCGCTCACACGAAGACATTTTTGAGTATCGGCAACTCTGGGAAATTTGATCGGCGCATTCCCTAAAAACAGATCTTTAAAAGGGGCCATCCCTGAGTTATTGAACATCAAAGTTGGATCGTTCTTCACAACCATTGGAGATGATGGTACTATTTCATGCCCTTTCGACTTAAAAAAATCTAAAAATGTTTGACGTACTTTTACTGATTCCATTCTATTTTATTGCTAATTTCAGAAGTTCAATTTCGGAAATATTTCCTAGCGAACATTTCCCGATAGTTATACTAACACAAATCTATTTAATCGAAAACATCCATCGCTGAATTGCCGACGATGGATTTCAAACAGATAACGGATTGCAAATTTAGTTTATTTGCGTAAATTCGCATTAGTTCGGTCAAATAATTATGAGCAAAATAAAATATAAGTTCAATACCAAATCATTAACCTATGAAAAGGTGACTATACCAATGCGTAAACGCATATGGCAAGGCCTTTCTTATTTGGCTACCGGACTTGTATTTGCAACAATAACGATTATGATTGCTTATAAATATTTGGACTCACCAAAAGAAAAGCAATTGCAACGGGAAATTTCCGAATTGACACTTCAATATGAACTGCTTAACAACAGGATGGGTGAAGTATCACAGGTGTTAGATGACATTTCTGATCGAGACAACAACATTTACAGAACTATTTTTGAAGCAGAGCCAATTCCTGCAAGTATCAGAAAAGCTGGGTTTGGAGGGGTAGACAGATACAAAGAACTTCAAGGATTTAGCAACTCCGAACTGATGGTAGAAACAAGCAAACGGCTAGACAGGGTAAGTAAACAATTGTATATTCAATCGAAGTCGTTTGACGAAGTAGTCAAATTGGTAAAAGGGAAAGCTCAACTTTTAGCTTCTATTCCGGCAATTCAACCTATTGCCAATGAAGATCTGAAACATCAACCTTCCGGTTTCGGATGGAGGACGCACCCAATCTATAAAACGCCCGAATTCCATCCAGGAATGGACTTTTCAGCTCCGCAAGGAACAGAAATACGAGCAACCGGAGATGGCGTTGTTTTAAGGGCAGATGATGGAGCTCAAGGTTATGGAAACCATGTTGTCATCAACCATGGATATGGCTACGAAACACTTTACGGACATATGCTAAAATTTGTAGTACATATAGGCCAACAAATAAAACGAGGTCAGTTAATTGGATATGTTGGAAGCACGGGTTTATCAACTGCGCCACATGTACATTACGAAGTTCATAAGAACGGACAAATTGTAAACCCAATCAACTTTTATTATAATGATTTAACACCGGAACAATACCAAAAGCTGATCGAATTATCAGAACAATCATCGCAATCGTTTGACTAGAAAAAAACGTGTGTGAAGCAGGAAGTACTTAGATATAAAAATAATAGTAACTTAGATTCCAGAAAACAGTTATAATTTATAATTTTCTACCGTTGCCTTACAAAGAAACCGATACCGTTAAATTATACTACACCATAGGTGAAGTAGCTGAAATGTTTGAAGTAAACACTTCACTGATTCGTTTTTGGGAGAAAGAGTTTGACATCATCAAACCAAAGAAAAACAAAAAAGGGAATCGCTTATTTACACCTGAAGATATTGACAATTTTAAAGTGATTTACAACTTAGTTAAAGAGCAAGGATTAACTTTAGAAGGCGCAAAAAAATACTTAAAGGAAAATCGAAAAGCAGTAAAACACGAATTCAAAGCAGAAAAGACTCAATTTTCAGAAATCGAGCATAAATTAAGATCCATAAAAAGTAACTTGATAGAAATTAGAGCAGCTCTTTAATAATACTTTTTACCTACCAAATAATTCTCAACATAATCCTTTACACCTTCTTCCAACGTATGAAAAGGTTTTGGATAACCAATAGATTCTAATTTCGTCATATTGGCCTTTGTAAAATATTGATACTTGTCACGGATATCTATTGGAGTATCCACAAATTCAATATTGGGCTCTTTTCCCAATGCACGATAGGTATTTTTTACAAGATCTAGAAACGAACGGGCCTTTCCAGAACCTAAGTTATAAATGCCCGAATCTTTGCGATGGTGTAATAAAAAATAGCAAACATCTATAAGATCTTTTACATACACAAAATCACGTAACTGTTCGCCATCTTTATAATCTGGGTTGTGTGAACGAAATAACTTGACCAAACCTGTATCCTGGATCTGATTAAAAGCATGCATAATTACAGAAGCCATTCTTCCCTTATGATATTCATTGGGCCCATAAACATTAAAGAATTTTAAACCTACCCAGAAATAAGGTTTCTTTTCTTGTTTGATTGCCCATTTGTCAAAATCATTTTTGGAATCTCCATAGGGATTCAAGGGTTTTAATTTCTCAATGATCTCATGATTATCTTCATATCCAAATTCTCCCAAGCCATAGGTTGCAGCAGATGAAGCATACACCAATGGCAACCCAAATTCAACACAGACATTCCATAGGTCTTTGGAGTAATTCAAATTTAATTTATCAAAAATTTCTTTATTGAATTCGGTCGTATCCGTTCTAGCTCCAATATGAAAAACAAATTGAACCAACCGCTGATTCTCTTTGAGCCATTGAATAAAATCTTCACGATGAATCTTTTGGGAATATTTTTTTCCCTGCCTGTCGGGCAGGCAGGCTTCCAGATTTTTCATCTTTTCAGAATCTGAAAAATCATCCACCAAAATAAGATCTGTAAAACCTTCTTTGTTTAGCTTGCTTACCAAACAACTTCCAATAAAACCTGCTGCGCCTGTTACTATTATCATATTAAAAATATTTCTTCTTCTATTTTATTAATCACTCCCACGCCCTGAGCTTTATCAAACAATATTTTCACTGCTCGTTTTCCTTCATGACCAAGATCTACAGAATAATTGTTGACATATAGTTCTATATGTTTATACATCACCTCTTCACTCATTTCCTGAGCATGCGCTTTCACAAAGTTAAGACTAGATTTAGGGTGTGCAAATGCATATTCTACACTTTTACGTAAAACCCTATCTATCGTGCTTTTCAAGTCGGACGAATGATCTCTTTTAACAACAATACCTCCTAATGGAATAGGAGCTTGTGTCAGTTTTTCCCAATACTCACCCAGATCAATTATTTTTTTCAACCCCTTTTGCTCATAGGTAAACCGATTTTCATGTATGATCAATCCTGCATCCACTTTCCCTGACAACACAGCATCTTCGATCTCAGAAAAAATCATTTCTATTTTATTGATAGCCGCTGGAAAAGCAAGTGACAAAAGAAAATTAGCCGTAGTGTATTTTCCGGGAATGGCAATTTTTGTTTCGCTTGTGATTGAAAAAAATGAATTAGCAATCAACAAAGGACCGCAATTATTTCCCAACGCACTACCCGCATTTAACAACTGATACTCCTTTGTTAAATGGGCATAAGCATGATAACTCAATTTTGTAATATCCAACTCGCCACGAAATGCTTTTTGATTCAAGGTTTCCACATCTTCCATGAACACCTTAAACTCCAACCCTTCCGTATCTATTTTACCATGCATTAAGGCATCAAAAATAAAACAATCGTTCGGGCATGGACTAAAACCAATTGAAACAGTTCTAGGTGGATGAATATATATGGTTTCACTCATTTAGAAACTAAAAACTTTCTAGTATTTTAATAAACGTATCATTCAAATTTTTTAATGCCATCGGAATATCCCAGTTTTCTTTATTTCTTCGTTCAACAAAATTAGACACTGCACGAATTTGAACATAGGGTATTCTTTCATTTTCACAAGCAAACATAAATGCTGCTCCTTCCATACTCTCCACAATAGGATGAAAACGTTTTGTCACGTGTTCGATTGTCTTTTCATTCCCATGTGTTGTATTTACTGTTATTCCATTTACTTTCGGTAATTTTTCAATTTCAACGTTTAAAGCACCAAAGTCGTTTTTTATTTTTGTAATACCTTCTAATTTCAACTCATCCAGTGATAAAAAAGTATCGCCATCCTCTGCCCCTAACTCCGAAAAACAATCCTCATACACATTCACAACTGTTCCAATTTCTAAGTTGGAATTAAAACTTCCACAAATACCTATATTAAATGCAATATCATACGATTCATTAAGCACCTTTCCAGAATAATAACTTGTTGCCACCATCCCCACGCCAGTGATCAAAAAATCAATCTCCATGTTTTTAAAAACACCACGAATAAATCTAGCATCATCTGAAGATGTACGTTTTTCCATTTGACCTAACAAAAGGTCGATCTCATATTTTGTTGCAGCAACAACCAGTATTTTCATCTATGTCTTCCGGTATTTATGCAAATATACAAATCATTGAATTGATGGAAGGTATAGGTTATTAAACAATTCAACCATTGGTTTGTTATTTTAGCAATAAAAAGCGTATTACTTGGAAATTACGAATTCGTAGTATATTTGCATACTATTTAAAAACATTATGATCTACATAACACGAAAAGAACATTTTAATGCCGCTCATAAACTTCACAACCCGAATTGGACGGATGAACAAAACAATGAAATTTTTGGCAAATGTGCCAATCCGAATTGGCATGGACACAATTACAATCTTTTTGTAACAGTAAAAGGAAGCGTAAATGCAGACACTGGTTATTCCGTTAATTTGAAGGAATTAAGTTTAATTATCAGAACTCACATAACCGATAAATTGGACCACAAAAATCTGAATTTAGATGTGCCATTTTTAAAAGGAATAATGCCATCTACAGAGAATGTTGCAATTGCAATATGGAAACAATTGTTGCCGCATATAAATGGATTGGATTGTAAATTACACTGTGTTAAACTTTTTGAAACAGAAAATAATTACGTAGAATATTTCGGAGAATAACGCTTCCACTATGCTCAGGGTGGCAAACTTCCAATTAAATTTGAACCAATAAACACATTAACTAAAATGGGACACGATGAATTTGATGATATTGAAGGATACAAAAAAATCGACAGATACAATCTGAAATCGATTGACCAGATTGCATCAAAATATAAAACTATTTTAACGGATATGGGTGAAGATCCCAACCGTGAAGGATTATTAAAAACGCCGGAACGTGTTGCTAAAGCGATGCAATTTTTAACACATGGGTATGACCTGAATCCGGCTGAAATTTTAAAATCCGCCATGTTCAAGGAGGATTACAAACAAATGGTCATTGTGAAAGACATTGAAGTTTACTCTATGTGTGAGCACCATTTATTACCTTTTTTCGGGAAAGCGCATGTTGCCTATATACCAAACGGATGTGTAGTCGGCTTGAGTAAAATTCCACGAGTGGTAGACGCCTTTGCACGCAGATTGCAAGTGCAGGAACGATTGACAAATGAAATCAGAGATTGTATTCAGGATACAATGAATCCGATTGGAGTGGCTGTAGTTATTGAGTGTTCTCACTTATGTATGCAGATGCGAGGAATACAAAAACAAAATTCTGTAACAACTACTTCGGCATTTACTGGTGAGTTTTTAAAAGATACCACCCGTAAGGAATTTATCAGCCTCATAGGATCTAAACTGCATTAAGGGTCAATTTTGTTAACACATCTGACAATTTTGCATAAAGACTAAAAAGGTATTATCTTTGTATTGTTATTTTAAACAAAAAATAAAAACTATGGAAACAAACAATTTTAATTACGTTCAATCGGAGCAAGAAACTGGCTCGATGTCGAGAACGTTTGTTGCAAATGTATTTTCTTGGATGTTTGCAGCTTTAGCTATTACAACTATCGTAGCTTATTATTTCGGAAACAACCTACAATTACTTTCTTTGTTGGTAAACATGGAGGTTGGAGGATTAACCGGATTGGGTTATGTTGTAATGTTCGCTCCACTCGGATTTGTCTTAGCTATGTCATTAGGGTTTAATAAATTTTCTTACCCTGTCATCTTGTTTCTTTTCCTTTTATATTCAGCAGTAATGGGAGCAAGTTTGAGTTTTATTTTTTTAATGTATACATCTGGTTCAATATTCGGAACATTTGCTGCTGCTGCAGGGATGTTTGGTATCATGGCCGTTGTTGGCTATACAACAAACACTGACCTAACAAAATTCGGATCTATTATGATGATGGGGTTAGTAGGGATAATTGTAGCTAGCATCATCAACTGGTTCTTACAAAGTGACAGCATGAGTTATATCATCAGCTTTATTGGTGTTTTGGTATTTACTGGCTTAACTGCTTATGATGTTCAAAAACTAAAACGTATTGGTGCAGGTGTTGAATTCGGAAACGAGACAACAAGTAAATTAGTAATTCTAGGTGCATTAAACTTATACTTAGATTTCATTAACTTATTCTTATTCTTATTACGTTTATTCGGCAACCGAAAATAATCAAACAATTCATTGTGAATAAAAAGAGTCTCGATAGTTATCGGGACTTTTTTATTTTGATTAATATTGAATTTATAAACCATTAAATCTATTCAGCATGAAAGCATACGTATTTCCGGGACAAGGTTCCCAATTTGTTGGAATGGGAAAAGAGTTGTACGAAACTTCGCCATTAGCAAAAGAACTTTTTGAAAAAGCGAATACATTATTAGGGTTTCGCATCACGGACATTATGTTCAGCGGTACTGATGAAGAATTGAAACAAACGAAAGTAACGCAACCGGCAATATTTTTACATTCCGTAATTTTAGCAGCAACGATGAGCGAAAATGTAAAACCTGAAATGGTTGCCGGCCACAGCTTAGGCGAATTCTCAGCATTGGTAGTAAATAAAACATTATCGTTTGAAGATGCTCTTGTTTTAGTTTCAAAACGTGCTTTAGCAATGCAAAAAGCTTGTGAGCAAAACCCTTCTACAATGGCTGCAGTTTTAAACTTAGACGATAAGATCATCGAAGACATTTGCGCAGAAATAACAGCTTCAGGAGACATTGTTGTAGCTGCAAATTATAACTGTCCCGGACAATTAGTTATTTCGGGAACGATCAATGGTGTAACTATTGCTTGCGAAAAAATGAAGGCGGCAGGAGCAAAACGTGCATTAGTATTGCCTGTAGGTGGAGCTTTTCATTCACCTCTAATGCAACCAGCAGCTTTGGAGTTAGAGGCCGCAATCAAAGCAACAACTTTTAATACCCCTATTTGCCCTGTCTATCAAAATGTAACGGCAAATGCTGTTTCAAACCCTGCTGAAATTCAAAAGAATCTGATCCTGCAATTGACAGCTCCTGTAAAATGGACACAAACAGTTCAACAAATGATTGCTGATGGTGCTACCTCATTTACTGAAGTTGGACCTGGAAAAGTTTTACAAGGGTTAGTTAAAAAAGTGAATCCTACTATGGAAGCTGCTAGCATTTAATAAAAAGATGTTAGCATACTTAAAAATAAAACGAATCGTTATCCTATAAATAGAAAATGAAAAAAATATTTTTATTCATTATCACACTTTTCGTTGTTGTCCAGGTTAATGCTCAATTCTTCAACAGTATTGGGTTAACCGCAGGCCTGTCATTAGGAAATCAGAAATTCTTTTTTAATGACCCTTCTTCTATCGCTAGAAAAAAATACATTTTAGGATACAATGCAAGTTTCTTCGGAGAGTTTTTTAGTGATACTCATTTCCGTTGGGTCAGTGAGATTCAATACAATCAAAAAGGATCGATCGACAAGCAACCGGAAGAAAAATACCGTAACAAATTACACTACCTCTGTTGGAATAATTATTTGAAAGTACGTTTTGAAACGTATCGTGTGATTCCCTATCTTTTAATTGGACCACGTTTAGAATATACATTAGCACAAAATACCGCTTCACCGCCCATCACAAGCAACTTTGCTACACTTCATATGAGCGGTGCAGTAGGTGCAGGAATTGAATTTGTAAGTTTTACTAATTTCAAATTTTTAGTAGAAGGATTTTATAATCCTGATATCATGTCGGCTTATAAACGATCCGAGTTGCATGTAAGAAATAAAAATTTAGAATTACGCGTAGGTGTAAAATATGAATTTGTAGGGCGAAAGCAACATTGCAACTCCCCGACATATGTAGAATAAAAAATGTTAGAGATTAAAACAAATTCTCCAACAAATTCTCGTCAACCAAATTAGGCAACGTCACTCTTAATTCAGGCGTTCGAGCCATTTCCCGCTTTATTGCAAATAACGCTTCTTCATTTCGAGCCCATCCTCTTCGAGCTATCCCGTTATTCACATCCCAGAACAACATAGACTTTAATCGTCTGTCGCTATCAGATGTGCCATCTAACACCATTCCAAATCCACCATTGATAACTTCTCCCCAACCTACTCCACCGCCATTATGCAAGGATATCCAGGTTGCACCACGAAAACCGTCTCCAACAAAATTCTGAACTGCCATATCAGCAGTAAAGCTGGAACCATCATAAATATTGGATGTTTCGCGATAGGGAGAATCTGTCCCAGAAACATCATGATGATCGCGACCCAATATTACGGGAGCACTGAGCTCACCCGATTTTATGGCATGATTAAAGGCTTCTGCAATTTTAACTCGTGCTTCTGAATCAGCATATAAAATGCGGGCTTGGGACCCTACAACCAAATTATTTTGCATCGCATCTTTGATCCATACTATGTTATCCGACAACTGTTGTTTGATCTCTTCAGGTGCAGTTGTATACATTTCTTCTAAAACATGAAGCGCTAATTTATCGGTTGTTGCTAGATCTTTGGGGTCGCAAGAAGAGCATACCCAACGAAAAGGACCGAAACCATAATCAAAACACATCGGTCCGAGAATATCTTGCACATATGATTTGAATTTAAACGTTCCATCTTTATTTACAATATCTGCTCCGGCACGGGATGCTTCCAATAAAAAAGCATTTCCATAATCAAAGAAATACATTCCTTTTGCAGCTTGCTGGTTTACAGCATTTGCATGACGTACCAATGTTTTCTGAACTTCCACTTTAAATTTAGCAGGATCTTTTGCCATCATTTCATTTGATTCTTCAAAGGAAATTCCGGCAGGATAATAGCCACCAGCCCAAGGATTATGCAAAGAGGTTTGATCCGTTCCTATATCCACTTTCATTTCTTCTTTTACCAATCGCTCCCACAGGTCAACGACATTGCCTTGATAAGCCAATGATATAGGTTCTTTTAAACCTTGCGCTTTCTTGATCCGTTCCATTAATGTTGTCAGATCTTCAAATACTTCATCCACCCAACCCTGCGAATGACGTGTTTTTACAGCCTTTGGATTAATCTCCGCTACAACAGAAACAAGACCTGATATTTTGCCTGCCTTTGGCTGAGCACCACTCATACCACCTAATCCGCATGTAACAAACAACTTCCCTCTTCTATCATCTTCACTTTTAGAAATTTTACGTGCAGCATTCATCACTGTAATGGTTGTTCCGTGCACAATCCCTTGCGGACCAATATACATATAGGAACCTGCAGTCATTTGGCCGTATTGAGTGACACCCAAAGCATTAAACTTCTCCCAGTCATCTGGTTTGCTATAATTCGGGATCATCATTCCATTTGTAATAACAACACGCGGAGCATCTTTGTGAGAAGGGAATAATCCCATTGGATGTCCTGAATACATAACAAGTGTTTGCTCATCGGTCATTTCAGCCAGATATTTCATGACCAAAAGGTACTGTGCCCAATTTTGAAAAACCGCACCATTACCACCGTAAGTGATTAGTTCATGCGGATGTTGCGCAACAGCATTGTCAAGATTATTCTGAAGCATCAACATAATTGCAGCAGCCTGCTTTGATTGATGAGGGTAATCGTAAATATGACGGGAATATATTTTATAATCAGGACGAAAGCGATACATATAGATCCTACCGTATTCCTTCAACTCAGCAGCAAATTCTTTAGATAATACTGCATGATGTTTTTTATCAAAATAACGCAACGCATTTCGGATCGCTAACTTTTTTTCTTCTTTGTTCAGAATATCTTTTCGCTTCGGAGCATGGTTCAATGAGGAATCAAAGGGCTTTTCAGCAGGCAATTCAGAAGGTATTCCTATTAATACTTGTTCTTTAAAGTCGTTTGTACTCATAATTAATTTATTTTTTAGGAATTATTCTTCCTTTTTCTTTACTAAATCCATAAGGACAATGCTTACATCCATTCTGACAACAATAGCCACGTTTCAAAAGATATTTCTCAGTGAATATAATATATCCTTGTTCGCTGTAATAGTAATCGTCCGGCTCTAATTCTTTATGCTTTGAAAACTCATCCATTCATTACAAATTTAACTATTTTTACGGTATGCAAAATGATTCTGTAATCATTCCTTTACAAGCTATTATTGATGACATTACAACTAAACACAGAATTCGTTTGTTTGTTTTACGACTCGATCAAAATCACCCACATATTAGTGGCAACAAGCTTTTTAAACTTAAATACAATATTGAAGAAGCAAAGAAAGAGAAAAAAAAAACACTCTTAACTTTCGGTGGTGCATTCTCCAACCACATTGCTGCTTGTGCTGCTGCAGGTAAAGAATTTAATTTTGAAACCATCGGAATCATTCGGGGAGAAGAACACACTGACTTAAACCCAACCTTAAAATTTGCAATGGAATGTGGAATGAAATTGCACTATGTTTCAAGAACTCTTTATCAAAATAAGAAAGAACTCTATCAACATATTGAACAACAATTTCCTAACGATAGCTTTTATCTGATACCGGAAGGAGGCTCCAATATTCTTGGAGTAAAAGGCTGCAAGGAAATTACAGATACTATCACAATTGATTTCGATTATATCTGTTGCCCTTGCGGAACGGGAGCAACGTTTTCTGGTATTGCACTTTCATTAAAAGAAAATGAAAAAGGAATCGGATTTCAAGTTTTAAAAGCCGAGAATTACATAAAAGAGGAAGTGAATAATTGGTTATCCGAATTCCATTCTTTTTCACAAAACAACTTTTCAATAAATGAAGAATTTCATTTTGGGGGATACGCGAAAGTGAAACCTGAACTGATAGACTTTGTCAAAAATTTTAATACACAACATTCGATTCCGCTTGACTATATTTATACAGGCAAAATGATGTACGGCATCTATGAATTAATAAAAAGGGGGCATTTCGATGCCAATCAAACCATTATTGCTATTCATACAGGTGGACTTCAAGGAAACAAAGGGATCAAATTAACATAGCAATGTTAGAAAATAGGCCACGCTATAAAAGAAATAAAATTATTTTTCGGTAGTTTTGAAAGAATGCAAAAACGATTAACAATATTCATCTCCGCTGTTTTTTCAGTGTCAATGATTGCTCAACCAAACGAGCATAAAATGACGCCCAATCAATATATCGACAATTATAAAGACGAAGCAATTAAAGAGATGCTTATGTTTAATATCCCCGCAAGTATCACCTTAGCGCAGGGAATGCTGGAAAGTGGAAATGGAAATAGTGACCTGGCAGTTTATGCAAACAATCATTTTGGAATTAAATGTCATTTAGAATGGAATGGTGCGACATTCAATAAAGATGATGATGCTAAAGATGAATGTTTCAGAAAATACCCTTCTGTTTTAGAATCTTACACTGACCATTCCAATTTTTTAAAGTCTCGCGAAAGATATTCACCGCTGTTTGAACTCAAACGCACAGATTACAAAAACTGGGCAAAAGGACTAAAAGACTTAGGGTATGCAACAGACCCAAAATATACACAACGGCTACTGGAATTAATTAACACCTATGAATTATTTCAGTATGACCAAATTGATGCAATGCCAAACATTACAGCTTCTGTCACTAAAACAAGTGTGCCGCCATCAATGGAGCCAAGAGAAATTTTAAGCTTCCGGTTCATAAAATACATCCTAGTGAAACCAGGTGATAGCTTTTATAAAATTGCGCATGACACAGACAAAGATCTATGGCAATTATATAAATTCAATGACTTGTCGCCCGATTCAAAATTGATTGCGGGACAAAAATTATATTTACAACCCAAGCGAAATAAGGCAAAAGAACCATTCCATATAGTGAAGAAAGGAGAAACAATGAATTCTATCTCACAACTCCATGGCATAAAATTAAGATCATTGTACAAAAAAAATCTCATGAAGCCAGGTGATGCGCCAGTCGTTGGGCAGCAACTATACCTTAGAAAGCGAAAGAAATAAGCGACTTTTTTATTTTAACAAAATACATTTTATTGTTTCATTATTTTTTTAAGACTAACATTGATGTTAGCTATAAAAAATACTAATCCGAATGGAATAACTGTTCCAGATTACAACGCCTGAAGGAACATTCATGTCAATTATACTCGCCAACAGTAGTTTCTAACGAAAGGAAAAGATTGCGTAAAGACGATCAATGAAAAAATAAATAGGAAATATAAATTGCCGCAAATACACCGGCGAGGTCTGCTATCAATCCTGCTGTAATTGCATAACGAGTATTTTTTATGCCTACTGATCCGAAATACAATGCAACAATATAAAAGGTAGTATCTGCAGCACCCTGAAATACGCACGACAAATGTCCGACAAAAGAATCCGCTCCATGTGTTTTCATCATATCGATCATCATTCCTTGTGATCCGCTTCCACTAAGCGGCTTCATAAAAGCTACCGGAAGAGCAGCAACGAAGTCCGCATTTAGTCCAAGGCAAGCTAATATAAAACCGATACCATCCGTTAAATAATTCATTGCGCCTGAAGCACGAAACACAGCAATGCCAACTAGCATAGCAACTAAGTAGGGTATTATTTTAATGGTTATTTCAAATCCGTTTTTTGCACCATCAATAAAAGCACTGTACACATTTATTTTTTTTCGAACTGCCCCTAAAATAAAAGAGGTTATTATTGAAAACAAAATAACATTAGCTCCCACTTTCGAAACAATGGAAATCTGTGCTTGAGGCAAGGTACTAAAATACCAAACCAAGCCAACAACAATAGCAGTTACTCCTAACAACCAAGACATGACCACCTTATTGAAAATATTTATTTTCTGCCATATCGCTACTGTTAATATTCCTATTAAGGTGGAACAGTAGGTTGCAATTAAAATGGGAATAAAAACATCGGATGGATTCACTGCTCCATTAATGGCACGCATGGCAATTATAGAAACCGGTATAATAGTAAACCCACCGGTATTCAATACTAAAAACATAATCTGCGCATTGGATGCTGTTTCTTTTTCAGTATTCAACTCTTGTAAACTACCCATCGCCTTTAAACCTATTGGTGTTGCAGCATTTCCAAGGCCAAGCATGTTTGCTGAAAAATTCATTACGATATGTCCATTTGCAGGATGACCTTTGGGGACACCTGGAAATAATTTATTAAAAAACGGACCAACAATTCGGGACAAAAAATTGATTGCTCCCGCTTTTTCACCAATATTCATAAGACCTAACCAGAAAGTCATAACACCAGCCAATGGCAGCGAGATATCCATCACCGCCATTTTTGATGAACTAAATGTTGCGTCCACAAGTGTTTTAAAAATCTCTGTATTGCCTCTAACGATGAGTTCAAATAGCGCAACTACAAATGCAATCAAAAAAAATGCTATCCAGATATAATTTAGTACCACTTGCGTTTTTAGTTTTAGTTATTAATTTTCAAAAAATGGAAGTGAAATTCACACTAAAAATCAAAACTGATTTTGAACGAATGTAATGAATAAACAGATTTAAGGGCGCTTAAAATCGCATAAAATATTAACCAAAATGATTGAGAATGTTAATAAAAAGGAATCTTGCTATTGGTTTTATTTCTACTTTTGACGTGCAATATTTAGTACTCATTTTCAATTCAAAAATCAAAATAAAATATGGGTTTTATAGCTAGTGTACAAGCTCGTCAAATATTGGATTCACGAGGAAATCCAACAATAGAGGTAGATGTAATAACAGATTCTGGCATTATGGGTCGGGCAGCTGTTCCATCCGGAGCATCAACAGGGGTTCATGAAGCAGTTGAATTACGTGACGATGATAAAGGATTTTACCTTGGAAAAGGAGTTTTAAAAGCGGTGAACAATGTAAACACAGTTATCCGTGAGGAATTGGCAGGAACCTATATTTTCGATCAAAATGCAATTGATAAAAAAATGATTGCATTGGATGGAACCGACAACAAGGGGAATTTAGGCGCAAATGCAATTTTAGGTGTATCATTAGCCTGTGCTAAAGCGGCCGCAGAGGAGGCTCGTCAGCCGTTATATAGATATGTTGGAGGCGTAAATGCTAATTTATTACCTATTCCGATGATGAATATCATTAATGGCGGATCTCATGCAGATAACAGCATCGATTTTCAAGAATTTATGATTATGCCTGTGGGGGCAAGCAACTTTACAGATGCTATTCGCATGGGAACCGAAGTGTTTCATCACTTGAAAAAAGTATTAAAAGATAAAGGATATTCAACAAATGTAGGGGACGAAGGCGGTTTTGCTCCGAACTTAAAATCGAATGAAGAAGCGATTGAATCTGTTTTAAAAGCGATTGAAAAAGCAGGTTATAAACCTGGTATGGATATGTTCATTGCAATGGATGCAGCTGCTTCTGAGTTCTATATTGAAAAAGAGAATGTTTACCACTTTAAAAAATCAAGTGGCGATAAATTAACGCCAGCACAAATGGTTGACTATTGGGCTTCATGGGCTAAGAAATACCCTATTATTTCTATTGAAGACGGCTTAGCAGAAGATGACTGGAAAGGATGGAAAATGTTAAGTGACAAAATTGGGAATAAGGTTCAATTAGTAGGAGACGATCTATTTGTTACCAATGTAAACAGATTACAAAGAGGGATTGACGAGAATATTGCGAATTCTATCCTAGTTAAAGTGAACCAGATCGGTTCATTATCTGAAACAATAGATGCTGTTCAATTAGCACAAAATAACTCTTATACTTCCGTTATGAGTCACCGTTCGGGAGAAACAGAAGACACAACCATTGCTGATTTGGCGGTAGCTTTGAATTGCGGACAGATCAAAACAGGTTCTGCTTCACGCACCGACCGTATTGCCAAATACAACCAACTGCTCCGTATAGAAGAGCAACTTGGTGAAGCAGCAAGATATCTGGGTAGCGATTTCAAATATGTTAAGAATAGATAATTTTTTTCATTATTGTTTTTATTATGATAAAAACCTTTTATCTTTCGGGAATCAAGGTTAAAACTAGTTTCATTCATCAATATTATGGATACATTAAAAGATAAATTCGCTGCAAAAGCAGGTCCTGTGGCAGCAGAAGTAAAAGCGATCATTAAAGAAAAAGGCGATGTAAAACTTGGCGAATACACTGTAGCTCAAGTCTATCAAGGAATGAAAGGTATTGTAGGTTTGGTAACAGAAACCTCTAAACTAGATCCTGAAGAAGGAATCCGCTTCAGAGGATACACGATTCCTGAACTTCGAGAAAAACTTCCTAAAGCACCAGGTGGCACAGAGCCATTGCCTGAAGGAATCTTCTACTTAATGTTATTGGGTGAACTTCCAACTCAGGAAGATGTTTTAAACTTGGGTAACGTTTGGGCAAGAAGAGCAATTGTACCAAAGCATGTGTTTGATGTATTAGATAAAATGCCTGCATCTACTCATCCGATGACTCAATTTGTGATGGCAATTATGGCAATGCAAACTGAATCACTATTTGCTGCTGCTTATAAAAAAGGAGTAAACAAAAAAGATTATTGGGATTATGTCTATGAAGATTCTATGAATCTGATTGCACGATTACCACGTGTTGCAGCATACATCTACCGCAGAAAATATAAAAATGGAGTTCACATTGAACCAGATCCAAAATTGGATTGGGCGGCAAACCTTGCACACATGCTTGGTTACGAAGAATTTGACATGAAACGTTTGATGCGCATGTACATGACCATCCACGTTGACCACGAAGGCGGAAACGTATCAGCACATACAACTCATTTAGTAGGTTCTGCTTTAAGCGACCCTTATTTGGCTTTTGCTGCAGGTATGAACGGATTAGCGGGCCCTTTGCATGGATTAGCAAATCAAGAAGTATTAAGTTGGATATTGGAATTACGTGAAGAATTAGGTGGAGGTCTGCCAACTGAAAAACAAATTGAAGATTATATCAAAAAAACATTAGCTGACGGAAAAGTTGTACCAGGATATGGGCATGCTGTATTGCGTAAAACAGACCCTCGTTTTTCTGCTCAACAAGATTTTTATGAGCGTTACATTAAACCACAAGGGAAAGATGATCTATGCGAAATAGTTCAGATGGTTTATAAAGTTGCTCCTCCTATTTTAGAGGGCACGGGAAAAATAAAAAATCCTTGGCCAAATGTTGATGCACATTCAGGAGTATTGTTAACGCACTACGGAATGGTTGAACACGAATTCTACACTGTATTATTTGGTGTATCACGTGCACTTGGAGTTTTATCTTCACTGATCTGGGACAGAGCATTGGGTCACCCAATCGAACGTCCAGGGTCCATTACAACCGAAGGTATTAAAAAGAAAATTGCTGCAGCTGAAGCTGCAAAAGCATAAGGAAAAGGCTACCACACGGTAGCCTTTTTTTATTTCGTATCTTTTTAACGTATTAGCGTTATGATATAAAGTCTTCTATGAAAAAAAATATTCTTTTTCTTCTCTTACTCTTTTCATGGTCAGCAACGTCTGGTCAAACGAAATCAATTCTATATTTTGATTCTAATAAATATGAACTGAAATACAACTCGATTCATATGCTCGATTCTTTAATTAATTACCTCAGCCAGACAAAATATTCTATAATTTCTATCAAGGGATATTGCGATAATTTTGGCGACAATACAACCAATCAGATACTTTCTGAAAAACGCGCATATGCTGTCTCGTCCTACTTTAAAAATAAAAATATTCCTTCACAATTGATTACTTCAAACGGTTTTAGTTCAACTGAGCCAATTGCAGATAACAAATTAAAAGAAGGCCGTGCTAAGAACAGAAGAGTTGAAATTCGTATTACAATTGATACGCCTGTCATTATTGGAAACCCTATCGATCAGGAAATAAAACAAGTTCAAAAAAAAGTTGTTTCTGCTGATGGGATTGTGGAAAAGAAAGAATCCTTCAACAGCGAAAGTTCTATTGATGATCTCGCCGTAGGAAAAACACTTGTTTTAAAAAACTTAAATTTCGAAGGTGGCACGGCTATACTTCTTTCTGAAGCAAAACCTACATTAGAACTATTAGTAAAAATATTGAAAGATAATCCTACTCTTGAAATTGAAGTCGGAGGACATGTTTGTTGTGCAGACGACATGCCTTTATCCATTTTAAGAGCGAAATCGGTTTGTAAATATCTGGTCAAAAAGGGAATTGATGCCACTCGTTTAACGTCAAAAGGATACAGCCGAAGCAGGCCTATTTACGAAGATGACAGAGCCCCTGAAGCAGCGAAAGCGAACAGGAGAGTAGAGATAACAATCCTTAAAAAGTAATTTTTTTTACATTATCACTTTCTAGATAGCCCATCTGATTAATACAGAAAGTCAGGATCTTATTTACATTTTCGAAAAAAAATCTAAATTATTCCGTACAACGATTTTCCTTTTGCTCCCAAAGCGTCAACACGTTTTTCTACAACAGGATCTTTTATTAATGGTGGTGCATGATGTGGCTTTATTCG
Organism: Bacteroidota bacterium; assembly: GCA_947449315.1. Classification (GTDB taxonomy): domain Bacteria; phylum Bacteroidota; class Bacteroidia; order 2-12-FULL-35-15; family 2-12-FULL-35-15; genus 2-12-FULL-35-15. The sequence continues at coordinate 47,962 of CANFRC010000003.1, forward strand.
TGCATCAATGATCAATGATCCCTTACAGCCCCAATGTTTATTTTCAGTAAAACTATCAACACCATAAATATCATGTGAAGGATTACTTCTGGTGAAAGTTGCCCAAAGAAAATTATTTAAATTCTTAGAAACAAAATCAGAATCATCACACAAAATAATTAATGGAAAATTTTGCAATAGGTCTTTATTTGAATGTTGTTGGGTAAATTGGGATATCCATTTTAAGGTTACACTTTGATCAACATACTTATCCGCCTGAAATGCAAGTACACCAGGCATCACAATTTTCGGGTTTCTGAAACCATCAGGTAAATTTAACACTGTCAACTCAGTACCTAATTCTCTTTTTTTCTCTCCTGCCGCAGCAATCACAACTTTACTTCCACTATTTAATCCATCACCACTATAATCTAACGTATCGATTGAAGTACGTGTATAAAAATGCAGGTCTCGGGACCAGTCGACACGCTCCAACACATGTTTGAAATAATCAGCAACATCATGTGTGGTGAGTTTGGGGTTATCTTCTCCGGCAATGATGAATAGATATTTAGCTAAACTTAATTGTCCTTTTCCTAAAATATGATTGGCAATAGTTAAAATTTCCTGCGGCTTGCGTTCATTCGAATAGGGCGTGTAACGTTCACTTCCAATCGCTAACAAAAGAGGGTGAACACCCGAAGCATCGACAGCATGAACATCTTTTAGTCCTGGAATCTCATTGGGTATGGCATCACCTGTAATTTCATGAATCAAAGCACCAAAACTCGTATCTTCTTGTGGAGGACGCCCCACAACAGTGAAAGGCCAGATTGCATTGTTGCGATGATACACTTTATGAATTCGCATCAATGGGAAATTATGCTTCAAACTATAATAACCCAAATGATCCCCGAATGGGCCTTCGGGTTTATTTTCATTTGGGTATACTTCACCTGTTATTACAAAATCTGCATCTGATGCGATGCAAAAACCATCATCATACGTATATCGAATTCTTCTTTTCCCTAATGCACCTGCAAATGTAAGCTCACTCATCCCTTCCGGTAATGGCATCACTGCACCCAATGTCAATGAAGGAGGACCTCCCACAAAAACGCTTACCTTGAGTGGTTGATTTTTCGCATTTGATTTTGTCTGATGCACTCCAATCCCTCGGTGCAATTGGTAATGCAATCCTGCTTCTTTGTCCTGTATATATTCATTACCGCTCATCTGAATACGATACATTCCCAAATTAGAATTCATCACACCTGGTTTATCTATATCTTCAGAATATACCAAGGGCAATGTTATAAATGCTCCACCATCATTTGGCCAACATTTTATTTGCGGCAAATTAGATAATGATGTTTGATTTTGCATAACAGGATTTAAAAATCGTGATCTCTTTGGAAGAGCTGAAAAAGCTGTCAACCCCACATGAGCATATTTAAGGGGATGCTTAATCGCTTCTAACGGATCATTCTTTAAAGTAATGAGTGTTTTGATGATGTCGATAGTATCTCTAAAAATAAATTTACTTCGTTCAACAGAACCATATAAATTTGAAACTGCTCTAAATTTACAATCTTTAATATTCTCGAATAAAATTGCCGGCCCCTGATGCTCAAAGACGCGCAAATGAATTGCAGCCATTTCCAGCTCGGAGCTGATTTCTTCTCTAATTCGAATTAAATGTCCGTGTTTCTCAAGATCTGTGATACAATCCTGTGTGTTTTTATATCCCATAATGCATGACAGGCAAAATACCTGTCTGGTCTTTCAATTAATGTGTAACCGCAAATTTACTTCTAGCAAGCAGTTCATCGTTCGATCTGATACTTATCAAATATACGCCACTCGAAAATCCAGTAGTGTTTATGTTCAACATGTTTTGCTGTTGTAATTTTTCTTTAAAAACGACATTACCATTTATGTCAACAATTGAAATGACTCCATTGTTCACGCTTTTACCGAGAGAAGCATAAATATCTACAGTAATAACCTCTTTTGCAGGATTAGGAAAAACCTTCAGTGTTGCGAAATCAGAAATTGTTGGTTGATCTTTTATAGCCAAAGCATAGTCCATCATCGCAAAAACGTATTCCCCTAACACTAAGGTATCAATGGTGATCATCCCTTTTTTATCATTATTATTACCTAACATATTTTTAGTGTAATTTGGATATACTTTCCAATCATCCGCAGCATTTCTACGATACATCAATACCAGACTATCTTCATATGTGTTGATCAAATTATTGTCTTGATAATAATTTCCAGAAAATGCTAATACTCGACCTTCGTAGTTGATAGTGGCTTTTGCTTTGAAGTTGGCTGGCAAAATACCATCCACTTTCCAGTAATGATTGGGAGATAAGCGATAAGGCATCGAATACGTTTTGAATGGATCAGGAGCCGTATAATTATGCTCTACTCTTACAAAAGCCGAATCGGAAATACTTGAAACAACCATCGTCATTTTTGCATTTGCAAAATTATTAGAGGATGTCGTCTTCAATGTTTTATATTCAGGAGCTACAGCATGGCTAATTTTTTCGCCCATATTAATAGCAACAAAAGCAGGATCAAAAGGAATAGTAAAAGTAAAAGAAGCGTTTGCTCCAGACATGATAATTTTTTTTGTCTGTTCTACAAAATTGGCAGCTTTAAAAGTCAGTTCCAATGGAACATTGGAATAATAAGTAGGCGCGCCTGTCAATTTTTGTTTCACATACACAGTAACAGAATAGTTGGAACCGCTGGGAACAACTACAGATGAATCTATTGAAAAATGGGGCCAACCAGGATTAAATACCCAATCATTAAAAAAATCAGACATATTCAATCCGCTCGCGGCTGAAAGCGCATTTTGAAAATCAGTACTGGAAACATCTTTATAATTATTATCAGCTAAATATGTTTTGACTGAATAAAAAAACAGACTATCGCCCATATATCCACGCATGGTGTGAGCAATGTCAGCACCTTTATTATATACATGATCACCGTATGTATATGTTTGAGGGATGTTAGAAAGCGTTAAATTCCCTTCTTTCGCTGTATTGAATTGTAAATTATCTAAATGGTTAGCTCTTACATACGATAAATAACTTGCAGGACCATTCAAAGTTTCCCAGAATAAAAATTCACAGTAATGGGCCCAACCTTCGTTCAACCACATATCTTCTGCGGTTCTGCAAGTAGCTAAATCTCCAAACCAATGATGTGACAATTCATGCGCGTATAGATATTGATAGGTGGTACTTCCTGTTGCTGTTGCTTTCGGATACGAAATATTTGTAGCATGCTCCATAGCCCCCGAATTAAATGGCACCATACTATAGCCAACCTTATTCCATTTATAGGCTCCGAAATGGTTTTCGAATGTTGACAAAGCAACAGGCAAATTAATAAATGAACTTTTTACAGCAGCTGTATCTGTTGCAACAGCCTGGAGTTCTATTGGCAGAGGGCCAGATATACCAGTATAACTTTGATGAACAGTTGCATAACTTGCCACAGAAACACATGCTAAATAGCTTGGAATTGTTTTATCCAATATCCATTTCCTTGTTCTGTTTCCAGCAAGGTCAGTGGTGTCGTGAGCAAGATAACCATTGCAAGCGGAAATCTTACCTCCATTTGTAGTGATATTAAATTCATAGGTTGCACGTTCTACAAAATTATCGAAACAGGGATACCACACTCTTCCATAATTGTGAGGGAGTGAAGCAAAACCAACACCTAAATTATAAGCATAACCGCTTTGAAAGTAAAAGCCTCCCCAACCGGAAGCGTCACCCTGGGGCGTTCCATGATAATACACAATTACAACACCTGTATCATTCACATTATATGTAGTTGGCAAATTAACACGCAATAAGGTGTCGTTATATGAGGATGTAAGGGTAAAGGCTCCAAGCTTAATAGAATCGATTGTTAATAATAGCAGATCCAAATTAATAAAATTCACGCCATTTATTTTAGGTGTAAATTTTACGTGTGTGTTGCCTTTTATACTACTGGTCGTGAAATCTGTAATATCAAGATTAATTGTATAATTCAAAATATCAAGCGTATCACTTCTTAAATTAGAAGCATAATTTTGTTGGATTCCATTTGAAACTATTTTATCCTGATGAGGATGATTTTTATTTTGCTGACACGTTTGCGCCCTTGCATTCATATTCAAAAATGAAATTAATACAATTAAAATCGAGTAAAAAAATGTTTTCATGCAGCTATAATTAGGAGTATAAATTTATGAAAATACCGGATAATAACCTAATCCTGCAATTGCACTAATGCTGATGCGTGCACCTATTTTCATTATAAAAAAAATCTTTTCAAAAAAAAGGCATAAAATAAAAAGTCCCGAATAAATCGGGACAATTATTATTTTGCTTCTTCAAACATGTCTTGCATTGCACCAAGATAATATGCACCCCATCCATCTGCAATGCTATTGATTGACTTTTCAGGAACATCTTCATGTAACAGATCTACAACACACCCTTTCCCTTTTGACTTAATAGTAAGCGTTACTTTTGAAGGAGCTTCCCATTGATCATAACACCATTCCTGTACCAACTTTTTATTTTTAACAATCTCCAAGTTAATTCCAAACATCTGTCCACCCCATAAAGAAAATTTGCCTCCAACCTCTGCAGTCATTTTGGCTTCATCACCACTCCAATCTTGAATTATATTTGGATTTACCAAAGCTTCAAAGACCTCTTCCGGTGTCGCATTCATTTCATACGTCTGTTTAATCGTTGGCATGTTTCAATTATTTAATTTATATGCGAAAATTAGTTAAAAAAATCCTATTACTCCTTTTTGAAATATAAAACTTATCAACCTAAAATTTTGTAGAATAGGAATTGGTGATGTCCATTTTAAACATCTCGTCGTTGTAAGTATTTTGCTCAGGTAAATATTTTATACTGTATCCTTGCGAACTATATTTTTTGATTTTTTCAGCATTGATATACGGTTCTAAAATGACATGTTCATTCTTCTTTAAAGGAATCATGGTAACCATCAATTCATTGTACCACCACCCAGCGATAACCACCGTTTTAAATGAAATACTATCCATCTTCTGAATTACCTCTCCAGTATATTTTGCTTTCTGCTTACGTTTTGAAACATCTGAGAATATGGGTCCAGAAACTGGATCAAAAAATAATTCTTGGCCTGACACTTTAAATGTTATTGCGTATCGAGAATAGGATGCTCCTCTTAATTTATCGGTAAGGTTAATGCTGCAGACGAATGATGACACTATAAATGCAAAACTTAAAAACTGGAACAGTTTACTGTTCAAATAATATCCAAAAATAATAATCACAAATGGGAGAACAGAAATCATGTATCCAGATTTTTGTGGCAATCTGAAATAAGAGATAAGAAATAAGAGAACTACCATGTAACAGGCCACGATTATTTTTTTATTGATATTACTATTAAACAGTGCTCCGTAAGTCTCTTTCTTTTTAACAAATATGATCCATAGGGTGCATGTAACAATAGCAAGCAATCCGATCAAGCCAAATACACCAATACTCATTTTGTATCCCACTTTTGCTAAAGGAGGGTATGGAAACTGATCATAATACATAAAAAAAGAAGTTCCGAACTGAATCATAAGAGGGAGAAAGACCAAAAACACAACAAGCATCGAAGCAGCAAACATCTTCAGAAATGAAAACGCATTTTTTTTAAAATTGCCACGTTGCCAAATAATAATCATAAATGGCAAAATCATTGCTCCGCTTGTTATTCTGCAGCCAATAGCGAGTCCAAGAAATAATCCGACCAAAAGAACATTGTTTTTCAAAAGAAAATAAAAGCTGATGAGTATAAAGGCTGAAGTCCAAACAAAATCGATGGTATAGGTGCTGCTGATGTAATAAACAGGAATAAATGCAAAAGAAATAGCAGCTAGAAAAAAATGTCTGAAATTTAATTCCTTTAAGATCAGGGCAAAGAATACAGTTGCTACAGAACTAAAAAAAGCGCTAAGCGCATTGAACACAATTGGGCCTAAGCCCCATAAAGCAGAATAAACAAGCTCCTGCACAGGATGACCCGGAAAACGAGATGGTTCATAAACACCGCTCATCTTCGTATGAAATGCAGCGAGCGCAATTCCCCATGAATCTTCTTCAATGCCATAGCCGGCAGATACGAAAGGGATACGGGAAATGAAAACAATAAAAAAAAGTGTACTAAAAGGAAGATATTTTTTATTAAAAAAATCCATCTTAACTGATTAAACGCTGACTAACTGCCTCGTATAAAATGATCCCACAAGCAACGGAAACATTCAATGAACCTATTTCACCCAGTAAAGGAATCTTGGCTTTCCCATCTGATTTCTGCAAATATTCATTCAAAATACCATCTTCTTCAGAACCCATGATGATTGCTGTAGGAAGCGTGAAGTCAATTTGAAAATAATAATCGGAAGTTTTTTCTGTACAAGCAATGATCTGAACACCACACTCCTTTAAATAATCGATAACTACTTTTAAATTCTCTTCCCTACACACCGGAATTTTCTGTAAAGCACCTGTGGACGTCTTTATAGCATCCGCATTAATCTGAGCACTTCCACGGGTAGGAATAATAATTGCATCAACTCCAGAACATTCCGCTGTTCTGGCAATTGCTCCAAAGTTACGCACATCCGTAATCCTGTCTAATATCAAAAGTAAAGGCACTTTACCTTTTTCAAATATTCCCGGAAGAACGTCTGCAATTTTATGATAGCTGATGGAAGAAATATAACCTACAACACCTTGATGGTTTTTTAATGTTAGCCTGTTCAGTTTTTCTAAGGGTACATATTGAAAAGCGATATTGTGTTGCTTGACAAGGCTCATCAGTTGACTTACCAATTCACCTTTCAATCCACTTTGAACACAAAGCTTATCAATTTCTTTTCCTGCTAATATCGATTCGATAATTGGTCGTAAACCAAAAATTAAACTCTCTTCTTCTTTTTTTTGTTGTTTTGTTTGCATAATCAATTAATAATTTAGTCTTGTAAATACGTACGTCCTTGTCGCCAAATATCAACTGAAGTAGTCCATTTTTGCTGATAGAGCGTTGACCGTTCTAAGGTTAAATCGTTATCAGAAAAGGGATTAGTCACTTTCAAAAATGAAAACCTCAATGAATTAAAAGCATTACTTTCTTCCCCATAGATCCATGTTTCTGAATTCTCTGTTCTGTAAATTACATTGGGCGCTCCAAATATAAGGTAAATCATTCCTCTGTCGGTTTTCCATCCTTCCAAATAAGAGGTGAAAAATAAATTAGCATCTTTTACGCGATTGTAATATTTCCGAATTATTTCTTTCGCACGCTCCTGACTACCTGAACAATTCAACCAGAATTTTTCAATCGCAGCCTTTGGGTTTGCACTTAAACTAATTTCTTCGAATTCCTGTTTAGATGTAATAAATCTTATGGGAGGAACCATCTCATCTGCTCTTTTGATGTCGGGGAAATTCTCCGAAAAATTAAAAAGTGTTAAACCGTCACGCTTAGTGGTGTCTATTTGAAAATGGTAAAACCCTTTTTTTGTAGGAATAAAATCTGCAATTCCTTGATTAGATAACTGTATGGCAAAAACACTATCGGGTGCGTATTGAAAGGGTTTTGGATCCGTAATGGAAAATGGTGGAGCAGCCAAAGGAAATTCACGATTGTAATATCTGACAAAAACTGTTGCAGCCATTTTTATTCTATAATTAAGAACTAGCGCTTCCTCTGCCTTAATATAATTATGAAAAATAGGGACATTCAATGCTTTCGATGTAACCAAAAAATTTTGTCTAGTAAGATTATTTTCTTTGTCTACCGACAGAACACTAGCTACCTTGATATTACGATTTATATCAAAAACCGTTACACGCAAAAAATATTTAAGCGTAGAAATTGCTTTTACATTTATTTTTCCAATCAGCTCTTTAATTGAATTATCGTTGTTGATATCTACCAAACGAACCGATGCGCTATCTATCACTTCCTTTGAATCATAGGAAGGGATAAGAAGATAAGAGATCAATACATTGGAAGAAAAATTAATTCCATCGGCGCGCATATACAAAAGCTCTTTACTGTTTATCTTGAAATGCAACTCGGATATCGAATCACTTGAATGAAAAACAGTGAACTCTGGATGGATGGTATTTGTTTCATGCTTATAGGATACAGCCGGCGCTTTTGAATTCTTACGCGCTGTATCGCATGAAAAGATCACAACGAAAAAACACAGGTATATTAAAATTTTTTTCATTCCTTTTCAGGGTCTTCGGATAATAGCGATTGTCCATCATTGTCAATAAATTTGGAAGAAATCTGTTTTGTTGTTTTTGCTCCTAGCTTTTCAATATCCTGAGCACGCTTCACCAAATTACCGCTTCCCTTATGTAATTTATTAATTGCATTTTCATAGGTGGCACGAGACACCTCAATACTTTTTCCGATCTTATCCATATCTTCTATAAAACCAACAAACTTATCGTAAAGCGCACCACTTTGTTTTGCAATTTCAATGGCATTTTTTGTCTGACGTTCTTGCTTCCAAACAGAAGCAATTGTTCTTAAGGTCGCTAACAATGTAGATGGACTTACAATCACAATTTTTTTATCCCATGCAAAATTAAATAATTCCTGATCGGCTTGAACAGCAATGCTGAAGGACGATTCAATTGGGATGAACAATAAAACAAAATCCGGCGTATTAAAATCAGCTGAGGATTGATAATTTTTTTCGCTCAACGATTTGATATGTGTGCGGACAGATATAATATGTTCTTTCACCAATTTTAATCTCTCCTCTTCATCCGATGAATTAACAAATGCTTCGTAGGCCACTAATGAAACCTTGGAATCGACTACAATGTGTTTGTTATCAGGCAACATAATAACCGCATCGGGCTGAATACGCTTTCCTTCGTCGTTGTTTGTGCTGAACTGCAAACGATATTCCTGATCTTTCACTAATCCCGAACGCTCCAATACTTTTTCAAGAATAAGCTCGCCCCAATTACCCTGTGTTTTATTCTCGCCCTTTAGCGCATTTGCAAGATTGTTTGCATCTTCACTGATTTGTTTGTTCAGATCAATAAGATGCTTTATTTCTGTTTTCAATGTAATCCGCTCTGCCGACTCGTCCTTATACGCTTTATCCACTTTCGCTTCAAAATCCTTGATCTTTTCCTTTAATGGATTTAAAATGATATCGAGATTGGTTTTGTTCTGATCAGTGAATTTTTGGGATTTCTCATCCAATATTTTATTGGCGATCAATTCAAATTCATTGCTGTATTTTTTGTGAACAGTTTCAAGTTCCTCTTTTAAAGTCTTGTATTTTTCATCCTGCGCCTTAAATTTTTCAATAGAACCTTCTATACGATTATTCGCAGCATTTAATTCCGTTCTGTATTTTTCAACATCAACCATTAAACGTTCTTTTTCCAATCTGAATTCCAAAACTATTTTTTGATTTTCGTTTGAAGCTGCATCGATTTGAGTTTTCAAAACTGCATTTTGTTTATCCAGCTCATTTATTTTAGAATCCAGCAAAGAAGTATCTGCACCGGAATTTTGTTTTCCTTTAAAAAACAAAAATGCGATCACAACACCTAAAGCTAAACCCACTATTAAAAACAAAATCTCCATAACTATTCTTCAAAATTGAATCGCTAATTTACGGATAAATTTGCTTAGTTGGATGAGTAATTTTTGACAAAAAAAAGCTCCTGAAAAGCAAGCTATTTGAGGGAATAAGAATAAAAAAACATTAGAAATAGTTAACAATACCAAAATGAATTTTACCTGCTCTTAACTCGATGGGATTATCGAACTGTTTCCCTAATGCATAATTGATGGAAAAAATACCAGCTTTTGTTTCAAAACTGATTCCTGCTCCAAAACCTATTGGTGTATCGTTGATATAGTTAGTCGCTTGATTATTTTCATACCAAGCACCATCGCCAAACAGATACAAGTAAGAATTTTGTTCTAAAATAAAACGATACTCCAATGACATGATTGTAAAAGAGGACACATAAATAGATTCTTCATCAAAACCTCTTATTGTTTTCAATCCTCCTATCCGGAATAATTCATTTTGGAAAGTCGTTTCGCCATAGAGAAAGGCAGATTGCACACCAACCTTAACAGTACTTCGTTCACGTATAGGAATAAATACACTTGCCTCCAGATCTCCATTATACAAAGCTGATTTTAATTTCAAATTGTCATACACAACAGGATTAAGATTCGCATTCTTCTTTATGTTTTTTGTTCCAGCACTCGCATTTATCAATAATGTCAATCCTTTTCGAGGATTCAAACGGTAATCTAACTTTTCATATTTATAACCAATTCCATACATATTTGTTCTTACATCTGCATTCGTTGGCAATACCGTGTAATTCTCGAGCCCTTTTGTAGATAGCAAAGTAGAAGATTTATTCGTGTAAAAAATCTTCAGGTAATTCCCTCCTATCAATAAATATTGCAAACCAACATTTTGATTGACATCAAGAAATGTTGTATCCTTCTTGTATAATTTGAAATTATAATCAACTCCAAAAGGACTTCTAAAAATGAATGGGTAAACCACTCTCAGCTTCAAATCCTGTGTTTGAGTTTGAAGCCTGCGCCAGTTCATATCAATCAATTCGCCGCGTCCTAAGCCATTCTGAAGTTTCAACCGCACATCACCTGTAAATAAGACCTTACCCGTTTTATTATCTGGAAGGATCCCTACAATACCATCGAATTGACTGGCACGTCTTTTTTCAAGATTCAAAATAAGTTTATTAAATTTATTGGAGAAGGTAACTTGCGCAGGTTTTACAGATCGTACAAATGGTAACTCTGCCAGTCGTGTATTTATTTTTTGCAATTGACTCTCATTATAAAGATCACCAGGTTTTATTCCCAAATAATTATAAATATAAACCGTTGCTATTTTCGCATTGCCCTTCATAACAACACTATCAATAATTTCTTTCTCATTTTTAGTGATCCGAAGCTGCGCTTCCAAACTCTCACCGGAAATAACTACACTATCAAGCTTAACAGAAGCAAAGGGGTAACCATTATTTTCATAGTAGGTGATGAGCTTTTCCTGAACACTTTTTACACTTTTGAAATAAACAGGTTTATTGCTGTATATTTTTTCCCGAAAGCCAATTTCACTCAAAACACCTTCGTCAACATTGCCTCTTTTTAAATGCGCCCATTTATATTGTGCACCAAAATTCAGATACGCTTTTGCTGATAATGAATCAAGAAAGACACTATCATAATATGCGGTTAAATAAGCATTTTCATAACATGCAAACAGAACATTTTGCAATTCCTTATCGCGTTCCATTTTTGAGGAAAAAGACTTTTTAAAAGGAATTTTTTTCAGCAAGGATGGATCTTTCACCGATTGAATATCCAATGAATAAAATCCTCCCTTGTCAGGATTTCCAGATGGGGCCTGTGCGCAAATACTTGCAGGTATAAAAACACCTGAAAATGCAAAAAAGAAAAAGCGCAGAAGTACTTGTAAACGCATACTATAAAGGTAAACAATTAGAACAAACGAAAAATAAGTCTCTTTTATTGAGAACAAAAACGAATTTAATTGAAATTAATGGACATTACAATAACATCCGTTATTTTGAAAGGCTCCATTCGACGAATCCTACGCAATAAAATTTCGTTTTAATATGAAATAGAACAATAAAACAATTTTTCTATAAAAAAGCCCTCGTATAAATTACACGAGGGCTTTTTTGTAGTCACGAAAAAAATTACCGGATCTCCGCTCCTACCTTCTCCTGATAGGTTTTCATCAACTTCTCCATGATTTTTTCTATTTGTTTATCTGTTAGTGTTGCTGCTTCATCTTGCAATATAAAACTCAAAGCATAAGACTTTTTACCCGCTGGTAATTTATCTCCTTCATACACATCAAACAGATTTACATTTTTCAAAATATTTTTTTCAGATTGAAATGCCAATTGCTCCAACTGTTCAAATTGAATCGCTTTGTCGATCAATAAGGCCAGATCTCTTCTTACTTCTGGAAATTTAGGAACTTCCGTATACATCACATGTGTTTTCTTCACCGCTTCAATGATCAGGTCCCAATTAAAGTCCGCATAAAAAACTTCTTGTTTGATATCCATCGATTTTAAAACTGATTTAGAAACAGCTCCAAATTCTACAAGTGATTTTTTATTCCAGTTAACAGTAGCACTTTGCGAATACACATCATTATTCAACTCTGCTAATTTCACATCAGTAATTCCTAATCGGCCTAACACTGCAGTCACAAACCCTTTCAACGTATATAAATTTACCTGCTCAGATTTTCCATTCCAGCTTTCTTCCTGTTTACGTCCGGTGATAAAAATGGACAAATGTTTACTTTCAATGTATTTGGTCGTTTCTCCTTTAATAGCGATATATGTTTTACCGAATTCATACAATTTCAAATCGGCATTTTTACGATTCTGATTGTATGCGATCGTTTCCAAACCGCTGAACAAAAGTGTTTGGCGCAATACATTTAAGTCGCTGCTCAAAGGATTCATCATCGCAACGCTTCTGTCTTCACTCAATGATTTTAGTTTGCCTGCATATTCACCTTTCGTTAATGAAAGGCACATCATTTCAGAAAAGCCATTATTTGTCAATAGTTCAGAAACAACATTTTGAATCTTTTCTTTATCAGGCTTTTCAGCGAACGACAAGGATGAATTTAACACCGTTGGAATCTCTATGTTGTTATAGCCGTAAATCCTCAACACTTCTTCAATCACATCCTGCTCGCGTGTTACATCCACTTTAAAGGGAGGAACGGAAAGTAATAATGCATCATGACCTTCATGCTCTATTTCAATTCCCAAAGAAGTAATGATATTTTTTATAATTTCCAGATCAATGTGTTTACCGATCAATTGATCGCATTTCTCAAAAGAAAAAGGCACTTTAAAATTTTCAATCTTCTTCGGATAGATATCAATAACATCTGAAGAGATCTCCCCACCAGCAATTTCTTTGATCAATAATGCAGCCCGCTTTAATGCAAATACAGTAATGTTCGGATCAGCACCTCTTTCATAACGGAAGGAAGCATCTGTTTTTAAACCATGACGTTTCGATGATTTTCGAACAGAGGTAGAATTAAAATATGCACTTTCCAAGAAAATGTTTTTTGTTTCTGCTGTCACACCCGATTCAATTCCGCCAAATACGCCAGCTATACACATCCCGCCATTTGCATCACATATCATCAAATCTTCAGAAGACAATTCTCGCTCTACTTCATCCAACGTTTTGAATTTGGTTTTATCGACCAACTTCTTGACAATCACTTTTCCTGCCTGTCCGGCAGGCAGGCCACCTTGTATTTTATCGGCATCAAAAGCATGCATGGGTTGTCCTAATTCATGTAACACATAATTGGTGGCATCCACGATATTGTTGATGGAACGAATCCCTATGGCTTTCAATCTGTTTTTCAACCAATCAGGAGAATCCCCTACACGAATATTATTGATTGAAAGTCCGGAATAACGCGGACAAGCAATTGAATCTTCCACAACGACTTCAATTTTAGAATCGTTGGTATCAACAGCGAACGAATTCACATTCGGAAGAAGCAGTGACTTTAAATCAGGAGATTCAGAACCTTGCATGGCTGAAACACAATTCATCACAGCAACCAGATCACGTGCAACACCAACATGTGAAGTAGCATCGGCACGATTAGGTGTCAATCCGATCTCTAACGTAAAATCTTCATCCAATTTAAAATATTCATTGGCAGGAGTTCCAATTTTTGCAGAAGGCTCCAACACCATGATACCTGCATGAGAATAACCTAAACCAATTTCATCTTCTGCACAAATCATCCCCTCGGAAACAGCACCACGAATCTTCGATTTTTTAATTTCAAATGGTTCTCCAGTTGTAGGATATAACATCGCTCCAATAGTAGCGACAACAACTTTTTGTCCTGCTTCTACATTTGCAGCACCACAAACAATATTCAATAATGTTCCTGTTCCTATGTCAACAGTTGTGATATTTAAACGATCAGCATCCGGATGTTTTTCTTTTGTTTTGACTTCGCCGATAACCATTCCCACTAATCCGCCTTTCACAGTTTCAAACTTTTCTATACTCTCCACTTCCAATCCGCAATCTGTTAATAATATGCCAACCTGTTCAACAGAAAGATCTGTTTGAACATACTCTTTAAGCCAATTATATGATATTTTCATTTTTAATAAATTATCTTTTGAATAACTACAAAAATAGGAAATAAATCGGAGCAAAACCAGTGAAAAAGTAGAGTATTTGATGCTTCCGAACAAACAAAATTTAACCACATAGATTCATAGTTAAGCTGTGTTTTCAGGCTATACAATCGAAAGTAAATCTGCCTATCGGCAGACAGGGAAAAATAAAATTTCTCAGATAGCGTTCGCTCCTATTTGAAGCTTTAGCTTCAAACCTATGTGAAACTATCCAAACTCTAACAAACAACTCCTATTTAAAGCTATGTTTCTATGTGGTTAAATTTCAACAAGCAAACTACTCGAATTACAATATTACGTAGCTTTGCTTTCTATGAACGACTTATCAGCATATTATTCCAATAAGATTTCCGAGTATAACATTCAGATCTCAGAACAAAATAAAAAATTCAACACCATTTTTTATTCGCGTTCCTTTTTATTCATCTTAACCATCGTTCTTGCTCTTTTCTTCTACAAAACAAATCCAACTATTTCTCTTGCAGTAATTCCCATTACCGTCATTATTTTTCTGTATTTATTACATCTGGAGATCCGTTTAAAACGCAAAACGGAATTTCTTAAGAACCTGATCTTTGTGAATCAAATAGAAATACAATTATTAAATAAGAATTTTCAAAATATAAATGAAGGAAATGAATTTATTGACAAGCAACATAACTTCCTGTCGGACTTAGATATTTTTGGAAGAAGATCAATCTTCCAACTATTAAACAGGACAGCAACATTTACTGGCAGAACAAAACTGGCGCAATGGCTCACCTACCCATTTCTGGAGAAGGAACAAATAAATAAACGCCAGACTGCAATTAAAGACCTGGAAAAGAAAACAGAATGGAATCTCCATTTTATTGCACTGGGAATAGAAAACAAAGAAAAGCCAAACGACAAAGAGATCATCAATAATTGGTTACAAGAAGAAAACAATTTTACTTCAACTCCACTAAAAATAGCTGGAATAGTACTTCCGACTATTACTATTACTGCATTAGCATTCTATAGCTTCGGAATAATAGGTATCTCCTATTTCAATTATCTTTTTCTTTTTCAATTAATAATCATTGGCAGTCAAACCAAAAAGATCAATAAGATTCATGATAGCTTAAGCAGGAGATTTGATTCTATTGAAAAATACAGACTTTTGATAACAGCAATTGAATCAGAAAAATTCAGTTCTACCGAACTAATTGAATTGCAGAACGGTCTGAAAAGCTTAGAAACGAACGCTAGCAGCCACATCAAAAACTTGAAGGGCTATACCGATAAACTGGATGCAAGAATGAATATTGTTATTGCTGTTTTGTTAAACGGGATTTTTCTTTGGGATATCAACATCATGCAACGGATCGAGAAATGGAGAAGTAACCATAAGAATGATTTTATTAAATGGATAGATGTGATTGGTGAATTTGATGCATACATCAGTTTAGCGCTCTATGCGCATAATAATCCGAATTACGCATATCCAGAAGTGGAGACAAATACATTCACCATTGAAGCCAACAATATTGGTCATCCGTTAATCAATGAATCTAATCTTGTAAAAAACAACTATCATATTTCCGGTTTACTGAAAGTAGATCTGTTGACAGGAGCAAACATGGCTGGCAAAAGCACCTTTTTAAGAACGATTGGAGTCAACCTCACCCTCGCAATGATAGGCGCACCTGTATGTGCGAGCAAATTCAAATTCTCTCCAATACTTTTATTTACAAGCCTGAGAACAAATGATTCTTTACAAGAAAATGAATCCTTTTTTTACGCGGAATTAAAACGTTTGCATTTATTAATTCAACAATATGAAGAAGGAAAGCAAGTTTTCTTTTTATTGGATGAAATCTTAAAAGGCACCAACAGCAAAGACCAACATGCAGGTTCAGAAGCCCTGATCAAAAAAATATTAAAATTGAATGGAGTTGGAATTGTTGCTACACATGATGTGGAGCTTTCCAAACTAATGAATGAATTCCCTAATAGCGTTCGTAATCTTTGTTTCGAGATCACCATCAAAGACGATAAATTAAACTTCGATTATACATTATCGGAAGGCGTTTGTTCTACGATGAATGCATCCTTCCTGATGAAAAAAATGGGAATTGTAGATTAATAAACTCTTTCTTTCGGAGCGTCAATGTGAGTGCAAGCAATGATGTGTCAATAAAATTATTTCTACTTAAACTTGTCCTTCAACGCAGCCAATTGAGAAGCAAAATCATTTGCAGGCTCTTCCACTTTTCCTGCCTTGCCGGCAGGCGAGCCTTTTTTGTTAGTATTGTTTGATGATGGTTTAGAAGAACTTGTTGTTTGTGGAACAATATTGTCTTTCATCGACAAAGCAATACGCTTTCTTTGCACATCCACTTCTGTTACTGTTACCATCACTTGCTGTTGTACTTTCACAACTGAATTCGGATCTGAAACAAATGTATTTGACAACTGCGAAACATGGACCAATCCATCTTGATGAACACCAATATCCACAAAAGCTCCAAAGTTGGTTACATTGGTTACTATTCCTGGTAGTTTCATTCCAATGCGAAGATCCTTCATTTCATGCACACTATCATCAAACTTAAATACTTCAAATGATTTACGAGGATCTCTTCCAGGTTTATCTAACTCATTCATGATATCTGTCAAGGTTGGCAACCCCACTTTTTCTGTCACATATTTTTGCAACGAAATTTGTTTTCTGAATTCTTTCTCCGACATCAACTGCTCAACTGTACAATTCAGGTCTGCGGCCATTTTTTCTACGATCACATAACTTTCGGGATGCACTGCACTTTTATCTAAGGGATTTTTTCCTTTAGCAATCCTTAAAAATCCTGCTGCTTGCTCATAGGCTTTATCACCCATACGCGGTACTTTCAATAATTCTTTTCTCGATTTAAAAGGGCCGTTTTCATTTCTATAGGCCACAATGTTTCTTGCTAACACAGCACCTAATCCAGAAACGTAGGTCAATAGTTCTTTACTAGCTGTGTTCACTTCTACACCCACTTTATTTACGCAACTTTCTACCACTTCATCCAATTTCTTTTTCAATTCATATTGATCCACATCATGTTGATATTGTCCCACACCAATTGATTTTGCGTCGATCTTCACCAATTCCGCCAATGGATCAGCCAATCTTCTTCCAATGGACACAGCTCCTCGAACCGTAATATCTTTATCGGGAAATTCTTCTCGGGCAACATCAGAAGCAGAATAAATGGATGCACCACTTTCATTCACCATGATGATGTTGATGTCTTTCGGAAGTTCTTCGATGCTTCTAACAAATGTTTCCGTTTCTCTTCCAGCTGTACCGTTTCCGATAGCGATTGCTTCTAAATTATGTTTTGCGCAGAAAGCAAGGATCACTTGTTTGGTTTGAAATATTTTATTTTGTTCATGCGGATAGATCACCGTATCTTCTAATAATTTCCCTTGTTTGTCCAACGCCACCACTTTACAACCGGTTCTAAATCCAGGATCTATCGCCAAGATTGCTTTTTGTCCGAGTGGTGATGCCAACATCAACTCACGCAAATTATCCGCAAATACCTGTATCGCTTTTTCATCTGCCAACTCTTTTGTCATCATCCGCATTTCACTTTCAATAGATGATTGCATCATTCGGTTGTATGCATCATCAATCGCTAATCGCACTTGTGCAGATGTTGAATTGTTTGTCTTCACAAATTGATTCACCAAAATATCAATGGCCTCTTCTTCAGGCGGAGCAATGTGAATACTTAACACTTCTTCACTTTCTCCTCTACGAATAGCCAATAAACGATGCGAAGGACAACCCATTAAATTTTCTTCCCAATCAAAATAATCTTTGAATTTTTCTCCTGCTTCTTCTTTCCCTCTCAATACTTTACTTTTTACTGTTGCAGAACGTTTAAATAAATGACGGATCTTGTCACGCGCTTCTGCTGTTTCGTTGATCCATTCTGCAATAATATCTCTCGCTCCGGAAAGCGCTTCATCGACAGATGTTGCACTAACTGTTGTTGAATCATCCGCAGCAATATATTTTCCTGCCTCTGCTTCTACATCGAATTTTCCTTGTTCGAAAATCATTTGCGCTAAAGGCTCCAACCCTTTTTCGCGTGCAATGGTTGCTCTTGTTCTCCGTTTCGGTTTATATGGCAGATAAATATCCTCTAAAGCCGATACTGTTTCTGCAGCTCTCAATTGAGCTATTAATTCTGGCGTTAATTTACCTTGGCTTTCAATCGACTCCATAATAACATCTCTTCTTTTCTCCAACGCCCTTAATCGTTCAATCTCATCGCGCACATTCGCCACTTGCACCTCATCCAAACTACCTGTCATCTCTTTACGATAGCGACTAATGAATGGAATTGTTGCTCCTTCATCTAACAAGGATACTGTTGCATCAACTTGTTTTTCGTCTATGTTTAGTTTTAATGCTATCTTTTTAAAAAAGTGTTTTTCTGACATGATAGGACCTGCTTATATTTTGATTGTTACCTACAAATATAATTATCATAAAATGCTATATCTTATAATGTTTTCAACAGCTACAAGCGTTTTGTTGAAAAATAAAATAGCTAATTTGAAATAAGGGAGTTTGAAAAAGAGAGCGCGCTGATTTGATTTTTTTAGGACGCCTACAAAATTAAATAAATAACAATTAAGATATCCTGCTCCAATTGGTCTTGTTACTATTCATCATCGAGAACTGATAGGCTATATTAGTATTTTCGGGATGCTCCAGATTCACATCTTCCGATAATAATTCAATAACCATATTTCTTGCTGTATGCAAGATCTGAGCATCTTTTGCTAGATCAGCTATATTGAGATCTAAGACGCCACTCTGCATCGTTCCGGCCATATCGCCAGGCCCTCGTAATTTCAGATCGACATCTGCTATTTCAAAACCATCATTCGTTCTGCACATGGTATCCATTCGTAACTTTCCATCACTACTTAATTTGTGAGAGGTCATCAAAATGCAATACGATTGATCGGCTCCTCTACCAACTCTTCCGCGCAATTGATGCAACTGTGATAAACCGAAACGCTCAGCACTTTCAATGATCATCACACTCGCATTCGGAACATTCACACCAACTTCAATTACCGTTGTCGCCACCATAATCTGCGTTTCACCGCTTACAAATCGTTGCATCTCAAACTCTTTGGCATCCGATTTCATTTGACCGTGAACAATACTCACTTGAAATTGGGGCTGAGGAAAAGCTCTTACGATGCTTTCATAACCATCCATCAAATCTTTGTAATCCATCTTTTCAGATTCTTTGATCAATGGATACACAATATAAATTTGTCGTCCCATAGCAATTTGCTCTCGCATAAAACCAAATACTCTGTCGCGATGTGCATCAAAACGATGACTCGTTTGAATTGGCTTTCTTCCCGGAGGCAACTCATCGATCACACTCACATCCAGATCGCCATATAAGGTCATGGCTAATGTGCGAGGTATTGGTGTTGCACTCATAATAAGCACATGCGGTGGTTGCGTATTCTTTGCCCACATCTTTGCTCGCTGCGCAACTCCGAAACGATGTTGCTCATCAATCACTACCAAACCTAAATTTTTAAATTGCACCACATCTTCAAACAATGCATGTGTTCCGATCAGAATCTGCATTTCTCCATTTTGTAATTTCTCATGCAAGATTCTTCGTTCTTTTGTTTTTTTAGATCCTGTCAATAATCCGACATGAATATTCAATGGTTTCAGCAATTCAGCAATTGTTTCATAATGCTGATTCGCTAAAATTTCGGTTGGTGCCATCAAACATGCTTGAAAACCGTTATCCAAAGCGATCAACATATTCATTAATGCCACCAATGTTTTTCCGCTACCAACATCTCCCTGCAACAAACGATTCATTTGTTTCCCGCTTCCCATATCCAAACGGATCTCTTTGATCACCCGTTTCTGAGCACCTGTCAACTCAAATGGCAAATGATGATTATAAAAATTATTGAAATAATCGCCCACCTTCTGAAAAACAAATCCTCGGTATGTCTTTTCACGCAAGCCTTTTTGCTTCAACAACTTCAATTGAATAAAAAACAATTCCTCGAATTTTAATCTGAACTCCGCCTTTCGAAGCATTTCAGGATTCTGAGGAAAATGAATCTGACGGATCGCATCTTCCTTCGACATTAACTGATAGCGGTCGATGATTGTTTTAGAAAGCGTTTCAGGAATATTATTTTTTATAAGTAACACCAACGCCTTTTGCAGTTTAGCAATACCTTTTGTATCTAGACTTCTTAATTTTAATCTATCGGTACTGTTATAAACGGCTTGTAATGCTGGTGCAAGTGTTGTATTTTCTTCACTTACCAATTCAATTTCAGGATGAGCAATATTAAACTTTCCGTTAAATGCGCTCGGCTTTCCAAATACAACATATTCATTCGTGAGGTGTGGTTTTATTTTTTCACCTATCCATTTTGCTCCTTGAAACCAGACCAACTCTAACTTACCTGTTTCATCCACAAACGTTGCAACAAAACGTTGCGCACGTTTTACGCCGATCATTTCAGTATGGATGATCTTGCCACGCAACTGAACATAAGGCAAGTCTCCCGTGATCTCTTTTACTTTATAAAATTTTGTACGATCAACATATCGAAAAGGATAATAGGTAAGCAGATCGGAATACTTGAAAATATGCAATTCCTTTTTGAGCAATTCAGCCCTTTGGGGACCAACGCTTTTAAGATATTCTATTGGTGTATTTAAAAAATTGTTCGACATATTTCTATGCGAATTTACTCATAAAATTAAAAACGTCCCCCATATTGGAAGACGTTTAAATGTTTTAACAACTTATTTTTGATCGGGAGCGGGTGGCGTTGAAGGAGGAGCACTTCCATTTGGAGGCGCAGGAGGTCGTTGTCCTTTTTTTTGTTCACGCTTTTTTTTCATCTCAGCTTTCTCCTGCTCATACTTTTTATATTGATCTGCTGTCAAAATTAATTTGAAATCAGTATCCACTTTATCTCTTAGTGTTTTACCTTCTTTTATTTTAGCATCTCTTTCTTGTGCTCTCTTTAATACAATCGCCTTCACCTTTGTTTGCTGTTCGGGAGTTAATGCTAACTCCTTCGTCATTCTTTTTGTGATCATTTCCGCCCGCTCTTCCGGACTTTTTTTCGGGCCTCTTCCCTCTGGCGGTCCTTGTGCCAGGATATTTGATGAAGCTATCGCAACAGCAAACAAAATCGATACTATTTTTTTCATGTTCTTAATTTTATTATTTGGAGGTGTGACTAACATAAATTGCAAAGGTTTAACCAGTTTATAAAATACCTCATGTGCTTGTCAATAGGAGAGAAAGAATAATTACTTTTACTTTAATGAAAAAATCTATTGCAATAATTGGTGGTGGATCGGCAGCTTTAATGCTGGCTGCTCAACTTGATGAAAACAAATTCAATGTTACCATTTATGAAAAAAATGTTGCGCTTGGAAGAAAATTTCTAGTAGCTGGTGATGGGGGATTCAACTTAACTCATTCTGAAGAAACAAAATCGTTTATTTCAAAATATACTCCCACTACTTTTTTTGAAAACATAATTTCAAACTTTACAAATACAGACCTTCAAAACTGGCTCAAAGAGATAGGAATAGAGACATTTACAGGTTCGAGCAAGCGAATTTTCCCTGTGAATGGAATAAAGCCTATTGATGTGCTCAATGCCATTTTAATTGTGTTAAAGAAGAAGAATGTAATTTTTAATACAAATCATGAATGGAAAGGTTGGGATAATGACGAATTGGTGTTTAAAAACAACAACACGACACTGAAAGTAAGACCTGACATAACTGTCTTTGCCTTAGGTGGCGCTAGCTGGAAAGTAACTGGATCTGACGGTTTCTGGACAAACCATTTCTCTGAAAAAGGAATTGAAACCATTCCTTTTCAATCATCCAATTGTGCGTATGAAATAAAATGGCAGGAAGAATTTATTAAAATGACAGAAGGCAAATCATTGAAAAACATTTCTATCTCTTGCGATCACAAAAACAAAAAAGGTGAGGTGGTTATTACAAAATTTGGAATAGAAGGTGGTGCAGTATACGCGCTCAGCCCTCAGATAAGGAAACACCTGCAAGCTAATGAAGAAGCGCAATTATACATTGATTTAAAACCGCATCTTACCTACGAACAAATAAGGGATAAATTCTCTTCCCGTGGAAACCGTTCCATCAAAAAACTGCTGATCGACCGTTTAAGTTTTGATGATGTGCACATTGAATTATTAAAAACACTTCTTACCAAAGATGAATTTACTGACTTAGAATTGCTGGCTAGGAAAATAAAAAAACTTCCGATTACCATCTCATCAATGGCTCCTATAGATGAAGCTATTTCAACAGTTGGCGGGATTCCTTTAACAGAAATTGATACCAACTTCCAATTAAAAAAAATGCAGCGCAACTATGTTATTGGTGAAATGCTAGATTGGGATGCACCAACAGGTGGATACCTGCTGCAAGGATGTTTTAGTATGGGGCATTCACTCGCACAAAAACTCAACGAATAATTCTCTTAGATAAACTAGATTAACAATGACGATAATAGACGGAAAAGATTTCATACCAACTCTCTCATGATGTATAAAAAAAGTCCCGCAGATTGCGGGACTTTTTTTATTTTCTATGGCGTTTTGTGTTTCAAGTTCCTTAAATGCTACTTGCGCCTAACATCAATACAGGATTTTCGATACTGTGTTTCAAGGTTTGCAAAAAGGCAGAACCTAACGCACCGTCAACAACTCTATGATCGCATGACAAGGTAACTTTCATAATGTTTCCTGGAACAACTTGCCCATTTTTAACAACAGGTGTTTGTTTGATTCCTCCTACTGCTAAAATACACGCATCAGGAGGATTAATGATTGCTGTAAATTCTTCGATACCAAACATACCCAAATTAGAAATGGTAAATGTATTTCCTTCCCAATCGCTTGGTTGTAATTTTTTATCTTTTGCTTTCGCTGCAAATGTGCGCACTTCTGTTCCGATCTGTGTTAAGGTTTTACCATCAGCAAAACGAACCACAGGAACTAACAAGCCATCTTCTACAGCAACTGCTACTCCAATATGAATATGATTATTGTAACGAATACGATCGCCTAACCAGGATGAATTTACTTTTGGATGTTTGCGCAAACTAGCCGCAACTGCTTTTATTACAAGATCATTAAATGATATTTTAGTCCCGGCAACTGAATTAATAGCTTCGCGTGCTTTTATCGCTTCGTCCATATCTATTTCCATTGTTAAATAGAAATGAGGTGCAGAAAATTTACTTTCCGCTAAACGCTTTGCAATAACTTTGCGCATCTGAGAAACAGGTTCTTCTGTAAAACTTTCAACACCAACAAAAGCTGGCACTAACGAACCATTCGATTTAAAATTATCAATGTCACGTTTGATAATACGCCCATTATCACCACTGCCTCTTAAGGCGGAAACGCTAATCCCTTTATCCTCTGCTAACTTTTTTGCTAGTGGAGAAATTTTCATTCGATCACCGTTATTTGTTGCTAAAGACTGCGCGTTATTTATCGAATTTGTTTTCGGTTCTGATTGTTGAGCAACAACTTCTACTTTTTTCTCTTCTACTTTAGGAACAGAAGCCCCATTTTTCTCTGCTTCAATAATTGCTGAAACATCTTCTCCACCTTTTCCTAAGATCGCTAAAATAGAATCTACAGGAGCGCCCTTTCCTTCTTGCACTCCAATATAAAGTATAACTCCATTTTGAAAGGACTCAAATTCCATCGTTGCTTTATCCGTTTGGATATCAGCAAGCAACTCACCTGACTTCACCTTATCTCCAACTTTTTTATGCCATTTTGCAACAACACCATCTGTCATGGTATCACTTAATTTCGGCATACGCACAACCTGAACAGACTCCGGAATTTTCACTGCAGTAACAGGAGTTGACATTGTTTCTTTATTCACTTCACTTTTTATTTCTTCTTTGGCAGCAGCATTTTGTTTCGCTTCTCCAGCGAGTAATGCAGAAATATCTTCTCCATCTTTTCCTAAGATCGCAAGTATAGACTCAACAGGTGCACCCTTTCCTTCTTGAACACCAATGTGTAACAATACACCGTTTTGAAAGGATTCAAACTCCATCGTAGCTTTATCTGTTTCGATATCTGCTAGCAACTCACCTGATTTAACTTTATCACCTACTTTTTTATGCCATTTTGCAACAACACCATCCGTCATGGTATCACTTAGTTTGGGCATTCGGACTATTTCAGCCATATTATTTTTTTAGGATTTTAAGATTTAGGATTTCTTGAATTGTTATTCGATAATGAATGGATAATCTTCCTGAACATACACATCTTTGAATAATTCGTCAGCTGCTGGATAAGGCGATTCTTCACCAAACTTTACAGATTCCGCAACGATGTCTTCCACTTTTTGCTCTGCTGCTTCTATCTGCGCATCCGTCATCCATTTATTCACTTTGATAGTTGCCAACACTTTTTCGATAGGATCTTGTGCTTGGTACTCTTTTACTTCATCTTTTGTTCTATAGGTTTGTGCATCACTCATCGAGTGCCCTTTGTATCGGTATGTTTTCATTTCCAATAATGTAGGGCCATCGCCTTTACGGGCTCTAGCAACAGCCTCTTCAATTGCTTCATGAACCGCTTCACAAGTCATTCCATCAACTGCTTTTGAAGGCATCTCGTAGGACAAACCCAACTTCCATAAATCATGAACATTGGAGGTTCGTTCAACAGATGTACCCATAGCATAATTGTTATTTTCAATAATAAAAATAACCGGCAATTTCCATAACATCGCCATATTGAACGCTTCATGCAATGCACCTTGACGCACAGCGCCATCGCCCATATAACAAAGCGTTACATTATCATTCCCGTTATATTTATCCGCAAAAGCAATGCCCGCTCCTAATGGAATTTGACCTCCAACAATACCATGCCCTCCAAAGAAATTAAATTCTTTAGAAAAAATATGCATAGATCCTCCTTTGCCTTTTGAACAACCGGTAACCTTTGCCATCATTTCGGCCATAATGTATTTAGGGTGTAAACCACGACCAATTGGATGTGCGTGATCTCGATACGCAGTGATAACACGGTCTTCTCTTCTTAACACAGATTCAGATCCTGCAACCAAAGCTTCTTGCCCAATATAAAGATGGCAAAACCCTCTTATTTTTTGTTGAATATATAATTGACCTGTTTTCTCTTCGAATTTACGCATCAGCAACATTGATTCAAACCATTTGATATAGGTTTCTTTGCTGAACTTGGTGGTTGATTTTGTTTCTGCCACTTTTGTTGGTGTTTTTGTTTTACTTACTACTTTTTCCATAGTCTGTGATTTGTGTAAGATTACAAATTTAACAATAATAATTCAAATCCTAAACCTTATGCTTTTTTAAGTTGTTCTGCTTTAAACATAAATGGCAGAAGGTCTGCAATACTGTCCATTACACGTATTTTTCCCGTTTCACCAGCCAATATTGTCCGAATCACCGAATGGTGCATCATTTCATACTCCGACATGGCCTGACGACAAGCACCACAAGGCGAAAGAGGCTCATCCACATGAAACGATTTCGACTTACACGTGACGGCAATTGTTTTGATCGCGACATTGGGATATTGCGCTCCCGCAGCATAAATAGCAACGCGTTCAGCACACAGTCCGCTTGGATAGGCTACATTTTCCTGATTATTGCCACTTACAACAACTCCATTCTCCAATAATAAAGCGGCACCTACATAAAAATTAGAATAAGGAGCATAGGCGAGATCACTTGCTTCCCGCGCTTTTTGAAGTAATTCCTGATCGATACTGCTCAACTCACTCTCAGACTCATACTCAGTATATGATATTTTCAATTCCAATTTTTTCATACCAGTGAATTAATTACGAACAAATGTAAGAGTTTTCAGGCAATAAAAGCTTCTCAATTAGATTTGACTAATCAGACACTTTTTTTGATCGTTATCGCAAGTTTTAATAATTAATATCGTCAAAACGGATATATTAAAGTAATCTGTATTGATCAGAGTAACAGAATAAAACTAGTTCATTCAAAAGTTAATTATAAGTTTGAATAGCAGAATTTATTAATTAACTTTGTTGATATTGCAATAACAAAAAAAATTAAAATGTTACATACTTAGTGTTAACATTTTATTAATTATTCTTTAATGAAAAACAGATGAAACGACTATTCGCAATTTTAATACTGACAACTCTTATCGCCACTACTTCTTGTAAAAAATCGGCAGGCCAAGGAGGGAACTCTACAATTAAAGGAAATGTATGGGGACAAAATTGGAATAGCAGTTTTACAATTATGTCAGGGGAAGGTCCTGCAAAAGATCAAGATGTCTATATTATCTATGGTGATGAAACAAGCTATGGCGATAAAATATCTACCTCTCCAGATGGATCATTTACATTTCAATACTTGCGCCCTGGCAAATACAAAATATATTCTTATTCAAAAACGCTTGCAACAGCAACCAACCCAAATGGGATCATTGAAGTTGTGGTTGATACAGAAATAACCAAGAAAAAACAAACTATTGATGTTGGCAAATTACAGGTGAATATCTAATTGTTATAATATGAGAACGAAAGCAATCTTAATTCTTTTTATGCAGTTATGTTTGATCACTATTGTATCGGCACAAAGTAAAAAAGAAATAAAAAAATTTAAAATAAAGTCCGTTACCATTTCAGCAACAGATGTAAATGCCGATGGTAACGAAAAGACCCGAAACGACTCTTACCAAAAATTTGATTCCAACGGAGAAGTAATTGAAGATGTTGAATACAACAAAGACGGCACATTTAAAAAGAAAGAGTCTAGAAAATTCAATAAAAATTCTGATCCAATAGAAGAAATAATATTTGATGAAAAAGCAGATGTAAAAAAGAAAACCGTTACTGAATACAACGTAAACAATGACAAAACGGTAGAAACAATATATGATAGCAAGGGTAAAGTTTTAGAAAAGACTATGTTTGTTTACAATGCTAAAGGAGAAAAAACTGTTGAGATCACAAGTGACGAAAAAGGCAATACAACAAAAAAAATGCTATATGCCTATGATAAAAACAGTATGAAAATAGAAAGAAAAACATTTGACTCTAAAGGCACTTTAATTTCCATTAGAAAATACACTTATCAATACTAAACCTTGCAAGACTTAAATGCTATATTAAGATCATTCGAGCCAATCACATTGCAAGATATGGATAGTGTAAAATTAATGGACAGAACAGATACAAAATTTGTTTTCGCACTCGCTCAATTACCTGAGATGCTGGAGCAACTGAAAAATGATTACTGCGTGTTGGATGTAAACGGAAACAGGATCAGCAGATACGAATCACTTTATTTTGACACCAAAAACTTTGATCTATATCACAGCCACCACAGAGGAAAACCCAGCAGATTTAAAGTACGATTTAGAAAATATGTTGAATCAGAATTAAATTTCTTTGAAGTTAAATTTAAAAATAATAAAGGCCGAACCACCAAAGACCGAGTAAAACAGCATCAGATCGACGGATCGATCAGAGATAATGCGGAAACACTTTTAAACGACAAAACACCTTTACGCTCCGATAAGCTTGAGGCAAAAATCTGGGTTAATTATTCCAGAATAACTTTTGTAAACAAACATTCGCCTGAACGCGTTACGATAGATATTGATTTAACGTTCAAAACGGATGATCAAAAAAAAACAATAGATAATTTAGTAATTGCAGAGGTAAAACAAGACAAAGCTTTTGTTTCGGCATTTATCAAATTAATGAAGAAAAGTCACATACGGGAAGGATCAATAAGCAAATATTGTTATGGCGTAATTAGCATATTCAGCAAAATAAAACATAACAATTTCAAACCAAACTTAATTTTAATAAAAAAAATACTTTATGGTACTATTGCAGGAACTTAACACAGAAGAAAATGTTGCAACAGGATTTGCTTTATTTGAAAAACTAGGCGCAAAATTTTTCATGCGTTTGCTCATCGATTTCTTATCGGTATTTATTCTGATCCGCTTAATTTACTTTCCTGTTTATAAAAACAGAGAGAACTTTTTCACATTGTTTATTTTCAATTTGATCATCTTCCTGATAACTTTTATTTTGAACAAGTCAGACATGAGCATGGGAGCAGCATTTGGGCTATTTGCTGTTTTCTCGATGTTAAAATACAGAACAGAAGGTATCAGTACAAAAGACATGACCTATATGTTTCTTGTAATTGCAATGGGTCTGATAACGGCCTTAAGCAAGGGAAGCTGGCTGGAATTATCTTTTATTAACGGTATTATTTTAATTTTCACATTTGCATTGGAAACCACCATCTTAATGAAAAAAGAAGTTTCTAAAACAATTCAATATGAAAACATTGAAATGATAAAACCTGAATTTCGACACGAATTATATGCTGATCTTGAAAACAGAATGGGAATTAAAATTAATCGTATCGTTATTGGGAAAATTGATTTCTTAAAAGACACTGCAATTATTAGAGTTTATTACTATGAACCAAAAAGTTCAATAGAAGCATTTTAAACTCAAAAATAATTCTAAATAAAAAGATGAAAAAAATTGCCCTGTTATTTTTTATTGCTTTTATCACAACCCATTCAATCGCTCAAACAAGCAATGATGCTGGTTTATGGGCAACATTCAACATAGACAAAAAACTGAGTAAGAAAATTGGCGTATTTATTTCTGAAGAATATCGAGCAAGAGAAAATTTTACATGCAACAATTTATTGTATACTGATCTAGGTGTTTCTTTCAAACCTCTTGATTTTTTAAAAGTTTCATTGGCATACCGATGCATTGAAAAATTTCAGTTAGACAAAACCATCAGCTTTCGTCATCGCGGAATGCTTGATATTACTTTAAAGAAAAAGTTTGGCGCCTTTGGACTTTCTTACCGTCAACGTATTCAAGCGGAAGTTAGAAATGTTTATTCGAGTGACAATGGTAGTTTACCTGAATGGTATTCACGAAATAAATTTGAAGTGAAGTACGATCTAAACAAACCAATAACACCCTATTTAGCTGCAGAATTCCGCTACCAGATTAACAATCCAAGATCTGCTGAATCAGATAACACCTGGCACCGAGACCGTTATTTTGTGGGACTTGATTATAAAAGAAACGACAAAAACGCTTTCGGATTATACTATATGATCCAACGAGAATACAATGTATCTTCACCTCAGGATCTTTTTATTTTAGGAGTAGAATATAGCTTATCCTTATAAATTATTTCTGGATCAAAGCAACAGCATAGGCGCATACACCTTCTTCTCTTCCAACATACCCCATTTGTTCATTTGTGGTGGCTTTAATTGCAATATCATTCACCTCTACATTTAAAATAGCAGCAAGTGTTTTTTTCATATCAACGATATGCGGGTTTATTTTGGGTTGCTCAAGAACCAATGTACAATCAATATTACCAATCGAATAACCTTCTTGTATTAAAAGATCATTCACGCGGGTCAATAAAATCTTACTATCGATACCCTTAAATTCTGACGAAGTATCAGGAAAATGAAAGCCAATATCTCTCATTCCGGAAGCACCGAGCAATGCATCGCAGATAGCATGTATCAGCACATCGGCATCCGAATGCCCCACAGCACCTTTTGAATGCGATAATTTTATTCCGCCCAACCAAAGTTCTTTGCCTGCTTTTAGTTGATGAACATCAAAGCCAAATCCTACTCTTACTTTCATATTTTTTTGTTTGATCGATTATAAAAAAACACCCACATTCAAAATAGATTATGAATGTGGGCATTTACAATTTTCTCAGTATTTATTATTCAGTTTTTTTATCTTCTTCATTATTTTGAGCTTTAAAAGCATCAAAGTCAAACGTTAACGTAAATCTCAATGTATTAGAAAGCGGATTAGGCTGTTGCGTTGGAATAAGATATGCGAAATCTAATCCGAATACATTGTACTTCACTCCTGCACCTAAAGTAAAGAACTGACGATTTCCTTTGGTTGGATGCTCATAAAAATATCCGGCACGGATTGCAAATAAATGATTGTACCAATATTCCATTCCCAAAGAATAATTTATTTCTCGTAACTCTTCTTTACTACCACCAGGTGCATCGTTGAAAGAACCAAAGATCCCTTCTGCAATACCTCTGTTGGGATCTTTTCCAGCAGCAATCACCGGATCACCGTTTGCGTCTCTTACTACAGCACCATTTGTTGGGTCTATTTTATAAACAGGAGGTGTGGGAACTAATAATTTATTTACGTCGCCCAATATTGAAATAGAATTGTAATCGTCTAGGCTGACATTTAAAGATCCGCCTAAGCGCAAATTGATTGGAATAAAATCCGAGTTCCCAGAACCATTTCTGTCCGAATAGGTCATTTTATTACCAATATTTGAGATGTTTATTCCTGCAGCAACGATTGCTTTTTTATCGCCAAGTTTTACTTTCTCTTTTTTGTATAAAGCTGAAATATCAACAGCGATTGCGCGACCAGGTCTTGTTTGAGCGCTTCCTACTAAAGCACCACCTGTTAAGTTAGAATTAATGAACCTTACAGCACCTCCAACAGAAAAATTATCGGACAATTTCGTTCCATACGCCACATCAATGGCAAATTCATTTGGTCTGAATTGCCCTGTAGTAACTCCATTGGCATCCGTAAAAGTGATATCTCCTAAAGAAAAATAGCGAAGAGAAGCGGCAATAGTTCCTTTCTTCTTAAGCTTGTAATAACCCGTTAAATAGGCTAAGTTAATATCGGGCACAAGCTTTCTTAACCAAGGAGTATAAGACACACCAATCGCCATTTTCTTTTCTGCGAAGCCTAATTTTGAAGGGTTCCAGTGTATTGCATTTACATCATTTAATGATGCACAACCGGCATCACCCATACCACCGGAGCGGGAATCAGGAGTAATTAACAAGAAAGGAACTGCGGTAGTTATTGTATTTAACTGATCGGCAATCGTTTTGTAATTTGTTGTTTGCCCTTCAAGCTCTGTCTCAACTATAACAGCGAAAGCAAGTAATAGTAAACTTTTGCTATATGCTCTGATATCTATCATTCTTTTTAATTTGGGGTTGCTAATGTACTAATTAATTTAAAATTACGAGTTTTTCATATTTCTCAGCAGTTGCGCCTTCACTCGTCTTTACCTTTATCCTATAAATATAAACGCCTTTGCCTATTTTATCACCAAAATCATCTCGGCCATCCCACTCAATCGGATCCGAACGAAACCCTTCTGTATGAACATATTCATCAATGTTTTTTACCAACTTTCCACTTACTGTAAATATCTGAACCTGCACATCTAAAACCTGACAACATTGATTTTGTTCAAAATAAAACTGTGTTTTTGTTGTGAACGGATTGGGATAATTCAAAACATGACTCAATGCTAATTCTGCTGATTTTGCCACGATGAACTCCGTATAGGTTTGATTGGAATTGTTATATACATCCCAAACCTTCAAATTTAAAGTATGTTTGCCTTCACTCAAAGAAGAAAAAGGGTAACGAATGCTTCCACTCTTATAACTATTTAAATCTGCTTGATAATAATCGTTTAGCACAATGGAGTTTTCGGTATTTGCATCTAACACAGCCGTAATATCGTGTCCGATACCATTTCCTACAGTGTTCACACCGTGCTCATCTTTCAATGTTGCATACAAATCAGGGTTTTCGTCTGTCAATCCGCCAAACACAAATTTAGAATCGTTCATATACAAATTAACGGATGGACCGGAATTGTCGACCAATGCAGTATCGTTTGAACCACCTATAATCACTTTTTCATAATAACCATTTGCATCTTGGCTACCATTCTCTGCATAATAGCTGATCCTTCCTATTCCATATTGATAGGCAATATCTTTGGGTACCACAAATGAAAATTTAAAAAACCCATTCGAAACTGATGCTTTTCCTTTGTATAGAATATTTTTTTGCAAGGTAAACGTATATGGAGGACTAGCTGCACCATCATTAGAAAGTGTGGTAACATTTTGCTTTTTATCATATACAGTGGGATAAATAATGCCATTGTAGTTATTCAAAACAGCAGCACTTTTATTTCGAACATATCCACTAATAGTAACCAAAGAAAGCGCTTTTAGTGTATCTGAACTTGCAGATGAAACAGGAAGAGCATTAACCGTATCGGTTGAAATGTCATATGAAGGATAAACCAATGTCAGTGCTGGATCACCCAACAAAGTAAAGTTCCTGCTGTTTGTTGAATTTCCGCCTGGCTGATTTTTAATATAAGAAAACAAATCACCTAAACGAGGCATTTTCCCGGCAATAGGCGTAAATGCTGCTTCGTAAAAATCTTTATTTAAAGTGAAATTCCCAGAAGCAAAAACCAATCTGACAGTTGTAAATAATCCGATACCGCCACCATTCGGATTTAATAAAACCAATTCACCTGCAGATGTTCTTTCCGGATCATCGAACCGACTGAATTCACAAGTTGCCGTAAAAAATAAAGGAAGATTATTACTATTGTTCCAGGAATTGATATCAGAAACTTCAAGTATCCGCTCATGCGCCAAACCTACTTCACCGCCATGCCCTGTATAATTCATAATCAGACACCCCTTCTCAACACGCTTATTGATAGCGTCAGTTACAGTAGGATACCGATTTCCTCCTGGTGTAGCTTCCTGTGGATATGCATCTAAATATATTTTATCGACATTGTAATCGTTATAAGACGTGTCAACAATCGTTGCTAACTTGTTTGCATCTGATATGTGAAGGTCTCCGTCTTCATCATCACCAATAAAACAGACCATATTTCTCCAATCACCGAAAGGAGAATTCGAAACAAGACTAGAGCAGCCACTATTAGTGGTAGCAGTTGATACGCCTGTTTTCATATAATTAAAAATTTTATTCACAACACCAACAGCCTCTTCTTTTGTCTTTACAGGAAAACGCCCAATGCCAACATCTACAGCATCTATACTTGGAATCATTATGCCTTCAGAATTATCTAAACACCCATAAAAATCATCTGAAACGAACGAGTTTGTTAAAATAGAAGAATTGTACGATTGGTAGGTAGGTATAAAATTGGTATTACTACTGAATCGTTTTTTATTATCATACGATCCATCTCCGAATAATAATAAATATTTAGGTAGTTCCGTTGAGGAAACTGCTTTATCATAAAACATTTTCACAAAGTCTCGAATAGCTGAAACATCTTGAGCTCCTGAAGAAAACTCATTGTAAATTTGCTGAGGTGTAACAACCACTGTTGATAGCGTGTCGGCACTTTCGTGATATGCTGCTAATTGCATCGCTTCCTCATAAAAATCGGGATACGCAACAATTATTAAATCTTTATTCGACAATGAATGCAAATTTTGATTCGCCACAGTACCTGATATTGCGGGCGTAAAGAAGGATGTGCCATCAAAAGCAACAAACTCTCTTAAAACATCAGCGGGCAATGTAAACTGTGAAATTGTTCCAGCAGAAGTCAACGCTTGAAGAGATGCGTTTGCAGGATCTGTAACATCCCATACCTGAATAGGTACAGATCTTGTAATTGAATATTGCGAAACATTTCCAGCACCCAAAGATTGCGCGTCTCTGAACGCCATTTGATTCCCAGTCATTATTAATTGTCGCCTTACATTCACATCAATATAATCAAGCCATGCAACAGCATCAGGAGTTGACTTCGTTACATTCACACTCAGATTTGGACTAGAAGGGTTAAACGAAAAACAACCATATCCCGATATTGCATAATCGCTATAGGAATCTCCAGGCGTTGGAAAAATTGAAATAGCTGTACTTCCAGATTGACAGGCAACAGAATAATTTGCCGCACTTGTAATATCACGAGAAGCAATATTGGTCCCAATTTTTACAGGAGAAGATCCGTCAATATTAGGGAAAGAAAAAGTAAAACTATAGGAAGCTATATTATCAAAATATTCACCATACCATTTTCTTCCTGATTTTATAAAATTAATGTTGTCATTTTCATGAAAAGCGTAATCGTCGAAAGTAGAAACACTATTTGTTACCGACAGCAATGAAGAAGCCTGATTTTGTATACGCTTGCCTGCACCCAAATCAGTAGTAATAAAATAGTACGATGAATCAGAATATAAATTCAAGGTGTGAGTAAATTTAGTGCAAGCAGTTGTATCATACGCCCAAGTATTCGGACCTTTTCCGTAAAACAAAAAGTAATCGGAAGCATCAAAAACACCGTCACTGTTTAAATCCTGAAATGAAATTGCATTTTCGACAAGATCGTCTTTTCTGGGTGCCGAATTCAATTCAGGCAACATTCCGCCTCCGTTTCCATAAACCCTAACATTTGAAGGATTTAAAGTAGACAGATCATAACCAAGATTTTGAAAAAAAGAATATGATAATTTATAAACCCCATCCGTTGCTAGAGCTATTTTGTACCAATTACCTGTTTGAAGAACAGAATTTAGAGCATACGATCGATGCGTTGTGGAAGAAACCCTTTCAGAAGCTGTTGCAACCGTTTTTAAATCAAAGGAAACTAATTTCTCAAAAACTCCAGATAGTGGATTTTTTCTTACAGGAATAAATGACACCAACCCGAATTTCTTTTTTTTGGAAATAGAAATCGTAGACGCTATTTTTATTTCACTCGGAACTTTTGAAGGGTTTTTCAAAACTGCAATCTCCTGAGCAGATAATGGCAGAAAAACAGTATTAACCAAACTTGTTGTAAAACGCTCATCATTCTGACCAAGCTCAACCTTTTGAATAAACCTAGGCAAAAAACCGTCTTCGAATTCAAATTGCGCTCCTGTAAAATTCAAAAATTTCTGAGTCTCGTCAACAGAAGGTTTTACTTCACCAGGCTGTAGCCAAGAAATAGTATATGTAGGGGGATTTTGCCTAGTCCCTTCTTTGTTTTGCGCAAATAGGTATGGATTAAAAAGGAAAAAGAAGGCAAAGACGAAAGAAACACGCATAGAATTAATCGATTAGATTTCAAATTTAGTTAAAAGTGAGCATTTAAATGTTGTAAGTAAAGATTTTTTTACATAAATTTGTATATCGTATGATTCGTATTCCGGCTAGCTAACGGATTTTTTGAAGGATTATTGCCTCTAAAAATAAAAATAATGCTTCCTGAATGAAACATTTGTCGATATTTTATGTATAATTGTGTTCAATTAAGATCGGAATAATTATGTTAAAACGTATTGTTTTAATTTTATTAGTAGTATTTTCACTTGGATCGAGCGAAAAATTATTCGCTCAAGACCCTGAGTTTACTCAATTCTACGCCAACCCCCTCTATCTCAACCCTGCTTTTGCTGGTTCAGCTCGTTGTCCGAGAATTTGCTTGAATTACCGTAATCAATGGCCAAACATTTCTGGAACCTATATTACCTATTCTGCATCTTACGATCAACATTTTGATAAATTGGCTGGTGGGTTAGGTCTTTTGGTTACAAATGACAAAGCTGGTCAAGGGACTTTAACAACGACCAATGCTTCTGCATTGTATTCTTACCAGTTAAACATTAGTAGAGAATTCTCTATGAAATTTGGTTTCCAGGCTACTTACTTTCAAAAGAGTATAGATTGGAGCAAATTGACTTTCGGTGATATGATTGATGAACGAAGAGGATTCGTTTATGACACAAAAGAATTAACTGCACTTTCAAAAAAATCAAATATCGATATTTCAGCAGGTATCTTAGGATATAGCAAACGATATTTCTTTGGTGCTGCTTTTCACCATTTAACTCAGCCTGATGAAGGATTTATTGGGGTAAGTAAACTTCCTATGAAGATTACTGCTCATGCCGGAGCTGTATTACCTATAGGTGATAAAGGAAACGAAATCTTCATTTCACCCAATGTCCTGTATCAAAGACAACAAGATTTCCAACAGCTTAACTTAGGTTTATATGTTGTAAGAGGCGCTATTGTTGGGGGGTTATGGTATCGTAACCAAGATTCATTTATTGCATTGATCGGTTTCCAGCAGCACTTCTTTAAGGTTGGTTACAGCTATGACTTAACCGTTTCTAAACTTACTAATGCAACCGCTGGTTCGCATGAAATCTCCTTTTCATTGCAATTCGAGTGCAGACCTAAAAAGAAAAAATTCAGAACAGTTAACTGTCCATCATTCTAAAAATAATTTATTCATACAATTAAAAACCTAAAACATAGTTTTTATTAGGAATAGTGATATAATACAAACCAAAACGAGAACAATGAAAAAAGTATCAAGCAAACTAATCGCGATAGCAGGAATTATAACCTTAGCTTCTTCTTGTAGCAAAGAGAGATCTCCTGTTACAGCTTGGGAATATAACGAACCTAAGAACGGGGGTTTTGAAGTTGGTCCATACGAAGAACAAGAAACAGGACCAGGATTGATTTTGGTTGAAGGGGGTACATTTACAATGGGAAGAGCTGAACAAGATGTTACGTATGATTGGAATTCAATTCCGAGAAGGGTTTCTGTATCTTCTTTCTATATGGATCAAACGGAGGTTCGTAATTTAGATTACTTAGAATATTTACATTGGACCTCTCGTGTATTTTCTGCAAACTTTTATGATGTTGTAAAAAAGGCGATGCCCGATACTTTAGTTTGGCGCGACCGTTTGGCATACAATGAGCCATATGTGGAGTATTATTTACGTCACCCTTCTTACAGAGATTACCCTGTTGTAGGTGTTAACTGGTTACAAGCATCAGACTTTTGTGCTTGGAGAACTGACCGTGTAAATGAATTCATCTTAGTTCGTGAAGGAATTGTTGATTATGCTCCTACTCCAACTGAAAATGACTATTTCAATACTGACCAATACCTTGCAGGTAAATGGACAGGAACTGTAAAAAACCCTATCCCAAACTTAGATCCTAATGGTGGTGACCGTTTAGTTCGAATGGAAGATGGTATCTTTTTACCTCGTTACAGACTACCGACAGAAGCTGAGTGGGAATATGCTGCTTACGGCTTGATTGGTAATACTATTGGTGAACGTATCACAGACAGAAGATTGTATCCTTGGAATGGTCACGGCACACGTAATCCTGATGATCAATATTTAGGTCAGATGTTGGCGAACTACCAAAGAAGTAATGGTGATATGATGGGTAATGCTGGAAGACTTAATGATGCCGGGGATATCACAACTCCTGTATTTTCTTATTGGCCAAATGACTTCGGTTTGTATAATATGGCTGGTAACGTTTCTGAGTGGGTCATGGATGTATACCGTCCTCTTTCTCCAGAAGATAAATCGGACTTCCGTCCTTTCCGTGGAAATGTATTCAAAACACAATTACGTGACCCTGCTGATAACAATGCTATCATGATCGATGACACTATCAGATATGATGCTGATAGTAATATTATTAGTATGCCTGGTCAAGTTCGTTGGAGAGATGTAAGTATTGCAATTCCAGATGACAACCTAGATGAAAGAAGAAACTATAAATACGCTGATAACATCAACTATTTAGATGGTGATGTTCAATCACAGGCAGTTGGATTAAACGGTGGCACTTGGACAGAAAATTACGATCCTGCAAGTGGAAAACCTGAATCAAGTGGAATGTACGAATATGGTAACACTTCTATGATCAACGATAAGGCTCGTGTTTATAAAGGTGGTTCTTGGAAAGACCGTGCATATTGGATGGTTCCGGGAACAAGAAGATTTCTTGACCAACGTCAGTCAACAGCATGGATTGGTTTCCGTTGTGCTATGACTCGTGTTGGTAGTCCAGAAGGCCTAGGCGCTAGATAATAAGACCTCTATATTTTTATACAAAAAAACGTCACGCAAATTGCGTGACGTTTTTTTTGTATAAGATGCATTCCACCTGTTTCTAAATTAGATGGTCCATGTGTTTTTGCCCTTGATCAAATCATCCAAATTTCCTTTCCCCTTGCTTTCAATTGCTTCTGTAATTTGCGCATTCAATTCATCTTCATAACAGAATCTTTCTTCTTGATAAAAAACTCCGAAAGGACGAGGCAATGCATGTTCATTGGATGGAATATCAAAAAATCGAACCAAAATATTTGCCTTTACCTGATCTTTTTCATCATGAATCCAAAGATCATTAGCAGAAACATCTGACAGATTAACGACCGTTGGCTTAAATCCATCTAGTTTAATTCCTTTATCCGCATTTTCACCGAAGACCAATGGTTTACCATTCTCAACCATCAATGTATTTAATTTCTTCGTTCCTTTTTCAGTAAACACTTCAAAAGCACCATCATTAAACACATTACAATTCTGGTAGATCTCTAGCATAGAAGTGCCTTTATGCCCATTAGCACGCTTTAATATTTCACGTAAGTGAATAGGGTCGCGGTCCATGGAGCGTGCAACAAAAGTAGAATCTGCTCCTAAACACAATGCAAGAGGGTTAAATGGATGATCAACAGAACCAACTGGTGTGGACTTCGCCACTTTTCCTACTGGTGAAGTTGGGGAATATTGACCTTTTGTTAATCCGTAAATTTCATTATTGAACATCAACACATTTACATTAAAATTTCTGCGCAATAAATGAATCAAATGATTTCCACCAATCGATAATGCATCACCATCACCGGTAACGATCCAAACACTAAGATCGGGTCGGGTGGCTTTTAATCCACTAGCAATAGCGGTAGCACGACCATGAATGCTATGCATCCCGAACGTTTCCATATAATAAGGAAAACGGGAAGAGCAACCAATGCCAGAAACAAAAACAATTTGTTCACGAGGAATGCCAAGCTCTGGCATTACGGTTTGAACTTGTTTTAGGATCGAATAGTCTCCGCAGCCAGGGCACCAACGTACTTCCTGATCGGTTACAAAATCTTTAGGGGTTAATTTTATTTCGGCTGTTTCCATTATTTTAACATCTCCACAATTTTATTTTTTAACTCTTGTGATGTAAAAGGCATTCCTTGTATTTTATTTAATCCTTTAGCGTCAACAAAAAATTTATCTCTGATCACTTTTATCAATTGACCGTTATTGATTTCGGGGATCAATACTTTATCAAAGCTTTTCAGGATATCGCCTAAATTCTTTGGAAAAGGATTTAGGTATTTCACGTGAGCATGAGAAACATCATACCCTTCTTCAATGGCTTCTTTTATTGCAGTTTTAATTGAACCATAAGTGGAACCCCAGCCCAAGACCAACAACTTCCCTTTTTCCTTTCCATTATCAATCACTTGTAATGGAATATAATTAGCGATGTTATCCACTTTTTCCTGACGCAATTTAACCATCAATTCGTGATTGTCAGGATCATATGAAATATTCCCCGTTTCATTTTCTTTCTCAATCCCTCCTATTCTATGCTCCAATC
The DNA here is from genome assembly GCA_947449315.1 of Bacteroidota bacterium. Lineage (GTDB taxonomy): Bacteria > Bacteroidota > Bacteroidia > 2-12-FULL-35-15 > 2-12-FULL-35-15 > 2-12-FULL-35-15. The sequence goes on from CANFRC010000003.1 coordinate 87,757, forward strand.
CTTTTGTTCCGGGGATGGCCCAGGGACGGGCCAATTTTTCGTTGCGTTTGTAAGGTAAAAATGCTTCGCCTTCTTTCAAATTATTTTTTGCAAAAGAAACTTTCAGCTCTGGTAAATCAGCTGCAGATGGGAATTTCCAAGGTTCTGCACCGTTGGCAATATAACCATCTGTCAAAAGGAAAACAGGAGTCATAAACTCTAAAGCTAAGCGACACGCTTCAAAAGCACCGTAAAAACAGTCAGAAGGGTTGTATGCAGCAATAACAGGAACGGGTGATTCACCATTTCTTCCATATAAGGCTTGTAGAAGATCGGCTTGTTCTGTTTTAGTAGGTAAACCAGTACTTGGGCCACCGCGTTGCACATTTACAATAACAAGCGGCAATTCTAGCATCAATGCTAAACCGATTGCTTCACCTTTCAAAGCAATTCCTGGCCCTGATGAAGCAGTGATACCCAGTGAGCCACCAAATGATGCACCAATAGCAGATGTTATAGCGGCAATTTCATCTTCCGCCTGAAATGTTTTTACGCCAAAATTTTTATGTTTTGACAATTCATGCAAAATATCGGATGCTGGAGTTATAGGATAGGTTCCATAAAATAATGGCAAGCCTGATTTTTCTGCAGCAGCAATCAAACCCAATGCTAAAGCCTGATTCCCCATTATGCTTCTATAGGTTCCTTTTGAAACAGGAGCCGGCTTCACTTCAAAACGATGCATTGGTGCTTCCACCGTATCGCCATAATTAAATCCCGCTTTTAATACCTTAATATTCGCATCAATTAATTCGGGACGTTTTTTGAATTGCTCTTTTAAAAATTCAATTGACTTGTCCAAAGAACGATTGTACATCCAATAGATATAACCCAACACAAACATATTCTTCGAGCGATCCATCTCCTTTGTGCCAAGACCTGAATCAGCTAATGCAGTGCGTGTGATCTTTGTAATATCGATTTCGTAAACTTTAAATTTTTCCAACGATCCATCCTTCAATGGATTTATTCCATCTGGGTATTTTGCGAGTTTTAAATTTTTAGGGTCAAAGCCATCTGTATTTGCAATGATAATTCCACCGGCTTTCAGCTGCTTCATATTTGCTTTCAAAGCAGCCGCATTCATAACAACCAATACATCACATGCATCACCAGCTGTAAATATTTCAATACTTCCAAAATGCAATTGAAATCCTGAAACTCCCGCAATCGTTCCTTGCGGAGCGCGAATTTCGGCAGGAAAATTAGGAAAGGTACTAATATCGTTACCATACAATGCAGCAGTCGTTGTAAACTGAGAGCCGGTCAATTGAATACCATCGCCTGAATCGCCTGCAAAGAGGATGACTACATCTGTTTTTATTTCTGTTGTTAAACTCATATTATTTAAAATCAAGAACCTCAAAGATTGATAAAGGTTCAAACTGTTTTACAAAGTTAATTTAAAACAAAAAGGTTTTTCCATTAATGGAAAAACCTTTTAAATACGTAATGTTAATATATTTATAAAAATCAATCCAAATAGGTGTTGAACATACAATACATATAACAGCAAGATGTAATTATTTGTTTAGATTGATTCATTTTGTTTTTCATTTCTATGACACAAATGTAAGGATAATTGTTTATCGGACAAGTAAAAATACGAATGTCTAATAATTTCATTATTTTCGCTTTAGAGAAAGAGAGTGAAAAAAAACACATTAAAATTTAGTCTTTCCATTTCAAACACAAACGGATAAATTACCATACATGAAAAAAATTGCAGTATTAATTATTCTTTGCTTTACCTTTACCAATCTCATTTTTGCAGGTGGATTTCAGGTTAATTTACAAGGCCAGAAACAAACAGCGATGGGGCATGCAGGAACAGGCTTATGCCTGGATAATGCGAGCATATTATTTAATCCGGGAGCTGTTTCATTTTTAGATTCACTGAGAGGACTATCCTTTGGAAGCAGTTTTATAATTCCGAGAACGACCTATTTGGATGCTCAAAGCAGATATGTTGCACACACAGAAAATCATACAGGTACCCCCTTTACCATTTATGGAAATATCCGATTCAAAAAAGCTCCGAAATTAAGTGTGGCCTTAGGAGTATATACTCCTTTTGGCAGCAAGGTGCAATGGGCAGATGATTGGAAAGGTCAGTTTTTAATCCGTGAAATTGATCTAAAAACAATTTTTATTCAACCAACAATCTCCTACAAATTATCAAATAAGCTTGGTATTGGGTTAGGGTTTATTTATGCTACAGGCGATTTCAGTTTACGAAAAGGTGTACCTATCCAGGATTCGTTAGGAAATTATGGTGAAGGCAAACTCAATGGCAAAGCAAGTGGCTATGGATTTAATGCAGGGATTTACTTTAAAGCCACTGAAAAATTGTCGATCGGTATTGATTATCGTTCTCAGGTAAATGTATCTGTAAAAGGCGGCAGTGCAGATTTTGTTGTTGCTGATGCAGTAGCCAACTATTTTCCAAGCACCACCTTTTCAACCGAATTAAAACTCCCTCAATATGCTACTCTTGGCTTTGGATATGTTTTAAATAGTAAATTAAAATTTGCTCTTGATGTTAATTATGTAGGATGGCAATCTTACGACTCTTTACTGATTGACTTTAAAGATAATACAGATAAATTAGCCGACATACACTCCGCAAGAATGTATAAACGTGCATTCATTTTCCGACTTGGAACTCAGTATAAACGAAATGACAAATGGACATTCAGAGCAGGGGCTTATTACGATATGACTCCGGTACAGTCCGGATACTTAACTCCGGAAACTCCGGATAGTGATAAAATAGGCATAACCACTGGAGTATCTTTTAATGTTACAAAAAACTTTCATGTTGATGCGTCCTTGTTATATATTGAGGGCATGAAACGGACAGATACTAATATTGAAACTCAATTTACAGGAACCTACAAAACAAAAGCGGTAGTTCCAGGAGTAAGTATTGAATATATATTTTAGTTTTTACAACAAAATAACTTCATGTGATAAATAAAAAATTGCCAATACTTTTTTTATTCACTTAGCTTTATTATCTTTAACAAAATCATAATCTAATATCATTCAAATGAAAAAAACTTACTTATTATTTCTTGGAAGTGCTCTCCTTTTGCTTTCTTCCATTCAGCTGAGCGCGCAATGCGCAAACAATCGTTACCACGATTATATATTTCCATCAGCCCCATCCGTTACTTCGGATGTTGTTTACGGAAGTAATTTAAAATACAACAATACTACACAATCCTTAAAAATGGATATTTACCAACCAACTGGTCCAGGCGGAGGAGATACCTCTACAAGCCGAGCATTGGTGATTGTGTGTCACGGTGGAAGTTTTATAGGCGGAAGCAAAACTGGTACAGATGTAGTTCCTTTGTGTAAAGATTTTGCAAGATTGGGATATGTCGCGGCATCTATTGAATACCGAATAGGTATGACCAATTTTCCTGTAGGGGCTCATACGGTAGATTCTTCTGATGCAGGAGCAGCTGTAATGCGTGCCGTGCATGATGGACGTGCAGCAGTTCGCTTTTTCAGAAAAAATGCTGCTGTTGGAGGCAACACATACAAGATTGACACAAACAAGATTTTCTTTGCAGGAGTTTCTGCAGGAGGCTTTGTAGCATTGCATATTGCGTATATGGATCTGCTAGCTGAATTTCCAAATTATGTTGATACGACAGGAGTTACAGTTGGAAGCACAACCGGACAACCAGGAATGCATGGAGGATTAGAAGGTAACAGTGGAAATCCAGGTTACTCTTCAAAAGTGAATGCAATCATTAATATTTGCGGTGCACTAGGTGACACAGCATGGATGAGTCCTGGTGACACTCCCGTTTTAAGTTTTCATGGTACAAATGACAACACCGTTCCTTATGGTTCTGCACTGATCTATCTTGGTGGTGTTTACCCATTATTAAAGGTTGATGGAAGTTCATCCGTTGCGGCGCAAGCAAATAATCTTGGAATTGTAAATTGCATGGAAAGATGGTACGGACAAGATCACGTTCCGGAAGTAGCTTCTGCTGTTTATTACGATTCTACTATTACAATTAGCCGCAATTTCTTAGAACATTTCACATGCGGCATCCCTCTTAATTGCAGCTATACAGCAACTCCATCTGTTGGCATCGATGACATTTCAGCGGAAGCTGATTTCAATATCTATCCCAACCCAACCTACAACAATGCAACAATAGACCTTTCTGCATTTAACGGCAAAGCGGTTGCTATTACCTTATATGATGCTTTAGGACGTCAGGTAAAAAATGTGGAGAACATAAAAAGCTATCAATACACACTCACCAGAGACAATTTAGTGAATGGTATTTATTTTATGAATATCACTGTTGAAGGAAGACAATACAGTAAGAAAATAATTTTCGAATAGTACTTTTTTTATATTCGAAATATCAAATCTATTCAAAACAAATCCCCGTTGCAGAAATGTAACGGGGATTTGTTTTAATGTCCGATTTTCTAAATTAAAATAGTGGCAGCGTCATTCACTGACAATTCCATCTGCTTCCCTAAAATCAAAGCAAGATTTCTATCAATATGTCCGGCAGGAAAATTAAAACAAATGGGATACTTAAATTCTTTCACAGCTTCTAAAATTATCTCTTCAGCCGTTTTACCAAAAGGGATTGCGTTGTCTTTCATATCTGTCATTCCGCCTATAACCAAACCAGCCAAATGATCTAATTTTCCGGAACGTTTTAAATGTATCATCATTCTATCTATATGATATAAATATTCATCCAGGTCTTCAAGGAATAAAATTTTTCCAGCTGTATCAATATCAGAAACGCTTCCAGATAACGCATATAATAAAGAAAGGTTTCCTCCAACTAATTCGCCTTTCGCAAACCCTTTCCTATTTAATGAATGTGCTTGAACTTCATAATGCAAAGCCTCGCCAAACAGGGCTTTTCTGAGTGTTTCTGTAGACTCACTATTTTTATTAATATTCAATAGCATCTTTGCATGCAATGTTTGAATTCCCAATTGATGGATATGAGAATGTAAAACAGTAACATCGCTGAAACCGATCATCCATTTGGGATGTTGTTTAAATTTTGTGAAATCAATTTTATCGATTATGCGCATTGTTCCGTAACCACCACGAGCACAAATAACCGCCTTTATTGATTCGTCATCAAACATCATTTGCAGGTCGTATGCACGCTCCGAATCAGAACCTGCATATTGATTTTCCTGGTTAAATAGGTTTGAACCCAAGACTACTTCCAGGCCCCAACCAGTAAGCAGTTCGATAGCAGGCTGCAGTTCATCTTTACTCACTTTTCGAGCAGAAGCAATAATGGCTATTTTATCGCCTTTAGTTAAAAAAGCTGGTTGTATTAAATTCATTTTTTATACTTTAATTATCACAAAAGTAATCGGATATTTGTAAAAAGTCACCATGACAAAAAACGATATCCTTTCGCCTGCAGATGTAACAAAGCTACTAAAAACTTTTTATGATAAACTACTCGTTAGCTCTATTAAGCACCATTTTATAAATTTGAATTTGGAGGCGCATTTACCACGTGTTGAAAGTTTTTGGAATGCTACTTTATTTCCTGATCATTCTTATGGTACCAATTTGATGGAACAGCACATGCACTTACCATTAAAAAAGGATGATTTTAAGATCTGGCAGCGCCTATTATGGGAGAGTGCTGACGAGCATTTTTCTGGAGCAAACACTGAAACAGTAAAAAACAGGGCCGCCAGCATCGCATATATTATGCAAAAGAAGTTACTCAAAGATTAATTCGTATTTTTGTTTTGCCTGTTAGGCAGAACATTATTAATAGATTTTATGAAATTTAAAAGACATACCGTTACCGCAGCACTACCATATGCAAATGGCCCTGTTCATATTGGGCATTTGGCTGGTTGTTACTTACCTGCTGATATATACGTTCGTTATTTGCGCTCCAAAGGAGAAGATGTAAAATTCATTTGCGGATCTGATGAACATGGAGTCCCTATTACTATCAAGGCAAAAAAAGAAGGCATTACACCGCAACAGGTCGTAGATAAATACCATAAAATGATGGGTGACGCATTCAAAGAATTCGGAGTATCATTTGATATTTATTCACGTACATCTTCAAAAACACATCACGAAACAGCTTCAGCGTTCTTTAAAACATTGTATGACAAAAAAGTATTTGTTGAAGAAGTGACGGAGCAATATTTTGATGAAAAAGCAAATCAGTTTTTAGCAGACAGATACATTGTAGGAACATGTCCGAAATGCAGCAACGAAAATGCATACGGAGATCAATGTGAAAAATGTGGAAGTACATTAAACGCCACCGACCTTATTAACCCAAAATCGACGTTATCAGGTGAGAAGCCCGTTTTAAAAAACACAAAAAATTGGTTCTTGCCTTTGGATAAAATGCAACCGCAAATTGAATCGTTCATTGATTCACATAAGGATTGGAAAACCAATGTTTATGGACAATGTAAAAGCTGGTTAAACGCAGGTTTGCAACCACGTGCAATGACACGCGACTTGGATTGGGGCGTAAAGGTTCCAGTGGAAGGTGCAGAAGGAAAAGTATTGTATGTTTGGTTTGATGCTCCTATCGGATATATTTCCGCAACAAAAGACTTAACAAAAGATTGGGAATTATATTGGAAAGATAAAGAAACAAAATTGGTCCACTTTATCGGAAAAGATAATATTGTCTTTCATTGTATCATTTTCCCTGCTATGTTGATGGCAGAAGGTTCTTTCATCTTACCAGAAAACGTACCAGCGAATGAATTTTTAAATTTAGAAGGAGATAAAATTTCAACATCACGTAACTGGGCTGTTTGGTTGCATGAATACCTATTAGAGTTTAAGGACAAACAAGACGTTTTGCGTTACACATTGTGTGCAAATGCTCCTGAGACAAAAGATAACGACTTTACTTGGAAAGATTTTCAAGCAAAAAACAACAATGAATTAGTTGCCATTCTTGGAAATTTCATCAATCGAACACTCGTATTGACTCATAAATATTACGATGGGAAAGTGCCGGTTGCAGCAGAATACACAAAATCAGATATTTTATTACTAGAAGAAATAAGCAAATTCCCTGCAAAAATTGCTGCAAGCATTGAACACTATCGTTTCCGAGAGGCACTCGGTGAATTAATGAATCTTGCTCGCTTAGGAAATAAATATTTAGCGGACAATGAACCGTGGATACTTATCAAAACAGATGAGAAAAGAGTACAGACGATCATGAATCTATCATTGCAAATCTCGGCGAACCTTTCCGTATTGATGGAACCATTCCTACCATTTACATCGGCAAAATTGGGCAATATGCTGAATTTAAACGCTGGATTTAAATGGAATGACGCAACACGTACCGACCTTTTATTAGCCGGCCATCAGATCAGTACTGCTGCTTTATTATTCGAAAAAGTAGAAGACGAAACAATTGTCGCACAAGTTCAAAAATTAGCAAATTCTAAAATGATGAATGAAGTGGAGAATACAGCCATAGAACCAGCAAAACCTGAAACTTCATTTGATGATTTCAGCAAAATGGACATTCGTATTGGTACAATTATAGTAGCAGAAAAAGTCCCTAAAACGGATAAGCTCCTAAAACTTCTTATCGATACAGGTATTGACAAGAGAACTGTTGTTTCTGGTATAGCAGGTTCTTATAAACCGGAAGATATTATCGGACAACAAGTTTCAATTCTCGTGAATCTTGCTCCCAGAAAAATCAAAGGAATTGAAAGTCAAGGCATGATATTAATGGCGGAAAACAGTAAAGGGGAATTAAGTTTTGTAGCTCCTACCAGAGCTGATATGGAAAATGGCGGGGCAGTGAAGTAAATTTCTAAAAAAATCATATCTTTATAATTGCATTCAGGAATGTTTCTTGGGTGCAATTTTTATTTCCTACTCATCATGAAAAAAATCACGCTTTTTATTTTTGGATCGTTTGTTTTAGGGCACTTGAGCTCAGCACAAACAAAACTATTAACAATGGAAGAAGCTGTTGTAAAGCAGCGTTCGACACTTGCCCCTGCAAAACTAAAACAATTAATGTGGGTGAAAGGAAGTGATAACTATTCTTTTGTAACATCCAACGAAACACAGGAAGTGTTAGTAACATCAGGTACGAAAAATAATTCGCTGACCACAATCGTATCATTATCAAAACTAAACGAAGCGCTTACAGAAGCCGGACAAAAAACTATACAATCATTCCCTTCCATTCAATGGAAAAATGAAAAACAATTTACATTTGAAGCTGATTCAAAAAAGTTCAGTTACGATGCGGGGACAAAAAAGATTCATGTGGATGTAGTCCTTGACATGAATGAAGAGGCTGAAAATAAAGACGTTTCGGACAAAACAAATTACATTGCTTATACAGTTAATAACAACCTCTTTATTTTCGATGGCAAAAACAATTTAATTGTTACCAACGATGCAGATGAAAATATTGTGAATGGGAAATCGGTTCACCGCGAAGAATTTGGAATTGTAAAGGGTACCTTTTGGTCGCCAACCGGAAATCTGCTTGCTTTCTACAAAATGGATCAAACAATGGTTACTGATTACCCGATCATTGACTGGAGCGCTCGTCCGGCAAAGAACAACACGATTAAATATCCATTTGCAGGAGATAAAAGCCATGAAGTTACCGTTGGTATTTACAACGTAAACACTGGCAAAACTGTTTTCCTAAAAACAGGAGAACCAAAAGATCAATATCTGACAAACATAGCATGGAGCCCAGACGAACAACATGTATTTATTGCTGTTTTAAATCGTGATCAGAATGACGTGAAATTAAATTCATACAATACTTTAACAGGTCTGTTTGAAAAAACTATTCTGGAAGAGAAAAATAACAAATATGTTCATCCGATGCACCCGATGGTATTTTTGACGAACAATCCAAATCAATTTATCTGGCAATCGGAACGCGATGGGTTCAACCATTTATATTTATATTCCATCGATGGGAAACTGATAACTCAATTAACAAAAGGAAATTGGATGGTAACCGACTTCGCTGGCTTTGATCAAAAATGTAAAACAGCATTTTATACTTCCACAACGGAAAGCGGCATCACAAGAAATTTTTACAGTGTTGATCTGAAAACAGGTGTATCAACTCGCATTACATCCGGTGATGGAACACATACAGGAATGCTATCATCGAACAAAAACTACATCATCGATAATTTTCAAAGCACGACCACTCCAAGAGAAACTTCGATTTATTCAATAAATGGAAAAAAAATAAAAATAATAAAACAAGCAGAAAACCCATTGAAAGATTTTAAGCTTGGAGAGATGACATTATTAAAATTAAAAAGCGAAAATGGGGATGACTTATTTTGCAGAATCTATAAACCAATCGATTTCGATTCCACAAAAAAGTATCCGGTGATAGATTATTTATATAATGGCCCAGGAGTGCAACTCATCAATAACACTTGGAATGGCGGTGGTGACCTATGGTTTCAATACATGGCTGAACATGGTTATGTGGTGTTCACAATGGATGGCAGAGGAAGTACCAATCGTGGGTTGGCCTTTGAGCAAGTTACCTTCCAGCACTTAGGAACAATAGAGATGAAAGACCAGATGGTAGGCGTCAACTATTTAAAAAGTTTAAAATATGTTGATGGAAATAGGATGGGATTATTTGGCTGGAGTTACGGTGGATTTATGACAACAAGTATCATGACACGCTACCCTGATGTGTTTAAAGCTGCAGTGGCAGGCGGTCCGGTAATCGACTGGAGTTATTATGAAGTTATGTATACCGAACGTTATATGGATACACCACAAACGAATCCGAAAGGATACGAAGAAGCAAAAGTATCGAACTATGTAAGTAATTTAAAAGGAAAATTACTGATCATTCATGGTGCACAAGACAATGTGGTTGTTTGGCAAAACAGCATTAATTTCATAAAAACGTGTGTTGATAAAGGAAAACAGGTAGATTATTTTGTTTATCCTGGACATGAGCACAATGTATTGGGAAAAGACAGAGAACACCTTTACCAAAAAGTAACAGATTACTTCATGCAGAATTTATAGGCGCTACTCAATAAAAAAAAATGCACAGCAAATAATTGCTGTGCATTTTTTTATGTGGCTCCGCTCAGAATCGAACTGAGATCAAAAGTTTAGGAAACTTCTATTCTATCCATTGAACTACGGTGCCAGTATGAAAATTAGTACCCATAGGTTAGAATTATGATTATCCTGGAAGTCTGGCGATATTTTTTTCCATCATCGTTAATTGCTTCACAATCTCTTCCGATTTTGGTTTCAATGCTTTCGCTTTTCTGAAATACTCTTTCCCCACTTTATTTTGTTTTCGTTGGATTTCAATTGAACACAATTGAAGATACACAGCAGCCATACTTTCTTTATCAGGTATACCTGCCTTAACAGCATCTATCAATGTTAAACGAGCTTCTTTTGTTTTTCCTTGTTTCAACTGAATAAAACCTAATTGCATAAGATTTGTCCCCTGAACATCCCCCACAATAGATGACTTGGTTTTCAAACTTTTACGAATATTCGTTTCTGCCGTTGTCAAATCATCAGAGGCTAAGGAAAGATTACTTTGTAACATATAATACCCCGAACGAATTGGCTTTAATAACAAACGGGGGAATTTAATTTTTTTGATATATACCAGTGCTTGATCAACATCGCCTTCCGACACCGCTTCCTGAACCAAACGCATTGTTCCCATCATAAAATAAAGAAGCAAAGAAATAAATGCCAAAATGTAACAGATCCATGCAGTGATTAAGTCCTTATTCAGAATTTGAGACATAACACCCAAAACAATTAAAAGGATAATAATCGGCAAACGATATAAAATATATAAACGTAAAATTTTCATAGGTAATTAATTTATTTTTATTGTTCAGGATGCAAAAATACCATAAAATAGGTTAAAGCGTATACTTTTTCACAATTCCAGCTCTTTCATTGGATCCCAGTAATGTTGATCAAAGTTTTTTATCTTGTCTTTTACAACAATTACGCCCTCTTTCCCTAATAATTCTTCCATTAAAAAAGGAGTCGAAAAATGATGTTTCCCCGTTAATTCACCATTTCTATTGACCACCCGATGTGCTGGCACTTTTTTTTTCTGAGAATGAGACGCATTCATAGCCCAACCCACCATTCGCGAAGAACGCGCAGTGCCCAAATATTTGGCAATGGCACCATAACTGGTCACTCGTCCTTTCGGAATCAATCTAGCCACCTGAAAGACCATTTGAAAAAAATCTTCGTGTTTTTCCATTTGTTAGGACACTCTAAACTTCAAATAACAGATCTTGAATCCTAGATCAGAAAATTTTTTCTCGTAATAGGTCTTGATAGATGTAAGTGCTTCATCACGCTGTGAAGTGTCAGCATACAGGTCATTCGTACCATCTAACACCTCCAAGTTGTTTTCAGTAACTACTTCTCTGGTATACTCATAAAATGGCTCATTATCCGTTTTCAAATGAACAACCCCTCCCTCTTTCAATATTTTCTGATAGCGCGTAATGAACATCATATTTGTTAAACGATTGCGGACACGCGTCTTTTGAGGTTGAGGATCCGGAAATGTGATCCAAATCTCATCCACCTCATTTTCTGCAAAACAGGTATCAATAAAATCTATGCGGGTGCGAATGAACGCAACATTATTCCTCTTTTCTTCAATAGCAGTCTTTGCGCCCGTCCAGATTCGGTTTCCTTTTATATCGACACCTATAAAATTTTTATCCGGGAAACGTCTTGCTAATCCAACAGTATACTCCCCTTTTCCACAACCCAGTTCCAGCACAATGGGGTTATTATTTTTGAAATAATCGCTATTCCATTTGCCTTTCAGCGGCAATCCGCCATCTCTTGCTTGCTCAAAAGAAAGAAAGAAACAATTATCAAAAGAAGAAACTTCAGCAAATTTTTTTAATTTTCTTTTAGCCATAAACTATAAACCAGTGCTTTGGTGTTTAATTATTATTTTTACAAAAATAAGCATTAATGCAAAAGCATAAACGAATATTAATTTGTCCACTTGATTGGGGATTGGGACATGCCACACGATGCATCCCTATTATTCGTTTATTGTTAAAAAAAAATGCCGAAGTTCTTGTTGCAGCTGATGCAGGGCCACTTGCCCTTTTGAAAAAAGAATTCCCAGCACTTACATTCATACCGTTAGGCGGCTATAACATTACCTATCCAAAAATAGGATCAATGAATTTTAAGATGCTGTTATCCATTCCGAAAATTTTAACAGGGATCAAAGAAGAACATTCTAAACTGGAACAAATTATAAACGATTATGCAATCGACATTGTTATTTCCGACAATCGTTATGGGTGTTGGAATAAAAAAGTGAAAAGCATTTTTATCACACATCAGCTGATGATAAAAGCGCCTTTTGGTGAACGCTTTTTGCACACCAAAATAGTAAACTATATCTCGCAGTACGATGAATGTTGGATCCCTGATGTTATTGAAGAAAACAACCTTTCTGGCGATCTATCCCACACATATGAATTACCGAAAAATACTTTTTTTGTTGGCAAATTATCACGGTTTCACCTCAGTCCCGATAGCGCTATCAATTCGAATAATTCATTGAGATATGATGTAATGGCAATCATTTCGGGGCCGGAACCACAACGCAGTATTTTTGAGAAATTGATCCTGAAACAATTAAAAGGATCTAATCTAAAAGCGCTCGTCGTTTTAGGAAAAGCGGCATCTGAAACAAAAACGGAAACAATAGATAAGATAACGCTAACGCCTCATTTACAAAGCCAGGAAATGCAAGAAGCGATGTTGCAATCAAAAATTATTTTAGCCCGTTCCGGTTATTCAACAATCATGGATCTTGCAACATTAAATAAAAAAGCAATTTTTATTCCTACACCCGGACAAACGGAACAGGAATATTTAGCTGGATTAGTTATGAAAAAAGGGGTTGCATTTTCTCAATCCCAAAATAAATTTGATCTGCCAAGTGCATTGAAAATGTCGGAAAATTATTCAGGGTTTAAGACTATTGAAAATGGGGATCAATTGGAAAAGAGGATTGATCTGCTCTTATCTTAATTACTTCCCGAGATCTTTCAAATAAAGATTACAGGTATCTTTTACAGATTGTTCAACTGAAATAAATTTAAAATCGGGGAATACGTTTAAAATTTTATCATTTGAAAAGTAGGAAATGCTATTTGCGGAGCGGGATGTTTCTTTTGTTATTAATGGAGGCATGCCGGTTAGCATTGTTTTAATCTTTTCGGCTCTCCAGGCAAAACCTGATAAAAACTTACCCGCTTTTATACTTGGTAGGGGTTTACCAAAAGCTAAATGCATAATTTCAAAGTATTTTTTGAAGGATATATTTTCGGCGTTCAATAAATAGCGCTGATTGGAATAGTTGCTCTCCATCAACCTGATCATCAATTTTGAAACATCACGTACATCAACAAATCCCATCACCCCCGATGAGTAAAATTTTAATCCTGTATAACCGCTGCTGAACATATTTGAACTACTTTGAGTCCAATTTCCGCCACCAATTATCAAAGAAGGATTTACAATAATGCAATTTAGTCCCTCTTCAGCAGCTCTCCACACTTCACGTTCAGCACCATATTTACTGATGGAATAATTCGAATTATCGGGCGATGATTTCCAAAATGTTTCTTCAGAAGTTAGCTCCCCTTTCTTGGCACGACCAATAGCAGCAATGGAACTCACATGACAGAATTTTTTGACCCCTTTCTCTAAAGCAGCATTTACCATATTTGCTGTTCCAACAATATTCACCTTCATCATTTCCGCTTCATGTTTCTTTTCAAAAGAAACCATAGCTGCACAATGATATACTTCAGTAACACCATCCATCACTTCTAACAAAGAAAAAATATCCGACAGATCGGCATTTATCCATTCAATGTTTTTCAACAAGTTTTCTGAATCATTAGAATAATAGGAAAAAACTTTCTTCAGATGGGAGACATCACTTGAATTACGTTTTAAAGCACGCACTTTTTTACCCGACCTAACTAAGTCGTATAATAAGTGTGTTCCCACCAGTCCTGTTCCACCTGTTACTAAAATCATGCTGTAAATTTACTCATTTAATTGTACCTATTTGTAGTATATTTGTCACAATAAAAGCAGTAAAATGAAAACAAATTTTGTAGAAGAATTAAAATGGCGCGGAATGTTACAGGATATTATGCCTGGAACAGAAGATTTATTAAATAAAGAGCAAGTGACTGGATATATCGGATTTGATCCTACTTCTGATTCATTAGGAATTGGGAATATGGTACAAATTATGACGCTTTTACATTTTCAACAAGCAGGACATAAACCAATGGCTTTGGTGGGTGGAGCAACAGGAATGGTTGGTGATCCTTCTGGAAAATCTGCAGAACGAAATTTATTGGATGAAACAACATTGAATCACAATATTGCTTGTCAGAAAAAACAATTAGAGAAATTTTTAGATTTTAATTGTGGTGCCAATTCTGCTGAGATCGTCAACAATTATGACTGGTTTAAAGGATTTAGTTTTTTAGAATTTATCAGAGATGTGGGGAAACATATTTCTGTGAATTATATGATGGCAAAAGATTCGGTAAAAAATCGCTTGGAAAATGGAATGAGCTTTACAGAGTTCAGTTATCAATTGGTGCAAGGATACGATTTTTATTATTTGTGGAAAAACAAAGGAATAAAATTGCAAATGGGAGGTTCCGATCAATGGGGTAACATTGTAACAGGGACAGAATTGATTCGAAGAAAAGGCAGTGGCGAAGCATTTGCATTGACAACACCTCTTATTAAAAAAGCTGACGGAACTAAATTTGGGAAAACAGAAGGTGGTAATGTGTGGCTAGATAAAAATAAAACTTCAGCTTATAAATTTTTTCAATTTTGGTTAAATGCAAGTGATGAAGATGCAAAAACATACATTCGCATTTTCACCTTATTTTCGAAAGAAGATATTGAAAAATTAGAAACGGAACATGCTGCAGCTCCTCATTTACGTGCCTTACAAAAGGCTTTAGCAAAAGACATCACGATTCGTGTTCACTCTGAAGACGATTACAATGCTGCAGTAGAAGCATCTCAAATTTTATTTAATGGAAGCATAGAAGACCTTGCAAGGCTTTCTGAAGAATTATTCTTAGATATTTTTGATGGCGTTCCTCAATTTGAAGTTTCAAGAATAGAAATCAACCATGGAGTTTCAATAATAGATTTCCTTGCTGAAAAAACAGCAGTTTTTCCATCTAAAGGAGAAGCACGAAAAATGATTCAGGGAGGAGGAGTGGCTCTAAACAAAAATAAAATTGAAGATCTTGAATTGAAAATAAATTCAGAACAATTGATCAATGATAAATATATGTTGATCCAAAAAGGAAAGAAAAATTATTTTGTAATCAAAGCAATTTAAGCGAACCGAAATTACTGGACTAACAAATTACAGCCTCTGATATCTGTATTGTCAAAACGACCTAGAACTTCAAAAGATCCATCAGGAAAGGTTTTCCCAAGATCCTGAGTAGCAATAAAACTGCAAGAATTAATATTTGCCAGATCAATTATATTGATGCCTCCACTTCGAGTAGCAGGTAAAATGGAAAGTGGATCATTGGTATCTCTTATAATTACGTTCATCCATGGCGGGCATTTAAAAACACCTTTCCCTTTTGAATAGGCCTGTGATAATAGTTCGGTCATGCCATACTCGCTATGAATCACATCAACACCAAAGCCTTCACATAAAAGTGCATGCAATTCTTCTCTCACCATTTCTTTGCGTTTCCCTTTCATGCCTCCTGTTTCCATGACAATAGTTTTTTTCAACTGAAATGTCTCCTTTTCTATCAGGTCAAGCAAGGCATAAGTGACACCCAATAAAATTGTCTTTTGATTTTTTGATTCGAGTTGTTTTATTTTCGAAATTAATTCATCAGAATTATGAAGATAAAAACCGCTATCAGGATGTCTGCTTTTTTTGATCAGATCGTCTGCCATATATATTAAAGAAGACCCATCCCGTTCCAAATAGGAAGGCAACAAAGCTAAAATGCAGCACTCATCAATACTTCCATAAAATAATTCAAATGCTTTCTGATAACTCTGCTGATAAATAGAAAGATCTGCTACATAATGCTTACTCTGGGCCATTCCTGAAGTACCACTGCTAGTAAATACTTCTTGAATATCTCTTTCAGAATATTTCTCGGAGATGACTGTATGACTTTTAAAGAATTCTATCGGTAAAAAGGGGATTTGCTCTATCTCTGTAACATTGTTAGGAACGACACGAAGTCCGGAAAGGTATTTGGAGTAGACCTTATTCGTTTGGGCTTGAAAGTAAAACACGTCCAGCGCAACCTGCCTGAATTCGGCTGGGGAATTAATATTAAAAATACTGCTAACTAGAGGTTCCAAAGGCTATCGATGGCAATATTATGCACTTTTATGCGTTTTAACATTGCTTTTAGCAAAATTAATTATTAATTTTATTATCACATTAAAAAGCCATGAAGGATTTCAGATATATTTTACTAATCGCTGTTGCCGGGATCTTTTTTTTACCTGCTTGTGTTAAGGAAAATCCATTTCCGCCAGAACCTGTGATAACATTCTCTGAATATATTAGTCACGGGCAAGATTCAGCAGATTGTCTGGTAGCATTTAAAGATGGTGATGGCGACATTGGAATTTTAAGCGCTGATACATCTTCTCCGAATGACTTGAAGATGAAATACCTATACAAGGATATAGATGGCATTTTTAAGCCTTTTGATGCAATTGACACAACAGCAGTCATGGATACACTTTTTTATTCTTACAGAGTTCCAAACTTAACTCCTGATGGGCAATACAAAGCATTAGACGGAGAAATTAGAGCAAAATTAAGGGCAGCACCAATTTATTATCCAGGACATCATACGGTGAAATTTGAGATTACATTAAGGGACAGGGCCGGTCATGTAAGTAATAAGGTTACAACAAATGAGATTGTGGTTCCATAATCTTTTAAAAAACGCACAAAAAAAAACGTTCTGGGATATGCAGAACGTTTTTTTTGTGAGTAAAATTATTTACTCTTTGCTTTTATCTACTTTAGAACGATGTTTTAACACTTTGGCTTCGATATAAAAAATGATCTCTTCTGCCATGTTTTTTGCCTGATCTCCTACTCGTTCTAATTTACGGATAATAGACAACAGGTATAATGTTGCATCGATATTATCGGGGTGATTGCGAATGTAATCTGCAATGATTGAATTTGCTTTTACATTGATATCATCTAACAATTCATCTTGTTGAAATACTTTCCTAGCCAATGAAGTGTCTTCTTTATCAAATGCTTCTAACACACATTCCATCATATTATTTGCAGCAGCGTACATTTCTACAACACGAGTGATCTCTAATAATTTTGTATCAAAGTTACTATCTACATTCAGCACAAACTTTGCAATACCTTCAACAATATCTCCTGTGCGTTCTAAATTGTTATTGATCTTTAATACAGCCAGCACAAAACGAAGATCGACAGCAACCGGATTGAACAAAGCAAAAATATTTTCACAATCACGATCCAATTTTAATTCATACGCATTTACACGTCTTTCACTTAAAATAACCTCGCGGGCCAAATCTTTATCTAGCTTCAACAAAGACTCTTTCCCTTTTGTAAGCTGTAAATTAACAAGCTGCCACATTTTTATTGTTTCGGCCTTTAATTGTTGTAATTCGATATCTAAATGACTCATGTTAATTTGGAAATTTGAAAATGTAAAAAAATTTAAACTTATTGATTGTCATCAATTTTATCCGAATCTTCCTGTAATATAATTTTGAGTTCGTTCTATTTTCGGATTTGTAAAGATAGTCTTTGTATTATCGTATTCAATTAATTCACCCATGTAGAAGAATGCTGTTGTATCACTTACACGACCTGCTTGCTGCATATTATGCGTTACAATTACAATGGTGTATTTTGTTTTCAATTCATAGATCAACTCTTCTACTTTAGAGGTTGAAATTGGATCTAACGCTGAAGTGGGTTCATCCATCAAAATAATAGATGGTTGAATTGCCAAAGCACGAGCGATGCATAATCGTTGTTGTTGACCTCCAGATAATTCAAACGCTGATTTTTTTAATTTATCTTTTACTTCATCCCACAATACAACCTGTTTGATAGATGTTTCAACACGCTCTTCAATAATTTTTTTATCCGAAATCCCATTTACACGCAATCCGTATGCAACATTTTCAAATATCGTTTTTGGAAAAGGATTTGGTTTTTGAAAAACCATTCCCACCTTTTTTCTAAGGCTATCTACGTTTACACCTTTTGCATAAATATCGTCACCATCAATTAAGATCTGACCTGAAATTTTTGTATTGTCAATCAGATCATTCATACGATTGAACAATCGTAAATAGGTTGACTTACCACAACCTGATGGCCCGATCAAAGCTGTTACAGTATTTGGTTTAATGGCAATATTGATATTTTTTAAAGCTTGGGAGCTGCCATAAAAAAAGTCAACATTTTTGGATTCAATTTTATACATCTTAGTTCATTTTTACTTTTTTACCGAAATATTTTCGCAATGCATTTGCTAGTAAATTGGCAATTAATACGATTATAATAAGCACCAATGCTGTTCCATAAGCTATTGGACGAGACTCTTCAATATTTGTTCCGCTGGTAGAAATTACGTACAAGTGATAAGGTAAAGCCATTGCCTGGTCAAAAATACTTGTGGGGAGCTTTGGTAAGAAATAAGCAGCAACAGTAAATAAGATAGGTGCTGTTTCTCCGGAAACACGACCAATAGAAAGAATTAGTCCTGTGATTATATTTGGAAAAGCAATTGGCAAAACGACTTTTCGAGTGGTCTCCCATTTACTTGCTCCTAGTCCTAAACTAGCTTGACGAAAAGTATCCTCAACAGCTTTTAAAGATTCTTCCGTGGTGCGAATAACAACAGGCAATGCAAGTAAACCAAGTGTTAAAGAACCTGCAAGAATTGAATCTCCGAAGCCTAATTTATTTACAAATAAACTCATACCAAATAAACCAAAAACGATAGATGGTATACCTGCCAGATTATTTGTCATTTGTTTGATGATCTTTTTAATCAATCCAGCTTTCACATATTCATTCATATAAATTGCTGCCATCACTCCTATTGGGAAAGCAAACAACATACTTCCTGCTACTAAACATAATGTCCCAATTATTGCCGGATAAATCCCTCCTTTGGTCATGCCTTCTTCCGGCATTTGAGAAATGAAATTCCAATTAATCACGGAAATACCTTTGATAACAATAAAAGAAAGGATAATAAATAAGATTGCCACAACAGAATAACTCAATATCCTAAATATCCAAAAAGCAATTGCTTGCTTGCGTTTTTTACTTTTCGCTAATTTATTTTCGTCTATAACATCCATTAGTGTTTGTTATGCTTATTTCTGCTGGTAACAAATTCAACAGTAAGATTAATAAATAATGTGATCAAGAATAAGATACATCCCAACGCAAACAAAGCTTTATAATGCAAGCCACCATTTGATGCTTCACCTAATTCTGCAGCAATGGTTGCAGGAATTGTACGAACGGGTTCTAAAATACTGTGAGGCATCACTGCAGCATTTCCTGTAACCATCAATACGGCCATTGTTTCACCAATTGCTCTTCCAATTCCTAAAATTGCTCCGGCTGTTATTCCTGAAATAGAATACGGTACAACTACTTTGTAAATCGTTTGCCATTTACTTGCTCCCAACGCTAAACTTGCTTCTTTCATAGCACGAGGTGTATTACGCATCGCATCCTCTGAAATAGTAATAATTGTAGGCAAAGCCATGATTCCTAAAATGATACTTCCTGCCAATCCGGTTTCTCCTACAGGTAAATTAAATGTTTTTTGAATAAGTGGCACAATGATTACTAATCCAAAGAATCCATAAACTACTGATGGAATACCTGCTAACAACTCAATCAACGGTTTCATAATCCTGCGAACATTATCTTTAGCAATCTCGCTCATATAAACGGCGGCAGCCAAGCCCAAAGGCAGTGCAAGCAAAATAGCTCCTAAACTCACCCATAAAGTTCCCATTATTAATGGCAAAACTCCCAGCTGAGCAGAAGGTTGCGCGGTAGGAAGCCATTCTTTCCCGCCAAAAAATTCCGCTAATTTAATTTTATCAATTTCTAATTGTTTGCCTTTAAAATCTTTTATCAAATATTTTTCAGGAAAAAATGCAATGATATTAGGTAGACTATCAACCAAACGATTGATACAATTAGGAAGACCTTCAAAATTTTCTCCTATCTCATCATCTGAATAAAAATTGGAAATATCTTCCAGGCGAAATAAAACGATAGAATCTGGCTTTCCACCTACTTCATTCCAATGGGTAATTTTTTGATCATAAATATTTTTGATCTCGGCCGACGTAATTTTCCTGATTGCATTATTTTTATTGATTGCAATAACATAGCCTTCTTCAACAGGTTTTTTATCAAAAACACCTAGTCCTTCTTTGAATAAAAATATTACAATAAGAATAACCGTTAAACTAGTAACCGTTCCGCTCAACATCAGTAGACCTTCAATAAATTTCTCGGAAAATTTCTTGTAAAATGTTTTCAAACTAGTTTATTCTTTAATAATTTTAATGAGTGACAAAGTTAAAATGCAAGGCCTTTTGGGTGCCATAATTAATGTTAAGGTTATGTTAACTTAATGTTAACAAATAGGGTGACCAAAACAAAAATGGCTGTGCTAATAAATACCTGAACAGCCATTAAATAAAGAGAATGCAAATATTATTTAAGAGGCACATAGCCTATTTCCGCAACAATTTTCTGTCCTTCATCTGAAAGAGCAAAATCAATAAAAGCTTTCACTTTAGATGCTGCACCTATTTCATACATATAATATAAAGGACGGGAAATGGGATACGATTTATCTTTAGCGGCAGACACACTTGGTGCAACATAGGTTTTCCCTTGGTCATAAGATACCGAAAGTGATTTAACACCAATGCTTTCATACGCTAAACCCACATACCCTATTGCCCCTTTTGTTTGACTAACCGACTGAACAATTGCCCCAGTTGCTGGCATACTCAAAACAGTTGTTGCATAATTTTTTTTACTTAGCACATGATCTTTAAAAAACTCATACGTTCCCGAGCTAGATTCCCGAGAATAGGCGACAATCTTTTCATTTGCTCCTCCTACATCTTTCCAGTTAGTAATTTCTCCGGTATAAATTTTTTCTAATTGTTCACGAGTTAGTTGCATTACCTTATTTTCGGGATTTACAATTACTGATAATGCATCAAATGCGATTGTTATTTGTTGAATATCCTTTTTTGCCTCAGTAAATTTTAATTTCTCGTCTGTTTTCAAATCACGGGAAGCCATTGCTATATCAGTGGTTCCATCGGCAAGGGCTGTTATACCAACCCCAGAACCTCCACCAACAACAGTAATAGACGCAGTTGAATCTTTTTTCATAAAATCTTCCGCTTCCTTTTGACCTAGTGGCAAAACGGTATCACTCCCTTTTAAAGTAATAACGACTTTCTGCACTTGTTTGGTTTCTGCAGTTTCTTTTTTTTCGTTACCACAACTCATTAACCCTATAAGAGGAAACAGGAGAATGGTGATCATTTTTTGATTTAAACTCATTTTTTACATTTTTATATTTATGCAAAACTAAAGTCCGCCTGTAACAAAATGGTTAAAATGAGGTTATGATTGAGTTAATTAAAAAAAAGCGTCACGCAAAAATTGCGTGACGCTTTTAAACTAAACGATACTGAATTTATTTGGTTAATGGAACATATCCAACTTGTTCAACAATTTTCTGACCTTCAGCGGCTAGAATATAATCGATAAAGGGTTTTACTGATTTTTCAACTGTTGTTAAATAGTAAAAATATAAAGGACGAACAACAGGATATGTTTTATCTTTTGCTGTTGCTAATGAAGGAGCAATATAGGTTTTACCTTTGTCATACGAAACCTTCAAAGCTTTAACCTCTTTATCCATATATGCTAAACCAACATATCCAATAGCGCCTTTTGTTTGGCTAACCGACTGAACAATTGCACCAGTTGCAGGCATACTTAATACTGAAGAAGCATAATTCTTTTTGTTCATCACATGATCTTTGAAGAATTCAAATGTACCAGAACTAGATTCACGAGAATAAACAACAATTTTCAGATCATCACCGCCTACATCTTTCCAATTATTGATCTTACCGGTATAGATCCCTTCTAATTGTTCACGTGTAAGTTGTGAAACCTTATTTCCAGGATTTACAATTACTGACAATGCATCATATGCGATAATTGTTTCCTTGTATGCTCTGCCGGCATCCTGCAATTTCATCTTCTCATCCATTTTAATTTTACGAGACGACATTGCAATATCTGAAGTATTATCGACTAATGCAGCCAATCCTACTCCAGAACCACCACCTGTTACGGCAATTTTAGACATTTTATTGGTTTTCATGAAACTCTCTGCTTCTTTCTGAGCAAGAGGCAATACAGTATCACTACCTTTTAATTTTTGTGCAAAGCTAGTACTTGTATAAAGTGCTAATGCTAGCAAAATTGTTTTTGATTTCATTTTATTTTTTTAATTTTTTATTTCACAAAGTTAATTTTATGTAACGTCAACTGCGTTAATTAATCTTTGTTTTCTTGTTATTTTTATTTTAACTATATATCAAATAAATACCACCATTAAAATTTATACTGAAAACGCACGGTAAATACATTATCAGGAATATCTTTCCAGTAACCTTTACTAGTAAGGTTCACACTTTTTTCATTTGTAACCATATCATAATAAAGTGTGATTTTTACATTATTATCCCATTTATAGTTATATCCGATTCCAAGAGTAGTGTATTTCAATTCTGTTTTAGTAAGCTGACCAGAATATGTTGCAGGAACACTTTTCCCTATTTGGTCTCCAGATACTTTTGTATTAGGATCATACCAATCGTATTTTACAACGATCTGATGTTTTGTTTGAAAAATATTTTGAATGTAATAAAAGTATGCACCATTAAAATTTCTAACATACGTATCAACTGTTCCCGGATCGCTACCTGCACTTGTTGATGTTGAAGCAGTACCAGGTTGAACACCTTGAATATATTCAGCTTTAAGAGTAGTAATACCGAATGGGAAGTCGAACGACACTTGAGCATCAGCACCCATATAGTTACGTCTTGCCATTTTCCCTGAAGGTTTTCCCAAAGAAGTATCTTTCATTATAAAACCGGTATTTCCATTTGATAGCACACCAACTTCATCGTATACTTTATTATTTCCTTGACGGATACCACCATCATAGTAAGAAACACCTATACCATATTTCACTTTTTCGGATTTTGATGCTTTACTAACAGATAAACGAGAAATGAAATCTTTTTGATAATCGAAATCACTACCCTTACCGTTTGTTCCATTGAAAACACCAGCTTCAAATTTCAGAAAATTAAATTTTGAAGTTTTTGGCATTTGGAATGTCACCATTGCACCTAGGTCATTTTCATTCGGTAACAATGTTTGTGACATGCGTCCACGTTCTGGGGATTCCAAAGCACTTGAAGACTGAGGAGCCTCAAAACCAAAAGGAACATCAAAAATACCCATTTGCAAAGAAACCGCCTCTAACCAAGGTTCCGTAATTTTCACATATGCCTCTTTCGTACGGATCTCTGTTTGATTTGCATCAAATTGCAATATATACTGCGTTAAACGATTATCATAATTGAATTTTATACGACCTCTTCTAACTAAAAAACGCTTATCTACGTTTGTTGAGAAGTTACCACCTGCAAAAGATGGAACACCATTAGAATCTGCTACTTGAAATTGTGCCTGTATATAACCTGACACTTTTAATTTTTTGAATGCTGCAAAGTCATCTTGCAATTTATGAATACTTCTTGCGATAGTATCAATTGGAGCTTCTTCTTGGGCATCTTGTGCCGACAATTTAGTAAAGCTTAAACCTGTGAAGACAATTGTCGCCATCAGCGTTAATAAAAGGTTCTTTTTTAGTTTCATTGTAATTATGTGAAGGTTAATATAACTTTAACTAAGGCAAAAGTATTTCAGATATTAAAGCAAATTGTTACCTCAATGTTAAGATTATGTAAACTTTTTAAAATAAAAAAAATAAAAAAACCGATGAAAAGATTCATCGGTTTAAATAAAACATCAATATTATTATAGGTCATATCTGAATATGGGTTCCAGATCACTGATTTCATCTACCATCACCTCCATGTCTTTAATCAGCCCATCATCAAAACCATATACCCACCCGTGCAATTGCAATTCCCTTCTTTGCCATGCTTGTTGAACAATTTTTGTTTTAGCAAGATTATGTACTTGCTCTACAACATTTAATTCAACCAGCCTGTTCTCTCGAGCCTGAATATCTTTAATGGCATCCAGTTCTTTGGAGTTTTTTTGATAAACCTCTTTTATATTGCGTAACCAATTATTTGCAAAACCATTGTCCTTGTTGGACATAGCAAGGATCACCCCGCCACATCCATAATGCCCACATACGATTACATGTTTCACATGCAAAACTTCAACAGCATAATACAATACGCTCAATAAATTCATATCGGTATGAACCACAACATTAGCAATGTTCCTATGAACAAATATTTCCCCCGATTTAGTACCTGTAATCTCATTTGCTGGAACACGACTATCCGAACAACCAATCCAAAGATATTCTGGATTTTGTCCAAGCGAAAGTCCTTTAAAATAATTTGGATCCTTTTGCAATTTTTCTGCTGCCCATTTTTTATTCCCATGCAACAGCTTTTCATAGCTCCTGTTTATTTCATCTTTTTCCATAGAGAATCGTTTTGATTACAAATTTAACAAAATTATTATGAGGAGATTTCCTAAAGTAAAGTTAATCTTAACTTAATGTAAAACAAGAATAGCAAAATTACTTTAGCAACTTATTAGAAAAAATAAATGACCAACCCTAATTTAAAAATACTAATCATTGATACCGACACGGAACTGATTTCCACAGCAGAAACGGCTTTAAAGCAGGAAGGGTTTTCAGTAATTTCATCTAACAATTCGCGCGAAGCTATCACTATTGCAAAAAAAGAACTTCCAGAACTGGTGCTTTTGGATCTATTAATGCCCGAATTGGATGGAATTGACATTTGTATTGAATTACGTCACAATATTGAATTGGCAAATACATTGATTGTTTTCCATACCGAACGTAACGAAGATTATTCGCAAATAGCTGCTTTTAATGCAGGAGCGGATGATTACATCATTAAACCTGTGAAGCCTAGGGTTCTTGTCAGCAGACTGAAGGCACTTTTAAAAAGACATTCTAGCCATCAGATAGAAGCTGATAAGATACCTATGACTGGCTTGTCTATTGACCGTGAGCGCTATTTGATATTTTTAGAAGGGGCTGAGATTGTATTGCCTCGAAAAGAATTTGAATTGTTATCGCTCCTATCTACTGCTCCAAGAAAAGTATTTACTCGCAAGGAAATTTCCCAACTGATTTGGGGATATGAAATTTTCTCAAAAAACAGGACCATTGATGTTCATATCAGAAAATTAAGAGAAAAATTAGGCGATAAATATATTAAAACCATAAAAGGAATCGGATATAGCTTAGAGATATAAAAAAAATAGCCTTCAATAAATTGAAGGCTATTTTTTTATATGTCTCACGTTTAGATAGCACTAAAGGTTTTTTCACTTAACAATTTTCCATTCTCATCCCACATCGACCATTTTCCAACTTTTTCCCCCATCGAATAAAACATTTCATACCTTTTCGTGCCTTTCTCATCCCATGTTAACCAAGTACCATCTTTCTTACCTGTAGCATAAAAAGCTTCTGCTATTTTATTTCCTTTTTCACCCCAACGTAGCCATTGACCGTTTTTTTCATTACTCGCAAAAACACCTGTTTCCATTACATTCCCATTTTCATAATAATAGGTAGCATTACCATTTAGCTTACCATCAACAATATCGCAGGTAGATTTAGTTTTGCCCTTTTCATAATAAGTTGAATAGGTTCCGGAATAAAGATTTCCGTTCAAACCGAAATAAATACCATCTTTCAAAATTATATCCTGAGCTGGTGCAACAGAAGCTATTGAAAAGCTTACTAGTAGCAAAACAATTATTTTCTTCATAGCGTTATAGTTTAAGTTTGTATAAATTATACGCAAATTAAATCATAATTGTTTTAATAATTTGCTTACCGACCAATAAATATTTTTTAATGTTAAGTTAATGTAAAATTAACGTACGAAAGGCGTAAAATTTCGAGCCCTAAAATAAGAAAAGCCTTTGCATGTTGGTATGCAAAGGCCTATTACTGAACTTTAATAATTCTATTTCGACTCTAATTCAACGACGATTGTGTTGTATGAATATGGATCAATGTTAATTTTAGTGTCGTTATAGGAAATGGAAGTGACAGATGCTTCTGTTTTTGAACTTGGAACAATGGCTGAAAAATTACCATTCAAATCTGAAAAGATAATTTTATCATTGATTTTTATTTCTGCCCCTGCAATTTCTTCGCCACTTTTTTTATCAATTATTTTACCTGAAATCAACTGAGAGGTTTCTTTTACCTTACCGTTACTAATATCTCCAGCAAGCGTGATGCTAGAAATAAAAACAAATGCAACTAGGAAAATATTCTTTATCATTTTTGTAATCTTATGAAGCAAACCTACAAAAGAAGAAGTCAGATGCTAGTAATCAAAAATTTAAGGTTACATGAAGGATGTGTTAAGATTGTAAATTTTACATTAATAAATCAAAAAAGCAGGACACGATTCCTGCTTTTTTATCGTCGCGGATCCGATACTACACAATATTTTAATCTTTCTCTATAATACGTAATACTTTTACTTCATTATTAATAGACACGTTTACAAAATAAATTCCCGATGAATAACCTAACTGCTTAGCACCAAAAGAAAAACTATGCTTTCCTGAAGTAAGATCAGAGCAAACGAGCGTTTTGATTTTTTCACCCAATACGGAATATACTTCAACTATTACTTTTGCATTTTCTGAAAGTACAATGTCTATAGATGTAGATTCACTATATGGATTTGGAAATACATTTATTATATTATTATTGGAAGCATCAGCAATTCCGGTTGTAGTGATGATAAGAGGAGCTGATGTGGATTCACATCCAAATGTATTTGAGACAACTACGGTATAGGTTCCATTGGCTGTTACAGTATAGTTTTGCGCTGTAGCTCCAGAAATTGCAACTCCATTCAAATACCATTGATAGGATGAAGCAGAAGTAGATGTTAACACAGCTCCAATTTGAGTGATGACGGGTGTAGAAGGAAGAGGATTAACTATTACTGATGTATTTGCAGATGTTGCACTACATGTTCCATTGCTCAAAAGAACAGTGTAATTTCCTGGAAGTAGCGCATTATAAGTGTTTGATGTTGCTCCGGCTATTATACTACCATTCAGTACCCACTGGTAAGAAGCACCTACAGATGACGTTAATAGTACTGAATCTCCTAAGCAAAACGATGTTGTTCCGACCACTGATACAGTAGCGGAAGGCAATGGGTTGACAGTTAAATGTAATGTCACTATTGAATCGCAACCTGAGAATGCAGTATATAAATGTGTTGGAGTTGCGGATGAAATATAATTAGTTCCATGCCACATAAAATTATTACATGCAACAGCTGTTGTATCTCCTAAACTTGTTATACAAAGATCAATAGAATTTAAATTATCTGATCTGAATTTTCTAAGGTTTAGGTCTGAAAATGATTTTGCTTCCATTCCATCTGCATAAAGAATTTCACTTCCTCCATCCGTAATAACTTGTAAATCATTTAATGAAATATGACCGCCAGTATTTATTTGCATTACACCTTCCATATTCAAAACAGCATCTGCTGAAGTACTAACTAATATAGGTGCATCAGAAGGGTTACCTGTCCACTTAAAAATAGCGCTCGTGATAGGACTGCTACCTGAATTTCCTGCAACAATTACATACGTTCCATTAGACAATCTTGTCAAGTCTCGAAAGCCTCTACCACCAAGATCAAGTTCAATTGGAGTACCGAATACTGCAGCACTAGCAGGAGCACCCCCATTGAACCATGTTTCAAAATTAATGATTGGCGCAATTACAGCTTTTGTTCTTGTTGCCATTGGAACCAAAGGCGCTCTCATACCAATATATAAAGTAGTATTATCTGGTGCGAAAACCATTCCTTCTGCTGCAAAACCGTTAACCGATTTTGAATCGACTCCAATAGCTGCACTTGAAGTGAAGTCATATCCGTTTGCATCTCCCCAGGAAATTAATTCAGCTTTCAAATTTCCATAATAACCAACAAAAGAAAAAGAAGTTGCAGCACCTACTCCAGAAGTTGTGGTAGCAAAAATACGATTACGATTAGGTTTATCACTAAAGGAAGGTGCCGAACCATTACTCATTGAGCCCAACCAGTAAACCCTGTTTGCATTTGCAACACTAACTGTTGCAGCTTCCAAATCAACTTCGGGTTTCACAGGATCGGGTAAAGATAAATATGATGCATAATTAAAGGACGCGAGTGGCAATCCGGATGCGGATCTGGAATAAACATTCAGCACATCCAACTCATCATCACCACTCATATAAAAATTATCATCCTGAGCAATTGCATCGGAAGCATCTGACATACCTGTATGCCAAAAAGTATTTACAGGTGTTGTAGATGCAATTGAAGCAGCGTAATATATAACATAAGAAGTAGATGCCGTTCCATCATTGACCGAAATAGTAATGTTAGAATAACCAACTGCAGCAGGTGTCATTTTCAAATTTCTTGATGCACCACTTCCTGTTAAAATTATATTTGCACTAGGAACAACAGTGGTATTAGCACTTACAGCGGTTAAAATTAAACTGCCCACAGGAGTTTCTAAATCATTAATAGTAAAGTCAATTCCATATGTGCTAGCAGGATCTGAAGGATCACTGATTACACCGCTTATTCCTGCAGGACTAATTGGAGGAACTATTACCCCACCATCTAAATAATTGTTTGTCGTTGCAACGTTCATAACAATTGTTGGAAGGCTATTTACAATTAAAGAATTCCCTGAAACACTAAAATCATCAATTTTATAATTTGACGCAGTCCCTGTTCTGTTAAAAGTCCAACGTAAATATAACGTTGGTTGATTGTCTGCACCTGATGGAAGGGTTAAACCAGAACCTGATGCTAAGCCCCAACCGCCTGCTGTTGCTTCGGTATACGAAATAGGTGTATAAGTGCTACCATCTGAACTCCATTCGAAAGCATACGTTGCATTTGCATTATACCCAGCTGAAGATTTTCTCATTCCAAAAGAAATAGTGATAGTATTATATCCTACTGTATTCGCTACAAATGTGGCAGTAGATATTCCAATTTGAGAAGAGGGTTCAGCTATTCCTGATGTGTTTGTAAAAGCTACTGAATTTCCTTCTCCTAAATAAGCACCACCTGAAACGCCAGCATAACCAGATGAAGTAGTATTTGTACTAATATTCATATCTACTCCGGAAAATGTCCAACCTACTGGATTCACATTCGCTACAGTGCCAAAATTTGTAGCATATAATACTGTTTGTGCTTTTGAAAATAAAGTAAAATTTATACTAATAAATAATAATAGAACATATCGAATTTCAATTCCCCTCGATAAAGGCTTATTCTTATTCAAAATACGATTCAATACAATTTCTGTACTTGATTTCTTCATTTGTTGATACGATTTAGTTTACAACAAAAATGAAGCGAACATTTTATTTTAATGATAGTAGAATATTATTCAATGCTTATGGATAAGCGAAAATTGTAAATTGAAAGAAACCCTGATGTATATAAAACGTTAGGTATGTTAATAAAAAAATTAAGGATATGTAAAAAGATTGAATGTGAAAGATTTTTTATTCTATTAAAAAAAGAAGAATTTATTGTTCAATAAATTATAAAAATCATTGCCTCTACATTATCATATTTTGAAGAGGTGTAACAAAATATTTTAATTGAAAAAAACACGCATAAGTAACATATAGGATAAACTTTATTCAGCCTCTATTTATTATCCAAAAAGTTTTTATACCAATAACCTGATTTTTTAATCGTACGTTCTTGAGTTTTAAAATTGGTATGCACTATTCCAAAACGAGGATAAAAACCTTCTGCCCATTCGAAATTATCTAGCAAAGTCCAAACAAAATAACCTTCCACTTTGATACCATCATTTTTGGCCCTCAAAACTTCCCGAATATGATCCTTTAAATAATTTGCTCTTAACTCATCTTCAATTTTTCCATCAAAAAAAACATCATGAAAGGCTGCGCCATTTTCTGTGACAATTATTTTTTTTATCTGGGAATATTGGTCAAATTTTTTTAATGTCTGATACATCGCATCAGGATATACTTCCCAATTCATTAAGGTGATTGGCACATTCCGTTTATCTGCTTTAATTAATTTAGCCTGAAGCAGTGGAACAAAATAAGAATGGGTGACTATTTCACGGGTGTAATTTTGAAGTCCTACAAAATCAAAATCAAAAGGTAATAATTTTTCATCATCAGGAAGAAAATAATCATAAATCCTATCTAATAATTTCAGATCATCTGTAGGATAACCCAAGCCTAAACTTGGTTCTATAAACAATCGATTAATTAGAGCATCTACTCTTTTAGTAGCCAATTTATCCTTTTCAGAACTTGTATTTGGTTCGAGGTGTGAACAAGAAAATGTGGTTCCCACATTTGCATTTGGACAAATGCTTTTTAGAACTCTTGCTCCTAGTGATTGACAAAGAGCAGCATGATGAACTGCAGGAATAAAATTCTTCAAGCCTTTTCGTCCAGGTGCATGAATACCTAAAAAATATCCTGCACCAGTAAACACCATAGGCTCATTTAATATCATCCAATTATTTACTCTGTCACCAAATTTATTGGCACATACTTCAACGAAATCAGAAAACCAACTAACAACATCTCGGTTTGTCCAACCACCTTTATCTTCTATCATTTGCGGCAAGTCCCAATGATAAAGTGTTACCCATGGAGTTACTCCCAGCTCCATTGAATGATCAATCAGTCGGTCATAGAAATCAACTCCTTTTTGATTTATTGTACCTATTCCACTTGGTAATATTCTTGGCCAAGAAAGTGAAAAACGAAAATTCGGAATATTTAAATACTTAATTAGTTTTAAATCATCTTCATGGCGATTATAAAAATCACACGCGTGATTACCATTATGATTACCAAGAATTTTTTTATTTTGATTAGAAAACGTATCCCAAATAGAAAAACCTTTGTCATCTATATTGTGGGCTCCTTCAATCTGATAAGCTGCCGTAGAAACGCCCCACTTGAATTCAGCTCCAAATTGTTTTTTATTAAACATCTATTTCAATCACTTAAATGCGAACAGATGCTAATGATTCCTGCCATTCAAAATCTGGAATATATATCCTTTTTTTGTAATGATTCGCTATAACCATATTCACAATCTGTTCTGTAGTGTCAGGATAATCTACAGAAACAACTTTCCCGTATTCCAACCAATCTTTAATTATGTGATGATATTTTTTTTTCAAACTTTTTATTACAGGCACCCCCATTGCTTTTAAAGCTGCTGCATTACATTGTTGTTCAAACTGAGTCTTCATAGGAATAACCATCAACTTCTTTTTCAAAAACATTGCTTCAGCCGGTGTTTCAAAACCTGCACCACACAAAACACCTGCACTTGTTGCCATGCTTTTTAAAAACCTATCATTGTTAATTGGCTGTATTGTGATATTATCTTCTGTAATAATTTTCTTGTTGTGTTTACTGAAAACATCCCATTGAATAGATTTAAATTTTCTAAGATTTTTCAACAAACGTTCATCATCGTAGGCAGGCAAATAAACAGTATAATGACGCTTGTTTTCAGGAGAAAGTTTCCTGACTTCCTGCCTGATTACTGGAGTAAAAATATTTTTATCAAAACTAGAAAAATGAAATCCGTATTGAGCTGTGGAAGGGGCATAATATTTTAAAACCGATTTACCAAGGGGATCTTTTTTTTTAGGCTTAGGAGCATTTTTTGCCAACACAGCACTCTGGTGACTTAATGCTATGCACTGCAATCCCTTTTGTTTACAAGCCCAAGCTGTAACAGGTTCAAAATCATTAATTATCAAATCATACGCTTCTATAGGAACCTTTTCAATATCCTTTAATAGCTCACGCATATCCATCTTTAAATAGGTACTTACTATATCTATCCCTCCTTTTTTCCCAAAAACAAAACTCAAACCTTTTAACCTGTACTTAATTTCATAGGGCAAACTTACATCTGCTTGAATCCCACTCACTAATATGTCTACCTCTCCTTTCTTTTGAAGAATAGGAATAATATCTCTTGCACGACTTAAATGACCATTTCCAGTACCTTGTATAGCGTATAATATTTTCATATAAAAAATTTGTTAAGCACGCTTCATCAAATTAAACTCTTCTACTAAATTCTCAAACAATTGAACTTTATTAGGTGTAGCATGATTTTTATGAGACAAGTCTATTGCTTGTGCAAATGCGTCTTCATGATATTTATATATGCTCCAATTACCTTCATTATATTCCAATGAAGTTAGGTTTTCAATCCAGTCTCCAGAATTCATATATGTGATAACACCTTTCCCATTTTTCATTTCTCTTATTTCGGGCTGATGAATATGACCACATATAACAAAATCATATTCGTTTGAAATGCCTATATCTGCAGCAGTCTGTTCAAAATCATTAATAAATTTTACTGCTCCTTTCACACTATTCTTTATTTTTTTAGACAGCGATATCTTTCCTCTCCCCATTTTTTGAGAGATAAAATTCACACCTCTGTTAATTAATATTAATGCATCGTAACCAATGGCCCCCAATTTCGCCAACCATTTTGCATGCTTCATTGTCACATCAAATACATCGCCATGAAAAATCCATGTTTTCTGTCCATCAATATTCAAAACAACTTTATTTACAATTTTCAGCGACCCCATTTTAAAACCAACAAAACGTCTTAACATTTCATCGTGGTTTCCTGTAACATAATACACTTTCACACCCTTGGCTATTAGCCCTGTAATATGCTTGATAACTTGCATGTGAGTAGCTGGCCAATAGCGTTTATTAAATTGCCAAATATCAATGATATCACCATTTAATATTAACATTTTTGGTTTAATACTTTTCAAATATTTCAACAATTCTTTCGCATGACACCCATACGTTCCTAGGTGAACATCCGAAATTACCACTAACTCTACTTCTCTTTTCTTCATTTTAATTACATATTAGATTACTAATGAATGCGCCTCCTTATTAATCTTATTTGATTTAAAAGGAGAATATAGTGCTGAGAGCTGTTTCATGAATAGCCGCAAGACAAGTGCATGAAACCAAAACAATATTGTTTTCATAGTTTTAAATATTTAGTAGTGAAACGTAAGGAATATATAGAGGGCTGAGTGACTGTAAAGCGTTTTGCTTTAAAAAGAAAATGAATTATGATAAATTCATATTTCATTAATTAAGAATTATAAGGATATTTAAATATTATCACAAGACAAAATTAATCTTTCATTCTGATACTAGTTTTAACGAATGATTAAGGAATGATTAATAATTTATATGTAATATATATTAATAGGATTTAAGAAATCAATCAACCAAAAAAGTAAAAAAAAATATTTACCTTTTCATGAAAATATTTTTTTAAAAGTTGTTCTAATTCTAAATTAATTATTTTTTAACAACCTTTTTATTATATACATAACCATCTGCCTTTAGTTTCAACATATAAATACCTTTCTGTAAAAAAGCAAGATCAATAGAAAGATTTCGATCAACACTTCTACTATCCGAATAGACTAGCTGCCCGAATACGTTTACAATTTCAATATTAACACCCTTACTAGCTACTTTTTCAAACTCAACATTTATAATACCATTGGTTGGGTTAGGGAAAATATTAACTGAAGTTGTCTCAGAAAAATCAATCATAGAAACAGAAACAATAGCGGAATAAAAGAACGCTCCATTAAAATCAGTTTGCTTTAATCGATAATAGGATACTCCAGATTCTGGCGTATGATCAATGATTGAGTAATTTAATAATTGTGAACTATTCCCAGCTCCATCGACTGTTTCAATTGGCTGAAAATTGATCCCATCATTGCTTCTCTCTACAGTAAAAAAATCATTATTAGTTTCAGTTGCTGTTTGCCATTTTAAATCAACATCATTTTTTCCATTATTAACTGCCGTAAAACTAAGCAGGTTAATTGGCGTCGGTTGCGTTGAATTGATTAAGGCAAGTGTAAAAGGACTAAATGAATTCACAGCAGACAATGTTGTTACGCTGCCGGAACTTAAAGACCCACTAGTTGAGGAATTGCCTAAATCTTTCCATATTGGAGATGACAAATTCAAATCCCAATGTGCAACCACAACTTCTGCCATATTGGTTATATTAAGACTTCTGGAAGACTCCCAGCTAAGCCCTACACTTACATTTGATGACCCATTGGTTCTTTCCAAGTTCCAGTATTCACGATTACTTAATTGATTTATTGTTGCATCTTTCAGTGTACTGTCATAAGTTAGAAGAGGGTTAGTATTCATGTACTCAGCAGTAAAATGATCCGTTACCAACGAAGGAGCTGAAATAGAAATTGGTGCATATATCGCTCCCTTTCCAACAGGAAAAATAAAAGTTGAATTACCTATCTTTCTAACAGGACCGGATGCAAAACTACTATTGGAAGCTCCGGTTATACTTCCTGAAGAAGAAATGGTAAGTAAATTTATTGAAGTCGTTGACAACAAGCCCGAAGTAAAAGAAGCAACACCATCAACCTTCACAGCATTTGATAGTGTAACACCTGATGAATTGTTTATAGTGAAATTGTTAATCGTAGATGGCAAACCATCACCGGTAACTTGAGAGCTAGATCCTATATATTCATAATTAGCAGCTGTACTATAAGAACGACAGGAGGTTTGAATATTTCCTGAAGAAGCAGAATTGGTAATTCCATTAACTGAACCTATTCGTAAAGTAGCGCCAGCTGAAAGAATAAATTTCATTCCATAAAGAGTATTAATACCACAATTCAATGTTGCTCCACTTCCTACAATAACAGAATCAGAGACCGTTACATTTCCCCCGAGTGTGAGCGTACCTGAATTTACTTTAATGGATTGGTAACTTCCTGCTGCTATTGTAGTATTCGAATTGACAGAAAGATTGCCTCTTGTGGGAGTAAAACAAATCCCTCCTAAAGCATAATTCGTTGCAGCAGTATAAATTAAAGCTGAGACTGCATTTATATTGCTTCCGCTGGAGGTGATGTTTGAGAGATAAGTAGCATTGTCAGTAAAGGAGTAAACTTTTGTAGGTCTTGCACCACTTGCCCCAACAGTGAAATACAAATCAATAGATCCGTTGCAATTTTTTCTTCCAGTAATTCCTCTTGGAAAATAAGATGCTAAGCCTTGAAGCTTACCTCTTGCAGTCCAGGTTACACCCTCATCGGATGAAGAGTATTTATATATCCCTGAATTTGCTGTGTTTATTCCATTGCCAGCCGCATAATAGAGAAGGTCGGGGGTGCCATTCCCATTCACATCAAAAAAAACATACGAATATGCATCATCCGTTCCTGCTGCTAATCCGCTTAAATTAGAAATGGTATTTCCTGTTGTTGTTGGCAAACCCGTTCCTACTTTCGATAAACTAAAGGCACCAGCCTGACTAGAAACATACAGCTGATTATTAAAAATGTTGACAACCCTTGTGTTTGTGATAGTAGTACTAACTGCAGCACCAGCCCCACCTGCTGTTCCTAGGGGAATATACCTAACACCACCAGTACTTCCTCCTGTACCAGACCCCCAAAATGAAGATCCATCAGATGTACATGCGGATCTTAAATTATTTTGGTAATACGCAAGACCAGATGTTCTTGAAAAATAAGTAGACGTATTTATTCCTCCTGCAGTATCAACACGTCCGATTGTTCCATTCCAAGTACCTGTTGATGCGACTGTAAGCGTCCCAATAGGAGCATCATACCCTGCACAAACCACATATCTGTAATCGGCTGATAACGTAACATCTCCTTCTGATACTGCTGTACCGCTTTGTGTTAATATTCGATTGGATCCAGAAACTGCAGTTGGCAAATCCACCGTCTTCAACCCTACTGTAGAACCACCTGTTGTCATTTCAACCAATGTTACCTTCCATGCAGCACTGGTGACAGCTGCCGATCCATCTCCTACTCGACAGACAATTAAATTCCCCGCATTAAAATTTTGAGCAGATGCATTTAGAGTAAAAAAAA
Source organism: Bacteroidota bacterium (assembly GCA_947449315.1). Classification (GTDB taxonomy): domain Bacteria; phylum Bacteroidota; class Bacteroidia; order 2-12-FULL-35-15; family 2-12-FULL-35-15; genus 2-12-FULL-35-15. Next base: position 124,383 of record CANFRC010000003.1, read on the forward strand.
ACGACAATAGCAGAATGAAGAATTCACTTTTAAAGGTTTTCATTTTTAGTATTTATAAAGTATACTTATTAAATAACTAGAAATTAAAAAGCGGTTTCAGATTATTTTTTCGAGTGAAAAAATTCTTGTAGGATGTTCGCCAATACTATAAAAAATCTTTTATAGTAATTTCTGAAACAAATGTAGGAGGGGTATATTATTGTAATTTTATTCTGATTTTAATAAATCATCATATTAATTACCGTGTAAGTAAAACAAAACCTGTTTTATTGTAAACTTTATTGTCGAATCCTGTTGCCTTGATCACATAATAGTATGTTCCATCACTACATACTTTCCCTGCCTCCGTCCGCCCATCCCAGCCCATAGAAATGGAAGTCAACTCATTTACTTTCAAGCCCCATCTATCATATATAGCGCAATCAAAATCTTTTAATCCAGCACCTTTAACAAAAAACAAATCGTTATTACCATCATTGTTTGGTGAAAATACATTCGGTATAATTAGTACAGAAGGATTTTCTAAAACAGTCACTTGAATGCTATATGTATCAGAACACCCATTCGAATTAGTAACTGTTAGCGTAACATTATAAACCCCTGGCGTTTGAAACGTATTTGCAGGAGAAAAAGAATTACTTGTATTGCCATCACCAAATGTCCACGAATAAGTAATTGCATTTGACGAACTGGCATTCACAAAATTAACTGTTAATGGTCCGTTGCCTGAAAACGTATCACCGGTAAAAAATGCATTTACACTATCGGTCATTATCTGTAAAGAAGCGGTATCTGTTCCACAAGAATTAGTTACTACAACAAAATAAGTTCCTGCATTGGAAACATTGATTGAATTCCCTGTCGCACCAGTTGACCAAATATAGGAGGAAGAACCTGTAGCATTTAACGTAACATTATCTCCAACGCAAATAGTTGTAGGTCCACTTGCTGAAATTGTAGCTGCAGGGGGATTAATTGTTGTCACAATTATAGATGATGTATCGGTTCCACAACCATTTGTTGCAGAGAGGATATATGTTCCTGAGGTAAATGCAGTAATTGAAGGTGTAATTGCACCATTGCTCCACAAATACGAATCACCGCCAGATGCAGCAAGAATAACAGAATCACCAGCGCAAATTGTTGTGCTTCCACTTGCTGTAATCGAAGCAGAAGGAATTGACAGAGCAGTAAAAGTCAATACACTAAATACAGTATCGTGGCATGGAGTAATTGCACCAAAAGAAATTGTATACGTTCCAGGAGAAGCAGGAGTGTAGGTTGTTGTCAAAGAGTTAGAAGCTGAAAAAGTTCCGCTCCCCGCACTTTGCCAAACCAATCCTATAAAATTTCCAGTTGCTGTACCTGCTAAATTTATTGGTGAACCAACGCAACCTGAAATAACGGATCCTGCATCGGCAGTAATTGGAACAAAGGGAGCATTGCAACCATTATTAAGATATAATTGAACACCGGGCCATGAAAAATCAACGCGGTCACCATTGCCACCACTAATACCTGTTAACAAAGAAACATCATATGTAGCAGTATCCGTGCAGCCCGTTGCTGTATTCGCTAATATGAAGGAACGAGTACTTGATGCTGAAGCCCAATTTTTAAAATGCCCTGTTGTTACAGTATAATTAGCATTATGGTATACAACATATAAAGTATCTGTTAAAGTGGAAAATGAGTTGTCTACTGTACTTGGATTAGTACTTGCAATCATCAAAACATTCGCACCTTGGGGAATAATTCCACCCGGAGGCTCTAGCAAACGTCCACAGCTGGCAACAACGGTAGCTTGCAAAGCAGCTGTCGCTGAAGCCGTTGTTGCATTTTGAATTAATCCTAACCATGGAATAGTCGTGGTTGGCCATGCATCAAGAACATAAGGGCCAGTTGCACCCTGCCCGTATATACCAATATTTGCGATACTGATAGGATTTGGTCCAACTCTAAAACGAACCATTTCATTATTTGGTTCTAATGAGGTTGCATTACATGCATCGACTAAAATACTTTCAATTTCAAAACATTTCGCAGGTATTTGTGCCACAGCAGAATTAATGATCATCAAAATGCAAAACAAAGAAAAATAGATTTTAATACCGAAGGAATTAAAAAACTTCATACTAATAAATTTTGAACTACACATGTGTGCTTTTTGGTTTAAAAAAATCAATACGATGAAGCGGTTTAGGAGTATTCTTTAAAACAACAAGAATTCTTTTAGGTTAATCACTTAATCAAAAACTCTAATTTTAATTTTCGTGACAAAATTAACAAAAGAATATTAGGAGATGGTTACTTATAAATTAATCTAATATGAAATATTTTACGATTTGTTAAGAACATCAATGATAACAAGTCAACCAATTTATTTCCTCATTATTCATAACACTTCTTATAAGACTTAACAACAATTTAGGGCGAACTGGCTTTACAACAATATGTTCCGTGTTTGAAGTCTTCATGTACGCTTCGAGTTCAATCAGACTTAAAAGGGTGACATCTTTCAAGGTTTCGATTTTTATTTTTTTACTGAATGCATGAAAATCAAGCTCAGAGTCAACTGTATTCACGACAATTAAATTCGGGATTGTTTTTTCTGCAAGCATAAAGGCATCATTCAAATTAACCGATCTTAAAACTTTAAACCCATTCTCTGCCAAATTTTCTCCTATAAAATCTAACTCTCTTGCATCATCAAACACCAACAATACACTTTCCATGTGTTTCATATCTTTTAATTTTAGTTGTTCTATTTTTTACAAAGTTATTCTGAAACCGAAAAATAAGATTGCCTTCATATTACCAAATGGTAAACAGAAAGAAGTATCTAAGCCGCTTTTTCTTCAATCAATTTATTGACTATGGAGAGCAGATACTCAAATTTAATAGGCTTAGAAGCATATTGGTCGGCGCCAGATGACATCGCATATAAAACTTTGTAATCATCACTAACGGCAGTCAAAAAAATAAAAGGGGTATGATGTAGGTCACTAATTTTTCTTATCTCTTTACACATTTCTATCCCATCCATTTCAGGCATGAGAATATCAGAAACAATGACCTCGGGAAGATCTGTTTTAGCAGAAGTAACACCCTCAATTCCATTATTTGCAGTTATTACAATGAACCCTTTTTTTCTGAAATTATAAGAAAGAAATTCCAATATATCTGGCTCATCATCAACAATTAATATTTTTCTGTCAGGATTCATTCGTTATTTTTTTACAAAATTAGGATAGTGATACGTTGCGAATACGTTCTAATTGTTAAGATTATATGAATTAAATATATTTAATACAAAAGCACCTGCACAAAAATGTGCAGGTGCTTAGTAATTTTACCTTTAAAATAATTATTTTGAAACTACCAACTTCAATGTTTTATTAGCTGTTTTTGATTGCATTGAAATAAAATAAATTCCTGCATTTAATTTACTTGCATCAATTTGAAGAGAATTTTGTCCTGCACTCATTTGAGCATCGAATAAATTCATCACCATCTTACCAGTAATGTCATAAACATTAACAATTACTTTAGTAGCAATTTCTAAATTAACATTAATTGTTGCAAAATCAGTTACAGGATTTGGATATACATTAAATCCATTTACTGAAGAAGCTTCTGCTATTCCAACAGTCATGTTTACAACAAAAGAAATTGTATCAGTACATGTTCCATTCGAAGCTATCAAAGTTACAGTATACGCACCATTTGTTGCATATGTGTGAACTGGAGCTGAAGCAGAAGAACTTGATAAATCTCCAAAGTCCCAAGTGTATGTAGTAGCACCAGTTGAAGTATTAGCAAAAGTAACTGCATAACCAGAAGTTGATGCTACAGCACCTGCAGCAGTTGGAACAGGATTAACTGTTACTAGCGTATTAGCTGAAGTACCTACTCCGCTACAAGCAACAGCATTTGTTGTTATAACATTATAACTTCCTGAAGCTGAAACGGTAATAGTTTGTGTTGTTGCTCCACCTGGACTCCATAAATAAGTATCGGAAGTTGAAGCAGTTAATGTAGTAGTTTGACCTGCGCAAATTGATGTTCCACCGGAAACTGCAATTGTAGGCAATGGAGCGCTACTTACATTTACTGATTGAGCTGTTGAAGTTGCCGAACAACCATTAATATCACTAATAGTAACTGAATAATTTCCAGTGCTTCCTACAACAATACTTGAAGTTGTTGCGCCACCTGGACTCCATAAATAGGTCGAACCAGTTGAAGAACTAAGTGTAACGTTACTACCTGTGCAAAAAGAAGTTGAGCCACTAGCTGAAATAATTGGTGCTGCAGGCAGAGGGTTAACAGTTACCAATGTTGGAACCGAAGTTGCTTGACATCCATTTGCATCAGTTACAGTAACATTATAGTTACCTCCTACTGTTGCAATAATAGAAGATGCTGTTGAACCATTTGACCACATGTAAGAAGTTGCACCAGAAGTTGCAGTTAAAGCAACTGAGTTACCAATACAAAAAGCAAGTGGACCACTAGCAGATATTGCAGCAACAGGAGCTGTGAAATGAGTAACTGTTATTGGTGAAGAAGTTGCACTGCATCCACCAGAAGTAACAACAACAGTATAAACTCCTGCTGTTAAAGCATTGTATGATGAACTAACAGCACCAGAAATATCAACACCAGCTAACTGCCACTGATAAGAATATCCTGCAGAAATGTTCGCATTTAAAGTAACTGCGGCTGTAGGACAAACTGTTGTAGATCCTGCTGGAGTAATTGTAGCTAATGGAGCAGCTGTTCCGCTATAGTCAGTATTTTGACAATCAAAATTACACCATCCTAACATCCAATTATCGGAAACTGATCCCGTATTACCAAATGCACCAACGTATGCTGTATGATCAAAAAATGAACCTTGTAATTTGCTGCTTGTAAAACTTGGTTTTACGGCTGGAGCTCCAACAGGGAAAACAACAGGAGAAGAACTCAATGGTATTAAGTTCGGATTCGTTAAACTGAAAGGATTCGTTAAACGAACGCTCGTTTGTTCTGTTGCATAATTAACATTTTTGTAAGAAGAAACCAATTCAAAATTATATGGTCCTGAAAATGGGTTAAAAGGAAGAGTTGTCGTTGTATCACCTTCAACTGATGTTGGTGTTAAACTTCTAGCACCGTCTATTACGAACATCATCTCCTTTTTAGTTGGAGTCAAAGTTGTTGGAATACCACAAATAATAGTATTTCTGATTTGACCAACAGAGTCAGGACCAGAACCTAGTATATTGTAGTTTCTTGTTGTAGAACCATAAGAAGCAGATGACTGATCGAATAAAATACCAGCTGGCCATCCAGCAACAATTGAGTTCATTAAACTTAAAGCTGCTCCTCTGCGAATATGAACAGCAGAAACATATTGAGGGTCAAAAGAAGTTGATGTTGGACTAACAAGTGGTCCTATCAAAGTAACATTAGAACAAACAGGACGTGTTAAACCTGTAGTATCAGTAAGACCTCCTGGAGAACCTGATGTTCCATATGTTCCAGATTGATAACTATCTACTTCGAAACCTTTTGAACCAGACTGATCTGCAGCAAAAGGATCTCTAATGCCTACCATATACTGATTTTTTCCTTTATACCCACAATCCATATCAAAATCATCATCCCAACCAGCATACGCTACTAAATATTTTGAATTTACAGTACCACCAAACCATTCAAATGAGTCATCGCCGCTAAAAGAAACTTGGATATGATCTAATTGAGTTCCATCACCAACTGAATACAATGACAATCCATTCACCTCGTTATTCGGTGAAAATGCAACACCACCAAATTCAATACGAACGTATGACAAAACACCTGAATTATCATGAGCATTAGGTGTTGCGCCACCACCATACAATGAGCGTGGTCCACCTTCAACTTGGTGAACACCATAGTTGGTTGGACTAGTATACCAATTGCAATATGCTTTACCACAAAGAATAACTCCACCCCAATCACCATAGCTTCTAGAACCTGCAGGTTGATTTGATGTAAAAACAATTGGTTGAGTTACTGTACCTTGTGCTATTAATTTCGCACCTCTTTCTACTATCAAGGTCCCTTTTGTTGCTAAGTCACCTTTAATAACTGTACCTGGATCGATAGTTAAAGTGTGACCATTTGTTACATATATCCAACCTTTAATTAAGTATTGGTTACAAGCAGTCCAGTGTGTATTTGTACTAATACTATCATTCACTGATGCATCGTATGTGATCACAGTTGCCTGTGCATTCGCATGCAAAATACCCGTCAAGCTCAAGATAAACAAGGCCAGGATTTTTTTTAGAGTAAGTAAATTTTCTTTTTTCATTTTAATATATATATTTTAATTACTGTATTTTAGAGGGAAGCAGTATTACCCTTTATTCGAAGACAAAAATATATTTGAGATGTTATCCTAAGTATGCAATAGTTTTATCTATCTGTTAATTATGTGTTAAAAAATTGATTTTACAATTTGAATTTTATTCCGAAAGAAAAGTATCTGCCTTTCTTATAACTTAACATTTCCTTGTCGGTTCCATCATTTTTAAATTTCCCATCTCTATTTGTATCCTGAACAAGAACAATTGGTTGATTAAATATGTCTTGAATTGAAAAACTTAGCCAAAAATATTTGGTGATTTTTTGGGAAATATTCAGATCGAGTGTGTTACGAGAAATTTCCCCAATATTTGGAGTAGCAGTAGTTCCAAGGGAAGCAATCCTAGAACCAAACACATTATATAAAACACTCATTTGTGTAAAAGATGAATCATTCTGATAATAAATTCCTCCATTAACAACATAAGGAGATTGGCCTTGTAAAGGACTATTCCTCTGAGCATCAACATTGTCAGGCATTGTCATTTCACTTTGAATAAAAGATGCATTTGCAACAATATTAAAATCTGAAAAGGCATGTTTGAATTTAAACTTTTGGTCTATAAAACCTAAATTTTTTCTACCATCTAATTCTATTCCTCTGGAGTAAGCCGATTCTGCATTAATAAAAGTATAAGCTCTGCTGTCGGAACCTCCTGAAAGGACTACTTGTTGGATAGGATTAATAAATTGTTTATAAAACAAACCTATTTGAATAAAATCACTTCGTGTAGGGTAGTATTCATATCGTAAATCATAATTAAATACTTCTGCAACTTTTAAAATTGTTCCTTGTGGAAAAAGTACATTTGGAAAAAGGGAACCATAAGTACCTGCGCTTAAATCAAAATCATAAAAATAAAAAGGTGACCATTCGCGGAATTCAGGTCTATTTAAAGTTTTACCACATGCAAATCGAACAATTGAAGTATCCGGCTTAATGTTATAGGAAATGTTTAAGCTAGGAAGAATAAATCTGGTTGTCACACTCGGGCTAATACTATCGGTACTAATATGGCCTTGTAAAGACATCACATTGTACTCATATCTAGCGCCTCCGACAACATTAAAATGTTTACCTATAGGCATATTTAAGGTCAGATAACTTGCAATAAGTTTATTTTGGCCAGAATATTTATCAGAAGCAGAAGTGCTTTCGTCAATTCTAAATCCACCTGGAACACCAACATTCGCGTCAGCAAAAATTTGATCAATCGGAAGATGTTTTAAGTTAAAAGACAATAAATTATTGCCAATGGTATACCCCAAAACGCGAGCTGCAAAAGATCTATTCTTATATTCAATATAATTACCAACATTGAAGTCGAAATTATAATTTTTTATTTTTATTTTTTGCTTGAAGTTATGGCTAAAACTATATACTTTTTCATTCATACCTGAAAAGAATCGACCACCAATATTGGGATCGACAGAACCGTTTGGAACCGATGCATAATACAAAGAATCGGGATCCATCTGTTGTTTCGTATATCTTATTTTCCTAAGATCAGGTGTATCCTTTTTTGTCATCGAATACCCGCCCGTCCAAGTGTATTCTGTCCCCCCTTTTTTTGAAGAATGCTTACCAGTCAATTGTATCAAAGTGTTTCTCTTTTTTTCATATCCTTCCTGATAAGCACGTAAATTAGGGGCTGTTGTCAACAGACTATTTCTAACAACTACTTGCTGACTACCCATCTGATTAAACATGGAACGAAAATCGATCCGATGTCTTGCACTTACAAATGAAAGATTTTCCAAAAAGCCTGCCTTAACAGAGTTAATACTTTGCACATCCGAATAATTATAGACCTTTGTAATGCTATCCCAATCTTGACGTTGAATATTATAAGTTGTATTTACGTTGCTGTAATTAATATTACTTACACTTCCTAATTTAAATTTTTTAAACTTAATCGGAACCCCATAGGTTATATTAAAACGTTCATCAGGATTACTTTTTGTCGTATTGACTGCCCAAGTATTTTTAAATGATTTGGTCTCTGAACTATTATCTACATCATTTTTAGAAATATAAGGATGCAATGCTGCGGTATTCAAATCGTAATAATTACTATACCCTAACACATTTTTTTTAATCCCGTCATTTGAATTAAAATCTTTGAACGTACTGCCATCGCGATAAGAGAGCTGATAATTGAATATTAATTCTTCTTTTTCAGGAACGGACTTTGTATAAATTTTAACCATACCACCAGCAAAATCACCAGGCAATTCGGGAGAAGGTGTTTTATAAATCAAAACCCTATCTATTAATCCTGCTGGTAGTATATCGAAAGAAAAAGCCTTTTTATCTGTTTCTGAACTAGGAGCTCCAGCATCATTCATCCAAACACTGTTATAACGATCACTAAGTCCACGAACCATTATAAACCTGTTTTCAATTATTGTAACCCCAGGAATACGTTTAACTACTTCGGCTGCATCCCTGTCCTGACTTTTTGCAATCTGTGCAGCAGATGTTCCACTAACAATATTATTGCTCTTCTTCATTTCAAAAACTACGGCAGATTCGGTGTTTGTTACTTTTGCCTCTACAACCTCAACACCTGCTATTTCATTTAGATTTGGCTCAATTGAAACGTTAATAATTGTGGGTTTCCCTTCTTCCAATTTAACTTTTTTAACCATTAACGTTTTATAGGAAATGAATGAAAATATTAAATCATAATTACCTGCAGCAAGATTTTTTATCTCGTAATTACCATCAAAATCAGAAAAAGAGCCAGTTGTAGTTCCGTCAATTTTAACTATTGCACCGGGAAGAGCTTCACCAGTTTGTTTATCAATAATCTTCCCTTTTATGCTTGAATTTTGAGAAAACACTATCTTTGTAAATAGAACAACTACTAGTGTTGTAAATAATTTTAATTTCATTTTTTTCTTGATTTATTTTGGAAACAAAGTAATTGCGATAAAGTCAATATAGGGTTAAACAAAAATTAAAATAGTGTTAATTAAAGCGCCTAAATACAAACATTTGTTAATGTTAAATTAATCTGAATTTAACTTTGAAATGAAGGTTAATAACGTACTTTACTGAGAATTAAAAAATGAAAAAATGAATAACAACGAGTATAAGATTTTATTGGTAGATGATGAGGAGGATATTTTAGAATTTCTCAGCTACAATCTTAAGAAAGAAGGTTACAATGTATTCACTGCTAATAATGGGAAAGAAGCAGTAATAGTTGCTAAAAAAGAAAACCCTCATCTTATAATATTAGACGTAATGATGCCAGATATGGATGGCATTGAAACCTGCCGTGAAATCAGAGAAATACCGGGCTTAAAGGATGTGATGATTGCTTTTTTAACAGCACGCAGTGAAGATTACTCACAAATTGCCGGATTTGATGTTGGCGCAGATGATTATATCAACAAGCCCATAAAACCAAGAGTTTTAATCAGTCGAATCAAAGCACTTCTAAGAAGAGGGGCGACCTCCGATGCCAGTAAGACAGACAAAGTTGACATGGGTGGAATAAAGATTGACCGCGAGCGTTATGTTGTTGTGAAAGATGGAAAAGAAATTAGCCTTCCAAAAAAAGAGTTTGAACTACTTGCATTGCTTGCCTCTAAACCAGGAAAGGTTTTTACACGCGATGTTATTTTAGATAGTGTATGGGGTGGCGATGTTGTTGTTGGAGATAGAACAATTGATGTACATGTTCGAAAATTAAGAGAAAAACTAGGCGAAGACTTTATTAAAACAGTTAAAGGAATTGGTTATAAGTTTGAATTTTAAAAGAACTTACAGTTCACTGAAAACATGATTTAACAGATTTTTAATTAGATTTGTCATAGAACTAAACTAAGGTCCATCAAATTTTAATGAAATCTATTTCGCCAAAACTATTATTAATACTTATTGCTGTAGTGCTTGCTGCATTAATTGTAGCAGGCATTTTTGTTTATTTACCACAAGAGTTTTTCAATTGGAGAGCTGCTATTTTTATTTTTTTACTATCCATTATTCCATCCTCTGTAGTTATTGTTTGTATCCATTTTTCTGTTCTTAAAAAAATGGAGCGCCTACTTGATACAGTAAAAAATTATCGTGCAAACGGTGACAACCCATCACAACTTACAACGAACTCTGCTAACAATATTGATAACCTGAAACTAGAAATTGTTGCTTGGGCTGATGATCGAAAAAACGAGATTGAACGATTAAAGAAGTTGGAAGTATATCGTAAAGAATTTTTAGGAAATGTTTCTCATGAATTAAAAACACCTATTTTCAATATCCAAGGATATGTTTTGACACTATTAGATGGAGGTCTTGAAGATCCTTCTATCAATAGAAATTATTTAGAGCGTGCAGAAAAAAGTGTTGACAGAATGATTACCATCATTGATGATCTGGAAGCGATCTCACAATTAGAGACTGGGGAATTACAAATAGAGCCTGAACGATTTGACATTTTAGCCTTGGCGAAAGATGTGGCAGAAGCACAAGAGATGAAAGCTACTGCAAAAGGGATTATCTTAACATTACCGGAAGACAACAAACCAGTTTATATATTTGCCGACCGTTTCCGCGTTCGACAGGTTCTTGTAAACCTAATCGTAAATTCGGTCAAATATGGCAAAGAATACGGCGAAACAAAGATCCGATTTTATGACATTGGTGAAAATATTATGGTAGAAATTGCTGATAACGGAATTGGTATTGCGAAAGAACATCTGCCTCGTTTATTCGAACGTTTTTACCGCGTTGACAAAAGTAGGTCACGTGAACAAGGAGGGACGGGCTTAGGATTAGCTATCGTGAAACATATCATTGAAGCTCACAATCAAACGATCAATGTAATGAGCACGGAAAGTGCAGGAACTGTTTTTTCGTTTACTTTGAAGAAATCTACTTAATTCATCAGGGCTACCTCTACTCTTTGCTATTTGTCACCTGCGCCTGCATTCTACTTAACTCATTCAAAACTTTCAAATACATTTCACTTAGCAACATAGGATTGTGTGAATAAAACGAAAAACTTTCATCATACTGTTGCTTAGTGATATGATGACGTTTCAAAATATCTGTTGTTGGATTCACATTATCTTTACTAACCTTATCTTTGCTTAAAATACTAATGTTCAGACTTGCTTCTAGCAAATGGATATCAACCATCACTTCTGCCATTTTATCTTCCGACAAAACTGAATCAGGAATACTAAGCGTCTTATCCTGAGAACAAGAAAACAGTAAAACAGAAAAAAACAAAACAAGAAAATAGCGCATTTCAGTTCAGAGATTAGTAAAATCGATATTCAACAAATACAAAGTTAATACAAAAACAAATTACTTTACATCAAGGAATGATATTGTATCTTGCTGTCGGGGCTGCTTCAATTTTGTTCGCAAATTGACTATATTTACCACACTAAAATTCATTCATGCAATTTTCATGAGCTCAAACAAAAATAAAGTCGTATGGATCACTGGAGCATCCTCTGGAATAGGTGAAGCACTTGCTCATGCGTTTGCAAACGAAGGGGCTATACTTGTTCTATCAGCGCGCAGAAAAGAAGAATTACTTCGGGTCAGAAACGCATTAAAGATAAAGGATGCTGATGTATTCATTCTTCCATTGGACCTTTCGGATACTTCAAAAGCAGCCGAATTAACGCAACAAGTGATCTCTCAATTTGGCCGAATTGATATTCTGATAAACAATGGAGGTATAAGTCAACGTTCCCTTACGAAGGAAACGCCCCTCGAGATTGACAGAAAATTAATGGAAGTAAATTATTTCGGGACCATTGCTCTCACCAAAAGTGTATTGCCATTTATGCTAAAACAGCGGCATGGACATATCATTGCAATGAGCAGTATTGCAGGTAAATTCGGATTCTTTTTCCGTTCTGCATATTCCGCTTCCAAACATGCATTGCATGGCTTTTTTGAATCTTTACGAATGGAGATCCAGCATGATAATGTGAACGTTCTGATTGTTTGTCCGGGCAAAGTACAAACAAATATTTCAGTCAATGCCATTACAAGCGATGGTGGGAAACATAACAAAATGGATGAAAGCCAAAAAAATGGCGTCAGCGCTGAATTTTGTGCAAAACAAATTTTAAAAGGAATAAAAAACAACAAGGAAGAACTATTTATAGGTGGCAAAGAATTACGAGCACTTTGGGTAAAACGAATATTCCCAAAACTATTTTCTAAATTGATCCGAAAGCAAAAACCGGAATAAATTATTGCCACATCAGTTATACTAAACTATTATTTTAAAACACATAACTACAAATTTATTTATGAGTCAGCCAACAATCGCGGGGATCCAGCAAGTAGGAATAGGAATCCCAAATGTACATGCAGCTTTCAAATGGTATCGTCAGAACTTTGGAATGGATATTCCAATTTTTGAAGAAGCTGCAGAAGCAAATCTGATGTTGCCTTATACAGGAGGCAAACCACATCAGCGACATGCTATCTTAGCTATCAACATGAAAGGTGGCGGAGGTTTTGAGATCTGGCAATATACTAGCCGCGTTCCCGAACCTTGTTCTTTTGAAATACAAGTCGGAGATCTTGGTTTTTATTGTGCGCGAATGAAAACGAGCGACGTAAAGGGCTCTTATGAGTTTTTGAAATCTAAAAATGCTACTATCGTAAGCGAATTAACTAAAGATGCAGGAGGAAATGATACATTTTATTTACGCGACCCCTGGAAAAATTTATTTCAAATCGTAAAAAGTGATTCCTGGTTTGGCTCAGGAGCGCAGCTGACAGGTGGGCCAGCAGGAATGATGATTGGAGTGAGCGATATTGAAAGATCTATAAAGTTTTATTCTGATATTTTAGGGTATGACACGGTTGCATACGACAAAGAAGGTGTTTTTGAAGATCTGAAAAATTTACCAAGCGGAACAACAAAAGTACGTAGGGTTTTATTAAAACACAGCAAGCCAAGAGTGGGTGCATTTTCTAATTTACTAGGAACAAGTGAAATTGAATTGATCAAAACACTGGAACGCACTCCACGTAAAATATTTGAAAATCGATTCTGGGGAGATCAAGGTTTCATTCATTTATGCTTTGACATAACCAATCAAAAAGCGATGAAAGAATTGTGCGCAGAAAAAGGCCATCCGTATACCGTGGATAGTGGAGAAAAATTTGATATGGGAGAAGCCGCTGGCCACTTCAGTTATATTGAGGATCCGGATGGAGCTTTGATAGAATTTGTTGAAACAAAAAAAATACCTATCATGAAAAAAATAGGTTGGTACCTCGATCTCAGAAAACGAGATGCTTCAAAACCATTGCCTAATTGGATGTTAAAAGCTTTAAAATTCAACAGGGTTAAAGATTAAAAAAAACTTTTACAACCTATAATGCAAGTACTACTAACCACTTTAAATGCCAAATACATTCACATGAACCTTGCAATTCGTTTGTTATACGAATTGAACAAAGAACATAAAGGGTTAGAGTGGAAAGAGTTTACAATCAAAGAAGACAAAGATGAAATTGCTGAATATTGCAGCAAGTTCGAAATTGTTGCTTTCAGCTGTTATATATGGAATATAACACCAACACTTGAAGTTGCAAATAAGATCAAAGCGCTTAATCCTGAATGTAAAATTCTGCTCGGTGGACCTGAAGTTAGTTATGATTACAAGGAGACAATTGCTCTTCAACAGGTCGATTACATTATTGTTGGAGAAGGTGAAACGCCTTTCACTGAATTTCTAAATTCATTTCCTTCTCTTGAAAACGTCGCTGGTTTAGTTTGGAAAAAAGAGGGTGTTGTGACAGAAAACAAAGCTGCTCCGATGTTTGAACTGAAAAACTTTTCAAACATCAACCCATATATCAACGACAAATCGGAAGAGTTATACAACAAAGTTTGTTACATTGAAACCTCCAGAGGCTGTCCCTACAAATGTGAATTTTGCTTAGCCAGTCTCGATAACAAGGTTCGTTATTTACCAGATGAAAATATAAAATCCAATTTATTACATCTCATGAACTATGGAAGAACGATCAAATTTCTTGACCGAACTTTCAATATCAAGAAGGACTTCACAATTGATATTTTCAAATTTATTCTGAAACATCATCAACCAGGAAATGTTTTTCAATTTGAAATCACAGCAGACATTGTTCATCCCGAAATAATAAAATTCATTAATGAAAATGTACCGAAAGGGTTGTTCCGTTTTGAAATAGGGATTCAAACTGTGAATCAAAAAGCAAATTTAGAAGTCAGTAGGAAACAAAACTTTGAAAAGACAAAAGGTATTATCCAACAGTTATCAGATAAAATCGAAATGCACCTCGATTTGATTGTTGGTTTGCCCCTCGATCAATGGGAAGACATTAAATTCAGTTTCGAAGAAGTATTTAAATTATTTGCACCTGAATTACAACTAGGATTTTTAAAATTTTTAAAAGGCACACCCGTCCGTGAAAAATACGAGCAGCATGGTTTTAAATTCGACCCTAATCCTCCCTATCAAATTATAGAAAGCAATTATTTATCTGCTGAGCAATTACATAAAATCACTTTGGTGGAACATTCATTAGAAGTGTATTGGAACAAAAAAAGAGCACCCAACACACTAAAATACATTACTACCAATTATTCTATTTTTGATTTCTTATTGGGACTGGGATTGCATTTCGAATCCAAAAGAGACCTCCACAAGTTTTCTTTAAATGATATTTTTGAAATTATTACGGAATATGCTTCTACGAGCTACAAAGAAGATATTATTATACAACAACTCATTGCGATAGATTATTATTTACACCACAAAGTAAAACCACAAACTTTATTTATTGAAGAAGTAGAAAGACAAATAAAGAATAAAATTATTGAAGAGAAGCGATTGAATCATCACAAGTACCGATATATAATTCTTCCTCTGCCGTTCAATTTTAATGCATTTGAAAAAGAAAACACGATTGAAAAAATAGATTCGAACATTATAATTCAATATGATGGGGTAAATAAAGCAGAAGTAATTCATGATCTGATTTAAATTTTATTTTAAAAAAAAATATGAAACTCAACCACGCTGGATTGGTCGACTTACTTAGAAAAGCATATTCCGCTGAAAAAGCCGCTGCTTTTGCTTATCAAGGTCATGCAGGAGCAGTAAAAAAGCCTGAGGAAAAAAAGGCGATCCATCAAATTGAAATCGATGAATGGAACCATCGGAGAGATGTACTATTGATCATGCAAAAATACAATGTTCCAATTTCTAAATATTATGAATTCCGATTTCATGTAATCGGTAAGATCATCTCCGGAAGTTGTTATGTAATTGGTTGGTTCATGCCCTTTTATTTTGCAGGAAGATTAGAAAGTGGAAACGTATGCGAATATTTCAGAATGATGCACATGTTCCATTCGTTGGGAATAAAAGAACACGACAAGGTATTGTATGAAATGGGAATAAAAGAAAAAGAACATGAAGTTTACTTTTTAGAACAAATTAAAACGAATAAAATGTTGCCCTTTTTTGAAAGGTTATTTTCTTGGGGTAATAAAAAAGGGTTTAATGATATCGATTTGGACAAAAAATATTCCGTTGACGAATCTGATATATACTGCAAATAGTAAGACTTCTATTTATTTTGAATAAGAAAGATATTCCTTCTTCGCTAACTCTAATTCATCAATAATAGCAGCGCGTTCAGAAACTAATTGCTGAACAGTATCCCGATCTTTCCTTACCATCCTCAATAATCGCCAACGACCAACTATTTTCTTCATCACAGGATAGAATTGTAACACATATTTAGTTGAAAGCGGAACGATGATCGCGTAGATAAAAAACACCTTCCAATTATGAACGATCAATGCCACTAGAGTCAATTGAATGAAATAATAAACTACCCACATCATCATCGATATATTGGCATAAACAGAAGCCTTAAACTCATTCTTCTTAATGTTTTTATTTGTATATTTTTTTGCCAAATAATATGGGAGGTAATTCATCAACAAACCGATAAAATAAAGTGGCATTCCTAAATAGATGATAATATATTCCTTGATAAAAGTACCAATATTCATTTTATTGATGCTCTCTTCTCGCAACAAATGGTCGCGCAGATTATGCCGATTCAGGTTCTTTGTATACACAGCAACTTTTTCTCTTAATGAAGCCACCAATTCAGGATTACGCTCATCTAAGCAATTCAACATGTTTACTATCTCCCTGCTTCCTTCGTATTGATTCGACAATTTATTTACATCCACTTTTTTATCTTTCAACCATTGATTCATATAGATTTCTTCAATGCCTTCCATCAACTTATCATTCTCTCGGTTTTTGATAATCACCATGTATTTGGACATTTCAACTTCCAATTTTTTTGTAAAATCATTGATTGCCTTTACTTTATCATCTCTGTAAATGCTTTCGTATTGCCTCACCGAAAGGGGATCACCTATTTCAATAAATAATTTACTGCGAAATCTTTTGGGATCAGAATAATTTAAACCGATGGGTATCACAATTACATCTTTACTAAAATCAAAAGATTCTAAAGTTTGAAAAACTATTCGAGATAGACCTTTCTTCAATGGTTGAAGTCGTCTTTCCTGAATGCAAATACCTTCCGGGAAAATTAAGATTGTTTTATTGTCTGTCAATAACTGTTTGCATTCTTCAAATGATTTGTCATTTTTCTTAACCTCTGCAAATCCATCTTGCATTCGGTACATCGGGCTGATATTTAATTTATCCAGTATCCACAAGGCCAACTTCCCTTTAAAAACATCTCCACGAGCAAAAAACCTTACTTTTTTAGGCGAAAAAATTGCAACAACCACAGGATCAACAAATCCATTACTATGGTTAGGTGCAAAAACAATGGGTTTGTCCCTAGGAATTTTCTCTAATCCTCTAACATCTAATTTATAAAAGATATTTAAAGAAAAAATAACATGTGGTTTTACAATAGAATATAGCAAAGCTGAATAGTATTAAAATTATAAATTGAATAAACTATAAAACACTTTTGTTAACGAACAAATGTTAATCGCGCACCTTTTTTTGATTCATGAAAACTACCATTATCATAGATCAAATTGCCATTCACAAATGTCTGTTTGACTTTCGAATGGAATAAAAATCCTTCAAATGGAGACCAGCCACACTTATACAAGATGTTCGACTTTTCTACTGTCCACGAACTATTCAGATCAACAATAACAAGATCTGCATAATAACCTTCACGGATATAACCACGTTTCTCTATTTGAAAACAATCTGCTACAGCATGAGCCATTTTCTCCGCTATTTTTTCGAGCGATATTTTTCCTTGGTGATGCAGCTCCAACATAGCCACCAACGAATGCTGCACCAATGGTCCGCCAGACGGTGCTTTGAAATAAGTATGACTTTTTTCTTCAATAGTATGCGGTGCATGATCAGTAGCAACCACATCGATCTTATTTTCCAACACACCTTTTAGTATCGCATCTCTGTCACTTGCTTTTTTTACAGCAGGATTCCATTTGATGAAATTCCCTTTTGTTTTATAATCTGCATCCGAGAACCAAAGATGATGAATACATGCTTCTGCCGTAATTCGTTTTTCCTTTAATGGCGTTTTATTATCGAACAGCTCCAATTCTTTTGCTGTTGAAATATGT
Organism: Bacteroidota bacterium; assembly: GCA_947449315.1. Classification (GTDB taxonomy): domain Bacteria; phylum Bacteroidota; class Bacteroidia; order 2-12-FULL-35-15; family 2-12-FULL-35-15; genus 2-12-FULL-35-15. Next base: position 142,436 of record CANFRC010000003.1, read on the forward strand.
AAAATATGTAATCGGGTATTGTATTTTTTTGCAAGCTCTACAGCCAATGCTGATGACTTGTAACAAGCTTCTTCACTGCGGATAAGCGGATGACATTCTACAGGAACATCTTCACCATATTTTTCACGATACAATTGCATATTGTGCCGAATGATCTGCTCATCTTCACAATGAGTAGCGATCAACATTTTGCATTTTGAAAAAAGCCCTTCTAATGTCTCGCGTTTATCCACCAACATATTTCCAGTGGAAGAGCCCATGAATACTTTTACACCACAAACATCTTTCGGATTAGTTTTTAAAACTTCTTCCAGATTATCGTTGGAAGCACCCATAAAAAAAGAATAATTGGAGAGCGATACTTCTGAGGCGCGCTTAAATTTCTCTTCCAATAGTTCTTGCGTAAAAACATTCGGAACAGTATTTGGCATTTCCATATAAGACGTAACACCTCCAGCTACTGCAGCCTTTGCTTCGGTATACAATTCACCTTTATGTGTTAAACCGGGTTCCCGAAAATGCACTTGATCATCGATACATCCCGGGAATAAATAGTTGCCGGAAGCATCCACCACTTTATCCACTTTCACATCGATCTCGTTTTCGGAGATGATAGAAATAATACTATTTTCAATTAACACATTGCCAAGAAAAATTTTCCCTTCATTTACAATGGTTGCATTTTTGATTAGTGTTTTCATTAGAATGTAACGTTCAGTTTAATTTCTTTTTCCTCTCTTAAAATAATTATTTCAACAACATCCCCTTTTTTTACTGCACCTAAAGCTTTCATATAATCATTGGTGCTTTCTACCTTTGTTTCACCTAATTTCAGAACCACATCGCCTTTTTTTACACCCGCCTTATATGCAGGCTTACCCTCTGTTACACCATCAATTCGCATTCCTTTGCCATCAAAGGCATAATCCGGCATTACGCCCATGGTAACCTTATATTTACGGGGTTCAGATGATGTATTTCTTGTTTCCAAAAACTTTAGTTTTGGCAGCTCCAATGTTTTATCGATTATCTGTATGATGTATTCCAACACTTTTTTTTCTCCGATGAAATTAATTTTTGCCACATCATCAGATGGTTTATGATAGTCGGAATGTTGCCCAGTAAAAAAATGTAACACAGGAATGTTTTTCAAATAAAAAGAGGTTTGATCAGAAGGCCCTATTCCTGCGCTATCTTTCTTGATTGTGAATGACGATTGCACATGATCTATCATAGAGACCCATTCAGGAGATGTACCAACCCCGTATACGATTACTTTATTCGTAGAATCATTCAAACGGCCAATCATATCCATGTTGATCATGTAATCTACTTTAGAAAGATCTATGGTCGGATTTTCACAATACTTCTTCGACCCAAATAATCCCAGTTCCTCCCCTGAAAAACAGATAAACAAAAAATTATATTTCTCTCTTACTTTATTCGTTGAATAGTATCTGGCCAACTCTATCACTCCGGCAACGCCAGATGCATTATCGTCTGCTCCATTATGAATCTTACCTTCTGGATTGGGGTCTAATGAATTATGATCGAATCCCATTCCTAGATGGTCATAGTGTGCTCCGATCACAATCGTATTCTCCGCATCATTATTTAAAAAGCCGACCACATCAATTGCTGAAACAGGAGCACCACCAATTGTGTCCTGTTTATCTTTTGGTGTATTGAATTTAAATGAATAATAATAACTGTTAAGATTCCCCTTAGCTTCTAACTTCAAATTACTGAAGTTAATACGAATGTAATTAGCTGCAGTAAGCTCATTTTGAGTGCCAGTAGCTCTACCTTTCAACTTATCACTTGCAAGATATTTAATGTGCTTTTTTAAATTCGAAACATTTATTTGCTGACCAAAAGAAAAATTGATTAGAAGGTAAAAGAGGAATGAGAGAACAAATCCTTTTTTCATTTTTTGATTTAATTAATTTTTTTAAAACGCATCCGAAGAACACCCCAAAATGCTTCTTTAAAAATCCCCTTACTCATTTTCGAAACCCCTTCGGTTCTGTCAGTAAAGGTTATAGGCACTTCCACCACTTTAAATCCAAGTTTGTAGGCCGTATATTTCATTTCAATCTGAAAAGCATACCCAACAAATTTTATTTCATCGAAATTGATTCGCTCCAAGACTTTTCTTCTGTAACATTTAAAACCTGCTGTCGTATCGTGTATTGGGACGAACAAGACCATTCGTACATAAACGGATGCAAAATAGGACATCAATACACGCCCTTTGGGCCAATTGGATATCTTGCCATCTTTCACGTAACGTGAACCTATAGCAACATCTCCGCCATTCATACACGCTTCCCTTAATCGGATGAGGTCATCGGGATTGTGAGAGAAATCGCAATCCATTTCAAAAATATATTCATATTTACTGGCAAGCGCCCATTTAAAACCGTGAATATATGCAGTACCAAGACCTAGTTTGCCTATACGCTCTTCCATAAATAAACGACCGGGATATTCCTGCATTAATCGTTTTACGATGTCTGCCGTACCATCGGGCGAACCATCGTCGACAATCAATAAATGGAAAGAAAAAGGCAATGAAAATACTTTGCGAACCATTCGCTCTACATTTTCCTTTTCATTGTAGGTAGGTATGATAACTATACTGTCGGACACGCCATAAATTTTGAAAACCGAAGGTAAGGCTAATTCAGGAACTATAAAAGTTTTAACAAAAATTATATGTTTAACAACTACAACCTCTGATCAGAGAGCACCCGCCTTGATTTCGTCAACAACAGCAGGATCGAGCAACGTAGACGTATCTCCCAAGTTAGTCAATTCGCCCTCAGCTACTTTTCTTAGAATTCTGCGCATAATCTTACCGCTTCTAGTTTTTGGCAAACCGCTTACAATTTGAATCTTATCTGGTTTGGCAATTGATCCGATTACTTTGGTTACTTCCGCCAAAATTTCTTTTCGTAATGCATCTTTATCCTTATTCTTTTTCGTGCAGATAACAAAAGCATAAATACCTTGCCCTTTTATATCATGTGGATAGGCAACTACAGCAGACTCTACAATATCTGCATGCATGTTGATTGCACTTTCTACCTCGGCAGTTCCGATGCGATGTCCGCTTACATTCATCACATCATCTACACGCCCTGTTATTCGGTAATAACCATTCTCATCGCGTCTGCAGCCATCACCAGTAAAATATAAACCAGGATAGGTAACAAAATAATTTTGTTTGCAACGTTCATGATCACCATACGTGGAGCGGATAATAGAAGGCCATGGAAATTTGATACACAAGTTTCCTTCAACACCATTTCCAAAAATCTCATTTCCTTTTTCATCCACAAGAACGGGTTGTATTCCTGGAAGAGGCAAAGTGGCAAAACCTGGTTTTGTTAATGTTACACCTGCAATTGGAGAGATCATCATTCCACCCGTCTCTGTTTGCCACCACGTGTCAACAATTGGACACTTTTCTTTACCGATATTTTTATTATACCAATTCCAAGCTTCTTCATTGATAGGCTCCCCCACGCTTCCTAACACTCTTAAAGAATCTAATTGATAAGGGTTCACAAAATTTAGTCCCGCGGCTTCAAGCGCTCGTATTGCTGTTGGTGCTGTATAAAAAATATTTACTTTATATTTATCGATGACCTGCCAGAAACGGCTAGCATCGGGATAAGTAGGAACACCTTCAAAAATTACGGAAGTAGCTCCAGCCAAAAGTGGAGCATACACACAATAAGAATGGCCTGTTATCCAACCAATATCAGCAGTGCACCAAAACACTTCGTTGTCTCGGTATTGAAAAACATTTTCGAATGTATAATGCGTATATACCATATAACCACCGCAAGTATGAACAACACCTTTTGGTTTTCCGGTAGATCCAGATGTGTATAAAATAAACAACATATCTTCTGCATCCATAGGTTCTGCTGCACAGTCAGAATTCACCTTTTTCATTTCATCATTCCAAAATACATCTCTGCCCGCTACCATTTTTATCTTGGTTTGTGTTCGCTCCAACACAATTACTTTGCTTACGGAAGGACATACTTCCAGCGCCTCATCAACCAGCTCTTTCATTGGAATATCTTTTGCCGCGCGATAAGCACCATCTGTTGCAATTACTATCTTGCAATCGCTATCCTGGATCCTGCTCGAAAGGGCTGAAGCTGAAAATCCGCCAAAAACGACCGAATGAATGGCACCGATTCTTGCGCACGCTAACAATGCAATCACAAGTTCAGGAACCATAGGCATATAGATACAAATGCGGTCGCCTTTTTTAGCACCATTTTTTTTCAGCACATTCGCGAATTTGCAAACCTGTTCGTGCAATTGTTTATACGTGAATTGAACTGCTTTTTCAGCCGGATCATTTGGTTCCCAATAATAGGCAATTTGATCGGCGCGCGCTGGCAAATGTCTATCCAGACAATTTTCTGTTATGTTTAATTTACCTCCTATATACCAATTAATTTTCGGGTCTATAAAATTCCAATCCAATACCCTATCCCACTTCTTTTTCCACACAAACTGCTCGGCCTGCTCGGCCCAAAATTCCTCTGGATGATCAATACTTCGTTTATACTCTTGATGATATTGCTCAATGGATGTAATACGTGACATAATTGTTGGTTTTATGATAAGACCTTAATAATACTCTCAAAGTTATATAAAGTATTTCGGATATTATTGCCTTATTTTTTGATTATCTATACGTAACAAAATAGGGCCATAAAAAATTAACATGCCGCATGGATAGATTTCTCAAGGAATAAGAATTAGCACTTTCAAAGCTACGCAAAACGCTAATAAATATTTTAGATTTCTCCTTGTTAGTCTAATAAATGACTTACAGCATTTGGATTCAGAAACATGCTATCGAAGAACGCTTAGGCTCACTTATTCGAAAGGCAGGGGCCATTTTTTATGGCCAGGTGGATTATTTGAGCCTTTGATCAATACTTTATTTGTGGAGAGGAAAGTAAAAGCTATTTTTGAATACCGAGAAAAAATATTACAAGCACTATTTAAACAAGCTCGGTTTCAACACAACCAACATTTTGAAAAACTATCAATACATACTTTTTGATCTGGATGGAACATTAACAGATCCTAAAGAAGGAATTATCAATTCGATACAATTTGCTCTAAACCGTTTTGGAATAAAAAAAGAAGAGCACGAATTACTTCATTTTATTGGACCACCACTTCATGTATCCTTCCAAGAAATTTTTGGAACAGAAGAAAAAGCATTTGAGGCTGTAGCTGTTTACCGAGAATATTTTGCCGACAAAGGCAAGTATGAAAATTTTGTTTACTCCGGAATTCCGGAATTATTAAAACAATTGACAGAGAAAAGAAAAACACTTTTTGTTGCCACATCCAAGCCTACAATTTTTGCTGAACAGATCCTTGCGTATTTTAATTTACATCATTATTTCAAAGCAGTTATAGGAAGTAATTTAGATGGAACACGGACAGAAAAAAAAGAAATCATTCAGGGAGTAATTGACCAACTGCCAGGAGTAAAGCCTTCCGAATTAGTAATGATAGGGGATAGAAAATATGATATTATCGGAGCGAAACATCATCACATTGACAGCATTGCTGTTGCTTATGGATATGGTACTTTAGAAGAGTTGCATCATGAATCACCTCATCGCCTTGTTTACACGGTAGAGGAATTATCCAACTATATAAAATAAAGATCCCGCCTCTTTAATAGAAGCGGGATCTTAATGTATCAACTTAATTAATTTTTATAAATCATACCACACATGTTGTAAAATATTTCCAACTACTGTTGCATTTGGATTATACAAACGCTCATCACGAGAAGTTGGCAATCTTCTTGGAATACCAGATACAACGCCACTCGAATTAGGAGTTAATGCAGGAAGATTTGTTCTTCTCCAATCAGTCCAAGTTTCTATCTGAGTAAATAATGCAATGTATTTTTCCATCATTATTTTATTCAATGTGATTGTAAGATTTGTTTCTGAAGCGTGAGTAGTTTCATAAGCAGCATCTGCTGCACCGGTTACTGCTAGCATAGAAGCTTTCACAGCTTCATTGTGCGCAGCAGCAGCACCAATGGCATCTCCACTTCTTAATTTACATTCTGCCTCAATAAATTTAGCTTCCACATAGGTTACTAAAGGCATATTAGCCGCCACATTATCGCAATAAATACCGATATCAGATGAGGTTCCAGCAATTGCATTCGAAAGCGCACCACCTGCATAAATACCTCCAGAAATGGTATCTGCATAATATGGTAATCGAGGATCGGAGGTAGCATTCATTGTATCAATGAAAAACGCACCCATCTTAATGTAATCACCGCGCGTCTGATTGAAAATTGCCCATTGATTACTTTCACTTCCTCCTGATCCAAATTTTGCCTGAGCATCATCTGCATTTCCAGCAAATCCTGCTGCATAAGCATCAGCTAAAAATGCAAGAGCATCTGTTGCTGAAGCTACAGGGCTAATTTCACTTAAGCGGTTTGCATAACGTGCTTTTAATACATATGCAATACGAATCCATGCATTTGTATTTCCGGAAAACATAAAATCATCATCCGCAGGGAAAAGTGTATTAGAACCTGAAGGTTTTGATAAATCAGCAATACCATCAGACAACAATGTTTGGATATCACTTAAAACTACTTGTTGGTTATCGAAATGGGGAGTGATTTCCAAATTCAATCCTTTAAAAGCCTCTTTATTTGGCACATCACCCCACATATCAGTTGCAAGACCAAGATTCATAGCTTTTAAGATTTTAGCCATTCCAGAATAGTATGGATTTTCGGCTCCAAATTTATCAATAATGATCTGAGAATTTATTAACGCTCCAGAATATATTGTTAACCAATCATTCGTAACATCACCTTCAAAGACATTATAGTTAGCAATATCAGACATCTGGAATCCAGTTCCAGCACAATGCTGCGTAAAAACAGCTGCTCTTCTAGCATTATTTCCTGTATAGCTTGCAAATGTTGCAACTTCAACATTCGCTAACAATACCTTAGGGCCAACATTCTCAGGTGCATTTGGATTTGGCGAAACATCATCCAAATAATTTTTACATGATGTAATGGAGGTTGCTACTATAACAACCATTCCTATAAATTTTATTTTTTTCATTTTTATTTCTTTTTTTTGTTACAATTAGAAACCAAGTTTAACACCTAAGAATATAGATTTAGTTCCAGGATTATTGAAGTAATCAAATCCTTGTAAATTTGAACCAGCACCTGTTAAACTTGTTTCGGGATCAACACCTTTGTATTTTGTAAACAAAAGTAAATTACGTCCAGTTACAGAGAAATCGAGGTATTGAACACATTTTGATTTACTAGAAAGATCCAATCTGTAACTTACGGATACATCTCTTAAACGCACCCATCCTCCATTTTGAATAGCATTCTCAACAGCTCCTCCAGCATCACCCATATAACTTCTCCAATAGTCACGACCATCGATAGCAACTGAATTTGAAGTTGAAGTTGCATTAGCATAGCCATCAGCATTTGTTGTTCCATCTCCTAAAACTCCTTCAATAACATAAGAACCTTCTCTATCAGCAGATGCCGCAGAAGTTCCAACATTATTTAAACGCGCTCCAGTTCCATTCCAAACTTTTCCTCCATGACGAATATCCCACAAGAAGGAGAAAGAGACTTTTTTATAGGAAAATGTATTTCTGATTCCCATCAACCAATCAGGATATGGATTACCCAAGTTCTTTGATTTTGGGTCAATGTAAGGAAGACCCGTAGATGGATTAATAATTAATTTACCATCCGCATTACGTTGCCAAGCCGACCCGTAGAATGCACCATATGGTTGACCAACGATAGCGTAAGAACCGATTTCATCAAAACCAGCCTCAATACTAACTTGATCAACCCCTTCAGCCAACTTCAAAACCTTAGATTTATTTTTTGCCCAATTAACTGAAACATCCCACTTGAAATCTTTCGTAAGAACAGGAGAACCTGTTAGCATAATTTCCCAACCCTTATTGTACATCTGTCCTGAATTTGCATATAAAGCAGTAAACCCACTGGATGGTGCAATCGGGCGAGGTAACAAAATATCAATTGTTTTTTGATAATAATACGTTACATCTAAATTCAAACGACCGTTAAAGAATCTCAAATCTGCACCATATTCCTGCCCTTTTACTCTCTCTGGCTTTAAACCATCGTAACCAAGTGTATTACTAATAGCGTATCCATTTTGTCCTAAGTAAGGAAATGTAACACCGTTAGTAAATCCATCTGTATATGTAGGAGATGCATAATACGTTTTAGCACTGTAGGCACTTGGTGAAATCCCTGATTCAGCATAAGCTGCTCTTAATTTCGCAAATGAGAACCAAGTTGGCAAATGCAACATTTCAGAAATCACAATTGCTGTATTTACGCCTGGATAATAGAAATTATTTTTCTTAGTACCAAAGGTAGATGACCATTCGTTACGGCCTGTTATCCCAAGAAATAGTTTACTTTTATAATCAATAGCTCCATCAAAAAACATAGCATATCCTCTAGTTTTTACTTGCGAATTGCTTGCATATCGCTCAGAAGCATTATTCAAATTGTAGTAATCAGGCACTGATAAATTCCTACCTCTAGAAAACACATCTCTGCCATCAATTTGGTTGATGTTATTACCAACTGTTAAAGACGAATGAATGTTCTCGCCATAATTCTTTCTAGCTGAAACTAACAAATCAGAGTTAATAGACGTTTTAGTATAGTTATCATAATTAATCTGACCATATGCAGCACTATTATCATCACCATTTGATGACACAGCAAAAATCTGACGATTGTTATCAGTATAATTATCCAAACCTAGTCTATAAGTCACATCTAACCAAGTCAATGGTTTGTATACAAAATTTGTATTCCCAAAAACGCGATTAACATTTGAGTTATATGTGTTTTTATAGACTGAGTAATAAGGATTATCATAAAAAGCAAAATACGTTTTATTGAACCCATTACCATATTTATAATCCGACAAATCATAACTAGCAGGGGTTCTCATTAAACCAAGCATGACACCAGACAAGTTACTTCCGTTTTGTGGTGCTTGAGTATTAGTACTAGCATAGCTTATGTTGGTTCCGACTGTTAACTTATCAGTTACTTTGTGATCAGCAGTTAAACGTATCGTGTTACGTTTCAAATATGTATTTGGGACTACACCTTTATCGTTTACATTACTGTAAGAAAAACGGTACATCGTGTTATCATTCCCACCATCAACAGAAATATTGTTGGTATAGGTCGTTCCCATTTGAAAAAATTCTTTGGCATTATCGCGAGATTTTAAGCCTAAACTTGCGATTGTAGGCCCCCAAGATTTTGAAGTTCCATAAGCAACATCATCAGCTGTAAAATACACTTGATCTGGACCAGGATCAGACGTAGCGAAAGTTGGAACACCTGCTCCCCCTCCTGAATAATCCCAATCACCTTGCGCATATTTATCTTGACGTTCTGGTAATTTATTTACCCATTGCATTTCAACACTGGAAGAATAAGTGATTCCCATTCCTTTTTTGAAATGACCTCTTTTAGTAGTATATAAGATTGCACCTTGTCCTGCTCTTGAACCATAAAGTGCAGCTGCAGCAGGCCCTTTTAATATCGTCACTGACTCAATATCATCCGGATTTATATCCAATGCACGATTTGAATTATTTACACCAGCTAAATTTGGGTTAAATGGATTATCTCCTGCACTTGCTGAGTTTGTTGAATTATCAACAGGCACACCATCAACAACAATTAATGGTTGATTATCTCCTGTGAACGTTTGATTTCCACGAATAGTAATTTTACTAGAAGCTCCAGGAGTTCCTCCTGAACTAGTAACCTGAATACCAGCAGCCTTTGATGCAAGCGCTTGGATAACATTTTGCTCTCCAGACTTAGTAATTTCATCAGCTTTCACCTCTGATACAGCATAGCCAATTGATTTCTTTTCTTTTGAAACACCAAGAGCAGTTACTACTGTTTCTTTTAATGAGGTAGTTGTTGCTTCAATGGAAACATCAACAACATCTTTATCTGCAGCAACAACCTTTGTTGCAAAACCCAATGATGATAAGATCAGTTTTTTTCCTTGTCCATCCACATTGATTGTGAACTCTCCCTTTTCATTGGTGATTGTTGCGGTGGTTGTGCCTTCCACCAATACCGTTACACCTGGAAGTGTTTCATTTGTTTTGGAGTCCTTTACGGTTCCTTTTACCACTCTGCTCTGCGCAAAAATCGCAAACTGCAGAAGCAAAAACATCGCTGTAAACAGCATTTTTTTTCTTTTCATAATTTTTAGCATTTAAATTTGAATGGTGAAAATAGATTATATAATTGTTAAATCAAAAATAAAAAAGGAGCAAAACTTATCAGTCGCTCCTTTTTTTTTAAACACCTGTTAATAACTTACAACCCTAATACAATTTCATTGGGATCCTTACCTCCAAACAACATTTTGGTCGGATTTTCTAACATTTCCTTTACTTTCACTAAAAACCCTACCGATTCTCTTCCATCAATTATTCTATGGTCGTAGGATAATGCAACATACATCATCGGACGAATAACAACCTGACCATTAACAGCAATTGGACGATCGACCACATTGTGCATTCCTAAAATTGCACTTTGTGGCGGATTAATGATAGGAGTACTCATCATGGAACCAAAAACACCTCCATTTGTGATCGTAAATGTTCCACCACTCATATCCTCAAGGGTAATTTTATTATCGCGTGCTTTTAAAGCTAAATTTTTAATTGCCGTTTCAATTCCGGCTAAACTCAATTGCTCTGCATTACGAACCACAGGAACAACCAACCCTTTTGGAGCACTCACGGCAATTCCAATGTCTGCATATTTATGATAAACAATTTCATCACCATCTATCATTGCATTCACAGCAGGAAATAAATTCAACGCTTCAGTAACCGCCTTTGTAAAGAAACTCATGAATCCTAAATTTGTTCCATGCACTTCTTTGAATTTATCCTTGTACTTCGCTCGCATGGCATAAATAGCACTCATATCTACTTCATTAAAAGTAGTCAGCATTGCTGTTTCATTTTTTACCGCAACCAATCGCTGCGCTAATTTTTTGCGTAAAGGTGTCATCTTTGCCCTGTCCGTATCTCTACTTCCACCCCAACCTGCGGTTGAAGAAGAATCGAAACCATTTGCCAAAACATGCAATACATCCCCTTTTGTAATTCTTCCATCTTTACCAGATGCCGCTATTTTATTAGAAGGGATTTTATTCTCCTCCATTAATTTTTTTGCAGCAGGTGATGGTGTTCCATTTGCATATGAATCTTGTTTATTATTATTTGCAGGTGTAACCGGAACAGCAGCATCCTTTTTTACTTCAGCCTTAACTTCTTCTTTTTTCGTTTCTGCTTTTGGTTTACTTTCGCCTTTTATTGAATTATCAATTGAAAAAACAACTTGTCCTACCTTTACCGTATCGCCTTCAGCTGCTAAAAGTTTAACCGCACCTGATTCTTCAGCATTAATGGTTAAGGTTGCTTTATCTGAGTCAACTTCTGCAACTTCTTCATCCTTCTCCACAAAATCTCCATCCTTTTTTAGCCATCGTGCAATCACCACTTCGGTAATTGATTCTCCCGGACTAGGAACTTTCATTTCAATTATTGCCATACTTTTCTGTTTTTTATAATGAATTCAACATGTTCGGATTTTAGCGAACAAAACACATCTATTCAAAAAATTACTTATTTACTAATTGTTTCGACACTACTGTATCAATGATTCGCTGTTGCTGCTCTGCATGCGATTTGGAAAAGCCTGTTGCAGGGCTTGCATTTTCAGCACGACCAACATATTTTAATAAAACACCACTCGTTTCAGGGTGCTTCATAAACATACGCATTACATGTGCCCACGCTCCCATATTTTCTGGTTCTTCCTGTGCCCAACAATATTCGGTTGCGCCTTTATATTTCTCAATAATCCCTTTCAATTGTTTGGCTGGGAAGGGATATAATTGCTCTAAACGAATAATAGCAAGTTCATCTGATCCAACCTTTTCTTTGCCTTCTAAAAGATCATAATATATTTTACCTGAACAAAAAACAACTTTTTTTACTGTTTTGATGTTCGCAGATGAATCGTCAATCACTTCCTGAAAGCTTCCGCTTGTAAAATCTTTTAGCGAAGAAACGCAAGAAGGGTATCGCAATAATTTTTTAGGGGTAAAGCAGATCAGCGGTTTACGGAAATTGCGTTTCAATTGTCTGCGCAACACATGAAATTGGTTTGCAGGTGTTGTACAATTTACGATCTGCAAATTATTTCCCGCACATTGTTGTAAGAAACGTTCTAAACGGGCACTTGAATGCTCAGGGCCCATTCCTTCATAACCATGTGGCAAGAGCATTACCAAACCATTCATTCGTCTCCATTTTGCTTCAGCAGATGTAATGAATTGATCAATGATAATTTGTGCTCCATTAAAGAAATCGCCAAATTGTGCTTCCCATATTGTTAAACAATTAGGAGTAGCAACAGCATAACCAAATTCAAATCCTAATACACCATATTCAGATAGAGAGGAATTATAAATTGATAATTTTCCTGTTGCACCAAAATTATTTAGAGGAGTATACTCTACTTCAGAATCTTCGATCTTCACAACAGCATGACGATGTGAAAAAGTTCCACGCTCAACATCTTGTCCGCTGAAACGAACGTGATGACCTTCCTTCATCAGGGTGGCATATGCCATTAACTCACCCATTGCCCAATCGTAAGTATCATTTACAATCATTGCAGCTCTATCATCAAATAACTTTTGAATTTTATTGAAGAACTTTTTATCCTTCGGCAACTCAACCGTTTTTTTTGCAATATCAAGAAATATTTTTTTATCTACACCTGTTTCTGGCGACGTATCAAAGGTGTCGGTATCAGCCATTTTCAAGCCTTTCCACTGTCCTTCTAAAAAAGAAGTCACTTTTGCCTTCTCTGTTTGTTTGGCCTCATCTAATTTCTCTTGCAACAAATTTTTGAAATTTGTTTCCATTTCTTTAGCAAGATCTGCAGCAATAGAACCTTCTGCTAACAATTGTTTTGCATAGATCTCTCGGGGATTCGGATGCGAAGCAATTGCTTTGTATAATAGCGGCTGAGTGAAACGAGGCTCGTCTCCTTCATTGTGACCGTATTTTCTGTAACATAAAACATCAATAAAAACATCGCGGTTAAACTTCTGACGAAACTCAACGGCTAATTGTGATACATATACTACTGCTTCAACATCATCGCCATTTACGTGAAATACTGGTGACAAAACTGTTTTTGCAACATCGGTACAATAAGTACTAGAACGTGCATCCAAATAATTGGTAGTGAAACCTACTTGATTATTAATCACCAGATGAATTGTCCCGCCTGTTTTATAGCCTTCCAGCTGACTCATCTGCAATACTTCATAAACGATTCCTTGTCCTGCCAAGGCTGCATCACCATGAATTAATATTGGACACACTTTATTGAGATCACCTGCATGCAGCTGATCAATTTTAGCACGAGCAATTCCTTCAACAACAGGATCAACAGCTTCCAAGTGAGATGGATTCGGCGTTAAACTTAAGTGCACTTGTTTTCCATTATTGGATTGAATGTCACTGGAGTAACCCATATGATATTTAACATCACCATCAAAAACTGAATCTTCAGAAGGTCGTCCTTCAAATTCAGTGAATATATCTTTATATGTTTTATTAAGAATATTTGCCAACACATTGAGTCGTCCGCGATGCGCCATCCCAATAACAAAATCCTGAATACCCATATCAGCTCCTTTTTCACAAACTGCATCTAAAGCAGGAATGGCCGTTTCAGCACCTTCTAAAGAGAAACGTTTTTGTCCGACAAATTTGGTGTGTAAGAAATTTTCAAAAACAACTGCTTGATTGAGTTTATTTAAAATAACTTTCTTCTCATCTAAAGAGTAATGGGGCGTATTCCTTGAGCTTTCCATCTTTTCCTGAAGCCAGTTAACTACTTCAGGTGTTCGGATATACATGTACTCTGCACCGATCGATTGACAATAGGTTTGATGAAGATGAGCGATGATGTCTTTCAATTTTGCAGCACCAATGCCAATTTGAGTCCCTGCCTGAAAAACAGTTTCCATATCCGCTTCAGCTAATCCAAAATTTTCAATTGCTAAAGTAGGTGAATATTGTCTTCGTTCACGAACTGGATTTGTTTGTGTAAATAAATGTCCGCGCGTACGGTAGCCATTGATAAGATTGATAACGTTAAATTCCTTTTTTACATTGAGCGGTATTTCTCCATTGTCTTCAAAATTTGTTTTTGCAAATTCAAAACCCTCAAAAAATTTTTGCCATCCAAAATCAACAGATGTATTCTCTTTTTGATATTGTTGAAACAAATCATCAATGGAAGAAATGTGTGCGTTACTTAAATAGGAGTATTTGTCCATAATGCGTACTTGTTCTAATTAAGGGCGCAAATTTATGGTTTTTAAGGGTATTTTCCCAATGTAATCTTAATTTCGTTTGTTGGCCAAATTTACCTTAGGCCAGCATTAACAGCCTTAAGTGCCTCTGAACCAGGACAAAGATCCGACTTCTTAAGACTGTTGAGCGGTTTATTTGAAGTTTCTATAAGTTCGTGTAAGTCCACGGAATTCGGGTTCATGTATAAAAGACCTGTCAATATTTCGTTTTTCGCACGTGCATTTTGTACCGCATTCATCGCAGACAATCTATCCAAAGGATCCCAACCTTCTGCCAATTTTTTCAATTGAATATAGGAACCGTCATGCAGTTTTACTTCTTTCGAACTTCCTTTTTCATAATTGGCTGTGATTTCTTTCATCTCAGGAACAAAATCAATTGTTGCTGTGGCTTCCACATGTTCGCGGACAAAGTCATACGACTTTGTAGAACCTAAATTATTATTGAATGTAACGCAAGGAGAAATAACATTTATGAATGCAAAACCGGGATGACTCATGGCCGCTTTAATTAAAGGAACAAGCTGCGACTTGTCGCCGGAAAAACTTTGTGCTACAAATGTAGCGCCCAATTCAATCGCTAAGCTTGCAAGGTCAATCGATTGGAATAAGTTGACTTCACCTGATTTATTTTTCGAGCCTCTATCAGCAGTTGCCGAATCTTGTCCTTTTGTAAGTCCATAACAACCATTATTCATTACGATGTAGGTCATATTCAAGTTTCTTCTTACCACATGAACAAACTGCCCCATACCGATAGACGCAGTATCCCCGTCACCTGAAACTCCAAAATAAGTAAGATCACGATTTGCCATTGCCGCACCGGTTGCAACAGAAGGCATACGACCATGAACAGAATTGAATCCATGAGAATTACTTAGGAAGTAAGCAGGTGTTTTTGATGAACAACCAATACCCGAAAGTTTTGCCAGCTTATGAGGTTCAATATTCAATTCAAAAGCCGCTTGAATAATACCTGCACTAATTGAATCGTGTCCGCATCCTGCACACAGTGTAGAAAGAGCTCCTTCATATTTATCAACAGAATATCCTAATTTATTTTTAGGCAATTCTGGATGGCGGAATTTGGGGCGTAAGTATGTCATATTTTAATTATGGATTATCGTTCAGTTTTATTTTAATTAATTTTTAGCATCTAATATTTTAAACTTGTGATTTAAGTTTCCTGTAATCTGTTTAATAATATTTTCAGCTGTAATTGGCAGTCCATCGTAATTCAGAACAGAAATCAATTTTTCCGGGTTTATTCCTAATTCGATCATCAACAAACTTTTCATTTGTGCGTCACGATTCTGCTCGATGACAAATATTTTATCATGTGAATTAATAAAGTCTTCGACTGTTTTATTAAATGGAAATGCTCTGATACGAATAGCATCCACTATTACTTTTTCTTCTTTCAAAAGATCCATCGCTTCTTCAGCAGCATATTGCGAGGTACCAAAAAACAAAATCCCATTTTTTGAATTATTTTTTTCCTGATATACTTGCGGAGGGGAAACAATTTCTTTTGCAGTATTCCATTTTTTTATTAATCGATCCATGTTACGATGATATGCATCACTATCTTCAGTATAGGTTGCATATTCGTCGCGGGAAGTACCGCGAGTAAAGAAAGAGCCTTTTGTAGGGTGGGTTCCTGGATAGGTACGATAGGTTATTCCATCGCCATCTACATCGAGATAACGCCCAAATTTTTCTATCTTTTCAAGATCCGCTGCATTTAAAACTTTTCCTCTGTTGTATTCACGTTTATCGTCCCATGCAAATGGTTGAGATATATGGTCATTCATTCCAAGATCTAAATCAGTCATCAGAATTACAGGTGTTTGCAACAGCTCTGCAAAATCAAAAGAATCAGCCATCATATCAAAACATTCTTTTGGTGTTGACGGAAACAATAAAACATGTTTTGTATCACCATGAGAAGCATAAGCCGCTTCCAATACATCTGACTGTTGTGTTCGTGTTGGCATTCCGGTAGAAGGGCCAGAACGCTGAACATCCACCAATACCGCCGGCACTTCCGCAAAATAAGCTAAACCCAAAAACTCATTCATCAAAGATAAACCTGGGCCACTCGTTGCAGTGAATGAACGAGCACCATTCCAATTTGCACCGATTACCATTCCAATAGCCGCTAATTCATCTTCAGCCTGAATGATAGCAACATTGTTTTTTCCTGTTTCTTTATCCACCCGAAATTCATCTGCATAATTTCCAAATGCTTCAACAACTGATGTAGAAGGTGTGATAGGGTACCATGCAACAACTGTTGCACCTGCGTATACTGCACCTAAGCCACAGGCAGAATTTCCATCAATCATTATCGCATCACCAATCAAATCCCTTCTTTCTAGTCTAATTTCCAATGGGTATTTAAAATTTTTATGAATATAATCCACACCCATTTGCAGGGCTTTCACATTCATCGGGATCAATTTTTCTTTTCCTTTGAATTGATCTGCTAACAATCCTTCCAACACGCTGAACTCAATATCTAAGAGTGCAGCCAAAGCACCCACATAAATTATATTTTTAAAAAGTTGTCGTTGACGAGCATCGGAATAAGCTTCATTACACATTTGCATCAGCGGAATGCCGATGTAATTAATATCTTCTCGAATATATTCTGCATGTAATTTTTTAGAGCTGTCGTATAAAAAATAGCCTCCTGTTCTTACACTCTTCACATCGTTCATCATACTCTGAGGATTCACAGCCACAAGAAGATCAATCCCTTCTCTACGGCCCAAATACCCTTTCTCACTCACTCTCACTTCGTACCAAGTAGGTAATCCTTGAATATTAGAAGGGAAAATATTTTTTGGTGTAACAGGAATTCCCATCCTGAATATTGCCTTTGTAAAAAGGAAATTCGCACTTGCTGAACCTGTTCCATTTACGTTTGCAAACCTTACTACGAAGTCGTTCACTTTATCTTTTTTTCCTGCCATGATATTCGTCTTGTTCTATTTATTTTTTTGCCTATTGATTTATTTATGAGAGGCGCAACCACTATGTGCTTTCGTTACATTGTAAAAGAATTTTTGCATATCCCATGCAGAAGTAGGACATCTTTCTGCACACAAACCGCAATGCAAACAAACATTTTCATCTTTCACCATTACACGATTTGTTTTCAGTTCGGATGAAACATATAAATCCTGCGTATGATTTGTTGCAGGCATTTTTAACATTGAACGAAGATCATTTTCTTCTGCATTCTCCGTAAAAGTGATACAAGCAGTCGGACAAATATCTACGCAAGCATCGCATTCAATACATTTGTCGGTAGCAAATACAGTTTGCACGTCACAATTCAAACAACGCTCTGCTTCTTTAAATCCTGTTGCAATGTCAAACCCTAATTCAACTTCTTTTTTTCGGTTTGTTAGTGTTACCTTTTTTTCAGCTTGCGGTACCGCGTATCTTTTATCCGTTTCAACAGCACTATCATAAGCCCATTCATGAATACCCATTTTTTGACTCACCAAATTAACAAACGGAGAAGGGCGAACATTTAGATCTTCCCCTTTACACATCAAGTCAATGGAAATTGCCGCCTGATGCCCTTGAGCAACAGCTGTAATAACATTTTTAGGACCGAATGCAGCATCTCCACCAAAAAATACTTGTTTATGTGTAGATGCAAAAGTTGTTTCATGAACTACAGGCATGTTCCATTTATCGAATTCAATTCCCAAATCTTTTTCAATCCAAGGAAAACTATTCTCCTGACCAACAGCTACCAATACATCATCCGCTTCAATAAAAACTTCCTGTTCGCCAGCTGAGACTAATTGTCTTTTGCCTTTCTCATCATAAACGGCTTTCACCTTATCGAACATCATCCCCTTCAACTTACCATTTTCAATTACAAACGATTTCGGAACGTGATTGTCAATAATAGGAATATCTTCATGAGCCGCATCTTCCTTTTCCCAGGGCGATGCTTTCATTTCAGAAAAAGGGCTTCTTACCACTACCTTAACTTGTTCACCGCCTAATCTGCGGGCTGTGCGACAACAATCCATAGCTGTGTTTCCACCTCCCAGCACAATAACTTTTTTTCCGATCTTGCTTGTATGTTCAAAAGCAACGCTACTCAGCCAATTAATACCGATGTGAATATTGGCATCTCCTTCTTTTCGTCCGGGTAGATCCGGAAGATCTCTTCCGCGAGGAGCTCCTGTACCAACAAAAATAGCATCGTACTCTTTCGCCATCAAGTCTTTCATGCTCGAAACAAAATGATTAAAATGCGTATGTATTCCAAGATCCAAAATAAAATTCACCTCTTCATTCAACACCGTCTCTGGCAAACGGAAAGAAGGAATTTGGCTTCTCATGAAGCCTCCGCCTAATTTTTGCTCATCAAATAAATGTATCTCATAACCTAATGGAGCCAGATCACGCGCTACGGTTAATGCAGCAGGACCGCCACCCACAAGCGCAACTTTTTTTCCATTTGATTTAAAAGGACCTTGGGGCATGTGTTTTTTTACATCTCCTTTATTATCAGCAGCAACCCGCTTTAACCTGCAAATAGCTACCGGCTCTTCTTCTACTCGACCTCTGCGACAAGCTGGTTCACAAGGGCGGTCGCACGTACGACCCAATACACCTGGAAAAACATTTGAATCCCAGTTGACCATATACGCCTCTGTATATTTTTCTTCTGCAATTAATCTGATATACTCTGGCACTGGAGTATGCGCAGGACAGGCATGTTGACAATCGACCACTTTATGGAAATACTCCGGGTCATTAATGTTTGTTGGTTTCAATTATGTATGTTTTAAATTATTTTTTTCAATGTTTTGAAATAAATAAAAGTAGTAACTACCTTATTTATAATAAAGACCAAATTGGAAATTTTTGAGAACAAAAGCAAGAAAAGTTATCTTATTTTACTACAAATAAAACCCTGATTTACAAGAAGATAAACTTACTTAGATTTATAGTGATTACGAATTACCACTTTTTGTAATTCACGTTTAATGATTAAGTCGGTAACGATAGCAGAAAATGATTCGGAAGAATTTTCATGGACTGCCTTTTTTATTTGCTCTTCATTTAGATCGATCCGATAAAGTATGCCAAGAAATTTTTGATGATTTGAAGAAATGAGTTTACTAATATGAGGTTCTACTTGTTCAAATAATTCTTCGTATGCATTGAAAGCATTTCCAGAAAATTTTACTTCCATTCCAAACATATCAAAATCTTTTATGATTTGACTGGCCGTATCCTTAATCAGATCAAGACGATTTATATATTTTGAGAGGTTGGTAAAGTCCATCTAGAAATGGAACTAGGCTGTTTTTTTGCTACGGACGAACTCTAATTTCAGTCTTTCCACAACACGATTATTTATGATATGCTCTTGAATGATTTCATCCACATCACTTAACTCCACTCCCACATAAAAAACACCTTCTGGATATATTACAACCGTTTGTCCGAAATCACAAATATCCAAACAGCCCGCTTTTTGCGCACGAAGTTTTATTGGAAGATGTAAGTCCTTTAGTTTTTTCTTGAATGCATCCACAATTTCCAACCCATGAGATTCTCCACAACTTTTTCTTGGGGCTCCTTCTGCACGCTGATTGGTACAGATAAATATATGTTTGTCGTAAATCATACTTCCCTCATCATTAAACTATCTGCAAAAGCAATTAAATTTTGTTTCTTTGATTCTTCGACAGGGATATCCGACAAAAATGTGAGCGCTAAGTCGAAATGTTTTTTCATTTCTACCCGTGCCAATTCTTTTACATTTAAAAAATTATAAATATTGGTCACCGCATCTACTTTTTCTTTTGCGTCGAACTGGGGTGCATTTATCCATTGCTGCAATTCTTCCTTCATATATCTATTGCCTTCCGATAGCTCTATTGCTTTTAAAAGCAAATATGTTTTTTTATTGGCTATGATATCCCCACCTTTTTGTTTTCCGAATTTTTCTACATCTGCAAATACATCCAAAATATCATCTTGTAATTGGAATGCAATACCAATGTGTTTTCCGAAATCATATAATCGTTGTGCGTCTTCTTCTTTTGCACCACCAACTAGTGCACCTATCTTAAGCGCTCCACCTAAAAGAACGGCCGTCTTTAATTCTATCATTTTCAGATATTGCGCTATCGATACTTTCGGAAGAATCTCATAATTCATATCATATTGTTGTCCTTCACAAACCTTTACTGCTGTATCGCTAAAGATCTCTAACAACCTAGAAAGATTAGCCATATCCGATTTACATATCTCCTGATATGCACGAACCATCATCGCATCTCCACTTAATATTGCAATATTGTTATTCCATTTTTCATGCACTGTTTGCTGACTCCTCCTTAAAGGAGCATTGTCCATAAGATCGTCATGGACCAATGTAAAATTATGAAACAGCTCAATGGCCAAAGCCGGATGCAATGCTTTTGAAGAATCACCTCCAAAAAAATCGCAAGCCATTAGTACCAATACAGGACGCAACCTTTTTCCGCCAAGCGACATGATATAGGAAATAGGCTCATAAAGCTCTTTGGGGTTAGCGCCAAAACTTTTACCTTTTATTATTTTTTCAACTTGATCTTGATATGAGGAAATGGAATTCAAATTCTATAGTATATAAGAGGTATTTTCCAATAATTTTTTCAAACCTGCTTCCAAGGAGATTGTTTCCTGAGCAAGTAGCCGTTTCATTTTAGTCGTATCCGGTTGTCTCCGTGTCATGTCACCTTCTTTCAGAGCTGGCAGATGAACTATTTTTGATTTTGAATTTGTCAATCTGATAATTGTTTGAGCTAATTCCAAAATTGTAACTTCTTTTTCTCCGCCGATATTCACAATATCGTTCACAAATTCATTGTTGTAAAAAGCATTTGTTGTTGCAGCAATATTATCATCTATAAAACAAAAAGTACGTGTTTGTTTTCCATCGCCATAGATGGTGATATCTGCATCTAATAGTGCACTATGAATAAACTTTGAAATAACAAAATCCTTGCTTTGTTTGGGGCCATAGGTATTAAAGAATCGAAAGATGGTATAATCCAAATCAAATTCTTTTTTAAAGGATTTCAAAAATGCTTCACCAACATTTTTTACAATAGCATAAGGCAAGCGTGAATTCAATGGCGTGGTTTCCTCATTTTGTGGAAACTCAACAGGCTCTCCGTATACTTCAGAAGAGGACGAATAATAAATGCGTTTTACACCCGTGTTCTTTGAAAGATTCAATATATTTTTTATTCCGACAATATCTTCTAAAACACTTACAGGATTTTCCTGTGTACGTTTTACGCCAACCATTGCGGCATAATGAAAAACATAATCAAAGGAGTAGGCATAAAAAACGCTAGAAATATCAGACAATACATTTACATCGCAGTTGATGAATTTAATATTGTTATGTTCTGAAGTTGGTATTTTTGCAATACTTCCAGTAAGCAAATTATCTACAATCACAATTTGATTTTCTACATTCTCAGCTAATTTTGCTGTAAGGTAACTTGGTATAAATCCTGCGCCCCCTGTAATTAATATTTTCGACATAGTAAAATTTGTTTAAATTATTGTTGCTCCGCAAGCTTCATTAAATAAGTGCCATAACCACTTTTTACTAATGGCTCAGCGATTTTTTTTAATTGATCCTTGTTAATATATTTCATACGGTAGGCTACCTCCTCAATACATCCTATTCGTAAGCCTTGACGCTCTTCAATGACCTGTACAAATTGTCCGGCCTGCGTTAATGATTCAAAAGTTCCTGTATCCAACCAAGCTGTTCCTCTGTCCAGAATCCCTACACTCAGTTTTCCTTCTTTCAAATAATGCTTATTTACATCTGTAATTTCATATTCGCCTCGTGCACTTGGTTTTAAAGTTTTTGCCACCTCCACCACACTATTATCATAAAAATAAAGTCCAGGAACTGCATAATTTGATTTCGGCTTTACTGGTTTCTCTTCAATGGATATCGCTATTCCTTTGTCATCAAATTCCACAACGCCATACCTTTCAGGATCTGAAACATGGTAAGCAAAAACAACTCCTCCTTCCGGATCCTGATGTTTCTGCAACAATCTACCTAAACCAGCACCATAAAAAATATTATCCCCTAACACCAAAGCCACTTTATCCTTTCCGATAAATTTCTCACCAATTACAAATGCTTGTGCTAATCCATTCGGAATCTCCTGAACAGCATAGCTAAATTTACAACCCAAATTTTCTCCGTTCCCCAACAATCTTTCAAAACTTGGAAGGTCGTGTGGAGTGGAGATAATCAAAACTTCAGAAATACCTGCCATCATCAATACTGACAAAGGATAGTAGATCATCGGCTTGTTATAGATTGGCATTAATTGCTTACTAACAGCAAGTGTTAAAGGGTGCAAACGAGTACCAGAACCACCTGCTAAAATTATTCCTTTCATTTTTTAAAGTATTAGTTTTTAGGTATCAAAAAAAATTAAGGTTATTATTACTTTTAAAAATCAAAACAAAAAAGAAGCGATTCTATGCAATGCATCACTTCTATATTATTTTTTATTCTCTATTTCCAATTCATCTAGATTGATATCTACTTCTTCATCATAAACATCAATAAGTGGTTCTTGTAAAAATGCTTTATTGGTTAACCTCTTTTCCAGGGATAATAAAAAGCAAGGTAACAAAATAAGATTCGAGCAATAAGCAATTAGCAAAGTGATTGATATTAAAATTCCAAGAGCTGCTGTTCCGCCAAAACTGGATGCGGAAAATATTCCGAAACCACAAAATAAGATGATTGCGGTGTAGATCATACTTACACCTGTTTCGCGTATTGTTAATGAAACTGTTTTTGAAATACTTTTTTGATTGTGTTTGAATTCCTGTCTGTATTTGGTAAGAAAATACAAGGTCCCATCAGAAGCAATTCCAAAGGCAATACTAAAAACGAGTATTGTACTTGGTTTGATATAAATATGGAAAAAGCCCATGATCCCAGCCGTAATCAACAGCGGAACCAAACTAGGAATAACAGAGATAAGGATCATGCGAGGTGACATAAACAAGGTGTACATCACGATGGCAATCAGTAAAATGGCCAACAGTACACTTTCAAGTAAATTCTGAACAAGAAATTGATTTCCTTTTAGAAACATCACACTATTGCCTGTGATATTTACGGTATAACTCTTGTCGCCTGTTAAAAATTTATTTGTCTCCGGATCAAAATTAAAAATGGTATCTATTTGAGGTTTTAGCTTATCTATCAATTTGGCCATTTCAAGGGACCCAACATCTTTCATCTGGATGCTGAAACGGGTATACCTTTTTGTACTGTCAATAAAAGCAGCAAACATATTTTGTTTGCCTTTTTCTTCGGGTTTTACAAACGCTGAAAGATTCTGCAATTCCATTGCCCCTGGTAATCGGAAAGATTTTTTATCCCCGTCGTTATAAGCCTGATTAAAAAACTTTATGCCCTCCACAACAGAAAGCGATTTAGAAAATACACCAGAAAAATTTGTATCGTTTTTAAATAGTTTCCCTAATTTATCAATCTTATAAAGTGTTCTCCCGCCATCTGCAAAAACGCCATTTGGCTTTTTGGTATCGATACTAATTTCAAAAGGTATAACGCCTTTGTAATTTTTTTCCAAATACTTCAGATCCAATAATATCGGATCTTTTTTTGGTAAGTCGTCTACCACATATCCAAGAGGCAATATTTTTGTCATTCCGTAAAGTGAAATTGCTACCACAATTATTACAGTTGCATAAATCCTAGGTCGGAAATGATGTACCCAGTAGTCAATTTTTTGTAAAATTTTAGTAATGACTTTACTTTGTAAATGTTTGGTATGATTGACTGAAGGTGAAGGAAGTAAACTAAAAACAATTGGAACCAGCATCATCGAAATTGCGTATGTGAGCATGACACTAATAGATGATATCAACCCGAATTCAAAAAGAACCTGACTGTCTGTTGAACAAAAAACAGCAAACCCGATGGAGGTGGTAACATTTGCCATAAAGAGAGAGATCCCCACTTTTTCAATCGAGCGGGAAAGTGCTTTCATTTTATTGTTATGGATTTTATATTCTGTATGGTATTTATTCAATAACATAATACAGTTAGGAACTCCAATCACAATCAATAAAGGCGGGATCAATCCGGTTAAAACAGAAATATGATACCCCATCAAAACTAATATTCCGACCGACCAAATAACACCGACAAAAACCACAGCCAATGAAAATACTACGGGCAAAAATGATCTAAAGAATAACATCAATATTATTGCTGTTACAATGAGTGCCAACAACATAAACAGAGTCATTTCACTTTGAATCTTGCGAGCTACTGCTGTGCGTATATATGGCATTCCAGAATAATGAACCACAATGTTTGTTTTAGCTACAAACTTTTCGACTTGGGCTTTAATGGAGTCTACGATAGCTAATCTATTTTTAGTGTTTAACAATTTATTGTCAAACGTAATTGCCATTATTGTAGAATGAGTGGTATCATTGTAAATAAATCCCTTGTAAAAAGGCAATTGACTGATGACCTGCCTGATACTATCTAACTCTAGCTGAGTTTTCGGGTTTCTATTTAAAACTGGTAAATTTTCAAACTTTTCTAAACTATCATTCTTAATAATCGTTTGCATTCTGGCGAGCGACAATACATTTTTTACTCCAAAAACATCTTTTACGGAATCGCCAAGTTCATACCAAGCATTGAAATTTTTAAGTTCATATAGGTTGCTATCGGAAATTGCGATGAACATGACAGCACCGTCTTGTCCAAAGCGAGCTTTAAATTTTTTATATTCTATTGCTGTGCTGTCGTGATCTGGAAGAAGCTTCGGCGCTTCATATGAAAGTTGCGCTTGCAATGCACAATACCCAAGATAAGTAGTTATCACTCCAAGAGTGATAATAATGGCGAGTCTATTCCTTAATATAAATTTTGCAATTGATGCCCACATAATTCCTCAGAAGTTTTCAATCCTCAAATACAATGATTTTTATTGTTTATGAAAACCGAGTTAAGTTCGTTTAATCATCGAAATTAAACATAATAAATTAACTTACAAAAAGAGTATGTGAAAGATTGTTGAGGGCAGGTATTATGATCGCGATAGGAAACACGGAGGAAATTGCTTTGCAATATGCGTAAGTATTTACTATTTAGTGTTCGCTTTCGCTAAAACATCTCTCAAATTTGGGCGTAACCTGCTTTTATAAACTGAAAGACTATCTTCCTTTTTTCTTCCTTTCCTCAAGGCTCTTTGTTCTTCTACTGGCAATGAAGCTATGTGCATGCACTCAGGCGTGCAACA
The DNA here is from genome assembly GCA_947449315.1 of Bacteroidota bacterium. GTDB lineage: Bacteria > Bacteroidota > Bacteroidia > 2-12-FULL-35-15 > 2-12-FULL-35-15 > 2-12-FULL-35-15. The sequence continues at coordinate 168,390 of CANFRC010000003.1, forward strand.
ACCCTTCATTTTTTCAGCGCAAGCAGTACATTGAATAAACAATAGGTGACAGTCGTCATTTGCGCAATTTACATGTGTATCACAACTAATACCACATTGATGACAATGAGCAATTACATCATCCGTGATGCGCTCTCCAACTCTTTCGTCAAAAACAAAATTCTTCCCAACAAATTTTGAAGGAAGCCCCTCTGCTTTAATTTGTCTAACGTAATCAATTACCCCACCATGTAATTGACTGACATCTTTAAAACCATGATGTTTTAAATAGGCGCTGGCTTTCTCACATCTAACACCACCGGTACAATACATAATTATTTTTTTGTCTTTTTTATCCTTCAGCTCTTCAATCACCATTGGCAACTCTTCTCGAAAGGTGTCTGCATCTGGACAAAAAGCACCTGTAAATTTCCCTACCTCACTTTCATAATGATTTCGCATATCAATAATCAATGTTTCCGGATCCTCCATTGCATTATTAAACTCTTTCGCTGTCAAATGGTTTCCAACATTGGTAACATCAAATGTATGATCATCCAACCCATCTGCAACAATTTTATGCCGCACCTTTACAGTAAGCTTATAAAAGGATTTGCCGTCATCCTCAACAGCAATTTTAAAGGGCATATCGTTAAAACGTGGGTCGTTATAGAGATTAAATTTAAAAATATCCCAATTTTCCTCCGGCACACACATTTGGGCATTAATACCTTCGTTAGCAATATAAATTCGACCAAGAACATTTAACATATTCCATTGGGCAAACAAACTATCACGAAGTTCTTGTGGGTTATCAATGATGACGTAGCGATAAAACGAAACAGTAATGCGTTTAATGGTCTCTTCCTGAATTCGTTTCTTAAGCTCCTTTTTGTTAACTCTGTTTTGCAATAACATAGTGTCGAGGGTTTAAAATTTCGAAGACAAATATAGGATTTAAAGCTTATATAAAGTATGATCTGAATCATACTTTATATACCGTAAACACATATTAAATTGAGTTATTCTTTTGAAATTAAAATTAAATTTTGATATTTAGCCTTTCAATCCTAGAATTTATATGCGAACGAGCGATAAAATATTAGTAATTGGTTCCTCCGGACAAATAGGTACGGAATTGGTTCAAAATCTTAGAGAAATTTATGGTATTGACTCCGTAATAGCCTCAGATGTTAAAGTTACTGAACAGGCTAAAGAAGGCCCTTTTGAAGTAATAGATGTAATGAATCCTCAAGGTTTGCTAGAAATTGTAAAAAGACATCAAATAAATCAAGTTTATTTGCTCGCTGCTCTGTTATCGGCTACAGCGGAAAAAATGCCAAAATTCGGATGGGATCTTAATATGCAAGGTTTGTTTAATGTTCTTGATTTAGCAAAAGAGAAAATCATTGAAAAAATATATTGGCCCAGCTCTATTGCTGTATTTGGTCCAAATACGCCAAAAGAAAACACCCCTCAATATACAATCATGGAGCCAAGTACTGTATACGGGATCAGCAAGCAAGCTGGAGAGCGATGGTGCGAATACTATTTTAATAAATACAATGTTGATGTTCGAAGCTTAAGGTATCCAGGACTAATCGGATGGAAATCTGCTCCAGGTGGAGGCACGACCGATTATGCCGTCCACATTTTCCATGAAGCATTAAAATCAGCTAGTTACGAATGCTTTTTATCAGAGAATACAACACTTCCTATGATGTATATGCCCGATGCAATTAAGGCAACAATTAGAATCATGCAGGCTGATTCAGACAAAATAAAGATCCGTTCGAGTTATAACTTGTCTGGCTTTAGTTTTTCACCAAAAGACATTGCACAGGAGATAAAAAAATACATCCCAGATTTCACAATTTCATTCAAACCAGATTCTCGCCAACAGATAGCGGACAGTTGGCCTAAAAGCATTGATTCTATTGAGGCAAATAAGGACTGGGGATGGAAACCAGAATTCGATTTGGCTGCAATGACAGCCGATATGATTAAAAATTTAAAAAAATAGCTTCCTTAATAAAATAGGTTTGACATTATGCGATCGAAAAGAAATATCTGTTAGAAATCAGTCTTTAGTTATTATTTAAGTTGGAGTCCCTACTCGAATTGCAGTTTATAAAGATGAAAGATATTTTGGTGATTGTTTTATTGAAGAATAATTATTCATTAGTATAAAACCACCAAAACTTAATATCTTTGGACTTATGAAAATTTCATAAGTCCTTTTTATTTTCAGAAAAACCTATGCAACATCAACTATCATTATACAATACATTAAGCAGAACAAAAGAAAAATTCGAACCTATCAATCCCGGGATAATAGGGTTATACGTATGCGGACCAACCGTATACAGCGATGTTCACCTTGGTAATTGTCGTACATTCATATCCTTCGATCTCATTTATCGTTACCTACTCCATTTAGGCTTTAAAGTTCGTTACGTCAGAAACATTACTGATGCAGGACATTTGGAAGGCGACAGAGATGAAGGAGATGATAAATTTGCAAAAAAAGCAAAGATCGAACAGTTAGAACCAATGGAAATTGTGCAAAAATACACCCTTGGTTTTCATGAAGTAATGACAGTGTTTAATACTTTACCGCCAAGTATTGAACCAACAGCTACTGGACATATTTGCGAGCAGATAGAAATGATCAAACGCATTATTGCAAATGATTTTGCCTATGAAGTAAATGGAACCGTTTATTTCAATGTTGAAAAATACAATGAGAAATTTCCATACGGTCAACTCACAAACCGTCAGCTAGAGGATTTAATTTCTAATACCCGAGAATTGGATGGTCAGGATGAAAAAAGAGGACGACTGGATTTCGCTCTTTGGATAAATGCAAAAGCTGAAACATTAATGAAATGGCCTTCTCCATGGGGTTGGGGGTTCCCTGGGTGGCACATTGAATGTTCTGCCATGAGCAGTAAATACCTAGGAGATACGTTTGATATTCATGGCGGAGGAATGGATCTTCAGGCAACACATCACACCAATGAGATCGCTCAATCACAAGCATGTAATCATACAGCACCTGTTAAATACTGGATGCACACAAATATGCTTACCGTAAATGGTGTGCGTATGTCAAAAACGGCAGGGAATGGTTTCTTACCCGGCGAACTATTTACTGGTAATCACCCTTTATTGGAGAAAGGTTATAGCCCAATGGCAGTGAAGTTTTTTATGATGCAAACACATTATAGAAGCACACTTGACTTTTCAAATGAAGCATTGCAAGCTTCTGAAAAAGGCTATGCCCGTTTAATGAATGCCATCAAGACAATGGACAGCTTGAAAACCAGCAACACTTCCACTTCTAACATTTCTGAACTTAAGAAAAATTGTTATGAAGCAATGAATGACGACTTCAACTCTCCGATTTTAGTTGCTAATTTATTTGAAGGCGCGCGTATCATCAATTCCGTTAATGACGGGAAAGAATCAATAACAGCGGACGATCTTAATACATTAAAAATACTGATGCACACTTATACATTTGATGTATTAGGATTAAAATCAGAACATTCAAATACAACTACGGATAAAGCATTACAAGGTGTGATGGAAATAATCTTAGATATCCGCAAAGATATCAAAGCAAAAAAAGAGTTTGAAGCATCTGATAAATTGCGAGACAATTTAAATAAAATACACATCACTATAAAAGATACTAAAGATGGGGCAACCTGGTCAATTCAAGAATAATTTAAAATTATTCTTTGCTCTTTGCATTATTTTATTTTCTACATCCTGTGGTAATGAAAAAGAACAACCCAAAGAAATCATTACTACTCAACCGGTAACAGTTAAAATTCCTACACCCGATTTTAATGCCGACTCAGCCTATGCATTTGTGAAAGCACAAGTAAATTTTGGTCCTAGGATTCCGGGGACAAAGGCGCACGAGAGATGTGCTGATTATATTGTTGCTAAATTAAAATCGTATGGCTTACAAGTAACTGTTCAAAAAGGAACAGTTCAAACGTATGATAACAAACAGTTCAGCTTAAAAAATATTATTGTTGAATACAAACCGGATTTACCGAACAGAATATTATTTACATCACATTGGGATACTCGCCCTTGGGCCGATTTGGATTCCATCAACAAGGACAAACCTTTTGATGGAGCTAATGACGGGGGAAGTGGTGTTGCTGTATTAATAGAATTAGCAAGACAACTTAGCATTTCAAAAATTGAAAAAGGAATTGACCTGATCTTTTTTGATATTGAAGATTATGGAATGGAATCGACGAACACCCAATACGAGCGCAAGGAAGATACGTGGTGTCTGGGATCTCAATATTGGGCAACTCATCTTCACAAACCCGGCTATTATGCTCAATATGGTATATTGTTAGATATGGTTGGCGGGAAAAATCCTCAATTTCCTATGGAAGGAACATCGATGCAATATGCACCCGATGTCGTAGAAAAAATATGGACCCTTGCAGGCAGAATGGGTTATGGAAATTATTTTACAACTGCTGTAACGGGTGAAACAACAGATGACCACCTGTATGTAAATACCTTAGCAAACATCAAATGTATCGACATTGTGCATTATGAAATTGACAAACATAACTATCCGTTCTTTCATCATACCCATTCTGACAACATGGATAACATTGATAAAAATACATTAAAAATGGTTGGTCAACTTTTACTAGAGGTAATTTATACTGAGAAGTAATTTGAAAAAGATACTCATCATACGCTTTAGCTCTATTGGAGACATCGTTTTAACAACACCTGTTGTAAGATGTATTAAAGAGCAAAAACCTGAAATTGAAATTCATTACATCACCAAAAGGCCCTTTAAAGGCATACTGGAAAACAATCCTTTCATCACTAAAATTCATACCATTGAAAAAGATGTGAAAGAAATTGCTGACGAATTAAAAAAAGAAAATTTTGATTTTGTAATTGACCTTCATAACAATATCCGATCGTTTCAGACAAAAAAAATAATTGGTAAGCCTTCCTCCTCCTTCAAAAAATTAAATTTCAAAAAATGGATACTTGTCAACTTTAAAATTGATAAAATGCCTACTGCTCATATTGTTGACAGGTATATGCAGACCTTAGAAAATATTGGAATAAAAAACGATAACAAAGGATTGGATTATTTTATCCCTACCAATGATGAGGTAATGATTTCTACTCTTCCATTGACCCACCAAGCAGGGTATATTGGTTTTGTGATCGGTGCTAAGTTTTTCACCAAACAGATGCCGATAGAAAAAATAATTTCTATTTGTAAAAAAATTAAACAACCAATTATTTTATTAGGAGGAAAGGAAGACCAGGATAGAGCAGCGAAAATTGAGCACGCCATCGGCAGTAACATATTGAATGCCTGTGGAAAATATAATTTAAATCAATCGGCATCACTAATAAAACAAGCAAACAAAATTATTTCACCCGATACGGGACTAATGCATATTGCTGCTGCCTTCAAAAAAGAAATCATTTCTGTCTGGGGGAATACAGTTCCTGCATTGGGTTTTTCACCTTATTTTCCAGGAGCTAATTCAAAAATAGTAGAGGTGAAAGGACTTTCTTGCAGACCTTGTTCCAAGATCGGATATGATAAATGCCCGAAAGGACATTTTAAATGCATGATGGAAATTGACGAAACACAATTCATTTAAAGCTGCGCTTACCCTAAAAACAAAGCTTTCAATTCAGTAGCATCTTGCGGTTTCATTTTTCCCGCAAGAATTAAGCTCAATTGCTTTCTTCTTAAAGCCCCTTCATAACGCGATTTTTCTTCTTCTGTTTCTGGAATCAGCTCTGGAACAGGAAGTGGGGAGCCGTTCTGATCAACAGCCACAAATGTATATATTGCCTCATTACATTTCACTTTTGCGCCCGTTACATGATCTTCCACCCAAACATCAATAAATATTTCCATGGATGAATTAAAAGCCCTTGACACTTTCGCTTCCAGGGTCACTAAACTTGCATGATTGATGGGAATATTAAAGGAAACATTATTCACTGAAGCGGTAACGACAACGCGCTTACAATGGCGATGTGCAGAAATAGAAGCTACGATATCCATCCATTGCAACAGCTGTCCTCCAAATAAATTCCCTAATGTATTTGTATCATTCGGCAATACTATTTGAGTTTGAATAGTTAAAGACTCTTTTGGCGTTTTCGATTTCATAACAATTAAATTTTAGCAAAGATATGAGTTTTTATATGACAAAATATTTTGCTGCAAACACGCAAAGACGCAAAGATTTCTTGTAACTTCGTAAAAATAATAGCATTATGGGATACGTATTGTCATTGCACATCATTTTTATTGTGACCTGGTTTGCTGGTCTATTCTACATTGTGCGTTTATTTATTTATCATACAGAAGCAGAGCAAAAATCAGAGCCGGATAAATCTATTTTACAAGCACAATACAAATTGATGGAAAAAAGATTGTGGTATGGCATCACTTGGCCATCCATGATTTTAACAATGATATTTGGACCATGGATGATGAGTTTTAATTTCTCATATTATATTACTTCTGCTTATTTTATTCTAAAACTTTGTTTTGTTGGTGCATTGGTATTGTATCATTTTCAATGTCATGTTATGTTCAAACAATTACAAAACAATGTTGTAAAACATTCTTCCTTTAAATTACGTTTATGGAATGAAGTAGCAACGGTTTTACTGTTTGCCATCGTTTTCTTAATTGTACTAAAAAGCAATACCGGTTTGGTTTGGGGGATGCTGGGATTGATTGTTTTCGCTACAACTTTAGTGTTAGCAACAAAGCTTTATAAAAAGAGTCGGGAGAAGAAAGAGAACGATAAGAAGTTGTAAGGAGTATCGCGGAAAAAATATTAATTTCTGTACAACCATGTACTCGGTTGAAGTTTCCTAATATTTTCTAATTCATTTAAGGCTTCTTTTCGGGTTGCAAAATCAGCGCAACTTACTACATACAAACCTTTATTATTTTTTCCTATAATTGATGCAGAAATGTTCTGTTGTTTCAAAGTATTCAAAAAGTTCAACGCATTTTCTTCAATCTGAAAACACCCTGCCACTAAATGAAATTTAAATTTCAAATTAACAGTCGAAGCATTAATAACAGACGTTGTATCAGGTTTTACAAGCTCTACCAAAGCAGTTGAAACAGGAGGTGTAGGTATTTTAGCTGCCAATTTAGCTACAGTAGTATCATTATTTGGAACAGGTAGTGCAATAGAAGATTTTACAGAGGTGTTAGGAAGAGCAGTCCTGATTTCTTTCGAAGTAAAAGGATTGATGTTTGAATAATTCATGTTCTTCAACAGATCTGTTTTTAATGGTATCCAAATCATTGCGAAAACAATAGGAGCAGCCATTGCCAGTGCAACATAACGCTTTACATTGGTTCTCTTTTTTTCTAAAGGAATAGCCCCTCGATCTTTAATTTCCTTTTCAATACGTTTTGCAACCGTATCTCTTTTAATTGCCGGCGATTGGAATGGTGACATGCCAAAGGCATCCAACAAAAAATTAGTATTAGCCGGTTCAAACTGAATGTTTCGTTCAATATCCAAATACAATACTCCAACATCATCAATATTTACTTTCTCCCCATTATTCAGTTGAACAAATGAAAGATGCACAAAATGATTGATGCATTTCAAAGCATCGTTATAATTGGTATTTTCAGAGGCTGCAATAAAATTCGCCAGCAATCCATCATTATTCTTAAGGTTTTTATTAAAAACAATGCTTTTAGAAGGCGGAGAAAATGTATGTTGCGTAGGATGAATCTTAGCAGGCAGGTAATTAGTAATAAATCCGCCAAAGGAAGGCACGATCACACAATCGTGTTCGTATAATAATTCGCTGATATGTTTATCTACCTTTTGCATTTAGGGGATGTGAATATACAACTTTTTTACAAAAATTTGATCAATTTTTTAAGGTCTTCCGGGGTATCAATTGCAACACTCTCTAAATCAGTCAACTCAACTTTTATTTTGTACCCATTTTCTAGCCAACGAAGCTGCTCCAGGCTTTCGGCCAATTCCAAAGAAGACTGTTTAAGAGCTGTTAATTCCGCCAACACCTTCGTTCGATAGGCATATATTCCTATATGCTTGTAAAAAACCTGACTAGAAAGCCATTCAGATTCGTTTTTTCCCCTAACATAAGGTATCGCATGCCTGCTGAAGTAAATAGCTTCATTTGCCTTATTCATAATAACTTTCGGAACACTGGGATTAAACAAATCATCTTTAGAAGTTAATAGATGAACCAACGTTGCTATTTGTGTGCTTTCTTGACTAAAACAAGAGGCAACAAGATCAATTTGTCCCGGCTGAATGAAAGGTTCATCGCCTTGAATATTAATAACCACATCAGCTGAAGGATCATAACTTTGAATCGCTTCATAACATCGATCGGTTCCACTCTGATGCGATTCCTTTGTCATCACTACATTACCACCAAACATTTTAACATGTTCTTCAATGCGAATATTATCCGTAGCAACCACTACATCCGTCAAGCAGCTTGATTTTTTAGCTTGTTCAAAAACACGTTGTATCATCGACTTTCCCGCAATATCAATCAAAGGCTTGGCAGGAAACCGAGTAGATGCATAACGAGCAGGAATAATTCCAATAATCTTCATTGAATCAATATTTTGAACGAATTTACAAAATTAGTTCTATGTATTCGCCTTGAAATTAAAGAATTTTAAGACTAAAATAAATAGTAATTTAGTAGACGAACAACGCGATATGTCCTATTTATTTTAAATCCAAGCTATTCTTTTCGAATATTAACCCTAATTAAAATTAATTCATTTTAATTTAAAAAATGAGATTAACTTTGCGCACTATTAACGACTAATGATGAGATTGAAAATACGCCCATTCTGCTTTTTTATTACATGCCTAGCTTTAAGCTTATTCCTGTTTTCATTCTCTTATAAAAAAAGTAAAACCCTCTCCAATAGCAGAGAATTAATCGACAAAGTTATCGATGCTGTAAATAACGTAAAAACATTACGTTATAAATTACAATGCAACGAACGTATCAAAGGGAGAATGCAATATTTTGAATCTAAAGTTAAATTACAAGTTTCTCCACGAAAATTATATCTATCATTAAAAGGGCCGGAAGTATTGTGGACTCAGGGAACAAATAATGGCGATGCCTTAGTTAATCCTGCTGCGTTCCCATACATGAACCTAAATTTGGATCCATACGGATCATTGATGAGAAAAGATCAGCATCATACTATTCATGAGATGGGCTTTCAATATTTAACGGATATCTTAAAAGATGGAATAAAAAAAGCTGGAGATAAATTCGATAAATATTTTACTGTTGTGGGTGAAGATACTTTTTATGGAAAGCCTTGCTGGAAACTTTCTATTACATTCCCAGATTTTGCTTGGTATTCCTATACAGTAAAAAAGGGTGAAAACATAACAACCATTGCTCGCATGTTAAAAGTAAGCGAGTACATGGTATTAACCAACAATCCAAAAATAAGCTGGTACAACGATGTAAAAGAAGGACAAACGATCAAAGTTCCGAATGCCTATGGGAAACAAACTTTATTATTAATTGATAAAGAAAATTTTCTGCCGGTGAGCAATACCGTTTTTGATGATCAGGGCCTTTATGAAAAATATGAATACATTGATTTGCAAATAAATTGCGTGATACTACCCGAAGAGTTCACTAAAAATTACAAAGGATATAACTTTTAATGGGCTTCTAACCAATTCTTTCCAACCCCCATCCCAACTTCCATAGGCACAAGTAGAGAAGGTATTGCATTCTTCATTCTGTTTTCAATGATTGGTTTTACTATTTCTAGTTCTTCTTTCAACACATCAAAAACTAACTCATCATGAACCTGAAGTAACATTTTTGATCTGATATTTTTTTCTTTAAAATCATTCTGAATATGTATCATAGCAATTTTCAGCATATCTGCAGCACTTCCCTGGATAGGCGAATTTATTGCATTTCTTTCTGCATAACCACGAACAGTCTGATTGGATGAATTGATATCGCGCAAATACCTTCTGCGTCCCATGATCGTTTCTACATAACCTTTTTCTTTCGCAATCTCTATACTTTCATCCATATACGCTTTGATGCCTGGATATTTCGAAAAGTAATTTTCAATAATGGCAGCGGCTTCTTTGCGAGGAATATTTAATCTTTCGGATAAACCAAATGCAGAGATCCCGTAAATGATTCCGAAGTTTACCATTTTAGCATTTCTTCGCATATCGGATGTTACTTCTTCTAAAGAAACGTTATACACTTTTGCAGCAGTGGCTTTGTGAATATCTTGTCCGGATTGAAATGCCTCTATCATTCCAGCATCCTTACTTAATTCAGCAATAATTCTTAATTCAATTTGTGAATAATCAGCAGAAAGTAAAATATAATTTTCATCACGTGCAACAAATGCTTTTCTGATCTCTCTACCTCTTTCTGTTCTGATAGGTATATTTTGAAGATTCGGATTATCGGAGCTCAATCGGCCGGTAACTGCTACCACTTGATTATAGGAAGTATGGATACGCCCAGTGTTTGGATTGACTAATTGCGGCAGTGTATCAACGTATGTATTTTTTAACTTTACTAATTCCCGATAGTCCAATATCTTTCCGATGATATCATGCTTGCCGACTAACTTTACCAATATTTCTTCACCTGTTGCATATTGACCTGTCTTTGTTTTTTTGGGCTTCTCGGTTACTTTTAATACTTCGAATAAAATTTCGCCAACTTGCTTAGGTGATGATACATTAAATGGCATACCAGCCAATTGCTGAATTTCTGCATCCACTTTAGTAATGTCCTTTTCTAATTCTGATGACAATTCTTGCAACGCATTTTTGTCCAAAGCTATTCCTTCTGCTTCCATTTCTGCTAACACAGAGATGAGAGGAATCTCGATTTCTTCAAATAATTTTTTAATATGTTCATCCGAAAGCATCGGCTCGAATTTATTTTTTAGTTGCAAAGTAACATCCGCATCTTCCGCAGCATATTCTTTAATCTCTTCAACTGGAACATCTCGCATGGTAAGTTGCCCTTTCCCTTTTTTACCAATCAAGGTTTCAATAGAAACAGGAGAGTAATTCAGATATGTTTCGGCAAGCACATTCATATTGTGACGCATCTCGGGTTGAATAAGAAAATGAGCTACCATTGTATCAAACAACTTCCCTTTTAACGCTATTCCGTATCTCTTTAAAATAGAAAGATCGTATTTAATGTTCTGGCCAATTTTTGTAATAGCAGGATTTTCAAAAACAATTTTAAATTCATGCACGATTGCTTGCGCCTCTTCTTTATTTTCAGAAACTGGAATATAATAGGCTTCAGAGGGTGTATAGGCAAATGACATCCCTACCAATTCCGCTTGCTGTACATCCAACCCAGTAGTTTCCGTATCAAAAGAAACTTCCGACTGTTTTAAAAGTTCAGTGATAAATGTCGCCCGCTTCTCTTTTGTGTCAATAAGAATATATTTGTGTGGAACATCTTTTATTGTTAGAAAATTTCTAGCTGTTTCGATCTCCTCAACTTCATCAACAATATCATTTACTGGTTGACCAAACATATCCATTTGATCTGGATCTGACTTTTTAATTTTAGGTGAAGCAACTTTAGTTTCTTTGACCTCAGGAATATCGGTAGAAGTATTGTTTCCATTAACGCCCAATATTTGCTCTGCGAGTCTTCTAAATTCAAGTTCATTAAAAAGGATCTGCAACGCCTCTCTGTTCGGCTCTTCAATTTGCAAAGCTACTTCATCAAATTCAACTGGTACATCACAAATAATTGTTGCTAACCATTTCGATTGAATTGCTTTTTCCTTATTTAGCTCTACTTTTTCTTTTAATTTACCTTTCAGCTTATCTGTATTTTCAATAAGATTTTCAATTGTTCCAAAATCTTTAACCAGCTGAATAGCTGTTTTTTCACCCACTCCAGGTATGCCCGGAATATTATCCACCTTGTCTCCCATCAACCCTAAAATGTCGATCAGCTGATCCACATTTTGAATATCCCATTTCTTGCATACCTCTGCAACACCCATCACTTCCACTCCATTTCCAAGACGTGCAGGCTTATAAATAAAAATATTTTCTGAAACCAACTGACCATAATCTTTATCGGGGGTCATCATGTATGTTGTAAAACCTTGCTTCTCGGCCATTTTTGCAAGCGTGCCAATAACATCGTCTGCCTCATACCCAGGCTTGCCAATAACAGGAATATTAAACCCTTCAATCACTTTTATAATGTATGGAATTGCTAACCGAAGATCGTCCGGCATCTCCTCTCTATTTGCTTTATATTCTGAAAATTCAACGTGTCGAACTGTTGGCTCAGGAGTATCAAAAACAACAGCAATATGAGAAGGTTTTTCTTTCTTCAAAACCTCCAACAAGGTATTTGTGAAACCCAATACTGCTGAAGTATTCAACCCTTTAGAATTTATTCGATGATTATTCGCAAACGCAAAATAAGCACGGTAGATCAATGCAAACGCATCCAGTAAAAAGAGTTTTTTATTCTTGTCGTTCATAACTTCTTTAATAATTGAGAATCTAAAATTAACCGAAATATTTCATTTATGACAGAGTGTTTATAAGTAATTATCAGAAAGTAAAAAGCAAAAAAGAAGTTAATATAAGTTCAATACTTTCTTAAAAGCAATGAAAATCTGCACTCTATTTTTTGAGATTCAATTACTGATTTTCAAGTGCTTTCGCAACCACTTCATTTTCAAACAACAACTATTTTAAAATGAAAAGGATAGTATTTACTTGCAAAAGAGCAGATTTTGAATATAATTCGATAGAATGTCATCATTGTGTGTGCTATTTCCTAATTTTGTGTAAATCTTTCCTTTCACCTTGAAAAAGCATCACTTCATTTTATTTGTATTTGCGCTGACCATTATGATCGGATGCAATAAATGTGCAAAAGAAAAACCGAATCCTATTGTCTTAGTTGACAAGCCAGAAATGATAAATGAGAAAGTATCCGAACTTCTCAAAAGTGAGTTAAGTCAAATTGATACTTCACAGGAAATACTTGTTATTTCAGATGACAGCTTATATGCAACAAAACAAATTTTTGAGTTTTACAATGGGAATAAAAATACGGCACTCTGGACTGACAAAGGGATATTGAACAAACAAGGTGATACACTTCTTACCCTATTAAAGAATGCCGACCAATATGGATTAATTTCTGACGATTACCACTATTCAAAAATTGATAGTCTTTTAAAAATTGAAAAAGACACAATCAGTAAAAAATTTGATGCTGTAAAAATTTGTACGATTGACCTTTTGCTGACAGATGCATTTTTCACCATTGCGGTTCATGTTAGCAAAGGACGGTTAAACCCTGACAGCTTGACAAGAGAATGGAAAATCGCTCAGGTGGATACCAACCTCGTTAACATTCTGAAAATAGTGCATGCAAAAAATGAAATTCACAATGCGATCGATTCGCTGGAACCTAAAAACAAGTACTATCTAGCGTTAAAAGCTGCTTTAAAAAAATTCAAATTTGAATTTAAAAATACCAACTGGGATAGTATTAAAAACAGAGAATCCGATTCCACAACTTTTATGGCTCGTGTAAAAGAAAGATTAATACAGAGCCATGACTATTTTGATGAATTCACTGGAAATGATTCCTTACGGCTCATGAAATCTATTCAAAATTTTCAATGCAAAAATAATTTAACGGAGGACGGGAAGATTGGCAAACTTACCTTCAAAGCCCTTCAACGAAATAAGCAGGATTATATTCATCAGATTGAATTAAATATGGAACGCTGGCGATGGTACAAAGCGCCGAACGAAAAACAATATGTGTGGGTGAATATCCCAAAATTTGAAATGAAAGTTATTGAAGAAGATACACTTGTCATGAAATCAAGAGTAATTATTGGAGCGCCGGAACATCAAACACCATTGCTTAAAAGCACCATTCGGTATTTTTTAATTTACCCATACTGGACGGTCCCCTTCAGCATTGCAACAAAAGAACTTTTACCGATTATAAAAATGGATATAACCTATTTAAGCAGAAAGAATTTTGAAGTATTAGACGGTACTAATAAAAAAGTAGATGCTTCAAAAATAAATTGGAAGAAATACTCAACAAAATATTTCCCATGGAAATTAAGACAAGGAATCGGTGAAAAGAATTCGCTAGGAATTTTAAAATTTAATTTTGAAAACAAATATGGTGTTTATATGCACGATACCGATAATCGAAAATTGTTCAACAGAGAAATGCGCGCATTGAGTCATGGCTGCTGCCGCCTAGAAAAATTTATGGATTTTGCACAATTCCTGATTCGAGATGACAGTATCAAATACCCCATAGATTCTTTGAATGCTGACATTTTAAAAGCCCAACAAAAATATGTTTATATCAAACACCCAATACCTTTATATATCAATTACTTCACTGCAGAAATAGACGAATACAGTGAGTTACATTTCTTCATTGATGTGTATAAAAGAGACGAGAAGATGATGAGATCATTGTATAAAAGGAAGTAATAAAAATCTAGTATAAAAATTTATTGTAAGGATATCTTTTTTGGTGAAGCTCTTTCACTTTGTCGTATAGCACTTTTTTGAATTCATCGATATTCAATTTGTCGGCAGCAGATATAAAAAGACACTCCGCATTCAATTTACTCATCCATGTTTTTTTCAATTCATCCAAACTCAAATTTCTTTTGGTCATAGGAGTAAGGTCATCTTCCTCCTTTTCATCAAAAGTAAATGCATCAATTTTATTGAAAACTAATAGGGTTGGTTTGTCTCCTGCCCCAATATCAGTCAGTGTTTGATTTACTACATTGATTTGATCTTCAAAGCCTGAATGAGAGATATCTACCACATGAATTAACACATCCGCTTCACGAACTTCATCAAGGGTTGACTTAAAAGATTCGATAAGGTTAGTAGGTAATTTACGAATGAAACCAACAGTATCCGAAAGCAAGAAAGGCAAATTTTCGATCACTACTTTTCTAACAGTAGTATCCAGCGTTGCAAATAATTTATTCTCGGCAAATACATCACTCTTACTTAACATATTCATGATGGTTGATTTACCCACATTCGTATATCCTACCAAAGCAACACGAATCATTTCACCACGGCTTTTACGCTGTGTTTCCATTTGACGATCGATCGTTTTTAATCGCTCTTTCAACAGCGCAATCCGATCACGAACAATCCGTCTATCGGTTTCAATTTCTGTTTCCCCTGCCCCCTTCATTCCAATACCTCCTTTGATACGGTCCAAATGGTCCCACATTTTTGTAAGACGAGGTAATAAATAAACTGACTGCGCTAATTCAACTTGAGTTTTTGCATGAGCGGTTCGTGCCCTAGCAGCAAATATGTCTAGGATCAAACGCGTACGATCAACTACTTTTATTTTTATTTCCTTTTCAGCATTGATTTCTTTTTCAAGATTTCGTTGCTGTGCAGGAGAAAGTTCATCATCAAAAATGATGATGTCCACTCCATTTTCTAAAACAAAATTGCGAACTTCGATTAGCTTTCCGGCACCGATGAATGTTCGAGAGTCGGGATGTTCCAAACGTTGTGTATAACGTTTCAACACTTTTGCACCAGCAGTATCTGCCAAAAACTCCAATTCATCCAGATATTCTTTGGCCGTTTCTTCACTCTGACTTCTGTTGATCAAACCAACAATAACTGCGGTTTCCTGCTTCGTCCCTGTATCGTACATCTTTGAGATATGAGGTATAGATATTCGCTAAGTGCAAAACTTAAAGCGAAATAAATACTCTGAATTATTTTTTTAATGTTTCAACATATGCATCAACGGCATTGATCTCTTGCTCATTTAAAACGTCTTTAAAACCAGGCATAGAACTAGCGCCATTTTTTATTCGCTCTAATTTTGCTTCGTGACTCATTTGTGACATTGTCAAATCAACTCCGCCAGCACCATTTGTTCCACCTGAACCATGGCAACTTTGGCAATAGGCTGTATAAACTGATTCACCATGTTTTACAATATCATAATTAGCAGCTGTTGTATTTGAAACAGCACTATCCACTGTTTGTTTCTCCACTCTTATATGATTCATTTCTGCTAAGCCGTACGATCCAATAATCAACAACAAAGACAATACAGCCATTATTTTATTACTCTTTTTAAATCCAATGATTGCAACTGGAATAGAGACGAATACCATACACACTTTGATCACCAATAGTTTTGTTGTACCCACTTGCATGAGCATATATACTCCAGTGATTAAAAACAAAGTGCTAATGATCATTTCAGGAACTTTAACCATTTTAGTGAACTTCGCTAATCCTTGACTTTTATTCGCTAACAATAAAACTGTTTTTATCAAATAGATCAATAAAAATAAAGTTACCGAAATCACGTGTGTATTAAATATTGCTTTGGGCATAGTTTTAGATTTTTTGTACCCTCAAAAGTAATAAAAATCCGCTGATATTAACGTTCATATAATTTTGATGGCAAATCGGTTTAAAATGTTATTTTTGTTAGCATCGAAATTAAAAAACTGAAGACCCTTCACATGAAAAAAATAATTCTATTCATCCTCGTATTGGCAATAAATAATTTTTCTGTAGCGCAGGAAACTTTCCCAGTAAATGGCACTTCTAATAAGAATCACACGATCTATGCATTTATCAATGCAAAAATTGTGGTGAACCCTGATGAAACGATTGAAAACGGAACTATGTTAATTCAGGATGGACTAATAAGCGTTATAGGTACTAAAATAGCGCTACCAAAAGGGGCTGTTATTTTCGATTTAAAAGGAAAATCAATCTACCCATCCTTCATAGACGCTTATACAAGCTATGGTATGCCTGAACCAAAAAGAAATTCTGGCGGACCATTTCCTCAAATTGAAAGCAATACAAAAGGAGCTTACGGATGGAATCAGGCGATCAAACCTGAGACCGAAGCCAATAAAATTTTCACAACAGACGCCAAAACTGCTGATGAAATGCGCAAAATGGGATTTGGAGCAGTGTTAACATTCCAAAAAGATGGGATTGTGAGAGGAAGCGGTTCCGTTGTATCCTTAGCCGATGGCAAAGAAAACCAGTTAATGATTCATGATAAAGCTGCAGCATTGTATTCGTTTGACAAAGGCACATCCACACAGGATTATCCATCATCTTTAATGGGTGCGATTGCTTTGCTTCGCCAAACTTATTTAGATGCGGATTGGTACAAAACCGATAAGACAAAAAAAGAGTACAACATTTCATTAGACGCTTTCAACAATTTACAAACCCTTCCACAACTATTTGAAACCACAGATAAATTAAACGTTTTACGTGCCAATAAGATTGCTGATGAGTTCAAAATAAAATACATAATAAAGGGTTCCGGAAATGAATACCAGCGACTCGATGATATTAAAGCAGCGAATTGCAAATTGATCATTCCTTTAAACTTTCCGGCTGCATTTGATGTAGAAGATGCCTACGACGCTTCTAACATTTCTTTAACCGAATTGAAACATTGGGAAATGGCGCCTTTAAATCCTTCAGCACTAGAAAAATACCTTATTCCTTTTGCAATAACAACATCTGACCTGAAGGATAAAAAAGATTTCTGGAAAAACTTGCGCAAAGCCATCACTTACGGATTAACGGAAAAACAAGCGTTAAGATCGTTAACTACCATTCCTGCCGAGATGCTCAATTTAAGTGATAAAATAGGAAGTTTGAAAAGCGGAATGATCGCTAACTTTATCATCACTTCGGGAAATCTATTTGACGAAAAAACAATCATTTATGAAAATTGGGTTCAAGGAATCAACTATAAATTAAATGATTACAACGCTGTTGATGTGAGAGGAAATTATGATTTTTCGTTTGGTCACAACCGCAATTTGTTTCAACTAAAAATTGAAGGTGAACTTGACAAGTTAAAAGGCACAGTAATTATTGACACCGCTAAAACACCTGTTAATGTTATAGTGTCAGGAAATTCTATTTCAATTTCTTTCAACCCGAAAGATATTACAGGAACGATCCGATTAAGTGGAACTATTTCTGACGGACCGATTCGAATGAATGGTAAAGGACAAACTCCTGACGGCGACTGGATTGACTGGAGCGCTAATTATACAAGTGCTTTAACTGCATTACCTAAAAAAGACCAAGTAAAAGAATTACCGAAATTCGGACAAGTTATTTATCCATTTTGTGCCTATGGAAAACCATTAGATAACCATGAGGGCTTCAGTAAAATTGTGCAAGACTTTAAAAACCGCGATGAAGTAATCGTTATAAAACATGTGACCATTTGGACAAATGAAGAAGCAGGAATTTTAAAAAACCAAGATGTTTACATTGCGAATGGCCGTATTGCAAGGATAGCAGATGATATCAACGCAACAAAATTAGAATTTGCTAAAGTCATAGATGGAACAGGGAAACACTTAACAGCCGGAATCATTGACGAACATTCACATATTGCTCTTATCAGCGTGAATGAGGGAACCCAAGCCTCAAGTGCTGAAGTAAGAATGGGCGATGTCATTAATTCGGAAGACATTAATATTTACCGTCAGCTTTCAGGAGGAGTCACCACATCGCAATTATTACATGGCTCGGCAAACCCTATTGGAGGTCAATCGGCAATTGTAAAACTTCGTTGGGGAAAAAATCCGGAAGAAATGAAATTTGCAAAAGCAGATGGTTTCATAAAGTTTGCATTGGGAGAAAATGTTAAACAGAGCAATTGGGGCGATGCAAACACAATTCGTTTTCCCCAAACCAGAATGGGAGTTGAACAAGTGTATTATGATTTTTTTACACGTGCAAAAGAATACGATGCAAAACAAAAAGCGTTTGCTAGTCTAACCGAAAAAACAAAAGCAAATGCCGCACCATTCCGCAGAGATTTGGAATTAGAAGCAATTGCGGAGATCCTAAATAAAAAACGATTCATCACGTGCCACTCATATGTTCAATCTGAAATCAACATGTTGATGCATGTTGGAGATTCATTGGGATTTCAAGTAAATACATTTACACATATTTTAGAAGGATATAAAGTAGCGGATAAAATGAAAGCGCGAGGCATAGGAGCTTCCACTTTCAGTGATTGGTGGGCATATAAAATGGAAGTAAAAGATGCCATTCCATACAATGCATCCATTTTAAATCAAATGGGAATTGTAACAGCAATCAATTCTGATGATGCAGAAATGGGAAGACGATTAAATCAGGAAGCTGCAAAATCGGTAAAATACGGAGGGATGAGCGAAGAAGATGCCTTGAAATTGGTCACACTAAATCCGGCGAAGCTATTACACATCGACAACAGAGTAGGAAGCATTAAAGTAGGAAAAGATGCTGATGTTGTTCTGTGGTCTGACAACCCTTTATCAATTTATGCGAAAGTGGAGAAAACAATTATTGATGGACATATTTATTATGATAGGGAAGAAGACGCTAAACAACGACTTGATATTCAAAAAGAACGTGCAAGAATCATTCAAAAAATGCTGGATGAGAAAAAAGGTGGAGCACCAGTACAAAAACCTAGCGTGAAAAAACAACAATTATTCGGATGTGATAGTATGCAAGATAATTACATGGAGCAATAAATAAAAATGCAACGCTATCAATAATCTTTATGTCAATAATAAACACAACAAAATGAAAAAAATATTTTTTGCCCTAACAATTATCGCCTCGCAGCTTTCGACAGCTCAAACTAAAAGTTTGTTGATAATGAATGGGACTGCGCACATAGGCACTGACAGCATTATTCAGAATTCGATCATTGGAATTAAAAATGGAAAAATTGTTGAAGTACTAGATGCATCAAAATTTAAAGGTGAGTTAGGGAATTATGATGAAAAAATAGATGCAACAGGTAAACAAATTTATCCGGGATTCATTGCTCCTAATTCCACGCTGGGATTATTTGAAATTGAAGCTGTTCGAGCAACTCTCGACTTCCGAGAAGTTGGCACCACGCTTCCAAATGTCCGTTCATTAATTGCTTATAACACCGATTCAAAAATAATACCTACTGTTCGTACAAATGGTATTTTGATGGCGCAGATAACACCCAGAGGAGGCTTGGTTTCTGGAACATCCAGCGTTGTTGTTCTGGATGGTTGGAACTGGGAAGATGCTGCATACAAAATGGATGATGCGATCCATATCAATTGGCCTAGAATGGTTAGCCGTAAGTTTTTAGATGAGGACAATATCTATCCTGGTCCATATGAAAAAAATAAAGATTACATCAAACAAACCGATGACCTTAAAAAATTATTTGCAGATGCAAAAGCTTACAACGAAACAGAAACGAAGCTTGAAAAAAATCTCCGATTCGAGTCAATGAAAGGAATTTTTGATGGAACACAAACCTTGTTCATACACAGTAATAATGTAAAAGAGATCATCGAAGCAGTCAATTTCGCGAAACAATTTCAACTGAAACGGGTTGCAATTGTTGGCGGGAAAGACAGTTGGATGGTAACAGACCTATTAAAAGAAAATAATATTTCAGTAGTTGTTTCCCGAGTACATGATCTGCCCGAACATCCGGAAGACGATGTAGATCTGCCTTATAAATTACCTTATTTACTTCAAAAGGCAGGCGTATTATTCTGCTTGAATAATGAAGGGGATATGGAAGAAATGGGAACACGAAACTTGCCTTTTTATGCGGGAACAGCTGCTGCTTATGGACTAACAAGAGAACAAGCATTAAGATCAATAACACTTAACACTGCAAAAATATTAGGCATTGACAAAACTGTTGGAAGCATAGAAGTAGGAAAAGATGCCACTATTTTTATTTCTTCTGGTGACGCGTTGGATATGCGAACGAACAATGTAACAGCTGCTTATATAAAAGGTGTGAGCATTGATCTTAATAACGATCAAAAAGCGTTGTACGAGAAATACAAAAAGAAATACGGGTTGAAATAAACCAATTTGAAAATAAAAAATAATCATTAAAACAGAAACCTTTCTGCGATAGACAGGTTGGCATGTTCATTTTGATTAGTTATCTGAAACCTTAAATCCTAGTTTCTCTCTCACTCGTTTTAGTGTTGCTTTTGCTATCAGGCGCGCCTTATCTGCCCCTATCTGCAATTTCGCATCCAATTCATGACGGTTATTCATATAATGATCATAGGTTGCTCTTTCCTTTTTAAATTTCTCTAAAAGCAATTCCAAAAAAGCTGTTTTTGCATGACCATACCCATAACCGCCTTTCGAATAATTTTCACGCATCATCGCAATTTGAGCTTCTGTAGCTATTAATTTATATAAGGCAAACACATTGCATGTATCAGGATCTTTGGGTTCTTCCAAAGGAGTTGCATCGGTAACAATACTCATTATCACTTTTTTTAAATCCTTTTCAGGAAGAAAAATATTGATGAAATTATTTAAGGACTTACTCATTTTCTTTCCATCGATACCCGGTATCAACATCGTTGCTTCATTTACCTTGCCTTCAGGAACAACAAATACATCGCCGTATACATGATTAAATTTTTCAGCAATATCGCGCGTCATTTCCAAATGTTGCATCTGATCTTTTCCAACAGGAACATAATGTGCATCGTATAAAATAATATCAGCGGCCATTAAAACAGGATATGTAAAAAGTCCGGCATTCACATCTGCAAGTCGTTCCGATTTGTCTTTAAATGAATGTGCATTCGCCAGCATCGGGAAAGGCGTAAAGCAATTCAAATACCATGTCAACTCACATACTTCTGCCACATCACTCTGACGATAGAAAATATTTTTATCGGTATCGAATCCAAATGCTAACCATGTTGCTGCTACAGCATCGGTACTTTCTTTGATAAATTTTGCATCCTTTATTGTTGTTAAAGAATGTAGATCCGCTATAAAAAACAGCGACTCGTTTCCTGTTTGCTTAGAAAGTTCAATTGCAGGTACTATTGCACCCAATATATTTCCTAAATGCGGAATATTTGTACTCTGAACTCCTGTAAGTATCCTAGACATCCTCTTTTGTTGTTGGTTATTATTTGTAAGCTATTGAAATTACAATTTAAAATATCCCCCAATTTTCCAATAAACTCGCTCAAAGATACAGTTTATTTAAAACCAATAAAACAGGCTTAAATTTTCATACCTTTGTGGTCCACCATGAATTATTTGTTGATCATACCAAGAACCCTTTGGAAACTATTATTCATCCTCAATTTTGTTTTAGGATTAGTAATTTTATACCCACTATTCTTCGTTCTGCTTTCTCGAAGAAAATGGTTTACGAAAGCATTTCAACTAAAAAAATTCTGGGCGAAATGGATCTTATTTATTCCAGGTCTATTTTATAAAATAAAAAGAGAAACTCCGTCTGAAAAACTTCCGCAACCAGCTGTTTATTGCGCCAATCATGCTTCCTACTTAGATATTGTTTACAGCTATATTGCAATACCGAATTATTTTGTTTTTATGGGAAAACAAGAATTAAATAGGGCGCCTCTATTCCGAATCTTTTTCAGAGACATGAACATCCTTGTTGATCGCAGCAGCAACATGGCATCGCACAGGGCATTCATCCGTGCAGGACAAGATCTAGACAGAGGGTGTAGCACCTTCCTATTTCCTGAAGGAGGCATCTCCAGCTCCGGAAAATTAAAAGGATTCAAAAACGGGGCGTTCAAACTGGCCATTGAAAAGCAAGTCCCCATTGTCCCTATTACCTTTTTAAACAATTGGAATCTTTTGCAAAATGGTGGTTTTTTTAAATCACTTGGCAGTCCAGGGATTGCAAAGATCATTGTTCACGAACCTATACCGACTATTGGAATGACTGAAAATGATTTATTACCTTTGCGGACGAAAGTAAGAGAGATCATTCAAAAAGAATTAGATAATTATTCGAAAAGTTAACATGAAAATAGACAACGATACGGTAGATAAAATAGCTCACTTGGCACGTTTGGAATATACAACCCATGAAGCAAAAGAAGAGATCAAAAAAGATCTGAATAACATGCTTGGTTTTATTGACAAATTAAACGAATTAGACACGTCCAATATTGAACCGCTGATCTATATGAGTGAAGAAGTAAATGTATTGCGTGAAGATGATGTAAAGCAGGAAATTACCCATGCTGAAGCATTAAAAAATGCACCTCAAAAAGATTCTGATTATTTTAAAGTTCCGAAGGTGATCGAGAAAGCTTAAAAAAAAGCCTGCTAAAATTAGCAGGCTTTTTTTATAACCATTTCTTTTCAAAAATGTCTTTCGTATGATAGGTGATAATGATGTTCGCTCCTGCACGTGCAAATGCATACATATTCTCCATCACAATTTTTTGTTCATCTATCCAGCCTTTTTGTGCTGCCGCCTTTACCATGGAATATTCACCGGACACATTGTAACACGCAACTGGTAATAATGTATTCTGACGCAAATTGAAAATGACATCCATATATGCCAAAGCCGGTTTTACCATCAATACATCTGCCCCTTCACTTTCATCTAACAACCCTTCTGTCATTGATTCATTTCCATTTCTGAAATCCATCTGGTAGGACTTACGATCACCTTTCTGAGGAGCGGAATCAGCAGCTTCACGGAATGGACCATAATATGCGGATGCATATTTTATAGAATACGACATGATCGCTGTATTCTCAAAACCATTTTTATCCAACAAACTTCTCATTGCCGCTATACGTCCATCCATCATATCACTTGGCGCAACCATGTCGGCTCCGGCCTGCGCATGGGCCAAAGCCATTTTTGCCAAGACTTCAACAGATGAATCATTGTGCACATAATCGTCATGCAAAATTCCGCAATGCCCATGTGTGGTATATGCACACACACAAACATCGGTAACGACATAAAGTGTATCTCCGAATTTTTCTTTCAAGGCTTTTACAGCTTTTACAACAATGGAATTATTGCTGAAAGAAGAGCTTGCATCTTCTGTCTTTTGTTCACCCACACCAAACAATAAAATTTTATTAATGCCAATCTTCAATCCTTTCTCCACATCTTTCAATAATTCATCCACCGAATAATGATTTATTCCCGGCATGGCATCAATAGGATGAACCACATTTTTTCCTTCAACAATAAAATAAGGATAAATAAACATGTCTTTGGAAAGACGTGTTTCTGCAACCATCTCACGCGTGATGGCATTTTTTCTCAATCTTCTAGGTCTGTGTAACATTGTAATAAATTTATATTCCGAATACAGCTTCTGCAAGTCCTACTTCATCAAATGATGCAGGCAACAAACAATTTTGTACTCCGTGTTCTATTAATTTTTTTTCGGTAGATTTTCCAATTGCAATGACTTTTTGATCTGCTGAGATTTTTCCTTTTTCAAAAAATGAATCAACATTGGATGGACTTGTAAAAACAACAACATCTACCTTTGGCAACTTTGCATTTTCTTTTTTTATTGTTTCATACACAATGAGGTCAGTTAATTTAGAATGATCACCAAACTGCTGTTGAATGGTTCGTAACCCGCCTTTTGCCTGAGGAAACAAGACTGTCTCTTCGCCAACCGTCTTAGCGAATTTTTTTCCAACTACTTTTGTATCGTTCACAGAACCGACGAATGCAGCATTTCTATTGTGCTTTTTCAATTCTTGTTCTGTTGATTTTCCAATCACGCCAAATTTTGTTTTTGGTTTCAACTCAGGATCCTGTCCGAAGAAAAAATCAACAGCATTGGAGCTAGCAAAAAATACCCAGTCCGTTGGCGGCGTTAAAGAGATCTTCACTTGTTTTGTTTCAATGAAAGAAACACCTTCCACTTTATAACCATTTCCTTCCAACACATTTTTGAAGAAAGAATCCTCTTTTAGGTCACGGGTAATTAAAACAGATTTTCCTTTGATCGCATTCAGTTGGTTCACAATTTTCTGCGCAAACCCTTCATCTGTAAAGGACTCGAAATACAAACGTTTCGGCATGGTATTCCAGGAATCCGATTTTGATGTCCACACCTTAAATTTATTATCTTCTTTGATGCAATAAACACCTAATGGCAATTGGCAACCGCCATCAAACAAGTTCAACACTTTACGTTCAATACCAATAGTATCCTGAACTTTTTCAGAATTTAATTTATTGATGTATTCGAATAATTCATGATCGTCTTCACGGATCTGTAAACCTAAAACACCTTGAGCCGGCGCTGGAATAAATTCTTTTGGATCTAAGCGCAACACTTTGAATTCGCTTAAGTCGATTCGCAAACGTTCAACACCGGCAGCAGCCAACATGATGGCATCATATTTTTTATCACGCAATTTCTGAATACGCGTAGGAACATTTCCTCTAAGATCTTCGAGGGTGATATCTTTTCTAAAAGCGAGCAATTGGGATTTTCTTCTGGCAGAAGAAGTTCCCACAATAGCATTTCTTTTGAATGAAAATTTTTCTCCGTTATCAACACATTCTTTACGAATCAAAACTAATTCAGCAGCATCTTCACGCTCAGAAACAGCAGCAATTTTAAGCCCTTCAGGAGAAGTTGTTGGAAGGTCTTTGTGAGAATGAACAGCCAGGTCTATTTCTTTTTTTAACAAGGCATCTTCAATTTCTTTTGTAAAAAAACCTTTGCCTTCTAATTTATCAAAACTTAAATCTTGAATCGCATCGCCTTGTGTTGTTATAATTTTTAATTCAGCTGTGAGTCCTAATTTCTGAACTTTACGTAACACATGATTCGCTTGCCACAATGCAAGATCACTTCCTCTGCTTCCAATAATTATTTTTCTGTCGATCATTTATTTTACAACTGTTATATAAAAAATAAAGCCCTTACGGGCTTAAACTCTATTTCGTTTTTGCGTCCTCTATCAAAATGTCTTTCGCCATTTTCATCGGGACACTGATGTATTTTTTTTCCATGTAGGCTAAAATTTTATCCAACACTTCTTTAGATTCAGCATCTAGGTTTTTCAATTCTTTTGCAAATACTTCGTTGGCTGTTTCCCGGATCTCTTTCACTTTCTTTGGTACTTCACTCATTGCCAACTCCACTTTACGTGTTTTTATGATCTGTTTAAATTCTTCGATATTTTGCTCGATGATGGTATTACAAGCGTCCATTTCCTGTTGACGTGCTTGCAAATTTTCTTTTGCAACCTCTTGCAGATTATTTACCGCAATTAAATTCACATCGTAATTATTTAAAATTTCTGAATCTAGATCATTGGGGATGGCCAGATCAATTACCACTTTTTTAGATTTATCGGTACCTACTAAACTTTTATAGATCGCAGGAGTAATAACGCTTTCTGCTGCACCGGTACAGGTAACAATGATATCGAATCCTTCTTTATAATTTTCTAATTGAGAAAGGGGAAATGCCTTTCCGTTCAGATCATTCGCTAATTTCTCTGCATTTTCCAATGTTCTATTAAAGACAGTAAAATTCGCAAACTTATGTTTTTTCAGATATTTTCCCATTGTTGTATTGGTAACACCTGAACCTATGATCAAGAAACGAGCATCTTGTTTTACATTCAAAGCACGTAGTTTACGATATGCTAATGAAACAACAGAAACAGGATTCTTAGCGATATTGGTATGGGTATAAACATCTTTTGCGACTTCAATCGTTTTCTTTACCGCTATTCGAAGAAGGTCTCCGGTTAGACCAAGTTCATTACACTTTTCATAAGAGTTACGAACCTGAGTAATAATTTCACGTTCACCCACAACTAATGAATCGATAGAGGATGCAACATTGAATAAATGACGTAAGGCGTCATCGTTTTCAAAAACCTGAGCATTTTCAATGGCCCACGTGATGTCTGTTGTTTTCCAAGTTGGATCAAAAGCTGAAAAGAATTTTTTCAAGAAGGGAGTATCTATTTTGGAACTGGAAGATAAAAGGAATTCAACACGGTTACAGGTAGATAAATATAATAACTCATCAATATTTAAAGACTGTTTAAGGCCTTCTAACCTTGATTTTACATCATTTTCGTCAATATGCAACTTACCGATATCATTCATATCAGTTGTTTTATGAGTAAATGCTATAATGTTGAACTTGTTCACAGGTGCTTTTTTCTTTTACACTACAAATTTGCGAAGCCATACCCCCTTAATTGTCACAAAATTGTCATAACTCTTATTTAGAATCTATCCAAATAGAGAGGGGCGTGTCAAATTACTGAGAAAGAACAACTTATCCAGATTTATCAAAAAGTGATATTCGTCATACAGCAGTAGAATTAGACCATTCAGCGCTTTTAAGAAAAGAAAGGGGTAAAACAATGAAATTGGTTTCCTACATCTTAAAATGAGACGGGTATGCTAATTTTAGGAATCTTGAATAGCGCTAAACAGTAAGGCAATATCTCCCAAAACCACAGATTCAATTAGTTTTCAACAATTTATTTGTGAATTATTTTGTGGGAAATAAAAATGTGCTTATCTTCGCGTCCCGTTTTAAGAAAAAACAGGACAATTTTAAGTACATAATTTAATACCAAATACAGTGGAAGCAATTAGTTACAAAACGGTTTCAGCAAGTAAAGAAACTGTTACAAAAGGATGGATTTTAATAGATGCAGAAAACGAAACATTGGGTCGTTTAGCTTCTAAAGTAGCCTACGTTCTAAGAGGAAAAGACAAAGTTAACTTTACTCCTCACGTAGACACGGGTGATAATGTTATTATCATCAATGCTGAAAAAGTTAAGTTAACTGGTAACAAAGTAGCGGAAAAAGAATACGTTCGCCATACAGGTTATCCAGGTGGACAGCGTTTTGCAACACCAAAATTACTTTTAACAAAAAGACCAACTGAAATCATCAGAATGGCTGTTAGCGGTATGTTACCAAAAAACAAATTGGGTGATGCTTTGAGACGTAATGTTTATATCTATGCAGGTACTGAACATCCTCATGCAGCTCAACAACCAAAAGAAATCAAATTAAACACAATTAAATAATAGAAATGGAAGTAGTAAATACTCTTGGTAGAAGAAAAACCGCTGTAGCACGTGCATATGTGCAAAAAGGAAGTGGCGAAATTGTAATCAACAACAAAGATTACAAAGCGTACTTCACAACATCCGTTTTACAATACAAAGTTACGCAAGCATTCGGTGTTACTAAAACACAGGATCAGTTTGATGTAAAAGTAAATGTAAAAGGGGGCGGGGTAACAGGACAAGCAGAAGCTGTTAGATTGGCAATTGCTCGTGCTTTAGTAGAAACGGATGCAGCTCTTAAGCCTTTGCTGAAAGCAGAAGGTTTGATGACGCGTAATCCTAAAATGGTTGAACGTAAGAAACCGGGTCAGAAGAAAGCTCGTAAACGTTTCCAATTTAGTAAACGTTAACATTTATCAAGTCATCCTGAACGCAAGTCGAAGGATAAAAAAAGTATTAATTATAAAAATAAAGACTCAATGTCATCAAGAACAAATTTTACTGAATTATTAGAGGCTGGATCACACTTCGGTCACTTAAAAAGAAAATGGAATCCAGCAATGGCTCCATATATCTTCACTGAAAAAAACGGTATTCATATTATCGACTTAAATAAAACTGTTGCGAAAATTGACGAAGCAGCTGATGCTTTGAAACAAATTGCAAAATCAGGTAAAAAAGTTTTATTTGTTGCTACAAAAAAACAAGCAAAAGATATTGTTGCTGATAAAGTAAAAGCTATCGGAATGCCTTACGTTACTGAACGTTGGCCAGGTGGTATGCTTACCAACTTTGCTACTATCCGTAAAGCTGTTAAGAAAATGGCTACTATTGATAAAATGAGCACTGATGGTACTTTTGACAATATTTCTAAAAAAGAAAAATTGCAAATTTCTCGTGAAAGAGCTAAGTTAGAAACGAACTTAGGATCTATAGTAGATCTTAGCCGCTTACCAGCTGCTTTATTTATTGTAGATATTTCTAAAGAACATATCGCTGTTGCTGAAGCAAAAAGATTAAACATTCCAACTTTTGCAATCGTTGATACAAACTCTGATCCTAACGCTGTTGATTTTGCAATTCCTGCAAATGACGATGCTTCCACTTCTATCGCTTTAATTACTGGTATTATTACCAAAGCTATTGAAGAAGGCTTAGCAGAACGTAAAGTAGATAAAGAATCTGCTGCTGCTGAAGAAAAAGAAGGCGGAAAAACATCGCGCGATGAAGCAGAAAAATTAGTAGTTGGTACAAAATTCAAATCTTCGGATGATGGAGCTGCAAAAGCTACAGCTGGTCCAGGAAAAAAGCCAAGAAGAAAAGTTAACTAAATAACAATACAAAAAAACGTCCCCGCAGAAATACGGGGACATTTTTTAATACTCTAAATACATGACAACAATGACTATCACAGCAGCAGATATTAATAAATTAAGACAGATGACCGGTGCCGGTATGATGGATTGCAAAAAAGCATTAACAGAGGCAGAAGGAGATTTCGAAAAAGCAATTGATGAGTTGCGTAAAAAAGGACAAAAAGTAGCTGCTAACCGTGGAGACCGTGAATCAAAAGAAGGTGTTGTTCTTGCTAAAGTAACTTCAGATAACAAACGTGGTGTTGTTTTGGCCATCAACTGCGAAACAGATTTCGTTGCGATCAATGCTGAATTCATTAAAATGACAAATGCGGTTATTGATATTGCTATTGCAAAAAATCCAACATCAGCTGACGAATTAAAAGCATTACCATTTGATGCAAAAATCACTATCGGTGAAAAATTAATCGAACAAACAGGTGTTATCGGAGAAAAAATTGAATTAACAAAATACGAAGTGGTGGAAGCTCCTTTTGTATATGCCTATATTCACCCGGGCAACAAATTAGCAAACATTGTTGGATTTAGTTCTGCAACAGTTAACGCTGATGTTGCTAAAGATGTTTCCATGCAAGTTGCTGCAATGGCTCCAGTAGCTGTTGATAAAGGCGATGTTGATGCTGAAACAATCAAACGCGAAATTGAGGTAGGAAAAGAACAAGCACGTGAAGAAGGTAAACCAGAAGACATGCTAGAAAAAATTGCAATGGGTAAATTGAATAAATTCTACAAAGAATCTACTTTATTGAACCAGGAGTTTATAAAAGACAACAAAAAAACTATTGCTCAATATTTAAATGATTCAGAAAAAGGCCTTACAGTTACAGGCTTTAAACGAATCGCTTTAAGCTAATTAAATTTATTTATTTTAAGTCCCGATTCATTCGGGACTTTTTTTTGCACACATAGCACGTTTATTATTTTTGAAAACCTAAATTAAATTTTACATGAAATATACTCGCATCCTACTAAAATTAAGCGGTGAATCATTAATGGGTAACAAACAATTTGGTATCGATAATGAACGACTTGCATTGTACGCTTTACAGATAAAAGAAATTTCGGAAATGGGTGTTGAAGTTGCAGTAGTCATCGGTGGGGGGAACATCTTCAGAGGAATACAAGCCGAAGAAGGAGGAATGGACAGAGTTCATGGTGATTATATGGGAATGCTTGCTACCGTTATCAATTCAATGGCTTTACAATCCGCTTTAGAAAAAGCGGGAGTAGAAACCCGTTTACAATCTGCCATTAAAATGGAACAGATCTGCGAGCCTTTTATTCGTAGAAAAGCTGTTCGTCACTTAGAAAAAAACCGTGTCGTTATTTTTGGTGCAGGAACTGGAAATCCATATTTCACAACAGATACAGCTGCAACTTTACGTGCGATAGAAATTGAAGCTGATGTTGTATTAAAAGGAACACGAGTTGATGGAATCTATTCTGCAGATCCTGAAAAAGATAAATCAGCTACAAAATATGCAACAATTTCTTTTGAAGAAGTTTATGCAAAAGGGTTGGAAGTTATGGACATGACAGCTTTTACACTTTGCAAAGAGAATAAATTACCGATCATTGTATTTGATATGAACAAGGAAGGTAATCTTAAAAAAATAATGCTTGGAGAACAAGTAGGAACGCTGGTTGAATTTTAATCCGACTTTTAAATCCTGAAAGACTTAGAGAAAAATAAAAAAATTAAATATATTTGTGAAAGGAAAAAGTACTTTACAGCCGCTTAATACCTGACACCAAAAAATACAAAATGAACGAAGACATACAATTTATATTAGACAATGCAAAAGAGCAAATGGAAAAAGCTCTTAATCATCTGGAATCAGAATTGGTGAAAGTTCGCGCAGGAAAAGCGAGTCCTACTATGTTAGAAAGCATATCTGTTGATTATTATGGAACACGCACTCCACTGAATCAGGTGGCAAATGTTAATACCGCAGATGCCCGTACTTTAGTTGTTCAACCATGGGAAAAATCAATGCTTACTCCAATTGAAAAAGCGATCATGGCTGCTAACTTAGGATTGAATCCACAAAACGATGGCGTATTGATTCGCATTTTAGTACCTGCACTTACAGAAGAGCGAAGAAGAGATCTTGTGAAAAAAGCAAAAGTAGAAGCGGAAAATGCAAAAGTTAGTTTGCGCACCTTAAGAAAAGAAGCGAATGAAGAATTAAAAAAACTTCAAAAAGATGGCACTCCGGAAGACGAAGTAAAAACAGCTGAAACATTAGTACAAAACTTGATTGATGGCTACGTTGTGAAATGTGATAAACACTTAGAAGTAAAAGAAAAAGAAATTATGACAGTGTAACCGGTCTAATCATTTATAAATTAAACGCTGTAAAATTTACAGCGTTTTTTTTATGCCCACACTTTTGTTCCCTCCGTACAATTTTTACAAATATCTATTTCGGAGCGAGAACGCAAAACAGAAGCTCTAAAATCATTGTATTTATTGCCTTTCCAAAGCGCTTTAAAAGAAGTGTTTTTTAGATCTCCTAATTGATGTTGAGCATCTTTATCAAAACAACAAGGAACAACTAAACCATCCCAAGTAATAACGGTGGAATGCCATAATCTCCAACAATGATTTAGCATCTCGTTTTTAATTGCATACGTTCCATCCGATTGTTTTTGGTAACGTGCATATTTTTCGATGGTTGGTATTAAATCATTTCCATTCACATAATCGTACATTTGTGCAGTTTTAAAACGCACCTCATCTACACCAATTTTTTTTGCAAGCACCTCAACATCCTTTATCTGATGCTCATTAGGACGAACTACCAAAAACTGAAAAATGACATGTGGTGTTTTTGACCTTAATTCTTTTTTCCATTTTATAATGTTTTCCGCCCCTTCAATCACTTTTTTCAACTCCCCTCCTATTCGGTATTGCTCATAGGTTTCCTGAGTCGTACCATCGATAGAAATAATTAATCTGCTTAGACCACTCTCTACCGTTTTTCGGGCAACGGCATCATTCAAATAATGTGCATTCGTAGAGGTAGCTGTATAAATATTTTTTGAAGAGGCATAATTCACCATCTCTAAAAATTTTGGATTGAGAAAAGGTTCCCCTTGAAAATAAAAGATCAAGTAGGAGATTTCTTTGTAAATTTCGTCAATAGTCGCTTTAAAGAAATCATTTTGAAGCATTCCAGTAGGCCTAGTAAATTCGCGTTTACCGCTGGGGCATTCCGGGCAACGAAGGTTGCATGAAGTAGTTGGCTCAAACGTTATGCTGATTGGGATACCCCACTGAACAGGCTTTTTAAACCATTTTGAAATATAAAAACTCACAACAACCTTCGTGGCATTCCAAACCCTTCTGAATGAGAGCTTGGAAGCAAAATGGAGTCCGTCTGAAATTTTTGAATTCACGTATTTCGTTTTTGTAAATATACGAATAGATGCAGTACTTAAATAGAATCGCTGAACGAAATCTAGTTTGTGTTGTTATTGCTCACAAAGTGTAGCAATAGAATAGCAATAATATAATAATTTACAGATCGCCACGGTCGTTCCTCCCTCACGAAGACGCTAGTAAAAGCTATAAAAAATAAGCGCCCCACTATATGCGGGGCGCTTTAATAAATATTAAAAAAATATTATTTAGTAACTTCAAACTTACCTCTATTGATCACTTCTCTTTTTGTATTTAAAACTGTATACATATAAATACCTGGAGCAAAATCAGAGGTAGATACTGCAACATTGTTTGCTGTCATCAGGTAAGAACCAACTTTACGACCTGTAATATCAAGTATTTCGACAGCATCTGCACTAACAGAACTTTGAAAATTTACAGCAGTTGTCGCAGGATTAGGAAAAACAGAAACTGTTCCAAGTACATTATTTATTTCATTGATCGAATTGTAACCAGACCAACTAAAGCTGTCAACATAAAAAGCGCTCCCTACTTGTGCGCCATTATGCTTGTAAATACTAGAGCTAGCAAACACAAGCATCGTGTCTGCCCAAACAGCACTAAAAGCAGGGTTATAACTCATTGTAATTGTATTTAATCCATAACTGCTAGATGCAGAACCTGTCGCATACTTTCCTGCAGCGATAGTATCCGTTGTAGCACCATTAAAATGTGTTAAATAAGCTAATACGAAAGCCGAATCACCGGCAACAGGAGTGTATTTAGATGCGAATGTTAACAAAGCGGGACGACCCGAGATAGCATATCCGAATTTTAAATTAGGAGTAGTTAATTGCGCTTTTCCTATTCCAACAAAACCAACAGTATCAAAGTTTTTTCCTGGTCTGAAAGGATTGGGAATTGATGCCCCTACAACTTTTACTGTAGTAATCTTACATGAAATTGCACCAGCATAAGGCGCAGTTGTTTCTTTTGACACAGAAATAGGAGTTGCAGTTGCAAAGTTAAGTGTATTTAGACTTGCCCAGCCAACTGGATCCTGAATAGAGGTAACTGAAACATTTGCCCATGTTTCAAAACCCATATCAGGAGTTTGAGCCATTGAAACAGCAGAAATAGACACAATTGCAATAAGAGTAAGTATTCGTTTTTTCATTTTACAGATTTTTATTAATTATTAAAAAGATATATTATTTTACTACAGAAAATTTACCTGTGTTCGTTATGCTATTTTTCTTATCGAGAATGGAATAGCTGTACATTCCATTCGCAAAACTTGACGTATTTAGAATTACTTTATCCGCAGTAACAGGTGAGGAATTAATTAAACGGCCGGTAATATCATAAACTAAAATTAAACTTGCTTTCGAAGGATCAATATTAAAACTAATCACATTTTGAGCAGGATTAGGGAATACATTGATGTTCGACGCCGCAGCCATCTCATTTACCCCTAAAGTAGCCAAAGGAGAAGCTAACCAAACAACACTTTTAACAGCACCATATGAATCCATTGTTGCTGTTACAAGAGGAACACCTGTGTCATTTGCATACCAATAGTAAGTAACAACAGAATCTTTTTTCGCTTTATAAAAGAACCAAACATATAATAATGCATCATGTGCATCAATGGTGTCAACAGTTATTTTTGTTTCTTTCACGCGCAATGCATCAAATGTTCCTGCTGCAGTTGTGATAGTTCCCCAAGCATCTGCAACGACAGATTTAAAAACAATCTTTTTTTCTCGGAGCGAATCGCTCATTCCGCATTTATGAATAGCTGAAGTACAGTTAGAGAAAATAAAATTTTTGGTGTCAGAAACGGATGGGGTGTAATTCGGAGGAACACTCCCATAAAAGTATTGTGTAAAATTCACATAATTCTGGGTGAAAGTAGAATTATATTCCAATGGGAATTCAAGTACTTTTTCAACCGGAGTATTTGTTTTAATAAGGGTTGTTTTTGCTCCTCCCGGGAAAAGTATTTTATTTTCAGTATTTGCTATGATTGTAAGATCAGCTGGGCTATTTACTGCATAATCGATATCACCAGCAGCATTCACAGGAATGATCAGATTAGAAACTGGGAGATCATAATAATTAGGTGCATCAACAGGTGAAATAAACATTAAAGTATCAATGAAGTCGGCATTTAAAACGCCTAAGTAATTCCACGTTTGATTTGTGCCAGCAGGACCAACATTAATGGTTGGAACAGAATCGTGTGCCTGATAAATTATTTTTCCGGGGCTAGCCATGTCAAGAGATGAAATGGTCACCTGAGAAAATAGACTTGAAGAAAATAATAACAATAAAGAAACGAGCGTTAATTTGATTTTTTTCATTTTTTTGCAAAACATATAGTCTAACAAATTTACAACAATAAACCACATTTTGCAAACTATTGGACATAAAAAAGAGCCCTAAAAAACTCGTTTTCAGGGCTCTTTTTAGTACCAAATACTATTTTACAATAGCAAATTTCCCTTGATTTAAGACCGTTTGATCCTTGCCAAATACGCGGTAAGAATATTGTCCGTTTGAAAGATCTGAGGTATTTACAACCGTATGATCAGCAGTTACTGAGAACGATTTCACTACTCTACCGGCAATATCAAAAACTTGAACTGAGGCAACTTTATTTGCATCTACATCAATATTAATTTGATTTTGAGCAGGATTTGGATATGCATTTACTTGTTCAGAGGCTGTAAATTCATTGATTCCGGCTAAAGGCAATGATAGCAACCATTGCGTTTGCTTTATTGCGCCTAGTGAGTCAAGTTTAATTGACACTAATGGAAAACCAACACCATTTGCCCACCAGCTATAACCAGTTGTTGAATCGGCAGAAACTTGAACATTATATTGCCACCCCAAAAATGCAACTTGAGCATCTGTTGTATCATGTTTCACAATTGTTTCTTTTACTCGAATAACGTTGAATGGACCTAAAGGACTTGTTAATGTACCCCATGCGTCTACAAGGACAGTTTTGTTTTGTGATGATCTTTGTTTAACAGTATCGACAGTTAATCCAATCCCTGGATCTAAACCAAGAAAGAAAGTTGTGTTTGTTCTAAAATTATTAGTATAGTTTGTCAAATAAGTTCCTGGAAAATTCATTAAAACTTCAGAAGGAGTGTTTATTTGTTTTATAGGAGTTGGGCCAGCACCAAAATCGAGATTTGCAGCATTTCCTTCCAGCGTAAATCCTGTTGAAGAATTTGTCAAATACGCGTAATTATTTTGCCATCCTTGCTTCATAACCAAGTTAGAAGAAGGGAAAGCGGCATCCGGAGCCCAGGCATACGACATAAATGTCAACGTATCCACAGTATGTGAATTTAACATCGACATATCCCATGTTTGGCTAGTTCCAGCCGAACCTACTGAAAGACCTGCGCTTGGCAGCGTATCATTCGATTGGTAAATCACTTTGATAGGAGCAGCAACATCTGCTGAAGTAATAGTGATCTGAGCCTTTACGGCCAAAACACTAAAAAGTAACGTTGAAACGATTAGTAAATTTTTTTTCATGGTTGTATGGTTTAGTAGTTTACTCAAATAGTTTATGGACAAATATACAAAAAGTGTGATTTAAAATTATACTTACAACTAAATTCTAATCAGACTAAATTTTAGCAGTGTGATCAGCTATACAATCAGACTCAATCTAAACAAACGATTGCATTTCGTGCAATTTATGATAGGTACCATTTTTCGCCAGCAACTCATTATGAGTACCTCTTTCAATGATCTCCCCTTTTTGCATCACAATGATTTCATCGGCATGTTGAATGGTCGATAATCGATGCGCAATAACCACAGATGTCCGATTTTTCATCAGCTTGTTTAATGCATCCTGAACCAAGCGTTCGCTTTCGGTATCCAATGCGGACGTTGCTTCATCTAAAATTAAAATAGGCGGATTTTTTAATACTGCTCTAGCGATGCTCATGCGCTGCCTTTGTCCACCTGACATTTTACTTCCTCTGTCGCCAATATTGGTTTGATAGCCATCTGGCATATGTGCAATAAATTCATGCGCATTGGCAATTTTTGCCGCTTCTATCACTTGCTGCTCTGTAACTCCTTCTATGCCAAAGGCGATATTATTAAATACGGTATCATTGAATAAAATAGATTCTTGGGTAACAATGCCCATTAATGCACGAACATCTTTCATTTTAGCTTCTTTGATAGAAACACCATCAATTAATATCTCCCCTTTGGTAGTATCATAAAAACGAGGAAGCATGTCTGCCATGGTGGTTTTGCCGGAGCCCGATTGACCAACCAGTGCAATGGTCTTTCCTTTTTCAATTTTCAGATTGATATTATTTAATACCCATCCTACTTCCCCTTCGCGATAAGCGAAAGACACATTTTTATATTCTATCTCTTTTTCAAATTTGTTGATCGATCTCGCATTCGCAGGATCTTTGATTGTTATTTCTGCATTTAATATCTGATCGATTCGTTCTGAAGACGCCAGTCCTTTCTGAACACTATAATAGGCACTTGTAAATGATTTGGCTGGAGTGAGCAATTGCGTGAACATCACTAAATACATAATAAGCAGCGCTCCATCCATCGATTTATCTACGATTACCATCTTACCACCCAAATAAAGAATGATCACCAAAACGGTAACTCCTAAAAACTCACTCAGCGGTGATGCCAGATCTACCTTGCGGTACATTTTTATTGAGATGGATGTATATTGTTGGTTTTCATTTCTAAATTTTTCATTGATGTTTTTTTCTGCATTAAAGCCTTTGATGATCCTTAATCCGCCTAATGTTTCATCCATGATGGATAGCAATACGCCCATTTTCTCTTTTCCACGGGAAGCAGAACGTTTTAAACTTTTACCAATGCGTCCGATCAGCAAGGCGGTTAAGGGCAATAAAACAAATGCTACTAGGGTTAGTTGTGTGCTGATTCCAAACATCATTACTAGAAAAACAACAATTGTCAGCGGCTCACGGAAGATCATTTCCAGCGACTGCATCACACTCCATTCAATCTCTTGCACATCCGTTGTCATGCGGGAAATAATGTCTCCTTTTCGCTCTTCGGAATAATAGGATAATGGCAATTCCAGCGTTTTATTCAACAGTTGGTTTCGCATATCCCGCACTACGCCATTGCGTATAGGGGATAAAAAAAACATAGCCAGATAACGGAATAAATTTTTAAGGAAGATGGTTGCTACAATGAAAAGGCAAATCCAGATCAGCACATTTAATTTACCATTGGAAACCGTTGCTTGCGCCATTAAATAATTGATTGTGCCAACAATTCCATCGGAAGAAAAACTAAAAACGGGCTTTCCTTTTTCAATAATAGCATTAATTTCATTGGGATCATTTGAAAACAATACCTTCAGAAAAGGGAACATTAAGGCAATAGAAAACAATGAAAAAATAACGGAAAGGATATTAAAAACAATATTCCAGATAGCATATCGCCAATAACCTTTTACATAACGAAGAACACCGAAAAAATTTTTCATTCGGCAAAGATAGTGTTTGTAGGCTTAATTTTGCTAATTTTACACTCATAATATAGTTAAAATGGATTCTACACGTCAGTTAAAAGTATCGCGATTAATACAAAAGGAGTTGGGCGAAATATTTCAAAGAGAAACGCGTTTACTTTTTGGCAATGCTCTCATTACAGTTACTCAAGTGCGTGTAAGTCCGGATCTAGGGATTGCGAAAGTGTATGTGAGTTTATTTAATGTTCCAGATAACAAAGAACTTTTAAAATTGATACAGGTTCATACAAAGGAAATTCGGATGAAGCTTTCTGAACGTATAAAAAAACAAGTCCGTATTATTCCTAATCTGGTATTTTTTCATGATGACTCCTTGGATTATGCCATGCGAATTGATGAACTTCTTAAAAAGTAATTGATTGCAAATTGAACAATAAGCAGTAGGCCGTTGTTCAATTCATTGGATCTCCTACTGCTCAATTGATTTAATTGTCTACAGATTTGAACTTTCCTTTCTTCATAGCAAAACGTTATCTGATCTCAAAAAAATCGCACAACGCTATCAATATCATTTCTGGTATTTCTATAACGGGAATTTGCATTGGGACCATGGCTTTGGTAATTGTTCTTTCTGCATTTAACGGACTATCAGGACTTGTTCAATCGCTTTACAATTCATTCGACCCGATGATCTCCATCACTGCGAAACAAGGAAAAACTTTTGATCCGAATAGTATGGAATTTCAATCGTTAAAAAAAGTAAATGGCATTGCTTATTATACAGAAGTGGTTGAAGGAAATGCGTTATTGAAGCATCTCGACAAACAATGCATTGCAACAATCAAAGGTGTGAGCGATCAATTTGAAAAGATGAGCGGATTTGATACACTTGTTAGTGAA
Organism: Bacteroidota bacterium; assembly: GCA_947449315.1. GTDB lineage: Bacteria > Bacteroidota > Bacteroidia > 2-12-FULL-35-15 > 2-12-FULL-35-15 > 2-12-FULL-35-15. The sequence continues at coordinate 207,599 of CANFRC010000003.1, forward strand.
GGCCATTTCAGCCTGAATAACAATTCGATCATTATAGGAAATGGAATCAGTTATAAATTGCAAACAGGACCCAATGACATCTCCTCTCCTATTTCGGTTTATGCACCCAAGCGTGGAAAAACAAATTCCTTAAATCCGGAAGACGGTTTAAATGAATTGAAAATGTATCCTGCTGGAACGTTCACGATCAATGATGAATTTGATGAGAAATATGCATTGATGAATATTGATAAAGCAAGAGAATTACTCGATTATTCGAATGAAGTTACTTCTATTGAATTAAGCCTAAAGCAGGGCATAAAAAGCGATCAGATACAAGTGGAGATCCAAAAAATACTGGGAGAAAAATATGAAGTAAAAAACAGAGAGCAGCAAAATGCCATGCTCTATAAAACATTTAAATCTGAGAAGTTGTGGACGTTCATCATCCTTCTTTTTATCTTGATAATCGCTACGTTTAATGTGATTGGTTCTTTGACCATGCTAATCATCGAAAAGAAAAAAGACATCACTATTTTACACAATATGGGTGCTGATGTTCGTTTGATCCGTAAAATATTTCTTGTGGAAGGATTGCTTATCACCTTTATTGGTGCTGCACTTGGACTAACACTCGGTATAACATTGTGTTGGTTGCAAATGAAATTTGAAATTATTAAATTAACAGAAGGGTATGTTGTCAATGCTTATCCTGTTAAGGTATTAGCTACTGACATGGTGTCCGTTTTAGCAGCAGTATTACTAATCGGATTTTTTGCAGCCTGGTATCCTGTTAGGGTATTCACAAAAAAGCATTTGGCATTTTAACTCCCTTGTACTATTTCCATTTCAGCATATTGTTTTTCAACTTTATCCAAAATAGTAATAATCTCCTCATACGAATAGGTGGTCACTAATTTCAAGCGGTGTTCTTTGAAATTTGGAAGTCCTTTAAAATAGTTGGTATAATGTCTGCGCATCTCCACAATTCCAGCATGATTACTTTTCCATCTCATTGAGAAATCAAGATGTTCTTTACACACTTTCACGCGATCAAAAATTGTGGGAGCAGGCAAATGTTCCCCAGTTTTTAAAAAATGTTTTATCTCATTAAAGATCCAAGGATAACCAATACTTGCTCTGCCAATCATGATTCCATCCACACCATATCGGTTTTTCATAGCCAATGCTTTTTCCGGAGAATCCACATCACCATTACCAAAGATAGGAATCGTGATTCTTGAATTATTTTTTATGTCACCGATCAATGTCCAGTCGGCATCTCCTTTATATAACTGAGAACGTGTACGACCATGAATAGTAAGTGCGGAGATCCCAATATCCTGAAGTCGTTCAGCAACTTCCACTACATTTTTTGTATTATCATCCCAACCCAAACGTGTTTTAACCGTTACAGGTCGTGTTGCTATTTTCACAATGGCAGAGGTCATCTCCACCATTTTAGGAATATCCTGTAACAAAGCTGCACCGGCACCTTTGCAGGCAACTTGTCGCACGGGACAACCATAATTGATATCGATCAAATCGGGCTTAGCATTATCTGCAATAATACCCGCTTCTCGCATGGAATCAATATCGGAGCCGAACAATTGGATTCCAATCGGGCGTTCGTATTCAAAAATATCCAGTTTCTGAACGCTTTTAGCAGCATCACGGATCAATCCTTCAGAAGAAATAAATTCGGTATACATCATATCCGCACCATTTTTTTTACAAACTGCACGGAAAGGCGGATCACTTACATCCTCCATAGGAGCAAGTAACAAAGGGAATTCGCCTAATTCTATATTACCTATTTTTGTCAATTTTCTAAAACACTTTAAAACGTGAACACTTAAATACTAACTTTGTGCGAAGTTACCAAAATAAGCCCATTCATGCAAAATATAGAACAAGAGCGACACTCGTGGTTAAAATTGACAGTCATTTTAGTATGGCTTTTTATTTATGGATTATTGAATGTATTAGGAGGCAACAATGACGTTGCGCTTAACCTTGACAATCCTGCTGTAATTGCATTACTGTATATCGGACAAGTACTAGGAATAATAATTTTATTCATCGCACCAACACTTTTGTTTTCGGTCTTCTGGACAAAATCACGTTTAGGATACACAGGAATCAAAACAAAGCCAGCACTTGCTTCACTCTTAATTGGAGCAGTAGGTATCTTGCTAGCATTACCCATGATCAACTGGCTGGCTGAATTAAATCAGAACATGCATTTGCCATCCGCGTTCAGCGCCATGGAAACATGGATGAAAAACAGTGAAGCCAAGGCGGCTGAGATGACAGATGTATTTACAAAAGGAACAACGGTTGGTGTATTGCTTTTAAATTTATTTGTAGTTGCTTTTATGGCAGCGTTCAGTGAAGAATTATTTTTCAGAGGGATGTTGCAAAAAGTGCTTATTGAATGTTTTAAAAACAAACATATGGGTATCTGGATTGGAGCCATCTTTTTCAGTGCTTTCCATATGCAATTTTACGGATTTCTTCCAAGAATGCTGATGGGTGCTTATTTAGGGTACCTGTTTGTTTGGAGTGGATCCATTTGGCCCGGAATGATTGCACATTTTATTAATAATGGAACAGCTATTTTCCTTGTATGGCTTTCCAACAGAGGAGCTATTTCTGCTGATGCAGATAAGATTGGTGCGGAAGGAAGCCAGATGATTTACGTTGTGTCAAGTATTGCAATGGTGGCAATCAGTATGATTCTTTTCTACAGAATAGAGAAGAATAGAAAAAGTAACATAACTACTTAAAACTTTATTACATTTGCAATCCCAAAAAACAGTCCGAAGGACTCCTACGGAGAGAGGTGTCAGAGTGGCCGAATGAGCAAGCCTGGTCCGAAGGACTCCTACGGAGAAAGTTTTTATACGCGCAAGCGTATCGCGGGTGATGATGAAAAGAGTTTATAATGTATTATACGTACATATTAAAAAGTAAAAAAGACGGTAAATATTATTATGGAAGTACGATAAATTTAGAAAATCGACTAGCCAAACATAATAATATTATTTAATAACAAACGGAGAGGTGTCAGAGTGGCCGAATGAGCAAGCCTGGAAAGTTTGTATACTCGCAAGGGTATCGCGGGTTCGAATCCCGCCCTCTCCGCAAATGAATCAAATATGATTCGGAATAGAAGCATTTTTTCATTTACCGACAAGGCTTAAAAACCTTCTTTCAATAACTTGTGAGAAAATAAAAAAAAGCGAAGCGAGGTATTTGATTTCACATTGGGATAAAAAGGAATCGTAAAAAATAATTCCGCAATCTTAGCTAGTGAATGAGCCAAGTTGCAAACGCTTCCTGTTCAAAATTTAAAGGCTACCTTCAAGGTAGCCTTTTAAATTTTAAAGCTGTATAGCATACCTATTCATTTCAGTAAATTAGGTAACAAAAAAACTTCTATTCTCTTCTAAAACAACTATTAAATTTATACTTATAACCATTCAATCATTTATTCGTCTATAATTTATTCAGAGGAATCTTTATAAAAAACTCAACTCTTCATTTAGATAAAGGTGAAGAACGCTTCAGCACTATCATTAGGAATCCATTTGTGGGACACCACTTTTTTACAAAGAATATTTCTTGTTTGTCATATATTCGTTTTAGAAGAGAACGAGTTTGCAGATTAGTTTTTAATAATTTTTTTAATTACAGCCCCTTTTTCTGTATCAATTTTTAACATGTAATTTCCTCTCGCAAGATCACTGACATCTATGGTTGAATTAACAGTAGCATTGGCAACACGTTTAACTAATCTTCCATTGATGTCGATAATGCTTAATTGTATTTCACCAAGTGAATTCAAAGCATTGGTAATGTGTAATTCATCTGTAACAGGATTGGGATACGTAGTGATATTTTTTGAAATTTCACTCAGCGCACCTAGGCCTGTTGAAAGGTTCTCAGCTACTGTTAATGTTGATGTAAATATAGAATCCCCAGACGGTATACTGTTGGAATTAGTAGCATTGAATGCCCCATAAAACGTAACAACGCCTGTCCCTGCGGCAGGAGCTATCCAATTAAACGACCAGCTTTTGGACCCAGAACCACTCGTCCCAGAGGAGGTATGAGTAATGTATTTTAAACCTACAATTTGTGTTTGAGAGGAAGTAATAGCTATCGAACCAAGCTTAGTTCCAACAGAGTTTTGGGGTGAAATTTCAAAACCAAATTTTGTATGTCCTGGTCGGATAATAGTTCCAGTGATGGTATAAGTTGCACCGGGAACATATCCCGTTACAGGAACCGTTGATGAAATTAAACCTGCCGTGAATGGAACCGTTGCTCCTGTATGACAGCCTGCGGAATTACAAGTAGCACCATCAGCAGGAGAACCGGTTTTACCTGCTGGAGCGCCATTAGAAAGACTATTTGCTTGAGGGATTCCAGTTGTGAATATCATTGCACCAACTGTAATGGTAAAAATTGAAAGGGCGATTTTAGTGATTGTTTTCATCTGTATAAACTTTAAGTTAAATTAGTTAATACGAATCGTGTAAGCATGCTTTCAAACAATTCTATCGTTTCAACGACTTGGCAATAATAGGATGAAAACAAACGAAGTCAAATCGCACTTAGGTTATTTTTAAGGAGTCGAACTGTATTGATCGCAGTAAAAAATGTAGTTCTAGCCTGCCTTTAAAACACATTCGCCTATTAGGTCTGGTAAGCGCAATGTTATAAACTAAAGCAAACGACTTCCGGCAACCTTTGGGAAAGAAGTGGTTGCAATCTTCAGCAAATCACATTTTGACGGCAGTATGATCGGGGTCATCTGAAAATAAAATTCAATTCTATTTATTCTCTTTTTTTGCAAAGAATTAATTTTAGTTCAATCTATAAGCCCTATGAGGATATTAAAGCGATTCTCACTTTGGGCACTAATTTTATAAATAATAGTTGTACATACAACTATTATTTATACCTTCGTCGTATAAATTAGTTGTGGCTTCATTAGAAAAAGATATAAAACAGAAGAATTTTGCTAACGAACAGGTTAAAGCGAATTTGAATGTTTTATATACAGCGAACTGGATCTATAATAAGATATCATCGTTCCTTAAACCGCATAACTTAACACATGAACAATTCAATGTTTTAAGAATACTTAGAGGCAGCCATCCGAAGAGTATGTGTCAAAAAGATATTCTAAGCCGAATGATTGCTCCGAATTCAAATGTCACCCTTATTATAACGAAACTAAAAACTAAAAAATACATAAAGGTGCTGCAATCAAAAAAGGATAAAAGAGAATATGTTATCAATGTTACGAAGGAAGGTCTTGCCATTTTGAAAGAAATGGATAAGCTATTTAACAGGCAAAAAGCAAATTTTAATAACTTAAGCGATTCTGAAGCATTGCATCTTAACGCGCTTTTAAATAAAATTAGGTCGTAAAAAATTAATCCTATCGTTCTAGGTATAATTAACAAAAAAACTAAGAATCAATTTTAAGCAAACCAATGGCAATAGCGCAAATGAATGATGGCCTGCTAAATAAAATGGAGTTATGAACGAAGGGCCATGGAATATCACTGGAAAGAGAATACCGGTTAATAATTTTCACTAACACTAAATAAAAACCAAATAACAAACAATTAAAACTTAAAAAAACATGACAACAAAACTAAATTTCAAACAAGCGTTTATGGCAGGATTAATGGCGGCTGGTGCTGCAACTGTAGTTAACGCACTTTTATTCTTTATTTTTAAAGCGGCTTGTATTATTGTGGATACAATATTTATTCAACCTAATCAGGCCTTAACCATTGTTCCGATTATATTTGCAAGTATTGTTCCTACTATCGTTGCAACCTTGGTATTCTTTCTATTTGAAAAATTTTCCAATAACGGCTTTAAAATTTTCCGAATCATTGCACTCGTATTAATGGTTTTGTCATTTGTAAACCCTTTTATGGGTATTCCAGGAGTTACAGTGGGCTACGCATTAGCACTAGACCTCATGCATGTAGTGGTTGTGGCAGCATTACTATATTTTATAGGAAAGGCTGTGAAAAACAATCCTTCTAATTAAGCAATAAATTATAAGGTCAAATGAAAATCTCGCTAAGCGAGGTTTTTATTTGATCGAAAAAAATAACAAAAACAACACATGAAATCCCATCCAACTTTTTTGGAATGGGATTTTTTTAAAACTATATTGTACATTTGTTACCTCATTACTAAAACACAATTACTAAAACACTTTTCAAAATTCCAGCTCATGAAAAAGATTCTGTCAATTTGTTTTTTATTCATCACCCTACAACCATCTTTTGCACAAAAAGAAAAAGTGAAAACCCTTGCAAATGGAACATGTTTGGACAGTGATTGGAAACTGGAATTCGAAGATAACTTTAACGGAACGGTACTGGATAAAAATATTTGGAAGATGCGTGAATATTCTCAAGGTTCTTTTGATAAAGAAGGTTCTCATGAATATTACTCCTTTGATAATGTAAAGGTAGAGAATGGAGTGTGTAAATTAATCCCAAAAAAAGAAACTGTCATCAGAAATGCAGTGAATTGGAAACCAGATACACTCGTGCTAGAGGATGGTAAAAAAAACAACAGAACATACAATTACACTTCCGGATGGATAGAAACAAAAAAAGAATTTCATTATGGAAAATATGAGATCCGTTGTAAGATCCCTAAAGGAAAAAGCTTATGGCCTGCGTTCTGGATGTATGGCGAGAAGAACGGAATAAATAACGAGATTGATGTTTTCGAATTCTGGAATCCACAAAATTCATTTGGGAAATACACACCAAAAAAACTAGCTATGCAGCATCATATGACTTTACATTTTAATCACAAAATGTCGGGTGAAAATTACATTGGACCCGATTACTCATTAGATTACCATACGTTTACTGTTGTCTGGGACTCAACAAAAATTGAATGGTATGTGGATGGCGCATTGAAAAGAACAAGCACACAATACCTGACGAAACGAGGGAAAAATGTGGACTGTAAAAATGTAAAAGCGAATCGCACCTATCTATTAAACCCCGTTTTCCCAACTGCTCCAATGGAGATCCTGGCGAACATAGCTGTTCAATCTGGTAAGAATAGCCCGGATGAAAATACATTCAACAATCCGATATATGAAATTGATTACATCAGGTATTATAAGCCCATTGCTAAATAGCGTGTTGACTTTAGGATAAAAATCAAACGGTTATCTCGCCTCTCAAATCTGTTTTCAATGATTTTTCTATTTCCTTTTTAGAGGAAGACGAACCTAATACAAACATCAATTTAGCAACTGCTGCTTCTGAAGTTATATCAGCACCGCCAATTACACCGATCTTTTTGAATGCTGCACTCGTAGCATATTTCCCTTGCTCTACTTTTCCTGCATTACACTGCGTCACATTTAAAACTACAATCCCTTTATCAATTGCTTTTTTAATTGAATCGATGAACCATTTTTGAGTGCTCGCATTTCCGGAGCCAAACGTTTCCAGGATAATTCCTTTTAAACCTTTTGCATTTACAATTGCCTCTACCACATTTGGTGTGATACCTGGAAATACTTTTAAAATTGCGATGTTAGGATTAAGGGAGGTATGAATTTTTAATTTTTTTGTATTCGCTTTTTTCAATGCAGCTTTGTTGTATTTCAAATTCACACCAGCCTCCGCAAGCACCGGATAGTTGGATGTTTGAAAGGCCTGAAATTGTTCTGCATTGAACTTATGTGTTCGGTTACCACGATACAATTGAAATTCAAAATAAATACAGACTTCCGAAACGATGGATTTCTTTTTTTCTTTTGAAGCAGCAATTTCTATGGCCGTAATTAAGTTTTCTTTCCCATCGGTGCGAATGGTTCCAATTGGCAATTGGGAGCCTGTTAATATGACTGGTTTACTTAAATTTTCCAACATAAAACTTAATGCGGAAGCAGTAAACGACATGGTATCACTTCCATGTAAAATAACAAACCCATCTACTTTGTCGTAATTTTTTTCGATCAGTTTAGCAATCTCTATCCAAACAGAAGGCTGCATGTCACTCGAATCGATGGGCTTTTCGAAAGATACTGAGGACAGAACAATATCAAATTTATTTAACTCAGGAATTTGTTCGGTGAGGTGTTTAAAATCGAACGGTTTTAGTTGTCCCGTTTTTACATCCTGCATCATTCCGATGGTTCCACCGGTATAGATCAATAGTACTTTACTTTTGCTCATTGTAAAAAGTTCAAATAGTTATGCTAATTCGTATGCATGTTATGCTGAATAAGATGCCATACTTCTAAAATCCAAAAACGTCTATCGAATTTTGTGTTGTAACAGCTGCAACTTCTTCGATGCTTATTCTTTTTATATCCGCAATTTTTTGCGCAACCAAAAACAGATAATCAGGCTCATTGCGTTTCCCGCGATGAGGCATGGGTGCAAGATAGGGCGCATCCGTTTCCAAGACAATATGTTTGAGATCGATTGCTTCCACTACTTTATCTAACCCCGAATTCTTGAAAGAAACTACACCACCTATCCCGAGTTTGAAATTTCCGGCTTCCGTCATAGAAGTTCCTGCAGTCAATCCAGAAGCAATGACTTGTTCTGCTTGTTCCACATTTCCACTGAAACAATGAAAGATCGCTTTTAATTGATCAGCCTTAAATTCATTCACAATTTCCATTGTTTCATCAAAGGAATTCCGAGAATGAATGATGTAGGGAAGGTCGTATTTTTTTGCAAAGCCTAGTTGGGTTCTGAATGCATCCTGTTGTTGTTCAAAAAATGTTTTATCCCAGTAAAGGTCAATTCCTATCTCACCGATTGCAACAAACTTCCGTTTAGTTAACCAATATTCTACCACTTGTAATTCACTCTGATACGTTGAATTGACCGAACAAGGGTGTAAACCCATCATTGCAAAACAATGAGCGGGAAATTGTTTTTCAACCTGCAGCATTCCCGGGATTGATTCGCTATCCACATTGGGCATAAAAAGGCGTGTAACACCTCCATCAATGGCTTTCTGAATAAGTACATTTCTATCGTTATCAAACTCTTTTGAATAGAGATGCGTATGTGTATCCGTAAAAATCATACTACAATATTACCGAAAATAAAGATATGCGGACAAGATGAGATATTTAGTATATTTGAATGAGCATTTTACAGGGCATCTCAATGAAAAAAAAATAGCAACTAATCTTTAAAAAATCATGGCACTATCACTGCCAGCGGAATGGAGAAGAAATCGCATGTAAAACCCTGACATTTATTTATTTTTTACTTTTAATTTCGATTGATTTTCAGTAGATTTGTTAACATGAAATATACCACTAAAGCATATATCATAAATTTAAAGCGGGTAACCAAACGTAATCCCGAATAGCATACCATTCTCTTCCTCATTTAATCACTGCTTCTTGAAGGCATATTCATTTATTAATTTACAATTTTAAATCCACTAAAATGCCTATATACCATAAATTGGGGAAAATTCCTCACAAACGTCATATCCAATTTGAGAAACCAACAGGGGGGTTATACTACGAGCAATTATTCGGGACCGAAGGCTTTAACAGCCACTCATCGTTATTGTATCATGTAAACCGACCAACGCAAGTGAAAGAGATCATCACTTCGTATAGCGTTGCACCCAAAATTGCAATTGACAAAAACATCAAATCGCTTTTGTTATCTGGGTTTGATGTAAAACCGCAAGACGATTTTCTTGACAGCAGGAAAGCCATGCTTGTAAACTCCGACTGTATTATTGGTTTAGCCGCTCCTCGTCATTCGATGAAAAATTATTTTTACAAAAATGCCGATGCAGATGAAATGATCTTTATCCACAGAGGAAAAGGAACCCTACGCACATTTATGGGGAATATCCCTTTTGAATATGGCGACTACCTGATCATTCCACGTGGCATGATTTACCAGATAGCATTTGACACAACCGACAACCGATTGTTTTATGTTGAATCTATTCATCCGTATTACACACCAAAGCGATACAAAAGTTCATCCGGACAATTATTAGAGCATTCGCCATTTTGTGAACGCGATTTCAAATTACCACAAGATTTGGAAACACATGATGAAAAAGGGGACTTCATTATCAAAATAAAAAAAGAAGGGATGATGCATGAATTTGTTTATGCAACACACCCATTTGATGTGATAGGATGGGATGGTTATAATTTCCCGTATGGATTCAGCATTCATAATTTCGAACCAATCACAGGACGCGTGCATCAACCACCACCAGTGCATCAAACATTTGAAACACCTGCATTTGTTGTTTGCTCGTTCTGTCCGCGATTATATGACTACCATCCAAAAGCAATTCCTGCACCTTATAATCACAGCAACATTGACAGCGATGAAGTATTGTATTATGTGGATGGTGATTTTATGAGCAGAAACAATATTGAACAAGGTCACATCACCTTGCATCCAAAAGGTATTCCTCATGGGCCTGCACCCGGAGCGATGGAGCGAAGCATCGGACAAAAAGAAACTCAGGAATTAGCAGTAATGGTAGACACATTTCGTCCATTAATGGTTACTGAAGAAGCGATGAAAATTGATGATGGGAAATATTACAAAAGCTGGGTAGAATAAAAGTGATGTGCAAGTAAGCAGATCAAGAAAAATATAAATACAACTAATTTTAAGCGAAATAAAAAATGGCAAAAGAAGTAAAAAATGTAGAGTACGGTTTAGAGAAAATATTTGAAGGAGCACAAGATTTCCTTCCTTTATTAGGAACTGATTATGTAGAATTTTATGTAGGGAATGCGAAGCAATCGGCACACTTTTACAAAACAGCATTTGGTTTTCAATCTTTCGCATATGCTGGATTAGAAACCGGACTTAAAGACCGCACGTCCTATGTGTTGAAGCAAGATAAAATAAGAATCGTTTTGACAACATCATTAGTAAGCGGATCACCTATTTCTGAGCACGTTAACAAACACGGTGATGGTGTAAAAGTAATTGCGTTATGGGTGGAAGATGCTCGTAAATCATGGGAAGAAACTACCAAGCGTGGTGCAAAATCATTTATGGAACCAACCGTAGAAAAGGATGAACATGGTGAAGTTGTGCGTGCTGGAATTTATACCTATGGGGAAACGGTTCACATGTTTGTGGAACGTAAAAACTACAAAGGCGATTTTCTGCCTGGATTCAAAAAATGGGAAAGTGAGTATCAACCCACCGCGGTTGGATTAAAATTCATTGATCATATGGTAGGAAATGTAGGATGGGGTGAAATGAATACCTGGGTAAAATGGTATGAAGATGTGATGGGATTTGTGAATTTCCTCTCATTTGATGACAAACAGATCACTACTGAATACTCTGCTTTGATGAGCAAAGTAATGAGCAACGGAAATGGCCGTATTAAATTTCCGATCAATGAACCAGCGGAAGGAAAGAAAAAATCGCAAATTGAAGAGTATATTGATTTTTACGAAGGTCCTGGAGTTCAGCATTTAGCGCTTGCCACAGACGATATCATTAAAACAGTTACTGAATTAAAAGCAAGAGGAGTTGAGTTCTTGCCTCCTCCGCCGCAAGCGTATTATGATGAGATCCCTACCCGATTGGGAGTTCACCGCGATATGATGAAAGAGGACATCCAACAATTACAAAAGCTGTCTATTCTTGTTGATGCTGATGAAGATGGTTATTTATTGCAGATATTTACTAAACCTGTTGAGGACCGTCCGACCTTATTTTACGAGATCATTCAACGAATGGGAGCAAAAGGGTTTGGTGCAGGTAACTTCAAAGCTCTATTCGAATCAATAGAAAGAGAACAAGCAAAAAGAGGAACGTTGTAACACATCACCTTTTTCAAAATCAAAGCCTTGCTTCAATAATAAAAGCAGGGCTTTGATTTTGAAACTTGCTTCATTCACTTAAGTAAAACAATATACTACAGTACTTTTATTTGAAAAAAATATTTCTGTACTTTGCTTTTTAAAAAAACAAAAATATGTCAAAACGCTATTTCATAATCCTACTTTTAATTCCATTCACTTTTCATGCTTGTAAGCGCGAAACGGTTTTTACTGAAGTGAAAGTAAATGACAGTTATTCTATCGCTATTCCTGATTATCTGCAACCATGCGCCGACTTACACAAAGATGCCTCACTACAATATCAGAATATAGAAAACGAGGTGTATGCAATTGTAATCGATGAGAAAAAGATAACCATTCAGGATTATAATTTAGATTATGATATTGACACCTATTTTAAAAACATTGTATCACAAGGATTTGTAGAAAATATAAAAGATGGCAAAGTAAGTATACCGGGCAGAGAGGAGATCTCTGGTAACAAAGCATTGTTAGCAGATGTGACAGGCAAGATCGAACAAAATGAAGTGTATTATAAACTTGCTTTGATAGAGTCTCCTTACGAATTTTATCAGATTTTAATATGGACAAAGGCTGGAAACAAAGAAAAAACAGAAGGCGATATGATTAAAATGATTGAATCATTTAAAGAATTGCCACATCCAAAAGAAGAACTTCCTGCTCCAAAAGCAAACGACAGTCTGACAATCGTACCTGCTTGGTAAAAGTTAGGGAGGAAGAATCATTATCTGTTATACGCTACTCAGAATAGCATTTCAACTAAGACTAGCGCTGTTCAAATACCTTTTGAAATCGTAAATATTTATTTTACTAATTTACTTCTTCAGACTTATTGCCAACTCATCCAACTGAGCCGAAGCAATCGGAGATGGAGAATCAATCATCACATCGCGACCTGAATTGTTTTTAGGAAAAGCAATAAAGTCGCGGATAGATTCAGAGCCACCAAACAAAGAACACAAACGATCAAATCCAAATGCTAATCCACCATGAGGTGGTGCACCAAATTCAAATGCACTCATTAAAAATCCGAACTGAGCCTGCGCTTCTTCTTTGGTAAATCCAAGCAAATCGAATATTTGTGATTGCAATGGTTTATTATGAATACGGATGGAGCCTCCGCCAATTTCAACTCCATTGATAACCATATCGTATGCATTTGCGCGCACCGATCCAGGATCAGAACTCAACAGATGAATATCTTCCGGTTTGGGAGAGGTGAAAGGATGATGCATCGCAAAATATCTTTTTTCATCCGCATTATATTCTAACATTGGAAAATCGATCACCCAATGACAGGCAAATGTATTCTTGTCGCGAAGGCCTAAACGATTGCCCATCTCCAGACGAAGCTCAGATAAAGCTTTACGCGTTTTATTTTCTTCACCTGCTAAAATCAACATCAAATCGCCGGGTTTTGCATGGAATGCAACTGCCCATTTTTTCAATTCCTCTTCATTATAAAATTTATCTACCGATGATTTTATTGTTCCGTCTGCATTGAAACGTGCATATACTAATCCTGTTGCACCTATCTGCGGACGCTTAACAAACTCGGTTAACTCATCCAGTTGCTTTCGAGAATATTCTGCAGCAGCTGAAGCACAAATCCCTGCTACTAATCCGGCATCATCGAATACTTTAAATCCTTTGTTTTTAACCACATCATTCAACTCCACAAATTTCATTTCGAAACGAATATCCGGTTTATCATTTCCATAATACTTCATAGCATCTGCATAAGTCATTCGAGTAAGCTTAGGAATATCAATCCCTTTCACTGTTTTGAATAAATGACTTACCAAACCTTCGAAGGTGTTGAGAATATCTTCCTGCTCTACAAAAGCCATTTCACAATCGATCTGAGTAAATTCCGGTTGACGGTCTGCACGTAGATCTTCATCTCTGAAACATTTTACGATCTGATAATATCTATCGAAACCTCCCACCATCAAAAGCTGTTTGAATGTTTGAGGTGATTGGGGTAACGCGTAAAATTCGCCGGGATTCATTCGAGATGGCACCACAAAATCGCGGGCTCCTTCAGGAGTCGATTTAATCAATACTGGAGTTTCTACTTCTAAGAAATTTAGCTTATCCAGAAAGTTACGCGTTTCAATAGCCATCCGATGACGCAGTTCCAAGTTTTGGCGAACTGGATTTCTTCTCAAATCCAAATAACGGTATTTCATTCGAATATCATCCCCACCGTCTGTTTCGTCTTCAATCGTGAAAGGAGGAGTGAGCGCTGTATTTAATATTTGTAAATTATCAGGATAGATTTCAATAGCACCTGTTTCAATTTTATCACTTTTAGAATAGCGCTCCGTCACTTTCCCTGTCACACTTATTACGAATTCGCGCCCCAATGAACGAGCGGTATCAATAACTTCTTTAGCCGCTTTATCTGTTTCTATCGTAATTTGAGTGATGCCATATCGGTCGCGAAGATCGATCCATAGCAAAGAACCTTTATCTCTAACACCTTGAACCCAGCCGCTGATGGTAACCGTTTGCCCAACATTTGAAATACGCAATTCTCCGCAAGTATGTGATCGTAACATAGATTTTGAAATTTGAAATTTGAAAAAATAATTTACCTAAATGTTAGGCCTTGCGAATTTACTAAAAATAATGATTGTTGAGAAGGAAGTTGAACGGATAAAAAAACGGATTCCAATTGCAAGAATATCACCCATTTGTGCCACCTCAAACTTTCAGGGTTCAAGCGTCATCGCCTATAAACAAATGGCTGTTGCGTTTTAAGAAATTGCATTTTAAGGAAATTTTCTCGGATGCAGATAGATACGAGAACAACGATAAAAAGCAAATTTTATATCCGATCCAGGAAAATTTCAGCAAACCAATCCATTGACAATACAATTATAATTACCTTTATTTTCATGGAACTAAGTATTTTTTCGGACGAGTCATTTATGAAAGAAGCTTTGAAAGAAGCGCAAAAAGCTTTTGATGCTGACGAAGTACCTGTTGGTGCAATAGTGGTGTGCAACAATAAAATAATTGCACGCGCTCATAATTTAACTGAACAACTGAACGATGTAACTGCCCATGCAGAAATGCAAGCAATCACCTCGGCGGCTCATTTTTTAAATGGAAAATACCTGAACGAATGCACCCTTTATGTAACACTTGAACCTTGTGTGATGTGCGCAGGAGCGATTGCTTGGGCACAACTTGGGAAACTTGTTTACGGGGCGCCCGATACAAAAAGAGGCTTTCATTTATTAAGCAGCAAGCAAGTGCTGCATCCTAAAACAGAAGTGGTTTCGGGTATAGCTGCAAATGAATGTTCCGAATTGATAAAAACTTTCTTTCAAAAAAAAAGGTGATCATTTCCTGATCACCATTCTTTTTTATTTTCTATCATCGGCAGAAGATAATTTTCTATCCTTTACTGGCGTTTTTCCAGGAGGGTAAACCGGTTCCGGCCTCTTTTCAACAGCTTTAGGATCTGATGCTTTCACCTTCTGATCTTCTATTTTCAGCGCATTTCCATCCGTATCCAATTCGATGACATCATACCCCAGTTTCAACAAACCATCATACACTTTCGATTTATCGCCAACTACCAAAATAGACATCGTATTATATGGTAAATATTTCTTCGCTAAATCATCAATCTCCTTCTTCCTAATGGCATTCAATATTTCATTTTGTTTTAGCGTATAGGTTTTATCCAGATTATAATCCATAATACGTTTGATGAAACCAGCTTTTTGCATAGCCGTTTCGTATTTCAAAGCTTCACTTTGCCCCATTGCATTTTTTGAGAATACCAATTCATCTTCCGTGATGCCATGATCGGCATAGTGTCTGATTTCATTCATAAACTCGATCACAGAACTATCTGTTGCATTGGTTCTTACACCTGCACTTGCTGTGAAAGGACCAACAAACTGGTTACCTGAAAAGCCAGAACGAGCACCATATGTAAATCCGCGGTGTTCACGCAAATTCATATTGATATGACTATTGAAAGAACCTCCCAATGCATAATTCATGATGGTGCTTTTATAAAACTCACCGCTGGCATCATAAGGCATGGCCATATATCCAATACGAATCTCCGATTGAGGAGCTTTATCTTTATTCACAAAATACAATTTTGTTTTATCAATAGATGGCAATGCAGGCTCCGCACTTTTTGCTACTGCAGGTCCTGTCCATTTTTTAAGGAACATCAATTTGTTAATCGCTGCATCCTGCGCTATATCGCCCACAACAACTGCAGAGGCGATGGTAGGAGAAAAATAATTGTTGTAATATGTTATCACATCTTCCAACTTGATAGCAGACACTGTTTCTTTGGTTCCCATAGAAGGGATGCTCATGATATGATCGTTACCATACATCAGTTTTGCAAAAACATTATTAGCGATGGTGGTAGCTTGCGTTACTTGATTAGCGATGGCTTCCAAGCGTTGTTTCTTAATTCTGTCAAATTCGTCCTGAGCAAATTTTGGATGAAACATGATCTCTTCTGCAATAGCTAAAGTAGAATCGATATTTTTTGAAAGCGAAGAAACAGTGACAACAATGTTTTGACCATCATTAGAAATGTTAACACTGCTTCCAATCTTTTCAAGTTTCTCGGCTATTTCTTCAGCCGTATGTTTTGTTGTGGATTCATTCAGAATGCTAGTCAGCAATTGAGAAATGCCGGCTTGACGCTTTGGTTCATAACGGTGACCTGCCTCCATACTCAACTGAATAGTGATGCTTGGCACCTCATCCGTTTTAGCACCTGTCAGTTTCATTCCATTATCAAATTTCTGTGACCAGAAATCTGGCGCTTTCACAACAGGACTAGGTCCCGGAACAGGCTTAACATTTCTGTCGAAACTATCTTTTGCTTTGGTATAGGTTAGATTTTTATATTCCGTTCCTTCGGATGCGTTGGTGTTGCGCACAGGTGGCGTAAAATTATCAGGTTTCGCGATCACTTCTTTTTTTCCTTTCGGATAAATACTCAACACAACAGCATATTTATTTTTGATGTATTTAGTATATACACGCATGACATCTTCTTTGGTCACTTTATTATAGCGTTCCAAATCTTTCTTGATATAATTGGCATTTCCGGTGAACGTCTGATATTCAGCTAACATGGCTCCTTTTCCCTGCACACTTGATAAAGAGTTGATCATATTCGATTCAAAACCTGCCTTGAATTTTTTAATGTCATCGTCTGTTACACCGCGCTTTTCAAACTGCGCAAGCGTAGCTCTAACCAATGAATCCATTTGCGCTAATGTTTTATCCGGGAACGTACGGATGGCGATTGTTAAGTTACCTGCAAGTTCATTGGTAGGGTGATTCACGTTTGCAATCTGCGCCATCTGCGACTTCACAAAATTCTGATAG
Organism: Bacteroidota bacterium; assembly: GCA_947449315.1. Taxonomy (GTDB): domain Bacteria; phylum Bacteroidota; class Bacteroidia; order 2-12-FULL-35-15; family 2-12-FULL-35-15; genus 2-12-FULL-35-15. The sequence continues at coordinate 224,880 of CANFRC010000003.1, forward strand.
AAGACAGATGATTTACTTCCACCTAAAACTTCTGCCAACACATCCAATGCTGCCTCATCAGCAGTACGGGAAGCAACCGTTGGAAATGTGAAATTCAATTGCGGTGCGCGGATATTATCTTCATAGGAAATATACCTGTCTTTATCCAAAACAACAGCCGGAAAAGATTGCGGTTGAACGTCGGGACATTTAGCGATCGATCCAAAATATTTTTCTGCCAGCTTCACAACTTCCGCAGCGTTAACATCACCACAAACAGTGAGCGTTGCATTATTTGGTCCGTACCAACGCATGAAGAATTTTTTAAGATCATTCACATCTACCCTATTCAGATCCTCGATGTAACCAATTGTTTGCCATGAATAAGGATGTGTAGTTGGATACAATGCTGCACCGATTTTTTCACCGGCAACACCGTAAGGACGGTTGTCGTAATTTTGACCACGCTCATTTTTTACCGTTAAACGTTGTACTTCAAATTTACGTTGTGTAACGGAGTCAAGTAAAAAACCCATTCTGTCTGACTCCAACCATAAAGCTGTTTCCAGTTGATTAGAAGGCATCACTTCGAAATAATTTGTTCTATCAGTTGTTGTAGAACCATTTAATGTTCCTCCTGCTTCGGTAACTGTTTTAAAATGAATCCCGTTGCCTACATGCTCAGAACCTTCAAACATCATATGTTCAAAGAAATGTGCAAAACCGGAGCGGCCTTCTTGTTCTCTTGCAGAACCCACGTGATAAGTCACATCCACATAAACAATCGGATCAGAATGATCTTCTGCCACAACAATGGTCAACCCATTCGGCAGGATATATTTTTGGAAAGGGATCACTATTTCGGAGCCCTTTTTTTCAACCTTCTCTATACATTTTGTCTGTGCGAAAGCAACATTACTAAAAGTAAGGGCCGCAGATAATAAACCAACTATTTTCGGAATTCTCATTTTTTATAATTTTTTGATGGAGAACAAATATATTCATTTGATTGTTAATTTAATTAGTTTGAGTAAAATGAAGAGATATCTGACACATATTTCGTAAATTTGCACATCAAAATTGATTTATTAACCATTGATTCGCCTTGCATTGGCGAACTAAAAAAAACAACGACCATGTATCCAGAAAGTATAGTATTACCTATGAAAGCAGAGCTTACCACCATTGGCTTTGAAGACCTTACAACACCCGATGCAGTAGCTGCTGCGATCAATAGCAAAGGAACCACTTTAGTAGTTGTAAATTCTGTTTGCGGATGCGCAGCAGGAGCTGCCCGTCCGGGAGTTAAATTATCTGTTTCCGGAGAAAAACGCCCTGACAGAATCACAACTGTTTTTGCAGGTTTTGATACGGAAGCTGTTGCTGAAGCACGTAAACATTTTGCACCATACCCTCCTAGTTCACCCGCAATTGCTTTGTTCAAAGATGGTAAACTGGTTCATTTTGTGGAGCGCCATCACATTGAAGGAAGAAGCGCACAAATGATCGCTGATAATTTAAAAATGGCTTTTGACGAATTTTGTTAAGCTATTTCGTTGATCTTCTTATTCCAAAATGCCATCCCTATCTGGGGTGGCATTTTAATTTTATTGCATTATTTAGGAAGATCTTAGCAAACACGATTTATCCATCTTAAATCCATTCCACTAATTAACAGGCTCTAATTCCATTTATGCAGAAAAGTTCAATAATTATCTTTATTTTCGTAATCTAAAATAGCACTACTGACACATGAAAAAACAACTAATCTTTGTAAGTTTATTTTTTGCGACTACCTTATTCGCACAAAAAAAGAAGCCTGATAATTGGCAAACACTCGATCCAAAAGTGGATCATGTATATGGTGTTGGATCTGAAGAAGCCTATAAAACCTTAGGCACAAAAACCTCCAAAACAGTAATTGTTGCTGTCATCGACAGTGGTGTTGACCCTGCCCATGAAGATCTTAAAAATGTTATCTGGACCAATCCGGGAGAGATTCCTGATAACGGAATTGATGACGATAAGAACGGATACATCGATGATGTGCATGGCTGGAGTTTCCTAGGCGGAAAGAATGGTGATATTGGTGATGAAGCAACTGAACTGGCACGATTGGTTCATAAAGGCGATAAAAAATATGCGAATGCCGATGAGTCGAAAATGACGGATCCTGAAAAAAAAGATTACAACGCGTATAAAAAAATGAAAGCAGTTTTTGTTGAAGAACAAATGCAACAAGAAAGACAATTGCAAAGCATTGATATGGTTAGCGACTTTTTAGATAAAGTAAAAAAGCAGAACAATGGTATTTTAGATAAAGATGCTTTTAAAAAATACACGCCTGTCAATCCAATGGAGAAAGAGCTAACAAAAAATATCAAATTGGCTTTTACGTTTGGCTTAAAAGCGGAGGAATTGGAAAACCAGTTAGCGGAAGGCAAAAAACAAATTGGCGGAATGGTGAACTACAATAAAATGAATGCAGATTCTATCCGTGAATATATAGTAGGTGATAATATCAATGATCCGACCGAACGTTTTTATGGGAACAATCATTATCAGGGTCCTGACGCCTTGCATGGAACACACGTTTCGGGCATTATAGCAGCGATGCGTGACAACAACCTGGGAATAAAAGGAATAGCAAACAATGTGAAAATCATGATTGTTCGTGCTGTACCCAATGGTGATGAGCGCGATAAAGATGTAGCAAATGCTATTCGCTATGCCGTGGATAACGGAGCAACGGTTATTAACATGAGTTTTGGAAAATATTATTCACCTGATAAAAAACTGGTGGATGATGCCGTGAAATATGCAGAGTCGAAAGATGTAGTGTTGGTGCATGCTGCGGGTAATGAATCGAAAGACAACGATGTGGAACTTTCATATCCAAACCGAGAATTGTTGTCGGGTGAAATAGCAAGCAACTGGATTCAGGTTGGAGCAAGTGCTTATAAAAAAGGAGCGAATATCATTGGGGACTTTTCAAATTACGGATTAAAGAAGGTAGATCTTTTTGCACCGGGAGTAGATATTTTTTCTACAATCCCTGACAACAAATATGTTAGTGAATCAGGAACAAGTATGGCATCACCAAGCACAGCAGGTGTTGTAGCAGTTATACGTTCGTACTTTCCGGAACTAAAAGCACCTGAAGTAAGAGCGCTTTTGATGAAAACAGTTGTTCCGATGAGTGGCAAAGTAAATGTTCCAGGATTAAGAAAACCAAGAATGTTACGAAAGCACAAAACGAAAGCTGTAAAGAAAAAAGTTTCGGAGATCAGCATTTCCGGTGGATTTGTAAATCTTAACAATGCCGTAAAAGAAGAAATGGGATTGAATAAAAAGAAATAGCATTCAACAGCATCCCCTAAGCATGAAGCGCTCCGTGAAAATGGAGCGCTTTTTTTATTTCGCCTTTCATCAAATTTAGAATTATAGTTAATCACTGATTGTGAGAGTGATTATACTACGATGACGGTAGCGACAGACTAATTTGTTAATCAATTTCATAACGCGTGAACTGTACTTAGGGTCATTTAAATTATTGGTGAGATAGTCGGAGTCGTACCCTGCGGGCGGGCAGGCAAGGCGCCTACGCAATGACGCAGACTTCAAATAGAAATGAATCTACAACTGCCAAGAAATAAAAAAGTCGCCTCTCCGATCCAAGAGAGGACGACTTATCCGTCACACACCAATCTGCCGCTATTTTTTGGAATCGAGCATCAACACTTCGCTCACTTCTATCTCTGTCACATAACGTTTAATCCCTTCTTTGTCGGTATAGTTTCGGTTGAGCAACTTCCCTTCAATTGCTATTTCACTTCCTTTCTTTAGAAATTTTTCGACGATCTCAGCTGTTTTACCCCAGGCAATTAAATTGTGCCATTGTGTTTCTGTTACTTTTTCGCCGTTTGCATTTTTGTAAATTTCATTTGTTGCGATACTCATCTTGGCTAGCTTTTTACCGCCATCTAATGATTTCACTTCTGGATCCATGCCCAGGTTGCCGATCAATTGTACTTTGTTGCGTAATGCGTTCATTGTGTTTTGTTTTTTTGTGTAGCTGCTTACAGGCAGTTACGGGTTAATAATTTATTTCATTTGGGTCCAACTCCCTGCGACAGGCAGGTAAACCTTTTGTTGTTTTGACGGTGCAAATGTGTGGCTAATTCAAAAATCAATTCGGTATTTAAACGCGTATATTCGAATTTATCCGTGTACACACGGGTAGAACGGATAAAAAGTTTATTTTTACTTCACTAAACACGCTACTCCGCATTTTTTAATAAAGAATTTTTTTACTAATTTTTTTTAAATACGTATATGAGTAAAGTATGTTTAGAATGTGGAGATTCCTTTAAAGGAAGAATCGACAAAAAGTTTTGCACAGATCTGTGTCGAAATAGTTACAACAACAAAATTAAAGCCTCATCCAGCGAATATTACCGAACGGTAAATGCTTCCCTGAGAAAAAACTATAAAATTCTGGAAGAACTTATTCCCGAGGATACTGCCAAAGCAAGCAAATCAAAACTCTTACAGAAAGGATTTAATTTTAGTTTTTATACGAATGTGTATACAACTAAAAAAGGAACAAACTATTATTACTGCTACGAATACGGCTATCTGCCTATAGAAAACGACTATTACTTTCTGGTAAAGAAAAAGGAAGCTTCCGAAAAATAATTTCAATAGCTCCATGAAAACAATCAGCATCAACAAAACCATTCATGCAGGTATAGAGGTTGTGCTTATTCAATTTCCATTTGACAACCAATTGGGAAATGAAGCACGAAAAATTAAAAATATACGCTGGAGCAAAAGCCTGAAAGGATGGTATGCTCCCTACTCCATGGCTGTATTAAATGAAATAAAAAACATATTCGAATCCATTGCCATTATAAACGCCCAGCCATTAAAAGATTCACTAGCCAGTGAACGGCACAAAAAAATAAACGCTAACGAATTAAGTGTAGATACCATAAGTAGCATTAACGCTTTTAGCAGATGGTTGAATTCAAAACGATATAGCCAAAACACCATTCAAACCTATACAGATGCTTTAAAAACATTTCTGCTTTATTACCATACAAAGACTGTAAATGAAATCACAAACGAAGATGTGATAGAATTTAACAACTCCTATATTTTGGCAAAAAAATATTCTGCCTCCTACCAAAACCAAGTTGTGAATGCGCTAAAATTATTTTTCAGTACGATGCAACACACGTGTTTTGATGTGAATCTGATCCATCGTCCGAAACGACCAAAACTTTTACCGAATGTATTGAGCAAAGATGAAGTGAAGTGGATACTAGAATCGACGGTGAATGTAAAACACAAGGCTATGCTTTCACTAATTTATGCTTGCGGACTGAGAAGAAGTGAGTTATTACATTTAAAAATTACGCATTTGGACACGCAACGAAAGCTTCTGATCATAAAACAATCGAAAGGAAGAAAGGACAGAGTGATTCCATTGTCTGAAAAAATTATTGTGATGTTACGACAATATTATAAAAGCTATAAACCAAAGATTTATTTATTTGAGGGCCAGTCGGAAGAAAAGTATAGTGAAAGGAGTTTAGCGAGCGTATTAAAAAGATCTTTGCAAAAAACAAAGATCAACAAACCTGTTAGTTTACATTGGCTTCGTCATAGTTATGCAACACATTTACTAGAAGCGGGAACCGACTTACGTTACATACAAGAAATACTTGGTCACAGCAGCAGCAAAACAACGGAAATATATACACACGTAAGCACAAAAAGCCTGCAGAATATTAAAAGCCCTTTTGATGATTTGGATATTTAGGCCAATTGAATTACATTTGATAAGCGTGCAATTTTGCATCCTTAGCAAACCAAAACTAAATGTTATAGAGGCAATTTGCAACCCTACAAATAAGTTAAGGTGCAATTGACGCCACCACGACAACACGAAGTGGTGGTTTTCAGGATAGATCAGAAATTTTATACGGCCTTTATTCGTCCGACATCTTAAAAAGTCAAAGGAGATTTTCCTTCCCAAGTCGTTTCGATAG
>CANFRC010000004.1 GCA_947449315.1 Bacteroidota bacterium
ACATTGGCTGCAGGTAAAAATGCAACAGTGCTTTACAAAATTGCGGAAGCATATATTAATGCACCAACAAAAAATTTAACCGATGCATTTACATTATTAGCTCAAGCTACAAAGTTAGAACCAAACAATGCTGAAATTTATATTCAAACAGGTGACGCGTTCCTAGAACAAAATAATGGAAGTAAAGCGGTAGAGAATTATGAAAAAGCAGGTGCATTGGATTCAAAATCTCCAAGAGCATTATTGAAACAAGGGCAGATTTGGAACCGGTCAAAAAATTATCAATTGGCAATTGACACCTATAAAAAAGCCAAATTAATTGATTCTACATTCGCTCCCGCTTTCCGTGAAGCAGCTGAAATTTATCACAAAGCTGGTCAAGATAAAATTGCGTATGATCAAATGAAAAAATACATCCAATTAAACAATGATTGTGGTGCTCGTGCCCGAAGCGCTGGGTTTGCATTGGAATCAAAGTTTTACAAAGAGTGTATTGTTGACGCTAAAGAAGCATTGAAATGTGACCCAACAAATGTTTACACTTACAGATATTTAGCTTTCAGTCAATTTGAAACTGCTGATTATTCAGGGGGTTTGGAAAACAGCAACACATTCTTCTCAAAAGCGCCTGCAGATAAGATTATTCCTCTTGATTATGAATACCGCGCAAAGTTGCTTTCTAAGTCAGGTAAAGACTCAATGGCAATTTTGGATTACAAAAAAGCATTGGAGTTGCAACCTGAAAAAGTGGAGTTGAATGGAGATATTGCAAATGCATATATCAAAATGAAAAAATATGTTGATGCAATAGCTGCATACAAGGATAAGATGGCAAAAGCAAAAGCCGGAGTCAATGATTATTTTGGATTGACACGTGCATACTATTATTCAAAAGATTTTATTAATGCGGATTCATCAGCTGTACAAATGGTAAAAGCGCAACCTGAAATGGGTGTCGGATACTTGTGGAGAGCAAAAGCAAATGTTCAGTTAGATCCTAAGAATGAAAAATGGTCAGCTAAACCTTACTATGAGCAATTTATCTCTAAAGTGAAACCGGAAGATGTAGAAAAAAATAAAAAGGACTTGGTTGATGCCTATACCTATTTAGCCGTGTATTCAGCAAAACAAAAAGACTGTGCAAATACAAAGATGTATTTTCAAAAGGTGTTAGACTTGGATCCTGCAAATGCTCAGGCGAAAAAATTTATCGCTGCACCGTGTAAATAGAAAGTTGGTTATTCTAAATAAAAAAGCGTTCTTCATTTGAAGAGCGCTTTTTTTATATCTAATTTCAAATTTATTTCTGAGCTCTTGGATCAGATAAGCCATTCGAAAGACGAACAGCACTCAAATAAAAATTTATTCAACTCTCTTTAAATTCAATTCTTTAGGCGGTGTAATGATCAATGGGACGGTTTCGACTGTTACCGAACTTGTATCCAATCCAAAGGCTTTCTCTTCTGATAATCCAAGATGTTTCAAAAAGGAATAGATATCCAGAATTAATTTTTCGTAGAATGGTAATTCATTTTCGTAGGATAAGAATTTCTCTATCACAATAAATCTAAAATCACCAATGATATTATTTTTATTAAGAGATTTATAGCGACTAGTGATATCCACTTCTTTGTTTTTCACAAGATCTTCCACTACTTTTCTGAACATTAGATTCACCTTTGGCGCAACACGGAATCCTAATCTGAAATCGATACGGATAACATCATCATGAATGAATTCACATACTTTGTATTCCATTCGATACGGTTCATCTACAACATCAACGTGAACGAACCAATAAATATCAGCTCGTTTTGGTTGTTTTTGCATGATGGAATAAATAATTTTTGATTCGATCTCTTCGCGATTATCTGCACTTGTTAAATAGACCAAATGTGTTGCATATTTTGGAACAGTTAAATCGCGACTAAGGTCTTCTAAGATGGGAAGATAGTCTTCCAGCCTAACAAATTCAACATATCTGTTTCGAATCTTTCTCGCAAAATACCAAACCAGCATAACTGAAATAAGTATACTTGCAATCATCAAGGTGATCCAACCGCCATGAGTAAATTTATTCAAATTAGCAATCAGGAAGGATGTTTCAATTGTAAGATATGTTACCAAACACATGAAAGTAAATATTGGATTGTAACGCTTAATGATCATATAGTAGGTCAACAGTGTAGTGGTCATCAACATGGTTAATACAATTGCAAGACCATAAGCCGCTTCCATTCCAGACGATTCCCTGAAATAAAGAACAATAGAAATACATCCAACTAAAAGCATCCAGTTCACAGAAGGAATATACAATTGCCCTTTTAGGTCGGTTGGATATTTTACTTTTACTTTCGGCCAAAAATTTAATCGCATTGCTTCGTTAATAAGTGTGAAGGAGCCGCTGATTAATGCTTGACTTGCAACTACTGCAGCCATTGTTGCAATGATAATTCCCGCAGGAACAAACCATTGCGGCATAATAGCAAAAAATGGATTGATAGATGTGATTATTTTTCCTGCAGCATCTTTAGTAACAAGAGAGTGCCCTTCTTGCTGAGTGATCAGCCAAGCGCCTTGCCCAAAATAATTAAGTACCAATGCAGTTTTTACAAAAACCCAGCTGATACGGATATTTTCTCGACCACAATGGCCAAGGTCGGAATAAAGTGCTTCTGCGCCTGTTGTACAAAGAAATACAGCTCCTAAAACTAGAAACCCGCCTGGATGGACAAATAATAATTTATAGGCATAATACGGATTGATTGCACCAATGATACTAATGTTGGTTATCATTTGCGCTGCTCCTAAAATAGCCAACATCAAAAACCAAACGAGCATGACAGGGCCGAAAAATTTACCAATGAATTTGGTTCCGAATTGCTGAATTGTAAATAAGGCTACTAAAATAAAAAGCACAATAGGAACCGTATGAATATCGGGATTAATACCTCTTAATCCTTCAACAGCTGATGCTACGGAGATAGGAGGTGTAATTATCCCATCTGCGAGAAGTGTGCTTCCACCAATGATAGCAGGATACATCAACCATTTTATTTTTGCTCTTCTAACAAGTGCATATAAAGAAAATATTCCTCCTTCCCCTTTGTTGTCAGCTCTGAGGGTAAGGATAACATATTTTAAAGTTGTTTGTAAAGTAAGTGTCCAGAAGATGCAGGATAAACCACCTTTAATTGTTTCAGAATTAACAGGAGCATCGCCAACAATGGCTTTTAATACATAAAGAGGAGAAGTCCCGATGTCGCCAAAAATGATACCTAGGGTTACAAGGAGTGCGGCTCCTGATACTTTGTGAACGAGATGGTGATGATGATCTTTGCCCATAGAGGTGCGAAAAATAAACGCGCACAAAATTACAAAATAATAAAGTAATTAATGATGAAAATATTGACAAATAATTAATCAGGAGTTATGTTGGGAGCAAGAGCAGTTACTTTTAAAAAAACAAAAATAGACAATGTGCTTTAGAATTCATTTTTTACAATTTCCAATTATCATGAATAGCTAGTGCAACGAATTAGTAATACATTGATTGGTAAGCATTTTGATTCGTCGTTAATCAGTTTTTAATAAAAAAGATACAATAGTTAAACAGCAATTAATAAGTATTTAAGCAACACAATAAAAAAAGTAAAAACAAATTGATGTATTTTATAAAGTGTAGGACTTTGTTTGTTGCTAGCAATCACTCTTAATGTCTAACAAAAGGAATAAATAGAAAAAATGCCTATAAAGCAAAAAGCCTCACAGTGATTAAACTGTAAGGCTTTCTTTTGCTCCCTCTGCTGGACTTGAACCAGCGACCCTCTGATTAACAGTCAGATGCTCTAACCAGCTGAGCTAAGAAGGAATATTTATTCTGGTTAAAAATAATTTTAAAAAGTCCTTTTGAAAAAGGAGTGCAATATTAGTACCTTCAAAGCAATTATGCAATATATTTGCGCAAAAAATTTCTAAAAATAAAATTATGAGTTTATTAGTTGTAGGAACAGTCGCTTTTGATGCCATTGAAACACCTTTCGGGAAAACCGATAAAATTCTAGGTGGTGCTGCCACATACATTTCATTAGCAGCATCTTACTTTACAAAAAATATCAATTTGATATCCGTTGTTGGAGGCGATTTCCCTTCTGAACACATCGAAATGCTTAAAAATCATCACGTGAACACCGATGGGTTACAAATCCTGAAAGATCAAAAAACATTTTTTTGGGCCGGTAAGTATCACAATGATATGAATAGCCGCGATACCATTACTACTGAATTAAATGTTTTGGAGTCTTTTAATCCTATTGTTCCTGATGCATACCAGGATTGTGAGTTTTTAATGCTGGGAAACCTTGTTCCTAAAGTACAGCAACAAGTTATTCAACAATTAAAAAAACGTCCGAAACTTATCGTATTGGATACCATGAATTTTTGGATGGACATTGCAATGCCTGATCTGTTGGAAAATATTGCCATGGTAGATGTGTTGACAATCAATGATGGCGAAGCACGTCAGCTTTCTGGTGAATACTCCTTGGTGAAGGCGGCTCAAAAAATATTGGCGATGGGACCAAAGTATCTGATCATTAAAAAAGGGGAACATGGTGCTTTATTGTTTGATAAAACACAAGTGTTTTTTGCCCCTGCATTGCCTTTAGAAGATGTGTTTGATCCAACGGGTGCTGGTGACAGCTTTGCTGGTGGATTTATTGGATACATTGCTGAAACAAAAGATATCTCTTTTGAAAATATGAAACGTGCGATTATTTTTGGATCTGCAACGGCTTCTTTTTGCGTAGAAAAATTCGGAACAGAAAATTTAGTTGGTTTAAAAAGCAAAGATGTAGATGATCGCGTTCAAGAGTTTATCGATCTTGTGCAGTTTGATATTTCTTTAGTGTAATTTTCATTGCAAACACAAAAATTTATTTTATAGTTTTTATAAAATAAAAAAAGTCCGATTTATAATTATTATAAATCGGACTTTCTCATTTGTATTTATATTGATTCGACCCCCAGTTGAAAAAATTTATTTTGAATTAGTAAATAAACTTTCTGAAGTATCCCAATTCACTACATTCCAAAAGGAAGCTATGTAATCGGCTCTTCTGTTTTGATTTTTCAAATAATAAGCATGTTCCCAAACATCTAATGCTAAAACAGGAGTTCCTTTTTTTTCAATAGCATCTAAATTCATTAAGGGGTTATCTTGATTGGGTGTTGAGGTGATGACTAATTTACCATCGGCTGTTTTTATAAGCCAAGCCCATCCTGAACCAAAACGTTTCATGGCTGCATCGGCAAATTGTTTTTTGAATTCTTCCAAAGAGTTAAATGTTGTTTTGATAGCATCTCCTAATTTTCCTGTTGGTACATTTTCTACTCCGGCTTTTGCAGGAGTCATTAGTTGCCAAAACAGAGAATGGTTGTAGTGTCCACCAGCATTATTGCGCAACGCGGGTTGCAGCTTTCCAATTTTGTCAAAAATATTTTCGAATGTTTGAGGGCTTCCCAACACACTAGCGTCCGATGTTTGCAAGGCTTTATTCAGATTGTCAACATATACCTGATGATGTTTGCTGTGATGAATCTCCATCGTCAGTTTATCGATATGCGGTTCCAGGGCATCGTATGAATAAGGCAATACGGGGAGTGTAAATTTCCCTCCATCAAGCGGAGAAAAATTGTTTTCTGAAATTGTCTCGGATGCAAAGGCTTGATTCAATAAGGACGATGCAGCAATGGTGCCAATAACAAGTGTAGCAGATTTTTTTATAAAATCTCTGCGTGAGTTTTCGCTCTTCTTCATTATGCGAAATTTATTAATACCTGATTTTTTTCTACTGCAATCCCTTTTTTTACATGTATCTTTTTCACAATCCCATCTGCAGGTGATTTGATAATGTTTTCCATTTTCATTGCTTCCAATACTAAAATAGGATCTCCCTTCTTTACTGAATCGCCTTCTGACACCCTTACATCTAAAACCAGTCCGGGCATTGGAGCTTTAAGCTCATTTATTTTTTTTGCACTTAGGTCATCAAACCCAAGGCTTTTCAATAATTCGTCAAACTTATCTTTTACATTTAATAGATACTTGTTACCATTGATACTAACTAAAAAGCTTTTTTCTGCTTCATCCGTCTTAATCACTTCCACATTGTACGACTTGTAATCTTTGATCACATGAAAACTGCCGTTTTTTACTTCAATAACATCCCATGCAAATGCATTGCCATCGATCGTTCCATTGGTTTGACTATCAAGCACAATTGTGTGCTCTTTTTTATTATTTACTTTTACTTTAAACATAACACAAATGTAAAGTTTTTTTGAAATGATACTTCATAAATTTATACGATACCTATCCGTATTTTCTTATTCTGATTTCTGCTCATTTATTTGCTTTTTTAGAAAAAATGGTGCAAGTTTGTCTTTCAACTAAATTTTTAAACCCATGATTAAAAAGCTATTTTTTACACTTGCGATTTTCCTCTTCGGAACATTGATGTTCGCAAACCCCGTAACAATGGATGTAGCCAAAACGGTTGCAACGAATTGGTACAAACATTATAAACAAAATGGAGTGACTGATTATTCAATTGGTGATTCGTATGAAACAAAGTATAATGGCATTACCACCTTTTATACATTCATTTTTAATTCAGGTGGATTTGTTATGGTTCCGGCTGATGATGTAATTCTTCCTGTAATTGGTTATTCAACGGAAGGAACACAAAGCAGATACAATATTCCTGAAAATGCGCAGGCATTTTTCGATGATTACAGCAGAGAAATAATTAAAGTATTAAATGCGAACATTTCGAATGCTGCTACCATTGGTGAGTGGGATAAAATATTAGCGGAGCAATACACAAAATCACCTTTGGCTGTAACGCCAATGTGTGCAACAACTTGGGACCAGATGTCGCCATATAATAATCTTTGTCCTTCAGGTGTTCCAACAGGTTGTGTTGCAACAGGAATGGCGCAGATTATGAAAAAATGGAATTACCCTACAACAGGAGTTGGTTCTCATTCATATGTTCATCCAACATACGGAACGCTAAGTGCTAATTTTGGAACTACAACATATGCCTGGGCAAGTATGATTAACAGCTATTCCGGAGGGTCTACCGCAGCGCAAAAAACAGCAGTAGCCACATTAATGTCTCATGCAGGAATTTCAGTAAATATGAATTATGCAGCAGGAGGATCTGGTGCTTATAACACAGATGTCCCGGGAGCTTTAATCAATTATTTTGCTTATCAGCCATCCGCAGAAGCTAAAAATAGATCCATGTTCCCTTCTGATGCTACATGGGATGCTCTTATCAAAGCAGAAATGGACCAAGGTCGTCCTTGTCTTTTAGCTGGTGATAATGCAGGTGTTGCTGGTTCTGGACATGAATTTGTGTGTGATGGGTATAACTCTCCAGTAAATCACTTCCATATCAATTGGGGATGGAGCGGTTCATTTAACGGATATTTTTATTTAACAGCATTGAATCCAAGTACTGACAATTTTAGTTCAGATCGTCAAGCAACGATTCGTATCCGTCCTTTATCTGGTGTTGTTCCAATTGCGAATTTTACTGCAAGTAATACAATCCCTGCTATTGGTGCACCAGTAGATTTTACGGATAACTCCTTGAACAGTCCTACCTCTTGGTTATGGACCTTTGATGGCGGAACTCCAGCGACATCCACTTTGCAAAATCCAACAGGTATCACGTTTGCTACCAATGGATATCACGTAATTTCTTTAACAGCAACCAACGCTTCTGGTTCTGATATCAAAACAAAAGAGCGTTACATTAAAGTAGGTGGCGCTCCAACTGTTTGGATCAGACAAAACTCTTCTTTCCCAGCAGCTTCAAGAGGTGTTGATGAAATCGATATTTTAGATGCGAATACAGTTTGGGCAAAAGGCTACGACGGAACGAACCCTACTGGATACATTAGAGAATTTACAAAAACAAATGATGGTGGAACAACCTGGACTCCTGGAACAATATCGTTCACAGGATCTACAAACTATGGTGTTTCTAATATTTTTGAATTCGATTATTTAAACGCATATGCATGTATGTTCCCATTAACTGGAACAGGCGGAGCAATTGTAAAAACAACTGATGGTGGTGCAACATGGGCTACTCAGCCAACAGCAACATTCACAAATAGCTGGGCTGATTTTGTTCACTTCTTCGATACCAACAATGGTGTTGCTGTAGGTGACCCTGCTACAAGTACTACTGATTTCGTGATCTATACCACAAGCAATGGAGGTACTACTTGGACTCAGGTTTCAACCGGATCACTTCCTAATTCATTAACGAATGAAGCAAGTATTGTTAATTTGTACAGCGCTGTTGGAAACACAATGTGGTTTGCAACAACAAAAGGACGTATGTATAAATCAACAGATAAAGGCTTGACCTGGACAGTTAATACAACTGGTTTCCCGGCTAGTTTCAATATGAGATTTAAAGATGCAAATAATGGAATTGCTGTAAGTGATACACTTCCTTATGACATGAAAAAAACAATTAATGGAGGTACCACTTGGACAACACTTGCTCCAACCGGATACTTGGTTAAGCGTCCTATTATTTCTTATGTACCGGGAACTGCTTCCAGATGGTTTAATGTTGCATCATTTCCAAGCAATGGTTCATCCTACAGTATTGATGATTGTTCAAGTATGATCAATGTTGATACGGGGTCAGTTCAGTTTACATCTGTTTCTTTCTTTGATGTGAATACAGGTTGGGCTGGAAGTTTCAACACAAGCCCTACTTTAGATGGTATCTACAAATGGGATCCTTCTGTATTATCTACAACAGGAATTGATAACCAAAATGTTTTAGATGAAATCACTGTTTATCCTGTGCCTTCAAGAAACATTGTAAATGTTCAGTTAGGAAAAATTGAGGATGAGAACGTGATCATTAACATATACAATGTTTTAGGAGACAAGGTTCTTAGTAAACAGATTAAAGCGATATCAAACGATATTGTTAAACTTGATCTTTCTGATAATGACGCTGGACTGTATTTTGTAAACATTCAAAATGGGTCTAATGCAACAACGAAAAAAATTACCATAGTAAAATAATTTTTTTAAAATTTAAAAAAGAAAGTCTTGAGCAATCAAGACTTTCTTTTTTTTTAATTAGTATACTGCTTATTATTAATTTTAGCAGCGATTAACATTCTCCTCTCAAATTTTTATTTTATGGTATCAAAAAAACTTTTCGTTTTAATTGCTTCAGCATTGGTTTTAAATTCGTGTACTCTTTTTAAAAAGACAAGTCACGAAAATGGCAATCTTCCTTTAATCAATCTGGATACAGTTGTTACAAAGGCTATTGTTCCTGATCCCTTAAATTATCGAGCATCAGCTACCAGAATAAATGATATTATCCACACCAAACTTGATGTTAGTTTTGACTGGGTGAAACAATACATGTATGGGAAAGCAACCCTAACAATCAAGCCATATTTTTATCCTACATCGGTCTTAGCATTGGATGCTCGAGGGATGCAAATCAATGAAGTGTCGATAATAAAAACCGAAGAGATAGTAACCACTGATATAAAACAATCAAACATAAAAGGGAAAAGAGTTGAACCTGAGAAAATAAAAACAAGTCAAAAAATTCCATTGCAATACAAATACGAAAATGATATAATCACAATTCAACTAGATAAAGAATATAAAAATACAGAAGAGTATACTGTCTTTATTGATTATGTGTCGAAGCCGAACGAGTTGAAAAAAGGTGGCGGAAGTGCTGCTATAACAGACGATAAAGGCTTGTATTTTATTAATCCTGATGGAAAAGAAAAGAATAAGCCTCAAGAGATTTGGACTCAGGGGGAAACACAATCTAGCTCTGTTTGGTTTCCAACCATTGATCATCCGAACGAAAGAATGACACAGGAAATTTATATGACTGTTGACAAAAAGTATGTGACACTTTCTAATGGGGAGTTGAGTTCAACGTTTGATAATGGTGACGGTACTCGAACAGATTATTGGAAAATGGACTTGCCACACGCTCCTTATTTGGCTATGATGGTAGTTGGCGACTTTGCTATTGTAAGAGATAAATGGAGAGGGAAAGAAGTAAATTATTATGTCGAAAAAGAATATGAACCATACGCACGCGATATTTTTGGTCATACTCCTGATATGTTAGAATTTTTTTCGAATAAACTTGGTGTTGAATATGCCTGGAATAAATATTCCCAAATTATTGCTCGCGACTATGTTTCCGGCGCAATGGAAAATACTACAGCAACCTTGCATAGCGAATATCTACAACGGACCGACAGAGAACTGCTAGATCAGGATTATGAGGATTATGTTTCTCATGAATTGTTTCATCAATGGTTTGGGGATTTAGTTACATGTGAATCATGGAGCAATTTGCCATTGAACGAATCGTTTGCAACATATGGGGAATATCTTTGGGAGGAACACAGATATGGTCTTGATGCCGCAGATCAGCACAGTATGGAATCTCGCGAAGGGTATATGGATGAAGCGCAACGAAAGCAAGCATGTTTGATCCGGTTTCAATATGATGACAAGGAAGATATGTTTGATAGACATAGCTATAACAAAGGAGGACAAGTTTTACACATGCTTCGGAAATATGTTGGTGATGATGCCTTTTTTGCTTCTTTGAAACTATACCTGGAAACAAATAAATTTAGCTCAGTTGAAATTCACAACCTTCGTTTAGCGTTTGAAAAGGTAACGGGAGAAGATTTAAATTGGTTTTTTAATCAATGGTTTTTATCTCCTGGTCATCCAGAGTTGGTGATAAAAACAGAATATGATATAGCAACAAAAAAACAAAAAGTACAAATCAAACAAATACAGGATTTTTCAAAAACACCCTTGTTTAAAATCCCAATGTATATTGATCTTTATTTGAATGGGAAAGTAGATCGTCAAAAAATTACCATTACCAAGGCAGATGAAACATTTGAATTTACGGAGTCTTCAAAGCCCGACCTGGTAAATGTAGATGCGGAAAAAATGTTGCTTTGCACAAAGGAAGAAAGCAAATCAATTCAAGAGTGGGCATTTCAATATAGAAATGCACCATTATATTTGGACCGCTATGAAGCAATTTCAGAGCTTGCTAAAACACCCAAAGATTCATTGGCTACGAAAATAATCATCTCTGCTTTGAATGATAAATTTTGGAGCTTGAGATCAGACGCACTTGAAGCGTTGAAAAATTTGCAAGAAGGACATGAAAAAGAGATAGAAGAAAAACTTAAAGTTCTTGCTCAAAAAGATGAAAAATCATTGGTTAGAGCCGCAGCCACAGATTACTTAGCCTTGCATTATTCAGATGCAGATTTGCAAACGATATACAAAAACGGATTGAATGATCGCTCGTATGCTGTTTTAGGTTCTTCTTTGACCGCAATTGCAAAGGCCGATCCTGCTCAGGCTATGAAGATCGCAAAAGAGTACGAGCATGAAAAAAGTACAGATATTTTATTTGCTATCGCAGATCTTTATGCTAATTATGGTTCAGATGTGAACAGTGATTTCTTTTTGAAAATTGCGGATAAATTTTCCGGTTTTTCAAAGATCAACTACCTTAGCGAATATGCTGCGTTCTTAAAACGAGTTTATAAAGATGAAACCGTAAACTCGGGAATAGAATTAATGGCAAGCATTGCAAAGGATGAACATGGTAATAAGTGGGTGGCATATTATGCAAAAAAATTCATGCAAGAGATCATTACTATGTATGATGATCGAATCACATCTGGTAATCAGAAAATAAAAATTGCAAAACAAGCAAATCCAAATGCGCCAACACTCGATCTTGAATCTCAGGTGGAGAGCAGTAAAGCGCAGAAACAAAAGATAGAAGAAGTGCTAAGTGGAATAAAATAATATTGAAAAAATAATTTTTAGATAGGGTGGGTGAATTAGTCTTCTAACATCCAAAGCGCCTCATTTAATTCGCCTAGCGCTTTTTTGTTTTTTTGCTTTTGAGCTATTGAAGCACCGTTTTGATAGGTTTCAACTGCTTTATTTTTCTGATCTAGCTGTTCGTAATATTTTCCTAATTGATAGTAAGCTCCCAAGTAATTTTCATCACGGGCCAATAAAGCTTCCAGAAGTTCAATGGCCTTTCTTACATCATTTATTTTTGCGTATTCTAACGCCAATGCATAATTCAAGAATGAATCAGCTGGTTCACTCTTTAGCATTTCTTGAATTTGTTCTAATCTGGAAAGAGCCAATTTAAATGACGGACTTAAATTGCTTTAAAAAACGAATATCATTTTCGAAGAACAAGCGTAGATCTTTTACTTGATATTTTAACATTGCGATGCGTTCAACGCCCATCCCGAAAGCGAAGCCACTGTATTGTGTGCTGTCAATTTTACAATTCTCAAGTACTGCAGGGTCTACCATTCCGCATCCTAAAATTTCTACCCAGCCAGCTCCTTTACAAATGTTGCAGCCTTTTCCTTTACAAAACGGACAGGAAATATCCATCTCAGCACTTATTTCAGTGAATGGGAAAAAAGATGGACGCAAACGGATCTTCGTTTCTTCCCCAAACATTTCTTTGGAAAAATATAATAAGGTTTGCTTGAGATCCGCAAACGAAACTTTTTTATCAATGTACAAACCTTCTACTTGGTGAAACTGACAATGCGCACGCGCAGAGATTGCCTCATTGCGATATACACGGCCAGGAGAAATAGTTCTGATCGGAGGTTCAGTCCCTTCCATGATGTGCACTTGCACGGACGAAGTTTGGGTACGTAAAACGGTATCGGGATTTTCACTGATATAAAACGTATCTTGCATATCGCGGGCAGGGTGATCTGCTGGCGTATTCAATGCAGTGAAATTGTGCCAATCATCCTCAATTTCAGGACCTTCAGAAACAGTAAATCCAATGCGGGAAAAAATGTCTACAATTTGATTGCGGACAAGTGATAAAGGATGACGAGAGCCTACAGGAATACTTTCTGCAGGTAAAGTTATGTCACTATTTTGGTTTGAGCTTTCGTCAGAATTCTCGAATTTTTCTTTGAGATGATTTATTTTGTCTTGTGCTTTATTTTTTAATTCATTTAGCTGCTGTCCGATTTCTTTGCGGAGTTCGGGGGTAACAGTTTTAAAATCTTCAAATAGCGCAGTAACTTTACCTTTCTTACTTAATATCTTAATTCGGAATTCTTCCGCATGCTCTTTTGTACTTGCAGTGAAAGCTTCTATTTCTTTTAACAACTCGTCAATTCGTTCTTTCATTTTAATTAAGTAATTTATGCAAAGGTAGTAATCTGTTTAAATTGATACTCCATAAAATTCCTGACATTTAAATAACTAAGGAATTATTGCCGCGCTAAGAATTCTGATATCATCCAGCGGCCTAGCAAACCGATCGGTTTTTTGAGCCGCGATCATATCAACCACTTCCATTCCTTCATAGACGTCTCCAAAAACGGTATACGTATTATCCAAAGAAGGGGCGCCTCCAATAGTTGTATATGCTTTTATTTGTTCTGGTGTAAATTTATATTGTGCAACATGTGGGAGTTCCTTTTCCACTTTTGCATCAAAAATGTCGTTGATGTATTTTGTGCTATCTGTATTCTCTGCCTTAACATATCTTTTATAGTCATTGAGGTAGTGTTCATTTTCTTTCAAGTTAATAAAATAGTTAAACAGTGTTCTTTTGGTAATTCTTGTGGCTTGAGTTTGTAAAAGGGAATCTGTAAAAAGTCTTCCCTGTACGATGTAAAATTGTGTGCTTGATGATGCTTCTGTTGGATTATCCAGGTCGCTTTCACGGGCAGCTGCTAAGGCGCCTCGTTTATGAAATAGTTTTTTATTGATCTCTGCCGGAATCGTTCTGTTTAGTCCCCCATTTCCCAGTTGTTCTCCAGGCAATGCGTGTTTGGAATCCGGGTCCCCACCTTGAATCATAAATTTCTGAATCACACGATGAAATAAAAGACTGTCATAAAAGTGCATTTTTACCAATTTCACAAAATTATCTCGGTGCAGGGGAGTTTCGTTGAACAGCTTTATCTTAATAACCCCATAATTAGTGGTAATTATCACTTTTGTTTGTTCGGAACCGTCATTAATAAAGGGTTTGAATGAGGTAAACATTAAAAAAAGCCCTGTAATAAGTGAAAAAGCAACGAAAAGTTTTTTGTAATTCATTTTTATTTTATTAAATTTGTTAAACGTAAAGATAATTAAGACTTACATTCATCTAACCGAAAGATTAGATTTTATAAAAATAAATTAGATCCCATGAAAACGCTGTTTATAAAAAAAGCTACATTTTTTTCTTTTGTTATGCTTTCATTCGTGTTGGTTGTAGTATCTTCTTGTAAGAAAGATAAAACGTGTCATGGAAAAGTGACAGTTGTAGATATTACGGGTACTCCCGTAGCAAGCGCAAAAGTTCATTTAGCAGCACCTTCGGTAGGAGGGGATGTTGTATATGATGGAATTACGGATGGCTCTGGTGTCGCTAGTTTTGAAGTAAAATTACCAGCAATCTTTGATATTACAGCTACAAAAGCTCCACTGTTCGGAACGGGAATCATGCGCCTCGATGAGGAAGGCAAATCAGCTGAGGTTACTGTAAAGATCCAGTAAATTAAGGAATCAATTCAATTTTTTTAAAGTAATCTATCATAGCCTGTTTGATAATTGCTTGTTGTTGCCCAGGTTTTAAAGGAGGGAGTTTCTCTGATGATTTCCAATGTGGCCAACCATCTATATCTAACCCTTCAAATTCGTAATATCCATAAGGTTCAAGCAAGGTGCAAATTGCTATGTGCATTACATCCAATTTTTGGTTTTTTGATAATTTTATCTTTCCCTTTCCAAGTTCTTGCACTCCAATAATAAATAGCAATCCCTGAATATCGATGTCCTCACCAAATTGATGTGCTAGCTGTTTAGTTATATTTTGAAACTCTAATTCCGTATCCATTTTACAAAGATAATTAATAAGATCAGCTTATTTGATAAATAACAAATGCCTGTCTATTTTTTTAGACAGGCATTGGGGTGATTGTATAATGTAAAGGAGTAATAAGGTTGATTGGCTGAGGAAAAATTAGTTGGCAGCCATCTTGAATTCCAGCACCACTTTGCTTCCGTTATCTTCAAAGGAAACCTTGTCAGCCAGCTTTCTCATTAAAAAGACACCGCGACCATTTGGTTTTTCAATGTTTTCCGGATTAGTTGGATCTGGTAAATTGTTGAAGTTGAATCCTGCCCCTTCGTCTTTTACAATAAAAGAAATGTGATTGGGGAAAGATTTAAAGAAAATGTCAATGTTCTTATTAGGGTTTGCCATGTTGCCATGGTAAATGGCATTGTTTACAGCTTCCGTTATGGCCACTAATATATTGCCATAATAGTCCTCGCTTATATTAAATAAATCACACACATCTTCTATCATTCGCTCAACAAGGATCATATTTTCTGCCCGTGATTCGATTCTTATTTTTTGATTTTCTGCAAGTACCATATTAGTTTCCAAAGTTATTAAAGTATTGGGTTACTTTTATTTTAAAGAAGGGACTTAATGATGGTGGAACCGTTTTAAGTAACTCCGTTTCTTTTTGTTTTATAGTGTTATACTCTAAAAAATCATTAGGGTTACTTAAATAAACATTTTTTGTTTCGTTTGATTGTCTTTTTTCATCCATCTCTCTTTCTTTTTCTGCTTTTTCGCTTTCTAGTAGGCGAGTTAAAATTTCTTCCTGACGGTTAATTGTTTCCTGACTTAACATCTTGTTTACTAGATCTGTTTCCGTTTCTTCCATTATTTCGGCAATTTTGCTCATTCCCCCTGCACCATTTCCGTTTTTATTGATCATGTCCGACATTTTTTGGATCTCTTGACGAATTGCGGCTTGTTGAGCAGCTAATTTTGCCAATTCCTGACTCATCCCCCCATTTCCCATCCCTGGCTTATTTCCTGGCTTATTTCCGCCCTTTTCCATCCCCTCTTTTAGCTTTTTGATCTGTTGGTTCAAAGCTTCCTGCATGGCACGCATGTTTGCCATGGATGGTTTTTGCCCTTTCCCTCCTGGTTTGCTGCAACTTCCGCTTCCTGGTTTCCCAGGTTTTTTTGCTTCCGCCTGCATTGCGCTTAAAGCTTCATTGAGCATTAGAGCTAAGTTGTTAATCGAAGTCATTGCAAACTGCTGTCGGCTGGCAGCTTCCTGTTTATGATTTTTACCATCCATAGATGGCGTCTGCGCTTCAGCAATATCAACAACGGCCTTATCCATATTCATGTTAATTGCCGAAATCTCTCTGTTAACATCCGCCTTAATTTTGGGATTTCGTTTACTTAATGCAAGCAAGCTGTCTTCTATCATTTTCGCATCATCTTGCAACTTTTTTTGTTTTTGGTTGAGCTTGTAAAATTGAGGGTCGTTCGTTTTTGTCTTCGACAAATCACTCATCAATGCTTCCTGTCCGAATGATAGATGAATTAAGTTTTCTAAAATATCACGTAATTTATTTATATCCTCTCCTTGTTGCTCTTGTTGCTCTTGTTGTTGCATTTGCTCCATTTGTTGGCTCAACTCCTGCATTTTTTTAGCAGCATCTTTTTGGGATTTAGCAGCATCTTTCTTTTTATTATCGCTTAACTGATCGCTGCTTTTTTGCATGTCTTTTTGTATCTCGTCTTGCTTCTGTTGTGTATCCTCCATTTTTTTTGGTTCTTCCATCTCACTGTTCTTCTTTTCTAAGGCCTTCATGTCTTTTTGAAGCGCATCAAATTTCTTATTGAGATCATCTTGCTTTGCTTTTTGTTCTTTTGAATCAGCATTTTTATCTTCCGACTTTTTAGAAAGGGCATCTTCTTTTTTTGAAAGATCGTTAAGCTTATCAATGTTTTCTTGAATCTTTTGTTCCACTTCCAGTTGCTTGAATATTTCTAAATTACGATCTAGCTCTTTCATAATATCTTTATTATCGAGCTTCATCTTTTCAAGTGCTTCCTGTATTTTTTCCTTGTCGAGTTTTTCTAAAAGTTTTTGTAGTTCATCATATTTTTCTTTTAACTCAGGCGTCATAACTTTGTCAAACAACTCTTCCAGTTGTTTTTGTTTTTCCATTATTTTTTCATCAAGCTGCTTGTATTCGCTTTGTTTTTGATTGTTCTGTAGGTTTTCATTTTTGATGTTCTCTACTTTTTTCTGAAGTTCTTTTTGTTTCTCAAGAAGGGCTTGTAACTTCTTCTTCTCATCATATGAAAGATTTTTTTTCTCTGCCACTTTTCTTTGCAAGTCCGCCAATTCTTTCTGCACATCTTTTGCCTGACGGATACTTTCTTCCAAATCGTCTTTGATTTTTGTATTGTTCTTGTCTGTGCTTTCTGCTAATTCTTTTAAGGTAGGAGCCTTAAAGATCATTTTTTGAGAACGGCTAGATTTATTGCCATTGACTCCATCGTTATCCCACACTTCAAAGTAATACTCTATCTGATCTCCTGGAGAAACGCCAAGTTCGCTCATATCCCAATAGTGAGAGAATTGATCCTGCGTTGTTACTTTGCTAACTGCAATTGCGGAGGCTTGTGGGGTTATTTTTTTTAAATTTTCGGTGCTGGAGGAATCAGTATTAGAAATAAAACGATAGTTGAAAGTTAGCTTACTGAATCCATAATCATCTTTGACGTCACCTCTAAAATAAATTCGTTTGGTGGCGTTGGAGTCTTTTTTTTCTTCTACATTTATTTGTGGGTAAGCATCGGGAATCACATTGATGGTATAGGTAACGGAGTCTTTGCTTTTTAGAAATTGATTTGAAGTTGAAACGGAATACGTTTTATCCCGGAATAATCGGACGGAATAATTAAATACATTTTCAGAAGCAACGGGGACAGCAAATGAAGTATCGTTAAAATTTAAACGTAACTGATTTGTGTTTTGTGTTTTGAAGGTCCATGAAATTTTTGTTCCTGAAGGAACAACCAGATCGCCAGTGTTGTTAAAAACTTCATCTTTTTTGTTTAAATACTTAGGATAAGCCAGTGAGATATCAAAATTCAAAAGCAAAGGATTCGGTAGCGCAACTAACTCGTATTCCTTGGATTTGAAGCCATCTGCGGCTAAATTAAAATGAATATTTTTTTGGACATTTTTAAATACATAATTAAAGTTGACAATATTCTCCTTGTTTAATTTGAATTCATTTCCATCTATTTCCACGAAAACCACATCCGGAACTTCATCGCCGGTTATTTTTACGTTTAGTTCAAAATCTTGTTGGGCAAGAGTCCTAAGATCAGAGTTAGTTATAACAAATTGAAAAGGAGATTCTTTTTCGAAATAGTCACTGTGCTGCACCAGTCGTTTTGTTCCATCTTTAATAATGCTAGGAGCAGAAAATAAAATGACAGCAATCAAAAGGGTGGGGATCAAAGCATACTTCAGATATTTTTTATTTTCGGTAAGATCAATAGCGGAATTAAATGGTACAGGGTTTAACTCCTTCGTCTTTTGGTTGATACTTGCTTCAATTAGTTCAGAATGAGATGAAGAAAGTGTAGACTCGTTTTGTAATTGAAGCACATTTAATAATTTATCCTGTACGTTTGAAAAGTGCTTCCCAATAATGTTTGCGGCCTCTTCGTGAGAAATAATTTTCCCAAGCATATACAATTTTGAAAGGGGTGTTGCTATATATTTAACAACAACAAATCCCGTTGCAGCAACAAACGAATAAAATAAAATGGTACGTACTATAGAATTAAAATGTGCGTAATATTCAAGCGCCGTAACAGCAACAAAGAATAGCAATACCAAACCAATACTATAAATCAATCCGCGTAAAAGATGATTCTTATAGTATTTTCTGATGAAGCCATCCAGTTTTTCAATCAATGATTGGTAATTGCTGCTCGACATTTTTGGTATATAACGCTAAAGGAAAGTGTTTTTTACTCGCTACCAAAGATAATCAATCTTTGCTAGTTTCTGAAAAGACAAATGTTTAAAAAAATCTAAAAAAGATGATTGTTTATTACATTACCGATTAATTCTCCTTCAATCAGAAAACCATCATGTCCGATGATTATCTCAATCTGCGAATGTATTTGATATATAATAATCAATAAAAGGAAATCGCGTTACAAAATTAAACAAAAATTCCTCCAATTACCTACCTTTGAAATCTAAAATAACAAACGATGCGAATAGAATTAAAACGATTAGATGATGCATTTCACTTTGAAGCCATGAGTGAAACAGGCAACGTTGCTCATATGGATGCAGGTGAAAATATTGGTGGAAGCAATAAAGGTGTTCGCCCGATGCAGATGCTGTTAATTGGTTTAGGCGGATGTAGCGCTATTGATATAGTATTGATTCTGAAAAAGCAGAAACAAATTATTGAGGATTTTACAATCAGTATTGATGGAGAACGTGAGGAGGGGAAAGAGCCATCATTATGGAAAACGGTTCAAATTCATTTTAAATTAAAAGGACAAATTGATATTGAGAAAGCAGAAAGAGCGGTACAATTGTCAATGGAAAAATATTGTTCTGTTTCAAAAACATTAGAAATAGCGGGCGCAAAAATTAATTACATCGTATCGGTTAATGAAAAATCTTGAAACAATTGCAATTCGAGCAAAGATACATTTGATGAAGCCAAACAAATGCGATTGATTTTTGCTGAAGAACAAGAAGGGAATATTTATAATTGATGTACGAATCCTAATTCAAGTTGGTTTTTTTAATTACTCAATTCGATATCTAAAGAGAAATTTTCCGGATTCGCCCCCTTCATATCTTTATAGAAATCCATGATAAGTTTCATGTCAGCCTTAAAGTCTCCTGATGGGTATAGGATCTTATCAATCCCGCATGACTTTTTTTCATAATTAATAAATGCCAGTGCTATTGGTACTTTTGCTGATAATGCCACATAGTAGAATCCAGTTTTCCATTTTTCTACTTTAGAGCGGGTGCCTTCAGGTGTTATGACTAAACGCAATTCATCCCTTCCGTTAAATAATTCAGCCATTGCTTCCACTGAACTTTTTTTGTCGGCTGAGGTGTTGTTTTTTTTTCTGTCAATCGGCAAGGCGCCAAGAGACAACATTAATCTTTTAAAAGGAAAACGGATCCATTCTTTTTTTATAGCAAAGCATTGTTTAAGTTTCATCACTTTAACTGCGCCCATCCCAAAAATAAAATCCCAGTTGCTTGTATGAGGAGCAACAATAATGACACATCTTTTAATGTCGTTGGATAAAAAGTGTGTTACTTTCCATCCTAATAATTTGAAAATAAATTTAAACATTGTTGAAAATAATTGTGACGAATATAGGAAATAGTTTGCGTTAATATTACGATGGATAGATGATTAGAAAAAAATTGTAAATAGTTATTTGTATTGTTGCATACGAACTCCGAATTTAATAAACCAAAATTTAAGCGTATCTTCGTATAAATAAATAATAATAATTTTGAAGTTTAAAGAGTTTAATTTCGACAGCAGTCTGCAAGAAGGCCTTGATTCAATGGGATTTGAAACGCCAACGCCTATTCAAGAGCAGGCAATCCCTATTATTCAAAGTGGAAAAGACATCATAGGTTGTGCTCAAACGGGTACAGGTAAAACAGCCGCATTTGTGCTACCCATTTTAGATAAGTTATCGAAAAGCCCAACAGATAAAACAAATACATTAATTATTGTACCCACTCGTGAACTTGCGTTGCAAATTGACCAGGCCATTCAAGGTTTTTCTTATTTTACTTCTGTTAGTTCATTAGCCATTTATGGTGGTAGTGATGGTAGTGCATTTGAAAAAGAAAGACGAGCACTTACAGATGGAGCCAATATTATTATTGCTACTCCTGGTCGTTTGATGGCTCATTTGAACATGGGTTATGTTAAGTTGGATGACTTGCAACATCTTATTTTGGATGAAGCAGATCGCATGTTGGATATGGGCTTTGTGGATGATATTATGAAGATCACAACCTATTTACCAAAAAACAGACAAACGTTGATGTTCTCTGCTACTATGGCACCGAAGATCAGGACACTTGCAACAAAGCTTTTAAAGGACCCGGAACAAATTAGTATTTCATTGGCAAAACCTGCTGAAGGCGTTGAGCAGGGAGCGTATTTGGTTTATGACACACAAAAAAACAATCTGATCAAATCATTGCTTTCAGGAAAAGAGATTAGCAGCGTGATCATTTTTGTTTCTACAAAAATAAAAGTGAAAGAACTTGAACGCGATTTGATAAAGGCAGGATTAAAAGCGAAAGCAATTCATTCGGACTTAGAGCAGTTGGAACGTGAAGAAGTTTTGCGTAATTTCAGAAGTAAACAATTACAAATTTTGGTCGCAACAGATATTCTTTCAAGAGGAATAGATATTGAAGATATTGGATTAGTAATTAATTATGATGTACCAGGGGAGCCTGCTGATTACATTCATCGAATCGGTAGAACAGCAAGAGCCGCCTCTACAGGTGTTGCCTTAACTTTTATTAACGAGTATGACCAGCAAAAATTTGGACAGATTGAAGCATTGATAGGTGCGGCTGTTAAAAAGATTCCATTACCTGAAGGATTTGTTGAAGGACCTGTTTATAATCCGGATGTAAAAATAAAGAAACCATTTTCAGGGAAGAAAAAACCAAATTTTAATAAGGATAGAAGACCTGCAAGAAAATAAAAAAATCCCCCGAGCACTCGGGGGATTTTTTATTTTACTTTCGCCATTTTAGGATACATTTTTTCTTTCATAGCTTTTACACCTTCATCTACAATGTATTCATCGTAGGTCATTCGTTTGTCAATAATTCCATTCGGTGTAATTTCAATAATTCTATTTGCTACTGTCTGAACAAACTCGTGGTCATGAGAAGTAAATAATGCCACATGTTTCCAATCTTTCAAGGCATTATTGAATGCTGTGATAGACTCCAAATCCAAGTGATTGGTTGGCTCGTCTAATATCAAACAATTTGCATTCGTTAACATCATTCGTGAAACCATGCAACGTACTTTTTCTCCTCCGGAAAGCACATTTGATTTTTTCAAGGACTCTTCTCCAGTAAATAGCATTTTCCCTAAGAATCCACGCACATAGGTTTCATCCTTATCTTTTGAGAACTGACGAAGCCAATCAATTAAATTCTGATCTTCTGTAAAATATTTAGCGTTTTCATTTGGCAAATATGATTTTGTGATGGTGCTGCCCCAGGTGCACGACCCAGTAGTTGCTTGTTCTTCATCAGCTAAGATTTCAAAAAATTGAGTAATAGCAATATGTTCTTTTGAAAGAATAACAATTTTATCCCCTTTGGTCATGGTGAATGTTATGTCCTTAAAGTAAGGTGTCCCTTCTGGAGAAAGCTTTGATAGATTTTCGACATTTAATATTTGATCACCACAATCTCGTTCCGCTTTGAAAATAATACCTGGATATTTTCTGGTGGAAGGTTTAATTTCATCAATCACCAACTTCTCTAATAATTTTTTACGGCTAGTTGCTTGTCGAGATTTGGAAGCATTTGCACTGAATCGTTCTACGAAATCTTGTAACTCTTTCCGTTTATCTTCCGTTTTTTTATTTAAATCGGAACGCTGACGTAACGCTAATTGACTTGATTCGTACCAGAAAGCATAATTTCCTGTGTATAAGGATATTTTATTAAAATCAATATCGGCAATATGTGTACAAACGGCATCTAAAAAATGTCGGTCATGAGATACAACGATGACAATGTTTTCGAAGTTAGCTAGGAAATTCTCAAGCCACGCAATGGTATCAACATCCAAATCGTTGGTTGGTTCGTCCAATAAAAGAATATCGGGATTGCCAAGAATAGCTTGCGCTAATAATACGCGTACTTTTTCTTTACCATTCAATTCACTCATTAATTTGTTATGGAATTCTTCTTTTACACCCAGCTCACTAAGCATGTTCCCTGCATCACTTTCATAATTCCATCCATTCATTTCCGCAAATACATTTTCTAGTTCAGCCGCTTTAATTCCATCTGCATCCGTAAAATCAGCTTTTGCATAAATAGCATCTTTTTCCTGCATGACATCCCAAAGCTTTTTGTTGCCCATCATTACGGTCTGTAAAACCGGATATGCATCAAAAGCAAAATGGTTCTGACTGAGAACACTTAAGCGCTCTCCGGGGGTTATGGACACTTGTCCGGTGGTAGGTTCTATTTCCCCTGAAAGAATTTTCATAAAGGTTGATTTTCCTGCACCATTAGCGCCAATAACTCCATAGCAGTTACCAGGTGTAAATTTTATGCTTGCTTCGTCAAACAAAACGCGTTTGCCATAGCGTAAGGATAGGTTTGATACTGAAATCATTGGTTTAAGAGTGTTTTTTTAAGGATGCAAAAGTAGTGTATATTTAAGTAATAATAGTGAAAAAGATTTTTGATGAACGAGATGATGTTTTCATAATTGGTAATAGTGTTTAGGCCTTCTATTTTTTCGACCATTTACTATTCGGGAATGCCGATTTATAAATCTCACTGTAATTGATGATCAATCCAAATGTTAAAATTGGCGAATTAAACTCGCGGTTTAATTTGTAATTATCGGTAACAAAAAATCGGTATCCGAAATCTGCACCAACTCCAAACCATTTTACAATTTTGTAATCTACGGAAATTGCAGGTTCGTATATAAAAGCATGATGGCTATCAACTTTAGTTTTTGCATCGTTTATGATTTGTCTATAATAAGTTTGGCCTACACCAATTTGTAATGGCAGACTTATTTCCCAATGTTTTGTCTGATAAAATGAATATTCTATTGCCCCTGAAATATAAAAGAAATGGATTCCTGAAGAAATGAAATAAGGTTTTCCCAATGCGTTGATATATTCAATATTTTGATTAAAATTTTTTGGTGGATTATAGAGCTGGTTGTACCCAATGCCAAAGCTGAGCCGTTTCCCGAAATTTACTCCTGCAATTGCTCCAAAGATATTTACGATATTGTTTTCTATAAACGAGTTCCTTGAATCCAATTTTGCAAATGGACTTGGTCTTTGTTTTAGGCAATATCTTAGCGTGTCTAATGTAGGTTGTGCTTCTGCAGTTTTTAATGCAAAAAAGAAGGTCATCAATAGTATAGATACATATTTCTTCACAGAACAAAGATAATCAATCCCCCTTTGACGTTTTTATTTAGATGGAATAGTTCTAACAAAAAATCCCACGCAATTGTGCGTGGGATTTTTCTAATATTTAATTTTAGTTAGTGTCCTCCACCATCAACTTCCCCTTCTGCCAAAGGAACAGTTTGAGGAACAAAATCATGTTCTTTCCCCGGCTTGCTATAATCATATGGCCAGCGGTGAACGACAGGAAGTGGACCAGGCCAATTTCCGTGCGTATTTTCCATTGGAGTTGTCCACTCTAATGTATTTGAATTCCATGGGTTTTGTTCAGATTTAGGGCCACGGAAAATTGAATAGAAGAAGTTGAATAAGAAAACCACTTGAACTAACGCTGCTAAAATAGCAAAGCAAGTGATGAATACATTAATGTCAACTAGGTTATCGAACATCGGGAAAGCCGTGTTAGAATAATATCTACGCGGAACCCCTGCTAAACCTAAGAAATGCATTGGGAAGAAAACACCATATGCTGAAATAAAAGTACCCCAGAAATGAATGTATCCTAATGTTTTGTTCATGTGACGTAAAAATAATTTAGGGAACCAGTGATATACACCTGCGCACATACCTAATATTGCAGAAACACCCATTACTATATGGAAGTGAGCAACAACGAAGTAAGTATCGTGTACGTTGATATCTAATGCAGAGTCAGCAAGAATTATTCCCGTTAATCCTCCAGAGATGAAAGTTGATACCAACCCGATCGCAAATAACATTGCTGGCGTGTAACGGATATTCCCTCTCCATAAAGTGGTAATGTAATTAAACGCTTTTACTGCGGAAGGGATTGCAATCAACAACGTGGTGAATACGAATACAGATCCTAAAAATGGATTCATACCTGTCATGAACATGTGATGCCCCCATACGATAAAGGAAAGGAAGCCAATTGCCATGATAGATCCGATCATCGCACGGTACCCAAAGATCGGTTTACGAGAATTTGTAGAAATGATCTCAGATGTTAACCCTAATGCGGGTAAGATGATAATATATACCTCAGGATGACCTAAGAACCAGAATAAATGTTCGTATAGAATTGGGCTACCACCTGTTTGCTCCAATGCTTGACCACCAATGTAAATGTCGGACAAGTAAAAAGATGTTCCGAAACTTCTGTCGAAAATTAATAATAATGCTGCTGATAATAATACAGGGAATGAAAGAACACCTAGAATTGCTGTAATGAAGAATGCCCAGATTGTCAATGGCAATCGAGTCATTGTCATTCCTTTTGTACGTAAGTTGATGACAGTGATAATATAGTTCAATCCACCAAGTAAAGCCGACACAATGAATAAGCTCATTGAAACCAACCATAAAGTCATTCCTAACTTAGAACCGTCCATTGCTTGTGGTAATGCACTTAATGGAGGGTAAACTGTCCATCCTCCAGATGCAGGACCTGTTTCGATAAAAAATCCAGCCATCATTATTACGCTCGATAGGAAGAAGAACCAATAAGAAAGCATATTTAAGAAACCCGATGCCATATCGCGAGCACCAATTTGATAAGGGATCAATAAGTTACTGAATGTACCACTCAATCCACCTGTTAACACCATAAAAACCATAACAGTACCATGAATTGTTACTAAGGCCATATACATTCCTGGTTCAATAACCCCATCTTTTCCCCATTTATCTCCTAGGATAAAATTGATAATTTTAAAATGTTCTCCTGGCCAAGCTAATTGCAAACGGAACATAAATGACATTGTCATTGCAAGAAAAGCCATGATCACTGCAGTGATTAAAAACTGACGTGAAATGACCTTGTGGTCCATACTAAAAATGTATTTGGACACAAATGATTCTTCATGATGATGCTCATCGTGGTGACCGTGACTATCGTGACCGTGGCTTTCGTGATGACCGTGATTATCTGACATATGCTAAATTTATTATTTTGTTATTTTATATTTTTTCCCTTTTTGGAAATGATTTTTATTTCTGTGCTACCGCTTTTGCTTCAGGGGCTGCTTTTGCATAAAATGGTTTTTTACTGGCAATCCATTTTTTGTAATCTTCTTCCGAATCAATTACAATTGTCATTTGCATATTATAGTGACTGTTTCCGCAAATCTTATTACACAACAAGATGTAATCAAACGTTACTGGTTTTTCATCTCCTGGTTTAAAGTCATTGTGACCATTTCCGATTATGCTAGCACGTTTTGCTCTAACAGCGTTTATCCCTTTGTATTGCTCAATCACTTCTGCATTTTTACGCATATCTGCAGTGGTAATTGTAGGAGTAAAATGGAACATTGTTGTCATACCAGGTACAACGTTCATTTGTGCTCTGAAGTGCGGGAAAAATGCACTGTGAATTACATCACGAGAACGGAATTTAAATTCTACTTCTTTCCCAACTGGTAAATGAATTTCATTTTTTACAATAATGTCATCTTGGCCTTCTGCGCTAGTTGAGTCTAATCCAAGATCATTTGTTGCAGTAATAAGTTTGTAATTTGCTTCTCCTAATTTGTTGTCTGCTCCTGAAAAACGAGCAGTCCAGTCAAATTGTTTTGCATAGATCTCAACGACCATTGAATTTGGATCAGCAGGTTGTGTAATCTTGTTCCAAGATTTTAATCCGAAAATAATGATGATAGCCAAAACGATTGCAGGAATAACGGTCCAAATCATTTCTAATTTATTATCGTGTGCAAGAAATGTAGCAACATTTCCTTTACGCCCATAATATTTATATGCAAAATAAAATAAAGCAATATGTGTAATTGTAAATACAAAAAAGATGATAGCCATGTTGAAGTTAAACAACCAATCGATTGTTACACCATGTTCAGATGCAGAAATGGGTAACATCTTAGGAATGAAACTTTTTAAATTCCAGATGGTGAATGCAAAAAATACAAACAAAAAGAGCAACATCAATCTTGATTGCAAACGGTTATCTTTGTCTGTTATTTCTTCTGGTTTTTTCCCTTTTAAGCTTGATGCTAGTTCAAAAACTCTAACTAAATAGCCAATTGCTAATGCTGTTAAAATTATGGCAACGTAAACTAAAATCTTTATCATACTATTTTGAATTATTAATTCGTTATTGTTCTTCGTGTTTTGTTAAAAAAGGATTTTCTTAATAATGGTGGTGAACACTTTCATCCAAATAAGGATGTTTTGCAACCATCAAAGGTCGTTTAGTCAATGCTCTGTGTACAACAAATAATAACAATCCTAAGAATCCTAAAGCTGTACCGATTTCAATCCAGCCTAATTGCCAGTTTCCATGAACCGTTCCTGGCATTACCATCATGAATACATCTAACCAGTGTCCAACAAAAATGATGCATCCAACAAATGTTAAGAAAAAATAATTACGTTTTGCATCACGGCTCATAAGCAGAACCATAGGGAATACAAAGTTTAAAAAGAATACAGTCCACATTAATCCCATATAACCGTAGTTGTGTAAACGGTCTTGGAAATAAATAATCTCTTCTGGAATATTTGTGTACCAGATCAACATGAATTGGCAGAACCAAAGGTAGCTCCATAAGAAGCTTACTGCAAATACCCACTTTCCTAAATCATGAATATGGCTGTCATTTACTTGTTCTAAATACCCTTTGCGTTTTAAAAACAACACAAATAAAATGATCGTGATCATTGCAGAGATCCACATACCTGCGAATGCATACCATCCATACATTGTACTGAACCAATGAACATCTAACGACATCATCCAATCCCAAGCAGATGTTGAAGATGTAACTGCAAAAAACACAAGGAACATTGCTGCTTTCCCCATTGTTTTATAATGCAATGCTGTTCCACCTTGAAGATCTTGTTCTACCGAACGTTTAATAAATCCTCTTTGAAATAATGACCAGATCACTAAATATAAAATTGTTCTTAACCAGAAAAACCATGGTGTAAAATAACCAGCTTTGTGAGCAATTAACTCATCGTATTGAGGGTTTACACTTCCATCGGCTAAAGTTTTTGAAGTGATATTGGGCTCCATCCATTCGTACAAATGATGAACATGTAGTTGTCCCATTAATAGAATTAGGAACATGATTGTTGCTCCCACAGGTAAATAACATGAGATCGCTTCGTATACTCTTTTTACAGCTACTGACCAGGCTACTTCTGCAGCATATTGTAAAGCCATAAAGAAAGTTGCCAGTAAGCCAATTCCCATAAAAAACCAACCATTTACCAGCAAATTGGCCCAAATACGTGTGTGATTTGTATCTTCAGCGCCATTGGTAAGGAAGCCGGCAATTATAGTAATTAAACCTATCGCCATTAAACCAAAAGTTATGTTTTTGGTTTTAGTTGTAAACGTATAGTTTAAGTTATTCATATCTGTTAATGTATTTGTCTTTAAATTCTAAATATCGTCTCTCGTTTATTTTTTTGCAGTTGCAGCTGAATCTGCTGCGGCTACTGCTCCGTTAGGGTGTTGTAATTTCTGAATAAACAGAATGATCTTCCATCTTTCTTCCTGTGAAACTTGAGATGCATGCGAACCCATCAAATTCTTTCCGTAGGTAATGGAGTGGAACATTTTTCCTTCTGGCAAGGCCATTAATACTGGACCAAGATAGGATGGAGGAGGACCAGGTAATTTTGCACCAACAGGACCGTCACCAAGTCCACTAGTCCCGTGGCAATGTGAACAGTATTTCCCATACAATACTTCTCCTTCAGCTAAGTTAGCTGCAGTGTTTAACTTTGCGGGCATGTGTAAATACTTTCCAGCAGCAGCGTAACCTGCAGTATCATTCGCATAAGGATATGGCATAAACCCTCTTGGGATAGTTCCTGCTACAGGTAATCTATTCGTTTGCAAAGTATCAGTAGTTAGCTTCCCGTTTTCTGATATTCTTACATATCCCATATTGCTCTCTAATGATGGTGAGCGATACATATCCGGCATAAATTCAACTCCCGGGCTATTTGGATCTTTGCTTTCGCAAGATGTAAAGCTTATCGCTACACAGCCAAATACCGCCATTAAAGAAATAATTTTTGTTCCCTTTTTGTTCATCGTTGTATAGTATTCTTTAGCAAGTTTGTTAAGGTCTTATTTGAATGAAATTTCAGATGCGCCACCATTTTTCAATAATGTTTCGATCTTAGATTTATGCTCTTCTTTTGTTTCAATTACCATCAAAAATTTATCATCGGTAGTTCTTGAATCTGGATTTTTTGCTTTTGCTCCTGGCACTAACCAGCAGCGTAAATAATAAGTGATCGCCATTCCGTGTGCTGCACAAAGTACGGTAGATTCAAATGTAATAGGAATGAATGCCGGAACGTTCATATAATATGCAAAACTTGGTTTACCTCCAATGTCAGTTGGCCAATCATGTATCATCATATACCACATCATTAATGTAGCTAAACTAGCTCCTGTGATACCATAAATAAAAGCTGTAATTGCTATCCATGTTCTTGGAACACCTATTACTCCATCAATTCCGTGTATCGGGAATGGTGAAAAAACATCTTTCACTCTTATGCCTTGCGACTTAAGTGTGGCTGCTGTAGCCATTAATGGCTCCTCATCGTCATAAATTGCGTGTATTGCTACTGTGCTCATATTCTAGTGTATATACTGTTGTTACAATCTTTTTTATTAGCCTATTTATTAATAATGTGCGTGGGCTTTTATTTTGTCTTTATATTCTTGACCTGATGATTTCAAGATTGATTTTAACTCTGCTTGCGCAATCACAGGGAAGTAACGAGAGAACAATAAGAAGAAAGTGAAAAACATTCCAATTGTTCCTGTGAAAATTCCGATATCAATAAATGTAGGGTGGTACATATTCCATGTTGATGGTACGAACGTACGACACAATGTTGGTACAATAATTACAAAACGCTCGAACCACATACCAATATTTACAATGATAGACATTACAAATGTGAACATTAAATTGGTACGTAATTTTTTGAACCAGAAAAGCTGAGGTGAAATAACGTTACAAGTCATCATGGCTGCATAAGCCCACCAGTATGGTCCTGTTGCTCTATTTAAGAAAGCGTATTGTTCATACTCAACTCCTGAATACCAAGAGATAAATAACTCTGTTAAGTAGGCAACACCTACAATAGAACCTGTAACAATGATTACAATGTTCATGTATTCTACGTGTTTTATAGTGATGTAATTCTCCAAATGATAAATCTTACGAACGATAAGTAACAAGGTTAATACCATCGCAAATCCAGAAAATACAGCTCCAGCAACGAAATAAGGTGGGAAGATTGTTGTATGCCATCCTGGAACAACAGATGTAGCAAAGTCCATGGATACAATTGAGTGAACCGAGAATACAAGTGGAGTAGATAAACCAGCAAGCACTAATGATACTTCTTCAAAACGACTCCAGTGACGAGCACTTCCGCCCCATCCGAAACTTAATAATCCGTAAAACTTTTTAGCCCAAGGTTTAATAGCTCTGTCACGAACCATTGCAAAGTCAGGAACCAATCCGGTATACCAAAACACTAATGATACAGAGAAATAAGTAGATACCGCAAACACGTCCCATAATAATGGGGAGTTAAAATTCACCCATAAAGAACCAAATTGGTTTGGCAATGGAAACAACCAATAGTCTAACCATGGACGACCTGTATGTAATAATACGAATATAGCAGCGCACATTACGGCAAAGATGGTCATCGCTTCCGCAGAGCGGTTGATAGCCATTCTCCATTTTTGACGGAACAATAATAATACGGCAGAGATCAAAGTACCCGCGTGACCGATACCAATCCACCAAACGAAATTAGTGATATCCCAAGCCCAATCAACACCGTTGTTTGAACCCCAAACCCCAATACCTGTTCCTATTGTGTATGCCAAACATCCAATACCCCACATAAAGCAAATGATGGATACAGTAAGTAGCATATACCAATACTTGGTAGCTTTCCCTTCAATTGGCTTAACAATATCTTCAGTAATTTGATGATATGATTTATTTCCAAGAATTAAGGGCTCTCTAATTTCCGATTCGTGCTGCATATTATCTATTAAAAAATTAAAAATTATAAATTCGTTTTTCTTGTTCTAATTAAGCTTTAGCTTCTGATTTTTCTTTTGTTTCAGATTTCCCTTCGGGCATTTTTCCTTCTTCAATCGTTTCTTCACAATTTCTAACTTTCGTTAAATAAGAAACAGTTGGCTTGATGCCGATTTCTTCTAAAATAAAGTAGTTGCGTTCATCTTCTTTTCTCAATTTAGCAATAGCGCTGTTGTCATCATTTAAATCACCAAATACAATTGCATTTGTTGGACAAGCCTGAGCACATGCTAATCGGATATCACCATCCACTAATTTGCGTTCTGCTTTCTTCGCTTCTAATTTACCAGCTTGGATTCGTTGAACACACATTGAACATTTTTCCATTACCCCACGAGAACGAACAACCACATCTGGATTTAATACCATACGGCCTAAATCATCTTGTGTTGGATTGAATGCAAATTCAGGGTTTTCATTGTAGTTAAACCAGTTGAAACGTCTTACTTTAAAAGGGCAGTTATTTGCACAGTAACGAGTTCCAACACAACGGTTATAAGCCATTGCATTTAATCCGTCAGAACTATGGTTTGTTGCCAATACCGGACAAACTGTTTCACAAGGTGCGTGATTACAATGTTGACACATGATTGGTTGGAAAACAACTTTAGGGTTAACTGAAGATGGATTTTCCATGTCTAAGTACATGTCAATTGCGCCTTCACCTGTTTCTTCTGCAACAGCTTTAGACATATCACTGCTATAGTAGCGGTCAATTCGTAACCAGTGCATTTCACGTGTTCTCATAACCATTGATTTACCTACAACAGCAACGTTGTTTTCGGCAGTACAGCTTACAACACAAGCACCGCAACCGATACAAGAGTTTAAGTCGATGGTCATTCCCCAACGATGTCCTAATTTTTCGTGTTCATTCCAAAGGTCAACAGTAGCAGGATTTACAGTATTCCCGTTATGCGTATGCATCATCTCAGGATAATTTCCTGATTTTGGATCTTTTCTATACTTCTCTAAATTGGTTTCTTTCACAATTTCACGACCCATCATGGTATGGTGAACCTGTGTTCCAGCTATTTCAGTTGTTTCATTTGCGCTTTCAATCTTCACGTCCATTGCACCATACATCATTGTACCGTTAACAATTGAAACAAAAGGATATGCGTTTTGTCCGATCACGCTTGTTTGAGTGCTTAATTTACCAGCTTTATCTCGTCCGTATCCAAGAGCAATACCAACAGTGCCGCTTGCTTGTCCTGGTTGAGGTACAACAGGTAATTTGATGGTGTTTCCGTTAACAGTAACATTTACTACACTTGCAACTCTATCTTGACGTTGCATTAAGTTGTATTTGTCTTTCATGTCTTCCGGAGACATAGTAACATAATTGTCCCAAGTTATCTTTGAGATTGGGTCAGGTAATTCTTGTAACCAAGGATTGTTAGCTTGATTTCCATTTCCAATAGCCACTTTTTCATAAAGCGCTAATTCAAATTCTCCGCCTTTAATAGCAGCTATTTTAGAAGCAGCATCTCCTAAGTTGATTTTTTCTATCTTTTTCGCAACTGGAATTGCATCTAATTTTTCTTCTTTCTTTTTTGAAGCTTCTTTTACTGGAACAACTTTTACACTGTCCATTGCCATATTGCCTTCTGCTGCTTCGCCACCTTTACCAACTTCAATAGCACCTTCGCGAAGTGAATTGTTCCAAAATTCACCGAATGCCATGTATTTTCCTTGCATTGGGAATACGCGCTCAGCCCACACTTTTTGAATATAAGAATGGTAATCTGTTGTGTTTCCTGACCAAAGTAATAGTGTTTCTTGTGCTTGACGTGTTCCGCTATCTTGACTAGCGAATAGAGGTGTGATTGTCGGCTGACTTAAGGAGTAGTGTGCTTTTTTAGGGTTAAAATCGTTCCATGACTCTAAATAGTTATGGTCAGGACAAATATAACTTGCCATAGATGCTGTTTCGTCAGCTCTGTCTGCAAATGATATTCTTAAACCAACATTGCTATATGCTTCAGCAAATTTTAATGAAGCAGGAGCTGTGTATGCAGGATTTGAATTGTAAGTAATAATTGCATCAACTTTTTTAGAAGCCATTTCAGCAACTAAGTCAGCAAAAGCAGCATCATCACCTTGATGTAAATAAGATGGATTTTCAATATCAATTGTTTTACCATAGTTATCTAGCATGGTATTGATGCCATTAACAACTAACTGAATGTTGATATCATTAGATCCGGAAATAACAATTGATTTCCCTTTTGCTTCTGTTAATTCTTTTGCAGCTTTTGCAATAATAGCATCACAACCTAATGCTGAAGAAGACAATGTTGAATCGCCTATGATTTTAGCAACAGCATTGTACAAGCTAACAACCACTTTTCCTTGCTCAGAAACTTTCACTTGTACGCGCTCATCAGCATTAGCTCCAGTTAATGATAAGTTAGATTCAAATTGAAAATGCTTAGACATTTTAGCATTTTGTTTGCTAACTCTGCGCATTCTTGCATATTGATTTGCGTATTCTATTGGAGAAAGCCAATTCGCTAAAAAGTCAGCGGCAACACTAACAATTACTTCAGCCTTATCAAAATTGTAAGATGGAATCACTTCCTCTCCGAATGTTTGAGCGTTTGCTTTCGCCATTCCAGAGTATGAAACCGCATCGTATGTTACTAATTTTGCCGTAGGGTACTTAGCAGTAAAATCAGCAATAACAGCCTTTGTAGAAGGACTTATTATGGAGGAAGACAAGATTCGGATTGCTCCGCCTTTTGCAGCGATGGCTGCTAATTTTCCACCAATTTCCTTATCAACACTTGACCAGGAAGTTGGAGTCCAAGAATCACCAGACTTTGCAACGGGTCCTGTTAATCTCGATGAATCATAAAGAGAAAGAATAGAAGCTTGAACACGGGCATTTGTTCCTCCAAAAGTAACATATGATGAATCATTCCCTTCAATTTTAATAGGTCGACCTTCACGTGTTTTTACAAGGATAGATGCATAATCATTTCCATCATAAAATGTAGATGCGTACCAGTTTGCAACACCGAGAGTTATTTCCTCAGGTTTAACAACATAAGGAATTGCTTTGTTTACAGGAGTTTCACAGGCAGCTAAAGAAGCAGCAGTGACACTGAATCCTAAAAATTTCAAGAAATCTCTACGATTGGTACCATTTCCTTCAACAAGATTGCTATCTCCTAAAAACTGTTCTACAGGCACTTGTTCTGCAAATTCATTTTGTGCATTTTGAACAAATTCAGGGCTGTTATTTAATTCTTCCAGTCCTTTCCAGTATTTTTTTGTTGCCATATTTTTTATAAATTCTATACTTTATATTCTATACTTTAAATTCTAAGTTCTGTTACCTAAACTATTAATAGTGACATTTTCCACACTCAATACCGCCCATTTTATCAACGGTGATAGGTTGACCTTTGTATTTTTCAGCTAATTTTTTGTGTAAACTTTCATAGTAAGGATTGTCTTGCATTCCCGGTACTTCTGTTTTTCTGTGGCAATCGATACACCAAGACATGGTTAAAGGTTGCACTTGACGTGCTGTTGTCATTTCTTTTAAATCACCATGACATGTAGCGCAATCTTGTTTACCAACTTTAACGTGTTGTTGATGAGAGAAGAATACAAAGTCTTGTAAGTTGTGCACTTTGATCCATTTAATAGGTTTTTGTGGTTTGTTATATTCTCCTTTGTCAGGATCCCAACCGGCTGCGTCATAAATTTTTGCAATTTCTGTTGTCCCCGTTGTTGGGCCTTTAGAAATTCCCTTGTGGCAGTTCATACAAACATTAACGGAAGGAATGCCTGCTGTTTTGCTTCTTTCTACACCAGAATGGCAATATTGACAGTTAATTGCATTTGTACCAGCATGAAGCTTGTGGTTGAAAGCAATGGGTTGTTCGGGGTTATATTCTCTGTTTTGAGCAGGATCTGCATATACTCCAATATCCTTTAACGCATACCATCCAGAAGAAACCAAACCTCCTAAGATGAAAAGCACAATTACAGCTGTTGTGCGCTTGTGTGTGCTCATCCATTTTTTAAATTCTGTCCACGGGCCAACTTCCGGCTCTTCTTCTAATCCTAGTTTTTCGTTTTGTAAATTTTTTAATGAATGACGAACTCCGCGAAGAACAGCAACAATAATTATCAAGAAAGCAATCACTCCAATTAACAATGCTAAAGGATTAACGCCTTCTTCTGGAGTTTCAGTGGTTTGTGGACCATTGGATGTTGTAGCTGTTGCCGCCATTGCAACCGGAGGCGCTTTAATATATGCAATGACTGCATTAAGATCTTCATCAGAAAAGTCACTGAAAACAGTCATTTGCGCGCCACCGTTCTCAGCAAGTATTTTTTTCGCGTAAGCATCACCGCTACTAATTACAGCAGCGTTGTTTTTTATCCACTTCGCTAACCACGCTTCATTTGGAACACGAGTAATTACTCCCTCTAAACCAGGACCGGTAATTTTATTCTTCCCTAAACTGTGGCATACTGCACAGTTTTGTTTGAATATTTTCTCGCCATCGGCTGCTGAAACCTGACTTGTGTTAAAAATGAAGATTGAAAAAAGGAGGGAAAAAATTGCCAAAAATTGCTTTTGAGGCTTGATGCACATTGTATCCATATTGCTTTTTAACTATTTAATTCGGTTGAAAACCGCTATTACTTTGCGATAGTATTTATTCTTGAGCGACAAATTTATAAGAAACATTAATTGGCGATTCAAAAAATGTTAAAATTTTATAAAAAATATTTAATTTATATCGATTCTAAATAAGGATTCTTATTTTTTGTTTTTTTTAATGAAATTAGTCAGCAAAAGAAGGCTCTTAATCTGATAAGTGGAGCTGTTTGCCGAACCACTTTGCTGGATTTTTTTGAGACAAAAATAAAATTTTGAAGGGTGATTTATGGCATAGAACTAGTTAATGAATTATCTTTGT
Organism: Bacteroidota bacterium; assembly: GCA_947449315.1. Classification (GTDB taxonomy): domain Bacteria; phylum Bacteroidota; class Bacteroidia; order 2-12-FULL-35-15; family 2-12-FULL-35-15; genus 2-12-FULL-35-15. The sequence continues at coordinate 36,262 of CANFRC010000004.1, forward strand.
AAAATATTTAATTTAAACAAATGTTTCGGACGCTATTCACACTATTTTTTGTTTTAAGAATAACAGTATTTTCCTTTGCGCAAAAAAGTAGTGTAGATACCGGAAAGGTGGAGGTGGTGCAAGATTACAAGATAAGGGAATTGTTGAATAAACACATTGATATTAATTCCAAAGCGCCTATTAAAGGATACAGAATTAAAATACATTTTGGTGCGGATAAAAATAAAGCAAAAGAAATAAAAGCTAAATTTATTTCGAAATTTCCCGATATTCCCGCCTACGAAAAGTATGATCAGCCCAATTTTAATATTCGAGTTGGTGATTTTAGAACCAAGCTGGAGGCCTATAAATTTTTAAAAGAGATTCAGGTAGATTTCCCTTCCTCCTTTTTGGTTCAGGATAATATAGAAATGCCTGAGCTAAAACAACCGGATAAAAAATAAAATTTCATTTCCTCTTTTTGTTTTATTATTTCCAAATCGCCTTCTTTAATTCTTCGAAAGCTAAATTTTCAGGCTTTTTTTTGGAAATATTATTATTGTTATTTAAATTAGCGAAAAATAATTTCTCTCTAAACAAAAAAACAAAAAATAATTAAACTTTTCCCCTATGAAAAAAATTACATTTCTTGCATCAGGATTGTTTGCCTGCACCTTCGCATTTGCCCAAGGCGCTCCTCAGAGCGAGGTTCTCTATCCAACAGAATTTCACATTTCTCCTCCATTAAGTGAGCTTCCTGATTATGAAGAAACGGATAAATTGTACGAAAAAGAAGAAGTAGAAGACCGCATGCATCGTGCACCTACCACATTTGACTTTTCTGTTGAAAAAGATGGTGCAGCTTATGACAACGACCAATCGAGTATTCAAAAAAGGATGGGTACAAAAAGCCCAATGGCGCCTATATCTTCTTTTGCTGGACAGTCAGGTAGCGGGTATCCACCAGATCCATCTGGAGCGGTAGGGCCAACACAATACGTACAAGCTGTAAACGCAACCCCATTTAAAGTTTTTAATAAAACTACTGGCGCTCAAATTATGGCGCCAAAAAACATTGGAACATTATGGTCGCCAGCAACTACAAACGATGGAGACCCTATTGTATTGTACGATAAGTATGCTGATCGTTGGTTCTTGGCGCAATTCGCAACAGCAGGTAACAAAATTTATATCGCTGTTTCAACAACCAATAATCCTGCAGGAACATACGCATGTTATACCTATACTTCTGCTGCATTTCCTGATTATTTGAAATTCTCCATCTGGCAAGATGGTTATTATATGACTTCTAATCAAGGTGGTAGATTATATGTATTTGATAGAACAGCAATGCTTGCAGGGACAGCTGGTGCTCGTTCAGTTACTGCTACATTTACTGTAGGCGGTACATCCGGATTCTGGTGCCCACTTCCAGCTGATGCAGATGGAACATTGCCTCCTGCTGCAACCCCATGCCCTTTCTTTTGGTACACAGATAATACTTGGGCTGGATCGGTTGACGGTGTAAAATATTGCAAAGCCACTGTAAATTGGACGCCAACAACGCCAACATGTACTATTTCTGCAGCGACACAAATTACTACCGCTGCATTTAATGGAACGTATGATGCCAGCTGGAACGATGTTCCTCAACCGGGCGATGCTGCTGGAGTTGGATCTTTAGATGGAATTGGTGGTGTTGCTACGTTCCGTGCACAATACAGAAGATGGTCTGGTTACAATACGGTATTATTAAATTGGGGTGTATTGATCACCTCATCTCCTCGTGTTAGAGCCATTAAATGGGTAGAATTACGCGAAAATACTCCAGGCGTTTGGACATTATATCAAGAAGGGATTTATCAACCAGATTCTAAAACACGTTGGGTAGGAAGTATGGCAATGGATGATAACGGAAGTATTGGGTTGTGTTATGCTAGATCTTCTGCTACAGCAGGTGATTATCCTACTTTATGTTATACAGGCCGTTGTGCATCAGATCCGTTAGGTCAAATGACATTTGCTGAAACAGTTGTTAAAGCAGGAAATTCAATTCAATCAGGAATCAATCGTTTTGGTGATTATACTCAAACAACGCTTGACCCAACGGATGGTTTAACATTTTACCACACGGGTGAATATATTAACGGCGGTGGACCTGCAACTTGGATTTATTCATTCAAACTTGCTACCTGTTCAGGTGTTGGAGTGAACGAGGCGCCTGATTTGACGAACACTGTGAATGCTTCTTCAGTTAACGGAGCAATAAACATTAAAGGAGATAAACTTGATTTGGATGGCCAATTGGTAGTTGATTTGTTTGACATTAGTGGAAAACAAATTGATGGAAAAACAGTTGAATTGAATGGGAATACTTCTTTCGAGTCTTCTTTTTCCACTGCTGACCTTGCTACAGGAACGTATTTGGTTAGAGTTGGTAAAAATAACACCAGCTTCCAACGTGTAGTTAAAGTTGCGGTTGTTAAATAAAAAAGTATAATCAATATAAGCACCCGTGCGAACCTTTCTTTCGTGGAATGGAATTTGCACGGGTGTTTTCATAACCAATAATCTAATAGTATGAAATCGATCATTATTATTTTGGCGCTTTTTATTTCACTAGGAACGGCTTGTAAAACAAAAAAGTCGGCCACAGCAACTACAAGTTCAACAACAAGTACCAGTGCATCTGTTCATACAGGCGACACGGGAACATCTGCAACAGGGAACAATGAAGGAATAAATACCGGAAAAATTTCTCATAAATATCATGCAACGGGCTGCGAAACAGTAATCATCATCCATTCAGAAGATGGTTCTGAAATAACACTTATTCCAAAAGATAAGTTAAGCAACGATGTGGATATGGATGGACAATTAATTAGATTTGATTACAGAACCCTGAAAATGCCTCAACCAGCTGGCTGCAATGTTGGAATGCCTGCAGAAATTACCAACATTACGAAATTGAAATAATCTTTAAATTATAAGTAAATAAAAAAGCTCCGATAAATTTATCGGAGCTTTTTTATTTTAAAGATTTTATTTCGCAGCGCTATTGCCGAGAACAGCTGGTCTTACAACTTCGCTTTTACTTCTACTAATTCGTATCCTTCAATGATGTCGCCGGCTTTTATGTCGTTGAAATTCTTGATATTCAATCCGCATTCAAATCCTTTGTTTACTTCTTTTACATCGTCTTTGAAACGTTTTAATGAACCTAATTCTCCGTCATGAATAACAATTCCATCGCGCACAATACGCACTTTGGTGTTGCGGTTTACTTTTCCATCTAATACGAAACATCCTGCAATCGTACCCACTTTAGTGATGTTGAATACTTCACGGATTTCAATATTACATACTACTTTCTCTTCAAATTCAGGAGCTAACATTCCTTCCATTGCCGCTTTTATTTCGTCAATTGCTTTGTAGATAATCGAGTATAGTCGAATATCAATTTGTTCTGTCTCAGCTAATTTACGAGCACTTACAGAAGGACGAACCTGGAATCCAACAATGATCGCATTGGAAGCAGAAGCTAACAATACATCTGATTCACTGATTGCTCCAACCGATTTATGAATGATTTTCACCTGAACTTTTTCGGTAGATAATTTTTGCAATGAATCTGCAAGCGCCTCCACCGAACCATCCACGTCACCTTTTACAATCACATTCAATTCTTTGAAATCGCCTATCGCTAAACGTCTTCCAATCTCATCAAGTGTAATATGTTTATTGGTACGAATACCTTGTTCGCGTTGTAATTGTAAACGTTTTGCTGCGATTTCTCGCGCTTCACGTTCATCATTCATGATATGGAACTTATCGCCTGCTTGTGGCGCGCCACTTAAACCAAGCAACAATACAGGCATTGCAGGTCCTGCTTCTCTAACAACTTGTCCGCGCTCGTTGTGTAAAGCTTTTACTTTACCGCTGAAACAACCCGCCAATACAATATCTCCAACATGCAGTGTTCCAGCTTCAACAAGGATGGTACTTACATACCCGCGTCCTTTATCTAATTCAGATTCAATGACAGTACCGCTTGCATTTTTATTTGGATTTGCTTTTAAATTGAGCATTTCTGCTTCCAGCAAAACTTTTTCCAATAAATCATCAATGTGTAAACCTTGTTTTGCTGAGATTTCCTGACATTGAACTTTACCACCCCATTCTTCTACAAGAATATTCATTTGTGATAACGCTTCACGTATCTTGTCAGGATTAGCTCCCGGCTTATCTATTTTATTGATAGCAATAATGATAGGCACACCAGCTGCTTGAGCATGGTTGATGGCTTCCACTGTTTGAGGCATTACACTGTCGTCAGCGGCTACCACAATAATTGCAATATCAGTTACTTGAGCACCACGCGCACGCATCGCTGTAAAGGCTTCGTGTCCTGGAGTATCAAGGAAAGTTATTGTTTTTCCATTTTCTAATTTAACGTTGTATGCACCGATATGCTGAGTGATACCACCTGCTTCACCGGCAATAACGTTTGCCTTTCGGACATAATCTAGCAAAGAGGTCTTCCCATGGTCAACGTGACCCATTACAGTTACAATCGGAGAACGGTCTAATAACTGATCTTCTGTATCTGCTTCTTCTTTGATTGCTTCTTGAACTTCAACACTTACAAATTCCAATTGGTAACCAAACTCTTCAGCAACGATAGCAATTGTTTCAGCATCCAAACGTTGGTTGATAGAAACAAACATTCCTAAACTCATACAGGTGGAGATAATTTCATTTACAGAAATATCCATCATCTGCGCAAGCTGATTTGCGGAAACGAATTCCGTTACTTTAATAATTTTCTTTTCTGCTTCTTGTTGGTCAGCAGCTTCTTGAATACGTTCACTGGCAATATCACGCTTTGACTTACGGTGTTTCGAAGCTTTCGATTTTCCGGCTCCACTTAAGCGGGCAAGGGTTTCTTTTACCTGAGCAGCAACTTGATCGGGTGTTAATTCAACCTTTGCAGGTCTGTTAGTATTAAATTTACCCTTAGGTTGTCCTATGCTGCTAACTCCGCCATTTAGTTGTCGCCTTGGTGCGCCTTTGTCTGCAGGGTTTGCCGGCTTACCGGTTCCTGTTGCACCAGGGGTTCCTGTTCCAGGCTTGCGATTTGGATCCCAATTATCACCAAGGGTAGCTCCACCGAAACTTTTCTTGATACGTTTACGCTTTTTCTTATTGTCTGCATTAGATGCGGAAGAGGAAGCTACCGGATTTTTTTTACGTTCTTCTTTTACAGGTAATTCAATTTTACCCATAATTTTCGGGCCTTCCAGTTTTTCTACTTTCGTTTCATAGAAATCTACTTTTGCAGGCTCTTCAGTTATTTGTTCAACAGGTTTTTCAGCTTCAGCTTCCGGAATTTCAACAATCTTTTCTTCAACTTCTTCTATTTTCGCTTTCGCTTTTCCTTTCGTTGCAGTCTTTTTTTCTTCAGTTTTTTCTTCTACTTTCTCTTCTTTAGCAGCCTTCGTTTTTTTGGTCGGTTTTGTTTTACTGTTTAGTGAATCAAGGTCGATCTTTGTAACAACCGTAAATTTTACATCCGACTTAATGACTTCTTTTTCATCGGCATCAGGTGTTTCCAGCTTTTTTACAGTCTTTTCAGCTGTTTTTTCTTTTTCAGCCGGTGTAGCAGTTTGAACATTCTTAATGATAATATCATCATCTTCTTCTCTTTTAGGCTCCGTTTTTTTGGCGTCAGCATCAATAGAAATATTTTCTTTTTTAGCACGTGTGCTTGTTGTCACTTGCTTAGCTTCTTCCTTAGCTGCTTTTTCAGATTGATATTCTTTAGCCAATAAAGAATATTGATCATCGGAGAGCTTTGCCATCGGATTGTTTTCAATCGTATGGCCTTTGGTTTTCAAGAAATCAGTGATAGTGGAAACACTAACATTGAGTTCCTTTGCTACTTTACTTAAACGTTGTCCTTTATTTTCTGACATATTACCTATTAAAAATTACATCATATTACAAAACTGCAATATGTTTATTCAAATTCTGATTGTAAAATTGCTTTTACTTCTGTTACTGTTTCTTCTTCCAGATCAGTACGTTTTACAAGCTCTTCAGTAGATAACTCTAATACACTTTTTGCAGTATCGCATCCAATGTTTTTAAGTTCATCCAAGATCCAGCTTTCAATTTCATCAGAAAATTCTTCTAAATCCACATCTTCCAAATCAATATCTGTATCGCGATACACGTCAATTTCGTAACCAGTTAATTTACCGGCTAATTTAATATTGTGCCCACCTTTTCCGATGGCTAATGATACTTGATCAGGCTTCAAAAATACTTCCGCACGTTTTGTTTCTTCATCAATTTTTACAGAAGTGATCTTAGCAGGGCTTAGTGCACGTGTAATAAACAAAGAAGGATTGCTTGTATAATTGATTACATCAATATTTTCATTACGCAATTCACGAACAATTCCATGTATACGAGAACCTTTCATCCCAACACAAGCGCCAACAGGATCAATTCTGTCATCGTATGATTCAACAGCTACTTTGGCTCTTTCACCTGGTTCACGTACAATTTTTTTGATAGTAATCAAGCCGTCAAATACTTCAGGAACTTCTAGTTCAAATAAACGTTCAAGAAATGCAGGTGAGGTGCGTGATAATACAATGATAGGTGAATTGTTTTTCATGTCAACACGTTGAACAACTGCTTTTATTGAATCTCCTTTTTTAAAGAAGTCAGAAGGAATTTGCTCCGTTTTTGGTAATAAAAGTTCATTTCCATCTTCATCAAGAATCAATAATTCTTTTTTCCAGATTTGATAAACTTCACCGGTCATTATTTCGCCAACTCTTTCTTTGTATTTTTTATAAAGACTGTCTTTTTCAAGTTCTAAGATCTTAGAAACTAAGTTTTGACGAACAGCAAGTACAGCACGTCTTCCAAAGTCATTTAATTTAACAGGAGTCACAACTTCTTCGCCTAATTCAAGATCTGCATCAATTTTTTGAGCTTCAGTTAATCCGATGTGTTTTGCTTCATCGTAATCAAAACTGTCTTCCGCAAATTCATCATCCACAACTTCTCGGTTATGCCAAATTTCAATATCTCCACGGTCAGGGTTTACGATGATATCAAAATTCTCATCTGACCCATATTTTTTTAAAAGCATACTGCGGAATACATCTTCGATGATGCTCATTAATGTTGCTCTATCAATGTTTTTTATTTCTTTGAATTCTGAGAACGATTCAATTAGATTTATACTTTCCATTTGTTTAAATTATTAAAATGATATGACAATTTTAGTTTCTTTGATTTGATTAAATGTTAATTTGATATTATTTATAATTAATTGTTTTCCTTTTTTACCTTCTACTTTTTCTTTCACTTTCGATTCCAGTTCGATTCCTTCTTCTGTAGCAAAAAGTAGTTTGCCGCTTAATTTTTTGCCTTCTTTAGTTAGCACATCTATTTGTTTTCCAACGTTTTTTTGATATTGACGAAGTATTTTAAATGGTTCTGTAAGTCCAGGTGACATGACATTCAATTCAAAATCATCTTTTTCTCTATCTAAATTGGATTCGATATGACGACTCATTTCAACGCAATCTTTAATAGAGACCCCGTTATCATTATCTAAAAGAACGGTAATTTTGTTTCCTTGTTTTATGGCAATGTCAACAATAAAATTAGCGCCTTCAGCAATTTTTGAATCAGTCAGTTTTTTTATTGAATCGATCGTAATCATAACAGTTGTATCAATAGAAAGAGGGGACTTTTTGTCCCCTCTTTCTTGACTTAAATAAATTTTAGCGAGGCAAATATACGGAGATGTTTCTGATTTGCCAAATTTATTTTAAGCAACCTAATCGTTCGTTATTACGTCTAAGTAATATAATTGCAAGATAAATTTCGTTATTTATGTGTTAAAGCTACTTTCAACGTTTATTATTACTAAAAATTCTGTGCTATGGAAATGATGCAAAAAAAGTCCGTAAAGTGCCTAAGAGTGGGAATTCTACCACTTTTCTTATTCCTATTATTTTTAATTTCTGGCAACCAAACAGTTGCCCAATCATTACCCGATTCGACAACGGCATCTTCAGATGCGCCTTCTTTAGCAGATAGCAAGAATTTTTTGCCAAAAGGGAGTGCCGAGATGAAGGTGATGGATGAGGCGCGTATTAAGAAGCAGCAACATGACGAACTAATGAGCTATATTTATATGGGCGTGGGGTTTTCAGTTGTAATTGCAATTGCTTGGTTCACTACATTTCTTGCCAAAAAGAGAAGAATGAAAGTGGATGTGGAGAGAGCAAAAAGGGCGCAGCAAATGCATCATCAGCATCCTCGCAGGAAGCCGACAAAAAAATAATCTATTTTACTTTTATTCCCTTCTTGTAAGTCATTTCCATAATGATATTGCCATTGTTGTCATAATAGGTCCATTTTCCATTTGGCTTACTTTCAACACGCATACTTTTTTTATCTTTCACTAAGGTATAGGATGTGGTACTTTTGAGTTTTGCGTTTTCATACCAAGAGCTGCAATCGCCACTCAATTTCCCATCTTTAAATGTTTGTTCCATTGATTTAACGCCTGTTTCATAGTAGTAGGTCCATAAACCAGTTGGTTTTTCTTCCATATAATTTCCTTCACTTTCTTTAAAACCATAAGGGGTCCAAAATATCCAGCGACCTTCTTTTTTTCCTTCTTTATAGGATCCTTCTTCCTTTATTTTGCCTTTATTAAAATAGTATTTCCAAGGTCCGTCTTTTAATTCATTTTTATAAAAGCCATCATAACTTAATGTATTGTTTGGCAACCAACCTTTCCAGCTTCCTTCCATTTTCCCCGCTGTGAAATTGCCCTCATCTTTCATTACTCCATTGTCATACCAAGAATGCCAAGTTCCTTCCTCTTTTCCGGCAACATAGTTCCCTTCTTGAAGCTTTTGCCCGCTTTCAAACCAGATTGTCCAAGTGCCTTGTTTTAAATTTTCTTTGTAATTCCCTTCTTTCCATTTTGAACCATCTTTATAGGAATACTTCCAAATGCTATCTTGCAGATCGTTTTTGTAATAACCCTCCGATTCCTTTATTCCTGATGGAAACCAATACATCCATTTCCCGTCTCTTAGATTTTCTTTCAGGGCTCCTTCCATTTCAAGTTTCCCATCTTCGTTATACCATTTCCAGTAACCATTTTTTTTGTCATCCACGAATGGCCCTTCACTCTTTACTTTGCCGTTTTTATTCCAGTTTATACAAGGGCCATTTTTTTTGCCTTTTACGTACAGCACTTGAAAATCCTTTTCTCCGGTTTGTGAATAAAACAGCCAAATGCCATCCATGCGACCATCTTTGTAATTTCCTTCTCCTTTCTTTTTATTGTTGTCAAAGAAAAGTGCGAATTTTCCATTCCCATTTTTAATAGGTTGTTCTCCATTTTCGAACCATAAATTCATCAAAAGGATTTCATCTTTTTCGAACAAAAGTTCTTGTTTTGGTTTTCCTGATCTGAAGTATTCTTTCCAGAGACCTGTTTCTTTTCCAGTGGAGAATTGACCTTCTTTTTGTTTTACTCCGTTTGAAAACCAACCTGTATAAAGTCCTTCTGCTAAATTATTTTTGAAAGCCCCTTCGCTTTCCTTTTGTCCGTTTTCATAATAATAGGTCCAGACACCTTCTTTTTTCCCAGCTTTGTAATTTTCAGTACTTTTTATTTTTCCGCTTTCGAACCATCCTGTCCAGGTGCTATCGTTTTTGTCATCTTTAAAAAAAGTTTCCTGAGCTTTGTTCCCATTGATGTACCAGTATTTGCAGGCTCCTTCTTTTTTGCCTTTGCTATAATTTTCTTCGGATTTTACTTTTTTAACGGCATAGTAGGTCAGGAATTTTCCATTTTCTTTTCCTTGTATAAAAGTTCCCTCTTTTGCAATTTCTCCGTTTTCATACCAGGCAGTAAATTTCCCGTCCTGCATTCCGTTCTTTATACTTTGTTCGCTTTTTTTCTTAGTCTGAGCAACATCCCAATATTCAGTTACTAACTGAGCAAACGAGGCGTTAGTGTAACTAGCTATAAAGAAAAGAAAGATTATTTTTTTCATCGGAACAATTTATTCTGGTATATAAACGCAAAAAATTTTAAAGTTATGCGGCAGATCTTCCTTATTAATTCGACTCCAGCACTTTTAATAATTCATCTAATTTTGGAGTTAAAATAATTTCAGTTCTCCGGTTCTTTTTACGCGCATCAGCAGTCTTTGCAGGATTTATTGGAAAATATTCTCCACGGCCCGATGCTGTTAAGCGTTTAGGATCAACAGAACTATTTTTGGTGATAATTTTTACAATAGAAGTTGCTCTCATCACACTCAGATCCCAGTTGTCTTTGATATCTCCTTTACCAACCATTGGCACGTCGTCCGTATGGCCTTCGATCATTACATTGATGTCTGTATTTTGTTCTAATACCTTTGCTACTTTAATTAATGCATCCACCCCTTTTGTTTCTACACTGGTGCTTCCTGATGCAAACAATAAACTTTCATCCATGGATACATATACTTTCCCATTTTTCTGAGTGATGGTTAAGCCTTTTCCTTCAAAGCCAAGTAATGCGTCAGATAATTTTTTCTTTAGTTCATTCGTAGCTTCATCTTTTCTTTTTAAGATCCCCTCCAATTCTGCGACACGAGCTTCCCGTTTTTGCAATTCTGCGGTAAGCTCATCCAAGCTTTTCTTTTGTGCATTTAATTGTTCTTCCAACAATTTTAATTCATCTTGTTTTTTTAGAAGTTGTTCTTGCGTCATTTGCAATTCACTCGAAATCTTTTTTGTGTCTGCCAAGTTGCCTTCTAACAATCGGTTGTACTTATCCAGCAATTGTTCATTGATCTGGTTTAGTTTGTCATATTTAGAGGTTAAACTTCTATAGCTGGTCCCAGATATAGCAGTATCTTTTTCTAATCCGATAATGGCTTTATTGTTATCTGCAATTAATTTGTTTGCTTCTGTAAGTTTTGTATCGCATTCCATGCTGCTTGTTTTTAAGGCAGCAAGTTCTTTTTCTGCATTTGCTCTTTTTGTCTGCTCTTCCTCCAATTTACGTTGTGGAACACAAGAGAACAATCCGCTTGTAAGCGCAACGATTAAAATATACTTTACCGTATTTTTCATATTTGTGATAGATTAATTTATACAAAAATATTGATAATCATACGTCCTAATACTTGTTGCTAGATTCTTTATTCACATTCAAAAACATTCATATTGTTAATAATTATGGAGATTGAAAGCAAAAATAATTGGGATGTATAGCCATGTTTTATAAATCAATTTCTAAAACTACGGGGCAATGGTCAGAATGTTTCGCTTCTGCCAGAATAGCAACTCGTTTCATTTTCGCTTCTAAATTGCTACTGACCAGATTATAATCGATGCGCCAGCCCAAATTTTTTGCTCTTGCATTCGCTCTAAAACTCCACCAGCTATAGTTGTGAGGCTCTTTGTTAAAATGCCTGAAACTGTCAATGAAACCTGTTTTCATAAACCCGTCCATCCATTCCCGCTCTTCGGGTAAAAATCCACTACTGTTTGCGTTACTCTTTGGGTTGTGGATATCTATTGGCTGGTGACAAATGTTGTAATCTCCGCAAATGATTAGTTTGGGCCGTTCTTTTTTTAGTTGATCAATGTATTTCTGGAAATCAGCCAGCCATTTCATTTTAAATGCTTGGCGGTCTTCTCCGCTGCTACCACTTGGATGATAAACACTCATGATAGATACATCACCATAATCGGCTCGAATCACTCGGCCCTCAAAATCATACTCCTTAATACCGCAGCCATATTCAACATGGTCGGGTTTATTCTTCGTGAAAATGGCTACTCCGCTGTATCCCTTTTTTTGCGCAGGGAACCAAAAATGATGGTATCCGGCAGTTTCAAAAATGGAAAGATCGAGCTGCCCTGGCTCTGCTTTTAATTCCTGAACACAAAGTATATCCGGATTTGCAGCTTTTAACCACTCTAATAATCCTTTGCTCATTGCTGAGCGTATTCCATTTAAGTTGTAAGTTATAATTTTTGTCATTATTTTGCGTATTAAGTAGCTAGGGCAAATGTATAAAATGTACTTTTAAATCGGTGATAGTTCGTAAATTAATACTTTTTTGTTTTTTTCTTTTTTCCTGTCTGCTCGGGCACTCCCAATATGCAGGAGGTTCCCGTATTAAATTAGTATCAATTACTTCTGACACCACTCAGTTAGATACATTAAGCCTTATTCCCGGCACCATAAAGATAAAGATCGCGGACGGAAGCTTGTTAGACACTTCCTATTATAAAATAAATTATGCGAATGGTTTTTTGATCTTAGATCGAAAAAAAGTGTTGAAGGATAGCATTCCTTTGCAAGGGATTCATTCGACTTATAAGACCTTTCCATATTTATTTACTGCCGAAGTAAAACACAAAGATGCGAATCGTATCAAACCTGATTTGCAAGGCAATTCAAACCCATTCAGCTATAACATAGAGTCGAAAAATGATGATATTTTTAAGATGGAGGGCTTGAATAAAAGTGGCAGTATTTCTAGAGGAATCTCTTTTGGAAATAACCAGGATGTTGTGGTAAACTCTAGTTTGAATTTGCAATTGGCTGGTCATTTATCAAATAACGTAGACATCTTGTTAGCGGCAACAGATAATAATATACCCATTCAGCCTGAAGGAAACACACAACAGTTACAGGAGTTTGATAAAGTATTTATTCAGCTCTCGAATGCAAATAATAAATTAATTGCCGGTGATTTTCAACTGACAAGACCCAATTCTTATTTTATGAATTTTAATAAGAAGGCACAAGGAGTGAGTTTTTCTTCATCATTTAAAACGAACAGCGAAAGCAAGGATCTGTCGAAACAAGGGGGAAACAAAGCATCGATTAGCGCTGCTGTTTCACGAGGAAAATTTGCCAGAAACGCCTCCGTTAGCAGTAAATTCAACGACAGAGATCAGGAAAGTAATCAGGGCCCCTATCATTTGCGGGGTGCTGAAAATGAAGCTTTCATCATTGTATTGTCAGGATCAGAAAAAGTCTATATTGATGGACGGTTGATGCAGCGCGGGCAAGAGAACGATTATGTCATTAATTACAATACATCAGAAATTACGTTTACTTCGAATCAGTTAATTACAAAAGATAAAAGGATTGTTGTTGAATTTCAATATTCAGATAGAAATTATGCCCGTTCCTTGCTTCATTTCGGAGATGATTTTGAACAGAACAAAATGAAAGTTCATTTCAATGTTTATTCGGAACAGGATAATAAAAATCAATCGCTTCAGCAGTCCTTAACACCAGCGCAGAAAAAGTTATTGTCTGAAATTGGGGATACATTATCACTAGCTGTTTCACCAAGTTATGACAGTGTTCCATTTAATTCGGATGAGGTGTTATATCACAAGAACGACACCACAATTGGAACACACACCTTTACGAAGATCTTTGAGTACAGTACCAAAAAAGTGTTTGTGTATCTCACGGCAAATGACAGCACGCACTATCGGGTAACGTATAGTTTTGTTGGTGAAGGAAAAGGAAATTATAGACAGATCCTGTCGAGTGCAAACGGAAAAGTGTTTGAATGGATAATGCCCGATACACTTACAAATCTGCCTAGAGGAAATTATGAACCCGTGATCCAACTCATTACGCCGAAGAAAAAGCAGATGGTCACAGTAGGGGTTGATTATGCGTTTAATAAGAACAGCAGATTATCGGTAGAAGCTGCGCTGAGTAAGAACGATATCAACACCTTTTCTTCCGCCAATAGCAATGATGATGTTGGCTATTCGTTGAAAATGAATTTTGATAATGCAACCCCTCTTCATCGGAAGGCGATGTCTGATTCAGCATCCGGAAAGGTTACGTTACTTACCAATGTGAATTATGAATATGTACAAAAGTATTTTTCACCAATCGAACGATACCGTAGCATTGAGTTTGAAAGAGATTGGAACAGGGGCAGTTCATCTATTCAGGATGATCAGCATATTATTGGTGCGTCGCTTGGCTTATCGAAAAAGGAATTCGGTTTTGTTGGGTATAAATTCAATGCTTTTTTTGAAGGCATTCATTATAATGCAAATAAAAACAATGCCGATGTTATGATTTCCAGAAAAGGGTTTGCTTTAAACTACAACGGTAGTTTATTGAATTCGGCTAGCCTCACCAACACTAACTTTTATAGGCATAAAAGTGGGATCTCTCAAAAAATAAAATGGTTGAATATTGGTTTGAAGGATGAATTTGAACAAAATAAATTTGCATTATCCAAGAAAGATTCTCTCTTAGGAAATAGTTATAAATTTTGGGAGTGGCAGGCTTTTATTCAAAATTCAGATACAACAAAAAACAAGTACGGAATAAATTATAAACAACGAACCGACTATGGAATAAAAGATACAGCGGGAGTGACACATTTTGAAAATACAACATTTGCACAAAGCTATGGGGGTTACCTGGACTTGGTAAAGAATCCGAATAGCCAATTAAAGTTGAATGCGGCTTATCGCGTGCTAGAAATACGAAACAATTCACTTACTTCTCAAAAACCCGACAATTCATTGGTAGCACGAGTAGAATATAATTTCAAGTTATTGAAGGGTGTCATTTTCTCTAATACGTATTATGAGATTGGTTCGGGGTTGGAGGTAAAAAAAGAGTTTTCATATATTATGGTTGCAACCGGGCAAGGGGTATATGCATGGAATGATTATAATGGAAATGGGGTAAAGGAGCTGAATGAATTTGTGGTGGCTGTATTCAATGATCAGGCAAATTATATTAAGGTTTTTACACCAACAAACGACTACCAAAAGGTATATAGCAATCAGTTCAGTCAGGTGTTGATGTTAAAACCTTCTGTTATTTGGGCTACAAAGAAAGGGTTTCGCAAATTTGTTTCCCGTTTTGCCAATCAAGCATCGTTTCGAATTGATAGAAAATCGGATGACAACAACCTTGCAAATGCATATAACCCATTTTTGACGGAAACAAATGATAGTAAATTAAAGACACTAAATTCTTCTTTTAGAAATACCTTGTTCATAAATCAGCTCAGTTCAAAGTTCGGATTAGATCTTACATTTCAGGATATACGTAACAAGGTATTGCTAGTAAACGGATTGGATTCTCGTGTAAATAGATATAAGGAGGCTCGATTACGATGGAATTTTAGTAAACAATTGAGTTGTAATCTTGCCTATAAAGATGGGGTTAAAAAAAGCAATTCAGAGTTTTTTTCTTCTCAAGATTTTTCAATCAAATATTATGAAGTGGAACCCAAAATTAATTTACAACCGAATACGTCATTTAGGGTCACAACGTCATTCAAATATACCGATCGGAAAAATCAGATAACCCCTGGTGAGCAGCATGCGGTGTTGCAGGATTATGGTGCAGAAGTTAAGTACAATGTATTGCAAAAGGGAAGTTTAAACGTAAAGGCGGATTTTATTCAGATTCAATATAGCGATGCAAATAAAAACACTTCCTTGTCGTATGAAATGTTAGACGCTTTGAAAACAGGTCAAAATATTACATGGGGTGTTGTTTACCAAAGAAATTTATCGAGCAATTTACAATTGAGTTTAACCTATGATGGTCGCAAATCTCAAGGGGCGGGTTCAAAGGCTATTCATACAGGAGGGGCTCAAGTGAGGGCTTATTTCTAACAGGGTTTGTTTTCTTTTTACTTCGTGTTATAGTTTATTCCGATACTGATTTTTATCAGGATTTAAAATAATATTCCTCGTATCTTCGCTAAAGAAATAAGTAGTAAGTTTTTATTATTTTTGAAGATGAATAAATCAGTGTTCCAAAATTTTCTTAATGAAACGGGTGATATTTCACGTTTTGCCCTTCGATTTTTCAGGGAAATTTTTAAACCACGATTTGAACTCGCTGAATTTCTTCGCCAGTGCTATTATATCGGTTATCGGTCATTACCATTGGTTGCTATTACGGCCTTTATTATGGGGCTGGTCATTACAATACAATCACGACCAACATTAGTGGAATTCGGTGCGGCTGCTTGGCTGCCGAAAATGGTTTCTGTTTCATTGATCAGAGAAATTGCTCCAGTTATTACGGCATTGATTTGTGCAGGGAAAATAGGCTCTGGTATTGGTGCGGAGCTTGGATCAATGAAGGTAACCGAACAGATTGATGCGATGGATGTATCCGGGACGAATCCGTATAAATTTTTAGTTGTTACTAGAGTGATGGCTACTACGTTAATGGTTCCTATTCTTGCTATATTGGCTTCTACTGTGTCTTTGTATGGAGGGTATTTAGGGGCAAATATTCACGGGATTGTAAGTTGGAAGTTGTTCTGGAATCAAGTGTTTGATACAATAACTTTCGGCGATCTTTTACCAGCCATTATCAAAACCTTTTTCTTTGGATACATTATTGGAATAATTGGATGTTATATGGGATATAATTCTAACAAGGGCACAGAAGGTGTTGGCCGTTCAGCAAATTCGGCAGTAGTAATTTCTTCACTTCTTTTATTTGTGATCGACCTGATTGCTGTTCAAATCACGGATGTATTAAATTTAAATTAAAATGGAAACAGTTGATTTAAATAAAAACATCGAGAACGGAACTTCAGTGATTGAAGTAAGAAATGTATTTAAATCGTTTGGTGATAATAATGTGCTCCGTGATTTTAGTTGTGATCTTAATAAGGGGGAGAATCTTGTCGTACTAGGGAAATCCGGCTCCGGCAAGTCTGTTCTTATTAAGTGCATCATCGGGTTAATGAAACCTGAAAAAGGGTCAATACATGTGCTAGGGAAAAATGTTCCTGCATTGAATTCGACAGAGCTTGATAAAATGAGAGTGAAAGTTGGATTCTTATTTCAGAGCAATGCGTTGTATGATTCGATGACTGTCAGAGAAAATCTGGAATTCCCTTTAAGACGTCATTGGATAAAAACATCTAAAGAGGATGTGAATAGACTAGTGATTGAGGCATTAACAAATGTAGGGCTAGCAGATACTGTTGATATGATGCCTGCAGAACTTTCCGGAGGAATGAGAAAACGAATTGCGCTTGCCCGCACGCTTATTCTTAAGCCAGAAATCATTTTGTATGATGAGCCCACAACAGGATTAGATCCAATTACCGCAAAAGAAATCAGTAATTTGATGGTTGAGTTACAGCAAAAATATCAAACGTCCTCTATCATTATTTCACATGATATCAATTGTGTGAAAATTGTTGCCAATCGAGTTGTTATGTTGATTGATGGGAAGTGTTATGCGACTGGCACCTATGAGGAATTAGAGCGGTCATCGGATAAAAAAATAAAGCAATTTTTCGAATAAAATAATATGGGAAAAGAAACGACAAAAAATATTAGAGTAGGTCTGTTAGTATTAACTGGAACGGCCTTTTTAATAGTTGCATTGTATTTGATCGGGAACAAAAAAAATCTTTTTGGTTCTACGTTTCATATCTATGCAAACTTTCACGATGTAAACGGATTAATGCCCGGCAACAATGTGCGGTTGGCGGGTATCGATGTTGGGACAGTTGAATCCGTCACTATTATTAACGATTCTACCGTAAATGTAGGAATGGTCATTGAAGATAAAGTTCAAGCATTTATCAAAAAGAGTGCTCGTGCAAGTGTGGGGACAGATGGATTGATTGGAAATAAATTAGTAAATATAAATTCAGTTCTTGACGAATCACCTGCTGTTGAGGATGGTGATGTATTGGTTGCTTTAAAACCTTTGGGAACGGATGAAATGATGCGCACGCTCAATATTACTAACAACAATGTAAAAGATATCACCGAGGATTTGAAAAATATTGCACAAAAGTTAAATAGCCCTAATTCTGTTTGGAGTATTTTGATGGATACTGTTGTTGCTGAAAATGTTAAAGAAGCGATTGTGAGTATTAAAATTACTGGCGAACGAACAGCGATGATAACGGGTGATTTGAGTAAAATTATGCGTGACATAAAAGAAGGGAAAGGATCGTTTGGCGCATTGTTAACAGATACCGTTTTTTCTTCCAAATTACATCAATCGGTTGTAAGTATAAAAATGATCACAGACTCATTGGCTCTTGTTTCCGGGGATCTTCATAGCATTTCTTCACAAGTTAAAAATGGAAAAGGAACAATTGGGGCGCTTATTATGGATACAACTTTGGTAACAAACTTGAATAAGAGTATGGAGAATGCAAAAAATGGAACCAAGGGCTTCGATGATAATATGGAAGCTTTGAAGCACAACATTTTGCTGAGAAAATATTTCAAGAAAAAAGAAAAAGAAGCTAAAAACGGAAAAAAATAATTTTTCATTTTTTTTAATGAAAGAAATGGAGAACACTATTTGTTTTTTTTATTCTCCCAATGTTCTGCTGTCCATTTTTTCTGATGTGAAACATCTAAAAATGTCCATGCAACCATCCTGCTAATTTTATTGCCTTGCGCCATTTCTATTGTTCTTATTTCAATTGGGGCAACTTTCTCTAATGCATTATATATTCCATCAAGATTTTCACTCTTTGATACCAAGGATGAAAACCACATGCAGGAATTGCGGAATTGCGAACTTTGTTCAATCATTCGGCGGATAAATTCAGACTCTCCGCCTTTGCAAAATAGCTCATTGTTGTTGCCACCAAAATTCAAAACAACATTGTGCGTTTTTTTAGATCCTAGGTTATTGAGTTTACGCACCGTGCCTTCCCGAGCTTCAGCTAAGGAAGAATGAAACGGAGGATTACAAATGGTGATATCAAAATTTTCTCCTTCTTTTATGATGCTTTTGAAAATGTTAGAAGGATTCGTTTGATGTCGGAGCGTAATCGTACTTTTTAATGATGGGTTAGAAGTAATGATCTTTTCGGCTGAACGTATTGCATTGATATCGATATCTGATCCAACAAAGTTCCAGTTGTATTCTTTATTTCCGATAATTGGATATACGCAATTTGCTCCCACTCCAATATCCAAACATCGAATGGAATTGCCTGTAGGAATTATACCAGCATTACAAGATGCCAACAAATCTGCCGCGTAATGAATATAATCAGCTCTTCCAGGAATGGGCGGACAAAGAAAACCGGCAGGAATATCCCAATACGCAATGTTATAAAAATAGTTGAGTAAAGCTTTGTTAAGCATTTTTACTGCAAGCGGATCTGCAAAATCAATCGATTCGTTGTTGAATTTATTGATCGAAACAAATTTCAAAAGGTCGGGTGTGCCTTTTGATAACTCTTTAAAATCATATAAAGAGCGATGCTTGTTGCGCGGGTGCAGTTTTGTTTTTTCAGTTTTTTTCTCAGGAATCATTTCCGCTATAAATTAATGCCATACAACAATCAACTATTATTTTACAATTATTTTAAAACTTGGATGATGAAATGCAGAGACATTAAAATGCAAGTACATTTTGTTTTCAACGGTCAGCATATCGAGCAATTTGTAGGTCATATTTAATTGTGATTACACACCAATTGAAAAAATTGATAAGGATAAACCAGCACGTTTTTTTTAAAGAAAAGCATTAATTAAAATTAGATCGTTAATCTTTTGTATCACTTTAATTCCTTGCCGTTTTCATCATAGGATTTCCATTTCCCTACCGGCTGTCCGTGCTTGTATTTCCCTTTGGTCATGATGGATCCGTTTTCATAATAGTTATAAAACCAGCCTTCCCGTTTACCATTAATAAATATATAAGTTTGTTTTAATTTTCCACTTTCATAATAGGAGAAGAAATCAACTTCTCCTTCTTTCTTTCCTTTCACATAATTTGCATTTGTATTAATTGTGCCATTCTCATTGTAATAGGTCCATTTCCCTAATCGCTGACCATTTACAAAATTGATTTTTTCTTTTACTTGTCTGTTGCCATACCAATTGATCCATTCGCCTGTATAATCTTTAGGGACACCAACATCGGATGTTTGTGAAAAAGAATTTAGTGCCAGCGATAATAAGAGGGGTATCAAAAAAAATCGAATTATTTTTTTCATTTTCAATGGGCTTAATTTCATATTAAAAGTACACTAATTTGCTGTTGATTGTTGTCACTACAGCATCAATAACGTTAAAACCCCCGCAATTGCGAGGGTTTTAACGTTATTAAATTTACTATTTATTATGATCCACATGCTTCACACGCATCTGGATTGTCTAACGAACAACTCAATTGTGCAGCGATTTCGGCAGCTTTTTGTGCTTCTGCTTCTAATATTGCTTGACGCTCATTGCTTATTTGCTGTTGACGTTCAATGATAAGAACATCTTCATTCCCTAACACCTCAACAACAGTTGTTGAAGTTGTACTTTCAACACTAGGTATTTCTTTAGCAACAGAATCAACGGTAAATTTAATTGCATCAGCCGCCGCTTTTGTGCGCAAGTAATACATTCCTGTTTTTAATCCCGCTTTCCATCCGTAGAAATGCATAGAAGAAAGTTTGGCGAAATTTGCATCCTGTACAAACAAATTCAATGATTGCGACTGACAGATATATGCTCCGCGGTCAGCAGCCATGTTGATGATTACTTTTTGAGAAATTTCCCAAACAGTTTTGTACAATGCTTTTACATTATCAGGAATTTCGTTGATGTTTTGTACCGAACCATTTGCAATGATGATTTTATTTTTCAATGAATCATTCCAGATGCCTAATTTTACTAAGTCTTTCAATAAATGTTTGTTTACAATCACAAACTCTCCTGACAAAACTCTTCTTGAATAAATGTTGGAGGTGTATGGTTCAAAACATTCGTTGTTCCCTAAGATTTGAGAAGTGCTTGCTGTTGGCATTGGCGCTAACAATAAGGAGTTGCGAACACCATGGGTTTTTACTTCTTCTTTTAAAACATCCCACTCCCAACGGGTTGAAGGTGTTACATTCCACATATCGAATTGGAAAATTCCTTTTGATACCGGTGAGCCTTTGAATGTTTCGTAAGGTCCTTCTACTTTTGCAAGATCTTTAGAGGCAGTCATAGAAGCGTAGTATATTGTTTCGTGGATCTCTTTGTTCAACTGAATTGCTTCAGGAGAATCGAAAGGGAAACGCATTAAGATGAATGCATCTGCCAAACCTTGCACGCCAATACCGATAGGGCGGTGACGCATGTTTGAGTTACGTGCTTCAGCAACTGGGTAATAATTGCGGTCGATGATCTTATTTAAATTTTTGGTGATCACATACGTGATGTCAAATAATTTTTGGTGGTCAAATTTCCCATCTTCCACAAAGCGAGGCAATGCGATAGAAGCAAGATTACAAACAGCAATCTCGTCGGGTGATGTATATTCTAAGATCTCAGTACATAAGTTGGACGACTTGATGGTACCTAAATTTTGTTGATTGCTTTTTCCATTACATGCATCTTTGTATAACATGTAAGGGTTTCCTGTTTCAATTTGTGAGTCGATGATTGCAGACCATAATTCACGAGCTTGAATTGTTTTACGAGCTTTCCCTTCTTGTTCGTAACGTGAGTATAATGCTTCGAATTCAGCTCCCCAACAATCCGCCAATCCAGGTGCTTCATTCGGACAGAATAGCGACCATGTGCTGTTTTCCTCTACACGTTTCATGAATAAATCTGGTGTCCACATTGCTGTGAAAAGATCACGTGCACGCGCTTCTTCTTTTCCAGTGTTTTTACGAAGATCCAAGAATTCATAAATATCTGCATGCCATGGTTCCAAATAAATCGCGAATGAACCTTTACGTTTTCCTCCCCCTTGATCCACATAACGTGCTGTATCATTGAATACGCGTAACATTGGTACAATACCATTTGAAGTACCGTTTGTTCCACGGATATAAGAACCTGTAGCACGAATGTTATGAATGCTTAATCCGATTCCTCCAGCACTTTGTGAAATTTTAGCACATGATTTCAATGTGTCGTAAATACCATCAATACTGTCGTCTTTTACTGTCAATAAGAAACATGACGACATTTGAGGTTTGGGTGTTCCTGCATTGAATAATGTAGGAGTTGCATGTGTGAACCAACGTTCAGACATCAGGTTGTATGTTTCAATTGCAGAAGCAATATCATCCTTGTGAATTCCAACAGCCACACGCATAATCATGTGTTGAGGGCGTTCAGCCACTTGTCCGTTTAATTTTAGAAGGTAACTGCGTTCCAATGTTTTGAAACCAAAATAATCATACCCAAAATCGCGGTCATAGATGATGGTAGAATCTAATTCTTGCGCATTTTTTTGAATGATCTCATGAACATCATCAGCGATCAAAGGTGCTTTTTTGCCTGTCTTCGGATCGATATAATTGTACAACGCTTCCATCGTTTTGGAAAACGATTTGTTTGTGTTTTTGTGTAAGTTGGAAACAGCTATGCGGGACGCCAATAGGGCATAGTCAGGGTGTTTGGTAGTTAGCGAAGCAGCCGTTTCAGCAGCTAAATTGTCCAATTCACTGGTGGTTACACCTTCATATATTCCTTCAATTACTTTCATAGCAACGTTGATAGGAGTTACATGGATGGGGTCTAATCCGTAGCAAAGTTTTTGGACGCGAGCTGTTACTTTGTCAAATTTTACTGATTCGCGGTTACCGTCTCTTTTTATTACGTACATAAATAATGATTTGAGAGTTGTTTGTGAGTGTTAGTTTAGTTTTACGCGTTTTGTTGTATGCTTGTTTTTTAATTATCCTTTTTTAATGGTATTCCAAGCGATGGAGAAGATCTAAAAATCTTCATCTAGGCTGAATACGTTATCTTCTTTTTTGCCCATTACACCAGATTTTTGGTATTCTGCAACCCGTTTTTCGAAGAAGTTCGTCTTCCCTTGTAAAGAAATCAATTCCATAAAGTCGAATGGGTTTACAGCATTGTATTTTTTATCACATCCCAGTGCCAGTAATAATCTGTCGGCAACAAATTCAATGTATTGACACATTAAATCTGCATTCATTCCTATTAAACGAACAGGCAATGCATCGGATACAAATTCTTTTTCAATTTCAACTGCATTGGCAATAATTGCTGTTACTCTTTCTTTTGGTAAATGGTTTGTTAATTCGGAATAAAGTAAACACGCGAAATCGCAATGCAATCCTTCATCGCGAGAGATCAATTCATTTGAGAAGGTTAATCCCGGCATCAATCCGCGTTTCTTTAACCAGAAGATGGAGCAGAAACTTCCTGAGAAGAATATTCCTTCTACAGCAGCAAAAGCAATAAGTCTTTCAGCGAAGGTTCCATTCCCGATCCATTTAATAGCCCATTCAGCTTTCTTTCCAACACATGGCAGTGTATCTATAGAATGAAAAAGACGGTCTTTTTCTTTTGGGTCTTTAATATATGAGTCAATTAATAGAGAGTAGGTTTCAGAATGAATGTTTTCCATCATAATTTGAAACCCATAGAAACAACGCGCTTCCGGATATTGCACTTCGTTCATGAAGTTAACGGCCAGGTTTTCATTTACAATACCATCGCTGGCAGCAAAAAATGCAAGAACATGTTTGATGAAATGTTTTTCGTCATCATTTAATTTATTGTCCCAATCTTGAAGATCCGGATTCAAATCAATTTCTTCTGCAGTCCAAAAGCTAGCTTCTGCTTTTTTATACATTTCCCATATGTTATTATGTTTGATAGGGAAAAGGACAAATCTGTCTTTATTCTCTTTTAGTATCGGTTCATCACTCATTTGGGCCTTTTTTTATTAATGTCTTGATATTCAACTGTTTGTCTTCCCTCTTTGTTCAAATTAGAGGGATAAATTCCCCTGAGAGGCTATTTCTCTCTGTTTAAGCTATTTAATAAAGTATTGCTTATTGAATTAAAGGTTTACAAATTTTCGAATAAAAAACTGTTATGTCAAGTCTATTGAATTAACATTTGATCGAAGTTATAAACACGGCAAATTAGCAGGGGGGTCTTGAAAAATGATCAAAGTATTAGAAAACAGCATTTTAAGATTGATGTGAAAAAAACTGAAAATTAATCTTTAAAAAATTTGCTCGAATCAAAAAAAGTGTTTTTAGAAGTATTGATGCTTTGGAGGCATGCTCGCGTAAAGCCCTTTAAAATAAATGGTTTTAGAAATTTTACTTTCTCATTTTGTCGGCCATTTCCAATTGTTTGTACCACCCTTCACCATATTTTCTGATAAGTGGCTCGCGCAAAAATTTGTATACGGGGACATCTAACTTTGCACCACAGGCACAAGCGGGTTTACAAACATCCCATTTATTATAGTTGACTGCATCATAATCCTTGTATTTAGTGATGCGTACTGGGTATAAATGGCAAGAGATCGGTTTTTTCCAAGTGATCTTCCCATCGTAAAATGCTTTCTCAATCGCACACTTAGCAATTCCTTCTTCAAAAATAGTGAAGGCGCAATGCTTTCCTTTTACTAATGGAGTAACGTACTCTCCATCATCGCCATCAATAACAAAAACGCCATACTTTTCAATGGTTTTCAGGCCATCTTTTGGTAAATAGGGTTTTACTTCATCCAAAATATCTTCCATGATGGCGATCTCTTCAAAATCCAAGGGAGCTCCGGCGTCACCAGCAACACAACATTCGCCTTTACAAGCGTTTAGGTCGCATACAAATTTTTTCTCAATCAGGTGTTCCGAAACGATGGTGTTATCTATTGCTATCATAGTAATTTTGATGTTTTTTAATATGCAAAGGTACCAAAATTAATAGGAAGATAGGATGCCATACGATACATGTTACATTTTAGTTGACTTTTGTATCAAGAGGATGCAATTCTTTTTCTTTTAAACTTCGGTATAAATGAGTTATAAAGTTGTTTCCCAGATTGTATAAATTATTTTCTGTTGATTCAATAATGATAAAATCCCGTTTCAATGTTTCATCATCAAAATTAAATTCCGAGATCTTTTTTTTCGGTTGCCCTGGCGTTAGCGGCCACCATACTTCTGTATTGTAATACCAAAAGGAGGATCGTGTATCAAACATCGTTGAAAAAAACGGATAATAGTTGATCCAGTTCCAGATAAAACTATCGCCAATAATAAGTACATCTGGTTTTGATTTTGAAGGGTCTGTCTCAAAGGAAATGTTCGGATAATACATAGGGTAGGATGGGATATGAAAAAGTAAATTCATCGGTTCTTCCATATCTGCATCCGAATCTCTTGGTTTTGTAGTCTCATCGCCTCCGTTTTTAGTGTAATTGAGCATGTCGATGTGATGCACATGTTCCATGCAGCTGAACAGAGAATCTGCAGCAACCGTTCCAGCATATAAACTCCAGTGTGTTCCTAATCTTGTAAATAAAGCATGAGGTGTTCTTGGATTCAGCTTTAGGAAATAATTTTTGAAGTCGATGTAATCAAATTTCTCTTTTTGTAGATGCTCTGTGTATGCATCGTAATTGGTTCGGTAGTGCTTTGAAAATGTATATTTTCTTGGAAGACTTTCCGCTAAAAGAGAAGGTTTTCCAGGAACAAGAACGAGTAGCAAATCTATGTTACGTTTTTTTAATTCTCTTTTTATATATACAAGTTTCTTTACATTTTCTTTAATAACATTTTCACCTGCAAAGTCTTCCCCGAGATAGGTTTTTATGTATTTGGTTTCAAATAGTGTCTGATCTTTACCAGCTTCTACATCATTCACATTTATTTCACCAAATATGGAATAGGCGATCTGATTATGCAGTCGGATCAAAAAAGTGTGCAGTCCAATATCCTGTTCATTGAACTTCATCAAACTATCCTGATAATTCCCGCTCAACCAATTGTCTATATACAAAGTAGGCTTCACCATTTTTTTGATAGAACCTTGCAAGGGCTCCGCAAAGATGAATGGCCAATGCTGTTGAATTATTTCTGCAGACAGTACCAGAAAAAACAAAAGAAACAAACTGTGTTTTATAGGTCGCATCATATTAAACAGGATGTGAGAGGTGTAAGGATAAAAGTAGTGATACTAAAAACCATGTTGGTAGCTTGTTTCTGGTATCAAATATATTAAAATTACAATTCTCTAATTGAACAATTAGTTTTACTTTTGCACCTATTATGGCAAATCAAGAAGATATTTTCAAGAACATTATTTCCCACTCTAAGGAGTATGGATTTATTTTTCAAAGCAGTGAGATCTACGATGGTCTTAGTGCTGTTTATGATTACGGACAAATGGGTGTGGAGCTCAAAAAAAATCTTCGCGAATATTGGTGGAAAGCAATGGTGCAGATGCACGATAATATAGTAGGAATTGATGCGGCTATCTTTATGCATCCAACAACCTGGAAGGCTTCCGGACACGTTGATGCATTCAATGATCCTTTGATAGATAACAAAGACAGCAAAAAACGTTACCGTGCAGATGTATTAATTGAAGAACATGTTGCAAAGATTGATGGGAAGATCCAGAAGGAAGTTGACAAAGCAAAAGAACGTTTTGGTGATTCATTTGATGAAGCACAATTCCGTGCTACGAATGCGCGTGTATTGGAAAACCAAGCAAAAGCGGATGCTATTCTTGCAAAGTTTAAGGATGCTTTGGAAAAAAATGATCTGGAAGCTGTTCGTCAGATCATCATCGATTGCGAAATTGTATGCCCTATTTCGGGGTCAAAGAACTGGACAGAAGTTCGTCAGTTCAATTTGATGTTCAGTACATCAATGGGTGCTGTGAGCGAAGATTCGAATGTAATTTATCTTCGTCCAGAAACGGCACAAGGTATTTTTGTGAACTTTTTGAATGTTCAGAAATCGGGAAGAATGAAAATCCCTTTCGGGATTGCACAAACCGGAAAAGCTTTCCGTAATGAGATTGTTGCGCGTCAATTCATTTTCCGTATGCGTGAATTCGAACAAATGGAAATGCAGTTTTTTGTGCGTCCTGGAACAGAAATGGACTGGTATCACCATTGGAAAGCTACACGGATGGCTTGGCATCAATCTCTTGGATTTGGTGATGCGAACTATCGTTTTCATGATCATATTAAATTAGCCCATTATGCAAATGCAGCATGCGATATTGAATTTAATTTCCCTTTTGGTTTTAAAGAATTGGAAGGAATTCATTCCCGCACCGATTTCGATCTGAAAGCACATGAACAACATTCGGGAAAAAAACTGCAATATTTTGACCCTGAATTAAATCAAAATTATGTTCCATATGTGGTGGAAACATCTGTCGGTTTGGATCGTTTGTTTTTAGCTGTATTGTCTAAATCATTGCTGGAGGAAACCCTTGAGGATGGAACAACCCGTACCGTTCTTAATTTACCTGCATTTCTTGCTCCGATTAAAGTGGCAATCCTTCCATTGTTAAAAAAGGATGGCTTGCCCGAAAAGGCACATGAAATCATGAATTTGCTTAAGTATGACCATGCATGCACTTATGATGAAAAAGATACAATAGGAAAACGTTACCGCCGACAAGACGCCATAGGTACTCCATTCTGTATCACAGTTGACCATCAATCATTGGAAGATAATACCGTTACTATCCGCTACAGAGATACCATGAAGCAAGAGCGTGTTTCCATGAATGCGCTAGAAAAGATTATTGATGACAAAGTAAGTTTCAAGAAAGCGTTGCAAGGATTGAAGGCTTAATTTTTTTTTCTACACAGGAAATAATAATAACGGCTCTTAAAACAGAAAGCCTTACCAGGGTGTTGGTAAGGCTTTTCTGCCCTCTTCTCTAAACAAAATTAAACTATCTAATCACAAAAGCCTGTTCTCTAATCCAGACTAATCATTAGTAGAATAATTCACTAAACAAAAATTAAGCACTTATCAACTACAACCATTTCGATTCTCCTTATTATGGTAAAAAGAAGGACTATCTTTTTTCATTTGCGGACTTTACTTTTTTCAAACTGTCAACATTTTGTTTCAAAAGATCCCATCCGATAGGAGTATTTGATTTGGATTTCGCTGCTTTTTTAGTTCTATTCTTTTCTTTTGTTTCATAAATGACTCCTTTGGTAGAGTCGATCATATCTCCAAAAATAGGTTCGTTTCCCATCACAGAAACGGATTGTTTTTTAGATGAATCTTTTGGAATAGACGATTCTATAACCTTTTTGTTTTTTTCTATTGTTGCTCCTTTTTCTAAAGCATCCGCTGTGGCAGTGTTATTAACATTCGTTTCCGGAGTTGTTGTATTCACTGCAGAAGCATTCTTTTCCCGTATTTTAATAACATTCTTTTTCTTATTGGCCGGTGTGCTAACTACCGGGGTTTCCTTTTTTGTAATACTTGGGAGAGGTGTCAGTGTTTTTTTCGAAGCAGCAGTTTTGTCAATCGGTTGAGGTGTTTCAACTGTCGTTTCGGTGGAAGTTTTTTGGAAGTATATGGTTTTATAAAGGATGATTCCCCCTGTTAAAAGAGCAATTCCAACAAAAACAGTCAGTGGCATTGTCCATCTGAAAGCGTTGGCTTTAGGAGCTACCGTTAACATGGCTTCCATTCTAGCCCAATCACCAGCATCAGAGGTCGCCTCATAATTATTCAAGGTGTTCTTGATGGTTTCATCCAATTTACTATCAGGATTATTAATTCCCATTGCGACTCGTTTTATTATGTTGCATAATATTTTTTCTCAAATTAAATTTTGCTTTCGAAAGATTTGATTTTGATGTCCCTTCACTGATATCAAGCATTTCAGCAATTTCTTTATGAGTATATTCTTCAATGACGTATAAGTTAAAAACAGTACGATATGCCGGAGTCAACTCCTGAACTGCTCTCAATATTTCTTCTTTTTCAATATGTAACGCAAGATCATCATCATCAATATTGTCAATTACATTTGTCGCTTTCTCGTTTGCATAAACCGTGCTTACTATTAAATAGTTCTGTTTATTCTTACGTAAATGATCAATGGCGGTATTCACCATTATTCTTCTGATCCAGCCTTCAAATGAACCGTTAGCCTTAAAATTTTTAAGGTTGTCAAATACTTTTAAAAATCCTTCGTGGAGAACGTCTTTAGCATCATCACTGTTTTTGGAGTAGCGTAAACAAACACCTAACATTTTACTGTAAAATTGCTCATACAAGATTTTCTGACTTGCACGATCATTTTTTATACAACCTTTAATAATGTCGGGTTCATTCATAATTGAGCGCTTTCCTTAGCTAAAAACACTTCACTTATACGCAATAAGACGTAAAAGGTTTTAGAGGGTTGCCTCTGTTCTAAAACTATTTTATTTCACATTTACACGCAGGAATAAAAAAAGGCCATGTTATAATTTAAGGAATGTTCTAAACCTTATTCACCTGCATTTGTTTATATTTATAACAAAACAATAATAAATTGACCGAGCTACGACCTGTCCCATATTTTTCTGTAATTATTCCTACGTTTAACAGAAAATGTATCCTGACTAAAGCGATTGATTCCCTTATTTCTCAAACCGAAAAAAATTGGGAAGGGATCATTGTTGACGATGGTAGCGATGACGATACGTTCGGTTATATCTCACATTATCTAAAGCGCGATTCCAGGATTCAATACATTCGGCAGGAAAATGCTGGCGCTGCTCTTGCAAAAAACAAAGGGATTGCCATTGCCTCAGGAGCTTTCTTGACATTCCTAGACTCTGATGATGAATATGAACCTACGCACCTTGAGTCAAGGAAAAATATTTTAGTTCAAAATCCAGACGTGAAATTTTTATATGGAGGAATAAAAATTGTTGGGAATCAATTTGTGCCTGATAGATTTGATACGGATAATAAAATTCATTTGGACGATTGCGTTATTGGGGGGACTTTTTTTATTGAAAGAGAACTTCTCCTTTCTTTACAAGGGTTTAACAATATTGTGATTGGAGAGGATGCCGAATTGTTCGATAGAATAAATTTAACGGATGCTATCAAATTGAAAACAAAACACCCAACCTATATATATCAACACGATAGAGCGGATTCAGTGACGAATAGTTATAACGTAAGGCCATAATACTAGTTTATTATTTTCTTTTTTTCGGCCCGCGAACAGCCTCTGCAGTTAAAGGGTTTTCCGGCCAATGATGACGAGGATAGCGTGACAACAAATCTTTTCGCACTTCAAAATAGGTTTTATTCCAAAAGCTATTCAGGTCTTGAGTCACCTGAACAGGCTTATATCCGGGTGAAAGCAACTGCAGGATGACTTTGTTTTTCCCTTCATTAACAGAAGGGGTTTCAAATAAACCAAAAACTTCTTGTAAACGGACCGCCATATCCACTTTGCTTCCATCGTTATAATAATTCAATTTAATGAGTGATCCGGTAGGGACTTTCATTTTTGACGGAGCAAGGGAATTAAATTTTTGAGAAAGTTCCCATGATAAAATGGAATGAATAATCGGATCAAGATCTAATTTTTGTAATTCTGTTAATTTATTTATTTTGATGAGATAGGGAGCAAGCCATTCTTCGAGCGTTTCCAACAAATGCTCATTGGATACATCTGGCCACTCTTCTTGCGGGCGCCATTTTCGGAGGCTTAATACACGTGCTTGAAAGTCTTCCTGCGAGTCATTCCAATTTAATAATTTTAATCCCTCCTCACGAATCAGGTTGCAAATAACTTTTATGCGTTGCGCTTCATCAATTGTTTGAAGTGGTTTACTTTCCAATGTAATATTCCCGACACGTTTTTCGATTGTGCCTACAATCATTCCACGTTGTTTATCCCAGGAAATAATTTGTCGTTCCTCTGCGAGGTCCTTTAAGTCATTCGAATCGAAAGCAGCAGCCAAAAATATTTTTCCTTCGTTACTTCCTGCATCCAAATGCGCTACCGCCAGCCATTGTTCTTGCGCTAATACATCGGTCTCCAAAAGCTTTACGATTCTGCCATTTGCTAATCGGTAACGCAAACTGTTTTTATCGGCACGTTTAGCGATGCGTTCAGGATATGCAGTAGTAATTAGTTTCCCGATATTAAATACATTTGGCATGGTATTATCGACATCGATCTTTAATAGTTTTCTCCATGAAAGTGAAATACGCTCAATTCTGTCAAGTACGCGTCTGTCTGCATTTACACGTTCTCCTGTTCGGTACTTCCTTAGAATTTCTATTCGTAGCGATAGGTCGGCCCCGTTTTCTTTTTGCAACGGATCTCGTTCTTCCAGCAGTGCAGTGATATCACAAGCCAGTGCTTTAAAATTTTCAGCAGGATTATTTTTTTGAAATGCAATTGCTTCAATGAGCATGTGTGCCAGTCGAGGATGTGTTGGCATTTGTAACATTTCTTTTCCTCTTGCAGTAATTTTATTATTCTGAAGCGCGCCCAAAAGCGTTAGTAATTCAGTTGCTTGCGAAACAGCCCCGGTTGTTGGTGGTGAAAGCCATGCTAATTCATGGATGTTTTTTATTCCCCACTGACTTAGTTCCAGCATTAATGGAGCAAGATCGGCTTCTAAGATTTCAGGTTTTCGGTTAGGGATTAAATGAATATGTGACCCTTCACTCCAAAGGCGGATGCATGTTCCTGGACCTAACCGGCCTGCCCGACCTGCCCGTTGGTCAGCAGCATCTTTGGTCACTTTTATGGTTTCCAATCGTGTTAATCCTGTTTGAATATCAAAACGCGGTGAACGGGCATACCCGCTGTCGATCACCACTGTTATGCCTTCTATCGTTAAGGAAGTTTCAGCGATGGAGGTTGTGAGTACAATTTTCCTTTTCCCTTCAGGATTGGGTAATATAGCTTCTTGTTGTTTTTGTTGTGATAGATCACCATACAAAGGTTGAACACAGATGTCGGAATGCGCTTGCTCTAAAATTTCTTGTGTCCTGATTATTTCTCCTGCTCCTGGAAGGAAAGCTAGAATATCGCCTTGAAATTCTCTCGTGGCTTTTTTTATGGCATTTGCCATTCGAATATGCAGGGAACTGTTCTCGTCTGAATTCAGATATTGAATTGAAACAGGGTATTGTCTTCCTTCGGAAGTGATGACAGGAGCATTGTTGAGCAGGGAAGATAATTTTGCGCCATCCAAGGTAGCAGACATAATTATAATACGCAGATCATTTCTTAAAACTTGCTGTACCTGATAACAAAGGGCAAGTGTTAGGTCGGCATTTAAACTCCGTTCATGAAATTCATCAAAAATGACCATACCGACGTCGTCTAATGCAGTATCATTTTGAAGCATCCGTGTTAAAATTCCTTCTGTAACAACTTCTATTTTGGTGTTTTTACTGGTACGGTTTTCAAATCGGATT
This sequence comes from Bacteroidota bacterium, assembly GCA_947449315.1. Lineage (GTDB taxonomy): Bacteria > Bacteroidota > Bacteroidia > 2-12-FULL-35-15 > 2-12-FULL-35-15 > 2-12-FULL-35-15. The sequence continues at coordinate 68,520 of CANFRC010000004.1, forward strand.
CGGTAACCTATTGTTTGTCCAATGTCTTCATTTAATAGGGAAGCCATCCGCATAGCTACTGAGCGGGTGGCGAGCCTGCGGGGTTCCAGCATGACTATTTTTTTACTTGACTGTCCGGGAATCACCCCTTCCATCCATTTCTCGTTCAGTAATTCCAAAGGCAATACAGTCGATTTTCCTGCGCCGGGAGGAGCCTGCAAAATAATGATTGGCTGAGTTTTCAGCAGCTCTTTTAATTGCGGAATAATTTCTATGATTGGAAAATCGTGGTGATGCATCGAAAACAAAAGTAAAGATTAAAAAGGCATAAAAAAGCCCCGCATAAATTGCGAGGCTTTTTTGAAAGAATTTGTAGTTATAAAAAATATTTTTCTTTTAGAAATTCTGTGTAATCACCCAGGTTAGCCATCACCTGAAGTTCCTGATAACGCTTGTGAAAAGCCATATCATCCGTTTGTGCATTTAATACGTCCAAACGGAAACGGTCAAAATTAATTAGCGCTTGTTTTTCTTCTGCAGGCAATGGCTCACCTTTCAATTCTTTTTCACGAATATCGTTGATACTTGGCGTTTCTTCGACATCAGATTTTGCGAAATAACTATTTAATAATTTTGTTCTGTTTTCCATAACGATTTATCTTTCATAAAAATACGGGAATAATCGAATATTGTTTATTAGAATAGGGCTTATGTTATAAACAAGACGTTGTTAATTGGATAAATTAAATTGTCTTATTTTTGGATGTCATTAAAAGTACATGTGTATTAAAATTATTAAATTACAGTATGAGTAAAGTATTTGTAACAGGTCCGGATGGATTATTAGGGAGTAATATTGTAAGAGAGTTATTGGATCGGAAGTGTGACGTAAGGGCAATGGTTCTTCCGGGTAGAGATCCCATGACACTAAAAGGCTTGCCAATTGAAGTTGTTTACGGTGACATTACCAAAAAAGAAGATGTGATTGAACTTTCGAAAGGATGCGATTTCTTTATTAATGTTGCCGCAATTACAGATATGTGGCCATCACGCGGTGAGATATATTTTCGTATCAATGTGAAAGGAACTGAGAATGCAATTGAAGCAGTTTTAGCAAATAAGATGAAACGGATGGTGCATATTGGCAGCGCTAGTTCATTTGGCTATGGCACCATAGAAAATCCGGGAAATGAAACTACTCCTTTCAAATCTGCGAAATACAAAGTTGATTATATTGAAAGTAAAAAATTAGGACAGGAAAAAGTAATTCAGGCAGTAAAGGAAAGAGGATTGCCAGCGATAGTTGTTTGTCCGACATTTATGATGGGCCCCTATGATTCTAAACCGAGTTCAGGGGCAATGATTATTGCTATTATAAAAGGGAAAATGCCTGCTTTTTCTTCCGGAGGAAAAAATTGGGTGTATGTAAAAGATGTTTCAAGAGGTGTATGTAATGCCTTAACTCTGGGGAGAGATGGTGAAGCGTATATTTTAGGCGGAGAAAATTTAACGTATGTGGATGCAGTAAAACGGATTTCAGTGGCTGTTGGACAGAAAAAAATTCCTCGTTTTGTTGCACCGGATCTTTTTTTAAAACTTTTCGGATTGTTAGGTACAATCAGTGGAGCGATCACCAAAAAGGCTCCGGCATTAACAATTAACCTTGCTAAGATTGCTTGTGACGGACATTATTTTAGTCCTAAAAAAGCGATTGAAGAATTACGGATGCCTCAAACACCAATTGAAGTAGGCGTGAAAGAGGCGCACCAATGGTTCATTGATAATGGATATCTGTAAGAGAAAAAATGGTTTGTTAGTTTTGGCGAATCACTAATTGCCAACTTCAGGAGTTTCGAACGATCATAACACTTCCTTTCCAATCGGGTAGCTCAATTAAACTTTCTGGTATTGTTGGTATAAATTCATCCAGCGCTTTTTTAACTCCTTCCCAGGTGTGATTATAATCGTGAATCATAATAACTCCTCCCGCAGAAAGTTTGGGATAGAAAAATTTTAAGCCTTCGATGGTTGGTAAATATAAGTCCGCATCTAAATACACAAAAGCAAATTTCGTAGTATCTAAACCGATTGCTGTTGTTGGGAAGTAGCCAGGGTGATAAATTACATTTTCTCCCCCAGCAACATATTCTTTTACTGTTTCAAGATCTGTGTCAGAAAATTCTGCCGTTGAATATTTCCCTCCTTGTGTTTTTTCAAGTGCAAGATCTTTTTCATTAAATCCGTTAAACGTATCAAACAGATAAAGCGTTCTGCTTTTGTCCATCTCATATATTATTTTTGCGGTCTCTCCTTTGTGAACTCCTAGCTCAGCAAAATCACCAGCTATATTTCCCCTTTTGAGACGTTCGATCTGAAACCACATACTAAAAAAACGAATCTTGTCGTAGTAGTTGCGTTCTAATTTTATTAGTTCATCTGAAACGAGTTTGTTCTTTACTGCATGCTCCCATTTGAATGGTTTGTAAAGCTTATAGGTCCAAAAAGTTTCGAGATATTTGAACCCGATCACTAATAAAATTAGAACTAAAACTCCGGAAATAATATTGAAAATTAAATTCATTTAGTTGAACACATCACATTAAAAAATTGGGATGAATTATTTAATTGTGAATGATTTGAACGTAGCCTGGCAATACTTTCCCGCTTTCTAATGTCAGGATATAATAGTAGGTTCCGTCAGCAACTTTACTTGCATTCCAATCGTTCGTATAATTTGCTTTTTCATAAACTATTTTACCCCACCTGTCAAATACTTTTAGAGTATTGCTTCCAAAATATTCAAGATATTTAAAGTAAAGTTGTTCGTTTTGGTTGTCACCATTTGGAGTGATCACGTTCGGCAAAATAATTTCTGCAGGGATGATAGTGATCTCATTACAAATGTTATCCACACAGCCATCAGACGTCTGTATCGAAAGGCAAACGGTATATTTCCCGGGAACGGGATAGCTATGTACCGGATTTTGTGTTGTTGCAAAAGTGCCATCACCAAAGTCCCAATTCCAGGAAGTTGCGGTGCCACCGTAAACAGAAGTGTTATCAGTAAAAACTCCCGGTGTATTTACAATAAGCGATTGAGGTGTAATAGAAAAATTGGCTACAGGCAAAGGATCCGTGTTTACAACAATGGTAACAGTGTCTGAAATGCAACCATTGCTCGTTGCTGTTATCAAATAGTTGGTTGTTGTTGGCGATGTTCCAGAATTAGTTATAGCATCAGTGATATTTGTTCCTGTGCCGCTACTTCCGTGTCCGCTCCAATTGATAGTACTGCCTGCAATACAAGAACTCAGAGAAATATTAAATGGCACATCAGAACATTCGGTTGTAGGGTTTGGTGTGGCCGTCACCGTAGGGGTTTCTTTGATATGGATGACCTTTGGCACTAATCCTGTAAGCAAAATTCCGCAAGCGTCTCTTACTGTTGGAGCCGGAACACTTAAAACAGAAACAGTGTCGCAGGTTAATGGACAGGTTGGATTCGTAAGGTTCAACACTTTTGAAATACTTCCAGCGGAGCAGCCTGCAGGAGCTCCTGTTGTAGTTACGGAGCCTGTCATCCAAGGGTGAGTAATGGTATACGGTGGAACTCCGTATCGCATATAAACAGTGCCTGTCAAATTGCATACATTCGAACAAATAGTTGAAGGGGAAACATTCCACCCCGGTCCGTATGATTCAACTTTATGACCTTCTACATAAGCACTGAATGGATATCCCGAAAAGGGGTCGTGATAAATATAAGTCGTATTGCACCCCGCGCCGGGCCCTGTTCGAGATATGTGCATCGTGAGATAGATGGTGCGCGCACTGCACGATTGAGGATAGCAGCATAACAATGGAGTATGCAGGTCATAAGCTGTTAAATACCCTGTTCCTGGCGAACTGCCGGTAGGTGCAGCAACTGTAAAGCTGGTGGAGGTATTGCATCTCGTGCTGAAAAACATGTTGCCGTCACTCATCACAGCAGTTGTAAAAGGACTTGCATAATAACTTCCGCTCACAAAAAATCCTGTAACCGTGATCTGCGCAGGTATGGTAACTGCAATACTATCTGCACTTGAGGCAGGAGCAATGCATGAAGCAATATAACTTCCAAGCCATGTGCTTGTTGGTCCCGTCACTAAAGGATCGATGGTTATTGGATAAATTCTCGATGCATCGGAAAGCCATTTATTTGGAAGTATGATCTTTAATTTTAAAACACCATTTATGTTTTCAACTTTATATGCCGCTGTGCAATAATTTTTATTTGCATCAAAACAAACAGCGCCATTGATTCTGCTGATCTCCTCTCCCTTGCTAGATGTAACAGAAAGTACACCTGCCCATCCGTTTTCATTTTGTTGCCCATAGTTTTTGTCAGGCTTTATGGTTGCTCCTTCCGGCAGTGTAACATCTTCTTCGATAATAAAATCAGCTGACGAATTGGAAATAGGATGTGTTAACACATAATTGTATTTTAAACTGTTGAATCGAAAGTCAAATGTTTTATTTATGCCGGGAGCTATATCATTCATTGTTGCCATGTTGCCTTCAAGATTTAAAGCAGATGAGCTAGTAGCAACACCATTGATTTTACAGTTGTCCGAATAGCGGATCTTTGTTTCTGCTACTGTACTTATTTCCACAGCTCCATTTTCTAAAACAGAAACAGGGAAAGGTTGGTTCAACGCGGAAAGACCGGATCTCGTTTTTGTGGGTGTGCAAATAATCGGTACAAGTTTTCCGGATGCATTGTAATAATTAAGCGGCTCTTTGCTATAATGTATAATTATTCTTCCGTCAGGTGTAGTATAGGTACTTGAATAGATGGCACGTTCACTTTCAATTTCTTCCCATTGTGCTTGGTCTTCAAGAATATTTCGTTGACCTTGCGCGTTATTTAAATTGGCTGCCAGTCCTTGGCTATTTTGCTGAGCGAACAGTAAATCGCTGTTGAAACAAAGAAGCATCAACAAAATATACGAGAGAAATATTTTTTTTTGGAGCTGCATGATATGAATTATTTAGTCTTACAAATATGATTAAAATTTTGCAGAAAAGCAAGAGGCTCATTTTTCAAATGAAGCGTTTAAGCATTGTTATAGAAACCGTGTTTTGAACAATTTTTTTACTGTATGAAATGTCGATTTTAAGAACCTTCAAAGAAATAACAGGCGGAGATACCATCGGTTTCGGGAGATCAAAAAACGCTATCCTTCCGTAATGTCTATTTGGTATAGAGTACGAATATTTAAAAAATAATCACTCCTGAAAATATTATTGATACTTTTGTGATAAAGGGGGATTAGCTCATTTGGCTAGAGCGCTTCGCTGGCAGTGAAGAGGCGACCGGTTCGAATCCGGTATTCTCCACGAATAGTTAAAAATGTTTCGTTATGGCAGAAGACAGAATCAATTCAAGCAAAGCACCCGAGCCTGTTGGATCTTATCCACACGCTCGCAGGGTAGGTAATTTATTATTTCTTTCCGGTGTAGGACCGCGTGAACGGGGCACCAAAAAAATTCCGGGAGTTGAATTAGATGAACATGGTGCGATTGTTTCTTACGATATTGAAACACAATGCAGATGTGTTTTCCAAAACATAAAATATATTTTGGAAGATGCAGGTAGTAGTTGGGATAATATTGTGGATGTGCAGGTGTTTTTAACCAATATGAAGGACGATTTTGCGACGTACAATCGTGTGTATGCAGAATGGTTCAAGGATAATCAGCCATGTAGAACAACCATTGAAATCAATTGTTTGCCTACACCCATTGCAATCGAATTAAAAGTGATCGCTACAATCTAACAATTCCTGTCTTTTTCGTTTTCTTTCTGCTGTTGTCCTGTCTTTAATTGTCAACAGTGATTGGTCCGGTCATTATTACCAAAGCGGTAAAAATGCACAAAAAGATGCATTCTTCTAAAGCATAAGCCTTTAAGCAATAGGTTTTTACGGATAAATCACTACATTTGCAGTCCTTTTTAAAAAAAGAATCGTAGCATCATTATGAGCAAAAATTATAAAACATATACAGGTCTAAATCTTTCGCAAACTGCGAAGGATGTTCAAAAATTCTGGGAAGAAGACAATACGTTCGAAAAGTCGATTACTTCTCGTGACGGAAAGGCTCCTTTTGTTTTTTATGAAGGACCACCCAGTGCGAATGGCTTACCCGGTATTCACCATGTAATGGCGCGTTCTATTAAAGATATTTTTTGCCGCTATAAAACGCAAAAAGGGTTTCAAGTAAAACGGAAAGCGGGTTGGGATACACATGGTTTGCCAATAGAATTAAGTGTTGAAAAGGCTTTAGGCATTACCAAAGAAGATATCGGAAAGAAAATTACGGTGGAGCAATACAACATCGAATGTCGTAAGGATGTCATGAAGTATACCGATGTGTGGGCAGATGTGACTTCAAAAATGGGCTATTGGGTGGATATGGATCATCCGTATATCACCTACGAAAATAAATACATTGAATCGGTGTGGTGGCTGTTGAGTAATTTACATTCAAAAGGAGCTATCTACAAAGGATTTACCATACAACCGTACTCTCCAGCTGCTGGAACAGGATTGTCATCACATGAATTAAATCAGCCAGGATGCTATCGCGATGTGAAGGATAGAACGGCTACTGTGATGTTTAAAGCCGTTCAACAATCAAAGTTAAAAGTAGAGGGTGATGTTTTCTTTTTAGCCTGGACGACAACTCCTTGGACTTTGCCATCTAATACAGCTTTAGCTGTTGGAAAAAATATTGACTATGTTTTGGTAAAAACATTCAATCCCTTTTCTCATGCATTAACAAATGTAATTCTTGCAAAAGAATTAGTAGGAAAACATTTTCCAGAAAAAAATAAAGAATTAAAATTTGAAGAGTATACAGCAGGAGACAAAGCAATTCCTTTTCAAATTGTGGATGAATTTAAAGGCTCCGATTTAGCCGGAATCCAATACGAACAAATCTTACCATTCACACAACCAACTGATGGCGATGCATTCAAAGTGATCATCGGAGATTTTGTGACTACATCCGATGGAACAGGGATCGTGCATATCGCACCGAGCTTTGGCGCAGACGATTTTAGAGTGGCGAAACAAAACGGAATCGGTTCATTGACGTTAGTTGATAAACGAGGAAAATTTTTACCAGAAGTAAAAGACGGTGTTTTCTTGTATGGCGAAGAATATGTGAAAGAAGCCTATTTGACAGATCAAGAAAAAGTGCATGAATTTCAGTTTCAGAAAAAAATATTAGAAGATAACGGAAAGATAAAAGAGTTGAAAGCCTATCTGAGCGTTGACGAACGCATTGTTCTGAAACTTCAGGAAGAAGGAAAACTTTTCAAAAAAGAAACCTACGAACACAGTTATCCGCATTGCTGGAGAACCGATAAACCTGTATTATATTATCCCTTAGATTCCTGGTTCATCAAAACGACCGATTACAAAGACAGAATGATAGCGCTGAACAAAACGATCAATTGGAAGCCGGAATCGACCGGTACTGGCCGTTTTGGAAATTGGTTGGAAAATCTGAACGATTGGAATTTATCGCGATCCCGCTTCTGGGGAATTCCAATTCCTATCTGGACAAGTGAAGATAAATCTGAACAAATTGTTATTGGTTCAATAGAACAATTGCAAAAAGAAATTGAAAATGCGCTTGCAAAAAATGCAATGACAGACAATCCACTTGCGAAATTTACAGCTGGAGATATGTCGGATACCAATTACAATACATTCGATCTTCATAAGCCTTACGCTGATAATATTGTGTTGGAACGCAATGGCAAAAAGCTTTTTCGTGAACCTGACCTTATTGATGTGTGGTTTGATTCCGGAGCTATGCCCTATGCGCAATTGCATTATCCTTTCGAGAATAAAGAATTGATCGATCAGAAAAAATATTACCCTGCCGATTTTATTGCGGAAGGAGTGGATCAAACACGTGGCTGGTTCTTTACATTACATGCCATCGCAACGATGTGTTTCGATTCTGTTGCCTTCAAAAATGTAGTAAGTAATGGGTTGGTATTGGATAAGAACGGACAAAAAATGAGTAAGCGTTTAGGTAATGCGGTCGACCCTTTCACTACCATTGAAAAATATGGACCGGATGCAACCCGCTGGTACATGATCACCAACGCAGCGCCATGGGACAATTTAAAATTTGACATAGAAGGCATTGCAGAAGTACAACGTAAATTTTTTGGAACTCTTCACAATACGTATTCGTTTTTCGCATTGTATGCAAATGTGGATGGCTTCAGCTACGCAGAGGCAGAGATACCTATGATTGAGCGTGCAGAAATTGACCGTTGGATCATTTCGGAATTAAATACGCTCGTTAAAAAAGTAGACGAAGCATACGCCGATTTCGAGCCACATCGTGCAGGACGATTGATTGAAAGTTTTGTAGATGAGCATTTAAGTAATTGGTATGTTCGTTTATGCAGAAGACGATTCTGGAAAGGGGATTATTCACCAGATAAAATTGCAGCGTATCAAACGTTGTATCGTTGTCTGGAAGTGATCGCTCAAATTTCAGCGCCTATTGCACCATTCTTTATGGATAGATTGTATTCTGATCTTAATTCAGTTACAGGTCGCGATAAAGTATCGTCTATTCACTTGAGTGATTTCCCTGTTTCAGATACGTTCTTAATCGATAAAAATTTAGAAGAGCGAATGGAGTTGGCCCAGAAAATTTCTTCAATGGTTTTATCGATCCGTAAAAAAGAAAATATTCGTGTTCGTCAGCCATTGGAAAAAATACAAATCCCGGTTTTGGATGATTCATACAAAGCAAAAATAGAAGCGGTAAAAGAACTGATATTATCGGAAGTGAATGTTAAAAGTTTGGATCTGGTAGATGAGTCACAAACGCAAATTGTGAAAAATATGAAACTCAACTTCAAAACATTGGGTAAAAAATGTGGCAAGAACATGAAAGCAGTTCAAACTTTTGCGAATGAAAATGGAGCAGCAATAATTGCGGGAATCGAGAAAACGGGGAAATATGAAATGATAATTGAGGGAGAAACCATTTTATTGGAGACAGAGGATGTGGAAATCATCCCGGTTGACATCCCCGGTTGGAAAGTAGCAAATTCTGGACAATTAACTGTGGCACTGGATGTTACAATAAGTCCGACACTTCGTGAAGAAGGATTAGCCCGTGAGTTGGTTAATAGGATCCAAAACCTCCGAAAGGACAGTAATTTGGACGTTACAGACCGAATAGACGTGAAAATTCAGAGAAATTCTGCTATAAATTCTGCTATCAATAATAATTTGGACTATATTTGCGCGGAAATTTTGGCATCCTCCTTAGAACTTGTTGATAATGTGGAAGCTACAAAAGGATTTGAGATTGAATTAGACGAAGAGATCAAAACGTTAATTACGATTACTAAACTACTAAATTAAATACAATGGCTAAAAAAGCGCAAAAAGGAAAACCAGCTAAGAAAGCTGCAAAACCTGTTAAAAAAGCGGTAGCAAAAAAGCCTGCAAAAAAAGCTGCTCCAAAAAAACCAGCAAAACCAGCAAAAAAGGTAATAGCTAAGAAACCTGTAAAAAAGGTGGCAGCAAAACCTGCCCGTCCGGTAGGCGGGAAAGCCGCTCCTAAAAAAGCAGCAAAACCATCTAAAAAAGTAGTAGCTAAAAAACCTGTAAAAAAGGTGGTTGCTAAACCTACTAAGAAAGTTGCTCCTAAGAAAGCAGTTAAAAAAGTAGCACAAAAGAAAGTGGTTAAATCTGCCCGTCCAGCAGGCGGGAAAGTAGCTCCTAAAAAAGTAGTAGCAAAAAAGGTAGCAAAGCCAGTAAAAAAGGTAATCGTTAAAAAAGCGCCTGTAAAACCAGTTGCTAAAGTGGTTGCTAAAGTTGCTGCAAAGCCAGTTGTTAAACCTGCCCGTCCGGCAGTCGCGAAAGCGGAACCTGTTTCAAAGAAAAAACAACGTTTTGATTCAGACGATGATTATAGTTCTGATGAAGCGCCAATGGTGGTAGAATACAAAACACCATCTATTCGCAGACCAATGGGCCCAGCTCCTAAACCGCATATCAATACAGATACACGTACCCGTTACTCAGATTCTGAATTGAAAGAATTCAAAGAATTGATTCTTAAAAAATTATCGGAAGCTCAAAAAGATTTTGAATTATTGAAGAGCACACTTTCTCACAAAGATGATCATGGTACAGATGATACTTCTCCTACCTTCAAATTATTAGAAGATGGTTCGGATGTATTGTCAAAAGAGGAAACAGCGCATTTAGCCGGTCGTCAAGAGAAATTTATTCAAAATCTGCAAAACGCATTGATCCGTATTGAAAACAAAACATATGGTATTTGCAGAGCAACAGGAAAATTAATTTCTAAAGAGCGCTTAAGAAGCGTTCCTCATGCAACATTAGCAATAGAAGCTAAATTGCAGCAAAACAATTAATCGTACATTTTAAAAAAGTAAAATTATTTATATAAGAAAGGTTACCGTTGTGTAACCTTTCTTTATTTTTACAAAAAATTAAATACCCGCTCTGTGAGAAAAGCATTATCTATTGTATTCCTTGTACTCTTGATCGATCAGCTGATCAAGATCTATATCAAAACTCATTTTTTTCTTGGGGAAGAAGTAAATATTGCTGGAAACTGGTTCATTATTCATTTCACAGAAAATAATGGAATGGCCTATGGACTTGAGTTTGGCGGTCAGTTTGGGAAATTGTTTTTAAGTACGTTCCGTATTGTTGCTGTAGGGGGAATTGGATATTACCTCTGGACCTTAACATCAAAGAAGGAAGATAAATTATACATTGTTTGCATTGCTTTGATTTTTGCTGGCGCTCTTGGAAATATTATTGACAGTGCTTTTTATGGAATGATATTCAGTGACAGTAATTATGATATCGCTAAATTTATGCCTGCGGAAGGGGGATATGCTACTTTACTGCATGGTAAAGTAGTGGATATGTTTTACTTCCCGGTGATTGAAGGTCACTTCCCATCCTGGTTTCCAGTCTGGGGAAGCGAAGACTTTATTTTCTTTCGTCCAGTTTTCAATTTTGCAGATTTTTCCATTAGCGTCGGTGTTGCAATGATTGTATTGTACCAAAAAAGGTTCTTTGGAAAGAACAAACAAGATATTTCTACTGAATCGATTGATGAGAACAAAATAGAGAACCCTCCAACTACTGAGTAAACGAATCCTTAATTTCCTATGTATCAGCTTGAGTAAAGTGGGTAGGGGAGCTAGATCAATTTCTTAGCCATTAAATATTCTGCAATCTGAATGGCATTGGTAGCTGCGCCTTTGCGAAGATTGTCAGAAACAATCCACATGTTCAATGTATTCGGTTGTGTTTCATCTCTCCGTATGCGACCTACAAATACTTCATCTTTATCATGCGCATCCATTGGCATCGGATATTTTAAATTTTTGATGTCGTCTACTAAAACTACACCAGGCGCGGTTTGTAAAATGGAGCGAACGTCATTTAGATCAAAGTCATTTTCAAATTCTACATTCACACTCTCGCTATGTCCTCCCATTACAGGGATACGCACTGTGGTAGCCGTTACACGAATATTTTTATCCATGATCTTCTTTGTTTCATTCACCATTTTCATTTCTTCTTTGGTGTATCCGTTGTCGGTAAAAACATCAATCTGAGGAATTACATTCAAGTCGATCGGATAAGGATACGCCATCTCCCCTTTAATTCCTTTACGTTCATTCATCATCTGGTCAACCGCTTTCACACCAGTTCCTGTGACAGATTGGTAGGTAGAAACAACAATTCGTTGAATAGTATATTTTTTATGCAAAGGGTTTAATGCAACAACCAATTGAATCGTAGAACAGTTTGGGTTTGCAATAATTTTATCGGTAGCAGTCAATACACCTGCATTAATTTCAGGAACAACTAATTTTTTTGTTTCATCCATCCTCCATGCAGAAGAATTATCGATGACAGTAATTCCCGCAGCAGCAAATTTCGGAGCCCATTCCAAAGATGTTCCGCCACCTGCAGAGAATAGCGCAACATTAGGTTTCATATCAATCGCAGTTTGCATGGCAACAACCTTGTATTTTTTACCTGAATACGAAACTTCTTTACCAACAGATTTTTCGGACGCTACAGGGATTAGTGCTGTGATTGGAAAATTACGCTCTTCCAATACCTGAATCATTTTTGAACCAACCAAACCGGTTGCGCCTACTACTGCTACTTTCATTTTATTTCATTTTTATTATTTCGCCACATTCATTTTTGAAAGGCGATATAAAAAAAGCCTCTCCAATTTGGAAAGGCTTAGGTGTTTATTTTATATATAAAACACTAGTTTACCTTTACGCTATGGAAACTTTTCTTGTTGTGTTTTTTATTTTACAGATCATTTTCATTTATTGCTACAAAGCTAATTTGTTTTTATTTAATTGTCAATATTAATTTTAACATCACCCATTAATTAGTACAAATTATTTAATCATTTCTTAATTCAGCTCTAATCACTTTTATATATATTTACTAGATATATAATGTAAGCTATGCGCTCAATTGTTTTATTTTTTTTCGTTATTACTTCCTTTGCATCAGCTCAGGTGACCGATAATTTCAGTGACGGTGATTTTACATCTTCTCCTGTGTGGAGTGGTGATGCCGCTGAATACGTTGTGAATGCATCTCAGCAGTTGCAATTAAACAATACCATTGCAGGTGCTAGCTATCTTTCTTCTGCAAGTCCAGGTGCCTCAATCGATAATTTTCAATGGAATTTTTATATTAAACAATCGTTTTCCCCTTCCGGAAGTAATTACGGAAGAGTGTATCTGGTTTCCGATCAAGCAAACTTGGAGGGCGCTTTGAACGGATATTATTTACAATTTGGTGAAGCAGGAAGTTTGGATGCTGTTGAACTTTTTCGTCAGACAGGATTAACAAGCACTTCTGTTTGCCGGGGAACAAATGGAGAAATTGCTGCATCGTTTTCGCTGGGTGTAAAAGTAACGCGTGATGCAGCTGGATACTGGAGTTTGTTTGTGGATCCATTAGGAGGAACTGCTTATGGGCTTGAAGCAACCGGAACGGATAACGTCTTCACATCCGCTAGTTTTTTTGGTGTTGCAGCTGTTTATACCGTTAGTTCATCAACCAAATTTTATTTCGATGATTTTTATAATGGCGCAATTGTGGTTGATGTAACGCCTCCAACAATTCTTGCTTCTTCAGTTCTATCGAATACTACAGTAGATGTTTTGTTCAATGAAAATGTGGATCTTACAACATCTCAAACAGTTGCAAACTATAGTGCAGATAATGGTTTAGGAAATCCTTCTGTTGCTTTGCGCGATGCAGCAAATTTAAGTCTTGTTCACTTGACCTTTGCAACACCTTTTTCAAGTGGACTTTTAAATACCTTATCGGTTTTTAATGTTCAAGATCTAAGTGCGAATGCAATAACAACAACAACCGCTACATTCATGTATGTAGCCCCTGTTACTCCACTTTATAAAGACATTATCATAAATGAAATTTTTGCTGATCCTAGTCCTGTGATAGGTTTGCCTGCAGTAGAATTTGTTGAACTATTTAACCGCAGCGCCAATACATTTAATTTAAATGGTTGGAAATTTACTGATGGTTCTTCAACAGGTACAATTGGCAATGTTGCATTAGGTCCCAATCAATATTTAATTTTGTGTTCAACTTCTGATACGGCTTTGTTTACAGCATTTGGCAGCCGAATTGGGTTGAGCAGTTTTCCTTCTTTGAACAATGCTGGAGATAATTTAAAATTATTGGATAATACATTAACTGTTATTGATTCAGTAAATTATTTGGATGCATGGTATCAGGATGTTATCAAAAAAGATGGTGGCTGGACGCTCGAATTAGTAAATCCGAATGCACCCGTAGGTTGTCCTGTATCTAGCAATTGGATTGCATCCTCAAATGCAATTGGAGGAACACCCGGCATACAAAACAGCGTTTATTCAACGGTTGTTGATCTTATTCCACCAACCAGTGTAAGTGTTACTGTTGTTGATGCAACACATATGACTGTTTGTTTTTCGGAAGCGATTGATGCATTTCAATTACCAATTCCATCCAATTATTTAATTAGTAACGGCATCGGGAATCCCTTATCAATAAATGCAAATGCAACACTCACGTGTATCGACTTTCTTTTGAGTACTGCTCTCCTGTCTGATTCTACATATACACTTACCTTCACCAATATTACTGATTGCTCGGGCAACCTCCTTTCTCCGCTATCAAGCACGTTTTCCTATTATAAGGTCAAACCTTTCGACATTGTGATCAATGAAATTATGGCTGACCCAGATCCTGTTGTTACAATTTTACCGAATAATGAATATGTAGAGTTATTCAATCGAACGGCCTTTCCCATCAACCTTAATAATTGGACATTTTCTGCCGGTACAAACACAAAAGTGTTACCTGGAATTATTGTTCCTGCCGACAGCTTTATTGTTTTAACATCTGTCTCCGGATTGTCAGGAATGCCTCCCGGAATCAATGCTTCAGCATTAGTGAGTTTTCCCGCATTAACGAATACGGGTCAAACGCTTACATTAAAAACGCCTGATGGAATAATTGTTTCAACAGTTTCTTATGCAGATAGCTGGTATCAGGATCCGATAAAAAAAGATGGAGGTTACAGTTTAGAACAAATTGATCCTACTAATCCTTGTGCAGGAATATCGAACTGGCGTGCCTCAACCAATTCAAATGGAGGAACACCCGGTGTTCAGAATTCAGTTGATGCAAACAATCCGGATCATACACCCCCACAAGTTTTGCGTGTTAGCGTCATTGCGGCAGATACGATTCAGTTGTATTTTAACGAAGCGTTGGATAGCACCTCGATGATCAATCCAGCAATTTACTTGATCGATAACAGTGTAGGAAATCCAATCCAAGTAAAGGTAATAGCGCCTGATTATAAAAGTGTGCGGTTAGCGTTAGGAACAGTATTAAATGTTGGAACAATTTATACCATTACCGTAAACAATACCATTACCGATTGTGTAGGAAATGCTTTGGGCACAGACAATTCAGGTCGGTTTGCCATTCCTCAGCCTGCTGTGGCAAATGATATTGTGATTAATGAAATTATGTTTGATCCTAAATCGGGCGGATATGATTTTGTAGAAATTTACAACCGTTCGAATAAAGTTATTGATTTGAATACATTCACGTTGTCGAACTATGATACAATCACGAATATAATCACCAATCCCGAAACGATTTCGAATGATGGCTATTTGATCTTTCCGCAGGAATACATTGTATTAAGCGAAAATGGGGCTATCGTTCAAGCAAATAACACCACTACTAATCCGGAAGGGTTTCTAGATATGGGAAACCTACCTACTATGAGTATTGCTGGCGGAACGGTTTGTTTATCTACTGCAACAGGTATCATAGATAATTTTACCTATTATGACAACATGCATTTCGGTTTATTAACCGACACAAAAGGTATTTCTTTAGAGCGTATTAATTTTGATCGTCCTACACAGGATCGAACCAATTGGCATTCAGCAGCCGAAGCGGTAGGTTTTGCAACCCCCGCATATAAAAATTCACAATACCAGGATGCAGGAGAAACAGATAACGCCATTGAAATAACACCAGAAATTTTTTCTCCAGATGAAGATGGAATAAATGATGTAGTGAATATCAATTATCATTTTGATACCCCCGGATTTGTTGCAAATTTGACCATCTACGATAGCAAAGGAAGAATTGTAAAATTCCTTACACGGAATGAATTATTGGGTGTTAAAGGAACAATCTCCTGGGATGGAATTGATAATGATAGGGAAAAAGCGCGTATCGGAATTTATATCATTTACTTCGAAGTGTTTGATCTGTCGGGCAAAGTAAAACATTACAAAAAGACGTGTGTATTGGCAGGAAATATATAAGTAGATTATTCAATTTTTTTATTTTTTATTATAATTTTAACTGTTCTGCCTGTCATCATCTAGTTGATCAACTATTTCAATATTCTATTTCAGTTTTAAACAAATATTTTTGGGTTCCGTAAAGAAGTTCAGAGCTTCAAAACCCCCTTCACGTCCAACACCAGAACTTTTAACACCCCCGAATGGAGTTCTCAGATCGCGTAACAACCAGCAGTTGATCCAAACAATTCCTGCATGAATAGTATTGGCCATGCGATGTGCGCGCGTTAAATTTTCTGTCCATAGAATCGATGCCAAACCATATTGCGTTGCATTCGCATAAAGCAATGCTTCTTCTTCCGTATCAAAAGGCATAATGGTTACAACAGGCCCAAAGATCTCTTCCATGTTTGTTCTGCAGTTATATGTTAATCCTTCAATAACGGTTGGAGCAATATAATACCCTTCGGAAAATTCACCTTCAAGTTTCACTTGATAACCTCCGCATAACACGTTTCCACCTTCTTGTTTTGCCAATTCAACAAACGACAAAACTTTTTCCATGTGTGGTTTTGAAACCACCGCACCCAATCTACTATCTTCGGCGGCCGGATTTCCTACTTTCATTTTTTGAACTCGAGAAACAAATTCGGTTTTAAATTTTTCATAGATAGAACGTTCCACTAAAATACGTGAGCCGCATAGGCAGATCTGACCTTGGTTTGCGAAGGAAGAGTTGAGTGTTGTTTTGATCATTTTTTCAAAATCACAGTCAGCAAAAATGATGTTTGGATTTTTTCCACCCAATTCAAGTGATAATTTTTTAAACATAGGAGCCGCTACTCTTGCGATCTCAGCGCCGGTCTTTGTGCCTCCGGTAAAGGAGATCAATGGTATGTTAGGATGTGCTGTGATTGCTGAACCTACTTTGTGTCCATAACCATGTACAATATTTAACACCCCTTTCGGTAAACCCGCTTCAATACATAATTCAGAAAGCAGATAAGCTGTCATAGGAGTGATCTCTGAAGGTTTTGCTACCACACAGTTTCCTGTTGCAATTGCTGGTGCTATTTTCCAGGTGAATAAGTACAAAGGTAAATTCCATGGGGAGATGCAGCCCGCAACGCCAACCGGATTTTTCACAGTATAATTGATTGCAGTATCTTCCATCGCATGACTTTCTGAAGCAAAATGTAAAATAGCTGTTGCATAAAAATGAAAATTACTTGCCGCACGAGGAATGTCTACCAGTTTAGCCAATGAAACAGGTTTCCCATTATCAATAGATTCAGCAATAGCTAACCGGTCTAAATTTTTTTCTATCAACTCAGAGATCTTTAGAAGTATGCGTGAACGTTCATCTTTTGGGGTGTTACTCCAGGAAGGGAAAGCAGCTAATGCAGCTTTGGTTGCCAACTCAACATCCATCGCATCTGAATCAGGAATCAGAGAATATACTTTTCCTGTTGCAGGATTGTAGTTGTCGATGTATTGTTTGCTTGTCGGTTCAATTAATTCCCCGTTGATATAGTTTTTTATTTTTTGCATAGGATGGAATGCTGCTGATAGTTTTACTTGTATTATTGACCGAAGATGAAATGCCTCCAATTGTTCGATCTGCTAATTGTAAAAATACTAAATAAATATAAATAAAAAGAGACTCTTTGAGGAGCCTCTTTCTTCATGGTTGTTTGTGCGAAATCTTTGGATGGGAATGTAGATTTCAGAACAATGAGCATTCATATTCCAAAACAAACTAAAAACTAAATAACTTCACCAAAAATAAGGAGCAAAATCAAGTGCGGCTGTTAAACACGTGTTAACACCTGTTAAATAATGTTAAGGCCTTAAACGTTCTGTTGTAATCGCCTATTTTTGTTATAGTTTCAAACGCACGATGAATAAAAGCAGTATTCGCACAATCACCGTAATTGCAAGCCTCGCATTGATGGGCTTGATAGGTATTCAGGTATATTGGATTGGCAACGCTATTGATTTAGGCAAAGAACGCTTTGAACAAAACGTGAACGAAGCATTAACGAATGTTGTTTCCCGAATGGAAAAACTTCAGGCTGCTGCCAAGATCACTAAAAAGATAAAATTCAGAAAGCAAGGAATCTTATGGTACAGTGCTGATGGATCCCCAAAAAGTAGTTCCAAATTCATTAAAGATTCTATCACTGAAAAACATCCATTTGCTTTGCAAAACAACAAAGTGAATGTAAAAATTGTGGAAGATTATGCTGCCGATTCTAATGGGATCATCGTTAAAAAAACGAGACAGAAAGATTATTCAAGTGATACAGCTTCCAGCAATTTCGATGCACGCGCCAAAAGTGATGGCCCTACTTTTTTTCAGCAGTTTGGTGGAATTGAGACGAATCAAAACTGGAACTCGCATAAAAGTGAAATGGTTAACGACATTTTTGACGAGCTGGTAAGTATCAATGTATACAATAACTATAATCATAAGATCGACACTTTGTTGTTGGATTCTATTCTGCATGTTGAACTGTTAGAAAAGGGAATCACTGCTAAATATGTTTTTAGTGTTGTTGCCGAAAAAAAGGCTGCAGCTGATTCATCAGTGGGATCTGAAAATCCAGCAGCGATAGACAATCCTCCTTATCAAGTAAATATTTCTCCTGATAATATTTTTATCAAACCGCAATATTTATCTGTTTTCTTTCCGAATCAAAACAGGTATTTGCTTAGTTCCATGTGGGGATTATTGCTTGTTTCTTTTTTGTTTATGATGACGTTGATCTTTTCTTTTTACTATTCCATCTCCACCATTTTTAAGCAGAAAAAGTTGTCGGAAATAAAAAACGATTTTATCAGTAACATGACGCATGAGTTTAAAACGCCAATATCTACAATCTCTTTAGCTGTTGAAGTATTGAATGATAAGTCGGTTGAGAAATCTCAGGAACGGGTAAGTAACTATGTAAAAATGATCGGGGATGAAAACAAACGTTTGAGTTTACTCGTTGAAAACATTTTGCAAACAGCAATTTTAGATAAAGGACAATTTAAGCTGAAGGTTCAAAACATCGACATCCATAATTTAATTGAACAAACAATTCAGAATATTAAACTGCAGGTTGAAAACAAAGAAGGGGAAATTGAAACAGAATTGAATGCGACTGAGCCTATGATTATGGCTGATCGGGTGCATGTAACAAATATCATCTTCAATTTGATTGACAATGCACTGAAGTATTCAAAAGAAAAGCCGCTCATAAAGATCACTACTAGCAACGGTAATGAAGGAATATTTATTGCTGTAGAGGACAATGGAATTGGTATCAATAAAGAAAATCAGAAGCGGATATTTGATACGATGTATCGCGTTCCTACCGGGAACATTCATAATGTAAAAGGGTTTGGTTTAGGATTAAGTTATGTGAAAGCAGTAGTTGAAAAACATGGCGGTTCCATCATTGTGAATAGTGAAATAGGGAAAGGAAGCACGTTCACACTTTTTTTACCATATAAAACAGTCACTTAAAGGGGTATTCAAATTTTAATTTATAAAATCGATCGCATGGAAAATACAAAAGTTTTATTGGTAGAAGACGATGCTAACCTAGGAAATCTTTTAAAAGAATATTTGGAAGCAAAAGGGTATTCTACTGTTCTGGCTGTAAATGGGAAACAGGGGTACGATTTTTTTTCCAAAGATAAATTTGGAATATGTATTCTGGATGTGATGATGCCCATCAAGGATGGTTATACATTGGCAAAAGAGATTAGAGCAATTGATACAAATATTCCAATTGTGTTTCTAACTGCAAAGTCAATGAAAGAAGATGCTATTGAAGGTTTTTCGGTTGGGGCTGATGACTACATCACAAAACCTTTCAGTATGGAAGAGTTGTTGTTGCGCATCAAAGCTATTTTGAGAAGAACAGCAGGTAACGCATCTAAAAATTCTGATATCACTTCTTTTACTATTGGGGAATATAAATTTGATTATAAGCACCAGATTCTTGATCTGAAAGGTGTTCAGCATAAGCTGACAACTAAGGAAGCAGAATTATTAAAATTACTTTGTTTACATGCAAACGAGGTATTGGACAGAAACTTTGCATTGAAATCCATTTGGCAGGATGATAACTATTTTAACGGAAGAAGTATGGATGTATACATTGCTAAACTCCGTAAATATTTAAAGGATGATACAAATGTCGAATTGATCAATGTGCATGGCAAGGGTTTCAAGCTGTTATCGGGTATATAAAAAAAGTCTCGCCATTCGCGAGACTTTTTTTATTCTGTATTCAAATGATTCTTTTGCTTGGTTCAGTGAAATAGAATCAGCTGCATTGTTTGAAAAGTGTGAGAATTGATAGAAAACAAAAAGCCCTTAACTGTTGAAAGTCAAGGGCTTTTTGTTTTATTCTGTTGTCCGACCAGGGCTCGAACCTGGACTCTTCTGGACCAAAACCAGACGTGTTGCCAGTTACACCATCGGACAATCTACGATCGCATTTAAGCGATTAGGGGTGCAAAAATAATAAATTTAATTAACCTTCAAAATTTATTTAGAAATCTTATTGAATTTAGTGCTTCAAAGCCCATTGGCAATTAACAAATTTTAGGTTTAAAATAAATCTGCCTAATCAATTAATTATTTATCTTCGCAAGCATTAAAATACCACAATAAAAAGATAAAATATGAATAATACCTCTAATTATCAGCGTCTTAACAATATTATTGGCTGGCTTGTTTTCTTGGTTGCTGCCTTTACATATTTAAGTACTATGGAATCCACGGCTTCCTTTTGGGATTGTGGTGAATACATCGCCTGTGCCTATAAATTAGAGGTAGGTCACCCTCCTGGAGCTCCTTTATTCCTTTTAATTGGTCGTTTCTTCAGTTTATTCGCTTTTGGTGATACAGCTAAAGTAGGACAAATGATCAATGCCATGTCTGCCTTATGTAGCGCATTCACCATTTTGTTTTTATTCTGGTCGATCACCGC
Source organism: Bacteroidota bacterium (assembly GCA_947449315.1). Taxonomy (GTDB): domain Bacteria; phylum Bacteroidota; class Bacteroidia; order 2-12-FULL-35-15; family 2-12-FULL-35-15; genus 2-12-FULL-35-15. Next base: position 89,451 of record CANFRC010000004.1, read on the forward strand.
ATTGGCCCGTAAAATAGTGGATAAGGGGAAAGAATTTACCACCGGACAGATGTATGCCGTATTCGGTGCAGGTGCTGTTGGTGCGTTGGCCTATACTTTTTCTGATTCTTTCTGGTTTTCTGCTGTTGAAGGGGAGGTGTATGCCATGTCGAGTTTCTTTACGGCTATCGTTTTCTGGTGTATCCTTAAATGGGAGCGCGAAGCCGACAATCCACATGCCGACCGTTGGATCATCTTGATCGCTTATTTAATTGGTTTGTCTATTGGTGTCCATTTGTTGAATTTATTGGCTATCCCTGCTATTGTATTCATTTATTATTTCAAAAAGCACGAGAAAGTAACAGCCAAAAATTTAGTAATTACCGGTATCATTTCCATCATTATTCTTGGTGGAATACAAGGCGGTGTTATCCCTATCATTGTGAAACTGGCTGCTAACATTGAAATTTTTGCTGTCAACACTTTAGGATTACCTTTTAACAGCGGTACCATTTTATACGGTATCCTTTTAATAGGCGGTATTGTTTGGGGTTTGCGTTACACAACAAAAAAGATCAAGCCGATCATGAATACCATCATACTTTGTTTCACCGTTATTTTAATTGGCTATTCTACCTTCCTAGTATTAGTGATCCGCTCGCAAGCGAATCCTCCGATGGACGAGAACAACCCGGAGAATGCCGTAAACTTATTATCCTACTTGAATCGTGAGCAATATGGTACCTGGCCAATTGTATATGGGCAGTATTTTTCTGCTCCTACTATTTCGTATGAAGATGGAAACCCTGTGTATGCGCAGGATATGATAAAAGGGAAGTATGTTATTGTTGACGACAGAAAAAATTCTCTTCCAGTGTACGATCCCGATTTTTGTACCGTCTTCCCTCGTATGTGGAGCAGCCAGTCGCAACACGTTGCAGGCTATAAAAGATGGACCAATCCAAGAAATTATAAACACAAAACCATTACCGATCCGCAAACAGGAGAACCTACTTCGGCTGATATTCCTACGTTTGGCGAAAACCTGAAATTCTTCTTTGTATATCAAATCGGACAAATGTATTCCCGTTATTTTCTTTGGAATTTCGTAGGCCGTCAAAATGATATTCAAGGTCACGGGAACTCTACTGATGGCAACTGGATAAGCGGGTTACCTGTATTTGAAAATCCGAATGTAGGAGTTCAACAAGGATTGCCGGACGGAAGAGATAACAATAAAGGAAAAAATATTTTGTGGGCGCTTCCTCTGATCTTAGGATTAATAGGCTTGTATTACCACATCAAAAAAGACAAACGTAACGCTGCTGTTGTCGGACTTTTGTTCTTCTTCACCGGTGTTGCCATTGTAATTTACCTGAATCAAAAACCAATGGAGCCACGTGAGCGGGATTATGCCTATGCAGCATCGTTCTACGCGTTTGCATTCTGGATCGGGTTAGGCGTATTAGCCATTTATGATTTTATCTGTAAATATACAGCTCAAACAACTAGCGCTATTGCAGCAACAGCATTGTGTTTAGTGGCTGTGCCAGCAAGAATGGCGAACCAAGAGTGGGATGACCATGATCGATCGAACAGATATATTGCCCGCGATTTCGCTGCCAATTATCTGAACTCTTGTGCGAAGAATGCCATCTTATTCACCAATGGAGACAACGATACCTTCCCGCTTTGGTATGCGCAAGAGGTAGAAGGTATTCGTACGGATGTGCGTGTGATCTGTCTGGAACTTTTGAATACCGATTGGTATATCGATCAAATGGTGCATAAAGCATATGACTCAGACCCAGTTCCTTTTTCTTTGTCGAAAGATCAATACCGTCAGGGAACACGTGAAGCTACTTTCTTCAGCGATTATCAAGGTAAAAAAGTTCAAGGATTTATCGATGTGAGAGATCTTGTTGATTTTATGAAGCACGATGATACCGATCACAAAGTTCAAGTGTCGAAAGATACTTGGTACAACTTCTGTCCGACAAAAAACATGAGTGTGTCGGTAGATAGTGCTCTGGTAGTTGATAATGGAACAGTTCCGAAAGCATTGGCCGGACGTATCGTAAAAAATATCGAATGGACAGCACCAGGAAGCTACCTTGGTAAAAACGACTTGATGGTGCTTGACTTATTAGCAAATAATAATTGGAAACGTCCTATTTATTTTGCTGCTACTGCACCTCCAAGTTCTTACCTGAATCTAGCTCCTTATTTGCAGCAGGAAGGTTTGGCTTACCGACTCGTTCCGATAAAACAGAACGAACAGGAATCGCAGCAGGAAACGCGAGTTGCTACTGACATCATGTACGATAACTTCATGAATAAATTCAAGTGGGGAAGTATGGATATCAAAGGAACGTATCTGGATAATGTGTTCTTATCTTCTTGTGCGTTGAATGTCCGCAGAAGCGCAGGAACACTCGCTGCAGCGTTGGTTGATGAAAAGAAAAACGATAAGGCGATTAAGGTATTGGATAAATGCATGGAGGTTACACCACAGGAAAATGTTCCTTTCGACGCAACAGTTTATTCCATCACATTGGCTTATTACCAAGCGGGTGCAATGGAAAAAGCAAATGGATTGTCGAAACGATTGTTTGATAATTATGAAAATGATATCAATTACTACTATTCGTTAGACAGAAAACAACTTGCCTATTATAGAAGTGAATTGCGACAAGCGCAGGGAATTATGGAGCAACTTATTTCTTTCGCAAAATATTTCAAGCAAGATGCGTTGGATAAAGCATTGGAAGCTCGATACAGTCAGCTTTCCGAAAGATATAACTTGACACCTGCTTCGCAACAAGAACGTTAATAATTTTTTGAAATGAAAAAATAAAACGCTCCCGAATCATTTTATTCCGGAGCGTTTTATTTTATAGCCTGTTCATTCATGTATATTGTACAACCTTCATTTTTACTCAGAAAAATATATCCGAAAGCGATATGGCGCATCCCTGTCAAAGAAAAAAAAATTTATCTGACATTTGATGATGGTCCTATTCCGATAGTTACTCCGTGGATCTTGGACATTTTGAACGAATCGGAAACGAAAGCAACATTTTTTTGTGTGGGAGAAAATGTAGTGAAACATGCGGCCATTTATCAGCGAATTCTGGAAGAAAAACATGCAGTGGGCAACCACACCTTTAATCATTTGAAAGGATGGAATTCGCATTCAAAAACATACATTAGGAATGTAAAAAAATGTGCGGAGGTGGTTGATTCAAAATTATTTCGCCCACCTTATGGCCGTGCAAAAAAATCGCAGATCAAACACCTTAGTGCACAGTATTCAATCATTATGTGGGATGTATTAAGCGGTGATTATGATAAAAAAACATCCCCGGAAGGTTGCCTAAAGAATGTAATAAGCAATGTGAGAAATGGTTCTATCATTGTTTTTCATGACAATGTGAAAGCCCAAAAAAATTTGGAATATACCTTGCCTAAATTTATTGATTGGGCAAAAGAAAATGGATTTACTTTCGAGATTTTAAAATAGCGTTTTGGAGCTATTATTATCCTATTTTTCAGAGATAGCAATGTACTGTTTTAATTCAGTTTGTTTTTCTGCTTGTTTTATTAAAAAGTCTGCTACGTCAGCTCTATTAATTCCGCCAATATTAATCCCTTTGAATAATTTGTTTTCAATACGGTATTTCTCTGTCAATTCTTTATCTAATAGCCTTCCTGGTCTCACAACTGTCCAATTCAGATCTGAATGAGTGATAATTTCTTCCATTTTAGTTTTGTCAGCATAAACATCTTTTAAAAAGTATTTTAAAAACAGCTTTACAAGCCAAGAAACATAATTTTTACTTTCTCCAGCTCCAAATCCTGTGACAAAAATGAATGGAATATCTATTTTATTCGCTCGATGTAATTCCACAATTAATTTTGCAAAATCTGAAAAAAGGGTAGTCGCTTTCATATTCTTCCCCGTGCCCAATGTTATAATTAGCGCATCTGCGTTTTGGATTGAATGGAATAGGTCCGCTTTATTTGTTGCATCACCTAGAATCATCTTTAGCGATTTTTTATCTTCTAGTTTAATTTCAGATCGAGAAAGGGTGGTGATCGAATGATTTCTAGTTAACCCTCTTTTTACTGTTTCTAATCCCAATCCAGCCGAGGCTCCTATGATAGTTATATTCATGTTTCTTTTTTATTGATTTCTGTTTTGGCAGTCAACGTTTGTATTGGGCCGCATTGTATGTATCGATAGTTAATTTCTTCTCAAAGGGATATACGTTTTCTCATTTTCTATAACAATATGGCCTTGTTCTTCAAGGCTTTTAATGATTTCATAGAAGAGCTCCTGCACCCTTGCGCTTTCTGCTTTCCAAAAATAATCAACAGAAGCTTTGATGGAATCTTCGATCAGTTCAATCTTGTGGAATGCTATTCTGCCAAGGTAAAATACAGTCAAGTCAGATTTGAGTTGCAAGCGTTCATGTTCAGGCACTTTTTGTTCTGGAGCAGAAGACTCTTTTGCTCCGGTCTCTTTTGTTAATCCATCAATTCGTCTCACTGCCCAGCCACTGCCTCCTGCTATTGAACCGCAAGTAAATTTCATGTCATGATTCTTTTCAATGTATCGGACTAATGTGCTGGGACTAGCTTTGCGTTTCCAATCTTTTTGTTCAATTAACAGCGCTTCGCCAATTTGTAAATTAACAATGGAATTAAATACATGAGAGCTACGACCTTTCCCTTTAATAGGCAATTGATCGAATTCATCGGCAGATAGTTTTTTCATAAAGCAGAGCTTAATTGTTAAAATCCACTCAAATCTATGAAAATTTGTCTGTAAATTGCTATAAAAACTTTTTAATTGGCTTTTATATCTTATTAATCATGCATAATAATGTTGTTTAATTGTTGTTTAAAGCTGTTGCTGCATGAACGCAATTAGTCAAATCAAAACAGATTTTTGATATTGAACAGGTTGAAAAATCTGAATAAAGGAGTTTTGCAGGGATTATTTTTGTAGCAACATCGCTACATATTTTTCGGGAACAACTAGTTCGGAAGTGCAGTACTCGATCTTGTTTTGAATAGAAGCGGGAAAATTTTCAACGATCTTAAATTCGAAGGGGCTAAAGAAATTAGGGATGATACAAACCAGGTGAATTTCGGTTTCCGATCTTTTTATGAGTTCCAGAACGATGGCTTTTCCAATCCCTTTTTTACGATGGCTTGTCACTACTCCTAGCGAACACAGTTCGGTGCAATCGATGTGTTTTCTTAATCGTCCAAATCCTACCAGTTCCTTATTCCTGAAAGCAGCAGTAAATTCTTCTTGCATTAATTCGCGGTCGTCCAGTTCAAATTCGCGGATGTGGTCACGGATCTGTTTGAATTCAGTAGTATCTGGTCTGCGTAATTCTAACGACATAGGTTGAATAAAATAAAATTGGCAGCAGTCAATTTATATTGCTGCTGCCAATTTAAATATTAATAGTGAATCAGTTATCGTTTTGCACGAAGCTGAAAGCTTAGTGTTGATGACCGTGTTCTCCGTGAACGTGACCATGAGCCAACTCATCTTCTGTTGCCGGGCGAATCTCCAATACTTCACCTTTAAAATGAAGATCAGTTCCAGCCAATGGATGGTTAAAATCCATTTTTACATGTTCGGCAGTAATTTCCATTACTTTTCCATACAATCGGTTTCCGTCATTGTCAACCATTGGGAGAGTTACTCCAACCTTAACATTTTCTTCGTCAAACTTCCCATCTTCTGAAGAAAAAGCTTCTGCAGGAATCATTACTACATGCTGTTCATCGCGAACACCATATCCACGTGAATGTTCAATGAAGAAATCAAAGGCGTCGCCTGCTTTTTTTCCACGTAAATTGTTTTCGAAATCTTCCAACAATCCACCTGTCCCAAATATAAATACGAAAGGATGCTCTTTGCTTGTTTGTTCTACTTGTTCACCAGTTTCTTTTACTGAAAGGGTATAGTTTACAGAAACTACCGAGTTGTTTTCAATTGTCATGATATCAATTTTTTAAATTTTTAGTCCGCAAAGATAAACTTTTTATGGAAACAATTAATTCTCAATAATTTCTGTCTCACTCATTAATATTTTATCTTTAAACTTTAAATCGCCTCCTATGCATTATCCGAATTTAATAAATAGCAAGCTTCCGAATGTAGGAACGACCATTTTTACTGTTATGAGTAAATTGGCTGCTGACAACAATGCGATCAACCTTTCTCAGGGTTTTCCTGATTTCAATTGTAGCGAAGAGCTGGTTTCGCTTGTGAATAAATACATGAAAGCCGGTAATAATCAATATGCCCCCATGGCTGGTTTTATTGCATTGCGCGAAATATTGGCTCAAAAAACAGAAGCGCTTTACGGAGAAAAATATGATCCAGAAACGGAGGTCACTATTACTGCAGGTGGCACCCAGGCAATATATACAGCTATTTCTGCTATGGTAAGAGAAGGGGATGAGGTGATCATTTTTGAACCGGCCTATGATTGTTACCAACCGGCCATTGAACTGAATGGAGGAAAAACCATTTATCTTCAACTCAAAGCCCCCAATTACTCGATCGATTGGGAAGAAGTAAAAAAGAGGATCAATCACCGTACAAAAATGATCATCATTAATACTCCTCATAATCCTACGGGGAGTATCATGTCGGCAACCGATATGCTGGTGCTTGAAAAATTAACCCGCGATACGGATATTGTTATCATTAGTGATGAAGTATATGAACATATTATTTTTGATCAGCAGCAACATCAGAGTGTTGCCCGCTATCCCAAGCTGGCGGAACGTAGTTTTATCATTTCTTCTTTCGGGAAAACATATCATGCAACAGGTTGGAAGATGGGATATGTGGTAGCACCCAAAAATTTAATGAGTGAGTTCAGGAAGGTTCATCAATTTTTGGTTTTTTCTTGTAACACTCCTATACAATATGCCTTAGCAGAATTTTTAAAGCAAAAGGAACATTATTTGGAGTTGGGAAATTTCTATCAAAAGAAACGTGATTATTTTATCAGCCTTATCAGAAATTCTAAATTTGATTTCACTCCTTCTGCAGGAACCTATTTTCAGCTGTTAAACTATCAGAAGATGAGTAAAGAAAAAGATGCCGACTATGCAGTGCGCTTAACAAAAGAATTCGGGATTGCATCTATTCCTATTTCTGCTTTTTATCATGAATCAATTGATAACAATGTATTGCGTTTTTGTTTTGCGAAAAAAGAAGAGACGTTGGAAAAAGCTGCCGCCATTTTGAATAGAATATAAATTTGCAAGACATTGTGAGGGAGCTGCTGGTATGCCATTCTCACTATGCTGAATTGTTTCTCTTTGTTTGCAATAACGCGCTAATAAAAATACCGCTCTTATGAATGATTTAAAAATAACCATCATCCAATCGGATTTACACTGGGAAGACAAATCAAAAAATCTTGAAATGTTTTCTCACAAGATCGCAGCTATTTCTGAAGCAACGGATCTGATTGTGCTTCCAGAAATGTTCACGACCGGCTTCAGCATGAGCCCCGAGAAGTTTGCTGAACCCATGAGTGGTGCCACAATAAATTGGATGAAACAAAAAGCGAAAGAAAAAAATTGTGTCATCACCGGAAGTTTTATTTGTGAAGAAGCAGGAAAATATTTTAATCGTTTGGTGTGGATGAATGCTGATGGCGCCTTCAGCACGTATGACAAAAGACACCTGTTCCGAATGGGTGATGAAGACAATCATTACGGGTATGGGGATAAAAAAATAATTGTTGTATTAAAAGGATGGAAAATATGTCCGCTTATTTGTTACGACCTGCGCTTTCCTGTATGGGCACGCAATACAAAACAGGAGCAGTATGATGTATTAATTTATGTTGCCAATTGGCCCGAAAGAAGAGCGTATCCATGGAAGTCATTGTTGGTTGCCCGCGCTATTGAGAATCAAAGTTATGTAGTTGGCTTGAACCGTGTTGGCAATGACGGCAATGATATTTCCCATTCCGGCGATTCGCTTGTATTGAATCCAAAAGGGGAACCGATCAGCAAAATGAAATCGAACGAGGATACAATTGAAACAACCCTTTTGAATTATTCTGAGTTAGTTGAATTTCGGAAAACATTTCCTGCACTGTTAGATTCCGACGAGTTTACGATTCTGTAATTAAGGATGTCAATGCGAGGGAATAGTAATAACATTACTCTATCTTCCATTCCAGTTCTGCATCCCAATTAGAGCGGATATTGATCAGTTCAGAATTGTAAATTACTTTTTCTGGTTGTACATGTTTCAAGTAATTTCCTGTATCCCATTTATGATTATTGTTTTCATCATAAATAAGTTTTAACCTGTATTTTCGTGGATACAAATAGTCGTAGTTAATTACCTGCGACTTGGTAATATTGTCTTCTCTCAACATATTGCCGCCTTCATCCAGCAGCTGAACAATATAGTTCGTCTTGGTGTCAGGGATAGTAATGCTAAGTTTAACTGTTCCGTAATATTTTTCTTCTTTTGTTTTGAAATCTATTTTAATGGAATCATTTGTTAATCCGAAAATATCGGTAAACGTTCCGGGAAGAATTAATAAATGATAGTTCGTGTTTTCTTTCCAATGTGCTAAAGATTTCCCTTCTACATTTATTACAGATTTTTTTAATCCTAAGGTGGTATCCCATTTTACAATTGATACCGTTTCGTTTTCTATGGAATAGTGGAGACTGGATGCTTTATTAACAAGAGGGATCGTATCTTCCTTTAAAGGGATATCCCCTTTTTCCCATGAACTAATTGGGTGATTAAATTTTAAATAAAATGTCCTATTCAGATCAAATGCTTGATTCCCATTCGGACTGTTAAGAACGTCTAATTTCAATGGGTTTTTTTTGGACGTTAACGCTTCTTCCATTTTGATGCATTTGAATTCAACAGTATCCAAAATTATATTTCCATTGTTCACCTGCATGATCAGAGAGTCTTTCATAAAATTCTTTACCCAATAAACCAATGTGTCTTTATTTTTCGAAAATTCTAAAAATTCCTGAACGCCTTTCATATCATTGTTTAATAGGTTGACACGTATACTGTCGGAACCTTGATTGAAGACAAAGGTTATCTTTCCATAGGAATCATGACTATGCTTTTTTAAATAAACTTTTTTTACGGGTTCTTGAAACAGATCGATCAGAATCGTATTCTTTTCTGTCATGTCAATTGGAGCATCTACAAATCCAATTATCTCCGTTTCACCATCGTATTTATAATTGGCATTTACATCTTTTAAAGCGGTCAGCTTATATTTCCCAGCTTTTATATTATTGATCTGAAATGTTCCGTCAGCATTGGTCTTTGCAAAATAATCTGGTTGTCCTTTGTAGACAGCGCTATCAGAAAAATCGCTGTATAGCATCACAACAATTCCTTTTTCTGTTGTAAGATTAGATCCATTTTGCACCTTCCCTTTTAAAGTCAGTGAATCAATAAAACTTCCCGTAGAAAATATGTATTTAAAGTTTTCAATCGGGTTACTTTCATTCACATCCTGAATCGAATTTCCGAAGCTGATACAATAGGTCGTGTTTGGTTTTAAAACTTCATCCTGATCGAAAACGATGGAAAGTGTTTTCTTTTCTAATGTTATTTCAGGAGTTTTAATAAGTGGTGGCGAAATGATCAATTGAGTATTCAAATTTTTCAATTGAATAAATTCATCAAAATTCATTAAAATATTTTTCGAGGTAAAATTAATAGAAGCACTATCGGGATTGTATTTTGTAATTCTTGGAGGAGTTGTATCCTTTTTCCCACCACCCGGAGCTACCACTTGTGCACATGAAAAAAGCAGCATACAGATAAGCAGGTATGCAAATGTTGGTAGTAGTTTAATTTTAAAAAATTTAAACGAGCGCATCACGTATTCTTTTAATTAAATATTTTCATCACAAAATAGGTTCATCAAACAGCGGAACATTTTCCAATCAATTCCATCACTTGTTCCAAATAAAAGCGATCTGTTTCATCAAAGGTAGCAAGATGTTCGCTATCTATATCCAAGATCAAATTAACGTCTCCGTTTTTCCCAAATGAGGGTAACACAATTTCGGACTTTGATAAACTGCTGCAAGCAATGTGACCGGGGAACTGATCTACATCCTTAACAATAATTGTTTTCTTTTCTTTCCATGCCGCACCACAAACTCCTTTTCCAAAGTCAATGCGTGTGCAAGCAACAGGTCCCTGAAATGGTCCCAGAACCAATTGGTCGTTCTTCACAAAATAGATTCCTACCCAGAAAAAATCCATTCCGTATTTTAAGGCTGCCATGATGTTTGAAAGGTTGGCAATTGTATCATTTTCTCCCTCGATCAATGCCTTAATCTGAGGCAGTAGTGATTCGTATTTTTCCTTTTTAGTTGTCCCGGAAACGGTGAATGATTCGGCCATTATTAGTTCTGATGATTTTTACAAAGATATGAAAAGGTTTTTGAGTAAAATGTTCCTCGCAAAACCGTTCGGAAAGAGTCTAGTTATGAGCATACGCAATGGTTGCTATGCTGATCTTAACATCCGGGATCTTCAGCAATGTTTGAGCACAAGCCTCAAGGGTAGCTCCTGTTGTAATCACATCATCTACCAATAAAATATGTTTACCCGCTAAGAATTCTGCGTTTTTTAATTGAAAGATTGTTTCCACATTTTCCCATCTGCTGAACCTTGATTTTCTGGTTTGTGTCTGTGATTCATTGGCACGGAATAAGCTGGTAAAATTCACTTCTGCATCCATCACGCTTGCTAATCCTTGGGCAAACGATTCACTCTGATTATACCCTCTTTTCTTTTCTTTTTTCGGATGCAATGGAACAGGGATAACAACATGTACGGTATTGAAATAGTCACTTTGTTTTAAATCGAAAGCGTATAGTTTCCCTATCGTGTATCCAATCTCTTTATGGCCTTTATATTTCAGCTGGTGAATAAGATGTTGCACCTTGCCTCCTTTATTAAAACCATAAAAAGCGGCAGCGGAGTGAATATTTATTCGTCCCCAGAAAATTTTTGCAATAGGATTGTCGTTATCCAAATGGAAATTGGTTTTTGGTAAATGATATATGCAATAGGTGCAAATAGTTTGCTCGTTTTTGTATAAACTATTTCCGCAAGAGACACAAACTTGAGGAAATATCAGTGAAATAAAGTCGTTCAGCATAGTTGTTGTGTGATAACGTTAAAAAGCATTACTTTTGTGTATCGAAAATAAACAATGATTTAATTATGGAACCTAATCAAGAAGAAAAAAAATCGAACAATAAAATTTTGCTGCTTCTCTTGGCATTATTATTTGTTGGAAATGCAACATTCGCCTACTTATGGTGGCAAGAAAAAAATAGAGCGAATACGGTAGTTGTTGAAAAACAAGAAGTGATTGTTGAGCGCGATAATGTAAAAGCCGATCTCTTGTCATTACAACAAGAATACGCAACGCTGCAAACATCTGATAAAAGCCTTCAGGCGGATCTGGAAGCAAAGAAAGCTGAAATAGCCGAATTAATTATTCAGGCGGAAAAACATAAGGATGATGCTTATATCATTTCTAAATTGAGAAGAGAAACACAAACACTTCGTAAGATCATGCAGCATTATGTTGTGGAGATCGATTCTTTGAATACCCTTAATAAAACAGTTATTGCAGAGAAAGAAAAAATAGCGGTAGATCTTAATAAGGAAAAAGTGAAAACGACACAACTTTCTAAGGATAAAGATGTGTTGCAAAGCACAGTAAATATGGGGTCTATCTTAAAGGCAGAAAACCCGACTGTAAAAGGGGTCAAGTTCAAGTCCGGTGGTAAAAAAGAAGTAGAAACAACAAAAGCTTCTCGTGTGGAACGCTTAAAAGTTTCCTTTGTTTTGGGTGAGAATAAAATTGCTAAGCGTGGAGTAAAGCCTGTTTATGTGCGATTGACTTCTCCTGATGGTAAAGAAATTTGCAAATCGGCTGATGAAGGTAACATGGTTAAATTCAATGGCTCAAAAGGTTATTTTGCTGCCAAACAAGACGTGAATTATAAAAATGAAGAAGTTGCAGTTGACGTTTTATGTCCAAGTCCAACTGGTTTTTTACCGGGTAAATATTTAGTAGATATTATCTGTGACGATGTTATTGTTGGTCAAACAAGCATAATGCTAAAATAGTTAGCATTCCTGTTTTAAAGCGAAAAAGCATTCCACATCGGAGTGCTTTTTTTGTATCTTTGATTTTGAAAATTGAATACATCGATGAATCCGAATATAGATCCAGAGTCTGAAAATTTAAGCGCTTCCGAAAAAGAGTTTGAGAAGGTTTTGCGTCCTGCAGAATTTGAAGATTTTACAGGTCAGTATGAAGTAGTAGAAAATTTAAAGATCTTTGTAAAAGCTGCTAAACAGCGTAGTGAAGCACTTGATCATGTTCTGTTGCACGGCCCTCCCGGATTAGGAAAAACTACTTTAGCGAACATTGTTGCTGCTGAATTAGGAGTAAATATAAAAATAACCTCAGGTCCTGTTTTAGATAAACCTGGTGATCTAGCCGGATTACTTACGAATTTGGAAGAATACGATGTATTATTCATTGATGAGATTCACCGTTTAAGTCCGATTGTTGAAGAGTATTTGTATTCTGCCATGGAAGATTATAAGATCGATATCATGATTGATAGCGGCCCTAACGCGCGCAGTGTTCAGATCAAATTAAATCCATTTACATTGATAGGCGCTACAACCAGAAGCGGTTTGTTGACTGCTCCTTTGCGTGCCCGTTTCGGAATTAATTCGCGTTTGAATTATTATGATTCAGCACTATTGAAGAAAATTATTATACGTGCCGCTAGCATTTTAAATGTTCCAATTACAGACGATGCTGCTGCAGAAATATCCAGACGAAGCAGAGGAACTCCCCGTATTGCAAATGCTTTATTAAGACGTATCCGCGATTTTGCGCAAATAAAAGGCAATGGGTCTATTGATTTAGAAATAGCACATATCGGACTTTCTGCATTGAATGTAGATAAGAATGGATTGGATGAAATGGATATCAGGATCCTCTCTGCCTTGATCGAAAAATTTAAAGGAGGGCCTGTTGGACTAACAACTATTTCTACTGCTGTTGGGGAAGAAGCCGGAACGATTGAAGAGGTATATGAACCATTTTTAATTCAAGAAGGTTATTTGGTGCGCACACCGCGCGGACGTGAAGCAACAGAACTTGCATACAAACATCTTGGAAAAATCCCACGTGCTCATAAAGGAAGCTTATTTGATACCGATTAAATGAGATCAGGAACCGATTTTTGGTATGATACCATTTCTCGATATACCCCCTTTGTTTGGACGCAAAATAACTTAGCTTGTCAGCTCGTGTATTCTTCTTTTCAGAAAAAAAATTTCGAGGCCCAGACGGAGTTTGATTAAATTAATTAACCATTTTGAACCAGTTAGCCACCAATACTAAACTTATAAAATCTGAAGCCAAACGTTTAGGTTTCGATTATGTTGGTATTTCCAAAGCAGATTTTTTAGAAGAAGAAGCCCCCCGTTTAGAAAATTGGTTGAACAAAAATATGCATGGACAAATGAGTTACATGCAAAATCATTTTGATAAACGATTGGATCCGCGGTTGCTTGTTCCTGGAGCAAAATCAGTCATTTCGTTGTTGTTGAATTATTATCCCTCCGAAGAACAAAAAGATGCTGCAGCGCCAAAGATTAGTAAATATGCGTATGGGAAAGATTATCACGATGTGATAAAAGAAAAATTAAATCTCTTGTTGGAATTTATCAGAGAAAATATTGGTGAAGTGGATGGACGCGCATTTGTTGACTCAGCACCTGTTTTAGATAGGGCTTGGGCAAAAAAAAGCGGTTTAGGCTGGATCGGTAAAAACAGCAATCTTATCAATAAATCAAGCGGCTCCTTTTATTTTATTGCAGAATTAATTATTGATCTGGAATTAGCATACGATAATGCTGTAAAAGATTATTGCGGCACCTGCACAAAATGCATCGATGCATGTCCTACTGACGCCATTATTGCACCTTATGTGGTGGATGGTAGCAAATGCATTTCTTATTTTACCATAGAGCTGAAAGAAAATATTCCGAATGGTGTAAAAGGCAAATTTGATAATTGGGCTTTCGGTTGTGATATTTGTCAGGATGTTTGCCCCTGGAACCGGTTTTCAAAACCGCACACAGAGCCGTTGTTCCAGGCGAATGGCGAGCTGCTACAAATGAAAAAGGATGATTGGTACGAATTGACAGAAGAAACGTTTAAACGAGTGTTTAAGAATTCAGCAGTAAAGCGAACAAAATTCAGCGGACTAATAAGGAACCTAGCGTTTTTAAAATAAATTAAAGCCTGTCGCTAGAAGCGAATACGAAGGCTTACGATTTAATCACCGACTTATAAACTTCGTTGATCACATCCTTGTATTGATGTCCGAATGTTGTTAAACACCAAATCATCAATAATCCTTTCTCTTCTGGTTTCAGCCATTTAACAGCTTTGGTCAATTCTTTGCGAAAGAGCGATTTATCAAAACTCACTTTTTCAAGTATATTTTTACTTAATTCGAACATGATGCTGTTGTATTAAGAGAGTATTAATTTCTGTTATACTAATTTACTATTACTTCAACGAAATGTCACGGCCAAAGTTACTTCAGAGTCAAACAATTTGCAGAATAAAGCGTGTTAAAAAATGATAAAAATTTTAGTTTCTTTAGTTTAAGCATTATCTCCCCAACGATAGCTCCTTTGGTCCAACCCAGCTAAATCCAAAACCCTATCAATAACAGTAGCGGCAAGGTCTTCAAGAGTTTTAGGTTTGCTGTAAAAAGAGGGGCTAGCAGGACAAATAATTCCACCTGCTTCTGTTACTGTTTTCATATTGTTGATATGAATCAGGCTTAAAGGGGTGTCGCGAGTGACGAGGATCAATTTTCTGCGTTCTTTCAAAATAACATCTGCAGCACGGGTTGTTAAATCGTTGGAAATACCACTTGCTATTCTTGCTAACGTTCCCATAGAACAAGGGCAAATAATCATGGTGTTGAACTTTGCGGAGCCGGAAGCAAACGGAGCAAAAAAATCGGTTTTGTCATAGATCTTGAAAGGGAAATTTTCATAGTCGGAATTGTCAAGTTCAAATTTCCAAACATCTTTTGCATTGTCACTCATCACAATCCCCACAGTTTCTATCTGATCTTTCAGCTGATGTAATTTCTGCAGTAAAATGTTTGCATAGATCGAACCGCTGGCACCAGTAATTGCAATTACTATTTTATGTTTATTCTGTTTCTGCACTTCCAAAGGTATAAGTTGCTGTAAATGAAATAACGTTATTGCGTTGCCCCGGGTTGTACCAGGTACTTGCTCCTGAATAAAATCCTCTTATTGGTAAAAGCGAATTTGTAAATCGCCAATTGATACCAAAATTTTTATAAACTTTGTAATTAATTCCTATGCTAGCATTCATCTCTGTTTTATAAAAAGGCAATGCATTCACAATAAGACCAACTCCATCATATTCTTTTCCACTAATTAAATAAGCAAATCCTGGTCCTGCTTCAAAGGTAAATTTCTTTTGAGTGTATTGTATTAACAAAGGAACTTCAATATAGTTTAATTGCATTAAATAATAACTGTAATCTCCTTTATTTGCATCTCCCACATGTTTGCTGCCTTTCTGGACAAAAAGCATTTCTAATTGAGCACTCCACTTGTTATTGAATTTTACATGGATGCTTGCACCGCCATCAAATCCTGCTTTATCAAAACCTCCATAGGTGTCGCCTTCTACTTGACTGGTGCTCACCCCTACTTTTAGTCCTGCCTTAAATCGTTCCTGTGCGCTTGACTGGTATGTCGAACAGGCGATAGACAATACTATAAATAGGATTCTTTTCATAGTGACAAAGTTAAATAAAATACAAACGCCTGCACAAATTATGCAGGCGCGCATACAATTAGAAAAATTGTTATCTAGGGAATTATTTTTGCTTCCTCTACTTGCAATATCTCTTTTGTAGCATCATTATAAATAAATGCAACAACATAACAGTGATTAGCATCACAAACCGTTGAACTAGGCCCCCCGGCAGCTGGATAGGTAGCAGGTAATGTATACACATAATTTTTAGAAATTACAGTGTTGGCTACCAAGGTCCCTGTTACTAAATCGTCTCCCCACGTTCCATTAACATTAATATTGTCTCTAAGCACATGTCGGTGAACATAGGTAGGTACATAAACGCCAGCATCTAACTGGTCTGCTACAATACTATCCTGAACAATCATTGCAGTTAATTTGTATGGCCCGCCTGATAAGGTGTCATATAAAAATGTAGCGTTGACTGTACAATTCAGAATCCTTGTTGTTGTATTGTAAGTGTTGGAAAATTCAATCTTTGCCAGAGCAGGTTTCGCTAATTCTGCTGCCACTTCTGCTGCCCACGTTCCATAAGACTTAACATGAACAGTTGTTGAAGCTGTATAATCTTTTCTGTTGATCATTCCATTTGGGTTTCCAATTGCTGAAATTCCAAAATAAGTATCGTAAGCTGTCCCGGCTGTTGTTCTGAAATCTTGAAGGTATTGCGTTCCTGTGGTCATTGGAGATGCAAAAAAGCCGGCGTGTACACCAATGGCAATAACATTTTCGCCATTGTTAGCAATAATTGTATTTGCAGTTACTGCAGCCGGAGGGCAAGCTGTGCATTTATGACCAGTATAGTCCTCTATTAATACTTTGTGTTTAACAGTTGAGGTTGTTGTATCAACCGTTGTGCCTGCTTGTTCAGGAATTGTTACAAAATCACAAGAGGAGATTGAAACAATACAGCTAAACACAAAAGAAGCTATAAATAATTTTTTCATGGTCTAATTTTTATAAATTAAAAACTACTTGTTACGGATAATGTTACTCCATTAGAAGCAGGAACATTACGGCAAACGCCACCAACACAAAATATTCCTTCACGTTGCTTTCCGTAACTTAATGTAATACGATTTGCATTTTTTGTATAGCCTACATTTCCCATATAGTAGTGGTAACGTTCGTGAGAAATTTTGTTTCCATAATTGTATTGATCTCCGGCAGCAACAAACCAGTTTTCGTTAATAGTATATTCTAATAAGGCATATGCCCAATCCTGATGATCTTGTTTGGTTTGCAGGTTTTGCAATTCTAAACGTAAAGCACTTGTTGCTTTTAATTTATAAGTAATGTCAGCTACAATGATGTTAGAATAAATAGTAGGAGAACCCGGTTTTTGAATAATTGATTTATTATAAACTTGGTTCGCGTATACGATTGTTCCTTTCCAGGTTTTATTTATTTTTTTTGTGATCTCCACGTACAGATCTCTGAAATACACTTCTTTCCCTATCCCTAAATAATTAGAAGTATACCCTAAATGTTTTGTATCTGTTCCTTTTATTTGAGTGGTGTCTAAGCTATTGGCACCAGAAAAATTCACAGTGATCTCTGTTCCGTATTTTCCACCTAATGCTGTTTCTTTTTTAATTTTATATTTTACTTCGCTGGAAAATTCCATTTCGCCTCTCGATTGAGAAGCATATGGATAAAATGCAAGAAGGCTATATGTTTGCTGCTTAGGTAATGCAGGGATGTAGTTGATCAATAAATTTGTGAGTTGAGCTGTTCTGTCAGAACGGTAGCTCATATTATCAATGCGTGATCCGCTCAGCGACACTGCGAATCCTTTTACAGCATAGCTGGCTTGTAAAAGCGCTGCATCACCATATTTGTAATTAAAATTATTATCGGAAGAAGGGTCATTTATTTTGTAGGCATACTCTCCGTTAATTCTAAAATTATTTCTTGTCACTTCAAAACGACCGGCGGAATTACCAACATTTTGGGGCAATACAAGAGTAGGGTCCGCATCTGTTTGGAATTTACTTACAAAGCTTCCACCCAGTGTAACAATTGTTTTTTTCTCTGCTAATTTTTTAAATGCTTCATTCAATTGAATCTCTCCATCAAAACCACGCACTAAACCAGCTGTTGTAAAATAAGTACGTTGCTTTCCTACTAAGGCTTTTAAATAGACTCCTTTGAACGGCTCGAATTTTAAACGAACACCATCCAATGCATTGTCCAATCCTAAGTTGCGCTCTTCGTATGCCCTTAATGTTAATCCATTTCCAAATTGTTCATAAAAGCTACCCACAGTAACTTCTAATGCATCGGATTTATAAGTTGCAAAACGATATGGAATACCTGTTCCTTTGTAACCGGTAGGGTAGCCTTGTAATCCATTCAGATAAGTTTCGTAGCGGATACCTGCTGTGAATTTTCCTTTTGTGTATATGATGTTTGCGAAACCATTCATTAACATTTTTTCAGGTGCAGCAGCAGCACCAATTGTTGAGTCGGGGATGTAGTATTGTGCATTGGCCTGAAAATTACCATGCACCTCCCCTAGGTTAAGGTTGTTGAGATTATTTAAATTTAATTGTGCAACAGCTAAGTTGCTATAGATTACTGCTACAATAAATGCAGTTGCTTTGATCAGTCGAAAATATTTTTTTATCACAATGCCTTGATTTTTTATTCTGTAATTTTTTCTCCTTTTACAACTTTTCTAAGAATTTCTAAAATGTGTGCTTCTCCACCGTCAACATATCCATTGTGCTGCCATACAATCTCTCCTTTGCCATTTACGACAAACACCTGAGGGATATCTCCCACATTTAAAGCGCGTTTGAAATCCTGATTTTCATCAAGATATACTTCATAATCCCACCCATGCGTTTTTGCAGTCATTGCTGCATTCCCTGAACTGCGAGAATCATCAATTGAAATGGCAATTAATTTTACGCCTGTTTCTTTTTGCCAGTCAGCATATTCTTCTGAAATAGCATCTAATTCTTTTTTACATGGTTTGCACCAGGTGGCCCAAAAATCAATGATCATTGGCTTTCCATCATTGGCAAACGTAGAGGTGTTCATTGTTTTTCCGTCTACTGTTTTTACATCAGCAGAAGGAATAGATCTTCCTTCGGAAGATTGAATAATTGTTGCTGAAGCGAGCGCTCCGATCACGAACAAACCAAGTACAATCTTTTTCATACAATCTTAATTTTAATAATTAATAAAAAAATAAATCAGCAGTGGAATGTCAAATAACAGGCCAAACTGCTGATTTATTTTTTAGTACTATTTATTATTTATTGATAGATACTTTTTTAGTAACTGTGCTGTTTCCAACACGGATGTTTACAAAGTATAAACCATTGTTTAAATTAGAAGCATCTAATGAATAGTTTTGTTCACCAGCAGTTAATGTTCCTAAATTAGTTGAAGATACTACTTGTCCAAGTGCATTTACCATTTCAATAGTAACCATGTTAGATTCAACCAAGTTGAAGTTAACTGTTGCATTGTTTGAAATTGGATTTGGATACACAGAAACATTGTTAGCTAAAGCAGCGATGTTATTAACACCAGCAGAACCGTTTAACAAATTAATATCATCAATGAAAGCGTTGTTACCGTAACCGCTGGTAGCAACAAATTTAACGATAACACTAGATTGACCAGCAAATGCATTTAAGTTAATCACTTCGTGTCTCCATTGTGTAGCTGTTGGAGTATAAGCTGAAGTTACAAATGCACCACCGTTTGTTGCTAATGCAGTACCATTTTTACTATATACATTTGTCCATGTAGCACCACAGTCAGAAGAAACTTCTACATCTAACTGATCCGTATAACTTGCAGAGTATTGAGCATAAGCAACATTGAAAGTTAATGTCGCAGTTGCTGTACTAGAGTAGTCAACGTTTTTAGCATAGAATTCATCTACTGCACCAGCAGGAATGCTATAAAAATCGATCTTAGAACAAGCTGTAGAAGTTCCGAATCCACCAGCACCAGTTTGTCTAGCCCAAGTACCACCACCATCAGGGTTGTTTAAGAACCACCCTGTTGGAGGGAATGCAGCAGCTGTAAAGCCTTCCGCTAAAGGCGCAGCCGAACCGGTAGCACTAACGATTGCGAAAGAGCTTACTTTTTGGTCGTTTGCAGCATCAAAATCTAATCCACCATTTGGAGCTGAAGTGTAGCTTGTAAATGTGTGTCCGCCGGCAGCAGCAGTAACAGCAGGTAAAGTAACATTTGTTGTTGCTCCTGTAGCTAAAGAACCAGTCCATGGTGCTGTTAATACAGTTCCAGCATCCACTTTGTAATTAATAGTACAGCTAGTTAAAGTTGTTGTACCAAAGTTTTTGATTGTAACCGTTGGTGTGAAAGAAGTTGAGCATTGGAAAACAGGAACACCTGTAATCAATGTTGTTCCAATATCAGAAGATAATGCTAGTGTAGCATCTTGTCCTGCTTGTTGAACATGTTTATCTCCATCACTTTGCACATAAGCAACAAATTTTATTTGGCTTTTGCTATAAATATAGGAAGGGATTGGAGCTCCAAATGAAATGGTTTGAGTTTGACCAGCTGTCCATGTTCCAGCAAGCGCTGTTCCTAGTGCAGATGGATACATTTTACGCAATACATTATAAAAATCTGTTTCTCCGTTTGTTCCTGGAGCAGAGTTAAAATGAATTGTTTCTTCAACCATTGCAATTCTAGCATACAAAGCACCTACTGAAGTGTAGGCTTGAGAAGCAGTAATAACACATGTTACAAACACTGAATCGTAGTCAGAAGAAAAAGTATGGTTGATGGTTAATGTAAATGGCGATGATACTGCATATTCTGCATCAATCATTGCTTGCGTTACATTTGCAGGAGCACCAAGATAACTTGCGCCAGCTGGTTCTACACCGTCTTGAGGGGCATCAGGCACTCCAGAAATACCATAATAACTTACGCGGGTTGCAACGTCTGTTGGGTTTTGTGCATTCATTGGGTCAACTCCAGGCCAGCTTGTTTGGTGTTTAATGGATACCACTTTAGTAGTATTTGCATTCAACAAGGTATTAAATGCAGGATTTTGAGCAGCACAAGGTCCGCAAGAAGCTTGCGTAAATTCTTCTTGTAACACTGTTCTTTGTGATTGAGCCATCCCGATGCTTGTTATTGCAAAAGTGGCTACTAATAGTGTAATTTTTTTCATTTCGAAATAATTTTAGGGATTATAAAAATTGTTGGTGTACTTAATTTATCAGTTACGAATTTAGAATAAAATTTAATATATGACAAATTATTGTTTTTTTTTCAATTTTTTTTAATACACGAGCTGGGACAGTTTGATTTTTCAGAATGTCCATAATAGCTTCAAATCGTTTCCTTATTTTACTAAGTTTTGTATTAATTTTATTGGAATAGTTTGAAACAAACACTAAATTTGTAAGTGTTATCTAGAAAAGTACCATTTTTAAAAATTAAAATATGAAAAAAATTCTTACTTCTATTTTTGCATTCCTAATAGCATCTGTCGGTTTCGGTCAAAGTATCCATATTTGGGACAGTGGCATTGATGTAACAGGAGATACAGTTATTGTTCCTATCACTGCAGGTTCTGCCAATTTAAATGATCTTGAATTACACAATACAACTGCAGTTATCGTAAATTTTCAATGTAACAGAACGATTACACCAATTGATTCCTGTGCAAATGTATATTACTGTACCGGTGTTCAGTGTTATAGTCCGCACACACAACCAACATGGACTCCAACAGGTCCAAGTGAATCAATAGGCGCAAGTGCTATCTTACCAAGCGGCCCAGGAACTTATGGAATAGCAGCTCACTACGATGCTTGCCCGACTATTTGTAACGACATATATGTATTGTATCGGGTTTATAATACCGGAGCTAGTAATGATACAGCTCGCGTAACACTTCATTACATGTGTACATCAGCAATCCATGAAGAAGAACAAGCGATCATTAGTTCATCGATCTTTCCTAACCCTTCCAGCACAACTGCCTCTATAAGCTATGAAATGAAGGAGCAATACAGTCATGGAAAAATTGTCGTTTACGATATGTTAGGAAAATCTGTTAAAGAAATTGCCATTGCTGATAAACAAGGGGTTGCTAGATTAAATGTGAGCGACTTGAATGAAGGTGTTTATTTCTATTCGATCGTTGTAGATAACATAGCAATTACTACCAAAAAATTAATTGTAACGTCAAAATAAGTCACAGTAAGACAACTAAAAAAGCCAATATTTGCAATAAATATTGGCTTTTTTTAATAAAATAAAATGAAATACTTTTTGTTTTTTTTATTGATTCCATTTTACTCTTTTGGTCAACCCGATTACTTTGAAAAAGTTTTTGGTACTTCCGGAAATGATATTTCCCGTTCAGTAAAACAAATCAATTCAGGAAGTATTTATGTTTTAGGCAATTCAGATTCAGGAACTTTTGGGCTGAATGATATCTCGCTGACAAAACTTGATAATCATGGAAATGAACTGTGGACAACCTATTACGGAACAGCAAATACAGAGAACGGATTTTATTTAAATACAACAGCTGATGGAAATCTTGTTTTTGTTGCAGAGAGTGAAACAGCAGTAAACAATCTCGATATTTTTATTTATAAAGTGGATACTGCAGGTGCAGTTATCTGGAATAAAATATATGCAACTCCGGTGAATGAAACTCCAAAATACATTGAGCAAACAAGTGATGGAGGATACATTATTGCGGGCTCGCAGAATGATGTTTATGGATTTTATGATATTCTTGCTTTGAAGTTGAATTCGAATGGGAATTATCAATGGCATCAAACGTATGGAAGAGATCAGAACGAGTATGGCGATATGATTCACCAAAGAAACAGCAATTATATTTTAACAGCCGACACAAAAAGTTATGGTGCCGGGGGCTATGATGTAATTCTGTATACTATCGATTCTTTGGGAATAGAAAACTGGTCGTTCACCTATGGCGATTCGCTACAGAATGGTTGCCAGGGTGTATTGTTGACTTCTGATGGAAACTATTTATCCTATGGAGAAACAGAAGTGTTTCCTTCGTCACCGTATGATTTTTATTTAGAAAAAATTGATTCTGCAGGAGCCAGTATGTGGCGAAAAAAATTGGGAGGAACCGGAACAGATGCCTTTTTTTCGGTGAAAGAAGATGTAGATGGAGGATTTATTTGTACCGGATATAGCAACAGCTACAATGGCGGAGCGCCTTTAGATCTGGTAATTTTAAAGACGGATGCGGCAGGAAATTTTATGTGGAAACAAACGTATGGGGGTCCTGGAATTGACATCGGATACGAAATAATAAAATCGGTCGATAACAATGGATTTATTATTACCGGAAAAACATTTACGACAACAGAAGACTACTACTTGTTGAAACTCGACAACAATGGAATTCTAAGTGGGATAGATGATCAACAATCCAATAGCAGTTCACTCTCTGCTGCTTTCCCGAATCCTGCTCAAGAGCAAATTTCTATCAAATATAATTTTAAAACATCAGATAAATTAGCAAATCTGATCATCACAGATGTGCTTGGAAAAACCTTGAAGTCAATTGTTTTGGATCCTTCCCAAGATGAAATTACCATCGGTCTTCTCGATCTTAGTTCAGGAATATATTTTTATTCTATTCAGGAAACTGGCGGACCTAGGGCAACAAAGAAGTTCGTTGTGAGTAAAAAATAGATCAACTACTCTATTTCAAAAGATCCTTAACAAGCATTGGCAAACCTACGCTGGCCTTCTCTTTTATGATAGTCAGATTTGCGATTCCATTTATTTTTACATCGCTTGGATCAATTAAATATTTAGGAATTTGTGGAGGTGAATAATCAATTAGTCCTGCTGCAGGATACACCGCCATCGATGTTCCGACAACCATAAAAATAGCTGCTTTTTCAACCCGAATAATTGCATTGTCCATCATGGGCACCGCTTCTCCAAACCACACAATGTGAGGACGAAGTTGAGACCCTTTTTCGCACTTATCTCCTAGTCGTATCTCAGCATTTTTTATTTTGTAAACCAAGGATGGATCAACAGTACTGCGACTTTTAGTTATTTCGCCATGAAGATGAAGTACTTTTTTTGAACCTGCACGCTCGTGAAGGTCATCAATATTTTGTGTGATGATTTGCACATCGTATTTTTCTTCCAGCTCAACCAATGCATCATGTGCTTTATTGGGTTGTGCCTCTAAAATCTGTTTTCTTCGTTTGTTATAAAAATCGAGCACCAAGGCTTTATTTTTCTCCCACGCTTGTGGTGTTGCAACCTCGTTTATGTCGAATTCTTCCCACAGTCCGTCACTGTCGCGAAAGGTTTTAATACCGCTTTCGGCACTGATTCCTGCTCCTGTAAAAACGACTAATGTAGGTTTCATTTATTGCTAAAGTAAAAATTAATATTTAAAATGCTTTTTTAGGGGTCTATTTCAACTCAAACTCTTGTATTTATTGAGAAATTGTTATATTCGCAATTCATAAAATTTAGCACAATGGCAAAATTAAGAAAGCAAGATGCATTAGATTACCATTCGCAAGGCCGGCCGGGGAAAATAGAGGTTATTCCGACGAAACCACATAGCTCTCAAAGAGACTTATCATTAGCCTATTCACCGGGTGTTGCAGAGCCGTGTTTGGAGATAGAGAAAAACCCCGAAGATGCCTATAAATATACAGCAAAAGGGAATTTGGTTGCTGTAATATCCAATGGAACCGCTGTTTTAGGACTAGGAAATATTGGCGCATTGGCTTCTAAACCGGTCATGGAAGGTAAAGGCTTGTTATTTAAGATCTTTGCTGATATTGATGTTTTTGATATCGAAGTAGATGCGACAGATATCGACCTTTTTGTCAATACGGTGAAAGCGATTGCTCCGACGTTCGGAGGAATAAATTTAGAAGACATAAAAGCGCCTGAGTGTTTTGAAATAGAACGTAGGTTAAAGGAAGAACTGAATATACCCTTGATGCATGATGATCAGCATGGAACTGCAATTATTTCTGCTGCGGCTTTGTTGAACGCATGTGAAGTGGCAAAGAAAAAAATTGCGAAAGTAAAAATCGTTGTTAACGGTGCAGGGGCATCCGCAATATCCTGTGCCAAGCTTTACATTGCTATTGGCGCGAAAAAGGAAAATATACTGATGCTGGATAGCAAAGGGGTTATCAGTGT
This sequence comes from Bacteroidota bacterium, assembly GCA_947449315.1. GTDB lineage: Bacteria > Bacteroidota > Bacteroidia > 2-12-FULL-35-15 > 2-12-FULL-35-15 > 2-12-FULL-35-15. Next base: position 114,599 of record CANFRC010000004.1, read on the forward strand.
TGATCGTACAGACTTAGATGGGCAGAAAAAGTTTTTTGCAAGCACCAACAAAAAAGCAAAAACCTTGGAAGATGCCATGAAAGATGCTGATGTATTTGTTGGCCTTTCAAAAGGAAATGTGGTGAGCCAGAAGATGATCCAATCGATGGCAAAAAGTCCTATTGTATTTGCTTTGGCAAACCCTGACCCTGAGATTCCTTATGCTTTAGCAATGGCTGCTCGCCCAGATATTATTATGGCAACAGGTCGCTCCGACCATCCTAATCAAGTGAATAACGTGCTTGGATTTCCGTTTATTTTCCGTGGCGCTTTGGATGTGCGTGCTACGCAAATCAATGAAGCAATGAAATTGGCTGCTGTGTATGCAATTGCAAATCTGGCGAAAGAGCCTGTTCCTGAAACAGTAAATCTAGCGTACGATTCAAAGAATATCACCTTTGGTCCCGAATACATCATTCCGAAACCCATTGACCCTCGTTTGATTTATACGGTTGCTCCTGCTGTTGCGAAAGCCGCAATTCAATCGGGTGTGGCACAACATAAGATCACCAATTGGGATGCGTATGTTCAAGAATTAATCAATCGTTTAGGTTTAGATAATAAGCTGATCCGTAACATCACCAACAAAGCAAAACAAAACCCAAAACGTGTAGTATTTGCTGAGGCGGATCACTATAAAATTTTAAAAGCTGCTCAGCAAGTAAATGATGAAGGCATTGCAAAACCGATATTATTAGGGGATGTAGAAAAAATCAGAAAATTAATTACAGAAAACAATCTTGACCTGGGGGATATTGCAATCATTGATCCAAGGAGCAAAAGTGAAGACGACAGAAGAAGTGCTTTTGGAGATCTGTTCTTCAAAAAGCGTCAGCGCAGAGGTATGACATTGTATGAAGCAAAAAAAGTGATGAAAGAAAGAAATCACTTTGGTGCGATGATGGTGGAAACAGGAGCTGCTGATGCAATGATATCAGGCCTTACACGAAAATATGCGGACCCTATCCGTCCGGCATTACAAATAATTGGTGTACAGCAAGGAGTGAAAAAAGTAGCTGGTATGTATATCATGAATACCAAGCAAGGGCCATTCTTTTTTGCGGATACAACAATGAACGTAGATCCTACGGCACAAGAGATTGTTGATATTACCGTGCTGACTGCGAATAGCGTAAAACAATTTAATATCACTCCTCGGATTGCTTTGTTGTCCTACTCTAACTTCGGTTCTGCTGAAGGAGCGGTTCCTAACAAAATGCGAGAAGCTGTCGAGATCCTGCACAAAAATTATCCTGGAATGATTGTCGATGGAGAGATGCAAGCCAACTTTGCATTGAACAATGACCTGATGAAAGAACAATTTCCTTTTGCCGATGTGGTAGATAAAAAAGTAAATACATTGATCTTCCCTAATCTTGCTTCCGGAAATATTGCCTACAAATTAATTCAGGAAATGGGAGGTGCTGAAGCGATTGGGCCGGTATTGATAGGAATGAAAAAGCCCGTTCATATTTTACAACTGGGTAGTTCTGTTCGTGAAATTGTGAACATGGTTACGATTGCAGTAATGGATGCTCAGGCAAAAAAATAAGCAACCATTTTTTTAAATTGAGTCTAATAAAATTAAAAGAATGATTTATCATATTGAAGGAAAATTAGTAGAGAAGACACCAACATATGCAGTGATTGACGCTGGTGGTGTAGGTTATGTAATGCAGATCTCATTAAATACATTTTCAAAGATCAGTGAATCAGAAAAATGTAAACTATATACCGAACAGCTTTATGTGCGTGACGATATGCCGCGTTTCTTCGGATTCGCAGATATTGCAGAACGCAATTTATTCAGACTTCTAGTTTCTGTTTCTGGTGTTGGAGGAACAAGTGCACTTTTGATGCTGTCATCGTTGAGCGCAACGGAGATACAAACTGCTATAGCAACAGCAAATGTTGCCGTCATTAAAAGTGTGAAAGGAATCGGAGAAAAAACAGCACAGCGTGTGATTGTTGATTTGAAAGATAAAATGGGGAAAAGTGATTTCTCTTCAGAAATTTTTCATGGCGCAAACAATACATTGAAGGAAGAAGCGTTATCTGCTCTTGTAATGTTGGGCTTTAATAAATTAGCAGCCGAAAAAGTGCTTGATAAAATTATCAGAACAGAAGGAACAGGACAAACAGTTGAACAATTGATCAAATCAGCACTTAAAAATCTTTAAAATTTATATTGAGTTTGACGAAGTTGGTTACAAAATATATCTTTGTTGGTGGTGTTTCTATCGGAATGCTTTCGCTTATCGTAAACTCTGATGCAAAAGTCAGTTCTTTCGATCATGCAGCATCTGTAGAAGTTGTTCCGCCTACCATTGTGATTGATACACCCATTACAACACCCATCACGCTCCCTTATAATTTCGAAGATCAATCTACCGGTGACCCACTCAATTATCCGAATGGCGGAAGTTTGATGTTGAACAATCCTTCCAATGTTACCACCGATGTGCAGTATGACCCGACTACCGGAAATTATAATGTGAATCAGAATATTGGAAGCTTGGATTATCGACCTCCAACGTATTTAGAAAGTGAAGAATATCAAAAATTAATGTTCGATAAACAAGTGAAAAGCTATTGGAGCCAACGGTCACATGCTGAATCACAAAACTCACAAACCAATACAGCGATTCCTAAATTACACGTGGGGGGTGAAGTATTCGACAGGATCTTTGGTGGTAACACCGTTGACATTCGTCCGAATGGTTCTGCGGAATTAATTTTTGCATACAATGGAACGAAGACAGCGAACCCATCCATCCCAGTAAAAAACAGAAAAACGAAGACCTTTGAATTCAATGAGAAAATTCAGTTGAATGTGGTTGGTAAGATCGGAGATAAATTAAAATTAACAACATCCTACAATACCGAAGCGACATTCGATTATGAAAATCAAATGAAGCTAGAATACACCGGTTATGAAGATGAGATCATCAAAAAGATAGAAGCTGGAAATGTGAGTTTGCCTTTGAACGGAACATTGATCACTGGAAGTCAGACCTTGTTCGGTATCAAAACGCAATTGCAGTTCGGTCGTTTAACAGTGACAAGTATCTTGTCGCAGCAGAAAGGAAAAAAATCGGAAGTGAATGTTACCGGTGGTGCGCAGGTAAGTAAGTTTAATATTGCTGCTGATGCCTATGAATCGAATAAACACTTTTTCCTTGGCCAATATTTTCGAGATAATTATAACACAGCGCTATCACATTTACCTTTTGTAAATTCACAGGTAAATGTAAATCGTGTGGAGGTATGGGTAACCAATTCCAATTCAGCAACAAATGATATAAGATCAGTTGTTGGTTTTGCAGATTTGGGGGAAGATAAAGGCCCTGCTTCTAATCCACACATTCCTTTAGATCAATTGGCATATATAAACGATGCCACGACAGATGTATATCCTTACAATGATCAAAATGATTTGTATCAGAAAATGGTTTCTGCTGCTACCACTGCTAATAATCCCAGAAATTTCAGTCAGACTGTTACAGCCATTAATACACTTTCTTCTGGAATCATGAAGCAACAAACAAATTTTGAATTTGTAGGTAGTGCCAGAAAGTTGCAAGCTTCAGAATATACTTTGAATGCAAAGTTGGGTTTCATTTCCTTAAATCAACAATTGAATCCTGATCAGGTATTGTGTGTTTCTTATCAATATACATTGAATGGAGTTGTATATACTGTTGGAGAATTTTCTGATGGGGGTGTTGCAGCTCCTCAAGTTTTGTATGCCAAGATGTTAAAAAGTAGTTCGGCCAATGTGAAACAACCTATTTGGGATTTGATGATGAAGAACGTTTATTCGATTGGTTCATATCAGATTAATTCAAAAGATTTTAAACTAGATGTTTATTATACCAACTCTGCAACGGGCACAGACATCAACTATTTGCCAGTTTCCGATTGTCAGACGAACATAAAAGGAAAACCTTTGATTCAGGTGTTGGATGTGGATAGGTTAAATCAGCAGAGTGATGCACAACCCGATGGAATGTTCGACTTCATTGATGGAGTTACGATTAACGCAACAACAGGGAGGGTATTTTTTCCGGTACTGGAACCATTTGGTAGTTTCCTAGAATCGAAATTTATTGGTTCCTGTTCTGCAACCGAGCAGAATGCATATGCCTTTGATCAGTTGTACGATTCAACGATCACCAATGCACGTATGTTCCCGAATTTGAACCGCTTTAAATTAAAAGGATCGTATCAATCCACTTCCGGTTCCGAAATTTCATTAGGTGCTCCTAACGTTCCGCAAGGCTCTGTTACTGTTACAGCTGGTGGTGTTCCTCTTCAGGAGAATGTTGACTATACCGTAGATTATACATTGGGGCGTGTGAAAATTATCAATGAAGGGGTTTTGAATTCCGGTTCCCCTATTAAAATTTCATTGGAGAGCAATGCCTTATTTGCCATTCAACAAAAAACATTATTTGGAACACATTTAGATTATCGGATCAACAAGGATTTTACAATTGGTGGTACCATTTTAAATTTGACAGAACGTCCGCTTACAAAAAAAGTAAATATTGGTGATGAGCCCATTTCCAATACGATTTGGGGGTTAGATGGAAATTACAGAACAGAAGCACCATTTTTAACCCGCATGGTCGATGCGATCCCTTTTATTGAAACAAAGGAAACAAGTACCATTACTGCAGCCGGTGAATTCGCCTATTTAATTCCAGGGCATAGTAAAGCGGTTGGTAAAAGTGGAAATGCTTACATCGATGATTTTGAAGGCAGTCAGTCTGAAATCGATCTTCACTCTCAAAGTGCCTGGAGCTTGGCAAGTACGCCACAAGGACAACCTGCTATGTTTCCTGAAGGGGCGCTTGCAAATAACTTAGCAAATCGTTTTAATGTGGCCAAGTTGAGCTGGTATCAAATGGATCCATTGATGTTGCGACCTTCTTCATTAACGCCATCCAGTATTGATCTTGCTGCCATGTCAAATAACTTTGCACGTGAAATTCCCGAGACAGAAGTATTCCCAAATAAACCTTCCACATCGGGAGTGCCAACCTTATTGTCAACGTTAGATCTTGCTTATTATCCGAGTGAACGCGGACCTTATAACTATGATTCCGCTTCTGGTCCAACACCCTTTTCAAAAGGATTAGATGCAAATGGAAATTTGAATAATCCGGATACACGTTGGGCAGGTATCATGCGTTCTATCAATACCAACGATTTCGAATCTGCAAATATTGAATACATTCAGTTTTGGGTGATGGATCCTTATAATAACGATAACCCTGTTGCAAACTGGAACAACTCGGGTGAATTGTATTTCGACCTTGGAAATATTTCAGAAGATGTGTTAAGAGATTCTTATAAGAGTGCAGAAAATGTTTTACCTGCTCCGAGTACACAAGCTCAGAATAACGGAAACAATCTTCCAACAGATACTACATCGTGGGGAATTGTTCCCTCTGTTCAGCCTTTGGTTAATGCATTCAACAGCGATGAAGCAGATCGTCCATTTCAGGATGTTGGGTTGGATGGTTTAAGTGATTCGCAAGAGAAAGTATTTTTTAATTCCTACTTATCCTCATTGTCTCCAACCCAGGCAAATAATATGAAGGACGACCTTTCAGCGGATGACTTTCATTATTTTTTGGGAGATGATTATGATACACAAGGTTTAAAAACATTAGACCGTTATAAAAAATGGGGTGGTGTGGATGGAAATTCTCCTATCACTGTTGGTAATAATATTAGATCCAATAATCAATCCCCAACAGTTGAAGATATCAATCACGATAATAACTTAAGTACTGTAGAAAGTTATTTCCAATATCATGTGGGATTGAAGAAGAGTGATTTTGATGGTGGTGTTGGAACAAATTATATAACGAATGTATATCATACAACAGGTCAGAATATAAAAGACGGAACATCAAAACCGATCACTTGGTATCAATTTAAAATACCTATCAAAGATCCCAATGCACAAAGAATAGGGGCTATTGATAATTTTCAATCAATCCGTTTCATCCGCATGTTCCTAAAAGGATGCGACAAACCTATTGTGTTGCGTTTTGCAAAATTGGAATTAGTACGTGATGAATGGAGAAAATACGGATTCGATTTATTACAGCCAGGAATGTATCAGCCAAACGATGATGCAGGAACTCAATTTGATATTGGGGCTGTTAATATTGAAGAAGATGGAAGTAAATCGCCTGTTAATTATGTGTTGCCTCCGAACATTGAGCGCGAAATAAATACAGGCTCTGCAAATCTCGTTGCATTGAATGAACAATCGATGTCATTAACTACTTGTAATTTAGAAGATGGTTATTCCCGTGCGGCATACAAGAATACGGATTTGGATGTACGTAATTATAAAAAATTAAAAATGTATATCCATGCAGAAGCTTCTGCTAACACTGCGGATCCATTAAATAACAATGATCTTCACGCTTTCATCCGTTTAGGAACGGATTATACGGACAATTATTATGAATATGAGATTCCTATAAATGTAACTGCGCCGGGTAATTACAACGGAACCAATACCGATGATCAATACAAAGTTTGGCCGGAAGCAAATGAAATGATCCTTGAATTTGAAAAGTTGCAGGCTGCAAAACAACGAAGAAATATCGATTTGTTCAATGGTGTTGCTCACGTTGCGCTTACATCAGAATATACTGTTTTCGATGGTAATAGAAAGATTACGATCAAAGGAAATCCGAATTTAAGTGCCATCAAAACGTTGATGATTGGAATTAGAAATCCGAAAAAAATTGGTTCAACAGATGCAGATGATGGCAAACCAAAGTGTGGTCAAGTGTGGGTGAATGAGTTGCGCTTAAGCGACTTTGACGAAAAAGGAGGCTGGGCTGCTAATGCGCGTGTAACAGCTAAGCTAGCAGATTTTGGAAGTGTTTCCTTGTCAGGCAATATGTATACTCCCGGTTTTGGTAGTATTGAAAATAAATTAACAGAACGTAAAAAAGAAACCTTAAAACAGTATGATATCTCTTCCAGTTTCGAGTTAGGAAAGTTTTTACCGGAGCAGTATAATATTCATATTCCGATGTATGTAGGATATTCAGAGACCTTTATTACTCCACAATACAATCCTTTAGATCCGGACATTTTACTAGCCCCAGTTTTAAAAGATGGCAGCATTGATAAAGCAGAACGCGACATCATAAAACATGAGACGCAAGATTATACTAAACGAAGAAGTATAAATTTTAGCAACGTAAAAAAAGACAAAGGGAAGAATGCTAAAAAAAGCAGGGTCTATGATATCGAAAACTGGGCCGCTTCTTATTCCTTTACAGAAGCGTCTCATCGAAATGTGAACATTGAATACAGCTCCCAAATAAATTATCGTGGGGGATTGATTTATTCGTTCTCGCCTACCCCTAAAAATATTAAACCGTTTGCGAAGACAAAAATATTTCAATCGAAATATTTGCAGATCATCAAGGACATAAATTTTTATTTGTTGCCTACGAAGCTTGGTTTTTCAACCGATGTAGAACGAGGTTTTAGCACAGCAAAAAACAGAAATACTACCGGAGGAGATCTGATCATTCTTCCGACGTTCAATAAAAACTTTACTATGAATCGTAATTATGATTTTAAATACGATATCACAAAAGGGTTGAAATTGGATTATACAGCAACAAATGATGCGCGTGTATTGGAGCCTCCTGGAGCAATTGATACGAGAGAGAAAAAAGATACGCTAAGAGAAAACTTTAAGCATTTAGGAAGTACCACTCAGTTCAATCAGCAAGTCGGATTGAATTATACAATTCCAATCAATAAATTACCGTTGCTGGATTTCACATCTGCTTCCGTTAGATATGGAGGAACATACAGTTGGGAGCGCGCTCCTTTCAATGCGGATACATTAGGGAATACCATAAAGAATTCGCAAGCAATTAATTGGAACGGACAATTAAATATGGTCACGCTCTATAATAAGATTCCGTACTTTAAAAAATTGAATCAAAAAGGAAACAATTCAAATAAAGGCGGTAAATCGGCTGGTGTAACAAAAATCAATGTTCCAAAAACGCCAAAAGAAATTGCTGATTCAACAAAAAAGGCAAAAGAAGACAAATTCCAAATTCTCGAATATGTTGCCCGACTCGTCATGAGTGTCAAGACGGTCACAGTCACCTATGCCACCACGCGCGGAACAATTTTGCCAGGTTACGGAAAATCAACATCTGTTTTTGGAATGGATCCGCAATTACAAGGCCCTACTCCTGGATTTGTTTTTGGTAGTCAAAGAGATATCCGTGGCGAAGCTATTCAAAAGGATTGGCTTGTAAAAACGCAATCGCTCAATACGCCATTTGCAACAACCTTAAGTCAGAATTTAAATATTCGTGCTAACGTTGAGCCATTGCCCGACTTAAAGATCGAGCTTACAGCAACAAGAACGAAAGCGAAAAGTAATTCAGAATTCTTTAAATGGAACGGTTCCCGATTTGATACCTTGTCTCGCATGGAAACGGGTAATTTCAGTATGTCGTTCTTATCCTATAAAACAGCTTTTGAGAAAGATGGTGAAAAAACATTCCAGCGCTTTTTAAATATTCGTCCAAGTATTTCGGCGCGGTTGGGTGCAGACAATCCGAATTCGAATGGTACCATCGGAGGCATTTATCAGGAAGGTTACAATCCTACATCTCAAGATGTATTGATACCTGCATTTTTAGCGGCTTATTCCGGCAAAAATGAAAACACTGTAACCTTGAATCAATTTCCTAAAATTCCAAAACCGAACTGGAGAATCACCTATGACGGATTATCGAAATTGGAAAAGATCAAAAAATATTTTAAATCTTTTACCCTGAGTCATGCTTATCGTTCGTCTTATAATGTTGGAGGATACAGCTCCAATTTGTTATACGGTGAAAAGGATGGTTTTTCTGTCATAAAAGAAATTGTTTCTTCCACCCCTGGCAATCCGAATTTTTATTCACAAGACCTCATCAGCACTGTAACCATTTCAGAGCAATGGGCTCCATTGATCAAATTAGATATGACCATGAAGAATAGTATTTTGGTAAGTTTTGAGTTCAAAAAGGACAGAAATTTATCATTAGGCTTGACCAGTAAAACAATAACAGAGATTGGTGGAAAAGAGATTATTGGCGGATTAGGATACAGGATCCCTAGTTTAAAATTGGGTAAACTACAGATAAAAGGGAAGCCGATCAAGAGTGATTTGAATCTTAAATTTGATCTTTCTTTCCGCAGAAACGAAACGATTATCAGACGAATTGTGGAAGAAGTGAGCCAGTCGACAGCCGGCACAAATATTATCTCTATTAAGTTTTCTGCCGACTATGTGATCAGCGATAAGATCAATATCCGATTGTTCTACGATAGAATTATGAACAAACCTGTTATTTCTTCTTCTTTCCCGACAGCAAATACCAATGCAGGGTTAAGTTTGAGATTAACATTGGCGAATTAATTCTTAACAATATTTTGATGTTATGGAATTAACTATAAATTTGTGCTTCAATAAAATTTAAACTAGTAGAATATGAATTTCCCTGAAAATTTAAAATACACAAAAGATCACGAATGGGTTCGTGTAGAAGGTAACAATGCTTTTATCGGCATTACAGAATTCGCTCAAAGCGAATTAGGAGATATCGTTTATGTGGATATTACCACTGAAGGTGAAGCGCTTGCTCACGAAGAGATCTTTGGAACAGTGGAAGCTGTTAAAACGGTTTCTGACCTTTTTATGCCTGTTTCAGGAAAAGTTGCTGAAGTGAATAAAGGGTTGGATACAAATCCGGAAGCAGTGAATAAAGATCCTTACGGAGCAGGTTGGATGATCAAAGTGGAGATGAAAGATGCTGGTGAGATCAGTGCTTTATTAAGTGCTGCTGATTACAAAGCATTGATAGGACACTAAAATGTTTTTCAGATATACGAAATGGTCTATGCTCTGGGCATTGATCATATTGGTTTTATGCGGAATGCCTGGAAAGGACATTCCGCATATTTCATTTCTAGAGCTCCTGAGTTTTGATAAATTTGTTCATGCGGGTATTTTTTTCGTGTTGATTCTTTTAACTGTTCGCGGTTTTTTATTGCAAACACGTTTTATAAAATTTCAACATTCAGCAAGATCATTCGCTTTTGTAATTTGTATCGTCTATGGCGGCTCCCTAGAAATTATGCAGGGAACTATTTTTACTGATCGTAGTGCTGATATTTTTGATTTTATTGCCAATAGTTTCGGCAGTGTAATGGGTTTGGTGTTTTACAATTGGATTGATAATTTAGTGTTAAAAAAACTGGTAAAATGAAAATTAACTGGGAATTAAAAACATTTAACGAGCTCTCAGTAATGGAGCTGTATACTATTTTGCAATTGCGTGCTGAGGTGTTTGTGGTAGAACAAAATTGTCCATACTTAGATACAGATGGAAAAGATTTGAAGTGTTTTCATTTGATGGGTTATGATGAAAAGGCAGCGTTGATTGCGTATTCCCGCATAGTGCCTGCAGGCATTTCTTTCAAAGAAGTTTCTATCGGAAGAGTTGTTTCTTCTCCTAACGTTCGGAATACGGGTGCAGGAAGAGCATTGATGCAAAAAGCAATCGAAGAAATAAAATTAAAGTTTGGTGAGACCCCCATCCGAATAGGTGCTCAATTATACCTTCAGAAATTTTACGAAAGTTTTGGTTTTGTATTAGCGAGCGACGAATATTTAGAAGATAATATTCCTCATATAGAAATGCTTTTAAACTAAAAAAATAAATTTTATACAATCATTCCGGCACCAACAGTTACATTGGTAGCTTCATCAATCAAGATTAAACTTCCTGTATTTCTGTTTTGACTGTATTTATCAATAGCAATAGGAGCGGTTGTTCTTAATGTGATACGTGCAATATCGTTTAAGCCGATACTTTTATCTTCTTCGTTTTTTTCTAATGTGTGGATGTTTATTTTATACTGAATATCCTTCACAACACACCGCACATCTTTAGAAGCATGCTTCAAAGCATATTTTCCATTTACCTGTAATTTTTTATCTGCTAACCAGCAAATCATTAGTTCAATATCTTGTGTTGTTTCCGGTTGGTTGTCCGTTTTTACAATCATATCGCCGCGGGAAATATCAATCTCGTCTTCCAAGGTTAGTGTAACACTCATTGGAGAGAAAGCCTCATCCAACTGTCCCTCAAGCACATCAATTGATTTTATTTTTGATGTAAAACCACTTGGTAAAACAGTAATGGCATCTCCTTTTTTAAAAACTCCTCCGGCAATCCTGCCTGCATAACCCCGATAATCGTGATGTTCAGAAGTCATTGGGCGGATCACATATTGAACAGGAAAACGGGCATCGCTGTGATTTTGATCGTTTGCAATGTGGAGATTTTCTAACAGATACATTAATGTTGCGCCTTGGTACCAGTTCATATTTTTTGATGGGTCAACAACATTGTCGCCCTTTAAGGCGCTGATAGGAAGAAAATGGACATCGGTAATTTCTAATTTAGATGCAAATGCTTCATACGCTTTTTTGATCTTTTCAAATACATCTTCTTTGAATTCTACTAGATCCATTTTGTTGATACAAACAATAACGTGTGGGATTCTTAACAAAGAAGCAATGTAGGTATGACGCATTGTTTGTTCGATCACACCTTTACGAGCATCTATTAGGATAATGGCCGCATTAGCTGTTGATGCACCTGTCACCATGTTGCGCGTGTATTGGATATGTCCTGGTGTATCAGCAATAATAAATTTACGTTTTGGTGTTGCGAAATATCTATACGCAACATCAATCGTAATTCCTTGCTCTCGCTCAGCTCTTAAGCCATCAGTAAGTAGAGCGAGATTTACATATTCTTCACCGCGTTTTTCACTTGTAGCTTTTATTGCTTCGTATTGATCTTCAAAAATTGATTTTGAATCGTAAAGTAATCGTCCGATAAGCGTACTCTTCCCATCATCAACAGAACCTGCTGTCGTGAAGCGTAAAAGGTCCATATCTAAATACCCACTTGTTTTCATAATTTCTATTTTTACCTCTTCGGCAATTTCATCAAAGGCTTTATCGTTTTAGTTGCCTGTATGTAATTTTTGTTTTTAAAAATAGCCTGTTTTTTTTCTGTCTTCCATGGCAGCGTCTGAACGTTTGTCATCAATCCTGCTTCCTCTTTCTGTAATGCGTGTTGCGGCTACTTCTTCAACAATCTCTTCCAGAGAATTTGCTTTTGATAGAACCGCGCCGGTACAACTCATGTCGCCAATGGTTCTGAAACGAACTTGCATTTTTTCTACTTTCTCATTTGGTTTCAATGGAATCACCTGCGCGTGCGCATAAATAACGCCATCACGAATAAAACATTCTCGCTCATGTGTGTAATAGATAGAAGGGATTTCAATTTTTTCCTGCAAGATATATTGCCATACATCCATTTCTGTCCAGTTGGAGATTGGGAAAACTCTGAAATGTTCTCCTACTGCTTTTTTTCCATTAAAAATATTCCATAGCTCCGGTCGCTGGTTTTTAGGATCCCATTGTCCGAACTCATCTCGGTGCGAAAAGAAACGTTCTTTGGCGCGGGCTTTTTCTTCATCTCTGCGGGCTCCCCCGATCAATGCATCGAATTTATATTTTTCAATTGTTTCTAATAAAGTGATAGTCTGAAGTACATTTCTGCTTGCATTGAATCCTTTTTCTTCAATAGCTCTTCCTTCATCGATACTTTGTTGAACAGATCCAACGATCAATGCAGCGCCATATTTTTTTGCCAGTTCATCACGGAAAATGATTGTCTCTTCAAAATTATGTCCTGTATCTATATGAACCAATGGGAAAGGGATCTTTGCAGGAGCAAATGCTTTTCTTGCAAGATGAAAACATACAATGCTATCCTTACCGCCGGAGAAAAGCAATGCTGGTTTTTCGAACTGTGCAGCCAGTTCACGCAAAACATAAATGCTTTCGCTTTCTAATTCTTTTAAATGAGTAAGGGTGTAGTTTTTCATTTTTAATTTCCAGAAGCGCAGTGCTTCTTGAAGAGGCTTTTATAAATTTATTTTTTCGATAATCTTTTTTACACTTTCTTCAATAGTGAAATTGTTAGTGATCTCAATAGCCGGATTTAAAGGGTTTTCGTAAGGGGCCGTGATCCCTGTAAAGTCTTCTATTTCACCTTTTCGTGCTTTTGCATACAATCCTTTTACATCTCGTTTTTCACATATTTCAAGCGGTGTATTTACAAATACCTCCATAAAATCTGCTGCTCCAATAATTGTTCTTGCTGTGTTGCGGATCTCTTCAGTAGGGCTTACAAAGCAGCAGATGGTAATGATACCTGAATTCACAAAAAGCTTTGTTACTTCTGCTATCCTTCGAATGTTCTCTGTTCTGTCTTCATTGCTGAATCCTAAATTATTATTGATACCTGCACGCATATTATCTCCGTCGAGCATCTGTGTTAGTAATCCATTTGCATGCAATTCTTTTTCTAAGGCAATGGCAATGGTTGTTTTTCCAGAGCCGCTCAATCCAGTAAACCAGATAGCAATTCCTCGCTGATCAAGTAATTGTTCTTTATCCGCTCTTTGTAAAATTTTATTTGTTGGAAAAATAGTCCTATTCATACTATAAATATAAAACAAAAAAGGGCTAACCTGTTTGGAAAGACCTTAAAAATAAGTTTTAATATATGGTATTGTCCTTCCGTAAATTAAAAGTAGCGGATCATACAATACACCATTGCGCCGTATTTGCTCATTTTTTATAGAAGTTGTTTGATTTTTTTTAATTCTACAAAAATATTTTTCTGTTACCTTTGTTTTATGAATAACTACATGGATAAAAGTTTTACGAAAACAGATGCAGTACTTGTTGAGAAATTGATTGCTCAGATAGATAGCCGTGCTGCATCACAAGTAGAGTTAAACCTTGCAATGTCATTGATAGATCTCACGACTTTGGAAGGGAAGGATACGGATGTGCGTGTAAAAGATCTTTGTAAAAAAGCGATTGAAGCTGGAACGGCAGCTGTTTGTGTTTATCCTTCATTAGTTGCTGTTGCAAAGTCTGCGCTAAAAGATTCAGGAAAAAAAGTCGCCTCTGTTGCAGGTGGCTTTCCATCCGGACAATTACCGTTGAGCTTAAGATTAGCAGAAGCTCAATATGCCATAGAACAAGGGGCCGATGAAATTGATATGGTGATATCCAGAGGAAAGTTTTTGGAAGGGAAATTTGAATTTATTTACGACGAAGTAGCCGCTTTCAAAGAGGTGTGTAAATCTGTAACGTTGAAGGTTATTTTGGAAACAGGTGAATTAGAAACACTTGATAATATACGGATCGCAAGTGATATTGCAATTTGGGCAGGTGCCGATTTTATAAAAACATCTACGGGCAAGATGGCTGTCAATGCCACGCTTCCCGCAATATGTGTAATGTTACAGGCAATAAAAGATCAGTATGTTGCAACAGGTAAAAAAGTTGGAATCAAACCTTCTGGCGGAATTTCAGATGGTAATACCGCTGCAAAATATTTACGGTTAACAGAAACAATTGTTGGAAAAGAGTGGTTACACCCTTCATTATTCCGATTCGGCGCAAGCAGGTTGGTGGATAATATAGTAGCAGAAATTAGTGGTGTTCAAAATTCTAAATCAACAACAGGTGGATATTAAAAAACTTTTGTTTAGTGCTGTCAACGCTTCATTAAAAGCCGGAGAAGAAATCTTAAAAGTGTATGAATCGGATTTTGCCGTAGAACAAAAAGATGACCGTTCTCCGCTCACACTCGCTGATAAAAATGCTCACAATGCGATTTGTGAAAAGTTAATAGAAACAACTTTTCCAGTTTTAAGTGAAGAAGGAAGATCTATTGGTTATTCTGAACGAAGCCAATGGCGGTATTTTTGGATGGTAGATCCGCTTGACGGAACGAAAGAATTTGTTAAACGGAACGGAGAATTTACTGTTAACATTGCATTGATCCACGAACAGAGATCTATCCTTGGTGTGATTTATGTCCCTGTTTCAAAAACACTTTATTTTGCCGCAGAAGGTGTAGGATCTTACCGTTCTAATGATCTAGCTCCGGCAGCTTTATTGACTAATCTGATTGACCTGATTCAATGTTCCGAACGTCTTCCATTTAAAACCAAAAACGCTAAATTCACTGTGCTCGCGAGCCGCTCCCACCTTTCGGAAGAAACGGAGATGTTTATTGACGGCTTAAAAACCATTCATAAGGAAGTGGATTTTCTTTCTTCCGGAAGTTCTATCAAATTTTGTTTGGTTGCTGAAGGCAGTGCAGATGTTTATCCTCGTTTCGCTCCCACTATGGAGTGGGATACTGCTGCTGGTCAGGCCATCTGTGAAGTTGCAGGAAAAAAAGTAATTGATTATTCAACCAACAAAACAGTGCTTTATAACAAGCCTAATCTGCTGAATAATTGGTTCATTGTAAATTAGTTTAGGTCCCAAATTATCCCTTCATTTTGGCATTATTAAGCCAAAATTCCGTATTATTGCATATAATTTAAAAAATTTTAAAATGAGTAAAGTTGCATTAATAACGGGAGTTACAGGTCAGGACGGGGCTTATCTAGCAGAACTTTTATTAAGTAAAGGGTATATAGTTCATGGTGTAAAACGCAGAAGTTCTATGTTTAATACCGGACGAATCGATCATTTATACAAAGATCAACATGAGCAGAAAGTGAATTTTTTTCTCCACTATGGTGATCTCACAGACTCAACGAACCTTATCCGTATCATTCAGGAAACACAACCGGATGAGATCTATAATCTTGCTGCACAATCGCATGTTAAAGTTTCTTTCGATTCTCCTGAATATACTGCGAATGCTGATGCTATCGGAACATTACGTATTTTGGAAGCAATTCGTATTTTAAAGTTAGAACATAAAACGCGCTTTTACCAGGCATCTACATCTGAGATGTATGGATACGTTCAAGAGATTCCACAAAAAGAAACAACACCTTTTTATCCTCGTTCACCCTATGGTGTAGCGAAAGTATATGGTTTCTGGATCACAAAAAATTATCGTGAAGCATATGGTATGTATGCGTGTAATGGTATTTTGTTCAATCATGAAAGTCCATTGCGTGGTGAAACATTTGTTACCCGTAAAATTACCCGCGCTGTTGCAAAAATTCATTTAAAAATGCAGGATCGTTTATTTCTTGGAAACCTTGATGCTGAGCGTGATTGGGGACATGCAAAAGATTATGTTGAAGGAATGTGGTTGATGATGCAGCAAAAAGAAGGAGACGATTTCGTTTTGGCAACAGGAATAAAAATAACAGTTCGTAAATTCGTAGAATTAGCTTTTGCTGAAGTTGGTGTTACCTTGAGATGGGAAGGAAAAGGAGTGGATGAAAAAGGATTCAATGCTGCAACAGGAGTTCTTGTTGTAGAAGTTGATCCTCGTTATTTCCGTCCGACAGAAGTGGAATTATTAATTGGAGATGCAACCAAAGCAAAAGAAAAATTAGGCTGGGTTCCAAAATATACCTTACAGCAGTTAGTCAGTGAAATGGTTGCTGCGGATGTAAAATTGTTTGAGAGAGATAAATATTTATTGGATGGCGGGCACGATGTCATGAATTTTCACGAATAGATTGCGTATTCTATGAACAAAGATTCCAAAATTTATATTGCCGGACACCTCGGAATGGTCGGTTCTGCGATCATCAGAAGATTGCAAAAAGAGGGGTTTACGAATTTCGTAACGCGTACTTCAAAAGAGTTAGATCTAAGAAATCAGCAAGCGGTTGCTGATTTTTTTGCATCTGAAAAACCGAATTACGTTTTTTTAGCAGCAGCCAAAGTAGGTGGTATTGTTGCAAATAATACCTATCGCGCCGATTTCATTTATGAAAATATAATGATCCAAAGTAATGTGATCCATCATTCCTATCTGAATGGGGTAAAAAAATTAATGTTTTTGGGTTCTTCTTGCATCTATCCTAAATTGGCTGCTCAGCCTTTGAAAGAAGAATATTTACTGACTGGATTATTGGAACCTACCAACGAACCTTATGCCATTGCTAAAATCGCTGGAATAAAAATGTGTGACGCGTATCGCAGTCAGTATGGTTGTAATTTTATTTCTGTAATGCCTACAAATCTTTACGGGCCGAACGATAATTACGATCTTAATAATTCGCATGTATTGCCTGCATTGATCAGCAAGTTTCATACAGCAAAAAAAGAAAATGCTTCAAGTGTGGAAATCTGGGGAACCGGTTCTCCGATGCGTGAATTTCTTCATGCGGATGATCTAGCGGATGCTTGTTTTTATCTGATGCAGAATTACAATGAAGAAGGATTGGTGAACATAGGTGTCGGTCACGACATCAGCATAAAAGATTTAGCGCTACTTGTGAAAAAGATTGTAGGGTTTGAAGGGGAATTAAAATTCGACACCTCAAAACCCGATGGAACGCCCCGTAAATTAATGGATGTAGGAAAACTGCATTCGTTTGGTTGGAAAGATAAAATAAATCTGGAAGAAGGAATTGCTGCTGTGTATAGTGAAATAAAAAACAAGCTATAGTACATCGTTGCTTTTCGCTTTTATGCTAAGAAGCAATCTCTCTTACAACACTCAATGAAAAAAGTTTTTTTAATATTCTTTATTCTCCCAACCTTGCTCCTTGCGCAGCAGAATATTCCATTGAATAGAGCGTGGAGTATGAATTATGAGAAAGAAAAAAATACAACTGAACAAAAATTTCAAAAGAACGATACATCAATTGTAAATAATGTAGCCTTCGTAAAGTCGAAATGTGTTTTTAAGGGTCAAAGCTGTTTCAAGCCATACATATTGCCCATTCAATATACAATTAAGGATACTACAAAATCTTGGTTATACCGAAAACTAAAAAAAGAAAGTTTCGTCATTGTTAATGATACGACCGATAAATTTCGTCTGACCATTGATCCTCTTTTTAATTTTGAACTTGGAACTGATTTAGCAGATACCAGCCATGAGAAATTGTATAAAAATACACGTGGTGTTTTAGTACGCGGAGTTATTGGTTCCAAATTTTGTTTCGAAACTTCTTTTTATGAAAATCAAGCGACCTATGCAAAATACATTGATAATTATATAGCCGCTACCAATAATTTATTTCCACAAACTGCAAACTATGATTATGCAGTAATTCCAGGTCAGGGCAGGTCAAAAAAATTTCACAAGAATGGATATGATTTTGCGATGGCTTCTGGTTATATTTCCTATTCTCCGAATAAGGTATTTAATTTTCAGCTGGGGCATGGAAAACATTTTGTCGGAGATGGTTACCGCTCATTACTTTTATCAGATAATGCTTTCAACTATCCGTATGCGCGAATCACCTCTACCTACAAAAATATTCAGTACACCAATTTGTATACTTCGTTTATGAATCTGACGACGGGGGGTGTAAAAACACCTGCCAATACAGAGCATTTATTTCAAAAGAAGATCGGAAGTTTCCAGCTGTTAAGTGTGAATTTTTTTCATCGTATACAATTAGGATTTTTTCAGGGGATGATCTGGGAAGCTGCCGATTCTTCGAACCGTCAGCATCCAAATTTTAATACATTTAATCCGGTCATCGGAATAAATGCCTTGAGCTATGGAATGCATTACAAAAATAATGTGTTGCTTGGTGCAACCTTAAAAGCAACTATTAGCAGATCCATTTCTTTATACAGCCAGTTTATGCTGGATGATGTAGTGTCAAAAAGTGGTGGGGCCATCAGAAAAAAATATGGTTATCAAATTGGATTCAACTATTTTGATCTGTTCAACATTAAAAATCTTCATTTACAGTTTGAATACAATAGTGTTCGCCCTTATGCTTATGCCGCATCCGATCCGCAACAAAGCTATACCCATTATAACCAATCGTTGGCACATCCACTGGGCGCAAATTTTAATGAGATGGTTGGATTTTTAAACTACCGACTCAAAGATTTCTTTATTGAATTGAAATTAAATTATGCAGTTAAAGGTTCTGATAGCAGTGCGTATAATTATGGCAGCAATATTTTCAAATCAGACAACATTTTTCCTATCACACAGAATCTGAGTTCGATTCCAATGGGACAAGGAACAAAGACAACTATCATGTATCAGGATATTCACTTGGGTTATTTGGTGAATCCATCAACTAACTTTAATATTATTGTTGGTGTTTCCAACAGAATAGAGACAACTGAAAAGTTGACAAGTAAAACGCAATTCGTATATTTCGGAATACGTACATCGCTTTCTAATTTTTATTTTGATTTTTGATCGTTTAATTTTATAAAATGGGATTTTTAATACTCGTATTCGTTACTTCATTTTTTTTGGTGTTGTTATCCACACCATCCTTGATCAAAGTAGCCATTCTTAAGCGTTTGTTTGACGCACCCGGTGATACCAGGAAGCTTCATACACGCATGGTTCCAACCATTGGCGGAATCATTATTTTTGCAGGCACCTTGTTTTCCTATTCATTGTGGTTCCCCGATAATCAGATCCATGAATATGCACAACTATCCAAAAGCATCAGCGATTACAAATACATAGTATCTACCTTATTGGTCATGTTTTTTGTTGGTGTAAAAGATGATATCATTGGTACAGCTCCGGTAAAAAAATTAGTAGCTCATGTATTAGTAGGTATGGTGTTAGTGTTGATGGCAGACATTCGTATTGTTAGTATGCATGGACTTTTTGGAATAGAAATATTGCCGCTTTGGACAAGCGTTTTCTTATCGCTATTTACCTATATCGTTGTTGTAAATGCATTCAACCTTATTGATGGTCTTGACGGTTTAGCAGGAGGGGTGGGCTTTATTGCTTCCACCGCATTCGGTGCCTATTTTGCATTGGCAGGAGATCCTGCGATGGCTTGTCTGGCATTTGCTTTATCGGGTTCTTTGTTTGGTTTTTTATTCTTCAACTTTTCTCCTGCTAAAATATTTATGGGCGATTCAGGTTCGCTTACTATCGGACTTCTCATTTCTATCCTTGCCATAAAGGTGATCGGATTTGATGTAAGCACGATAGAAAATAAATACATTTTACAAATATCAAAACCAATTTTTGCAATGTCAGTATTGGTGTATCCTTTAATTGACACCTTAAGAATTTTCATCTACCGTGCCGTTCACGGAGTGTCACCTTTTTCTGCCGACAGAAACCATTTGCATCATCTCCTGATTGACATCGGTTTAAGTCACAAAGCCGCGGTGATTCTTGTTTATAGCATCAATATTTTTATTATTTCGCTGACGATTGGTTTGAGTATAGCTTTTGTAAATCCGAATTACACATTAATAATTGTTGCGGCTACGTCTCTGCTTTTGGCGCAACTTCCTTTTTTCATCATTAAGAAAAAAAATCGCACACAAAAAAAATGATGAGTAATAAGCCAAACCGACAATTTTTTTTGATTTGCCTTTCAATCTTTTTTTTGATCGATACAAGCGTGTTTTCTCAACAGACCAATTGTACATTGAATCGCGATTACCTCTGGGGTTTTGATAATTACTTCAATAATAAAGATCAGTCCTTACAAACGTTTATAAAACCCTATCGTTCTGCTGATATGAATCTGATCACGGACGCTGCCTTCTTCTTTCTAAGGTCTTCAAGGAAAAGGCAACTCGAAGAGAAAGACAAGAAGTATAAAAATCTCTTAGAAGTAGCGCCATTGTTAGAGGCAAAGATAGGTTACGAATCAGGTTCTTCTTCCCGTCTGTTCAATGATCTGGCAATTGGAGGAAATTTGGTTTTGAAGCTGGGCACTAAATTCGGATTCAATTTGAAAGCCTATGGTGGCCAAGCCACTTTTTCTAGTTATACCGATTCTGTCATTAAACAAACCAGAATGATCCCTGGAATAGGATATGCCTATTTATCCAAGTATGATTCCTTGAATCCGCAGTATTCCTATCAATACTTTTCTGGTTATGCATCGTTTTCTCCAAACAAGATCTTTAACTTTCAGCTGGGCCGTGACAAACATTTCTGGGGCGATGGCTATCGTTCTTTGTTTTTATCGGATGTTGCCGCACCGTATCCTTTTTTAAAGATCACGACCAACATTTGGCATCTCACCTATGTGAATTTATATGCCATCCTAAAAGATGCAACCAATTCATCTGGATTTAAAAAAGACTGGACAAACAAATATGCTACTTTTCATTACTTAGGATGGAACGCCACCAAACGGATAAATATCGGATTGTTTGAATCTGTTGTTTGGCAAGGAAAAGACAGCAGCAGATACAGAGGATATGATATCAATTATTTAAATCCAGTTTTATTTTTCCGTCCTACAGAATATTCCTTAGGCTCAAGCGATAACTCGTTTATCGGGTTTAGTTTTAAATTAAAATTATTTACAAAGCAGCAGTTGTATGGTCAGCTGTTGCTGGATGAATTTTTATTCAGTGAAGTAAAGGCACACAATGGATGGTGGGGAAACAAACAAGCCTTCCAAACAGGATTTAAGAGTTTCGATCTGTTTAAAGTGAAGAAACTAAATTTCCAGACGGAGTTTAATTATGTTCGACCGTATACCTATTCTCACGGAAGTGTGCAGCAGAATTATGGTCATATGAATCAACCGCTAGCACATCCGCTCGGCGCTAATTTTATGGAGTCGGCATCATTTATTAATTATACCTATAAGCGGTTTTTTCTGGAAGCAAAATGTGTGTATGCAATTTATGGTGGCGATAGCTCTACATCGGATTATGGAAAAAATATTTTTATTTCCTATGCCAACCGTCCGAATGAATATGGTAATTATACGGGACAAGGTTATCAATCACAATTAGTAACAGCCTCTTTGCGTGTTGCGTATATTTTAGATACACCCATGCATTTAAAAGTAGAATTGGGTTTTGCGGATAGGGTACTCACAACTTCTTATGCGACAGCGCATACACCTTATATTTTCTTTGGGATCAAAACCGATCTTTGCAATTTGTATGATGATTTCTAGAAAATTTCAGTCGAATGCCCTTAATGTATCGTACTTCATCCTTCATAATTTAGAAATAGTCTAAATTCTTACTTTTACCTTTCCAGTTCCCATAAAAATTGGTAAAATTGCATTCGCTTTTACAAAGCATTAAAAATTGGTATCAGAAAACTTAAATACGGCTGAAAAACCTGCTCCATCTATGAGTAAGATCCGCGATTATGCTCAATTTATGAAGCTTCGTCTAACTTCATTGGTGGTGATGTCAGCTGCTTTTAGTTTTGTAATCGGTTCCCGAGTTGACGGAACAGTTGCTTTCAGTTGGTCAAAAATGTTTCTTCTTATTCTTGGTGGTTTTCTGGTAACCGGTTCTTCCAATGGGTTCAATCAGATCATCGAAAAGAATCTGGATAAATTGATGCACCGTACGCAAAATCGTCCGCTTCCCAAAGACAGGATGGGTTTTAATGAATCCTTAATTTTTGCTACGATAATGGGAATTGTAGGTGTTTTGATCCTTTGGATCTATATGAACCCTATGTCTGGCATATTGGGCTTTTCCGCATTAATACTTTATACCGTAATTTATACACCTTTAAAACGGATCACCCCGTTTGCTGTATTTGTAGGCGCTTTCCCAGGAGCAATTCCGCCATTGTTGGGGTTTGTGGCAGCAAGTTCAGGGTTTGGCTCTATTTCTCCTGAAGCTTGGATCTTATTTGCAGTTCAGTTCATGTGGCAATTTCCTCACTTTTGGGCAATCGCATGGGTGCTGGATGATGATTATAAAAAAGCAGGTTTCCGAATGCTTCCTTCTTTGGGTGGAAGAAACAAGAGCAGCGCCTTTCAGGTGTTGGTATATACCATTTTTCTAGTTCCTATCAGTTTGTTTCCTGTGATATACGGGATGTCCGGAATTGTATCTGCAATTATCATTACCATCTGCGGAGGATTTTTTTGTTATCAGGCATATAATTTATATAAAGAATGTACAGTTGAAGCAGCCAGAAAGTTGATGTTTGGCTCATTTTTTTATTTGCCGATTGTGCAGATAGCAGTTATGGTGGGATATTAATAAATATAGAAATTTTTAAAAAATGGAAGAAACATTAACGTATTCGGAAGAACAACGCCAGATCAAGGAAAAGGTCGCTAAACCGATGCTTTGGCTGGGGATGATTAGTATGGTGATGATCTTTGCTGCTTTGACCAGCGCCTATGTGGTAAGGATGGAAAAAGGGGATTGGCTGCAGTTTCAGCTGCCACAAATGTTCTATATCAGCACCGCTGTGATCATTTTGAGCAGTGTTACCATGAATTGGGCAGTAGCATCGGCTAAAAAGAATGATTTTAAAAACGTAAAACTGGCATCCATCATTACTTTGGGACTAGGAGTTGCATTTATTGTATTTCAGTTCAAAGCTTGGGATGTTTTGGTCGATCAAAAGATCTTTTTTGCAGGAAAATATAGCAATGCAGCAGGGTCATTTTTATATGCTTTAACAGGATTGCATTTGGCCCATTTGGCTGGCGGTATCATTGCGTTGATGGTTGTTTCGGTTAAAGCACTTGGAAAGCGATATAATTCCGAAAATATGCTTGGATTAAGGCTTTGCGCTATATTTTGGCATTTTTTAGATGCCTTATGGATATATTTGTTTTTATTTTTATTATTTGTCCGTTGAAAATTAACGGAATATTTTGCATATTAGCACCCGAATATTAGTTCTAAATTTTTAATTATTCAAAAAGTATGTCAAGTCACGCAGTAACAGAAACAGATTCAGAATCAGGCTCAGCTTGGAGTGGTGGTAAATCACCTTTTGGCGTTAGTTACGGAAAGCTTTTTATGTGGTTTTTCCTTGTATCCGATGCATTAACATTCTCAGGATTATTATGTGCATATGGGTTTATGCGTCATAAACACCCAGAAGTATGGCCTAATCCAGGCGATGTGTTTACGCACTTTCCGTTTTATCATGGACACATTCCTTTGGCATATGTAGGTTTAATGACGCTTATCCTCATTATGTCTTCCGTTACGATGGTATTGGCTGTGGAGGCAGGTCACCGAAACGATAGAAAGAAAGTGACCATGTGGATGTTCTTTACCATCATTGGCGGAGCAATGTTCGTTGGTTCTCAGGCTTGGGAGTGGTATCACTTCATTATCGGAACTGATCATGGTGCTGTTCGTAGTGTTTTTGAAGACGGACATTGGATTCAAAAAACGATCTATGGTGCAAATATGACTGTTAACGAATACGGATTACCTGTATTTGCGAACTTCTTTTTCTTTATCACGGGTTTCCATGGTTTCCACGTATTCTCAGGGGTAATCATCAATTTGGTTATTTTCATTAATGTATTGAAAGGGACTTATGAAAAAAGAGGTCATTATGAAATGATCGAAAAAGTTGGTTTATACTGGCACTTTGTGGATTTGGTTTGGGTATTCGTATTTACCTTTTTCTACCTATTGTAATAGTGTTATTTATCAGTAAAGAATTAAAGTATTAAGTAAATAAAATAGATTTCATATGTCAGAATTTCACGATGATTACCCACAGTATGAGTTTATGGCTCATCACAGCGAAGAAGAAGGAAAAATAAAACGCAGAAAACTTTGGAATGTTTTCTGGATAATGTTGGCTGTAACAATTATTGAGCTTATCATTGGTTCAAATGCCATGAAATGGGGATTGCTAAATCCAGATAGAACTTCAAGTGTTGTCCTTAAAGTAATTTTCATTGGTTTAACGATTGGTAAAGCATTTTTCATCGTCATGAGCTTTATGCATTTAGGTGATGAAAAGAAAATAATGAAATATTCAATCCTTGTTCCTTACACCATCTTTATCCTTTATTTAATTTACATCATTGTAGCCGAGGCAAACTACAGTAAAGTAAATAAGCACAAAATGGATTCGTTGATCGTGAATCAGAAGATTAAACTGAATGAAGATGCTATCTCAGGTAAACATGAGCACGCGGAACCGGAAGGCGAAACAGCAGCTCCAGCATCAGAAGAGAAACACTAGCGCTATCTTTATTATATAAAATATTAATGGCCCCGCAATTGTGCGGGGCCATTTTTGTTTGTACTTTTGTGATCATAATCTTAATTTTTTCGCTGTGAAAAAGAAATTGATCATCTTACTCTTTTTATTGACGTTCCCTTCCGTTCTATACGTGATTCTTTCTGTTGGTAAAACCAATTTTATTCATCTGCAATATTTTGGTGAAAAGGAATTGGCAGCCAATGGAAAAGATACAGTTTATCATTCGGTTGCACCTTTTAAATTCATCAACCAGGATGGAATTTATGTGACGGATAAAAACTACGAAGGAAAAATATATGTTGCCGATTATTTTTTTTCTACCTGCAAAAGTATTTGTCCGAAGATGGCAAATGAGTTACAACGTGTTCAGGAAAAATTTCAATATACAAAAGGCCTTGTGCAGATATTATCGCATACTGTTAATCCCGAGAACGATTCTGTTCCTGTGTTAAAGTCGTATTCGGAAATGGTGCATGCCGATACCAAGATGTGGAATTTTGTGACAGGCGATAAAAAGGAATTGTATGATATGGCTCGTTACAGTTATTTAGTGAATGCAATGCAAGGCGATGGCGGTAAGGATGATTTTATTCATAGTGAACTGTTTGTGCTGGTTGATAAAGAAAAACATATTAGAGGAATTTATGATGGAACCAATATCAAAGAAGTGAATAATTTGTTGGATGATATCAAAGTATTGATGGCAGAATATATTATCAAAGAAAATAAAAACAAAAAACACGAACAGGAGTAACTTAATTTTAATTTATAAATAAATAGAATATGAGCGATAAATTAGTTTTCAGAATTGTAATGGGTGTTTCCATTTTTGTTTTCATTGCGGTGGTAGTGCTTAATAAAAAAATACTACCTGTTCCTGAAAGCATTCCTTCTTTTGTCTACAAGCTTCCGAAGCTGAATGCCATGCTGAACGGTACCTGCAGTTTGTTATTGCTGTTATCTTTATACATGATCAAACAAAAAAATATTACAGCCCATAAAAAACTAAATATCATCACCTTTATTCTGTCTTCTGTTTTTCTTTTGTCGTACATCACGTATCATTGGTTAGCAATGGAGACAACTTATCCGGAAGGACCATTAAGAGCTACGTATTTGATAATTCTTGTCAGTCATATCGTGTTAGCAGCACTCGTATTGCCTCTGGTATTGTTGTCGTTTTATTACGGATTGAAAACACAAGCATCGAACGGACATGTATATTATCAGAAGCATAAGCGATTAACACGCTGGAGTTTCCCGATTTGGTTATATGTTACCATTACAGGAGTGATCGTGTATGTAATGATTTCTCCTTATTATTCGTTTTAATTGTAATTTGTAATCAGAAATGAATCGCAAGAATATCGCAACGTTTTTAATGGTAAGCATTTTATTGTTGGGCAACAATGCCTATACATTTGCTCAATGCGCCATGTGTAAAACATCGGTAGAAAGCGATCTGCAAAATGGAGGATCAATAGGAAGAGGTCTCAATACCGGGATCCTTTACCTCATGGCAATTCCTTATGTTATATTAATGGTAGGCGGATATTTCTTTTTTAAGAAACCAATCGATGCAAAAATAAAGGCGTGGAAAGAAAAACGTTTCCCTTCTAAACAGTCGAATTAGTTTTGTTAAGAATCATTCTCGATTTTAACTACATACTTCAGAGGAAGTAAATACGACCAGCAGCTCATAAAAAAGTATAGTAACTTAATAATAGAAAAGCCAGCTATTAAATTGTTTTGCCATTCGTTGTAATTTTATTTGCGCCTCCCCACTATTGATTATTACTATGTTTTCTGTTTCCAAAAAGTTCTTATATTTGTACTAGTTCTTTATACACTTATCAAGAAAGGTGGAGGGATAACGCCCTATGAAACCTTGACAACCCATTTTAATTATTAATTAGAAGAAGGTGTAAACTCGTTTCTATCTCCCGACTTTGCTCGTGAAGAAAGAATAGATAAGTCAGAGTAATTATTTGAAAAAACATTAAATCAAAATAACCAACTCCTCTGACTGTAAAAAGTGAGAGGAGTTTTTTTATGGATACACTGAAGCGAATAAATAGCCTTTTAGAAAACGACATCACGAATCGTCCGAATTATCCGCACGCGTTGATCACGTTTTTGAAAAAAGAGAGAATCCTGAAACCAAGAATGGTGATTGCAGATATTGGCTCCGGAACGGGTCAATCGGCAGAATTATTTTTGAAAGAAGGAAACCTGGTATACGGGATAGAACCGAACAAAGAAATGCGAGAAGCGGGAGAACGTTTACTAAAAGCGTATCCTAATTTTAAAAGTATAGAAGCTACAGCAGAGTATACTACTTTAGAAAATGAGTGTGTCGACCTGATCATTGCCGGACAGGCATTTCATTGGTACGATCAAGAAAAATGTAAACAAGAATTTAAAAGGATATTGAAGAGGAATGCTAGCTTATCGGATAGGCAAGCCTGCCTGCCGGATAGGCAGGTTGTATTAATCTCGAACAACAGAAGAACAGAAAGCACTCCATTTTTACAAGCGTATGAAGATTTCACAAAAATGTTTGCAACAGATTATTTACCAGTCAACCATAAAAATATGGATGGAATATTAAACGACTTTTTTGAGAGCGGCTATAAAATCAAATCGTTTTTATATGAACAACAATTTGATCTGGGAGGGTTGAAAAGCCTCGTCCAGTCATCCTCTTATATGCCAGCTGAAGGCCATAAGGATTTTGATTTTATGATGAGTGTTCTCAAGAAAATTTTCACCCGATTTCAGAATCAACACAACTTGTTGGACAAAAAAGGAGAAGTGAAACTTGAATATGATACAAACATTTATTACGGAAAACTATAAACAAATATGAATAAGACAGAAGCGAAAGGAGCAAACAACCTCTCTCCTGAGGGGAGAGCCGGAGTGGGGTACGATATACGAAAAGAATTAGAGAAACGCGTTTTAGTTATTGATGGTGCAATGGGCACCATGATTCAACAATACAAACTGGAAGAAAAAGAATATCGCGGAAAACGTTTTTCCGATTTTCACAAAGATGTGAAAGGTAACAACGATCTGCTTTCTATCACACAGCCACAGATCATTAAAGCCATTCATAAGGAATACCTCAAGGCGGGAGCTGATATTATTGAAACCAATACCTTCAGCGCTACCACCATTGGAATGGCCGATTACGACATGCAAGACCTTGCTTACGAATTAAATTATGAGTCGGCTAAAGTTGCAAAAGAAGCGATACAGGAATTTTATAAAGAATTTCCGGAGAGTACTTCCATTCCGAAATTTGTGGCTGGTGCTATTGGTCCCACCAACCGAACCCTTTCCTTATCTCCGAATGTGAATGATCCTGGTTTCCGTGCTGTTAATTTTGATGAAATGGTAGTTGCTTATAC
Organism: Bacteroidota bacterium; assembly: GCA_947449315.1. Classification (GTDB taxonomy): domain Bacteria; phylum Bacteroidota; class Bacteroidia; order 2-12-FULL-35-15; family 2-12-FULL-35-15; genus 2-12-FULL-35-15. The sequence goes on from CANFRC010000004.1 coordinate 143,130, forward strand.
CGAACAAGTAAAAGGATTAATGGATGGAGGTGCCGACCTTCTTTTGATAGAAACAATTTTTGATACGCTCAATGCCAAAGCGGCTTTGTTTGCCATTCAGAATTATTGCGAAAAAATAAATCGCAAAATGCCCGTGATGGTTTCCGGAACAATTACCGATGCCAGCGGCAGAACTTTGTCGGGACAAACAACGGAAGCATTTTTAAATTCAGTTTCACATGTCGACTTATTAAGTGTTGGATTGAATTGCGCCTTGGGAGCAAAAGACATGCGCCCATACCTAGAAGAACTTTCTGTAAAATCTCCTTTTTATGTGAGCGCTTATCCGAATGCCGGTTTGCCAAATCAATTCGGTGAATACGATGAAGATGCTCATACGATGGGGCATCAGATCGAAGATTTTTTACATGCTGGATTCATTAATATTGTTGGTGGCTGCTGTGGAACTACTCCTGCTCATATTAAACGTATTGCCGAACTGGCGAAAGAGGCTGCCCCGCGCAAGCGTCCGCAAGCCGACGACTCCCTGATGCACTTAAGCGGCCTGGAGCCTTTAACTCTCCGCCCCGAAAGTAATTTCTTAAATGTGGGTGAACGAACAAACGTTACCGGATCCAAAAAATTCCTTCGTCTTATCAACGAAGGCAATTACGAAGCGGCTTTGTCTATCGCGAAAGATCAGGTTGATGGTGGTGCACAAGTGATCGATGTGAACATGGATGAAGGGATGTTGGATAGTGAAGCGGCCATGACAAAATTTTTAAACCTTATTGCTGCTGAACCCGATATTGCTCGTGTGCCCATCATGATCGACTCATCCAAATGGTCGGTAATCGAAGCGGGATTAAAATGTGTGCAAGGAAAAGCAATTGTTAACTCCATCTCCTTAAAAGAAGGAGAAGAAAAATTTATTGAGTATGCACATAAAGTTAAACAATATGGTGCTGCTGTCATTGTGATGGCTTTTGATGAAGTTGGACAAGCCGATACTTTGCAACGCAGAAAAGATATTTGTAAACGCGCCTACGATATTTTAGTGGATAAAGTTCATTTCCCTCCACAGGATATTATTTTTGATCCTAATATTTTTCCTGTCGCTACAGGTATGGAAGAACACCGTTTGAATGCACTCGACTTTTTCAATGCAACAAAATGGATCAAAGAAAATTTGCCACATGCAAAAGTAAGTGGTGGAGTCAGTAATGTTTCTTTTTCGTTCCGCGGAAATGATCATGTGCGTGAAGCGATTCATTCTGCCTTTTTATATCATGCGGTGAAAGCCGGAATGGATATGGGAATTGTGAATCCTGCACAACTGGTGGTATACGATGACATCGATAAAAAATTATTGGAGCTAGTAGAAGATGTGTTGTTGAACAGAAAAGAGGATGCTACGGAACGCCTTGTGGATCATGCAGAATCTTTGAAAGGAGTCACCAAAGAAAAAACAGAGAAGGATGAAGCATGGAGAAAAGGAACCGTTGAAGAACGTTTAAGTTATGCATTGGTAAAAGGATTGGTAGAACATATTGATTCAGATACAGAAGAAGCACGATTGAAATTAGGGCGTCCATTGCATGTGATCGAAGGTCCCTTGATGGATGGAATGAATGTCGTAGGAGATCTTTTCGGTAGCGGAAAAATGTTTTTACCGCAGGTGGTGAAGAGTGCACGTGTTATGAAAAAAGCAGTGGCGTATTTAGAACCATATCTGCAAGCTGAAAAGGAAACAAATCGTTTAGCAGGTATTGTAGGTGATGGAAGACAAAATGCAGGAAAGATCTTGATGGCGACAGTGAAAGGTGATGTGCATGATATCGGAAAAAATATTGTCGGTGTTGTACTTGCGTGTAATAATTATGAGATCATCGATTTGGGTGTGATGGTTTCTGCGGATAAAATTTTGGAAGAAGCAAAGAAACACAACGTTGATATTATTGGCTTAAGCGGTTTGATCACACCTTCATTGGATGAAATGGTGCATGTGGCAAAAGAGATGGAACGTTTGGGGTTTAAAACACCCTTGTTAATCGGTGGAGCTACTACCTCTAAAGTGCATACTGCTGTAAAAATTGCGCAGAACTATTCCGGACCAGTGGTTCATGTAAACGATGCGAGTAAGTCGGTGCCCGTTGCAAGTAGTTTGATCTCTGATGAATTGCGGGATGCTTTTATGGAAGAGGTAACAAAAGACTACGACAGGGTGCGTGAACAAAATAAAAATGCACAGTCGCAAAATAAATTTATCTCAATCGAAGAAGCACGCGCAAATAAATTTCCGATCGATTGGAGTAAAACAGAAATAGTAAAACCAAAATTAATTGGCAATAAAGTATTTAACGATTATCCATTAGCAGAACTTGTGGCGTATATCGACTGGACACCATTCTTTATTTCCTGGGAAATGAAAGGATCGTATCCTAAAATTTTGAAGGATCCGACCAGAGGAGAAGAAGCACGCAAATTGTTTGAAGATGCGCAACTGATGTTGAAAAAAATTGTTGATGAAAAATGGTTGAAAGCAAATGCGGTGATCGGAATTTATCCAGCAAATGCAGTGGAAGATGATATTGAAGTTTACGAAAATGAAACCGATAAAAAAGTGAAAACTGTTTTTCATTCGCTGCGTCAGCAAACAAAAAAACCGGCCGGACAATACAATGTGGCGCTTTCGGATTTTGTTAAACCGAAAGATTCAGTGTCCGATTACATTGGTACATTTGCAGTAACAACAGGAATTGGTATAGATGCACATGTAGCGAAATTCGAAAAAGAACACGATGATTATTCTGCTATTATGTTAAAAGCATTGGCCGATCGTTTGGCAGAAGCTTTTGCAGAAGTGATGCACAAAAAGGTACGTAAGGAATTCTGGGGATATGCAGCAGATGAAACATTGAAAAATGAAGATCTGATTAAAGAAGAATATGCAGGTATCCGCCCCGCACCGGGCTATCCTGCACAACCCGATCATACAGAAAAAGCTACTTTATTTAATTTGTTGGAGGTAGAAAAAAATACCGGAATAACATTAACAGATAGTATGGCTATGTTTCCAACAGCAGCTGTAAGCGGCTTGTATTTTGCACATCCTCAGTCGCACTATTTTGGTATTGGAAAAATTCAAAAAGATCAGGTAAGGGATTATGCAATAAGAAAAGGAATGGATCATGATAATGCAGAACGCTGGTTAGGACCTAATCTGGCCTACTAATAATTTTATACCTTTATACTATGAAACCGCATATAAAATATTTTTGCTGCTTAGTACTTTCCCTCTTTTGCATGAACACTGCTTTTGCTCAAAAAAATGAAAAGCATAAAGAGAAGACAGGTGTAGCAGCTAAGTATGAATTAGTCGGACCAGTGTGTAATGGAATTATGCGGGTGAGATTAAATCACAAATGGGGATTTATTGATACAACAGGAAACGTAATTGTTGCACCTAAATACAATGAAGTAACTAATTTTTCTTCAGGTGTAGCCAAAGTAAGAATTGGACAACGATGGGGATTGATAGATGCCACAGGTACAATCATCATTAAAGTGGAGTGTAATTTTATTGGAGAATTTGTTGATGGAGTTGCAAAAGTTGTAATTGATGGAGTCGACTATTACACTGATATAAAAGGTATGCGAGTAAAATAAAAAGATCCCTGAATTTCGTGGTTGGTTTATCGGCTAAATATGATTAAAATTGTAGCGGATACCAAGGTGTCTAATGAGTAAATTTTGGACTGGTGTTCAAATTTCGGCATAACTGAAAAAGTGAATATTCCTCGTGCAAAACGGACTAAATTGTCCAATCAACTTATAATATGCGCGGATTGAAATTATTGATGCAGTCAATAAATTTCTTTCTGAAAACGAACTACTTTTTTTAATTGTAATACAGGTGGAAAATAAATTAGAGAGATTATTGCAATTACGAAAGTTGCTAAAGATAGAACGCGATGAGGATTTTGAGCAGTACAAGCAACATTTTTCAAGAAATAATATTAATCACCGCAGACAAAATGGGGTTACGTGGTATCCGATTGTAATATCTAATATCGAGATCGGTTTGGGGGAATATCTTTCTATCGATGTTGAACGCACCACCAATCAGAATGAACCCCATCAATTCTCAGGAGGAAAAATAGCTTCTCTTTTTTCAAACAATACGGCTATCGAATCAGGCACATTAAATGGTACAATAAAAGTTCTTGGTCCGAATAAGATCCGCCTATCATTAAATACAGACGAATTGCCTGATTGGTGTGATGACGGGAAGCTGGGCATCAATTTATTATTTGATGAAACCAGCTATAAAGAAATGGATATTGCAATGGAAAAGGTGATATCCGCTTCGCACAACCGACTAGCTGTTTTGCGAGATGTGATGTACGAGGTAAAACCGCCTTCTTTTGAAAAAGTGGATGAGTCATTGCACATTACAGGATTAAACCAGTCGCAGAATGCTGCCGTGCAAAAAATTGTTGCGGCGAAAGATATAGCAATCATCCATGGTCCGCCGGGCACAGGAAAAACAACCACCTTGGTGCAAGCTATCCGGCAAACATTAAAATCCGAAAAGCAAGTTTTGGTTTGTAGTCCAAGTAACACGGCTGTAGATTTGTTAACAGAAAAGCTGCACCGAGAAGGAATTACTGTTTTACGTTTGGGCAATCCTGCGCGTATTTCCGAAGAAGTTTTGATGAACACTCTAGATGCTAAAGTGGCTGCACACGAGTCATATAAAGACTTGAAAAGCTATCGCAAAACAGCGGAAGAATATTTCCGTATGGCAGGAAAATACAAACGTACCTTTGGAAAAGAGGAGCGGGAACAAAGACAATTATTTTATCAGGAAGCAAGAAAAATATTACACGAGGCAAGAGCCCTCGAAGAGTATATCATCAGTGAGCAATTTGATAAAGCCCAGGTGATTGCATGTACCCCCGTTGTTTCATCAGGTAGAATGATGCGAGATAAACAATTTTCTACTGTATTCATTGATGAGGCAGCACAGGCATTAGAGCCTATGTGTTGGATCCCTATTTCAAGAAGTAACAGAGTCGTTTTTGCCGGAGATCATTTCCAGCTGCCCCCTACCGTTAAATCAAAAAAAGCAGAAACAGAAGGTTTAAAAGAAACATTGTTCGAACACTGTATGCATATCGCAAATGTTTCAGTAATGTTGAATACACAATATCGGATGCACGAACACATCATGAATTTCTCCAACCAGAAATTTTATGGAGGTAATTTAAAAGCAGATGTCTCTGTAAAAGATACGGTTTTGAGTTATGATGCGGATGAAATGTTGCTCAATACAGCCCTTGATTTTATTGATACCGCAGGTTGTGGGTATACTGAAATAATGAATCCTGAAAGTTTAAGTATTGCCAATCCGGAAGAAGGACAATTATTGATTAAACATCTTAAATTGTTGCTAACACAATATACTCAAAGTACAAACGTGCATAAAGATCAGAGCGGATCGAATAAACGAATTACAATTGGAGTGATTGCTCCCTATAAGGAGCAAGTCCAGTATCTGACAAATCAAATTGATGCGGATGAAGAGTTAATGAAATATAGATCTCAGATTGCAATAAAAACGGTGGATGGATTTCAGGGACAAGAACGGGATGTTATTTATATTAGTTTAGTAAGAAGCAACGACCAAAAAGAAATTGGTTTTCTGAGTGATATCCGCAGGATGAATGTGGCACTTACAAGAGCCAAGAGAAAACTAGTGGTTATTGGCGACAGTGCAACATTGGCAAACCATCCCTTTTATAAAAATTTTTTGGATTATGCCGATCGTATTGCTGCCTATAAATCTGCTTTCGAGTTTATTTATTAGCATATTTTTTTTCAAAAACGTTTCAACTTGCCGATTTTGTTACTAAAATGTCATAATAAGGTGTTTGTTGGGCTTATCAATGTTTCTTCCCATTTTATCCCTCATATATCAGATTCTATTTTTAAATTTGTAACTCGTTATAAAAATATGAGATCTGTAAAAAACCAACTTGTAATTGCTCTTGTTTCTTTTTTTGTAAGCATCAATGCTTTTCAAATAAAAGCACAAACTCCCGCTACAAATCAAACATTAACTTTAGAACAATGTATTGACTATGCGTTAAAGAATAATATTCAGGTCAAGCAATCAGAGTTAAATACGGAGCTGTCGCAGATAAATTTAATACAGAGCAAAGCAAATTTGCTACCCTCGTTAAATGCAAATGCTTCCCATTCCTACAATATCGGCAGAACGATCGATCGATTTACGAATCAGTTCGCGGACGCAGAAGTGTTATCTCAGAATTTTTCATTGAGTACGGATGTAACTCTTTTTAGTGGTTTGCAAAATTATAATACCATTCAGCAAAATAAATTTACCTACCTGGCTGGTAAATATGATATAGAAAAAATGAAAAACGATGTGGCATTGAACATTGCAACAGCCTATCTTCAAATTCTATATAGTGTGGAGGCTGTTGAAAATGCAAAGAATCAAATGGGCATAACAGAAGGACAGGTGGATCGCACCAAAAAATTAGTGGAAGCGGGTTCGACTGCAAAAGGAACCTTGTTGGACATACAATCTCAGTTAGCTTCTGAAGAATTAAATTTAACGTCTGCACAAAATCAGCTTGATATTGCTTATTTGTCGTTAGCGCAATTGCTTAATATGCCTTCAGCGGAAGGTTTGACAATCGTAAAACCTGAACTTGCAATTCCTACGGAAGCTTTGATATCTGCCAGTTCTTTACAAATCTATACTACCGCAGTGGGTACTTTGCCTGAAATAAAGAGTGCAGAAAATAAAGTGAAGAGCGCTGAAAAAGCTGTAGATGTTGCTTGGGGCGGATTAAGTCCACGCTTGGTTTTTAGTGCATCATACGGAACCGGTTACTCAGGAGCTAGTCAACGTGCTGTTGGTTTGCCTTCTTTTCAGGGATATTCTCCGGATGGAAGCATTACTTCTGCTGGTGATACAGTATTGTCGCCCTCTTTTTCAAAAGGCACCTACGAGAAAATTCCTTATACCGATCAATATCACGATAACATCAACAAATCATTTGGCTTTTATTTAACCGTACCACTTTTTAATCGCTTTCAAACAAAAACGTCGATTGACAGAGCGCGCATTCAAAAATTGAATGCTGACCTAACGGTAGAATCGACCAAGTTGCAGATTCAAAAAAATGTTCAGCAAGCCTATGCCGATGCAAGTGCAGGATTGAAAAAATACAATGCTTCAAAAAAGGCAATTGATGCCATGCAGGAATCCTTCAAATACACAGAACAAAAATTTAATGTGGGCATGGTCAATACAAATGATTATAACACAGCCAAAAATAAATTAATAAAAGCGCAAAGCGATTTGCTGCAAGCGAAATATGAATTTGTTTTTAAAACAAAAGTGCTTGATTTTTATCAAGGAAAACCATTGAAATTTTAAAATTACTATGAAAAAAATAACGTGGATCATTATTATTGGAGTTGTCGTTTTAATAGCGGCGATGAGTTTAAAAAACTGTTCCGGTAACAAAGCAATAAAAGTGTCGACAGAGAAAGCTACAAAGCGGAATATTGTGGAAACCGTTTCCGCAAACGGCAAAATTCAACCCGAAGTAGAAGTGAAGATCAGCTCCGATGTTTCCGGTGAGATTGTTGAACTGTTTGTAAAAGAAGGGGATCAGGTTAAAAAGGGAGATTTGTTGTGCAAGATCAATCCGCTTATTTATGAATCGAATTCTAGTAGAATGGTAGCAACATTAAACGGTGCAAAAGCCAACTTATCCAATTCACGATCAAGATTGGATCAGATAAAAGCAAATTATGTTAATGTAGAAGCTTCCTTTCAACGTAACAAGAAACTTTTTGATCAAGGGGCTATTTCTCAGTCAGATTTTGACGCGTCAAAAGCTGCTTACGAAGGCGCAAAAGCAGATGTTAAAGGGGCAGAGGACAATGTAAATGCTTCTGAATTTAATGTTAAAAGTACTGAAGCTTCATTAAAAGAAGCAAATGATAATTTAGCGAAAACAAATATTTATTCTCCTGTAAACGGAACGGTTTCAAAATTAAACAAGGAAAAAGGAGAACGCGTGGTTGGTACAGCTCAAATGGAAGGGACTGAGATTATGCGACTCGCTAATTTGAATGAAATGGAAGTGAGTGTTGATGTCAATGAAAATGATATTGTTCGTGTTCACAATGGCGATACTTCTTTGATTGAAGTAGACGCGTATCTGGATAGAAAATTTAAAGGTATTGTTACTGAAATTGCCAATTCTGCTAATACAACCGGAGTGACCGCCGATCAGGTAACAAACTTTACAGTAAAGATTAGAATACTTCAGGAATCCTATCAGGATTTGATTCTTGCTAATAAGAATGTCGCTCCTTTCCGTCCGGGAATGAGCGCAACAGTTGATGTTCAGACCAAAAAAGTGGGTAGTGTCATTTCTGTTCCAATTCAATCTGTTACAACTAGAAGTGATAGTACTTTATACAAAGAGAAAGAAGCCAAAACAAGAGGTGATGAAGGTGATAATGGTGAGATCGTTGTTAAAAATGCAAATGATAAAACTGAAAATTTGAATGAAACAATAAAAATAGAAGAGTGTGTTTTTCTTTACAGTGAAGGAGTTGTGAAGTTGGTGAAAGTGAAATCAGGTATTCAGGATAATAATTATATTGAAATCACCGAAGGAATTAAAGAAGGTGATGAAATCATATCCGGTCCATACAGTGCTATTTCAAAGGAGTTGAAGGATGGAACCAAAGTCAATAAGGTAGATAAAACCGAATTGTTTACAGTAACTAAGAAATAGTTTTTTCAGGACGATTGACGTTATTAATTAACACATGCGTCTCTTCTGATTTTTTAAATGGCAATCATCTTAAATATTGAAAGCGCAACAACCGTTTGCAGTGTATCACTTGCAAAGGATGGCCATTTGCTGGCATTGAAAGAAATCAATGGCGATTATTCTCATGCCGAAAATCTGACATTGTTCATAGCTGATGTTTGCCAACAAGCGCATCTTCAACTTTCGGATGTTGATGCAATTGCAGTCAGTAAAGGTCCGGGCTCCTATACAGGTTTAAGGATAGGAGTGAGTACTGCGAAAGGATTATGCTATTCATTAAATAAACCTTTGATTGCAATTAATACGCTGTTTTCTATGACTCAAGATGTTGCTTTGAGCGAAGTTGGAGGGAACCATTCAGCAACATTATTTTGTCCGATGATAGATGCAAGACGCATGGAAGTGTATTGCGCAATTTATGATGCCGAGCTAAAATGCATAAAAGAAACAGCAGCAGAGATTATTGATGAAAATTCATTCGCAGAACTACTTTCAAAAAATAAACTTTTATTCTTTGGTGATGGGGCCTTTAAATGTTGCGAGGTGTTGTCAAAAAATAAAAATGCGTTGTTCCTCGATACAATTGTTCCCTCTGCAAAAAGCATGATCATGCTCTCAGAAAAAGCATTCAATGAAAAAAAATTTGAAGATGTAGCTTACTTTGAACCGTTTTATTTGAAAGACTTTGTTGCCGGAAAGAAGAAGGGCGAGTCTCAATAAAATAGATACTTGTATTTTACTATTCCTATCGAAGCATTTTTATGATCCCGGCTTACTTTTGATTTTATTAAATTAAATGCTTCGTCATATAAATAGCTGACCTCAAAAGTAAGGTCATCATTCTTAAATCTTTTCTCTTCTAATAATACACCATTTGGATTGTATTGAAAAGTTATACGCTCGTTTAATTCACCACTTTCATTACTTGAGAATTTTTTTTCCTGCAATCTTCCATCCGAATCATATTGAAAGGTGTTGTCTTGTCGCATCCAGCTCACTATAAAATCATAATCTTCGGATATTTTATTTCCCTTTTCATCATAATTGATGATCGCTTTTTTATATTCACGTCCTTCATCATTGAAACATTGTTTTTTTATTTGCGTAGGTGTTAGGGTTGTGTATTCAAATGTTTCTGTGGATAAGATCTTCTGTACCCCCATTTTGAATTCATTTTTATTTTCACTAATGTTGGTCTCACGGAAGTGCAATTCTTTTCGAATCTGTCCGTAAGTGTTATATTCATAATAATAGGCATCATAATAATCACCCATTTTTACCCGTTTTGAAATTATACGGCTAAGGCTATCATAAAAAACAGTAATATTAATCGTGTCGTTAATGTATTTTGAAATAGTTTTTGTAGTTGCGGGTCTAATTATTCTGCCATGTTTTTTTAAGGCAGGCACATCAATTTCCTGAGTTTGCACCTGATTTAGGATTGTGTAATAATAATTTGTTAAACGTCCATTCGTATCAAACCCGTAGCCTTGTGAAGCATCTTTATCCACTATTATCGCGCCATCCGGTTTGTCTACAATATCCAATACAATACTTTTTATTTTATTTTGTTTGACCGTCTCTTTTGAGAAATTGAGGGGAGCTACATAAATATCAACTGGTTGTAGGCTTAGCAGTTGAGCGTTGCAAAGGTGCAATGCAATGATAGAAAAATAAATGACTAAAAATTTCTTCACGTTTGTCGGGCAATACCTGTACTAAAAATGGAAATTTTAGTACACGCTGTTTAGTTGTTGCAGTGCTTCCTCTACTTCATTCACAGGTTGTTGACAGGTTTTGTTTCTACACACATAGATCAACGTTTTCTTTTCAACAAATCTGTTTTTCAGCAATGGTAATGAATTTTCTGTTGCACTTCCTGCAAATATCTTATTTGGGAAGTAATGTTTATTAAGTAATTTCCTTTTTTCATCAACAGATTTACCAACAATGGCGATTTCATAAAATGGTTGGCAGAAATTTGAAAGTAGCAAGGCCCAGTTGCTGTAGCCTGCTCCATAATTTTCAATTTCCGAGATTATGTTATTCAGCATCGTACCACTCATCATTATGTATTCTTCTTTTTCGAAATGGTGTCCAAGTGTAAATAAGGATTTTGCTATGCTTGAATTTGACGCTGGAATCACATTGTCCGATAGTTCCATTTTACGCGTGATAAGTGCTTTGTCTTCATCAGATGTAAAAAAGAACATTCCGGATTCCTTATCCAAAAAATGCTTGATCACAGTTTCCATAAGTTCATGGGACTTGTGCAAATAGATTTCGTTGTTAGTAGATTCATACAAACTAATAAATGCTTCTATTGTAAACGAATAATCTTCAAGAAATCCATTTCTTCGTGTGGAAGAATTTGTGTTTGCTAAATGAAAAATTTCTCCATTTTTCGAAAAGGAATTATTGAGTAAGAAAGACGCGTTTTTCAATGCGACATCTAAATAATGTTCTTCTTCAAAAACGTTATAAGCATCAATATAACCTTTTAGCATCAATGCGTTCCAGGATGTTAGAATCTTGTTATCTAACCCCGGTCTTATTCTCTTTTCACGAATTGCCAGCAATTGTTTTTTTAAAAGCAAAATTTTTGAATTCAGGTTTGCTAGACTTAACGTATATTTTTCCGCAATTATTTCATCGGTTTCATGTCTTAACAAAATATAATTGCCATGTTCCCAAAATCCGCGATTGTTGATATTGTAATAATCGGAGAAAAGATCAAAATCTTCTTTTAAGATAGTTTGCAATTCTTCTTTAGTCCAGACATAATATTTACCTTCTTCTCCTTCTGAATCAGCATCTAAAGCAGAATAGAATCCTCCTTCGGGTGATGTTAACTCTCGTTCAACGAATTCTAAAGTTTCATAAACAACGTTCTTATATAATGGATTTTTTGTTAATTGAAATGCTTCGCAATAAAGTGATACTAATTGCGCATTGTCGTAAAGCATTTTTTCAAAATGAGGAACTTTCCAGAAATGATCAACAGCGTATCGCGAAAATCCTCCTCCGATTTGGTCATAGATTCCTCCAAAGGCCATTTTCTGAAGCGTTAATTCGATGTGTTCCAAAACATCTTTCTTTTTACTGTGGTAATAGTAACGCAATAGAAATTGATAATTGTTTGGTAGCGGAAACTTCGGTGCTTTATTTGGTCCTCCATCTTCGTTATCAAACCTTGTTTTCCAATTTTCGTAACATTTATGTAATATTTCTATTTCGAGTTTTTCTTTTTTTGGATTTATTTTTACCAATTCTGCGAGCTTTACACCTTCTGTAAGTTGTTTTGCATAATCCAATACTTTTTCAGGATCATTTTTATACACATCGGCTAGGTTCAATAAGATATTCATCCAATTTGTTTTTGGAAAATAGGTGCCTCCATAAATTGGTCTTCCGTCGGGTAAAGCAAAACAATTCAATGGCCAACCTCCTTGCCCCGTCATCAGTTGTACCGCCATCATATATACTTGGTCAATATCAGGACGTTCTTCTCGATCTACTTTTATACAAACGAAATAGTCGTTCATCAGTCTTGCTACTTGTTCATCCTCAAAACTTTGATGTTCCATCACATGACACCAATGGCATGCTGAATAACCTACACTGATTAGAATTAATTTATTTTCTCTTTTTGCTTTTTCCAATGTTTCATCATTCCATGCCAGCCAGTTTACAGGATTATGGGCATGTTGTAATAAATAGGGACTTGTTTCATTGATAAGAGAATTAGTATATTTATGGTCTTTCGTGTTCATGTCATAAAAATACGAAGGATACATTTAACTATTCATTTTAAAGTATTTATTTGAACGGCGCCTTTCAATTTCTTGAAACAAAAAAACGCATATCAAACGGCTGAAGTTATTCAAACCGATTCTACACTTGATAATTTTATCGGGAAAAACGGAATCTATATTGCAATGGCTTCTACATTTGCCGGCTTGTTTGTCGGTATCCCATTGTTAATATGGTTTTGGAATACTACGGTGATTAGTCTAGGGGCAATTCTTCTACTATTATTTGTTTGTGGCGCATTGGGTCTTATGCAATGGAAATATGTGAAAAATCATTTGGATATGGAGTACCATCAATTTTCTATGTATGCTTTTTCTGGTTTCGGGATGTGTCTAATAAATTTTATTTTTTGTTTGAACTCCCTTATATATGTTAAAGGAGAAACAAAGATTTACAATGTGGAATCGATATCGATTAATGACACAGGTATAGCAATTGCTCTTTCTGGTGATGGACACACTGCTCCGTTTGAGAGAAATGTTACAAATTGTATCAAGGAAAATTATGATCAAATCTACGGGATCAAAAAAATTGTAGTAATAGTAAATACCGGATTATTCGGATTCAAAAGAGTTGCAGGCTGTGCAATCATTCAAGGTGACTCGGGGCAATAATTAGTTTTTGCTCATCGGAACGCTTTCTTGCACGTCAACAGGAAAACTTTTTTTGATGAATAATTTTCCTGCTTTTAAATTCCCTTTCAATCCAACTTTTACATTCTTGCTCATTGCCATCGATACAAGTTTGGGTAGATCATTCATGCTTATGTTTGAGAAATCGGATTTAATTCGAAAGGTATACGATTTTTCTGAGTGTGCTTTTATTTTTGTCCGTCCAGATATATGCGCTTTCCCTGCATCCATTCCACCCAGAACTACATCTAGGTCCACAGGGTAAATGGTGAAAGAAACATTGTTCGGGTTTTTTATTTTAGCCGTCACCTCTGCTTCCGCACCTTGTTTTGTTAATGAGATGATTCTTACATTTTCTATTCCACTAAAAGTAACATCCTGAAAATCGCCACAGGAAAAAAGTGAAATACTGCCAATACTTAAAAGGATAAAAATGAATTTTTTCATAGTGATTAACGCGTTTCTTAAATTTTTATTTGAGCATAAAAAAGACGCAAAGATATTCTCCTTGCGTCTCTGTCTGCCGACAGGCAGGTTTGCGCCCTTAGTGTTAAAATTATTTACTCAGATCCGTAAAGTTTTTAAAGAAGTATGGAATTGTTTCAATTCCTTTTAAATAATTGAAAACTCCATAATGCTCATTTGGCGAGTGAATAGCATCTGAATCCAAACCAAAGCCCATTAAAATAGAGTTCAATCCCAGCTCCGATTTGAACATAGCAACAATAGGAATACTTCCACCGCTGCGAACAGGAACAGGTTTTTTACCGAAAGTGGTTTCCATTGCCATGCTGGCTGCTTTGTAGGCTGCTGTGGTGCTTGGTGTTACTACCGGCTCTCCGCCATGATGTGGAGTAACTTTTACTTTCACCGATTTAGGAGCAATACGATTAAAGTAATCGGAAAATAATTTAGTGATCTTATCAGAATTTTGGTGAGGAACCAATCGCATAGAAATTTTTGCATACGCTTTTGAAGCAATCACTGTTTTTGCTCCTTCTCCTTGATACCCCCCCCAGATGCCGTTTACATCTAATGTAGGACGAATAGAATTTCGCTCATTTGTTGTGAAGCCTTCTTCACCATGTATATCAGACAGGTTCAATGCTTTTTTATATTCTTCTAAACTAAATGGTGCTTTTGCCATTTCAGCGCGTTCTTCAGCACTTAATATTTCTACATCATCATAAAAACCGGGAATAGTAATGTGGTCTTTATCGTCTTTCATTTTAGCAATCATCTCGCATAAGATGTTGATAGGATTTGCAACAGCTCCACCATATAACCCCGAATGAAGATCACGGTTCGGACCGGTCACTTCCACTTCTACATAACTCAACCCACGTAAACCCACAGTGATAGAAGGGATGTCATTAGCAATAATTCCTGTATCGGAAATGACAATGACATCTGCTTTTAATTTTTCTTTATTCGCTTTAACAAATATTCCTAGGTTGGTTGAGCCAACTTCTTCTTCCCCTTCAATCATGAATTTTACATTACATGGCAATGTGTTGGTTTTCATCATCAATTCAAATGCTTTCACATGCATATACATTTGACCTTTGTCGTCACATGCTCCTCGTGCATAAATTTTCCCGTCTTTGATAACGGGCTCAAATGGCCCAGAGGTCCATAGTTCAATAGGGTCAGCGGGCTGAACATCATAATGTCCGTATACCAATACCGTAGGTAATTTGGGGTCAATTATTTTTTCACCATAAACAATCGGATACCCAGCTGTTTCGCAGATCTCAACTTTATCGGCACCTGCTTCCGTTAATTTTGTTTTGATCACAGCAGCAGTTTTGATCACATCGTTTTTATACGCTGCATCAGCACTAACGGAAGGAATACGTAATAATTCGAAAAGTTCTTCCAGAAAGCGTTCCTTGTTAGTTTCTATATAAGCATTAATGTTTGGATTCATGATTGAAATAATTTTTGTTTGATTAAGAAGGTTTGATTTTATGACTACAAATTTGCAATTATTATTGATACTAAAAAGACATTTTTTTGCCTTTCTCTTATTGTCCAACTCAGAATATTTTTGGATAGTGGAGTTATCTATTTGAGATCATAAATTCCTTAACTAGTTGAATAAATGCTTGTTTACTGCAACTATTCCCTAATAATTAGCATCTAGTCCTAGGAAAAATCTTTTTATTTTTTATTTTTTTGATATATTTGTCTGGTTTTCAGTGCTCAACAAAAAATAATGACGTTTTCAATTTTAGAAAATATCGATTTTTAGGTTCAATTGCTTTTGTATTTGTTTCGCAATTCTCCAATGCTCCGCCTACGACATGCAAATTTTTGATAAATGGGGAGAATGGCTTCTTGAAACGACAGATAATAATAAAGGTGCTGATGGAACAGATAAAGGGAAAAATGTCCTTCAGCAGTTTATGTGGTATGATTTAATATAGCAGGATATCATTACGAAGAAAACGGTATATTCGAAGCGTGACGACGGTCAATTAATAATTTTAAAAAGGAATTATGGTCTCAACAATTAAAAAAATTGCGATTGCTTTTTGTGCATTTATAACAATCAGCAATGCGGAAGCTCAATTAACTGTAAGTGGTGCATTAACACCTCCTTTGCTGGTTACAAATGTTTTACTTGGTGCTGGAGTTACGGCCTCAGGCACAACCTATACGGGTGATGTAACAGCGCGTGGAGAATTTAACGGAACCCTTTCCAATATAGGTTTTGCAGACGGTGTATTATTGTCTACAGGTGCAATAGGAAATGCTGTAGGCCCTAATGCGAGTCCCAGTATTACCACCAATTTTACAACAACATCTACAGATCCACAGCTGGCATCAATAGCTTCAGGAACGTTGTTCGATGCGGCAATTTTAGAATTTGATTTTATCCCAATGTCTGATTCAGTAAAATTCCGTTATGTTTTTGCTTCCGACGAATATCCCGAATTTGTTTGTTCTACTTTTAATGATGTATTTGGATTTTTTATATCTGGCCCTAATCCTGCAGGTGGCAGCTATACGAATCAGAACATTGCGATCATCCCTGGAACTGCTTTACCTGTTGCTATTAACACTGTCAACCCGGGTGTTGCCGGAACATCAAGTGCTGGTGGATCTTGTACGAGTTTAGCCTATTCATCTTACTATTTTGATAATTTGACACCGCCGGGAGCAACTGTTGAATATGATGGGTTTACGGTTCCATTAACTGCAAAGGCTGCTGTGGTATGCGGACAAACCTACCACATTAAAATTGCGATAGCTGATGTGGGCGATGGCGGTTGGGATTCAGGTGTATTTTTGGAAGCAGGAAGTTTTAGCAGTCAGGGGGTTACGATTGTTCCACAAATAAGTTATGGTGGCGCAAATGATTCTACACTTTATGAAGGGTGTGGTTTAGCATGCATTTATTTTGTGAGAACATCTAACATCGCAAACGCAGATACTGTAAATGTTACTATCGGCGGTTCCGCGATCAATGGTGTTGATTACAATACAGGAGTATTAGGTATTCCTTTACCTAGCCAATTGTTCTTTTCTCCAGGTCAGGATTCGATTTCTTATTGTATCAACGCAGTAGCAGATGGAATAACGGAAGGGCTAGATACGATTACATTAGCGATTCTTCAGACAGGAGTTAGTTTATGTGCCCCCACAACACTTAACGCCACAATTTATTTGAATGAATATGCTCCATTAACTGTGCTAACAAGCGATACTACTTTTTGTAATTTGGGTGGAACAGCTAACATCACTACTACTGTTTCAGGAGGCGTTCAACCGTATACATATACCTGGACGGGTGGATTACCGCCCGTTGCAGATCCAACTACCACCGTTGCCTCTACAACAAGTTATATAGTCACCGTGAGCGATGCTTGTACCGGCTCGCCCGACCCAACGCCTGCAGTGAGTGATACAGCAACTATAACGGTAGCCGTTTTTGCTCCCTTAACAGTTAATGCTGGAAGCGATCTTTTGGTGTGCCCTGGTGATGTATTGAACCTGCAAGCATTGATCTCCGGTGGTGGAAATCCGTATGTGTATAACTGGACAACTGTTTCAGGTACTGGCACGGTAGATTCTCCTAATTCTTCTGTAACAACTGTGGCTGCTAATTCATCAAGCACTTATCAGATAACGGTTTCCGATGTTTGTTTAAACACACAAAATGATCAGGTGACAATTAATGTCGAGCCGAGTTGTATATTAAATATTCCGAATGTTATTACACCTGATGCTCATGGCCCTGCATTAAATGAATTTTTCTACGTTGAAAATTTAGATAAATTTCCAGGTAGCATCCTGACAATTTATAACAGATGGGGAAATAAAATATATGAAAGTGCGGATTACAAAAACAATTGGAATGGTTCAAAATGCGTCGATGGAGTTTATTATTACATCTTGACTGTTCCTATTTTGGGTAATGTATTAGCAAATGCAGAGGAAAGCCCTTCCTTCAAAACACAATCCTCGTCGAATAAAAAAGTATTTGCAGGATACTTTCAAATTACGAGAATGAAATAATTCTATAAAGCCTTTTTGTAAGGTTTTTTTAATGAAAAAAAAACTACTAGTATTAGTATTGTTTTTAACCTTGATTCCGTTAAAAAACTTCGCTACACATATTGTGGGTGGTGAAATTTTTTATGATAATTTAGGTGGTAATAATTACCGAATTACATTGAAGGTATACCGGGATTGCCTCACCGGAATTGCTCCTTACGATGACCCGGCCTCTGTTTTTATTTTTAATAGTGCAGGTGCATTTATAGATAGTTTAGAAATTCCATTCCCGGGGTCAGTCACTCTTCCAGTAACAATCAACAATCCTTGTTTTACGCCTCCTGCTAATGTTTGCGTTGAAGAAGCCGTATATCAGGCAGTAGTCAATCTTCCAAATATTCCTGGCGGATATAATATTACCTATCAGCGATGTTGCAGAAATGGAACGATTCTAAATTTGATTGGGCCTGGAAATGTAGGATCAACATACATGGCTCATATTCCCGATAATACCATAGCACCTGGAAATAGCAGCCCAAGGTTCACAAATTTTCCACCGCTATTTTTATGCCTTGGAGTACCATTGTATTTTGATCATTCTGCTTCCGATCCTGATGGCGATTCCCTTTATTATGAATTATGTGACCCGTATACTGGTTTGGATCCAACTTGTAATATACTAGGACCAACAGCTGCCGTGGGTTGTCCTGCAATTGCTTCTCCGCCGCCATATCCTTTTGTACCGTGGTTAGCTCCTTATAATGGTACTTACCCCATGAGTGCATCGCCTGCAATTAGTATAAATCCTGTTACTGGCTTGATGACAGGGACACCCAATTTGCTTGGGCAATGGGTGGTAGGTGTTTGTGTCAGCGAATACCGCAGTGGTGTATTAATAGATGTTAATAAGCGAGATTTCCAGTTTAATGTGGTTGACTGTCCTGGATTGCCTGTTGCTTCCATCCCGTTGCAAACAATTTTTTGCTTTGGTTATAATGTGAATTTTACACAAAACAGTATCAATGCATTTACATATCACTGGGATTTTGGCGATCCAACTACTACACTTGATACATCCAATTTACTCGCTCCAACATGGACCTATTCTGATTCGGGAACTTATGTAGTTACGCTAATAATAAATCCGGGAACACTTTGTGCGGATACAAATTCCAATACATTTTATATATATCCTTTGCTTGCCCCATCCTTCGTGCCACCTGCAGGGCAATGTATCGATGTGAATCATTTTAATTTTACAGCAGCGGGAGCATTTATGGGGAATGGTACTTTTTTATGGGACTTTGGATCCCATGCAAATCCGATATCCAGTAATTTGCAAAATCCATCTAATGTGATTTTTGATGCTCCTGGAATTTATTCGGTTACACTTACCATAAGCGAAAACGGTTGCTCTCAAAGTTATACAGCTAATGTTGAGGTGTACCCTAAACCAGTTGCTAATTATGGATTAGGTTCAACCCTCTCCTGCAATTTGCAGCCTGTATATTTTATTGATAGCTCTTATTCCCCGCCACTTTCATACCTGTGGTCTTTTGGTGATGGAACATCTTCAATTATTCAAAATCCAATACATATGTATCCTTTTGTAGGTTCATTTACATCAAGTTTAATTGTGACTTCTGTGTATGGTTGTAAGGATACATTTTCACTTTCTTCTCCCGTGAGTGTTTATTCTTCTCCTCAAGCAGGGTTCAACGTTTCCCCTCAAGATACATCCATTTTTTATCCGCAAATAACGTCAGTTGATATCAGTACTGGCGCTACCGATTGTGACTTGTATTGGGGCGATGGGACTTCAAGCACCAGTTGTGATACTATTCATAATTACACTCAGCCGGGTACTTACACCATTATGCAGGTTGTTGCGAATGCTTTGGGATGTAAGGATACCGCGTACTCAACTGTTGTGATTGAACCGGAATATTTATTTTGGTTACCAAATGCATTTACACCCAATGGAAATGGGTTGAATGATATTTTCAAACCTATACTATTAGGAGTTCATAATTACTCCTTCCTGATCTTTAACAGATGGGGCGAAAAAATATTTGAAACGCACGACATGAATGAAGGTTGGAGCGGCTATTACAACATGAAACTATGTGAACAGGATGTATACGTGTATAAGATAACGTTCGTTGATGATGTATCACAATTAGATCATAAATACATTGGGAAAGTTACCCTCGTACGATAAGACTTCAGTAGCCAAAATGTTATATAAGCATCTTTCCGTCCATCTCTTTCGGAACGGCAATCTCCATCATTTTTAAAATTGTTGGAGCAAGATCTGCTAACTTTCCATCTACTACTTTCTTATAATCAGAATCTATTAAAATACACGGAACCGGATTGGTGCTGTGCGCTGTATTAGGCGTTCCATCTGGATTGATTGCAACATCCGCATTGCCATGGTCGGCTATGATGATGAATGAATATCCATTTTCTATGCCTGTTTCAACCACTCTTTTTAAACACCCATCAACTGTTTCAACTGCTTTTACAATTGCAGCATAAACGCCTGTGTGGCCCACCATATCTGCATTAGCGTAATTAAGACAAATGAAATCAATGATGCCTTTTTGTAATTCCGGAATAATTTTATCTGTTAATTCAATTGCACTCATTTCTGGTAGAAGATCATAGGTTGCAACTTTGGGGGAGGCAGCCATAATTCTTTTTTCACCTATAAATTCTTTTTCTCTTCCGCCAGAAAAGAAAAAAGTAACATGCGGATATTTTTCAGTTTCCGCAATTCTAATTTGTGTCTTTCCTGCTTTTTCTAAAACTTCTCCAAGGGTATTTATTAGGTTGTCCTTGTCATATAATACATGTACATTTTTAAATGTATGATCATAGTTTGTCATTGTTACATAATACAAGGGCAGGGTATTCATGCCATGGTCTGGCCTATTTTCTTGGGTAAGTACTTGAGTTATTTCTCGGCACCTGTCGGTTCGGAAATTGAAACAGATGACAACATCATTTTCTTTTACCAGTCCTATCGAATTTCCAGAAGCATCTGTTAGTTTTATGGGTTTGATAAATTCGTCTGTTACGTTTTCTGAATATGATTCTTCAACCGCGTTCAATACATGTTGCGTTTTTTTACCTTCTCCCTTTATCAACAAATCATACGCAAGCTTCACTCGCTCCCACCGTTTATCTCTATCCATAGCATAGTAACGCCCGATAACACTTGCAATTTTACCTTCAGAATTCTTCAGGTGATCTTCCAGATTTTTTAAATAAGGCAATCCGCTTTTTGGGTCAGTATCTCTTCCATCAGTGAAAGCGTGTATAAATAAATGCTGTAGGCCATGGGTTTTTGCTAGGTCACATAAGTAATGTAAATGCGATTGAGAAGAGTGAACACCTCCTTCAGAAACCAATCCCATCAAGTGAACCGACTTGTTATTTTGTTTTGCATATTGAAAAGCCTTCAATAATTCCGGATTATTATCGATCGTTTTTTCTCGAATCGCTTTATTGATTAGTTCCAGATCTTGATAGACAATTCTTCCAGCACCAATGTTGAGGTGACCAACTTCACTATTGCCCATTTGTCCATCTGGCAAGCCTACTTTTTGACCTGAAGTATGAAGTTTACTATGCGGATATTTTTTGTACAGACTATCAACAAAAGGAGTCTTAGAATTTGCAATGGCATCTGCCTTCGACCCATCACCTAACCCCCAACCGTCTAAAATTATTAATGCAACTTTTTTCATACTCCTAGAATTTAGTCAAACGTTATTGAACAACTTTAAAATCACAAACTAAATATGACTTCAAAAATGCTTCCGTTCGGATGATTATTTTTTACGCAAATGGTTCCGTTATGTTGTTCAACTAGATAATTCACAATGTATAAACCCAATCCAGTCCCTTTTGTATTTCGCGTTTCTTCATTTCCTACACGATAGAATTTTTGGAAAATGCGAACCTTTTCTGTGTCTAAAATTCCTGCACCTTCATCTGCAACACATAAAATTATTTGCTCCTTTCCTTTTCTTAAACTTACTGTGATCTTTGAATTATCTGGGGAATATTTTACAGCATTTTCAACTAAATTTAAAACGATGGAAGGGAAGCTTGTTCTGTCAATAGGCATAAAAATAGCTGGATCGATATTCAATTCTAATTTTTGTTTATAGTTGAAAGATGAAATGGTTTGATTTAAACCTTCTCTTAGATAATCTGATAGATTGCAATTTTCTTTATGAATGTTGAAAACACTGTTTTCAATTTTTGCAGCTAACAAAATGTTTTCTACTAAATTATTCAGGCGGTCAGTATCTGAAATAGCATTCGAAATGATCTCTTTCTGCTTGTTTCTGTCGAGTTCATGTTTTTGCAATGTTTGCAACTGCAATTTGGTAGATGCAATGGGTGATTTCAATTCATGTGTAACAGAAAGCAAAAAGTTTTTTTGCTGCTGAGCAAGCGCTGTTTCTTTTTTAAAAGTTTTCCTGATCTGATAGATTCCTATTAAAAGAATTGCAATAAATACACTTCCTTCTCCGGCAATCATGATCCAACGCGCATGCAGTTTTGCATTTAGTTCATTTCCGCTCTTCACAATATCATTCAGCGATTCTCCATTTAGAACATTGATCTGTGATTTCAAGTAAGAGATCTCATTGTATTGTTGGATCATGGAATAACTCCACCAGACAAACTGAACCAGCACATAGGCTACTAAAATGTAGAACCAGAATAGTGGTTTTGATTTTTTAGGTGTGGAATTCATACTGCTAAGGTAATAAAAAAGGCTGTCTTTAAATCAGATTGCCTTTTGAACATTATGTTAAATAAAGTTAACCCAGTATTTTTGTGTTCCAAAAAATATTAATTTTGCTTCACAAATGAAAGCGAAATTATATTTTATCCTTTTCTTAGGGATGCTTTTTTTGCATCCGGGTCATTTGCTTGCTTCAATTGCAAGGCAAGGGTCTTCTTTTTGCTCCTCCTTTCAAAAAGTTCAGCTAGAGAAGGCAATTGTTTCGGATGATTCACAAAATCTAAATATATTTTTTGATGCTGATTTAGACCTTGATGACGATGATGATGTGTCATTTTCTACAAGAAAAAAAATATCTTTTGAAAATGTTTCTTCTTTAAATATTTCTCAACCTTCTAGCCGTTTTTGCATTAGTTTATCTGATGAACGTCGCTCTTACAGGTATTTTTATCACTTATCCTCTTCTCATTTTATTTCCCTGAGTTCATTAAGACTTTGATTTGTCTTAAGTAATTTTGTTTGGAAACAACTCGTTTCCATTCCAACTTCGATTAATTAACATTTCGTTTTAAAATTTTATAGATCAATGAACAAATCATCATTGGTAATAAGCATATGTTCTGTAATATGTTTTACCGCCTGCAATTCAAAAGTAGAAGAAAATAAAGAAGAAGGTCAGGGGAAGTATACCACAACAAGTCCGATTGTAATGGACACTGTCGTTACAAAGGAGTATGTTGCGCAAATCCAATCCCTTCAGAATATTGAAATCCGCGCAAAAGTGGATGGATATGTTGAATCCATTAACGTTGACGAAGGGCAGCATGTAAATGCAGGTCAGCTTCTGTTTACCATCAGGCCGAAGGAGTACGAGGCTGAATTGGCTAAAGCAAAAGCAGAAGCAAGAACTGCAGAACTCGAAGTGCAAAATACCAAAATGCTGGCTGATAAGAACATTGTTTCTCAAACCGAACTGGCAATGGCTCAGGCAAAGCTCGACCAAGCAAAAGCAGAACAAGCCATAGCTGAATTGCATCTTTCCTATACTGAAGTGAAGGCGCCATTTGAAGGTGTGATCGACAGAATCCATTTTAAAGTAGGAAGTCTGATTGATACCGGTTCACTATTAACATCACTTTCAAATAATAAAGACATGTATGCCTATTTCAATGTATCGGAAGTGGAATACCTGGATTACAAATCTCGTGCAAACAACGGAGAGAAAACAGCTGCCACATTGATTCTTGCGAATAACGAAGAACATAAATATATAGGAGAAGTTGAAACAATTGAAGGCGAATTCGACAACTCCACCGGGAACATCGCTTTCAGAGCGAAATTCCCAAATCCCGATTTGTTGCTAAAACATGGGGAAACAGGAAGAGTGCGGTTGACCATCCCGCTGAAAAATGCTGTAATCATACCTCAGAAAGCTACGTTTGAAATTCAGGACAAGATTTATGTTTACGTTGTTGATCAAAACAATATTGTGAAATCTAAAAACATTACAATCAAGCAAAGAATATCCAACCTGTATGTTATCCAAAGCGGTCTTGATGCAAAAGATAAGATTCTTCTGGAAGGAATTCAAAGTGTGAAGGATGATGATACGGTACAAACAACATTTGTTCCGGCACCTGAGATCATCAAAAATTTACAGTTAATTAAACAATAGGAATTTCATTTATATAAAATAGAAATCATGTTCAATAAATTTATACACAGGCCTGTTCTGTCTATTGTGATCTCACTTATCATTCTCTTGCTGGGAGCGATCGCGATGGTGCAATTGCCTGTAACCCAATTTCCTTCTATTTCTCCTCCTAAAGTAAATATTACAGCCGATTATCCCGGAGCAAACGGGGAGTTGATGATTAAGTCAGTTGTAATTCCTTTGGAACGTGCCATTAATGGTGTTCCTGGTGTGAAATATATTGATTCGGATGCCGGAAATGATGGTGAATGTTCTATCTCTATTGTTTTTGAATTAGGTACAGATCCGAACATTGCTTCGGTGAGTGTGCAGAACCGTGTAGCCAGCGTAGTAAACAAACTTCCGCCAATTGTTGTGCGCGAAGGTGTAAAGATTACACGTGAAGAATCAAACATGTTAATGTATATCAATTTATCAAGTAAGGATTCTACTCTTGATGATAAGTTTCTATACAATTTCGCGGATATCAATATCCTTTCGGAATTAAAAAAAGTGGACGGTGTTGGTTTTGCCGACATTCTTGGAAATAGAGAGTATTCCATGAGGATCTGGCTGAAGCCTGATAAAATGCTTGCATACAAAATTTCTGCGGATGAAATTCTTACTGCGTTAAATGAGCAAAGTCTGGAAGCTTCGCCCGGTAAAACAGGTGAGAGTTCTGGAAAAAGATCTCAGGCATTTGAATATGTTTTAAAATATCCAGGACGTTTTACAACAAAAGAAGGATACGAGAATATTATTTTGAAATCGAATCCGGATGGACAATTGCTGAAACTAAAAGATGTAGCAGAAGTTGAATTCGGAAGTTCCTATTATGATTTGTATTCAAAGTTGAATGGAAAAACTTCCGCGGCAATCATGATCAAGCAATCGTATGGAAGTAATGCTAGTCTTGTTATTAAGAATATAAAGCAAAGAATGGAGGAGATTAAAGCTGCATCTTTTCCCAAAGGAATGGATTATGAGATTGGATACGATGTATCAAAATTTCTTGATGCATCTATCGAGAAAGTGCTTCATACATTGGCAGAAGCATTCCTTCTTGTTGGTCTTGTTGTGTTTATATTCCTTGGAGATTGGCGCTCCACTTTGATTCCAGCAATTGCGGTACCCGTATCACTCGTGGGAACATTTCTTTTCATGCAATTGTTCGGGATTACTATTAACCTGATTACCCTTTTTGCATTGGTGCTTGCCATCGGTATTGTGGTCGATAATGCCATTGTTGTTGTGGAAGCAGTTCACGCAAAAATGGAACTCGAACATTTGAATCCTAAACAAGCAACGGAAAAAGCAATGTCGGAGATTAGCGGTGCCATCATTGCCATCACCCTGGTAATGGCGGCAGTATTTATCCCGGTTGCATTTATGTCGGGACCAGTTGGAATTTTTTACCGACAGTTTTCCATTACAATGGCAACATCTATTGTGTTGTCGGGAGTTATCGCATTGACATTAACACCTGCGTTGTGCGCCATCATGTTAAAGAACACTCATGGAATAGAAAAGAAAAAGAATTTGCTAAATAGTTTTCTGAATGGATTCAACAATTGGTTCAACCGCGTTAATGGCAGATATAAAGGGATTCTCGGAAAAATTGTGAACCGCAGAGTTGTTACTTTTTTGACATTGGTTGCATTTTGTGTCGGCACATGGGGCTTGAACAGAAAGCTTCCTGCAGGATTTATTCCAAGTGAGGATCAGGGTATTTTTTATGCAATCATCCTTACACCTCCCGGATCCACTTTGGAACGAACAGATGAAATAAGTTCAAAAATCGGAAAGATTGCACAATCAATTGATGGTGTGCAATCGGTTTCTGCACTTGCAGGTTTCGAGATTTTATCGGAAGGTACCGGATCTAATACAGGGACGTGCTTGATCAACCTAAAACCATGGGATGAACGAAAACATTCTGCAAAAGAAATTATGCAGGAGCTCGAAGAAAAAACGAAAGATATCAAAGGTGCAACGATTGAGTTTTTTCCTCCGCCTGCTGTTCCCGGTTATGGTGCTGCCGGTGGTTTTGAAGGCCGTTTGGTAGATAGAGCCGGGTCTGGTGACTACAAAAAAATGGAGACAGTGAGTGCTGATTTTGTAAAAGAATTAAATAAGCGTAAAGAATTATCAAACGTTTTCTCCTTTTACAGCGCAAGTTATCCGCAGTATGTTCTGAATATCGACAATGAAAAAGCGCAACAAAAAGGAGTTACAATTGATAATGCGCTCAACACTCTTTCTATACTTGTAGGAAGTGATTATGAAACAAGTTTCATCAAATATGACCGTCAGTATAAAGTAATGGTGCAAGCATTGCCACAATACAGGTCAATGCCGGAAGATATCTTGAAACTGTATGTGAAAAATAATCGTGATGAAATGGTGCCGTATTCGGCATTCATGAAAATGGAAAAAGTAATGGGATTGTCTGAGATCACCAGACATAACCTTTTTAACTCTGCCGAAGTAAGTGGTGGGCCTGCAACTGGCTATAGTAGCGGTGCTGCATTGGCTGCTGTTACGGAAGTTGCAAAAAATAAATTACCGAAAGGTTTCGGGATAGACTGGGCTGGTATTTCCATTGATGAGGTGAGACAAGGGAATCAGGCAATTTATATTTTCCTTATATGTCTAGCCTTCGTATATCTGCTTTTAGCGGCTCAGTACGAAAGTTTCTTATTACCATTCCCGGTTATTCTTTCATTGCCAACAGGAATCTTCGGTGCCTTTTTCTTACTTACTTTATTAGGGTTGGAAAATAATATTTATGCTCAAGTAGCAATGGTTATGCTTATAGGTTTATTAGGTAAGAATGCGGTATTGATTGTTGAGTTTGCAGTGCAGAAACACAAAGCAGGAAGCACCGTGCTGGAGGCAGCAATCGAAGGAGCATCTGTTCGCCTTCGCCCTATTTTAATGACATCTTTTGCATTTATCGCGGGATTAATTCCGCTTGTGATTGCAACAGGCCCTGGGGCTCTTGGTAATAGAACCATAGGTACTGCAGCTGCAGGAGGTATGTTGTTCGGGACCATATTCGGAGTTCTTATTATACCGGGACTATACTTCATTTTTGCAAGTATATCTGAAAAACATCTGTTAATTGAAGATGAAGAAGAAAATCCATTAACTGAAGAAATTGAAGAATAACATGAAATTATTTATAAAAAATAAAAGCATAGCTGTTTTATTTATATGCATGGTTTATGCAAGTTGTAAAACAACAGCACCTGTCCTGTCTACTGACAGCAAAGGCTTGCCAAGATCATTTAATACCACCAGTGATTCCAGCAGCAATACAGCAGATATCAAATGGAAAGATTTTTTTTCTGATAAGAATCTGATCGCACTTATAGATACCGCGCTGAAAAATAATTTGGATGTATTATCTACTTTACAAGATATTGAAATTGCGAAGTCAGATGTACGATTCAGAAAAGGACTGCTATTTCCGAATGTTACAGCAGGTGCCGGAGCTGGAGTAGAAAAGGTAGGACGCTATACCAGTGCAGGGGCAGGTGACGCTTCTACTGATATGACTCCAGGAAAAAGAGTTCCAGACAATCTTGGTGATTTTTATTTGGGCTTAAATACAACGTGGGAAGTAGATGTCTGGGGCAAACTCCGCAATGCCAAGAAAGCTGCTTTTTCAAGATATTTAGCTTCCGTGGAAGGAAAGAATTTTGTAGTGACCAATTTGGTTGCAGAAATTGCAAATACCTATTACGAATTACTTTCTCAGGACAGTGAATTGAAATATATCCGACAAACAATTCAGTTGCAGAAAAATGCATTGGAGATTGTTCGGATTCAAAAAGATGCAGCATTGGTTACCGAATTAGCTGTAAAACAATTTGAAGCTGAAGTCTACAATTCACAAAGCATGGAATACGATATTCAACAACAAGTTACAGAAAGTGAAAACAAGTTGAATTTTTTATTAGGAAGATATCCGCAACCGATTATTCGCGATACAGCAGTGTTCCAGGATCAATTGCCGGTATTGGTAAAAGCTGGAGTGCCATCTCAATTGTTGAAAAACCGTCCTGATATTAAGCAAGCTGAGTTGGAATTGTATGCAACTAAATGTGATGTAAAAGCTGCGCGTGCTGAATTTTATCCTTCGTTCGGAATAACAGGAGGACTTGGTTTTAATGCATTTAAACCATCTTTCTTGTTTGTATCACCAGAATCTATCATTTATTCTATTGCTGGTGATCTGGTAGCACCATTGATAAACCGCTCAGCTATAAGAGCGGAATTCAACAGAGCCAAGGCTTATCAATTAAAAGCGATGTACGATTATCAAAAAGCGATTCTGAACGGTTATGTAGAAGTTTCAAATGAGATGTCTAACATCAATAATTTGCAACAAGCATATGATCAAAAGGCGAAAGCCGTGGATGCGTTGACGAAGGCGATAGATATTTCAAATGATCTTTTTAAGTCAGGTAAAGCAAATTATTTTGAAGTATTGATGACCCAACGCGAAGCATTAGATTCAAAGTTGGAGTTGATTGAAGCAAAGAAACATCAGTTTAATGCAGTAACAAATATTTATAAAGCTTTAGGCGGTGGATGGAAATAGTGATTGTTCCTTGAAGAGCAACAAAAAAGCCCTTGAATATCAAGGGCTTTAGTGTTTGAGGGTGTGGTGCCCACTGGGATCGAACCAGTGACACAAGGATTTTCAGTCCTTTGCTCTACCAACTGAGCTAGGGCACCCTCCGTAATTGGACGGCAAATGTATGAATATATTTAAAAAAAAAAAATTTTTAGCAAGAATAGTTTAAACTAAATAGAATGAAAGAAGATTAAAATAATATTTGGGACGGAATGCAAAGATTATTTTTAGTTTGTTTAGTTCTTACACTTTGTTGTATGTCCCAAAAGCGTCTCGCAATAAAATGCGGGGCGCTATTATGAAAATAGGAAAACATGAAAGCGAAAATAATTTTTCTTTTTTTGTCTATTTCATTTATTAATGAAATCTCTTTTGCTCAAATCAACGATGCTCAACTTTGGGAAAATATAAACGTTGAAAAAAATATTACTTCTAAACTCGCTGCACGATTAAATCAGGAAGGACGGATCACTGAAAATCTCAGTCGTCCTAGCTTTAACTATTTTGATCTTGGAGTAAATTATAAAATCACGAAACACATACATGCTACTTTGGCTTATGTTTGGGTTGAAAAAAGACAACTCGATGATTCCTGGAGTACCCGTCATCAGGCCTATGCTGCGTTCTCTTTCCGTAAAAAATTAAAAGGCTTTTTATTAAGCGACAGGCAAATGTTTTTATGGCAGGTAAAAGATATTTTCTCCAGTGCTTATGGCCATATTGCGGATTATTATTTAAGAAATAAAGTAACTATTAGATGGGATAAGACCTTTAGATTTCAACCATATGTGGCATCTGAACTGTATTATAGAACATACGGCCCGAATGATAATTGGCAGTTTCATTTTAACCGCGTCAGATATTTTGCAGGTGTTTTTTATCACCCCAATTTAATAAATGAGTTTGAGGCTTATTATTTGATTGAGCATCATTTTAATATCAATAACCCTCCTACCAATTGGGTAATAGGTTTAGGATATACACATACTTTTTAAGGTTTCTTTTTTATGTGTATTTTTACTCTCAAATCTAGATATTTTGAATTTAGTACTTGACATTGGAAATACGCGAATAAAGGCTGCTCTGTTTGAACGAGATGTCTTAAAAGAAACAGGTGTGTTCGATTCTGTAAATAGCTTTCATGCATCAGCCCTATTTGATAAACACGCTGTTGCTCATTGCATCATCGGTTCAGTTGTTAATGAGATGGAGTCTTTCATCATGTCACTTCAAAAAAAATGTCCTGTTTTGGTTTTCTCTTCCGACACTCCAACTCCTTTAAAAAATCTTTATCGGTCAGCTCATACACTCGGCAGCGACCGACTTGCAGCTGCTGTGGGAGGCAATACACTATTTCCAAATGAACATGTATTAGTGATTGATGCAGGAACTTGCATCAAATACAATTTTGTTAATTCAAAAAACGAATATATAGGTGGCGCCATCGCTCCGGGCTTAGAGATGCGATTGAAGGCGTTACACACGTTTACTTCCCGTTTACCGTTATTAAAAGTCGATGAAGACTATAACACATTGGTTGGTACAAATTCAGTTGAAAGTATTCTTTCTGGCGCCCAGGGAGGTGCTGTGGCAGAAATGGAAGGATGTATAGCGCTTTACAGACAACAATATCCCGATATTAAAGTGGTAATTACAGGTGGAGATGTTAATTTTTTTGAGAAACGGTTAAAAAACAGCATCTTTGCAGACGAATATTTAATACTCAAAGGATTAAATATTATTTTGGAATATAATTTAAAAGTATCAAAGGAATAAGTTTACATATGATAGGTATCAAAATAGCTGGTAAATCAAGATCAATTCTGCTTGCACTCCTTGTATTTAATTTTTTGTTTTTAATTTGTACTACTGCTTTTGCTCAGCAATCTACCAGTTCTCCTTATTCCCGATACGGAATAGGAGATGTTGCCGGTAAGGGTTATTCCCAAGGCTTTGCAATGGGAGGAACGAATATCGCCATGCAAAACGATTCAACTCCTTTGTTTTTTATTAATTATGGCAATCCTGCGTCCTATTCGAGTTTGCGATTAACAACAGCTGAATTAGGAGCAAATTTTAACCGGGTGAGATTAGAAAGTGCATCCGCAAAAAAAACGATCAACAATGCTTCTCTTGCATTTATTTCGCTGGCTTTTCCTATAAAAAAATGGTGGGGAGCAAGTATAGGAATAATCCCATACAGTTCAGTTGGCTATAAGGTTTCTGATAATGAGGTACTCCCAAATATCGGGAGTGTTAATTTTTTGTATCAAGGTAGCGGTGGAATTAACCAAGTGTATTTTGGAAACGGCATAAAGCCTTTTAATAATCTAGCGCATCTTTTTTTCGGGTCGAACAGATATCAACGATTAACATCAGAAAATAAGCAAGCAGCGATTTCACATATCATGAAACGAAAAAAAGCTGCACAAGGGCTTTCTATTGGTGCAAATGCTTCTTATCTTTTTGGAACATTTGAAAACACTAGAAGGTCCATATTTCCCGCAGCTGCTTTTGCTTTTAATACGCGCACAGGAACAACCACTCAGGTGAACGGTTTTTATTTTGATTATGGAATGCAGTATGCAATGACAATAGATTCTGTTAGACACCGTGATTTGAAGAAAGATGTAAAGATCATCTTTGGAGCAACGATGGCTGCTCAAACAAATGTTTCAACTAAAATAGATAGTCTTTCTTATTCCTACTTTACAAATTCTCTTGGCTACGAAATAGTAAAAGACACCATTGAAAATATTCATGACGTAAAAGGGAATATGACCTTGCCTTTAACGTTCGGTTTTGGATTAGCTATTAAAAAAGGCGGTTGGTTAGTTGCAGCCGATTATTCCGTTCAAAATTGGAGTCAATACAAAGTGTTCAATCAAACACAAGGTTTGAAGAACAGCATGCGAATTTCATTAGGCGCGCAGTTTATACCGAGCTCTAAAGTGAATGCGCATTATTTTGAACGTGTGAATTACCGAATGGGCCTACGTTATGCACAAACAGCCCTCGAATTAAAAAACACCCCCCTTGTTGAATATGGCTTGAGTGCAGGTCTTGGTTTTCCAGTAGGAAGAAATTTTATTTTACGGAATTTCTCCATGGTAAATATAGGTTTGGAGTTTGGACAAAGAGGCACAACAAAGTTAGGTCTCATAAAAGAGAATTTCTTCAAAGCTACGATTGGATTTACAATTAATGACCTTTGGTTTCAGAAACCGAAAATTGATTAAGCTCTCGAATGCACTAGGGATGACAATCTAAAATATTCGTAATTTTGCCATTCTGGAGTTCTTAGTAAATGCTAAAACAAGGATTATATATCAGTCTTTTCTTAATCACACTCATCAGTTTCATTTCCTGCGAGAATGATATTGCGGTTGTTAACTCTGTTACAGGCGAAGCAGAAAAGCGTTTGCCCGATCAATCCAATAAAAATGCTGAATTTTTGTACAGTGATTCAGCGATTGTTCGTGCAAAACTGACGACTCCTCAACTCGATCATTATGCAGGTAAAAAACCGTATTTTGAACTTCCAAAAGGGATGAATGTTATTTTTTATACCATTGAAAAAAAGGAAGAAACAAAATTAACAGCTAATTATGGAATAGGTTATGACAATGGCAACGGGCTTGAAAAAATGGAAGCAAAAGGAGATGTTATTGTTATCAATGTAAAAGGAGAAAAATTAAATACAGAGCACTTGACATGGAATGCGATTACAAAAAAAATATATACCGATGATTTTGTGAAGATCACTACCAAAGATCAGGTTATCTGGGGAGATGGTATGGAAGCCGATCAGGATTTTTCGGATTATCAGATAAAAAATGTAAAGGGAGAGATTTATACAAAAGACTCTGTTGACACGGACAAAAAAAGTAAATAATTCAAAACAAATCTGGAAGTTGATCCCAGAACTGTTTTATTAAAAATAAAATTTCGCTATGAATAAAATGTTTAGAATACTTGAGATATTCTGGTTGGTACTTGGATTTATCGGTGTTATTATGTGTGCTGTTTCAATTGTAACAAAAGATAGTAAAGGCGCGATATATTTTTTGGTAGTAACTTTTGCCAGCGGTTTGATGTATGCTGTGCGCAAGCGCCAACGAACTAAATACGAAACTGCTGAAAAAAATAGAGAACAAAAAAAATAGGTCGTGGAAAGTGTTTCTATCATATTACTTACTTTAGTTGCTTCTGCATTTTTTTCAGGACTAGAGATCGCGTTTATTACATCCAATAAATTACGTATTGAATTGGATAATAAACAAGGTAATTTTTCCGCAAAAATTTTGGCTCATTTTACCAAATATCCTTCCCGCTATTTAGGGACAATGTTATTAGGAAACAATATCGCACTTGTTATTTTTGGTATCTACATGGATGAAGAATTGAAACCACTGATCGGGAATATCATTTCTTCTAAATTATTGATATTGCTTATCTCCACGTTTCTTTCAACAATGCTAATTTTAGTAACTGCCGAATTCTTGCCTAAGAATATTTTCAGGATCAATCCCAATAAAACACTAACGCTATTTGCATTTCCTTTGACAATAGTTTATGGAACCTTGTATCCTATTGTTATGATCACGATTGGTTTTTCTGAGTTCATATTGAAAAAGATTTTCCGTGTTAAAATTGAGAATGAGAACGCTGCATTTACCATGATTGATCTTGACAACTATGTAAGAGAAGGAACTTCCGCTCACGAGAAAAAAGCAGAGATAGATCATGAGATTCAGATATTTCAAAATGCATTGGATTTTTCTAGTGTGAAAGCAAGAGAGTGTATGGTTCCTCGCACAGAGATCATCGGTCTGGAAGTAAATGAAAGCATCGAAAAATTAAAACAGAAATTTGTTCAAACGCGCCTCTCAAAGATCCTTATCTATTCTGAAAGTATTGATAATATTATAGGGTATGTCTATTCAAAGGAAATTTTTAAACGTCCGGAAAGTATAAAAAGTATTTTGCTTCCTGTTAGTTTTGTTCCAGAATCGATGGCAGCAAGTGAAGTGTTGACAGTTTTTATTCAGCAGCATAAAAGTATCGCTGTCGTAGTCGATGAGTTTGGTGGAACCTCTGGTATGTTAACAATGGAAGATGTGATGGAAGAAATTTTTGGAGAAATAGAAGATGAACATGATAAGGAGGAAATGACAGAGAAGCAGATTAGTGAAACGGAATTTGTTTTTTCTTCCAGACTTGAAACCGATTATATAAATAATAGATACCATCTAAAATTACCCATTTTAGATACGATTGAAACCTTAGGAGGATTGATCATGTTTTATCATGAAAGTATCCCTCGTATCAATGAAGAAATACGAGTAGAAAACTTCATATTTACCATTACAGCCGCAACGCCTACCAGCATAGAACTGGTTAATTTGAAGATTCAAAACGCAAACTATTAGCAATCAGTAGTTTAGGCTAAAATATTTCGTAAAACCTTTTCCTTAAAAACTTTTAGAATTTCGCTAAGAATCTTATATTTGCAACCCTTAATATCTTTTTTCTTGGCTATTGAAAGCCTAAAAAATATATAAAGTAGAAAATAAAAAAATAAAAAAAACAATATGAGTATTTTAGAAAGATTACGTAAACGTTCTGGCCTTTTGGTTGCTATTGTAGGATTAGCATTGTTGGCATTTGTATTAACCGGTTTGTTTGAAAGAGGCGGCTCTTCATTATTCGGAAGTTCTGATAAGACAATAGGTGAAATTGCTGGAAAATCAATTGATTTCGTAGCATTCAAACAAAAAGTGGATGAAGCAGAAGATATTCAGAAAAAGAATGGTGGTAAATCTTCTTTAACACCAGAAGAAACAGATCAAATTGTTCAACAAGTTTGGAATCAAATGATCAATGAGCAAGTAATGCTAAAAGAATATGACAAATTAGGAATAGCTATTTCTGATGAAGAATTATACGACCTAATGGTTGATCATCCTCATCCAACATTAGTTAGATATTTAAGTGACCAACAAACGGGAAAAGTAGCTCCTACCTTTGCAGATCCTCAAACAGGCCAAATCAGTCCTGCTAAGATCAAAGCATTCACTCAATCTATGACCGATGAGCAAGAAGGGCAATGGGCACAATTAGAAAATGTTGTTCGTCAAACCCGCATCATTGAAAAATACAATAATCTAATCAAAAAGGGATTGTATGTTTCAACAGCTGCTGCAAAGCGCGAGTACCAAGGTCAAAACACACTTGCTTCTATAAAATATATTATGAAGCCTTATAAAACTGTTGCCGACAGTTCTATTAAAGTGACAGATGCTGATTTGAATACATATTACACTGCTCATCAAAATGAATTCAAACAAGAAGCATCCCGCACATTGGAATATGTAGCGTATGATATTTCGCCTTCTCAGGAAGATATTGATACTTCAAAAGCACAGATGCAAAAGGTGGCGGATGAATTCAGAACAAAAAAACCATTCACAGAAGATTCTGCTTTCGTAATTGCGGAATCTGAAACACGCAATTTTGATATGACCTATCATACGAAAGGAACTTTGTCTCCTGAAATTGATACAACTATGTTTAAATCAGAAGTAGGAACTGTAGTAGGACCTTATGAAGAAAATGGAACCTTGAAAGTTTCTAAATTGTTAGCAGAAAAAAATTCAGCCGACTCAGCGAAAGTGCGTCACATCCTAATTGGTTATAAGGGATCAAACGCGGCAGAATCAATTACACGTTCAAAAGAAGAGGCAAAAACAAAAGCAGACAGTATATTAGCGGCTCTTAAAAAAGGTGGTAAGTTCGCTGATTTTGTAGAAAAGTTTTCTGATGATGGCGGTAAAAAAATGCCTCCAACCAAAAAAGCAGGCGAGTATTACATGGGTAAAGGCGGAGACTATGGTTGGTTGAATGCAAACAGCGGTTTTGTGGAGCCTTTTAAAAATGCAGGACTGGATGGTAAAAAGGGGGATATTGTTATTATTGAATCGCAATTTGGATATCATATTATTGAAATATTAGATTCTAAAGGGTCTCAAAAGAAAGTGCAAGTGGCAACTATTGAAACCAAAACAGAAGCGAGCAGCAAAACTAAACAAGGCATTTTTACACAAGCGAGTGAATTTTCTGGTAAGAATACAACCAACGAATTGTTTCAAAAAGCTGTGATCGATAATAAATTAAACAAACGTATTGCAGATAAGATCAAAGAAAGTGATAAAACAATTTCCGGTATAGAGTCGCCAAAATCATTGGTGCGTTGGGCATATGATAATGTGAAAGGAACAGTTTCTGAACCTATGGAATATGGTGATAAATATATTGTTGCTGTATTAACTGATGTCAGAGAAAAGGGTGTTGCTCCTATTGAACAAGTGAAAGAAGAATTAACGGCAAAAGTTGTTCAGGAGAAAAAAGCAGAAATGTTCACGAAAGAAATAACTGCTGCTATGGCTGCTGCACCAACTATTGATGCATTAGGCACAAGTTTGCAATTGCAAGTAATGGCCACACAAAATGTAAATTTCAATACAAATCAGATTCCGGGCTCAGCTGCTGAGCCAAGTGTTATTGGAGCTGTTTCTGTTCAGAAAATGAAGACAATAAGTAAACCAATTACTGGTAAAGAAGGTGTATTTGTTGTGTATGTAGAAACGGTGAATGAAGCTGCACCATTGAAAGATTACAAAGGACCGCAAAGTGCTCAAATGCAATCTTTGCAACCACGTGTTGATTATGAAGTATACAATGCATTAAAAGAAAATGCAAACGTTGTAGAACATTTAACAAAGTTTGGTTATTAAACTTTCTGATAAAAAGTATAAAAAAGGGCTTCAAATTTTTGAAGCCTTTTTTATGTCCGATTTTTTAGATTTTTAAATAACGCCACTCCACACATACATGCCTGAAGTAAATCCTGCCCCGAAAGTGCTAAGGAAATAACAAACTTTTTTAATTTACTTTGCAATGCACCTAACCATTTAGGAATATTGACACTAGCACTATCTCAGGATTTGTAATCTTTTCGAGTCTAGTTTAATAAAAATAAATAAAAGGATTGTAAACGACCAGAGCGAAGACCCTCCATAACTAAAGAATGGAAATGGAATTCCGATTACGGGTGCTAACCCAATGGTCATTCCGATGTTTACTGTTAAGTGGAAGAACAAAACGGAAGATACTCCATAGCCATATATTCTGCTAAATGGAGATCGTTGTCGCTCGGACATAAATACAATTCTTATTATAAGAAATAGCTGTAAAATAATCACGGCACTACTTCCTAAAAAGCCCCACTCTTCACCTACTGTACAAAAGATGAAATCGGTATCCTGTTCCGGAACAAAATCATATTTTGTTTGAGTGCCTTGCAGATACCCTTTGCCTAAAAACCCTCCCGAACCGATAGCGATCTTTGCCTGATTGACATTGTACCCTTCTTTTTTTAGATTAACTGTTCCTCTTCCTAGTAAAACATCAATACGTATTTTTTGATGCGCTTCCATGTGTT
Organism: Bacteroidota bacterium; assembly: GCA_947449315.1. Taxonomy (GTDB): domain Bacteria; phylum Bacteroidota; class Bacteroidia; order 2-12-FULL-35-15; family 2-12-FULL-35-15; genus 2-12-FULL-35-15. Next base: position 180,560 of record CANFRC010000004.1, read on the forward strand.
CATACACATAGCTTGTTCCTTTCACCATGCTGCAGGCCACAAGCCCGATAGCTGCAATGATAAATAAATTTTTAGCATTGCGTTTAATAAATAAGAGTGCGATGGTACATAACGATGCTATGATAATAAACAAATACATGTTGTTTATTAGTAATGCAAGAATAAACAATACAATCGCTAAAAACCCTAAAAGCAGGTAATTGACCGATAATCCTTCTCGATATAATGTAAAAATAAATGCTGCAAATACGATAGCCAAACCTGTTTCATCTTGTAATTTTGCAATGATTAATAATGGTATTCCCAAAAATAATAAAGAGATGATGGTGTTTTTATAATCTGCAATTTTTATATTTTGATTACTTAAAAATTTCGCTAGCGCAAGATTGGTAGCAAATTTCATAAACTCGGCCGGCTGAATACCAAAGTCGCCAAAGCGGAACCAAGAGCGACTTCCTTTTACTTCTCTTCCTAGGAAAGGAACTAATATATTAGCAAGTAGGAAGATTCCAAATATGAAATAGGCAAAAATTGTGTAAAAATTTTCATCTATAATCAATATGATAAGCGCCAACACTAAAGCTGTAGCAATCCATATCATTTGCTTCCCATATTTCTGACTTATATCGGTGATGATATGGTGTTCCTCGTTATATACGGCCGAATATATATTCATCCATCCCATGAGTACAAGTACAAGATAGGTTAATACCGTTATCCAATCGATATTATAAAAAATACTATTACTGTTTTGATTTCTCAATTGGCTTTCCTGCTGTTTTATGTATTAAATCACCTTCTAACATTCTCTTTTCAAGGTCGGGTCTTTTTATTTTTCCTGTTAAATATTTTTCCATCATCAATGAAGCAATAGGTCCTGCCCAAGATGCACCCCATCCTGCATTTTCAACCAATACAGCAATCGCTATTTTAGGGTTGTTCTTTGGGGCAAAAGCAACAAATACGGAATGGTCTTTTCCGTGAGGATTTTCCGCGGTTCCCGTTTTCGCACAAAAATCAATTCCTTCAATTTTTAAAAGATGTGCCGTTCCGCTTTCAACTACGTTTGTCATTCCCTCAATTACATTGTTGTAAATATTGGTATCGGTAATCATGGTGTAACGTTTCTCCTTAAAGCGATCAAGCAACGTGTCTTTTTCATTGTTACCGATTGCTTTAATTATATGTGGCGTGTAATACCATCCTTTGTTAGCGATTATGGAAACAATGGTGGCATTTTGCAATGGAGTGATTAAAAGTTCGTTTTGTCCTATCCCCAAAGATATTACAGTTGAAGCGCGCCAAGAACCTTTTCCGAAAACCTTGTCGTAGTAGTTGATACTTGGAATATTTCCTCTTAATTCATTTGCCAGATCTGAATTTGTTTTTTTTCCTACATTAAAGCTCATTGCAATGTCGCGCCAGTTTTGATAAGCTTTGTAGGTATCATGATATTTTTTATTTTCTATTATGCTTTTAAACAAATAAGAAAAATAGGAGTTACAGGAGTGTGCGATTGCATCAGATAATGCAAGCGGTGAAGGGTGCGCTTCGCATTTTGGATGACCTCCAAGAGGAGCGTAACCACGTGAGCAAGGGTATCTTGTTTCAGTGGTAAGAACACCTTCTTGTTGTCCGATGAGTGCTTCAATTAATTTAAAAGTTGAACCGGGAGGATATGATGCCATGGTTGCTCTGTTGTATAATGGAACACCAATGGTATCCATGTTTAATGCTGCGAAATTTTTTGCACGTTCGCGTCCAACCAATAAATTAGGGTCATAGGATGGGCTGGAAACAATTGCAAGAATTTCTCCTGTCCGCGGATCGATTGCCACAACACTGCCTATTTTATTTTGCATCAATTGTTCCCCATACAATTGCAAGTCGGCATCAATTGTTGATTTTAATGGTTTACCCGGAACAGCAGCCGTGTCATAAAGTCCATTCATAAAACTTCCTTTGTCGCGGTTGTTTACATCTACCATCATAATGCGAACTCCTTTTTTTCCTCTTAATGCTTTCTCATAGGTTTTTTCAACACCGCTGATGCCAATATAATCACCTTCTCTGTAGTAAGGGTCTTTTTCTGTTATTGCTTTATCTGCTTCACCAATATACCCTAGCATATGAGCTGCAATTTTCATCGGGTATTTTCTTAACGTTCTTGATTGAACCCAGAAACCTGGAAAACGATACAGTCGTTCTTGCAGCGAAGCATAATCCCTAGGGGATAATTGCTTTTCGAAAATGGATTCTTTACGAGGAGAGTTAGGCGCCTGCATGGCTTTTTTCATTTTCTTTAAGAAAAGCTCTTTGTCGATTCCTAGAAGACTACAAAAGTCCATTGTGTCAATGTTTTTTATATTCTTTGGCAGTACCATTAAGTCATAGGCCGCTTCATTATATACTAGCAATTTATTATTCCTATCATAAATATATCCTCTGATCGGATAATCGGTGGTGTTTCTGAAAGCTTGACTACGTGCATCTAATTTGTATGACTCGTCTATAATTTGTATGTAAAATAAACGAGAGATGTAGGCGAGTCCAACCAATATAAAAACTCCGATGATAATAAATTTCCTGTCGGACAGTTGGTTCATTCTTGTTCTTTTTTGCGATGAAATAGGTATTGACTAACAACCACTAATAATATGGTGAATATTGAACTAACTATTACTCTGAAGAATGTGGAGAAAAATTCGTGAAAACGAAATACTTCCATATAGAATAAAACCAGATGGTGAAGCACAATCAATATTCCGGCATAGGAGAGAAACCAGGGTATTCCTAAATATTGGATCGTTGGTTGTGTCCCGAATTCATATCCATCGCGCGGAGAAAATAATTTTAAAATAGCTGGACGAACATATGCCATTAATACGCAAGCTGCAGCGTGCATTCCCGACGTATCATAAAACATGTCGATTGTAATACCCAGTAAAAATGAACTAAGTAGTAATAGCCCTTTAGGCGTTTCAAATGGAAGTACAATGATAAATAAAACATACACGAAAGGATTTATAAAGCGTCCTAGCTCAATATTTTTTATAATGAGCACTTGCACTAAAACCAGTGTCATGAATCGAATAATATTTCTGATGATTTCGTTTAACACGTTTTTTTATTTTTCAATTTCAGAATTTTTTTCAAGCATTTCTTGCTCTTCTTTTAACATATTATTTACAATGTATACATACGATAGTTTTTTGAAATCTGTTGATAGTTTTACTTTAACTGAATAAAAAGGCTTTAAAGATTCTTTTATATAACTATCGACTGTTCCTATCATCACATTTTCAGGAAAGGTTAAGGAATAGGGGCTTGTAACAATAGTGTCTCCTTCTATTAATCGGACGTGAGTTGGAATATCGCTAAGTGTTGCAAATGCAAAATCTTCGCCTTCCCATTTCAGCGGACCAAATGAGCCGTCTTTTTTCAAAATAGAACTAATGGTAGTTTCACTATGCAATAAAGACATTACTGTGCAAAAATTTTCAGATACATCTTTTACTTGTCCAACAACTCCTGTACTTGTAATAACTGCCATGTTTTTTTTGATTCCTTGTTTTGATCCTTTGTCGAGCGTAAGGAAGTTGTTCCGTCTGTTGGTGGAGTTGTTCACAACCTTAGCACTTGTGTAGGTGTATTTTTGGCGGTAAATTGTTTTTTTTATTGGATCCTGAAATTGCGTTTTTTCTGAATCGAGATCATCCGTTATCGTAGAAATTGATTCTGGCAGATGTGCGCGCAGTTCAGCATTCTCTTTTACTAATTGCTCATTGGTATTCCGTAAATTAAAATATTCAGAAATGTTAGCGGACTCTTTCATCATATTTGCTGAAAGCGTATTTGAAGAGTTGACAAAACTGGCGCGTTGAAAATTATTGTTTTGTACTACTAAATAAAAACAAAATGTTTCTAATAATAGGAATAGAAAGGAAAAATAATGTCTCCAAATAAATGTAACAAGATTACGCATCTTTTGAATTTCAAAATTTGAAAGCTTGAATTGCTATGAGAGGCATTGTCAAACTTTCAAAATAAATAAGTATCAAATTAATTTATTTCATTAGGAAAGGGAACTTCGTTACGTTCTTTAATGCGATACCAGTTCCGCGTGCAACAGCTCTCAATGGATCTTCAGCAATGTGAACCGGTAATTTTGTTTTCAATGAAATTCGTTTATCTAATCCGCGTAACATGGAACCGCCACCTGCTAAGTATATTCCTGTTCTGAAAATATCAGCAGAAAGTTCAGGAGGTGTCATCTCTAAAGCATTCAGAATAGCCTCTTCTACTTTTGAGATTGATTTATCCAGTGCATGCGCAATTTCGACATAAGAAACATAAATTTCTTTTGGAATTCCAGTCATAAGATCTCGTCCATGAACAGCATAATCTGGTGGAGGATTATCAATTTCGGTCATTGCAGCACCCACTTCAATTTTAACACGTTCTGCTGAGCGCTCACCAATTAAAATGTTGTGCTGTCTGCGCATATATTCTTCAATGTTAGAAGTGAATTCATCTCCTGCAATACGAATCGACTTGTCACAAACAATTCCGCCTAATGCAATCACGGCAATCTCACTGGTTCCACCACCTATATCGATGATCATATTCCCCATAGGTTCTTCCACATCAATTCCAATTCCAATAGCAGCAGCCATCGGTTCGTGTATAAGAAAAACTTCTTTCCCGCCTGCATGTTCTGCACTATCGCGAACGGCACGTTTTTCTACCTCTGTAATACCTGAAGGGATACAGATTACCATTTTTAATGATGGTTGAAACAGTCTTTTTCCTGGATTGATCATTTTGATCATTCCTCGAATCATATGTTCGGCAGCATGGAAATCCGCAATCACACCATCTTTTAGAGGACGTATTGTTTTTATATTTTCATGTGTTTTTCCATGCATTTGCATCGCTTGTTTTCCGACAGCAATTACTCTTCCTGTCATTCGGTCAACTGCAACAATAGAAGGCTCGTCTACTACAACTTTGTCATTGTGAATGATCAGTGTGTTTGCCGTTCCTAAGTCAATTGCAATTTCTTGTGTTAAAAAGTTAAATAAACCCATAGTCCAATTATATTATTATTTTGTTCGAAAATTTGAAACCCTGTCTACCCAAAGGCAGGCTTGTTGATGATCTATTCAAGTCAGCTATTTTTTCTAAAATTTTATTTCGCTTTATTTTTAATTTTTTAATTTTTAACATGTCAAATTTTCCAAAATGATTAATGTTTAAAGTGACGGGTTCCTGTCATCACCATTGAAACTCCGTTTGCATCACAATAGGCTACTGAATCTTTATCTTTAATTGACCCTCCCGGTTGTATAACTGCTGTAATGCCTGCTTTGTGAGCAATTTCAACACAGTCTGGGAAAGGAAAAAATGCATCTGAAGCCATTACCGAACCTTTCAGGTCAAACCCGAAATTGTTGGCTTTGGCAATTGCCTGTAGCAAAGCATCTACTCGAGATGTTTGCCCAACGCCACTTGCAAGCAGTTGATTGTTTTTTGCAAGTACAATCGTGTTTGATTTGGTATGTTTTACAATTTTGTTGGCAAACGCTAGATCACGCAATTCATCAGATGTCGGTGAAGTTTTGGTAACCGTTTGCATATCAGTAGTCGTTTCCGTTTTAAGGTCTTTGTCTTGTTCTATCACCCCATTCAACAAGGTGCGAAAGGATTTTGCAGCCAGTTTTGTCTCCTTTTGTTGAAGGATTATTCTATTTGGTTTTGCTTTCAACACGTCCATTGCATTTACATCGTATGCTGGTGCAATGATTACTTCAAAGAACAGTTTGTTTATTTCTTCTGCAGATGCAAGGTCAACAGGGTTGTTGGTAATCAATACACCACCAAATGCACTTGTTGGGTCTCCTGCTAATGCTGCTTTCCAGGCATCCGCTAATTTTGGTCGAGAAGCTATTCCGCAAGCATTGTTGTGCTTCAGAATTGCGAAGGTGGCATCTGTAAATTCAGAAATTAAATTTACAGCAGCATCCACATCTAACAAATTATTGTACGATAATTCTTTCCCGCTCCATTTAGTAAACATTTCATCGAGATCGCCATAAAAAACACCTTTTTGATGAGGGTTTTCTCCGTAGCGCAAAACGTGTGCAGATTGAATGCTTTTTTTGAAAGCAACGGATTCCTCTCCATTGAAATAGTTAAAAATTGCGGTATCATAGTGGGAAGAAACGTTGAAAGCTCTTGCTGAAAGTTGTCTTCTGTCGCTTAGTGTGGATGAGCCTTTTTGTGCAATTAAAATAGTATCATGCAAAAAAGTATATTCATCTTTTGATGGAACGATAATCACATCTTTGAAATTTTTTGCTGCTGCACGTATCAAAGAAATTCCGCCAATGTCAATTTTTTCGATAATGGCTTGCTCTGCAGCACCTGATGCAACTGTCTCTTCGAAAGGGTATAAATCAACGATCACAAGATCAATTTCAGGGATTTCATATTCTTCCAATTGATCAATATCGCTTTGTAATTCTCTCCGGCTCAATATTCCTCCGAAGATTTTTGGGTGTAATGTTTTTACTCTTCCACCTAAAATAGAAGGGTATGAAGTAAGTGATTCAACGGGTGTGACAGCAATACCAAGCTTTTCAATAAATTCTTGCGTGCCACCTGTGCTATATATTTTAACTCCTAATGCATGTAGTTGATGAATCACAGGCTCTAAATTATCCTTGTAATAAACCGAAATCAGGGCATTTTTAATCTTTTTTAATCCGCTCATAAACAATATTAAATATCAATTACAAAAGTAAGACAATTTTGTGCTGTAACCCTTGTAAATTTGATTTGTTGATAAATGTTTTTTTTGTTAATAACGAGGATTTCCATGCTTTTTTGATAGTTCATTTTTTAGCCATTTTTGGCTCAAAAATTTGATACATTTGCATGGAATAAAAAATAAGATTTTGAAAATAGTTTTTAACCTAATTGGAGAAAGTATTTCATTTGCTGTCAATTCTTTGGTAGCAAATAAATTGCGAACCATTTTGTCGCTATTGGGCATTACTATTGGCATTTTTGCCATCATTATTGTTTTTACTGTGCTCGATTCTTTAGAGCTAAATCTCCGTAAAAGTGTGGAGAGTTTAGGAGATAATGTGGTTTTTGTCCAAAAAGAGCCTTGGCAGTTCGGTCCCGATTATCCTTGGTGGAAGTATGAAAAACGCCCATCCATTGACTTTCCTGTACTAGATAAAATCATAAAAAATTGTAATAGTGCTTCAGCTGCAGCTTTTGTTATTTTTAGTAGCGTTACTGTAAAGCACGGCAGTAGTAGTATTGAAAACGTAACAGTTGTCTGCGGTTCGCAACAATATGATAAGGTCAAAAATTTTGAGATTGCAGAAGGTCGTTATTTTAATGATATTGAATCATCTTCAGGCCGGCCTGTTGCCATTATCGGTGATGTGTTAGCATCCACCTTATTCCCCTTTGAAAATCCTGTTGGTCAGACTATCAAAGTGAATGGGGCTAAAGTAGTTGTAGTCGGCGTTTTTAAGAAGGAAGGCGAGAGTATTCTTGGTAATAGCTCGGATACTCAAGTGCTTGTACCAATCAATTATGCAAGAACGTTGGTCGATATCCACGATGAAAATTTGAATCCTCAGATAATGGTTCGAGCGAAGCCTGGACTTACTAACGATGACCTGATTTCAGAACTTACCGGACTGATGCGATCTATACATAAGCTGAAGCCCAGAAATGAAGACGATTTCGCACTCAATCAAACTAGTTTGATATCAACTCAGTTTGATAGCTTATTTGGTGTTATTGGTATTGTAGGTTGGGTAATTGGTGGATTCTCAATACTTGTAGGAGGTTTTGGAATTGCGAATATAATGTTTGTTTCTGTGAAGGAACGAACGAACATAATTGGTATACAAAAATCGTTGGGCGCAAAGAATTATTTCATTTTGTCTCAATTTTTATTTGAGGCTGTGTTTTTATCATTGATCGGTGGGGTGATCGGCCTTTTGATTGTTTACCTGATCACTTTGGTGGCGGGTGATTCAATAGGGATGGAGATTGTGTTGAGTAAATCAAATGTGATTTTAGGTTTTACCATATCCATATTAATTGGTGTAGTTTCTGGTTTTGTTCCTGCCTATGGTGCATCTCAGTTGGATCCTGTTGAGGCAATCAGGTCGAATTAGGTGTAACAAAAAATGGCAACTCAGTAATAATTTTGTAATTCGTTAACTATGCAATCAACTGTGAAACGTCCAAAAATTCTAAAGATCGTTTGTATCTTAGGTTTTTTCTCGATTGTTTTTAGTTTTCTAGCTGTATTTTCCCCTTCTGTTAAAAGGATGGGAGATTGGTACCCAGCACTTTTCGGTTTAATAGTTGCTGCAAGTTTTATATCTTATATTGGTGTTTGGCATATGAAACGCTGGGGTGTTCAATTATTCATTGTTACCTTTTTTGTAAAAGAGATATTGGCTGTTTCTGTCAGCGATTTTAGCATTGCTGGGATCCTTTTTTCAGTGCTGTGTATTTTTCCAATGTTATTATTTTACAATCGAATGGATTTGAACTTATAGGCAGATATTCAGTCTGTTTCTTGAAAGTTGTAAGAATTACCATTTTTTTGAGTAAATTAGCATCTTAAATTAAGTAAAGTATGAAACAAAAAATCAAATTTGTTAATAAGGACAAAACGCAATTTTACAGTACTTTAAAAGCACGTGTTGATAATTACTTTATTGAAAACAATATCTCTCAGCATAGCAATGTCAATATGGTTATCAAAACCTTTGTGATGCTTTCACTTTATTTTGTGCCTTATGCACTAATATGGACGCAGGGGTTCGGTTTGTTGGGGATGTGGCTTTGTTCATGTGTGATGGGTTTGGGGCTTGCTGGTATTGGGATGAGCGTAATGCATGACGCTAACCACGATGCCTATTCCGCCAATCCATTTATCAATAAACTAGTAGCTCACTCACTTACTTTGGTAGGTGGCGACAACAGAAACTGGAGAACGCAACATAATATTCTTCACCACACCTATACAAATATTCACGAACACGATAGAGATATTGATAACAAGGTGATTATGCGTTTTTCTCCAGCAGGGGAATACAAAAAAATTCAACGTTTTCAAGTTGTCTATGTGTTTTTCTTTTATGCAATCATGTCTTTGTATTGGACAACGGCTAAAGATTTCGTTCAGTATTTTCAATTTAATAAAGAAGGTCAACACAGAGATACTAGTTTTCGTAAGTTTGTCACTTTGATGGGGTTAATACTTTGGAAAGCGATTTATTTTACCTTCATTTTTGTTTTACCAATGATGTTCCTTCATTTAACTTTCTTGCAAGTTCTGGTTGGTTTTTTAACCTTGCATACCATTGCAGGCTTGATATTGAGCATTGTTTTCCAACTTGCACATGTGGTTGAGGATTCGAAATTTCCTGTCCCAGATGAAAAAGGGAATATTCAAAACGAATGGGCGATTCATCAGATGGAAACAACTGCTGATTTTTCAAGAAACAGCTGGTTGATCACCTATTATGTAGGTGGATTAAATTACCAGACGGAACATCATCTGTTTCCTCGTATTTGCCATGTTCATTATCCTAAAATTGCTCCTATAGTAGAAGCGACAGCTAAGGAATTTGGAATAAAATACATTTATAACGAAACGATATGGAAAGCATTCAAATCGCACATGTCTATTATTTCTAAGTTAGGGAAAAACGATATCAGTTTTAATGCGATTGCTAATAGTATGGGTTAATACCTTATTTTATTAAAAGAAAAGCCTCTTCGTTTTGCGAAGAGGCTTTTTTGTTGGAATACTTTACGATTTATTTCAGTGATCAGGAAAACGCCTATGCTGATAATGTTTTCAATTTTAATACAGCTGTCTTCTTTCAGATACTTTCGGGTCTTTGTTATAAACACATCCAGGCTTTTTTATATAGTCTGAGTTTTTGGGGAGAAGAAGAAATTAAGGATTAATACAGCACAGGTCTTAACGCCACAGTCGCATCATCAATCGATTTAATGTTTTCAAATGAAAGCGTTAGTTTCCCATTTGTCTCTTTCATTTTACACAACTTCGCATTCTGTTGAACAAACTTTAACACTTTGGTAAAATTTTCACTTTGATAATAAGGAGAATTTTGATTCGGAATAAAATATCCAACCATTCTATTATTCTTCAACAATAATTTTTCAAAACCAATTTCCATAGCTAACCACCGTAAACGAATGGTATGAATCAATTCTATTGCTTGCTCCGGAACAGGCCCAAACCGGTCACGAAGAGAAGTTTCAAATTTCAACAATTGTTCTTCCGTATTTGAATCATCCAACTCACGGTATAAATTCAAACGTTCGGTAATATTATTGACATAGTTGTCTGGTATCAAAATTTCCATATCGGTGTCTATGGCGCAATCCGAAATGTATTGGCTATGCTGCTTCTGTGTATATTTTTGAGATCCACCAACATTTGTATCTCGCAACTCTTCATGTTCACTTCTCAATTCCATGATGGCTTCATCCAGAATTTTTTGGTACATCTCAAAACCAATTTCATTGATGAAACCACTTTGTTCACCACCCAATAAATTTCCCGCTCCGCGAATATCCAAGTCGCGCATGGCAATGTTGAAACCACTTCCTAAGTCAGAAAACTCTTCAATAGCTTTTAAACGTTTACGCGCTTCAGGGGTTAGTAATGAAACAGGCGTTGTCAATAAATAACAAAATGCTTTTTTGTTGGAGCGTCCTACACGTCCCCGCATTTGGTGTAAATCACTTAAACCAAACATATGTGCTTGATTGATGATAATCGTATTGGCATTCGAAATATCCAGTCCTGCTTCAATGATTGTTGTTGCCACCAATACATCGTATTCACCTTCCACAAAATCCATCATTACTTGTTCCAGCTTATCGCCTTCCAACTGACCGTGACCTATGGCAACTTTCGCATCGGGACATAAACGTTGTATCATTCCTGCAATCTCCATAATGTTTTGTACTCTGTTGTGAACAAAAAACACTTGGCCACCACGAGAAATTTCAAATGATACAGCATCACGAATAATTTCTTCGTTGAATGTATGTAATTCTGTTTGCACCGGATAGCGATTCGGTGGAGGTGTGTTGATCACTGATAGATCACGGGCACCCATCATTGAAAATTGCAAGGTTCTTGGAATGGGAGTAGCTGTGAGCGTTAGCGTATCAACATTTGTTTTGAAGGTTTTCAGTTTATCTTTTACAGCAACACCAAATTTTTGTTCTTCATCAATGATTATTAATCCAAGATCTTTGAATTTCACTCCTTTCCCCACAATACCATGTGTTCCGATTAATATATCCACTTCTCCTTTTTCAACTTTTTCCAGTGTTTCTTTTTGGTCTTTCGCAGATTTATATCGATTGATGTAATCAACATTGCAAGGAAGATCTTTTAATCGATCTCGGAACGTTTTATAATGCTGTAAGGCAAGAATAGTTGTTGGAACCAAAATGGCAACTTGTTTACTGTCGCATACAGCTTTGAATGCTGCACGGATGGCAACTTCGGTTTTTCCGAAGCCAACATCTCCGCAAACAAGCCTATCCATAGGCCATTCGCTCTCCATGTCTTTTTTTACATCCGCAGTCGATTTTATTTGATCGGGAGTATCTTCATAAATAAATGAAGCTTCCAATTCGTTTTGCATGTAATTATCAGGACTAAACTGAAAACCTTTTAACGCTTTTCGCTTGGCATAAAGTTGAATTAAGTCGTAGGCAATCTCTTTTACTTTTTTCTTGGTCTTTTGTTTTAATGTCGCCCAAGCGTTACTTCCTAATTTATTTATTTTTGGTTCAGCACCTTCTTTACCAGAATATTTTGCAATGCGATGAAGTGAGTGAATGCTGATGTTAACCACATCATAGTCTTTGTAAACAAGGCGAATTGTTTCTTGTGTTTTACCATTTACTTCGATGGTTTCAAGTCCGCCATAACGACCAACACCATAGTCAATGTGTGTAACATAATCACCAGGATTTAATCCTTTGAGTTCTTTTAAGGTAAGTGCCTCATTCTTTTTATTGAAACTACTCTTTAAGCGGAAGCGGTGATAACGATCAAAGATTTGGTGATCTGTATAACACGCTATTTTTAATTCATTATCAATAAACCCTTCATGAATAGATAAAAGGATTGGAGTAAAAATTTCGAGTTCCTCTGGTTTTTTCGGAGCGATGTCTTCAAATATTTTATAAAGACGTTCAATTTGTTTGGATGTATCCGAAAAAATTACATTCGATAAACCGTTTCGTAAATTGCTTTTGAAATTGTCATTTAGGAATGTAAAATTCTTATTGAAACTAGGTTGTGGTGAGAAATTATAGGTAATGATTTTTGTTGGCGCCAATGAAAAATGATTCCCGAATTCTACAACAGGAAATCCTAATATTTGTTTTGTGAAAACATCTTTGTGAATGTATAGTTCATTAGGTGGGAGCTGAGCAACCACCGAATCAAGTTTACTGAAAGATGTTTCTGCTTGTGCAAATGCTTTTTCGATTCGGTCAACCGTCAGCTGAAAATGTTTGAACCAGATAACAGAATTTTCAGGGATGAATTCAAAAAATGTTTGACGGCTTTCCTGTAATAATTTTGTTTGTACGTTAGGAATGATGTTACAATACGCAACTTTTTGCACCGACAATTGTGATGTAGGATCAAAGCTGCGAATGGAATCTACTTCATTTCCTAAAAATTCAACTCGATAAGGGTTGTCGTTTGAGAAAGAGAAAATATCTACAATTCCGCCTCGAACGGAGTATTGTCCGGGTTCTACAACATAATCCACGCGGTTGAAATCATAGTCAATTAAAACATCAGAAATAAAATCAATGGAGATCTTTTCTCCTTGTTTTAATGCTAAGGTATTTTTTGTTAAATGTGTTTTTGTAACAACCTTTTCTGTTAATGCTTCCGGATAGGTAACGATGCAGATATGTTTTTTGCCTGTGTTTATTTTATTCAATACTTCAGCACGCAATAGAATGTTTGAGTTATCAATTTCCTCGTGTTCATAAGGCATGCGATAGGAGGCAGGAAAGAACAATACATTTTGTTCGCCCAATACATTTTCAAGATCATTTAGAAAGTAGGCTGCCTCTTCTTTATCAGCAAGGACCAATAAGTTTGTTTTATGAATGTGTTGGAAGGCTGTTGCAGCAATGAAAGAAGCTCCAGAGCCAATCACATTTTTTAGCTGAAGACGCGTAGCATTCCCTGTCAATTCTTGTATGAGTAAAGAATTGTTAGCGGACTCACCGTACTTGCGTAAAATATCTTCCTTGGTCACTGGCTTCCTAAAAGGATTACAAAAATACAAAAAATAAACCCTCGTCTTATTGAAAAAACCAGGGTTCATAAAGTTTATCTAACTGCTTGCTACGTTCTTCAGAAAAAATAATATTCGAACGGACAACTATACTGCGTGTCACTTCGAGTGCGAATGAATCGAGAAGGATTGATAGGACTATGCTTTTTCGGACACGGAGTATTTTTTCATAAAATCACCTGCAAGGTCAACCATATCTGCGGACCCTAAAAACAAAGGAGTACGTTGGTGAAGTTCCTTGATATCCAATTCCATGATACGTTTAAATCCATCTGTTGCTTTCCCACCAGCTTGTTCCAGAATAAATGCCAAAGGATTGCACTCGTACAATAAACGCAATTTTCCTTTCGGAGATTTTGCAGTTGTAGGATAAATATAAACGCCTCCTGTAATTAAATTACGATGAATGTCAGCAACACCTGATCCGATATAGCGGGAAGAGTAGGGACGATTTGTCGCATCGTCTTCTTCCTGACAATATTTTATATATTTTTTTACCCCTTCCGGGAAGTGTACATAATTTCCTTCGTTAATAGAATAGGTTTTAGCTTGTTTAGGTGTTTGCATATTCGGATGTGATAAACAAAATTCTCCAATAGAAGGATCTAACGTAAATCCGTTTACTCCCTTGCCTGTTGTATACACCATCATACAAGAAGATCCATAAATTACGTACCCTGCAGCAATTTGTTCTGTCCCTCGTTGCATAAAGTCTTCATAGGTCCCCGGTCCGGTTAATGATGTTCTTCTATATATGGAGAATATGGTCCCGATGGATACATTTACATCAATGTTGGAAGAACCATCCAAAGGATCCATCGCTACTACATATTTTGCGTTTTTTGATACGGCGTTATCAATGGTTATAATGTCTTCGTTTTCTTCTGAAGCAATAGCGCAACATTCTCCGCCAACACTCAAAGCTGCAATAAATTGCTCATTTGCAAAAACATCCAGTTTCTTCACATTCTCACCTTGTATGTTAATCTCTCCTGCATCACCTAAAATATCAGCCAATCCAGCCTTTGTCACCTCGCGGTTCACAATTTTTGAAGCGATGGCTATATCGCGTAACAGTCGTGATAATTCTCCTTTTGCATAGGGAAAATCTGCTTGTTTTTCAATAATAAATTGTCCTAATGTTTTAACTCTGCTCATCTTTGGTTTATTTTGAATATACACAAATATCGCAATATTTTTGGATGGTAAAAATGATTGTTTATATCATTTCATTTTTACCTTTGTTTACCAATTTATTAATATGGAAATTGTTATCAGAAAAGGTGTAAAAAACGATCTTTCACAAGTGCTTCAGCTAGTGAAAGAGTTGGCTGCCTATGAAAAAGCACCTCTTGAAGTAACAGTTACTGTTGAGGATATGGAGCGTGATGGGTTTGGAAACAATCCGATCTTTCATTTTTTTGTTGCTGAAAATGATGGTAAAATAGTGGGGGTCTCCTTGTATTATATTAAATATTCAACGTGGAAAGGGAAATGTGTTTTTTTAGAAGATATTATTGTGAATGAGCCTTTCAGAAAATTTGGAATAGGTAAGAAGTTATTTGATGAAGTTGTAAAAGTAGCGAAAGAAATGCACGTTGAACGATTGGAATGGCAGGTGTTGGAATGGAATGAGCCTGCTATTAAATTTTATGAAAAATTAAATTCGCATTTTGATAGTGAGTGGATAAATTGTAAGTTGACTGGTGAACAAATTCAGAAATATTTTAAGTAAATGAAAATTTTTAAATTCGGTGGCGCATCCGTAAAAGATGCAAATGCGGTAAAAAATGTAGCGAGAATATTATCTGCTAATGGCGGGCCAAAGGGGAATGTTATTGTTGTAGTTTCTGCCATGGGGAAAGTGACCAATGCTTTGGAGCGATTAACAGATGCTATCTTTTTCAAACAAGAAGACGCAACGGCTGTATTGAATGAAATAAAAAAATATCATTTCGATATCATCCAGCAATTATTCTCGGATCAAGGGCATCCGATCTATAATGAGATCAGTAACACATTTGTAGAATTAGATTGGGCGATTGACGATGAACCTACAGAAAATTACAATTATGAATACGATAAAATTGTGAGTTTGGGAGAGATCATTTCAACCAAAATTGTGAATGCTTATTTGATTGAAGCATCAGTAAATAGTAAGTGGTTAGATGTGCGCGATGTTATTCAGACAGATAATACCTATCGTGAAGGAAAAGTAGATTGGGATTTAACACAAGAACTTGTAAATAGGAATTTACTTCCTTTCCTAGAAAACAATAATAATTTGGTTCTTGTTACGCAAGGTTTTATTGGTGGTACATCCGAAAACTTTACAACTACGTTAGGTCGTGAAGGGTCCGACTATTCCGCTGCGATACTTGCTTTTACAACCAATGCAGAAAGTGTGACTATATGGAAAGATGTTCCGGGTGTTTTAAATGCAGATCCGAAATGGTTTGATGAAACAAAAAAGCTCGAACAGATTTCATATCAGGATGCAATCGAATTGGCTTATTACGGAGCGACTGTCATTCATCCGAAAACAATAAAGCCTTTACAGAATAAAAAAATTCCATTGTATGTAAAATCTTTTTTAAATCCGGAAGAAATAGGAACGGTAATCAATGATGTACAAACACCATTGCCAATTCCTTCATTTATTTTTAAAGTGAATCAGGTGTTGATCTCCATTTCACCAAAAGATTTTTCATTCATTGGGGAAGACAATTTTAGTGACATTTTTAATTTGTTTTCAGAAAGACAAGTAAAGGTAAATGTAATGCAGAATTCTGCCATCAGTTTTTCTGTGAGTGTAGATAATGACAAACGTAAGCTTCCTGAATTAATAAAAACACTTCAAAAGCAATACCGTGTTTTGTATAATGATAATCTAGAATTGATTACCATTCGTTATTATGATCAGGCAACGATTGACAGAGTTACAATCGATAAAAAAATATTATTGGAAGTGAAAAGCAGATATACTGTGCAGTTGGTAGTAAAGCCGTTATAAATTAAGGTTCAGAATTTTCTCGGCTAAGATTTTTGCAATTTTTTCGTTGCTTTCAATTGTCCAGCCAGCAATATGAGGAGATAAAATTACTTTGTTGCTCTTTGTTAAATATTGAAAAGCCTCTGGTAAAGCTGTAGAATCTAAATTTTCAAAGGAAACCATTTCATATTCCAATACATCTAAACAAGCGCCCGATACTTTTTCTGATTTTATATTTTTTACAAGATCAGCTGTGTTTAAACTTTTTCCGCGAGCAGTATTGATGATATAAATATTTTTACTGAATTTATTTATGAATGCATCATTGATCAAATAATGTGTTTCGTCTGTTAACGGAGTGTGTAAGCTCAGTACATCTGTTTCTGCAAATAGTTGTTCTAAACTAACTTCTTTTATTTGTTCACTTCCGAAATTTTTCTTGTACTTGTCGTATACTAAAATGTTTACTCCAAAACCTTTTAATCTATCCGCGAAAGCGCTGCCCATGTTTCCATATCCAATAATTCCGACAGTCTTACCCATTAATTCGATGCCACGATTTCCTTCCCGTATCCATTTTCCTTCCCGCACTTCATTGTCGGCTTTGCATAAATTATTGAAAAGGGAAAGGAGCATTCCGATAGCGTGTTCTCCAACGGCATCCCGATTTCCTTCTGGCGCACACAAACATTTTATTCCTTTGCTTTCCGCATAAGCCACATCAATGTTTTCCATTCCTGCTCCTGCACGCGCAATAAATTTTAGCTTAGGTGCTTTATCAATAATGTCTTTGGTGATTTTAATTTTACTGCGGATAACAACACCGTCGTACGCATAAAGATTATCGATTATTTGCTGATGAGTCCATCCGTAATTCAGATCGCATTGATGCCCTTCTTTTTGCAAAGTTTCATGCAACAAATTGTGATTGGAATCTATAAAGAGGATTTTCATGATTACAATAATACACCTCGTAAGAAGATAATAGAGAGGGTGAAGTAAATGATAAGTCCTGTAACGTCAACAAGAGTAGCAACAAAAGGTGCAGATGAAACAGCAGGGTCCAGGCCCAGACGTTTTAATGCAAGTGGAAGTAAAGAACCCATCAATGTTCCCCACATCACTACACCAACCAAAGAACAGCCTACCGTACATGCAATTAGCATCCAATGAGGACCGTAGCTGCTGATGAAGTAAGACCATAATCCAACTCGTGCAAATCCGATTATTCCAAGTATCACTCCAATTACAAGCCCTGTCGAAAATTCTTTTTTAACAATTTTCCACCAATCGCGAACGGTTATTTCACCCAGTGCTAATGCGCGGATGATCAATGTTGAGGCTTGTGATCCGCTATTTCCTCCGCTGGAAATAATTAAAGGAATGAACAATGCTAATATTACCGCTTTTGCAATTTGATCTTCGAAAAAAGCCATTGCCGTTGCAGTTAATGTTTCTCCAAGAAAAAGGATGATCAACCAACCTACACGTTTACGGATCATTTGTAAGAATGGAGTACTCATGTATGGCTCTTCCAAGGCTTCCATCGCACCCATCTTTTGAACATCTTCTGTTTCCTCTTCACGTCTTACATCTACAACATCATCAATGGTAATTCGTCCGACAAGTCTTCCAAGGCTATCTACTACGGGCAATACAACAAGGTTGTATTTATCCATCAAGTTGGCAACTTCTTCAGCATCCGTATTTGTTTTTACTGAGATTATTTTTGGGTCATAAATGTCAGCTACTTTGGAATCTTTAGGTGAGATGATTAATTTTTTTAATGGGAGCACTCCCACTAATTTTTCATCATCTTCAACAACATATATGGCATAAATATTTTCTACTGCATCCGCTTGTGCGCGTATTTCTCTCACACACTCTATCGCATTGCTATTTACATGCACACGCACTAACTCGGTAGCCATCAAACCACCGGCAGTATTTTCATCATAATTTAGAAGGTCAACAATATCGCTTGCCTGCTCGCTGTCTTCCATTTGAGAAAGCACCTCGTCCTGCAATTTATCGGGAAGTTCAGCAATAACGTCGGCGGCATCATCGGAATCCATGTTGTCGATGTGCTCAGCAATTTCTTTTGAAGTAAGAGAGGCTAAGAAATTTTCACGGACATCATCATCCAACTCAACCAACACATCTGCAGCAATTTGTTCATCAAGTTGACTGTAAACATACTTGGCTTCTTCAATCGCTAGCTCATTAAAGATTTCAGCGATATCCGCAGGATATAGGGCACTAAAGTGTTCAACGACAAAAGCTCCGTTCTCAGCTGTAATCGCTTCACGGAGATTTACTAAAAAGTCGTCTGTTAGTTCAAATTGCACCTGATAGAATATTTTTTATTAACGCTTGCAAAGGTAAGATTTATACTTATTGGTGCATACGTTTGGGTTAAATTTTAAACATTTAGCTGAAAAGGCTAATTGGAAGTTAACTTAGCCTACATCAATCATGTTTGTCAAGGCCACAAAATCCGCAACCGACAACTCTTCTGCTCTTTGTGTCAGATATTTGTGGTCTATGAATTCGGGCTTTAGTTTGAAAGCTTTGATAGAATTTCGTAATGTTTTTCTTCTTTGATTGAACCCCGCTTTCACAACTTGTTTAAATAATTTTTCGTTGCAATCTAGCTTTTGAACCGTGTTACGCGTTAATCGAATGACAGCAGATTTAACTCGTGGTGGAGGGTTAAATACATTTTCGTGAACAGTAAATAAATACTCGATATCATAAAATGCTTGAAGCAAAACACTTGTGATGCCGTATGTTTTATTTCTTGGTTTGGAGGCGATGCGCTCAGCTACTTCTTTTTGAAACATACCAACCACTTCAGGAACTTGGTTTTTATGATCCAGCACTTTAAACAAGATCTCTGTAGAAATATTGTATGGGAAATTACCTATCACAGCGAATGGTTCATTGTTGAATAAATTATTGAAATCCAGTTCAAGGAAATCGCCTTCAATAATTTTGTTTTCCAGTGATGGAAAATTTTTCTTTAAAAAAGCAATTGATTCTCTATCGATGTCAATAATATGAGTATCATAAGCTGTTTCTGCAATTAAATATTTTGTAAGAACGCCCATTCCAGGTCCAACTTCCAATACTTTTTTATAGAGCGAAGTATGTTTTAAACTTTTTACTATATCCAGAGCAATGGTTTCATCTTTCAGAAAGTGCTGTCCTAAATGTTTTTTTGCTCTAACTAGATCATTCATTTTTTATTCGGAATTGGTTTAAGGAAATGTTAACGCTAGAGAACCTCCAGAAGTGTTCTGAATGCAACAAATTTATCAGCGTATTTGTCTGCCACTTCTTTTTGTAAACGAGGGGCGTGTAATTTCTGATATTCTTTCAGGTCCTCCATATTTTTACTCGTATATTGAAACGAGTAGGTGCTCCCTTGCTCTTCATCCACGAGGACTTTACAAAGTTTATGCTCAATAAAATATCCGGTTGCCATTACATCAGGAATGTGTTTTGTTTTCATCCATTGAAGCCACTCATCGTGCACATCATTTTCAATGTTCACAGTTACGTTGTATATTATCATAATGTTTATTTTCTAATTAATAGTATCGCCTCTTAATTTTCTGAATCGTTTTCTTGCTTCCACAACATATAAACTTCCAGGATATTTTTCTAATAATTGTTGATACAGCTCTTTTGCTTTATCAATATTTTTAAACTGATTCTCGTTTAAATCAGCTAATTTAAAAAGTGCATCATCGGCCAATACATCCTCCCCGTAATTTTTCAATATAGCTTCATAGTATGTTGCAGCTTCAGCATAATTAGCATGTTTTAAATCTATTTGCGCTTTTTTGTAAAGAATCTCATCAGCCAACGCATGGTTTTGGAAAAGCGTATTGATGGTGTCTAAGGTTATTTTTGCCAGACTGTCTTTGTTTTGAAATGCTAAAAGGTCGGCGCGGGCATATATTGCCAAAGGAGCTTCATTGGTGTCGTCTGCTAATGCATCACTAATTAAAAGGGAAAGATCCATAGCATCATTTGAAATGAGTTTTGCTGTTGCTCCTTTTAATACATCCAATTGAGCTTGTGCCCATTTAAAATCACCTGTATAATAAGATATACGTGCATTTCTGAATTTTGCTTCTTGTCCGATCTCATCATATTTAAAAGCTTTTTCTACTTGGGAGTAGCGTAATGATGCTTCCCAAATATCGCCTGTCATTAATAAAATATCTGCAAGTTCTAATTTGCAATCTGCTTGCACTTGAGGCGAGAGTTGAGGGATTGCGATTGTTTCTTCGAGAAGGGATATGGCATCTTTGGGTTTATTTAAATAGAAAGCTTGAAGGTGAGCAAGGTTTTCTAATAGAGGAACAGTGCTCGCTGATTTACCCAATTCTTTTATTGTTGTGTTGTAATTTTTTTCAAGTTCAGTTAAATCAGTAGCTGTGTAATTTCCTTTGGTAACTACCTTCTGATAATAAACATAAAGCAATTCGATTCTTGCTTTGGTGTAATAGTATACCTCGGGGCCCTTTGAAATGACATATTGATAGGCTTTGATAGCAACGTCATATGCTTCATTCTGAGCAAAAAGTTGAGCCAGTCCCATGACTCTGTTTCCCTCTTCTTTTTTGCGTTTGTCTAAAGCCTTTGCTTGCACAAAAGCGCCATCCCAATCTTTTTGTTGGATCTCCATCCAGATCAGCAGTTCTGAGAATATTGTGTTGTCAGGACTTTTTGAAATTCGTTTTAATAATTCTGTTTTTAATAATTCATTTTGTTTTGTAGCCGCATCATTCCCAAAGCTCGTTTGCAATGCATTTTGAACAGTCTGGATATACGAGTCTTGTGTTTCTAAAAGATCGAGATATTCATTGATCATTGAAATATTATCTCCTTTTTCTTTGAATACATCGGCTAATTCAAAACTGAACGGATAATTATTTTGTGAGATTTTTCTTCCTTTTAAATAAGTAGCAATCGCATAATTGTATTGATGTGTCGCCATAAATGCATTGGCAACAGCAAAAGCTTGATCGTCTATTTTAATAGATTTTATTGCTTGATCCCATGCTGTTCTGGCTTTGTCTGGTTCTTCTCCAACTGTATAAACGTTGCCCAGGTCGACATATAATTGCGGGCTGTCAGGGTTTTGTTTGATTTGTTTTTTTACAATCTTTTCTGCTTTTTTACAATCTTTCGTTTCTATTAAACAATTTAAATAGGGTGTGTAAAATTGTTGAGGAGATTTTTTGTTATAAAGTTTCTCATAATAATCCAATGCTTTGTCGAATTCTTTGTTCTGAAAAAACTGTTGTGCCAATTGCTCATCAGTGCTTTGCTGCGCAAAGATATGTATCTGTAAAAATACAACTGCAAATAGAAATGCTATGTGTTTAATGTACTTCAATTTTAAAATCTAAGGATAAATATAAATGTGTTAATTTTTGTAACCGATTATTTCCAATACAACTGCTTTGGCCTCTATATCTAATCCGTTGCGTAAAGTTAATAAACTTCCTTGTTTTAAATGCTCACCAAATCCATGTGGTGCATAAAGTACTGCATTTAAAACCGCGCTTTCACCTTGTTCTATAGGCTTTTTATAGAGCTCTATCTGACATTCGGTAGAATACCCTTTTGCACCTTTGCAAGTGGCTTGAGGACGATAAATGCCCATCAATTCGTATTTGCTCAGATTTTCAATTAGCAATTTTACAATGAGGTATTTTTTGAGGTAGATCATTTGAAAGTATTCAGATAATAGTAACGAGAAGCAAGTAACTATTTTAGTTTAAATACGACTCGATACATACTACTTTTTACTTATAGAAATTTTAACATTTCTTTTTCCACTTCTTCGCTATCCCATTTATTTTCAATATCAGGCATCGCCATTATTTTTTGCATGATGGACTCTTGGCGCTGCCCTTCTTTTAAAGCAGTGGAATAACGTATATGTGGGCTATAGGTTACCATTGAATATAATGGAATCCATTTGTCTGGATATTTACTATTGAAACGTGCTTCAATTTTCTTTTGTAAGATAAATTTAGGATCTGCAGTTCTGTCACGCATTTCCACGAAGTTTGCAATAGCAAGATCTGCAATCGCGTCTCCATCTGGTTTGCGAAGTGTTTGGTATTCATCCATAATCTTTGTCCAATCTTCTTTATGTTTTGAGATCAGATCATTTAAAACAACGCAATCTTCAAACCCGCAATTCATGCCTTGTCCGAAAAAAGGCACAATTGCATGAGCCGCATCACCTATAAGAGCGATCTTTTTATCGAATGTCCATGGAGAACATTTTACGGTAACCAAAGAGGAAGTAGGGTTATTCATAAAGTCCTCTAACAATGTTGGCATCAGAGGTACAGCATCTGGAAATTCTGTTTCAAAAAACAATTTTACCTGTTCCTTTGTTTTAAGATTTTCAAAAGATTTCTCTCCTTCAAATGGTAAAAATAAGGTACATGTAAAATTACCATCCATGTTTGGCAAAGCAATCATCATAAAACTTCCGCGAGGCCAAATGTGTAATGCGTTTTTCTCTAGTAAAAATTTTCCATTTTCTCCTGGAGGAATAATTAGTTCCTTATATCCTGCAGAAATATAATGCTGATTGTATTCGAATCGGTCGCTTGAAAGCTGCATGTTTAGACGAGAAGCGGCAAATGCTCCATCAGAACCAAAAAGCAGA
The DNA here is from genome assembly GCA_947449315.1 of Bacteroidota bacterium. GTDB lineage: Bacteria > Bacteroidota > Bacteroidia > 2-12-FULL-35-15 > 2-12-FULL-35-15 > 2-12-FULL-35-15. The sequence continues at coordinate 203,682 of CANFRC010000004.1, forward strand.
TCGCTTTGTGTTGTAGTTACAGTTTTAGTTTCTTCATTAATGAACTCAGCTGTTAAACTTTTTCTGTCGATGCCAGTACAGCGATGGTTGAAATGAATTTTAACGCCTGACTGTTGCTCTGCTAGATCCATCAGTCGCATGTTTATTTCAGCGCGTGAAACGGAATAGATTGCTTGATTATCCTTGCCGTATGGCTGATGAACGGTTGTTCCATCTTTGTGATGGATGGCACGCGCATACATTGGTATGGCAATCTTTTTTATTTCATCCGCAATGCCAACACCTTCCAATCCTTTCCACCCTCGATCGCTCAATGCTAGGTTGATTGATCTTCCTGCATACGTAGTAGCTTTACGCATATCTGGTCTGCGCTCAAACATATCGATCTTGTAACCACGTTTTGCTAAATAGATACTTAATAAAGAGCCAACCAATCCGGCACCAACTAGTGTTACTTTTTTACTCATAATTTCTTTTTTTTACAAATGAAAATAATACTTTCTTATGCCAAAATGATTCAAATCATTTTTCAGGTTCCTGTCAACTGCACCTTATGCTCTTGTTACAGATTTTTGTAAATACATTTTTTACAAAAACTTTTTTGTGTAAAACTAAAGTGCCTTCTTCAAAATCTCTCCGAATCTGAACACATCCTCAAAAGAATTGTACAACGGCACTGGTGCGCAACGGATCACATTTGGTTCACGCCAATCTGAAATCACTCCACCTTCCGTTAATTTGTTGAACAATTCTTTTCCTCTTCCATGAGCTACTACTGAAAGCTGACAACCTCTTTGTTTTTTATCACGCGGAGTGATTATTTCCAATTTTGTATCTAATGATTTATTGATGTCATCAATAACGAATTCCAAATATCCGGTCAGCTTTTCTGCTTTAGAAACCAGCGCATCCATTCCAACTTCCGTAAATATATCAACAGATGCTTTATGCGCAGCCATAGATAAAACGGGTGCATTACTCATTTGCCACGCTTCTGCTGTAGGCATTGGAACAAACCCTTTTTCCATTTTGAAGCGTGAGTGTTTATCGTGTCCCCACCAACCTGCAAAACGCTGTATACTTGGGTCTTTCAAATGTTTGCTATTGATGTAGACTCCCGAAACTCCACCAGGACCAGAGTTTAAATATTTGTAACTACACCAGCAGGCAAAATCAACATGCCAGTTGTGCAATTCTAATTTTAAATTTCCAGCGGCATGTGCAAGATCAAACCCTACAAGGGCTCCAATGTTATGTCCAGCTTCTGTTATTGCTTTCATATCGAACACTTGGCCATTATAGTAATTAACGCCACCAATCATAATTGTTGCAATCGAATTTTTATTTTTTTCTATCGCTGATAAAATATCTTCCTGACGGATACATACTTCGCCTTCGCGTGGAGAAATTTCAATGATTGCATCATCAGGTGTATATCCATGAAATTTTAATTGTGACTCCAATGCATATTGATCGGAAGGAAATGCTTTTGCTTCGCATAAAATTTTATAGCGTTCTTTAGTCGGACGATAAAAACTTACCAATAGCAAATGTAAATTTACTGTCAATTGGTTCATCACCACCACTTCTTCCGGTTTTGCACCAACAATTTTTGCGATTGGTTCTGCAAATTGTTCGTGATACGATAACCAAGGTGTGCGTGCATGAAAATGTCCTTCCACACCAAATGTAGCCCAATCTTCCAATTCGTTCAATACATAATCTTGTGTTGCTTTTGGTTGCAATCCCAATGAATTTCCTGTGAAGTAGACAGTTTCGCGCCCATGCATCATCGGGAAATAAAATTTATCTCGATAGCTTTTTAAAAGATCTTCTGAATCTTGTTGTTTTGCGAATTCTAATGTGTTCTCGTATTTCATAGGGTGTTCAGTTTTTTTTCTCGCAGAGACGCAGTTTTCGCTGAGCGATGGTTGTTAATTTGTTGATAATTGTCTGCAATCCTTATTATTCCATCTTTTAAAAGATTTACATTAAAATTAACAAGCGATCCAACTTTTTTATCTGTTCGTTTTAAATATGTCAATAATTTTTTGTGATGAACTCTGCGTCTCTGCGAGAAACTTTTCAAACAAAGGGGTAGAGTTTATTGCTTCCAAAGATATATATTTGCATCCTAATTTATTCTATTATGAAGAGAGAAAAATCAGAAGCTTTATTTGAGAAAGCTAAAAAATATTTCCCCGGTGGTGTAAACAGTCCTGTGCGCGCATTCCGCTCTGTTGGTGGTACTCCTTTGTTTATTCAAAAAGGCAAAGGTGCTCACATCTGGGATGCTGATGGAAATGAATTTATTGATTATTGCGGATCTTGGGGGCCCTTGATTTTAGGGCATGCGAATGATAAAGTGGTGAATGCGATAAAGACAACTGTGGAGAATGGAAGCTCTTTCGGAGCCCCTACAGCACTGGAGAATGAACTTGCAGAATTGATCCTAGATAACAACAAGTATATTCAGAAAATACGTTTTGTAAGCTCTGGTACAGAAGCGGTGATGAGCGCCATCAGATTGGCGCGTGGTTTTACCAAACGCAATAAAATTTTAAAGTTTGAAGGTTGTTATCACGGACATAGCGATTCATTATTGGTGAAGGCTGGTTCGGGATTAGTGACATTTGGAAACACCTCCTCAGCAGGTGTTCCCGAAAGTTTTGTAAACGAAACAATTGTTGTTGCTTTGGATAACGAGGCTGCCGTAAAACAAGCGTTTGCAGATTTTAAAGATCAGATTGCTTGTGTAATCATTGAGCCAATTCCCGCTAACAATGGATTGTTATTGCAACGCAAAGAATTTTTGCAATTCCTTAGATTGATCTGCACGGAAAATAAAACACTATTATTATTTGATGAAGTGATAAGTGGTTTTAGAGTTCGATTTGACGGCGCAGCTGGTTACTATGGTATTCAGCCTGATATTATAACTTATGGGAAAATTATTGGTGGTGGATTGCCTGTAGGGATGTACGGTGCTTCTGTAGAAATCATGAGTCATATTTCTCCGGAAGGAAATGTTTACCAAGCCGGTACATTAAGTGGAAATCCAGTTGCTATGGCCGCAGGTATAGCACAATTAACCGAATGTTTAAAACCTGATTTTTACAAAAAACTGGAAGAGCACACACAATTTTTGATCAAAGAAATTTTTAAAAACGCGAATACTCCCAACTCCAATCTGAAAATTTATTCAGTCGGATCAATTTTCTGGATTGCTTTTACAGACAAAGAACATATTCGTTCTGCAGAAGAAATTGATGCTGACAGCATGAAGTATTTCCGCATTTTGCATAAAGAATTATTAGAACGCGGGATTTATCTTGGCCCCTCAGGATATGAAGTTGGATTTGTCTGTGAAGCGCATACAAAAGAGGATTTAATTGCCACTGCAAAAGCATTTGCTGAAGCCTTGGAAATTGCAATGCGCTAATTTTCAAAACAGGTGTATTAAAAAAATGATGCCCCCCTGTAAGATCATGGTGCCGTCTATTCCTAGTACATAAAAATATTCGCTTCTTTTTGTGCTGCTCATAAAAATCAATATTCCGTTCACTAAAGCAGAAATGAATAATCCTAGTAATAATTTGCTGTTTAGCATTCCTGTGTAATATTCCGCTACAATTAATAATAAATAGGTTAGCATAAAAAATAATGCGACTTTTCTTGCTTTGTTTTCACCATATAAATAGGGAAGAGTTGAAACTGTATCGGCTTGGTCTATTGCCAGGTCTCGGATATCGAATGGGATACAGATGGCTGTCATAAAACAAAATCTGACAAAAATATGAAGCAAATCGTTTTTAGTAAAAGGGTTTGAGCCGCTCAATACTATCGGTAGAACGGCTGTTACCATTGTCCAAACAATTACTAAGGTTAGTAATTTAAACCAAGCGTTTTGTCTGAGTTTTATAAATGGCAAAAAATAAGCGAGCGATAAAATGAATAGTGGAAAAAGATAAAGAAGTATCCTGATATCATTTAGAAAGAGGGTGCTACAAACTCCAATAAATCCAATAACAGTGAGTAATTTTATACGCTGTTGGTTGTCGCTAATCCATTTTCTGCGAATAGAATTCAGGCTTTTATCTGGGCTTGTGGTGTAAAAAATACGCTGCAGGTTATAAATAAAAAGCGTTGCAAAAAAAGAAAGTAACGTGTAGTACTTTAAATGGTCCGAATAGCCTAGCTGAACGATAGTACTTTGGATCAGACAGGCTGTTCCAAGTGAAACATAGATATTACCGAAGAGTATAAAATCTAAAAAACGTTTCAAGAAATTCAAAGTGTAAATATCAAAAGTAAGCTTCTGTGTTTTATTTGGAAAGACTGTTGCCTGTCGAGTTCAAAAGGATGGCTGTTCCGATACCAACTCCAAGGCCAATTCCGCCACCGATCAGAGAGCTGACCTTTCGTTTTTTTCTACCGACAACTTTATAGCCCATTTTGTAAGTCTCATGGTTTAAATAGTCGATATTTGAAACGGTACTTTTTTTGATTTTTACCCTTGGAAGTCCTGAAAAGGCAATGAAAGCAAAAGGTGGAATCGGGCAAAAGAAACTTTCAGTTAATCCTGCAGCCGCTCCAATAACTATATTTCCCCATAAAGCACCCGGTGCATTGAATGCTTTTTCAGCATCTTGTTCGCCATGAATAAAATAACGCATTTCCTCAATACTGAACTCCTTTCCTGATGCAGAATCCAATACATACATAACACTCTCTCCTTTATTGTTGCTGATAGAGAAAATTCTATCATTTTCAATGAGGATTTTTTTAAGGCTGTCTTTTGGGTTTCTGATACTAGTAACACCTTTTGTCGTATCAATTACATTGGCAATAATCACTTTGCCATTTAAAAGTAAAATGGTGTCTTTCCCTGTTTGTGAAAACCCACTATTAAGAAGAAAAAACATACTAAATAACAATATGGCTGAAAGGAGTTTTTTCATTGTCGGAGTGTATAATTTCTTCAAATATAAACATTCTAAAACATACTTACAATTTAATTGTTTATCAACTTAAACAAAAGGGTAATAACCTTTTTATTCGGATGCAATAGAGGTTGAGTTTTTGTTGATAAAATGAATAAAACAAAGCGCAATTCTCATTATATTTGCATTCCCTTAAAAATTTCTAAATATGATCACTACCGACAAATTTGTAAACCGCCATAACGGTCCGCGTGAAAATGATGTAAAATTGATGCTTTCCAAAATTGGAGCAAAAAGTGTGGATGAATTAATCGACCAAACCATTCCTGCCGCCATCCGTTTGAAGGCTCCGTTGAACCTTCCGAAAGGGATGACAGAATATAATTATCTAAAATATTTGAGAGGGGTAGCCTCAAAAAATAAAGTGTTTAAAACCTATATTGGATTGGGTTATCACAATACCATTATTCCTTCAGTTGTTCAACGCAATGTATTAGAAAATCCAGGCTGGTATACCGCCTATACCCCATATCAGGCTGAAATAGCTCAAGGTCGTTTAGAGGCATTGTTGAATTTTCAAACCATGATCATGGACCTGACAGGGATGGAAATTGCAAATGCTTCTTTGTTGGATGAAGCAACTGCTGCTGCAGAAGCAATGGCGATGTTGTTCAGTAACCGCTCTCGAGAACAGGTAAAAAACGGGGTGAACAAGTTTTTTGTTTCGAATGAATGTTTCCCTCAAACGATCGATCTATTAAAAACACGATCTACTCCTATGGGAATAGAATTAGTTATCGGTGATTTTAAAACAGCAACCTTAGATAACACTATTTACGGTGCATTGCTTCAATATCCTAGCATTGATGGTAAAATATATGATTATGCTGATTTTGTAAAAAAGGCAAAATCAAACGGGATGGCCATTGCGGTAGCTGCAGATGTATTAAGTTTAGTTTTGTTGACGCCTCCGGGTGAATGGGGCGCTGATGTGGTGATTGGAAACACACAACGCTTTGGTGTTCCAATGGGCTATGGCGGACCTCATGCTGCATTTTTTGCATGTCGTGAAGAATATAAACGCATCCTCCCAGGTCGTATCATTGGCGTATCTGTTGATGCACAAGGGAATCCTGCATTGCGTATGGCTTTACAAACTCGCGAACAGCATATTCGCAGAGACAAAGCAACTTCGAATATTTGCACTGCTCAGGCGCTTTTAGCCATTATGGCAAGTATGTATGCGGTGTATCATGGACCTGCAGGCATCAAAGGCATAGCAGAAGCAGTTCATCTTTCTGCTATCGCTTTAGCGAATGAATTAAAAAAATTAGAATTGAATATCGAAGAAGGAATATTTTTTGATACAATAAAAATCAATGGAACGGATAACACGAAAATCAAACAAATTGCCGAAGCTGCGCAGATCAATTTCAGATATTCTGAAAATTCAATTACTATTTCTTTAGATCAAACAACCGATGCGGATGATATCAATGCAATTGTAGAAGTGTTCGCAAAAGCAACAGGAAAAGCCGGTTCAAAGATTACACAAGATAGTATCTACACTCAAAAATCGTTAATTGTCAATCGCACCTCTTTAATCCTGACGCATCCTATTTTTAATACCTATCATTCCGAATCAGAAATGATGCGTTACATTAAACGATTAGAAAATAAAGATTTATCATTAACGCATTCAATGATTTCATTGGGTTCATGCACCATGAAATTGAATGCCGCATCCGAATTGCTTCCGATTACATGGCCAGAATTCGCGCATATTCATCCCTTTGTTCCTGTTGAACAAGCTTTAGGGTATCAAGAGATCCTAGCGGAATTAGATCAATCATTGAGTGAAATTACTGGTTTTGCAAAAATGAGCTTTCAGCCAAATTCAGGGGCACAAGGCGAATATGCAGGATTGTTAGTCATTCAAGCGTATCATCAATCGCGTGGTGATGCACATAGAAATATTGCATTGATTCCAACTTCTGCGCATGGCACCAATCCTGCCAGTGCGGCCATGTGTGGAATGAAAATCGTATTGATAAAATGTGATGAAAAAGGAAATATTGATGTGAACGATATGCGCGAAAAAGCAACTCAGCACAAAGATAATTTATCTTGCTTGATGGTTACTTACCCAAGTACACATGGTGTTTACGAAGAAAGCATTATAGAAATAACAAACATCATTCATGAAAATGGCGGACAAGTATACATGGATGGTGCGAACATGAATGCGCAAGTTGGACTAACATCTCCGGGGAATATTGGTGCAGATGTTTGTCACTTGAATTTGCATAAAACATTTGCCATTCCTCACGGTGGTGGCGGACCAGGAATGGGACCTATTGGTGTTGCAAAACAATTAGTGCCATTTTTGCCTTCACATTCAATCATCAAAACAGGTGGAGAAAAAGGAATTCATGCCGTATCAGCAGCGCCTTACGGAAGCTCACTGATTTTATTGATTTCTTACGGATACATTAAAATGCTTGGAGGGGAAGGTGTAACGGAAGCAACCAAGATTGCTATTTTGAATGCTAATTACATCAAAGAATCCTTGAAAGACCATTATCCGACTTTATACAGTGGTAAAAATGGCCGCTGTGCGCACGAAATGATTTTGGATTGTGTTGCCTTTAAACGTGAAGGAGGAATTGAAGTGGGTGATATTGCAAAACGTTTGATGGATTATGGTTACCATGCGCCAACCGTTTCTTTTCCTGTGCATGATACCTTAATGATTGAGCCGACAGAAAGCGAATCAAAAGAAGAGTTGGATCGTTTTTGTTCCGCAATGATTTCTATTAAAAATGAAATGGATGAAATTATTGCCGGTAAAGCCGATAAAGAAGACAATGTGATTAAAAATGCTCCTCATACCGCAAAATCAGTCATTTCTGATGATTGGAAACACAGTTACTCCAGAGAAAAAGCGGTATATCCACTTAAATGGGTAAGAGAGGCGAAGTTTTGGCCGAGCGTGGCTCGTGTTGACAACGCACATGGCGACAGAAACCTTATTTGTGCATGCCCTCCAATAGAGGCTTATACAGAGGTGGAAATGGCTTAAGGCTTTTATTGTATTGGAATTTGGAAATATGATAACATTTTTTAACTTTGTGATTCAGATAATAATTAATAATCAACAAAATAATAGAAAATGAAAAAAATCTACACAATCATTGCAGCTGTTGCTGTAACTATTGCCGCAAGTGCTCAAAGCAAATCCGGTATTCATTCTGGTTTAAGTAAACCGACCAACCAATCTATTAAAATGTTGCCTATCCATGATAGTCGTGCAATAGGTGATACTTTAATGTGGTTCCCTTATCCTGGTATTTTGTTGGCAAATTCTGCTGATTTAGCTGCATTTGCAGTAGTTGAAGAGGATATCGATGGATTACCAGTTAACAATGTTGGTTACGATCCTGATTGGGGTGTTTATTACTCAACAGATTCTAGTTTAAATAGTTTAGGTAATCCAACTTCTAACAACTGGTACCACCCATGGGAAGTTCCTGCTCCAGCTGGAACTGATACTTCTTTCTATTGGCATGCTACTTCATGGTTTAACCCTGCAGGACAAGCAAACAATTGGTTAATGATGGGCCCAGTTACTTTGCCAGCAGGTGCTACTTTAAAATGGACTGACAGAACTAATCCTGCTTACAGAGATGGATATAAAGTGTTTATCAGTACTACCGTTTCTCCTACTATGACTTTCAGTGATTTTACGGGTGCTCCTATCTATACAAAAACAGATTCTTATCCATCTGCTACTTATACTACAGATACTACTTGGGTAGAAAGATCGGTAGGTATTCCTGCAATGTATGCAGCTCAGCCAATATATATTGCTTTTCAGCATGATGCAAATGATATGGATGTTTTGTATTTGGATGAATTTACAGTGGTTGAAAGTACCGCTGGTGTTCAGGAATTTGTTAGCGGAGCAAAATTGTTCCAAAACATGCCAAACCCAACAAACGGAGTTTCTACTATCAATTATGAATTAGAGAAAAATGCTCAAGTTGCTTTTAATGTATATGATGTAACCGGAAAAGTGGTTGCTACAGA
>CANFRC010000005.1 GCA_947449315.1 Bacteroidota bacterium
AATTGAGTGATTTGGTTTTGTAAACGAACAACAAAAACCATGATCTCTTTTCCTAATCGAGTTGGAGAAGCTGGTTGTCCGTGTGTGCGGGCGAGCATGGATACTTCTTTCCATTCATTAGCAAACCCCAAAAGTTTATTTACTACCTCTTCTAAACCAGGCAATAAACATTCGTTCATTGCATCCTTAACAGAGTAGGGGATGGCCGTATTATTAATGTCCTGTGATGTTAATCCAAAGTGGATAAATTCTTTTTGTTCATTGATTTTAAGAGCATCGAATTTTTCTTTGATGAAATATTCAACAGCTTTCACATCATGATTTGTAACTTTTTCAATGTCTTTTATCTGCTGTGCATCTGCTTCAGAAATGTTTTTATAGATATTGCGTAAGGCAGGGAAAAGCTCTTTGTTAAATCCTTTTAATTGAGGCAAAGGTAATTCGCATAAGGCGATGAAATATTCTATTTCAACAAGTACACGGTATTTTATAAGCGCAGACTCAGAAAAGTAGTCGGCTAATTTTTCGGTAGCGTTTCTGTAACGTCCATCTATTGGTGATATGGCAGTCAGTTTTGTTAATTCACTCATTGGTTATAAACGTATTTCTAATGAGAAACGAAGATAAGGAAATTATAAGTTGAAGAACCAATACAATTGGGCTCTTTTAATATTTTTTTGAAAGAATGTACCTTTTACTTTGTTTCAGATAATTCAAGGATCCTGTCGAACTCTTCCGGTTTTATGGATGCTACCGATAAGCGACTTAATCGCACCAGTTGAATCCCTTCTAGTTTTTTATCGGCTTTTATTTCCGCTAAGGTAACGGAGCGTTTTAATTTTTTAAATGGAGCAATTTCTACAACACTCCATGCAGTATCCTCCGTGGTCGGATCTTGGTAAGCTTCCTTAACCACTTTTGCTATCCCAACAATATCAAGTCCTTCATTGCTATGATAAAAATATACGAGATCTCCTTTTTTCATTGCGCGCATGTTGTTGCGCGCAGCATAATTGCGGACGCCATCCCAAACTGCTTTTTTATCTTTTACGAATGTATCCCAACTGTATTTGAAGGGCTCAGATTTAACTAACCAATAGTTCATGTTAATGCATTATCTTAAAAACTAATTCTTTTAAAAGTTCTCCTTCACTTGCTGAGCCTCGGTCAACTCCTTTTGATTTTAGGTCGTATTCACGCAAATAACAGAAAATAGATTTTAGTTTTCCAAGAGAAAAATTTTTTGCCGCTTTTTCATAATCCCCTACAAAAAAAGGGTGTACCCCTAATGCGGAAGCTACACTTGCTTTTGATTTGTCCTGCAAAAAATGGTAGGTTAGCATTTTACAGAAGTAACCATAAAGAGACGTAATGGTCATTACCATAGGATGTTCTTTTTCATTAGAAGAGAAAAAGTTGATGATTCGGTTTGCTTTTAAAACTTCTTTGGAGCCGATGGCCGTTTGTAGTTCAAAAACATTATAATCTTTGCTGATACCTATATTTGTTTGGATATGCTCAACGGTAATTTCCGATTTAGGAGGTAGGTTGATCATTAACTTATCTAATTCATTGGAAACTTTGCTGAGATTTGTTCCAAGGTATTCCGTTAGTAAAGCGCTTGCTTTTGGGCCAACTGTATATTCTTTTCCTTTTAAATAATTGTTGATCCAATCAGGTACTTTGTTGTCGTATATTTTTTTTGAATCGAAAAGCGCAGCATTTTTATCAATCAGTTTCGCAACGCTAGTTCTTTTGTCGATCGTTTTGTATTTGTAGCAAATGACCAGAATGGTTGATTTCTGTGGGTTTTCAATATATGTTTCAAAAGGAAGTTTTGTTTTGTCTTTGGCTTTATCTCCTTCTTTTTCTTTGCCTACAAGGTCTTTAATGTTTTGGGCTTCTTTGATGATGATCACTTGGTGTTCACTCATCATTGGAAAACGCTTTGCTGCTCCAATTACATCAGCGGCAGTAATATCTCTTCCGTAGAGAACACTTTGGTTGAATTCTTTTTCAGATTCGTCCAAGACATTGTTTTCAATATAATCAGAGATCATATCAATAAAATATGGTTCTTCGCCCATTAAAAAATATACTGGTCGGTATATCTTCTTTTTTAACTCGGACATTATATCATTGAATTCCATATCTTTTTTTGTAGAAACGTATGTAAATTTCTTATTCGAATCTTAAATGTTTAACCGTTAGCCCATTGTTAATAAGCTCATTGAGCGAATCAATCCCAATTTTTAAATGCTCATCAACATAATTTTCGGTTACTTTTTTATCGCTTTCGGTAGTTTTTACTCCTGTAGAGATCATCGGTTGGTCGCTTACTAAAAGTAAAGCTCCAGTGGGGATCTCATTATGAAAGCCAGTTGTAAAAATGGTTGCAGTTTCCATATCAATTCCCATGGCGCGAATGGCGCGAAGGTACTCTTTGAATTTATCATCATGTTCCCACACTCTTCTGTTGGTAGTGTATACAGTTCCAGTCCAATAATCTTTGTTGTGATTTCGGATGGTCGTTGAAATGGCTTTTTGTAAACTGAAGGCTGGTAATGCAGGTACTTCTGGTGGGAAATAATCGTCAGATGTTCCTTCTCCTCGAATGGCAGCAATCGGCAGGATAAGATCTCCTAATTCATTTTTCTTTTTTAAACCTCCGCATTTGCCTAAAAATAAAACGGCTTTAGGATTGATAGCACTTAATAGATCCATAATGGTTGCTGCATTGGCGCTTCCCATCCCAAAATTAATAATTGTGATGCCTTTTGCCGTAGCATTTGGCATTGGCATATCTGTTCCATTCACCTCCACATTGTTCCATTCGGCAAATTTCTTAACATATTTATTGAAATTAGTCAACAAAATGTATTTGCCGAATTCATTGATGGGAGTGCCTGTATAACGTGGTAACCAATTCTGAACGATATCTTCTTTACTTTTCATTTTTTTTGAATTACAACTTTCGTTGAGTGTCTGGCTACAATTTATTCTTTGAGCGAAAATACGAAATAATGACCGTTGAATAATAGTTTGTTAAGAATTTTTGATAACTATGGATGAAGCTCGTAGTTCTTATTGGTAGTAATGAATTCAACCTGTAGGTCATCGATAAATGTGGTGTCATTTGCTTTGTCATCCCAAAAGTAAATGACCATGCTATCCTGAATAGGTTTTATATTTTCAGGTAATGTTAATCCGAATTCTACCTTTTCCCAATTGTTAGTGTGAATGAAATTTTTAATTTCAAAACCATTGTAGCTGTATGATTTTCCATTCTTAATAAAATCTAAAACCATGGTGCATTTTCCGATGGTGGATCTGGATTTTATTAATGCAGATGCTCGAACCTTTGAATATTCATTCGGCAATAAAAATCCGGGGATCGGCATCTTTACAGATGCGCTGAAATTATTTGTGATGCAGGTGAAGGTAGAACGGTTTCCCGAGAAATGTTCATTCGTCACATATTTATAATCTTTGTTTTGAAAGTTAATTTTTTCATAATCATTTTTGTTGACCTGCTTATTTACAATCGTTTCTTTTGGAATAGGATAAAATGCAAGTGGCTTAATTCTGAAAAAATTTTTGAAATACGTTTCAGAGGAAGAAACATCGCCGGGTATAATTCCTGTTCTGAATTGCTGTGATTGTAGAATGTTTAAGAGACTAATACAAACAATAATTACATATAGAAAAGTAGTTTTTGTTTGAATGCTCCGAATAAAATACGCCAATAATATTCCAGGAATAATATAGAAGTCGACCATTGCACGTTGGCTGAAAGAAGTTGGACCAAAGGTCCAGGACCACCAACAGCTGTTTATGAATACGATTAGTATAAAGAATAAAAAAACATTGAGGGTCTCCATTTTATTTCTCAATTTAAATAGGCCCATCAAACATACGATCATTAAGGGAGTGAAAAGTAACCAGCCTTTCCGGAAGCTGAATAAGGCTCCAAAAAAATGTGCGTTGTTAAAATAATAATGTTCGCCATGGTATGGATTAAAAAATAATTTCCCGGTTTGTAAATACCATATAATTGGAACGATGCAAACGATGATGAGCGTAAAAATTGAATGAAACCAAGTTTTGTAATTAGCAAAGGCCTGCTGAAAAATCGTTATTATTTTCGGAAGGGTCGCTCCGAAAAAAGGCAGCAGTGTAAGGATAAGAATATTTTGTGGTCGAGTAATGCATACGAAAGCGATAAAGGTCATGCTGTAATGAAGATGTTTCGATCTGTTTATTCCATTGTCTTCAAACAACATCATCAGGTGGTAGGACAATCCTGCAATTAAAAAGAAAGAATATACATGTGAAGCACTTGGGTAATAAACGGTTTGGTACAATAAGTTAGTCCCGAAAAATAGAGAAGCGATAGCAATCGTTTGGATTGATTCTGAGAAATCGAATTTTGAAAGTATTTTTTTTAAATAGCGAAGTCCAAGAAAACAGTAGAAAATTGCTGAAAGTCCAATGAAGTATTGATATAAAATGGAATAGCCATCCGCTGTTTGACCAAATAATAAACTAAGAAAATGTGCGAGTAAAAAGAATGGCAAACATAAAATAGCTACACCAGGAAAATACTTATTTACTTTTATGCCATCAAATTCATTTATGAAATTTTTTGTTGGCGGGTTATATCCTGGTGGGTAATATTTAGGATAGATTGGATTGAAAAAGCTGAAAGAAAAATCGTGATAAATGAATGCTGCAGGGAGATAGGAGTAGTATCCTAGTCCATCTGCAATGATCATTTTGTCGTGCTGAATCTTAGTGTCCCTAGTTGTGAATAAAAGAATTACAGCGCAAAGTAAAATGAATTCACAGATGTATTTTTGTATGATCTTCAGAAAAGTCATTTTGCTTGTTGGATTGTGATTGGAAAGATAGGTAAATTTTCAGTTTATGAAAACGGAATTGCGATATTGTTAATTCGTATCTTCGTAAAGAAATAGAAGTTAGAAATGCAACAACTTAATTTACCACTCTATCAATTTAAGATGAAAAAGGATGGAGAACGTATTCAGATCTTTGATGCGATTCGGAAAAAGTATGTGGTATTAACACCTGAGGAATGGGTGCGACAAAATATTCTGCAGTACCTTATTCAAGAAAAAAATTTCCCATCTTCTTTAATAGCTGTTGAGGCTGGTCTTAAATATAATCAGTTGCAAAAACGTGCGGATGTGCTTGTTTATGATAAATCCGGATCTCCCTTTTTATTAGTGGAATGCAAGGCACCTGAAGTGAAAATAACACAAGATACTTTTGATCAGATAGCAAGGTATAATTTGATCTTTAAAGTAAAGTACCTTGTTGTAACAAACGGGCTGAATCATTTTTGCTGTATCATGGATTATACAGATAACAGTTATCAATATCTAGAATTTATTCCGACCTTTTAGTCGTCTTGTTTTTTCAATAAAACATTCTTAAATTGCAGTGAATTAATATCTGCTGCTCCGAATGTTTTCCATTAAAAATAACATATTCACATTTCTTTTAGTGTTTTTTGGAACACTGTCTGTTTGTTCTCAACCCAACGCCAATTCTGCTGTTCGTTTTCTTTTTCCAGAAAAAATAAAGTCTGGCGATTACTTGGACAAAACTATCATAATAAAAGTGAAAGCAGAGTTTGCAAGTATTTGTTCTGCAAATGCGATCGAAAATTCTACTTTCCAGCAATTGTTTCTTGCACTGGGAGGTAACGGTTTGGTGAAAAAATTTCCATTTGCTAATGCACCAGATCGGCAAATTAATCGAAGGGGAGAGAAGATGACTGATCTAACATTGATCTATCAGTTTTCTTATTCAGCGAATGTATCATTAGAAAAAGCCATTAATAAATTTATTTATACGGGGCTTTTCGAATATGTCGAACCGCATTATGTTCCACATCTTTGTTATACACCGAATGACCCTCTTCTGTCAACACAGTATGCGATCACAAATATACAGGCCGAAAACGCATGGGGTGTAAATACGACCACTGCAAGAGGCGATACCAATGTTGTTATTGGAATTACAGATACCGGCACAGATCCTCTTCATGATGATTTGGCTTCACAAATCAAACATAATTATGCGGATGTTCCAGGCGGCGGCGATAATGATGCAGATGGTTATACAGATAATTTTAGTGGATGGGATTTGGGTGAAAATGATAATGATCCTACCTATAATGCCAATGCACATGGTATTCATGTTTCAGGTATCGCTGCTGCAGCTGTTGATAATACAATAGGTGTAGCGGGTATTGGATTTAGTTGTAAGTTTTTGCCAGTGAAAATTGCTGATGCATCGGGAGCTCTTATACAGGCATATGAAGGAATCGTTTATGCTGCAGACCATGGCTGTGCAATCATTAATTGTTCATGGGGAAGCATTGGTGGCGGACAGTTTGGACAGGATGTTGTAAGCTATGCAACAATAAACAAAAACGCTTTGGTTGTTGCGGCAGCTGGTAACGATGGTTTGGACGAGGCTTTTTATCCTGCTTCCTATACCTATGTTATTAGTGTTGTCAATACAAAAGCGGACGACAGGCGTTCTGCTAGTTCCAACTATAATTATACAGCTGATGTTTGCGCACCGGGTGAAAGTATTAATTCTACATATGTGGCCAACAGTTATGCATCTTTGACAGGTACATCAATGGCTTCGCCATGTGCGGCAGGAGCGGCGGCCATCATTAAATCTTTTTATCCCAGTTATACAGCTTTACAGGTGGGTGAACGATTAAAAACTACTTGCGATAATATTTACGGATTAACAGGGCCAATGTATGCCAACAAATTAGGTTATGGAAGAATTAACCTCTTCAATGCACTAACCGCAATTCATACCCCTTCTGTTGTGATGACATCAAGAACGATCACTGATAATAATGACAATACTTTTGTTGTCGGCGATACTCTTCGTATTGCCGGAGATTATACAAATTACCTTGCTCCAATCACCAGTTTAACTGCATCGCTTTCAACTACATCAACCTATGTCAACATATTGGATGGTACAACAAATTTGGGCGCTGTAGGAACTTTAGCTGTTGCCAATAATTATTCCGATCCATTCACCATTCTTATTTTACCTACCGCTCCACCCAATACTATTGTGACTTTTAAACTTACATATACCGATCCTGCCACTTCATACACTGCTGTTGAAATGTTCAATGTTACCGTAAATGTTGATTATATAAATATTGCTATTAATGATATAGCAACCACAATCAGCAGCGCAGGCAGAATAGGATACAGTCAGAATGGGCAAGTGGGTGGTTTAGGATTTAATTATTTAGGTTCAGGGACATTGGTTTACGAAGCAGGGTTGATGATAGGGATAAGCGGAACTCAGGTTTCGGATGCAATACGAGGCACCACAACACCGGATGCAGATTTTCAATCGGTTATTGCGGCTCATCCAAATGCACCATCTGTATTTTCCGAATTGGATATTGACGGCGCTTTTAATGATAATGTGGCCACGTCATCATTGCCTGTTAGGGTGCATCAAAATGCCTTCGCCTGGACTACATCAGGAAATAGAAAATATGTGATCTTTCAATATGTAATTGCGAATACGGGTACAACCACACTATCAAATCTTTTTTCTGGAATTTTTGCCGATTGGGATATTGATGCGACAACGTTTGGTTCTGACAGGGCTGATTTTGATGCAGTTAATAAAATGGGATACGCTTATTATAGCGGAGTGGCCGGGAAATATGCAGGGATTAAGTTGTTAACGAATACTGCACCTGTTGTTCATTATGCAGTTGATAATGTGGCAGGAGGGGCCGGTGGTGCCGATTTGAACACAGGAGGTTACGACGGTTCAGAAAAATATTTGACACTGTCTACCAACAGACCTAATGCCGGAGTTTCTGGTGCTGGTGCCGATGTGATTGATATTGTGAGTACCGGTCCTTATACCATCAATTCTGGAGATTCTATTAAAGTTGCATTTGCTTTGATTGCTGGTGATGATCTGACAGATCTTCAAAATAGTGCTGTCAATGCACAAAGCATGTACGATGGCATGTTATCAACAAGTGTTGTGGATAATGATTTGGAATTAAATCCCATGACTATTTTTCCGAATCCAACGAATGGACAGTCTGAAATCACCATTCATGTTGCTGATGCAGCAAAAATAGAATTCAAAGTATTTAATTTGTTAGGCAAGGAAATAAAAAAACTTACTTCAGAAAATATTTCTGCAGGGCAGTATCGTTTTAATTTTGATACATCTGCTTTGGCAAATGGTATCTATTATTGTCAGCTGAATATTGGTACCAAAAAATATGTACAAAAATTGATTGTCACTAAATAAAAGCTGAAACAATATTTTATTACATTTGTATTCAAATTAAAAAAACAATATGGATTTAAGCGGAATAATTTCAATTGCAGGAATGAGCGGACTTTTTAAGGTAATTGCTCAGACAAAGAATGGATTAATTGTAGAATCCCTGATCGACAAAAAACGTGTTCAGGCTTTTGCAACTCACAAAATAAGTGCATTAGAAGATGTTAGTATTTATTCTACAGCTGATGATGTGCCTTTGAAAGATGTGTTTCAAAAAATATATGATCACGAAAAAGGTGGTGCGTGTATTGATCACAAACAACCGGATGCAGATCTTAAAAAATATTTTAAGACTGTTTTTGCAGAATATGATGAGGAAAGAGTGTATGTTTCGGACATTAAAAAAGTGTTGAACTGGTACAATTCACTTCAGAAAGATGGTTTGTTCGAGAAAAAGGTAGAGGTCGTTGATGGCGAAAAGCCAAAGATCAAAACTGCTGCAGGTGATGCAAAAGGTGCTGCGAAAGCAGTGAAAAAAGATACCAATACGAAGCCAGTTAAAACGGCGAGCTCAAAGGTGAAAGTTCAAGGTGTTAGAAAATCCGGTGTTGCATAAGCACCGTTTTTTCTATCTAACAGATTCTTTTTTTGTTCTGTTTTTTTTACAAAGTTCCAGTTTCAAATAATAGTGTTGATGAAGACTAATCAGGTTGTTACCCCGACTAAACCGTTACGTCAATTTTTGTCTCAAGATCTGGAAATTGATTCTTGGATTAAAATAGAACCCTTTTTTAAAGAGCTCAAAAATCGTAAGATAAATTCCACAATAGAATTAGAAAAATGGCTCACAGATAGAAGTGAGCTAGAAGCAGCTCTGAGTGAAGATTTCGCATGGCGATATATCAAAATGACCTGCGATACATCTAATCAGATATTGACAGACGCTTACAACTTTTTTGTTTCTGAAATAGATCCACACATTGCCCCCTATAGTAATGAGTTGAACATTAAGTTTGTCCAATCTCCTTTTTTGAAAGAGCTGGACAATACTACCTACCAAATTTATATTCGAGGAATAAAAAAAGCATTAGCACTTTATCGTGAAGAAAATATTCCATTGCAAACAAAGATTGCAACGGAGTCGCAAAAATACGGTGCCATCACAGCCGAGATGACCATAACATGGGAAGGAAAAGAAATTACACTTCAAATGGCTTCCAGTTTAATGAAAGACACCAACCGGAAAATACGTGAAGAGGTGTATCATAAAATTCAAAAAAGAAGATCGCTTGATACTAAAACGTTAAATGATCTGTTTTCTGAATTGATCCAGTTGCGTCATCAAGTAGCTGTCAATGCCGGCTTTAAAAATTACCGTGATTATAAATTTGATGAATTGGGGCGTTTTGATTATACAGTGAAAGATTGTTTCCATTTCCATGAATCAATAGCGAAAGAAATTCTTCCACTGGCAGAAGTTTCTGATCAAGACAGAAAAAATAAGTTGCAGCTGGATGCATTGAAACCTTGGGATACGGATGTTGACGTGGAAGGAAAAGCACCATTAAAACCCTTTTCAAGTGCAACTGAATTAACTGAAAAGTCTATTGCGTGTTTTACAAAGGTTCGTCCGGCTTATGGAGCATATTTGGAGATAATGAAAAGGATGGGATACTTGGATCTCGATTCACGCATCGGAAAAGCACCAGGTGGATACAACTATCCTTTATATGAAATTGGTGTTCCTTTTATTTTTATGAATTCCGTAGGAACACATCGTGATCTTGTTACGATGGTGCATGAAGGCGGACATGCCATCCATTCTTTTGTCACTCGCGATTTGTTATTGACAGACTTTAAGAGCACACCTTCTGAAGTGGCTGAGTTGGCTTCCATGTCCATGGAATTGATATCCATGGAACATTGGGATGTGTTCTTTAAAAATGCAGATGATCTGAAACGTGCCAAAAAAGAGCAATTGGATAAATCTTTAAAAACATTGCTTTGGATAGCAGCAGTAGATAAATTTCAGCATTGGGTATATGAAAATCCAACTCACACTGTAGAGGAAAGGATGGAGAATTGGAAAAATACGATTGATCAGTTTACAAGCAAAGTTGTTGATTATACAGGATTAGATGATGTAAGAGCAAGAGGATGGCAAAGTCAACTTCATATTTTTGAAGTTCCTTTTTATTACATAGAATATGGAATGGCTCAACTGGGTGCAATTGCCCTATGGAGAAATTATAAATTGAATCCTGAAAAAGCATTGGATCAATACGAAGCAGCATTGCGATTGGGGTATATGAAATCCATCCCCGAAATTTATAAGACTGCCGGAATAGAATTTAATTTTTCTCAAGCGTACGTAAAAGAGCTTGCTGATTTTGTAAAAAGTGAATTAGAAAAAATCTAGTATTTTGAAACGTCCGCAACCCAACGAATACCCTCCTTACTACAAGAGTTACCTGGATACTGTAAAAACGAATAACATCATTAAAGAATTAACCGATCAGGTTTTGGATATTCAAGCTATCATTTCCGAGATTCCGAAAGAGAAAGAAGATTATCGTTATGCCGATGGGAAATGGAGTGTGAAGGAAGTTATCGGACACATGATTGATACAGAAAGAGTTTTAGCTTATCGGGCCATGCGTTTCGCCAGAAAAGATAAAACACCTTTACCATGTTACGATGAAAATTTTTTTGTAGCAAATGCTAATTTTCAGAAACAAACATTACCTAGTTTATGTGAGGAGTTTACAATTGTAAGAGAGGCAAATCTTGCGCTTTTTAAAGTATGGGATGAAGAAGCTTTAAGTCAGTTTGGTGTTGCAAATAATTTGGATGTATCTGTAAGAGCTATATTGTATATGATAGCAGGGCACGCCACCCATCACATGAATGTGATCAAGTTGAAGTATTTGTTGGATTAAATAATATTCACTTCTCTTTCCAATTCAACACCAAATTTTTCTTTCACTGAATCCATTACTTTTTGAGAAAGATCAAAGATCTCTGTTCCTTTTGCATTTCCATAATTAACTAATACCAAAGCTTGCAATTTATGAACACCAGCATCTCCAATCGTTTTGCCTTTCCATCCAGATTGTTCTATTAGCCAACCTGCAGCCAATTTTACATTTCCGTTTTCAAGGTCGTAACCAACAATACCAGGATATTGCATTTTAAGAAATTCGTATTTCCCTTTTACAACCTCCGGGTTTTTGAAAAAACTTCCGGCATTACCAATCTCTGCAGGGTTTGGCAGTTTGCTTCGGCGAATGTTACATACAGCCGCACTGATGGATTGTATGCTTTTTTCTTGAATACCCATCGAAGCTAACTCTGTTTCTATTGCACCATAGCTGGTATTAAATTGTGGGTGTTTGCTTAATTTAAAAGTAACAGAAGTGATGATGAATTGATTTTTCAATTCTCTTTTGAAAACGCTCTCTCTGTATCCGAATTTGCATTGAGCAGCATTAAATGTCTGCAATGTTTTATCTAGAATATGAAACGCCTCCAATTCGTAAAAAAAATCTTTTATTTCTACGCCATAAGCGCCAATATTTTGCATTGGGCTGGCACCAACATTTCCAGGTATTAAAGACAGGTTCTCTAAGCCGGCATAATTGTTCTTAACGCAATGCATTACAAATTCATGCCATACCTCACCTGCAGCGGACTTGACATAATAAAAGTCAGCATCTTCTTTTAATAATTCAATCCCTTTTAAATTGTTTTTAAGAACGATACCATCAAAATTTTTAGTGAAAAGCAAATTGCTTCCTCCTCCTAATATTAAGCGGTTGATGGCCGAAAATTTCGATTCACAAAGGATCTCACGTATTTCTTCTAAGTTCGATACTTCAGTGAAATAGCGCGCAGTGGCATCGATGCCGAATGTGTTAAATTTTTTTAATGAATGATTTTCAAGGACCTTCATTCTGGTGGATTAATTTCTTCAAAATTGAGCAATTATATGTCAACTTGCAACTGATACAATAAAATTTATTCATAGCGTTATAAACATAATGATATTGCATTTAAAAGTTTAACCACATAGGGTCATAGAAATTTTTAATAGAAAGGGAGAAAAAGGGTACACATAGCTAAAACTTCGTTTACGAAGTTTTCTATGTTTTTTTTATGTCTACTTCCCTTTTTTTCTATGTATCTATGTGGTTGATATTACTGCACATTCTCGATGAATGTAAAGTCAAAATTTCTATCTTAGCCTGGTGAAAAAAGCAATCGTTTCTGTTATCAATGATTTAACTACCGACCAACGGGTTCATAAGGTTTGTATGTCATTGTATAATCTAGGTTACGATGTAACATTGGTTGGAAGAAGACAGCGTAAAAGTCTTCCATTAGCGGAGCGCACTTATAAAACAAAACGCATGTTCTTGCTCTTCGAAAAAGGGCCGCTTTTTTATGCTGAATATCAATTCCGATTATTTCTTTATCTGTTGTTTCACAAAGCCGATGTTTTAGTCTCCAACGATTTGGATACGCTTTGGCCAAATTACAAGATTTCCAAATTAAAATCAGCAAACCTTGTTTACGATAGTCACGAATTGTTTTGTGAAGTTCCCGAATTGCAAAAAAATCCTAAGAAAAAAAATATCTGGAAGAATATTGAACGTAAAATTTTCCCCAAGCTGAAATATGTTTTTACGGTAAACGATTCCATCGCAAAAATTTATTCGGAAGAATATAAAGTAGATGTAAAAGTAGTTAGAAATATTCCATTGCTTGCTAGTCAAACAACAATCAAAAACAGTTCAAAACATCAGTTGGGAATCCCTTCAGATAAAAAGATAATTGTATTGCAAGGAGCAGGAATCAATATGGACAGGGGAGCAGAAGAGGCGGTAGAAGCGATGCAATATGTTGAAAATGCTTTGCTCTTAATTATTGGAAGTGGTGATGTGATGGATGTGTTAAAACAAATGATGGAGAAGCTTAAATTGAACGATAAAATAAAATTTATTGGCAAAGTTCCATTTCAAAAATTAGTTCAATACACCCGATGCGCAGATTTAGGTTTGACCTTAGATAAAGACACCAACATCAATTATAGATATAGTTTGCCAAATAAACTCTTTGATTACATGCATGCTGGCGTCCCGGTTTTAGCTTCCGGTTTGGTGGAAATTAAAAATATTATCACCATGTATGAAATTGGTGATTGTATTGATAGCCATGACCCTAAGCATATAGCAGATAAAATAAATCATATTCTTAAAGACGAAACAACACTTCAGTTGTGGAAAAAAAACACTAAAATTGCATCCGAAAAATTAAATTGGGAAACGGAAGAGAAGCAGTTGAAAGATGTGTATTCTCAATTTCTTTAGTCTGGAAATAGAATGACAGAACCAAAACACCTACATGTAATTTCATTTGATGTCCCATTTCCGGCCAATTACGGAGGTGTTATTGATGTATATTATAAATTGAAAGCCTTGCATTCGCAAGGAGTGAAAATCCATTTGCATTGTTTCGAATACGGCAGAGCGGAAGCCTTAAGCCTGGAAAGCATTTGTGAAAAAGTGTATTATTACAAACGTAAAATGGATAAATCTTTGTTGCTGAACTCGCTGCCTTTTGTAGTCATTACTCGTTCTTCTGAAAAATTGATGGAGAACCTGATGCGAGATCGTTATCCCATTTTGTTTGAAGGATTGCATTCGTGTTTTCATGTGAATGATGAACGTTTGAAAGGTAGAATGAAGATTGTTCGCACGCATAACATCGAACACGATTATTATAAAAATCTAGCGAAAGTGGAGAAGTCATTCTTCAAGATGCTGTACTTTGGGATGGAAGGGAAGAAGCTGAAGCGATTTGAAAAGGTATTGAATAAAGCGGATGCCATTGTTGCAATTTCTAAAACGGATACCAACCAGCTTTCTGAAAGGTATAAAAATGTACATCACATTACAGCTTTTCATCCCAATGAAGAAGTGATCATCAGAGAAGGGAAAGGAAGTTTTTGCTTGTATCATGGTAATTTAGAAGTTGGAGAAAATAATGAAGCGGCTTTGTTTCTTGTGAATCAGGTATTCTCTAAAATAAAAATACCACTTATCATAGCTGGAAAAAAGCCTTCCCAGGAATTAACTCAAGCAGTTTCGAATTATGCACATATACAATTGAAAGCAAATATCAATACGCAGGATATTGATGAATTGATAAAAAGTGCACAGATAAATGTATTACCTACTTTTCAGGCAACTGGAATAAAACTAAAATTGTTGGCTGCTTTATTTACAGGAAGGCATTGTGTTGTAAATACTCCTATGGTTTCCAATACTGGAATGGAAGCTTTGTGCTCAATAGAAGATAATGCAGATGGAATGATCAAAGAGCTAATCAGGTTATTTGAATTGCCTTTTGATATGCAAGAAAAAGAAAAAAGAGAAGCTATTCTTTTAGCGGACTTTTCGAATCAAAAGAATGTGGAGAAGTTGGTCAGGTTATTTTGATTTCGAATCTAACACTTTCCCGTTTTCACATTTGATTGTGCGCGAAGGGAATTTATCAAACATCATAATATCATGAGTTGCAATAAGAACAGCACGCCCATTTTTGCTGATCTCCAATAATAAATTCATAATTCCTTCAGAAGTTTCAGGGTCTAAGTTTCCTGTAGGCTCGTCAGCAAGTATTAATTCGGGGTCGTTCAATAAAGCACGTGCAATAGAAACTCTCTGCTGTTCACCACCAGAGAGTTCGTGGGGCATTTTAAATCCTTTCGTGTTCAGATTTACTTTCTCCAATACTTCTTGTGTGCGTTTCTGCATCGCAGCTTTGTCTTTCCATTCAGTTGCTTTCAAAACAAACATTAAATTATCATTTACACTTCTGTCGTTCAGTAATTGGAAATCCTGAAACACAACGCCGAGCTTCCTTCTTAAAAATGGAATTTCTTTTAATTTGATGGTCTTTAAATTATATCCGGCAACAGTCGCTTCTCCTTCTAGTAAATCAAGATCAGCGTACAATGTTTTCAATAAACTACTTTTGCCACTTCCGGTTTTTCCTAGCAGATATACAAATTCTCCTTTATCAATAGAGATATTCACATTATTAAGCACCAGGTTGTGCTTTTGGAAAATTGAAACGTTTTCGAGTTGAATGATAGTGTCCAGTGCCATCTGTATGTTTGTTTTAACTCTTGGAAGGAGCTGTATAACATCCGAAAATTACTCATAAGCTTGCCGTTAAAGAATTATTAATTGCAATACTTTCAACACTTCAGCGTTAATAACTTCCAGATCCACGAAAACTTTATGGTACTATCCTTACTAATTTTACATTCATCATCTATTAAGATAAATAATGAACAAGCTAAAAGCGGTTGTATTTTCAGTAGGAGTTTTTCTATCCATTTCTGTTCTTGCTCAAAAAACGGTCATTTATACCAATGAGGATCCAGAATTTAAAACAGGGATAGAGCTTTTCCAAAAAGAAAAATACGGTGCAGCACAAAAAAGTTTTACAAAAGTAATTGAATCCGAAAAAGATATTCAATCATTGGTGCGTATTAATGCCGAATATTATAATTCCATCTGTGCCATTGAGTTGTTCCATAAAGATGGCGAAATCTATCTGAAACAATTTATCAAGGATCACCCTGAAAGCCCCAAGGTTAAAAGCGCTTATTTTTATTTAGGGAAATATAATTACCGTAAAAAGAAATATAAAGATGCAATCGATTGGTTGGGGAAGGTTGATATTTACGACCTGACAACAGAAGAGTTGGCGGAATTTTATTTTAAACGAGGCTATAGCTTTTTTGAATCGGATAAATTTTCTGATGCAAAAAAAGATTTTTTTGAAATTAAAGATGTCGATAATAAATATGCAGCCGCCGCTAAGTATTATTATGCGCATATTGCTTACAATGAAAAGAATTATGAAACAGCCTTAATAGATTTTGTAAAGCTGCAGCAGAACGAAACCTTTGGGCCTGTTGTTCCCTATTACATCGCACAAATCTATTTTCTGCAAGGGAAATACGAAGCTGTAATTACGTATGCTCCAGCTTTGCTGGATTCTGCCAGCACAAAACGTGCTCCGGAAATTGCAAAAATCATTGGAGAGTCCTATTATAGAACCTCCAACTACAAAGAAGCCATTCCTTATCTTAAAAAATATGAAAAAGGAGTTGGCGCTTTATCGCGCACAGATAATTATCAATTCGGTTTCGCTTATTATAAATTAAACGGATATGATGATGCGATCAACTATTTCGTCAAGGTTGGTAACATTGATGATTCATTAGAGCAGAATGCTTTTTACCACATCGGAGATTGTTATATAAAAACAGGTAACAAGCAAAATGCGTTGAATGCATTCGGTCAAGCTTCCAAATTGGATTTCGATAAAACAATTCAGGAAGATGCACTTTATAATTATGCGAAGCTGTGTTATGAATTGGCTTACAATCCCTACAGCGAAGCGATCAGAGCGTTTCAAAAATACATTACGAACTACCCGAATGCAGCCAATGTAGACGAAGCATATACGTATTTGGTAAATGTGTTCATGACCACAAAAAGTTATAAGGAAGCCATCGAAGCGATAGAAAGCATCAAATTACTTACCCCTGAATTAAAACAAGCACATCAGAAAGTAGCGTATTACAGAGGTGTTGATTTGTTCAATAATATGCAATATGCGGAAGCAATCAAGCTCTTTGATAAGTCGAACACCTACTTATACGACAAGAACATCCGCGCTTCATCCATTTATTGGAAAGCAGAATCGTACTATCGTTTAAATCAATATCCGAAAGCAATAGAAACATTTCAGGATTATATTTCAGAGCCCGGGGCGATCGGCAAATCGGAATTGAGTGATGCAAATTATAATGTAGGATATGCGTATTTTAAGCAGAAGGATTATGTGAACAGTAATTTGTGGTTCCGCAAATTTGTGACCTTTAAACCACACGCAGATGAAAAAAAGATAAATGATGCATTGAACCGCATCGGTGATGGTTACTTTATGTCAAGCGATTTTTCAAATGCAGCAGATTATTATGATCAATCGTATAAGATGAAGCTCATGGTTCCTGATTATGCCTTGTTTCAGAAAGCCCTTGCGAATGGTGTTCAGAAAAAATATCCTGCTAAGATAGCAGATTTAACAACCTTCATTGCTAATTATCCGACATCGACCTATCTTCAAAAAGCAAAATTTGAATTGGCATTGACATATTATACAAGCAATCAGAATGAGCAAGCTTTAATTAATTTAAAGAAGTTTGCCGATGAATATCCGAACAGTAGCAATATAAACGTGTGTTTGAGTAAAATAGGATTGATCTATTATGCTAAAAAAGAAGATAGCAATGCATTGATCTATTTTGATAAATTAATTACGAGAGACCGTAAATCGGCTGAAGCAAATGAAGCGATTAATATCATAAAAGCGATTTATACAGCAAAATCAGACCCAGACGGGTTGTCTACTTATCTTACATCTGTTGGTGCAAGCATCCCTCAAGGAGAATTGGATTCGCTTACATTTAACAATGGAAGAAATCATTACATGGAGCAGGATTGTAAAAATGTAGTGGTTGATTTCGAAAAATACATTCAAAAATTTCCTGATGGTATTTTTATTCTTCCAGCCAATTATTACAAAGCAGAATGTGATTATAAATTAGGAAATGTTGACGCCGCTTTAACGGGTTATTCATTTGTTATTAGTAAAAATAACAGTGAATTCACAGAGCAATCCTTACTTCGTGGTTCTGAAATACTTTTTAAAAAACAAAGTTATACGCAGGCTGTTGAGTATTACAAACAACTTGAACTACAGGCTGAGAGCCCTAAAAGCAAGAATACTGCACTTATAGGTTTAATGAGGTCCTACCAAAGTTTGAAAGATCAAGAGAATCTGATCGCTTATTCAAACCTGGTTTTGAAAATTGAAAATGTAACTCAAGATCTGAAGAATGAAGCGCACTTTAATTTAGCGCAAAGCTATTTTGAGATGCAGAAGATGGATGATGCGATGGCCGAGTTTCAATCTGTAGCAAATGTTGCTAAAAATGAGATTGGTGCCGAATCGTCCTATAATATTGCTACTATTTTATTTCTGAAAGGTGATTTTAAACAATCAAAGAAAGTTGTTTTCGATCTTCTGAATGGAGATGGCGATTTTCCCTATTGGGTAACAAAGGCAATGATTGTATTGGCGGATGACTATGTTGGTTTGAAAGATAATTTCCAGGCAAAGGCAACCTTAAAAGGTGTGATCACAGATTCTGACCTTCCAGAATTAATAAAACTAGCGCAAGAGAAATTAGATAAGATTACTGCAGATGAAGAAGCCGAAAAACAACTCAAAGCACCAGTAGAACCTTTGAAACTTGAATTTGAAAATAATTCGCCGGAACAAAATAAATTATTTACAGAACCCGTCATTCCACCAACATCAACGGAAGGAGAACCTAAACATGATTAAGCTTCTTTTAAAAAATAAATCTATTTTGAGCTGTTTTTTGGTGCTTGTTGTAAATTTCGCAATGGCTCAGATTGGTCGAGACACTCTAAATTCGATGACTATCATTAATACGGGTGCTTATAAACCGGTGATCACCGATGCAAATAAAATGAATACGAGTCCGATTGTTATCGACTCCACAAAAAAGATTGCCGTAAAGGGATATACTATTTATTCTAAGAAAGTTTCTACAGGATATGAAACGCAACCTATCGAAGCCGCTCAAATGATTGGAGAGCCATTGGTGAAGTTGTATAATGGGTTGGTGAAATTAGGAATGGGAAATTATAAAACACCATATGGTGAAGCCTGGTACAACAATCTTCGTTCAAAAGAAATAAGTTATGGTTTTCGGGTGAAGCATTTATCATCGTCTTCTACGTTGAAGAATTATGGATATGCAGGATACAGTGATAATGAGATCAGTTTATACGGAAAGAAGTTTTTGAAGGAACATACCTTGTCAGGAAATTTTGATTATGCGCGAAACGTAGTACATTTCTATGGATATGATACAGATCTGTTTAAAATAAAAGATGCTGACCTGACCTTACAGCGCTTTAATTATTTTGGTGCAAATACAGAATTAATGAGTCATTTCAATCGGTTGGAGCGCTATAATCATGATGTAAAGCTCAGCTTTTATACGATCTCTGATTATTATAAAACCTCAGAAAACAATTTAAAAGCGAATGGTTTTGTTCAGAAAAAAATCAATAAGGAATTATTAAAAGTAAATGGCTCTGTCGATTTTTATAATTTTAAAACAGCCACCGATACCGTTAATAATACGATTGTGTCTATTAATCCAAACTTTATTGCAAGTGGAGAAAGGTATCACGCAAGTATTGGTATTACAGCATCAGCCGACATTTTTGTTAAGTCAAAATTTTATTTTTATCCGAATGTAGAATTGAGTTACAATATTTTTGAGGACATAATCATTCCATATGCGGGTGCAACAGGTGGCATTCAAAAAAATAGTTTCAAATCGTTGACAGATAATAATCCCTTTTTAGTTTCCCAATTGAACCTGTTGAACTCGAATCATAAATATGAATTGTTTGGCGGTTTAAAAGGAACACTGTCTTCTTCTGTTGCTTATAATGCACGTGTATCCTATTCAAGTATCAGCAATATGGCAATGTATGTAACAGATAGCGTAGATCTTCTAAAAAATCGTTTTGATGTGATTTATGATGATGCTCAGGTGTTAGATGTGAGAGGTGAAATATCCTTTCAGGAAAGTGAAAAGTTACGTATTCATTTGAAAGGAGAATACTTCAGTTACAAAATGAATACTGAATTGAGAGCTTGGTATAAACCTCAATTGGAATTCACGCTTTCTGCAAATTATAATCTAAAAGATAAAATTGTTGCAAAAGTAGATTTGTGCTATTTAGGGAATCAATATGCAAAGATGGTCACTATTGATAATGTGAACGGTTATAAGGTGCAAGCGAAAGAATTAAGCAGTGTATTCGATGCGAATGTAGGGTTGGAATACCGTTACACTAAAAAGTTAGGCTTTTTTCTGAACGTTAATAATATCGCAAATTTCAGATATTATCGTTTTAATAACTACCCAACACAGCGTTTCACATTTATGGGCGGTTTGTCTTATTCATTTTAAATTTAGATCTTTTTCATAAAAGCCTCCTGAATGCAGTCTTCATAGCTTTGGGTGGGTTATTTTTTGCATTGCTGCAGTTCGCATAGCCAATTCAAATTTTTAAAATGGCAGCATGTGTGAATTCTTTCAAGCACTGCTATATTGTCTTGGAAGTATTCCATGAGCGATGAGTAACCAGCTACTTTTTCTGCTTTTCAACGTATCCAATTCATTCTATTTTCTTTATCAATTAGGTTCAAAATTGAATCCTAATATAAATATAAAAATAGTCAAATTATTACCTGTTTTTTTATTAACCAAATGTTAATAAGTATAGCTTGTTTTTTTTGGTCAAACACCTCTATTTTATAGGGAAAAAGCTATATTTGTTAGCCTTAAAAAAGGCGTAGAAAACAGACAAAATATTATGGAAGAAACAGGGAATGAAAATTTAGCAAAATCGTCAGATTATTCAGCTGACAGTATTCAGGTATTAGAGGGCTTAGAAGCCGTTCGTAAACGTCCGTCGATGTATATTGGTGATACGGGTCAAAAAGGACTGCATCATTTGGTATACGAGGTGGTAGATAATTCAATTGATGAGGCGTTGGCTGGTCATTGTAAGAATATCTTCGTTACAATCAATGAAAACAACTCTATTACCGTAAAGGACGATGGTAGAGGTATTCCAACGGATTATCACGCAAAAGAGAAAAAATCGGCATTAGAAGTAGTGATGACGGTTCTGCATGCTGGTGGTAAATTCGATAAAGATTCATACAAGGTTTCAGGAGGTTTGCATGGAGTAGGGGTTTCGTGTGTCAATGCACTTTCTACTCATTTAACGGTAAATGTCCACAGAAACGGCAAAGAATTCATTCAAGAATATAGCATTGGAAAGCCATTGTACCCAGTTAAAGAGCTGGGTGTTACCGATTACAGAGGTACTATTGTCACCTTTCAACCGGATGCTACCATTTTCAATACAGTAGTTTATCATTATGATATCATTGCAGCTCGTTTGCGTGAACTTTCATTTTTGAATAAAGGAATTCGCGTTACATTAACCGATATTCGTGAAAAGGATGAGAGTGGCAATAATCGTTCAGAAGTGTTTTACTCGGAAGGCGGATTAAAAGAATTTGTTGAATACCTTGATGCAACGCGTGAAAAATTAATTGATGATGTGATATACATGGAAGGCGAAAAAAACGGTATCCCTGTTGAAGTTGCCATGATGTACAATACTTCTTACTCTGAAAATTTACATACATACGTTAATAACATCAATACGCATGAAGGTGGAACACATTTAGCAGGTTTCAGAAGAGGATTAACACGTACGCTGAAATCGTATGCAGAAAAATCCGGATTATTATCGAAAGTAAAATTGGAAATAAATGGGGATGACTTCCGTGAAGGATTAACAGCAGTTATCTCTGTAAAGGTTCAGGAGCCTCAGTTCGAAGGGCAAACCAAAACAAAGTTGGGTAACAATGAAGTGATGGGCGCTGTTGATATTGCTGTGAGTGAAATGCTGAATAATTATTTGGAAGAACATCCAAAACAAGCTCGTCAAATTGTAGACAAAGTAATTCTTGCTGCTACGGCTCGTCATGCTGCTCGTAAAGCGCGTGAATTGGTTCAACGTAAAAGTGTTCTTACAGGTTCTGGCTTACCAGGTAAGCTTTCTGATTGCTCTGAATCCGATCCTTCCATTTGCGAATTGTATTTAGTTGAGGGAGATTCTGCGGGTGGTACAGCTAAACAAGGCCGCAACAGA
Source organism: Bacteroidota bacterium (assembly GCA_947449315.1). Classification (GTDB taxonomy): domain Bacteria; phylum Bacteroidota; class Bacteroidia; order 2-12-FULL-35-15; family 2-12-FULL-35-15; genus 2-12-FULL-35-15. The sequence goes on from CANFRC010000005.1 coordinate 22,260, forward strand.
GCTTTTCAAGCAATTCTTCCATTAAGAGGTAAAATTCTTAATGTTGAAAAAGCAATGGAATATAAAATTTATGACAACGAAGAGATCAAAAATATTTTTACCGCATTAGGTGTTTTCAGAGGAACTCCTGAAGACGACCGTGCATTGAATATTTTAAAATTACGTTATCATAAAATAGTCATCATGTGTGATGCCGATGTGGATGGTAGTCATATCACGACATTAATATTAACGTTTTTCTTCCGTCACATGAAGGAGCTTGTTGAAAATGGATACATTTATATTGCAACACCTCCTTTGTATTTGGTTAAAAAGGGGAAAGAGCAAAGATACTGCTGGACAGAAGAAGAACGAACAGCGCACATTAAAGAATTAGCGGGTGGCGAAGGTAAAGAAAGCACAGTGGGTGTTCAACGTTATAAAGGTTTGGGAGAGATGAATGCGGAACAATTGTGGCAAACGACTATGAATCCAGAATTTAGAACATTACGTCAAGTAACTATAGATAGTGCAGCAGAAGCAGATAGAATTTTTTCTATGCTAATGGGTGATGAAGTTCCTCCTCGCAGAGAATTCATTGAGAAAAATGCTAAATATGCAAATATTGATGTGTAAGTAATACTGTTTTGTATTAAAAAATAAAAGAGTCGGCTAATTTAGTCGACTCTTTTTTATTGAATATAGTGATAAAAAAACACACCCACTTATGTAAGCCTGTTTTTAGAAAGGGATCAATTTTAATTTGGATTTTTTGATTTTTCTTCCGTAATCAATACGTTCTCTTTTTCTTCTTTTTTATCTCCTGTATTGTTATTCGGGTTTTGTGCTTTCTCAACAGTGATAACCTGTTTAGGTGTGATTGCATTTTCCTGATAATTAGGATTTGCTTTTTTTAGAACAGTAATTTCAGATGTAGCTGTTGAATTTGTTTGCGCATGTAATTTTTCTAAAATGAACAAGTTGCAAAAAAAGACAGTCAAAAATAAATACTTTTTCATATTTTTTATGGTGTATCTAAAATCATTAACGTGCGATTAAAATAAGTGCCTGAAAGCACTAAATTATTTATGGTAGTACTTGTTAAACCTGCTCTTTGTGCGGTCCATCGTATTTGAACCGTATTGGGTACTCCTGCATTTACTGTTAATGGTGACGAAACCCCTATATCCCAGAGGTTCCATGCTGTTCCGCATGTTGTATCCCATTCTTTTACAGATGTTCCATTTACAAGTACTTCGAACCATACAGTATGGTTTGCATAGGCTGTAGTAGAATAAGTTCCTGCTGCTGTGAAGTGCATAAATACAGTGGAACTGATTGGCGTAAAGGTGAGGGTCATTTGGGGCATTAAAACAAATGCGCCAGCAGCAGCTCCGGCTGCAACAGTTGCATTGGTTGTACCAACAACACTGTATTTGAAAACATTACCCGGTCCTGTTGGCCCAGTTGCTCCAGCTGCACCGGCAGGTCCGGCAGCTCCCGCCGCTCCAGCAACACCCGCAGGTCCAGTAGCTCCCGCAGGCCCCGCAGGTCCTGCAACTCCTGTTGCACCAGCAGGTCCGGCAGCTCCCGCCGCTCCAGCAACACCCGCAGGTCCAGTAGCTCCCGCAGGCCCCGCAGGTCCTGCAACTCCTGTTGCACCAGCTGCACCAGCAGGCCCAGTCGCACCAGCAGGTCCAGTTGCACCCGCAGGTCCGGCAACTCCTGTTGCACCAGCAGCACCTGTCGCCCCTGTCGCTCCTCTTGGTCCAGTAGGTCCAGCATGGCAAAGTGAAATCCATGCGGTTGACTTATAATAACAATAACATGCTGAATCGGTGTTGTAGATTAACAATGAATTTGCAGGAGCAATAATTGCATTCATACCAACGGTGTTCATTCGCGGCACGAGCATTCCTTTATTTGCTGCTAACATTTCTAAAATGGCACTCGCATCCGGTGTGTTTGTGCCAATTCCAACATTATCTTGAGCAATAGCTCTTGTAGGTGTTGCAAAGAAAACAATTGCTGCTAAACTTATTCCTGCAAAGGAACTTAGAAGATTTTTTTTCATTTATTTTTGGTTATATACACAAATATAATAAAAAAAATAAAAAAAGAAGATATTTTTTTGCAATAAATTTTCTTTGTTTTTTGTCTTTATTCTAGTTGTATTCATTGCATTTCAGTAATAAAAAAAGTAGCGCTTATACTCCTTTTTATGAAATTTCTATAGCTCAGAAATTGCAATGGTAGCAATCTTTCCCACCCCGGTAGGAAATAAAAAAAAGAATAATAGCAGGTAATAAATTTTTAAAATTCAATGTCCAGATCGAACGTGTGTTTGAATTTATTGATAAAAGGGTTTTTCTCAGCAAGCCTTTTGTAGCGGTCGGTTGCAGTATATAAATTGGTCTTGTCTTCTGCGGATGATAAAACCAGGTTAAGCTGAATGGAGTAGTTGTTTAATTCTTTACGTAGGTAACTTAAAAAATTCATTTTATCATCATTGATACTCTCTTCTATCGCTTTGTTGTTGATCGTAAATTCGATTGTAGATTCAGTGATCAATACAGGGCGTTTACTTAACAGTGAGGTAGCCAAATTCGTTTTCCCTTTTTCTTTTAAATCGTTTGCGTATTTGTCCCATGACTTTTCGAGCGTCTCAATCGAAAAAGCAGTCTTTGCCTGAAAGGTATTTTGCTGAATGAATTCGGAATCGTTTTCAGTGGTCTGCGTCGTTTTTTTTTCAGAACTTAAATGTTGCGAAATAGATGGTGTTGTGGTTTTGATAATCGGCTTTTTTACAACATTCGCAACCGTTTCAACCGTTGTCTTCGATTCGGTAACAACAGGGTTCGCCGGTATAGCTTTTTCAGCAATGGGCTGTTGTGAAATGGCTAAAGGTTTTTCAGTAGTAGTTCCTGTTGGAACTGTTGATGGATTATTTGCACTGGATTTTATTTGCAGTCCACTTATGTCATTTTTTTTTTCGGTATCAGTCCCAGTGGAGTTGATAGAAGAAAGCTGCATCAGCGCTAGCTCGACCTGGAGTCGCTGATTCTTACTCGATTTATATTGAATGTCTGTTTTATTCAGGATCGTTAATCCTTTTACTAAAAAGGAAAGTGTACACTTGCCTGATTGTTCCTTGTATTTACCTTTAATATTATCGCCAACTTCTAATAATTGAAGCGTTTCAGGATCCTTACTCACCAATAAGTTTCTGAAATGATCACCCATTCCAGCAACAAAATTGTGACCATCAAAACCGTTGTTCAATATTTCATTGAATAACAATAATGATTGCGAAATATTTAATCCCAAAATAGCATCAGTCACTTTAAAGTAATAATCGTAATCAAGAATATTTAAATTTTCGATGACTGCTTTGTAAGTGATATTGTTTCCAGCAAAACTTACAATCTGGTCAAAGATGGAACATGCATCACGCAGCGCACCATCCGCTTTTTGAGCGATGATGTGCAAAGCGTCTTTTTCGGCGGTGATTTGCTCACTGTTTGCGATAAATTCCAAATGATTCGCAATGTCTTCAATTTGTATTCTGTTGAAATCAAAGATCTGACAGCGGGAAAGAATAGTTGGAATAATTTTGTGTTTTTCAGTTGTAGCAAGAATGAAAATAGCATGTTTCGGTGGCTCTTCCAATGTTTTCAAAAACGCATTGAATGCGGATGTTGAGAGCATATGAACCTCATCGATGATATAAACTTTATGTGTTCCAAGTTGAGGAGCGTATCGCACCTGATCAACTAAATTACGGATATCGTCAACGGAGTTGTTGGATGCTGCATCCAATTCATAAACGTTCAAAGATGCACCACTATTGAATGATTCGCATGATTCACATTTGTCGCATGCTTCAGTATTCGCTGTTCGGTTGGTGCAGTTGATTGTTTTAGCCAGGATACGTGCACAGGTTGTTTTACCAACACCGCGCGGACCGCAAAATAAAAAAGCTTGCGCTAAATGACCAGTTTTAATGGCGTTTTTTAATGTATTGGTAATATGCGCTTGTCCAACAACAGTGTTAAATGTTGCCGGGCGATATTTACGGGCTGATACAATGAAATTATCCATAATTTATTTGACAAAACTAAGTATTAATATGAAAAATCAATAGAATGTTTAAAACTCGGATTTTGGTTAATAACTGTTATCTCGAGCCGGGTTGATTGAGCACACTGTTTCGTTCAAGATGGCAATAATAGAGAGGGCTGAGGGGCTGAAAAAGTTCGGAGCCTGACTTTTCCTCAAAAAACCGCATTTTCTTTTGGCAAAAAGTCAAAATTTGTTATCTTTGCGTCCCTTTTAGAAAAAAGGATTATTAATTATTAACCAATTAAATTACAAAACAATGCTAAAACATTATGAAACCGTCTTCATTATGACTCCCGTTTTGTCTGATGAACAGGCAAAGGAGACGGTAAGTAAGTACAAAAAGTTACTTACAGACAATGGTTGCAAAATTGTAACCGAAAATGCTTGGGGATTGCGCAAATTGCAATATCCAATACTAAAGAAAACAACTGGTTTTTACCATTTGTTCGAATTTCAAGGACCAGCAGCTTTTATCGCTGAATTAGAAGTGGCTTACAAACGTGATGAGCGCTTGTTACGTTTCTTAACTGTTGCACTTGATAAACATGCGGTGGCATACAGCTTAAAAAGCAGAAACAAAGCTAAAGTAGTAGCTTAATTAATCTAATTCATTAAAACGAAAAAAATGGCAGACAATTCAGAAATCAGATATCTTGCTCCACCAACAGTGGATGTTAAGAAAAAGAAATACTGCCGCTTCAAAAAAAGCGGTATTAAGTATATCGATTACAAAGACCCGAACTTTTTATTAAAGTTCATCAATGAACAAGGTAAAATTTTACCTCGTAGATTAACTGGTACATCAGTAAAATATCAACGTAAAGTTTCTAAAGCAGTAAAACGTGCTCGTCACTTAGCTCTATTGCCTTATGTTGCTGATATGTTAAAATAAGATAAAGACATGGAAGTAATTTTAAAACAAGACGTTAAAAACCTTGGATACAAGGATGACGTAGTAAACGTAAAACCAGGTTACGGAAGAAATTTTTTGATTCCGAAAAACATGGCTGCAATGGCTACAGTTTCAACAAAAAAAATGTTGACAGAAACAGTGAAACAACGTGCTTTTAAGGAGCAAAAAGTGAAAGCTGCTGCTGAAACAACTGCTGCTAAATTGAAAGATATGATTGTTAAAGTGGGTGCTAAAGTAGGTGAGTCCGGAAAAATTTTCGGTTCTGTTACTTCAGTTCAATTGGCTGATGCAATTAAAAAATTAGGTTTCGATGTGGATAGAAAAAATATCACCCTTGCGGATGATGTTAAAACTGTTGGCACTTATACTGCTGAAGTTCGTTTTCACAAAGATGTAGTTGGAACAGTTTCTTTTGAAGTAGTTCAAGAGTAATTATTCTGAAAGTAAATAAAAAGGTCACGCAATATTGTGTGACCTTTTTTGTTTTTCTATTCACGAACAAATAATCATCGCTCATGGCAAATAAATCAATCACTATTAAAGAGGCTCAAGATAAAGTCGATACGTGGATCAGAACAACTGGTGTTCGTTATTTTAATGAACTTACCAATATGGCCATTCTGACTGAAGAAGTGGGTGAGGTAGCGCGCATCATCGCCAGAGAATACGGTGAGCAATCATTTAAGAAAAAGGAAAAAAACAAGGAGCTAGCCGATGAGTTAGCGGATGTTTTTTTTGTTATCGTTTGTATAGCAAACCAAACAGGTATTGATCTTACAAAAGCATTCGAAAAAAATATTGAGAAAAAAAATAAAAGAGATAGTAAGCGTCATAAAGAGAATAAGAAGTTGAATACTAAGTAATAAGCATCTTTTTCATTCCTTTAATAAATCCGTACTTTAAAAAAAGTATTTATTCTTGTCTTTTGTACAACGGCAAGGACACTGCTTTTGCTAATGCTTCAGATCCTAAGTCTCCTTCTTTTGTAAATGCCCAAACGAAAAGTGATTTGATGGGATGTTCTTTCAGTATTTTTTCAAGCGCGTTCATGCTTAATTTTTTTGCAATCCCTTTTCTTCTGTATTCTTCTAATACCATTGCGGAACATAAATAAACCGCCTCGTATGTATGATGCAAGGGCGTGCGCTCAACTAATTCTTTTTCGGAGATGTTCTTCAGCAGAAATTGACTCATCAGCTCCTGTGTAGTTGGGATCATTATGATCCAGGCAGCAGGGCCATTTCCATCATCGTATTCGGAAACAGTTGCCTGATGAATTTTTTGTAAATGTTCGATCACTTCCTCATTTACATCTAATTGCTCAGGATCATTTTTAACTGCAAAAGTATCTTCTGCCAGTTGGATCATTCGTTCGTAATTGCTCTTGGACATTTACAAATATAATTAATTCGATTCAGTCTGAGATGGAAGTGGCAGAGCTCCTAAAAATAATACATAGAATAAAAAAATCCCGTTTCAATTTCTTGAAACGGGATTATAAATTTTATAAAGGATAATTAAGCTTCAGCCAAAACAATTACGTTGTTGTTCAGTACTTCCACAACACCGCCATTGATCTCAAAATTCTCAACTGTTTTTTTTGAGTCAGTCACTTTCACTGTTCCTTTTTTTAAAGTAGCAATGATAGGAGCGTGGTTATTTAATATACCAAAAGAACCTTCAGCGCCCGGAAGATTTATAGATTCTACTTCGCCGCTAAATACTTTTTTATCAGGTGTAATTATTTCTAAATGCATGTTTTTAATTTGAAAATTTGAAAATGTGTTTATTTGAAAATGAAATTATTTTGAAATGAATAACCCCAATATTAAATAGTTAGATCTTCAAATAGATGAATCAATTTATTTCGCTTCTGCTAAAATTTTCTTACCTTTTTCAATTGCATCTTCAATAGAACCGACTAAGTTGAAAGCAGCTTCTGGATACTCATCTACTTCACCATTCAAGATCATGTTAAATCCTTTGATAGTATCTTCGATAGAAACGAAAACTCCTTTTAATCCGGTAAATTGCTCAGCAACGTGGAAAGGCTGTGATAAGAAACGTTGAACACGTCTTGCGCGGTGAACAACTGTTTTATCTTCTTCAGATAACTCGTCCATACCAAGGATGGCGATGATATCTTGTAATTCTTTATAGCGTTGTAAAATTAATTTTACTTTTTGTGCAGTACCATAATGTGCTTCACCCAATACAGCTGGTGTTAAGATACGTGATGTAGAATCCAATGGATCCACAGCAGGATAAATTCCTAACTCAGCAATTTTACGATTCAATACGGTTGTAGCATCCAAATGGGCAAATGTAGTTGCAGGAGCCGGATCTGTTAAGTCATCGGCAGGAACGTAAACCGCTTGTACCGAAGTAATAGAACCTCTTTTTGTTGAAGTGATACGCTCTTGCATCAATCCCATTTCAGTTGCTAATGTTGGTTGATAACCTACCGCTGAAGGCATACGGCCTAACAACGCGGATACCTCAGAACCTGCTTGAGTAAAACGGAAGATATTATCAATAAAGAAAAGGATATCGCGTCCACCTGATTTCTCATCACCATCACGGAAATATTCCGCCATCGTTAATCCTGATAAGGCAACACGTGCACGCGCTCCCGGAGGCTCATTCATTTGTCCGAATACCAAAGTAGCTTGTGATTTTTCTAATTCTTTCAAATCAACTTTTGAAAGATCCCATCCGCCTTTTTCCATAGAGTGTTTAAACTCTTCACCATATCTGATAACGTTCGACTCAATCATCTCACGCAATAAATCGTTTCCTTCACGGGTACGTTCACCAACACCAGCGAATACAGATAAACCTTCGTATCCTTTTGCAATGTTGTTGATCAGCTCCATGATCAATACTGTTTTACCAACTCCAGCACCACCAAATAAACCAATCTTTCCTCCTTTAGCATAAGGCTCTAAAAGGTCGATTACTTTAATTCCGGTGAATAATACTTCAGTAGAAGTAGAAAGATCTTCATATTTAGGAGGGTTACGGTGAATGGGTGCACCGCCTTTTTTATCTGTTTGTTGGATACCATCAATGGCATCACCAACCACATTGAATAAACGACCTTTTACTTGCTCTCCAACTGGCATGGTAATACCAGCACCAGTAGCAGTAACTGCCAGTCCACGGTATAATCCGTCAGAAGAATCCATCGCGATGGTACGTACCGTATCTTCACCAATGTGTTTTTGTGTTTCTAAAATTACTTTTTGGCCATTTGGTTTGATCACCTCTAATGCGTCCAAAATGTTTGGTAATGTAGCGCCTCCTTCAAAACTTACGTCTATCACGGGGCCAATTACTTGAGAAATTTTACCTGTTGTTGTTGACATTTTATGGGTATATAAATGTTTGATTTTTTAAAATTCGAGTGCAAAATTAACAATTAATATCATAAAGAAAAAGAATGTTGACATTCTGTTGAAAAAATTGCTAAAAACCTTATTTTAAACGATAATCTTCAAAAACAATCTGCTGAAAAGCATGGGCTTTGGAGGTCAAGCTGTCTGAAAGGTGATTGTTATCATTAAATGAGTTGAAGATCAGGTTTTTGACATTCTGTTGGTACCCGATATACCCTTGGTCGCTCACGAAACCTGCACCGCTGTTGCTGCAATAGAAAGCGAAGGGTTTTGTACCCGGATTGAACATGTTTTTTCCCCACACATATTGTTTGGCTTCTTCGTCTAGCTTCATCTGTTTTAAAATGGTCTTGGTAATGTCTACCTGAGAAAATACCGATGTGATTTCTTTTCCTCTGAATGGAGCTTCGATCACATCTCCGAAAAATACCAATGGGATGCGGTGGTATTCTGGATCATAAACGCTGAACTGTTTTTGACACCCATGGCTATGATCCGACACGATTACAAAAAGCGTGTTTTTGTACCAACTTTGTTTCTTCGCTTCATTAAAAAAGTGTTGAAATGCTTTATCAGCATAGCTGATCCCATTTACATATTCGTTTTCGAAGGCAGTTAGTTGCTTCTTTTCTCCCGGGAAATCATAGGGCATATGGGTGCTGAGGGTGAACCAGGCATATACAAAGGGCGGTTTTGCTGCATTCAACAGCTGCAGGTATTCTTTTTCCATGTCGCTATCTTGAATACCCAGCTTTCCTCTTAACAGACGGCTGTTCATATCAATCTCTTCTTTTACTACATCAAACTTTTTGTTGTAGATATAGCTTTTAATATTACCATAATTCAAGTCGCCACCAAACAAAAATCCGCTCTGATAGCCTTCTTTTTTCAAATCCTGATTGATGCAGGGAAGTTTAGCCGATTTTGAACTTTGGTTGATGATGCATATGTGCGGTGCGCAAGGAAAACCGCTTAGTACAGCAGGGATGCCCTGGTCGGAAACATAGCCTGCCGGATATAGTTTTGTAAAACGAATGCCTTGCCTACTTAAACTGTCCATAAAAGGTGCAAAGTCATCACCACCGAACGACTTTATTCCATAAGCACTCCAGCCTTCCATTATAATAAAAACAATATTCGGACGTGTTGTTTTCAGGAAAGAAATGGTTGTGTCTGTATCTGTTTTATAGAGATCCTTAACAATCTCATTCGCCTTTGTTATTTCAAAATACTTGTAGGGATTTTCTCTCGAATTTTTTGCATAATCGGCAATATTGTCCATCATATTCCAAAGTGGATTTACAGTAGCATCATTCACTACCGGCAGGGTACAAAAAAATGCATCACTATCCTGAATCGGTATTTGCTGTAACCCACCTCTTATACTGATAGCAGAAAAAGTTGCAGCAGCGATCAGGTAACTAAAACTTTTTACAAAGGAATTCGGTTCTATGGTTTGTAAATTTTTAAATGCAACCTTGCGGCTATAAACCCTAAAAAAAACAATACAACCGGTTATCGATAAAGAAAAGAAAAGGACCGTTAATCCGATAGATGTAGTTTTGAATACTTCGGAGGGGTGCATAAAATGGGCCAAAGCCTGTGTGCTCAATTTAGCTTTCCATTCACGGTACAGACACATTTCTCCAATAGCAGTTAAAGCATAAAGAAGGATGAACAAATAGTTCCAACCATCCATGATAGAAAGGAAAATCTTTTTGCGGGAAATAGCATACAGAAAGGTTAATATTATGGGAACCCCTGTTAAGTAGCCGATCATGGAAAGGTCTAAGCGGAGTGCTTTAAAAAAAGAACGCAATATCAGTGAGAACGGAACATCATGCAGTAAGGAAAGGATTCCGAAATAAAATACGATCCTGTATATAAAAAATAAAATAAACCAAAACGAAATTAAAAGAAGCGTGTGTTTGACTAACGATTTCAAAGTTCAGTTTTTAATAATTAAGTGCGAAGTTATAAAACATTAATAAAATGAAGTAAATTCGTTGCAAATTTGTAAATGAAGCAGTGAAAGTTTATACCAATATTGAAGATTTTAAGAATGTCAGGAATCCAGTTGTGACCACAGGAACTTTTGATGGCGTTCATGTAGGACATCAGAAAATAATTTCAAGGATAAAAGATGTTGCGAAAAATGAGAATGGTGAAACCGTGCTGCTTACTTTTTATCCCCATCCACGAATGGTTCTTTTCCCTGATGATAATGAGTTAAAACTGATCAATACGCAGGAGGAAAAAATAAAATTATTAGAACATTATGGTGTCGATCATTTAATAATTTATCCCTTCACAAAAGAGTTTTCCCGTTTAACATCTGTGGAATTTGTCAGAAATATTCTTGTCAATAAGATACAGACTAAACGTTTGATCATTGGTTATAATCATCACTTTGGAAGAAACAGAGAAGGTTCCTTCGATCATCTAAAAGAGTATGGTCCTTTGTATGGATTTGAGGTGGAAGAGATCACTGCGCAAGACATAGACAGCATCGAGATTAGTTCTACTAAGATTCGCAATGCAGTTCAGGAAGGGGATATCACTATTGCAAATGAATACCTAGGGCATGCATATTCCTTAACTGGTAAAGTTGTTGCTGGAAAGCAATTAGGAAGAACGATTGGCTATCCTACTGCTAATATTTATATAGAAGATAAATACAAGTTGATCCCAGCTGACGGTGTTTATGCTGTTAATGTTGAACATGAAGGTGAAATGTATGGCGGAATGCTGAATATAGGGAACAACCCAACTGTTCAGGGTAAAGGAAGAAGCGTAGAAGTGAACATTTTTAATTTTAATAAGGATATATATGGTGATGTCGCAACCATTTATTTTATAAAGCGTCTTAGAGATGAGCTAAAGTTTAATAACTTAGAGGAATTAAAAATAGCATTGAAAAAAGATAAAGAAGATTCATTGGCCATTCTGAATAACCATAGACTTGAAAAATAAGTATTCACATAAAAATAAATTAAAGGCGCTAACAATGATGTTAGTGTTTTCTGTTCTTTTCTTCCAGAAATCGGTAGGTCAAACCGTTTTATTGGATTCGCTTACGTTGGATACATTAACTGCATATACCAGTATCGAGTCAGCTATGAAAGATCCAGAAAAAGTGATCAAGTTGGAATTACGCAAAAAGAGGTTGAAATCATTTCCAATGGAAATATTGAAATTTCCGAATCTTCAGTATCTGGACTTAAGTAAAAATGATATTAAAGATCTTCCAGTGGAAATAGGTCAGTTAAATAATCTGCAATATTTTGCCATATCAAAAAACGGACTTCAGGAACTACCTCTTCAGATTGGTGAGCTAACTAACTTATATTATCTAAATGCGAACCAGAACGATCTGTCATCCCTTCCGCCTCAGATCGGGAAGTTGACGAAACTCCGAAATTTAGATCTTTGGAGTAATAATATCGACAAATTCCCTGATGAATTAATGAATTTAAAAAGTTTGAAAGTGCTTGATCTTCGTGTAATATTGATTCCCGATATGCAACAAAATAATTTGCAGGCGCTACTTCCGAATACAAAGATTTATTTTTCCCCATTCTGCAAATGTCAACAGTAATCGATATTCTGATAGAGATGGAACTATGTTGTCGCGTGTTATTTCGATCTGCCATTACTGAGAAACAAGCTCATCGAATTACTCGATTTTAGAATTTTTAAAAATGCAATTCCACCTTCCATTTTCCATTCCTGCTTTTTCTGAAAAGATCAACTACTCCGATAAAATGTTATTGATGGGTTCTTGCTTTGCAGAAAATATTGGTGATACATTAAATCGTTATAAATTTGATGTAACTATTAATCCGCATGGTGTGCTTTATAACCCTTCTAGCATTGCTGTTGCATTGCGTTCCTATGTTGAAAATAAAAAACTTCAGGAAGCGGATCTGTTTTATGCAAATGAAACATGGAATTCAAAAGATCATCATAGCCGGTTTTCAAATACAAATCAACAAACCTGTCTAACGGAGATCAATGATGCAATCTCTGGGGGGCATCAGCAGATCAAAAATGCCGAATGGCTTTTTATCACCTTTGGTTCATCTTTTATTTATAAACGCAATGGTCAGCTTGTTGGGAATTGTCATAAACTTCCGCAAAAAGAATTTGTAAAATCCATGCTCACTTCAGCTGAGATTATAGAAGATTACAGGTCACTTATTCAGGAACTAAAAAAAATAAATAAGAATTTAAAAATAGTTTTTACAGTGAGTCCCGTCAGATATGTTCGTGATGGCTTAGTTGAAAACAATCATAGCAAAGCTCGATTGATCGAGGCGGTGCATCATTTGGTGGAAGAATACGCGAACGTATTTTATTTTCCGGCTTATGAATTAGTAATGGATGATCTGAGAGATTACCGCTTTTATAAAAGTGATTTGCTTCATCCAAATGAACAAGCGATTGAATATGTTTTTGAGGAATTAATGACAGCCACTTTTTCAGAAGCAACTAAGTTGCTGTTCGGTAAATTAAAAGATATTATCACTGCAAAACATCACCGCCCCTTCCATCCGGAAACAGAAGCTTTTGTGAAATTCAAAAATACATATTTGATTCGTTGTAACGAATTGCAACAAGAATTCCCCTTGTTAAATCTGAAGGATGAGCTGGATTATTTCGGATAATAAAGTCAGCCCCTCTCCAAGGGAGAAGGGCTTAGGCTTCTAAAATTTCAGCGTCAATCCAATTAAATAATTTGCTCCCGCCTGCGGATAATAAAAATTTTCTACGGTATGAGCGCCTCCATAAATATACCCATATGTATATCCGTTAGATTCATATTTCTCGCTGAATAAATTATTAATACATGCAGTCAACCCTATTTCATGGATATACTTTGTTTTAAAGCTGTAGTTGATTCTAAGGTTATTCACAAAAAAAGCATCCAGTTTTCTTGCGCTGCTGGAGGTGTTATCTAAAAACTGAGCCCCTACATATTTACTGATAAAACTGAATTTTAAATTTTTTAGCGGTTCAAATGTTAAGGTGCTTCCAATAATTACATTCGGCGAAAATGCAATGTCAGATAATTTGTAGGTATTTATTCGTTGAGCAGTGCTGTCGTAATTATCGACGTACTCGTTAAAGTTTTTTATTTTATTTCGGCTTATGGTTGCATTTCCATTCCAGAATAAACTGTTTAAAATTTTTATTCCGAATTCGGCTTCAATTCCTTCTCTATAACTTTTAGCAACATTGGTGCGGTTGTAGGCTCCTACATCATTTAGTTTGCCGGTCAATACCAATTGGTTCTTGTAGTTCATGTAATATAGATTCAATGCCCACATTGCATTTTTTATGTTTTGCTTGTAACCAACTTCCAGGTTGTGCAGCGTTTCAAATTTAGGTCGGCTTTTTGGTGTTGATTGTGTATAATCATCGCGGCTAGGTTCTTTGTTTCCGATGCTGAAGGATGCATATGCACTTGCATTAGAGCAGATGTTGTAATTAATTCCAATCTTAGGATTCACAAAACCTAATGTTGCGTTTTGTTGAATGTTTCTTAAACTGTCATCAAATCCAAGGAAGGAATAATTTACAATCCTGTATTGAAGATCAGCAAATACATTCAGATTTTTCATTATTTGATAATTGGCTTTCGCAAAAAAATTGAAATCAGTTTTGTTGGCTGTGTCGTTATAATAATTTTTATAGAGTTCGCTGTTGGAACTGTGTTCCGCCCAGATGATTTCTCCATAATGAGCTCCTTCATATTTGTTTAATGCACCACCTAGTGTGGCAGAAAAGTTTTTATGACTATTGTAATTCAAGGAAAAGGTAGTGCCATAAAAATTATTATCGAGCCAACGTCTTCTGACTAAATTTGTGGAGGTGATGGTGTCGGTTCCTATCACAACATCTTGTAATCCATAACTGCTGTATGATTGCCCTTTTTTATATTCTTCATAATATCCTTTTCCTTTTGTAAAATGCAAAGCAACATTTGCATTCCAAAAGCGGTTGAATTCATGCGAAAAATGTAGCTGATAATAATCTTGTTTGTAGTGGTCAACCTGATTTTTATACGTAAACTGATTGTACGTTCTGCTGTTGGAGTTTAACAAATGATCGCCCTCTTCCGCATCCAATCCATTTCGTAGAATATAGTCATTCATGCCTTGAACGTCTCCTTTTAAGCGCGATTCAGGAATACCGTTCCAAGCTTGATAGGTTTCTTCGTATCCGGAGAAGGTAATCAATTTGATGATATTTTTTTTACCGTAATAGGCGCCAGACAGATAATAGGATTTGAGGTCAGAGTCCGCTTTGTCAATAAAACCGTTAGAAGATACCTTAGAGAAACGCGCATCAAAAGCAAATTTATCATCAATCAATCCTGATCCAACATTTACTGTATTCTTTAATGTATTAAATGAGCCGAACGATGAATTGAACTCACCGTATCCTTTCGGATTTAGTTTTGTGGTTTGTATGTTTATGCTTCCTCCAAATGCGCCAGCTCCGTTTGTTGAAGTTCCAACTCCACGTTGCACCTGAATGTTGTCGATGCTCGATGCAATATCCGGAAGGTCTACCCAAAAGGTTCCTTGTGATTCAGCATCATTAACGGGAATACCATTGATGGTTACATTAATTCTTGTCGCATCAACTCCTCGAATATGAATGCCGGTGTATCCAACACCCGCTCCTGCATCGGAGGTAGTAACAACAGATGGAAGTTGATTCAGCAAGTAGGGAAGGTCTGTTCCTAAATTTTGTTCCGCAATTTGCTTTTTATCAATCGTAGAATATGACATTGCCGATTTTTCATCTGCCCGAGTGGATTGCACAATTACTTCATCAATTAAAATTGTGTTTTCGCTCAGTAGTAGTTCAATTTTTTTATTTTCTATGAGATCAATGGTGTCTGATACATGTTGAAAGCCGAGGTAACTCACCTGCAGGATATAGAGCCCTTTTTTTAAATTTTTTATTTCAAAATTTCCTTCCGGATCACTTTTTGCTGCGATGAACGTATTCTCCAGACGGATGGTTGCCCCGGAAATAAGTTCTCCAGAAACTTTGTTTTTTATTTTTCCAGCAATACTGAATTGAGAAAAGGTCATACATGGCAGCGCCATCAGCACGACTGTAGCTAAACTTTTTTTTGTGTTAAACATGTGATAATTTTTTTAGTTAAACGTATAGCAGCAAAGGGCAAGCAGCTACTATTTTTTTAACAAAACCATTCCCTACGCAGGCATTATCCTGATCAGGTGCATAAACAGAAGCTTTTGGAGCTCTTGTTTATTGGGTGTAATCTCAGCTATATGTTTAATAATAAAATATAGCACCCCTTTAAGATGCGTCAAAATTATAAATTAATTTTGGATAATAAGAAGAAAATATTTTTTTGCAACAGTGTTATGGTAGAAAAAGGTCTACCTGCGCAATACATTTTTTTAAACGGTTATCACCTGTGCCATCAATTATTTTGTAATTAGCTTGAATGTTTTTTAATTCACTTTCATAACGATCAAAAAGGAATTGTCTTCGGTGCGGATTTTCTCGCAAAGGGTCTTTTTCCCATGGCAGATCAGGAGAAGTGAGCAGGTATAGGTCGTATTTGAATTCAAGAATGTTTTTTATGATCCATTCCGGTGATGTATTAAAAACTTCTTCACACCATATTTTAGAAATGATCAATTCCGTATCGACAAAAATAAGTTTATTTGCAGATGCTAGTTTGTTTTGTTCTTGCAATAATTGTTCTTTCGCAATTTTAACAATATCTTCTAAGGTATATTTTCTATTAATTCCATTTAAATAAGTTCGTGCATATTCCGGTACCCAGACTGTGTTATAGTGTTTGGCGAGTGCTTCTGAAAGTGTTGATTTAGCAGTGCTTTCAGGACCGATAAGTGCAATGCGGACTATGCCATTTTTTTGCGCCATGAAAAATATCCTGTTATTGACATCGAAATAAAAACAATGTAAAGTAATGCGTATAAATAAAATCCCCTATTAGCAAAAAGTAAAATTCCTAACGCGTCGAGAATGATCCAGTAGATCCAGTTCTCAATTAATTTTCGAGCGGTCATCCAGGTTGCAATAATACTAAACGCTGTTATAAATGCATCTAGATAGGGCATTGCTTGCGTTGAGTATTTTTTGGCAACAAAGGCAAATGGGATCCAGACAATAATTCCAAGAAGTATCAAATAGCTATTTTTTAGTAATGAAAGTTTTGAAATTGGTAGTGCCTCTTTTTTTTCTGAACCGTGTATCCATTTATACCAGCCATAAAAACCGATAATGACATAAAAGATATTTAATCCGCTTTCAAAAAATAAATTGCCTGAAAAGCACAAATAAGCAGTAAGAACACTTGCAATGATTCCGAATAACCAGCCCAAACTATTTTCAAAAGCTATTAAAATAATATAGGCCAAAGAGCAGATGAAACCGGCCCATTCAGTTTTGCTTGTTTGCGAAATTGCATTTGATAAGGAAGAAGTGATGTCGGAAAAGTGCATTGAAAAGATCTAAATTATTCAATTTTTATTTTCAACTCCTTAAACCGTTCAATCAATTTGTAGAACTCAAGAAGCGGGTCCTTCTTTTTCCAGATAGAGCTATAGAAAGCCAAGCCTTCAAAACCAATCTGATTCGCTTTTTCTATTACGGTGATATCGATGCCGCCACGTGCCACTACTTTTATTTTAGAATTTTCAATGGCCGTTATTAATGTATGTTCCGTGTATCCTCCTTGAAATTTACTGTTAAGGCTATCGAAGATCGGACTCAAAAAAACATAATCGTAATCATAGCTCTGATTTTCATCTAATACCTGGCCGATGTTATTAAAAGAAGTGGAAATTTGAATGCTAGGGTTTTTAAATTTTATAATCTTAATGTTCATCCAAGTTTTGAATTTTCTCTTAAGATGTGTCTTCGTCAAGTGTATGCCTTTTAAATTGAATTTATAGGCAAGTTTATGATGAGAATGAATTACGATACGGTTGTGATAAACAGCCGGAATACTTTTTAAAAGATTTATGGCACTGTTTGTAGAATTTCTAGGTTTCCTTATATGGAACGTCTCTAATCCTGCTTCAAATAACTTAGTGATGATATGAGCTTCATTTTCTATAGAACTCGAACTCGATATTACAATTAACTTCATGCTTTTTTTTTCGTTATTGAGATTTTCAACTATTTATTATTCCTTAATTATTAAAAGAATGAACCGCTTTTGAAATTGATTCTATGAGTGATACATCATTTTCTATCGCATTCCCTACTACAATTACATCAGCACCTGCTTTGCATGCCTTCATAGCTTTTTCATCCGAATTAATTCCTCCGCCAATGATCAAAGGGATTGAAATGGTGGAGCTTACTTTTTTGATCATTGATTCTGAAATTGTTTTCATGGCTCCGCTTCCGCCATCCATATAAATTAATTTCAACCCCAGTAATTCTCCTGCTAATGACGTGCATGCAGCAATATCATCTTTATCGTAAGGTATAGGGTGGGTGTTACTCATATACAAAGCTGCTGTTTGTTTTCCGCTTTCTATAAGCATGTAGCCGGTCGGTAAGATCTCCAATTTGCTAGACCTTAAAAGTGGAGCTGCAACGACATGTTTCCCGATTAATAATTCTGGATTCCTTCCTGAAATTAACGATAAAAGTAGAATGCCATCTGCTTTTGGACTTATCTGTAAATTGTTTCCAGGAAATAGGATAACAGGTATCTTTGATGCGGCTTTTAACGTTTCAATGCATTTCTCAAAATTGCCATTGCTTAACAGACTTCCTCCTACCATTATCAGATCAACAGCTGCTTTATTGGCATTTTCAATAACTTCCATTGAATCAAATTTGTCGGGGTCAATAAGAACAGCAAAAAGTTTTTTGCCTTCGCGTTTGCTTTTTGAAATTTTGTCGTAGATGTCTTTTTCCATCAATTTACAGAAATTATTTTCAAGCAATATTAATTAAATAAATCATTTAAGCAGCGTATTGTTTTATAATGAAAAAAAATTAGACTTATTAAAATGTTTTTATTTGTCATTTTTTTAGATATTTACAAAAAAAGCACCTTAAACGTTTAGAAATTACTCATTCGTTAATCTTTTTAGCATTTTTTCATTGAAATAAAGTTCCTATATTAATAAAATAGGAAAAGTTCTTTGGGGTCCTGCTGTTTTTAAGTAATTGATTTCACCATAAACAAATCCGAAATTTGTTTGTTATCCATTTAACAACTAATTTCGCATTCTTATTTAATTTAAAAATAATATAAAATGTCAAACTCAATCGTGGAAAAATTTGTAAAATACAAAGTAAAAGACATGTCGCTGGCTGCCTGGGGACGTAAAGAAATAAAATTAGCAGAAGCAGAAATGCCCGGCTTGATGTCACTTCGTGCGGAGTATGGCGCATCAAAGCCATTGAAAAATGCACGAATTGCAGGTTGTTTGCACATGACCATCCAAACAGCTGTGTTAATTGAAACACTGGTGGAATTAGGAGCAGAAGTTACTTGGTCTTCTTGTAATATTTTCTCAACGCAAGATCATGCTGCTGCTGCTATTGCTGCTGCTGGTATTCAGGTGTATGCTTGGAAAGGAATGAACGAAACAGAATTTGACTGGTGTATCGAGCAAACCTTGTTTTTCGGGGAAGATCGTAAACCATTGAATATGATTCTTGATGATGGTGGCGATTTAACAAATATGGTTTTTGATCGTTTTCCTGAATTAATAAAAGACATTAAAGGTCTTTCTGAAGAAACAACAACAGGTGTTCATCGTTTGTATGAGCGTATGAAAAACGGGACGTTGCATGTTCCTGCCATCAACGTAAACGACTCTGTTACAAAATCGAAATTTGATAATAAATATGGTTGCCGCGAATCATTAGTAGATGCTATTCGCAGAGCTACAGATTTGATGCTTGCAGGAAAAGTGGCAGTAGTTGCTGGTTATGGAGATGTTGGAAAAGGATCAGCAGAGTCCTTGAGTTCTCAGGGAGTACGTGTTATTATAACGGAAATTGATCCAATCTGTGCATTGCAAGCTGCAATGGATGGTTATCAAGTAATGAAAATGGACAATGCAATAAAAGAGTCTGATATTATTGTTACTGCAACAGGAAATAAAAACATCATCAGTGAGCGTCATTTTAAAGCAATGAAAAACAACGCTATTGTTTGTAACATTGGTCACTTCGATAATGAAATTGATATGGCATGGTTGAACAAAAATCATGGCGCATCAAAAGATGAGATAAAACCACAGGTGGATAAATACACAGTTGATGGAAAAGATATCATCGTATTGGCTGAAGGGCGTTTAGTGAATCTAGGATGCGCAACAGGTCACCCATCTTTTGTAATGAGTAACTCGTTTACGAACCAAACTTTGGCTCAGTTAGAACTTTGGTTGAATACAGATAATTATGAGAATAAAGTGTATACCCTTCCTAAACATTTGGACGAGAAAGTTGCACGTTTGCATTTAGCAAAAATCAATTGCGAATTAGATGTGTTGACAACAGAGCAAGCAGCTTATATTGGTGTGGCTGTTGCAGGTCCATTTAAATCGGATGCTTACAGATACTAAATTTAAATACCGTTTAAAAAAGCCTCTTTAGATTTCTAATGAGGCTTTTTTATTTTAGAATAAAAAGGTAGATGTACTAATTGTAAATATGTAAAACATTTCCATCCCATGTAGTGCTGTATGCTTTTAATGGAAGTCCGGCTGGTGCTTGCAGAACAGAACCATCATAGATGGAGAATTTTGAATGGCAGCAAGTATCGGTTGCTATGATATTGGTGTTGTCCACTACAATAGTTGCACAAGCATCACTTGAATTATAGGTGCAATTTCGGTCGTATGCCATAAACTCTGTGGTAGTCTTTCTATAAACTAAAATCCCTCTCACACCGCCAGTCACATAAACCCATCCGCCTACTGCATTTAAATTGATAAAGCTCGGGTTACTGGTGTAAATGAAAATATCTACAGCAACTATAGGAACAGTATTGTTAGAGTCTTTTCGGCAGCCGAAAAAAAACAACGAAAACAGAATAGAACAGCTAATTGATATTTTGAATACCGATTTCATAAGAGAAGTTTGATACAAACAAATTTAATATTTTATTATTGTATCAACGAATATAAAACCATAATTAGTTAAATTTGTAATCCAAATAAACTTTGTTGCATGAAGAATCTATTTCGACTGATCGTCTTTAGTTTTATTTTAATGATGCCATTATCATCTTATTCACAAGAAGCCCCAAAGCAAAAGGCTCCTGCAAGTATGAGGCTGCAGCGTAAGGCTGCCAAGGCAAAGTGGAAGCAGCAGCGCAAGGATGATCATGACCATAAAAAGATGGTTAAGGAACATCATAAAAAAATCCAGACAAAGCTCACCAGAAAAAATATGCGTAAGATGAAACGTAAATCGGAAAAAGCAAACAGCAATAAAAAGTAATCTCGGTTTTGTAATTAGTTTGAGTTGCCAGAAAAATAGCTTTTTGAAATATTTTTAACTTTTTTTATGAAATGTGTAACAATTCATAAATAATTTAGTATAATTGCATATAAATATTCTAATAACAACATCCCACCTTTTTTTATTTACAAGTAATTACCTGTAGATTTGCCAATTAAATTTTTATTATTTTGTTTTTTTTCATTTAGCGATATTTGATTTGCTATTGCCTGATTTTGTTGGTTCTTAGCTGGTTAGGATGGGTCGGTTTTAAATGTAAAAAAATGTTAAAAAAAATTTGTGTATGAAATTTAATTATTCATATATTTACGCACTTCATTTTGCACGAACATTATTTAAATAAATTAATAATATGCTAAAAAAATTACTTTCCACGTTATCCGTTGTTGTAGTGTCAGTAGGTCTGATGGTTGCACAGAACGAGTCTGCTATTAAAGTAAAGCTAACTGATAAAGCGACAAAAGAAACTATTCCTTTTGCGAATATTGTGGTTCAAATGGGCGGTATTCAGGCCGGTGTAGGGACAACCAATATCGACGGTGAGGTAATGATCAAGCCATTGAATCCTGGTAAGTATACTGTAAAAGCTACCTATGTAGGATACCAAGCGGTTGAGATAAAGGATATCAATGTGGCTGTTGGTAAAACAGTTTATTTGAATATGGAAATGTCTGCGGGGCAGCAATTAGATATCGTAGAGATTATTACTTATTCTGAGCCATTAATTGATCCGGATACAAAGTCGGGTAGTACAGTTACGCGTGAAGAGTATCAGAATATGGCTTCTAAAGAGATTAACGCTGTAGCTGCCACAACTGCCGGAATTTATCAGGCAGATGCAGGTAAAGAATTAAATGTTAGAGGTTCACGTTCTAATGGTACTACTTATTATATAGATGGTCAAAAAGTGATTGGTACCTCTGGAGTGCCTCAAGGTGGTGTTGAACAGATCACTGCTATTACTGGTGGTTTAACAGCAGAGTACGGTGACGCTACAGGTGGTGTCATTGCGATTACAACAAGAGGTCCTGCTTCTAAATACACTGCAGGTGTGGAGGTAATAACTTCCGGTGCAGGAGAGAAGAATGGTAAAAGCCGTGGATTAGATGCATTTGGTTACAACTTCGTTGGTTTCTCTCTTAATGGTCCTTTATTAGTAAAAAAAGATTCTGCTGGAAATGTTAAACAATCCGTTTTGGGATTCAGTGTTTCAGGTCAGTACGTTTCTGAAAAAGACCCTAATCCATCTGCTGTTGGATTTTATCAAGTTAACCCTGATAAATTAACTGAACTTGAAAATACTCCTTTACGTCCATCTCCATCAGGGAGCGGATTTGTTTTAAATTCTGAATATGTTACAGCCAGTGATCTTCAAAAAATTAAAGCTAGAAATAATGTAGCTTCCAACTCAATGAGCTTAACAGGTAAGATCCAATACCAGCCAACTGCTAATTTGGGTATTACAATCGGTGGATCTGTTGATTACAACAAAAAGCATGACTTTGTTTATGAGTATGCTTTATTTAACCCAACAAATAATCCTCAGGTAACTGAAAATACATGGAGGGTATTTGGAAAGTTGACTCAGAAATTTAACTCTGAAACATCTAAAGAAGAAGAAAAGTCTTCCTCATTAATTAAGAATGCTTATTTCACAGTATTAGCAAACTTTGAAAAAAACACAAAAAATACAGAAGATGATAACCATAAAGCTAACTTCTTTGATTATGGTTATATTGGTAAATTTACGCAGACAAAACAAAAATCATATTCCATCGAAAACAGATCTATATATGATGTTGACCACGATGGTAAATTAGATACCATTACTGCAGGTTTCATGAATGGATATCAAGACGTGAATTTGACTTACACACCTGGAGATGTAAATCCAACAGGAACGCCTTATACAAATCAGTTTTTTGCTTATAACGATCCAGCTTCAATCATTAATATATTTGATGTTCAAGCAGGCTTAGGATTAGCGAATGGAGATCGTCCTAGAAATATTTATTCAACTTGGTACAATACTGGCCGTCAGTATAATGGTTATGAGAATGTCAATAAAACGCAGTTCCGTGTTGTTACTAGCTTCTCTGCAGATATCAAAAGACACGCTATTAAACTTGGATTTGAATATGAACAACGTGTGGAGCGTCAATACGATTTGAATCCTATCGGATTGTGGACCAGAATGCGTGAATTAGCGAATTTCCATATCCAACAATTACAAGATAAAGACTCTTTAGATGCTATCCTAAATACTGATTTGCATTATTTCCCTGATGGAACTTTAAGCCCTTATGCTTATTATGATTTCAATCGTTTGAACGATGGAAGACAAACTCAGTTTGACAAAAGCTTAAGAGAGAAATTAGGTCTTAATGTGAATGGAACAGATTGGTTGGATGTTGATTCTTATGATAAATCAATGTACAGTTTGGATATGTTCAGTGCTGACGACTTGTTAAACATTGGTGGAACAGGATTAGTTTCTTATTTTGGATATGAC
The DNA here is from genome assembly GCA_947449315.1 of Bacteroidota bacterium. GTDB lineage: Bacteria > Bacteroidota > Bacteroidia > 2-12-FULL-35-15 > 2-12-FULL-35-15 > 2-12-FULL-35-15. The sequence continues at coordinate 45,700 of CANFRC010000005.1, forward strand.
CACACCGGAAAGAAAACAAATAACAATCCTACTTTAGATGATTTCTTCACAAAGAAAGATGCTAATGGAAATTTAACACGTGAAATAGGAGCATATCGTCCGATTTACATTGCAGGTTATATTCAGGATAAATTCGATTTTAAAGATATTAAATTCTTGGTTGGTTTGCGTGTAGATAGATTTGATGCAAATCAAAAAGTATTAAAAGATAAATACTTATTGTACGAAGCAAAAACAGCTGGCGAATTATCTATTCCGAATCGTCCAACAACAATTGGTGATGATTATGTAGTGTATGTTGCTGATGGTGCTAACCCAAGTGCAAACAACGTGGTTGGATATCGTGATGGAGACAATTGGTACAATGCAAGTGGTATCCAAGTAACTGACCCTAGTGCGGCATTCGGACAAGGTGGTGGACAAGTTCAACCATATTTAGTTGACCCAAGCAGCCGTGTTTTGTCTTCTAAAGTATTTAAAGATTACCAACCTCAGATCAACGTAATGCCTCGTATCGCTTTTTCATTCCCGATATCTGATGTTGCAAGTTTTTCTGCTCATTACGATGTGTTGACTCAACGTCCTTCTTCAAATAGATTAGATCCTTTACAATACTTAAATGTTGTAAATAATCAAGGAGGTTACGTAAACAATCCTGACTTGAAAGCGGAGAAAACTACTGATTACGAATTAGGATTCGAACAAGTTTTAAATGAGAAGAAAAATTCAGTTCTTAAGATTGATGTTTTCTATAAGGAATTGAAAAACTTAGTTCAAACAACAAATGTTTTCCAAGCATTCCCTGCATCTTATAATTCCTTTGCAAATGTGGACTTCGGAACTGTAAAAGGATTCTCTTTTGTATATGAATTAAGAAGAACTGGCGGTGTTTCTTTGAACGCTAACTATACATTGCAATTTGCTGATGGAACAGGTTCTAGTACAACAGATGGACAAAATTTAGTTTCTTCTGGTGTTCCTAACTTAAGAACAACTCACCCATTGGATTTTGACCAACGTCACACAATTACTTTAAATGTGGATTACCGTTTTGGTGCTGGAAAAGATTATAAAGGACCACAATTGAAAATCAAAAAAGGTGGTGAGGAAAAATTAATCCCTGTTTTAGCGAATGTGGGTGCTAACTTATTAGTGAGCGCAGGTTCTGGAACTCCATATAGCAAGCAAGCAAATATCACTCACGAAGGTCAATTCGGTATCGGTGGTACTAACACTGCTTTAGATGGTTCTATCAATGGTTCTAATAAACCATGGTCTTATAGAATGGATTTTAAAATTGATAAAGTTATTCCATTAATTTGGGGTGGCGGAAAAGATGGCGGCGAAAAGAAAATTGCTAGTTTAACTATCTATATCCAAACATTGAATTTATTGAATACTAAAAATATTCTTGCAGTTTACAAAGCAACAGGTAACCCTAATGATGATGGTTACTTGACATCTGCAGAAGCTCAAAATCTTATTGCGGGTCAGAATAGCCCACAGTCTTTCAGAGATCTTTATGCTGTGAAAAACAATAACCCTGAAAATTATAGCCGTCCAAGAGTTATCCGTTTGGGATTATTACTTGATTTTTAATAAATCGGCCGAAAGGTTTGATTCAAATTAATTTTGAAAGAGTTTAAATGCTAATAAAAATAATAATATGAAGAATCGTTTTAAATTGATCGTCACTGCAAGCATTTTTGCATTTTCTTATTCAGCGGAAGCAAGAGAAAATGTAGGAGTGAGTCCTGCAACATCCCAAAGCCAATTAAAATCTGTCATGTCTTTATGTGCACCTGCTGCGGCAAAAGAGGATTTAGATATTAATAATGTTAGAGCTACTATATTGACCGGTGGGGACATGTGGTGGGATTTAGTTAACGGTAAATACTTGGTTCCGAAACCTGCTCCAGGCTTGAATGGACCGACATCCATTTTTGCTGGTTCATTATGGATAGGTGGTATTGATGCAAGTGCTACCTTAAAAGTAGCGGCACAAACATACCGTCAAACAGGAAATGATTATTGGCCAGGACCATTAACTTCAACTGCTACTACAGATGCATCCACTTGTTTAACATGGGACAAATTCTATAAATTAAATAAATCAGATGTGAAAAACTACATCGACTGGTTTAAAAATGGTAGTCCAGGAACAAATCCAACCGATGCGTCTGCAATGGACGTGATTAACAACTGGCCTGCATTAGGACCTGAAGGTCAACCAATGGCTCCTTATTTCGATTTTAACGGAAATGGTGTTTATGATCCATATGCTGGCGATTATCCTGACTTTTGGTTAGGTGATGCTAGCGCATACAGACCTTCAACACCAACAGCTAGCGCTTGTGATGCTCATTTATTTGGTGATCAGGTATTGTTTTGGGTATTTAATGATAAAGGAAATGTTCACACTGAAACCGGTGGAGCAGCAATTGGTATTGAAGTTCAAGCGCAAGCATTCGCTTTTCAAACCAATGACGCGATCAATAATATGACTTTCTATCACTATAAAGTAATCAACAAATCGTCTTTCCGTTTGGATAGTACTTTCTTTGGCGTTTGGATCGATTCTGACTTAGGTTCAGCAAGTGATGATTATGTAGGTTGTGACGTTGGTTTAGGTTTAGGATATTGTTACAATGGAGATTTAGTGGATGATCAGCCTCCATCAGGTCAAATTCCTTATGGTGCTAATCCGCCTGCAATCGGTTGCGATTTCTTTGAAGGACCTTATGCAGATCCAAATGGAATTGATGATAACGCTTTCAATGTGCCACCTAGTTATGTGAACTATAGTGATACCATTGTTGATAATGAGCGTATTGGTATGAGTAAATTCGTTTACTATAATAATGATGGAACTCCAACAGGTAACCCGAATGGCTCTGTCGATTTTTATCATTACCTTACTGGTACATGGAGAGATGGTACTTCAATGACTTATGGTGGAACAGGACATTTAACCGGTGTTGCATGTAACTATATGTTCCCAGGTGCTTCCGACGTTCCCACAGCAACTTATGTTGGATATTTCGGAACTAATGGTAGTCCTCAACCAGCTTGGAGTGAAGAAACGGTAGGAAATCCTCCTGCAGACAGACGCTTCATGCAAAGTGCTGGTCCTTTTACTTTGCAACCAGGTGCTGTTAACACAATTACCACAGGTATCGTTTGGGCGAGAGCAACACAAGGTGGAAATTTAGCTTCGGTGACCTTAATGAAAGGTGCTGATTCTAAAGCGCAAGATCTTTTTGACAACTGTTTTGCATTGTTAAACGGACCAGATGCGCCGATTGTATCTGTTCAGGAATTGGAAAACGAAATTATATTGTCATGGACAAATCCTTCAAATTCTAATAACTACCTTGAGAATTACACAGAAGATTATAACAAAGCGACTGGTAGCGATTCATTATATCGTTTCCAAGGATACTTGGTGTATCAGTTAAAAGATGAATTGGTTACTTCTTCAGATTTATACAATGTAGACAAAGCGCGTTTGGTACTTCAGTGTGATAAAAAAGATGCTGTAAAACAAATTGTGAACTTCTACAACGATGTAAATCTTCAAGCGTTGGTTCCTCAAGAGATGGTAAATGGTGCAGATCTAGGAATTGTACATTCTATATCTATTACAGATGATAAGTTTGCAATTGGAAACACTCGTTTGGTTAACCATAAAACGTATTATTATGCTGTTGTAGCATATGGGTTTTCACCAACTTTAGTGAATCCTAATTATGCTATTCCAAAAGATTACCTTCCATTTATTTCTGGAAATAAATCTGCGGATGGTTTATTCACACATTCTGCTATTCCTCATATTCCTTCTCCGGAAGCGAATGGAACAGAACAACATTCAACCTATGGCGAAGGCCCTAAGTTGACCCGCGTTGAAGGTCATGGTAACGGTGGAAATGTCCTTGATTTAACTGCAGGAACGGTATCCGAGATCATGAGCAGTTCAAGTCATCGTTCGGAACATCCTGTTTACCAAAACAGCCATGGTCCGGTTAATATTAAAGTTATTGACCCATTAAATGTTCCTGTTGAACATGAATTTAAATTTAAATTGATATCTAAATACCCAACTGCAGGTGCTTCAGCTTTTATTCCACAGGATTCTTCCAGATGGGTTCTTTATGATCTAACTTCCGGAGATAGTGTTGTGTCTGAAAAAACCATTAGTGTTCCGAACGAACAAATTATCAATGGTCAGGCTACTGGAACTCCAGGAAAATATGTTGGGCAATGGGGATTATCTGTAAATGTCCAATTTACATATGATCCAGGAAATGCATTGGCTACAAAAAATAGTTATTTGGAAAGTTCAATTGCTTTTTCAGATGCATCGAAACAATGGTTGACAGGTTTGGCGGATGTTGAAGGTGAGACGGATGAGAATTGGATTCGTTCAGGATCAGCAGTTTTCACAGCTCCTTCACCTTACAATGATGCAGCGGGTACTGGCGTTGATCCAAACCAGGATTATGAAAATTGTGTTGGTAAGACATGGGCTCCTTATCGCTTGTGTGCTACAGGAACAGTTGCAGCTATTACGTCTACAAGTGTTTATGCGAAAGGTGCTCCCGCTTGGCCTACAAATATTACTTTAAATAAATTAGCTAACCTTGCTAGTGTGGATGTTGTCATTACTTCCGATAAATCATTGTGGACACGTTGTCCCGTTCTTGAAGAACAAGATGATGCTGCATTAGCAGTTGGTGGTGCAAAAAAATTGAGCATGCGTGCATCTCCTTCTGTAGATAAAAATGGTTTATCTACTGGACAAAGTGGGTATAATGCCGCTGAAGGTGACCTTAATGGTTTAACGGGTATGGGTTGGTTCCCAGGTTATGCAATTAACGTTGAAACTGGAGAGCGTTTGAATATGGCTTTTGGTGAAGATTCTTGGTTGATGTTGGATAATGGAAGAGATATGAAATGGAATCCTTCTACTACTAAGTTGAATAGCGCTGGTGAGCCTATATTTGGTGGTAAACATTACATCTATGTGTTTGGTCACAATGGTGATGCATTGTATACTTCTTCAGATGCTTATTTACCTTCGGGCTTAAGAGATATACCTCGCTATGATGAAGGAAAAGCATTGAATGCATTGTTTAACGTTGTTGCAACTGCAACTCCTTCTAGTGTGAGCGATTCATATAAGCGTGAGATCTTCACAGATGCAATGTGGGTGAATATTCCATTATTAGCTCCAGGCCATCAATTATTTGAATCAACAGTTCAAGTAAGACTTAGAGTTGCTAAATCATATCAATATGGTTATTCAAATAGCGCTGCAACCTCTCCTGATGTGAATTCAACTCCTACAAATGGAAATTATCCTTTGTATACATTCAATACAAATGATATTGAAACACATAAAAATGATGCTGACATTGCTAAAAATGCACTTGATATCATTAATGTTGTTCCAAACCCTTATTATGCATACTCTGGATATGAGAGAAAAGCGTTGGAAAATATTGTGAAAATTACAAATCTTCCTGAAAAATGTACGATCTCAATTTATACTTTGAGTGGAACATTGATTAGAAAATACAACAAAGATGATGTAACCACATCTTTAAATTGGGATTTGAAAAATCAAGCTAGAATTCCTATTGCTAGTGGTATGTATATCATTTATGTCAATGTTCCTAATGTTGGAGAAAAAACATTAAAATGGTTTGGTGTATTGCGTCCGATAGATTTGGATTCATATTAAGTAATTGCATTTTTAATTTGATCAAGAATAGAATCATAAAAAGTTAGATATGAAAAAACATTTAAAATTAATAGCACCGATTGCCTTCATAGGCATGTTTACTCTGCCAGTTAATAACGTATTTGCTGGTAACCCGGATCGTGCTGGTCAGGCTGGTGCTACAGAATTGTTAATCAATCCTTGGGCTAGAAGTTCAGGTTGGGCAGGTTCAAATATTGCTAGCGTGAAAGGATTAGAATCCATGTTTTTAAATGTTGCAGGAACTGCATTCACAAAAAAAACAGAATTAATGTTTACACGTACGAACTATCTGAAAGGAACTGATATTAATATCAATTCATTTGGTTTAACCCAACGTGTTGGTGAAACAGGTGCTATTGGTTTGTCTATTATGTCAATGGACTTTGGTGATATTCCTATCACTACTGTAGAAAACCCCGATGGTAATAATGGAACGTTTTCTCCTCAGTTTGTGAATATTGGTTTGTCGTATGCAAAAGGTTTTTCCGATAATATTTATGGCGGATTAGCTTTAAGAGTTATTTCTGAAAAAACCGCTAACGTTGCCGCAAGGGGTGTTGCTTTTGATGCAGGTATCCAATATGTTGCTGGTAAATACAATCAAATGCATTTTGGAATTTCTTTGAAAAATGTAGGGCCAAGAATGCATTTTGCTGGTGATGCATTGTCATTTAAAACTGCTATTCCAGCAAGTACTCAAAGCGTAACATATACCGTAGAAAATCGTACAGCTCAATTTGAATTACCTTCGTTGCTTAACATAGGTGGTGGATATGATTTTTACTTTAAAAAAGACAGTACTTCTATGAAAACACATAGAATTACTGCGAGTGGAGCTTTTGTTTCTAACACTTTTGATAAGGATCAATTAAAAATAGGAGTAGAGTATGGTTGGAAAAATATGTTAATGGTTCGTGTTGGTTATGCTTATGAGAAAGACATTACTAGCAAAGAAAAAAGAACAAATGTATTTACTGGACCAAGCGCTGGTTTTACTGTTGAGATTCCATTCGGAAAAAATAAATCAACTTTTGGTTTAGACTATTCTTACAGAGCAACAAACCCATTCTCAGGAACCCATTCAATTGGTGCTAGAATAAATTTATAATATTTATTAGTTATATTTGTATAAGGAAGAGAGTCCCACAAAATGTGGGATTCTCTTTATGTTTTTAGTGAAATCAATATTAATCAACACAAAATGTCACATTTATCATATTTTACGGTGGAAGGTTTGAAAAAACTTCAGGATGAATTGCATCAGTTAAAGGTGCATGATCGTTCCTATATTTCAAAACAAATAGCGGAAGCGCGTGATAAGGGAGATTTGTCCGAGAATGCGGAATATGATGCAGCAAAAGAAGCTCAGGGTCTCTTGGAATTGAAGATCTCAAAAATGGAAGAGGTGTTAAGTAATGCCCGCCTTATAGATGAGTCTACTTTAGATGTTTCTAAGGTTTTGATATTATCAAAAGTCAAAATAAAGAATACAGCAAATGGGGCTTCCATGACGTATACCTTGGTTGCAGAGAATGAAGCTGACCTGAAGGCTGGAAAAATATCCGTTGATTCTCCTATTGGTAAAGGGTTGTTAGGAAAAAAGGTGGGGGAGTTTGCCGATATAAAAGTACCTTCCGGAGTTGTTAAGTTTGAAATTATTGAATTGTCTCGCTAGTATTATGGCAAGTATTTTTACTAAAATAATAAGCGGTGAAATTCCTTGTCATAAAATTGCTGAAAACGATCATTTTATTGCATTCCTGGATGTCTTTCCCCTTGTGATTGGACATGTGTTAGTTGTCCCTAAAAAAGAAACAGATTATCTTTTTGATATCGAAGATGCTGACCTTTCATCCATGATGGTTTTTGCAAAAAAAATAGCAAAAGCTCAAAAGCTTGCAATTGAATGTAAACGGATTGGCGTTGCTGTAATTGGTTTAGAGGTTCCTCATGCTCATATTCACTTAGTCCCAATGAATACAGTGAATGATATTAATTTCACACAGGCAAAATTAAAGCCTTCTTCTGAAGATCTTCAAGAAATTGCTTACAGAATTATTTCAAAGTTATAATTGTTTATTCCATAATTTCGGATGCAACAATTTGCACCAACCTTCTGCTATACTTTTTTGTCTGGGTTCTCAGAAAGGAAGGCTTTCCAGCCAGTATATGATTTCCCTTCTTTGCCTGGTTTCCTTTGGAAATGGTGACAAACTGCGGCAGCCAAACCGTCTGTAGCATCCAGGAATTCAGGAGTTTCCTTGAAATTTAATAATGTCTTTAACATAGCAGCTACTTGTTCCTTAGAAGCATTTCCGCTGCCTGTTATGGATTGTTTTATTTTTTTAGGTGAATATTCATTCACGGTTAAATTTCGTGATAATGCCCCGGCAATAGCCACTCCTTGTGCTCTTCCAAGTTTAAGCATGGATTGAACATTCTTTCCGAAGAAGGGAGCCTCTATGGCTAACTCATCTGGTTTGTATTCGTCAACCAAAGAAACAACGCGGTCGAATATTTTTTTTAATTTCAATGCCGGGTCGCTAACTTTTTCAAGGCGTAAAACACCCATGACAACCAACTGCATTTGGCTTCCTTTAATATGGATAATTCCATATCCCATAATGTTGGTGCCAGGGTCTATCCCCAAAACTATTTTATCTGCTGCCATATAGTTGATTTAACAGGTCTTTTTGTTAATATTGTTGAATAATGGACAAGATTAAATATAAGCGTTTACACAAAGTTATAAGTCTTTTAATAAAGTCGATCATATTAATTCTTTCCTTTTTTTATATCTGGCAAAAAATCAATGAGGCCGATAAATGGATTCTCTTTCCAACACTTTTTTTCTCTTCGAATTTAATACTTCTTTTTTTTGTAATTGCATTTATGCTCATTAACTGGAGTTTGGAAGCAATGAAATGGAAATTATTGATTGCTACTATAGAGCCAATCTCTTTCTTAAGTTCTTTAAGGTCAATATTTGCAGGCGTTACAGTAAGTATTTTTACACCCAACAGGATTGGAGAATTTGCCGGCAGAGTCTTTTTCTTGGAAAAGGCAGATAAAGTTCAGGCTACAATGAGAAGCCTTATAGGAAGTGCAGCTCAATTTGTGATAACAGTTTGTGCTGGACTAATTGCACTTTATGCATATTTTAAAATGGAGCTAAATGCAATCGATCCCACCAAAAGTGTTCCTGTTTTCTATTGTTATATTACTGAAGTTTTATTGATTCTTGGCTTGGTCTTATTATGGATGATCTATCGGTTCCGAAACATATTTTCAGTCAGAATCCAAACGTATATACAAGCTTTTTTTGAAATTGAAAGAAAAGAGATTTTTATTATTGTCGTACTTTCAGCAATTCGATATAGTGTGTTCTCATTTCAATATTACTTGGTTTTACAAGTGTTTCAGATTAATGTTGACTTTAAAATTGCTATAATGCTTATTGCAATAACATTTTTGGTCACGTCTGTCATACCAACATTTGCTTTAACGGAAATTGCAGTTCGTGGTGCATCTGCTGTATATTTTTTTAGTGCAGTTGGCGCCGATCCTGCAGTAATTGTTGCAGCTTCATTTACTATTTGGTTTATTAATTTGGCGATGCCTGCAATTATTGGAAGTTTCTTTATCTGGAAACTTAAATTTTTTAAGGATTAAAAATGATGGATATTTTTTTTATTCTTCTGCTCTCTTTTGCAATACTGCTGACAGTACTATATTTTATATTGATTTCAAGCTATTGTTATGGGTGGCTAAAGATAAAAAGGACTGTAATAAAGAATGAAACGGCTGTGTTTGTTTCTGTGATTATTGCTGCAAGAAATGAAGAAGAAAACATTGTTAAATGCCTCGATTCTATTCTTGAACAATCCTATCCCGAAAATAATTTTGAGATCATTGTTGTAGATGATTCCTCAACCGATAAAACAAATTGGTTAATTCGGGAATATGCTGCAAAAATATCTCAAGTCAGACTTGTCACGCTTTCGGAACATAGTAAGGAAATTGGAAAAAAGAATGCTATTCGAACAGGTGTTGGTTTGGCAAAAGGAGAATTAATAGTAAGTACAGATGCTGATTGTGTGGTGGGTGTAAATTGGTTGTCATCCATTGTATCCTTGTATACCGAAACGAATGCAAAAATGATAATTGGGCCTGTTTCTTTTCAGGATGAACAAGGTGTATTTGAGAAAATGCAAAGTGTGGAATTTATGGCACTGGTGGCTAGCGGAGGAGCTTCCCTTTATTTTGAGAAAGCAATTATGTGTAACGGAGCTAATTTAGCTTATACAAAGCAGGTTTTTATAGATGTGAATGGGTTTGAAGGGATTGATGAAAAGGCCTCTGGAGATGATGTTCTTTTGATGTACAAAATAAAAAAACGTTACCCAGAGGGGATTAAGTTCTTGAAAAATGAACAAGCCATTGTATTCACTAAGGCAAAGCCTCATTTGAAAGAGTTTATGCATCAAAGAAGACGCTGGGCTTCAAAAGGATTTAATGCGTTGAATTATGAGACAAAACGGGTATCAATCGTCGTTTATTTATTTAATTTAATATTAGTCGTTTTGCCCCTACTGGCTGCTGTTTTTATGCGTAATACTGCATTGCATCCTAGCTTTGTAAAAATTTATCTGATTCTATTTGGAATCAAATGTTTTATTGACTTTTTGTTATTATTTTTAGTAGCCTCTTTTTTTAAAAAGAGAAAATTTTTGATCTATTTTCTTCCTGAACAACTCATGTATATGTTTTATATAGGATTTGTTGGTTCATTTGGGGCATTTGGAAAATATGAGTGGAAGGGCAGAAAAATAAATTAGTGAATGGCTAAAAAAGACGATACATATTCTCATTCCCTATCCTTCTTTGCTTGGCAGCGACTTAAGAAAAACAAACTGTCTATGTTCGGGCTGATTGTGATTGGTTTATGTATGGTTGTAGCTATTCTTGGTTATGCGATAACTCCTGATGCTACGCCGGATGCTAACGATCAATTATTAGAACTTTCCAAAAAACCTCCGGGATTTGAAGTTAAAATACTTCAAACACGTAAAAACGAGGCGTCTCATCATATAAATTTTTTCTCCAAAATGTTATTCGGTGAGATTAGTGACTATCGATCAATCCCTTTTGATAATTACCGTTTTGAAGGGAATGATATTGTTGTACGAGAATACACAGGTGACACATCACGAATTGGTAATGATGTAAAAATTAACCTTGCAGACGTTATTTATGCGATCAACTTCAGTGCACCCTTCTTAAATAATGTGGAAAAAGGGTGTGTTGAATTTTATGAATTTGATGGTCATCAAAAAATTAAAAAAACAATAACAGAATTGCGTAATGAAGTTGAAAGAAAAAACATCGTAACTAAAAAATATATTTTAGGAACAGATCCTGCTGGCAGAGATTTGTTAAGCAGGTTGATCATTGGTACTCGTGTTTCTTTTTCTGTGGGTATAGTCTCTGTTTTTATTTCTGTTTTTATTGGAATACTGATGGGCGTTTTGGCTGGGTTTTACAGAGGCAGAGTTGACAGTGTTATAATTTGGGTGATTAATGTGGTTTGGTCTATTCCAACTCTTCTTTTGGTTATTGCAATAACCTTAGCCCTGGGAAAAGGTTTCTGGCAAGTATTTATTGCAGTAGGATTGACCATGTGGGTAGAGGTTGCCCGGGTAATTCGTGGACAGGTAATAAGTCTTCGTGAAAAAGAATTTATAGAAGCCGGTCGCGCCTTAGGCTTTACAAATTACAGAATCATTATGCGACACCTATTGCCCAATGTGATGGGACCAGTTATCGTTATTTCTGCAGCTAATTTTGCTGCTGCCATTTTAATTGAAGCGGGTTTAAGTTTTCTTGGTATTGGAGCGCAGCCACCAACAGCTTCATGGGGGGCAATGATCAATGCCCACCGTGGCTATATTATTAGCGATGCACCCTATCTGGCATTTCTTCCTGGGTTAGCAATTATGCTAATGGTGCTTGCATTTGTATTGTTAGGAAATGGTTTAAGAGATTCTTTGGATACCAAATCTATTCACGATATTCAGATCTAATACCGCTTCTGGTCGACAAAACCGATATGAATAGCAAAAAAAGGCCTATCAAACAATTGTATGACAGGCCTTTTTATGGATTCATTTTCCTAGAAAGGAAGATCATCTTCTTGAGAGGACGCTGTAAATGTTTCTGCAACACTATTCATTTCGTTTGACGAAGAACTACTTGCAGCAGCAGAATTTCCACCTTCAATTCTCCATGCTTCAAGTGTATTGAAGTATTTAATTTCATTTTTAGGACTTGTCCATTCGCGTCCACGTAAATTGAAATGTACTTTTATTTCTGCACCAACCGCATAATTATCAATCAGGTTACATTTATCCTGCGTTAATTGAAATGAAATATGCTGAGGATATTGTGAGGAATTATCGGTTAAAACAAACTCTCTTTTTTTGAATTTTTCTGATACTTGCTGTGCTTCGCTTTTTACTTTTAAGATCCCTGTGATGTCCATTTTTCTTTTTTTATATAGTTATTACTTTAATTGTTTCATTTTTAAATTCCATGATGGAATGATAATAATACTTTCCATGCTTCTTCAACGCTGTTGTTTTCTAACAAACCTTTTGCGACATGATGCAAATGTTCCTCCAATTTAGGTAAACTCTTACCATATAATTCAAATGCCTCATTAATAGCGCCTGATTTCTTGTAGGCAATTACTTCTTCATCTGATGGTAATTTCTCAACATTTCCAAGTTGCCCTAGGTTATTGGCTGAAAGGACATTTGATTTGCGAATATACTCAGGAATCCTATCAATTCCAATACCTAAATTAAGTATTGGTTTGGCAACTTCAAACAGGGCGTCTCCGTTACTCCTGCTGTACCAGTTGCCTCCCATACGAGCTACAAGATCTATTTTATGTGGGTCAATTAATTTGTTAGCATCTAAAACATCTTCGCTTATATGCATCAAAACCACTTCGCAAATAATTAAATTTCCTGCGCCACCTTTTTCGCCAAGTTCTATCACTTGTTTTACGATGCATTCTAATTGGGCAGGTGATTCTTTGACTCTGAAAGGTTTTACCATTTCAGAAGCAATGGGGGTGAAACCAGCCTTTGTAAATTCATTTATCCCTTTCGGATATTCAGTACTTGCAAGGCTTACCTGTTGAACCATATTGTAATTAACAACATTTATCACAACTTCTGGAACCTCTTTTATATTGTCGTAGGTATGTTTTGTTATGCCAGTTCTGCCGCTGCGGGCAGGAGAAAATATAGCAATTGGTGGATTTGCACTAAATACGTTAAAAAAGCTGAAAGGAGCCAAATTGGGGTTGCCATCTTTATCAATAGTGCTTGCAAAAGCAATAGGACGAGGGGCAACTGCTCCTAATAAGTAACTGTGTAATACAGGTACTGATACTTCTTTTGGGTTAATAGTTATCATAATTTATTTTAGCTGAACAAAAGTAAGAATTTATGAAGTATCGCTAGAATCAAGTTTTAAACACTTTATCGACTAAATAAAGAATTTGTAAGAAAGTTTATGTGTTGCATTTAAAAAAAAACATATATTTGCCTTCCTTAAAAAACAATTGGACTGAATACTAATTCATAATTTCTAAGTAGTAGTATTTAAAAATGGTTGAATGGTAAGCTGATCTAGCATTTTTTGCGATGAAGCAAAAACCGTAGACGCGCCAGTTGGGTTTAAAAAATAAGTAAATAATAATGCGGATGTGGCATTTTTTGCGATGAAGCAAAAACCGTAGACGCGCCAGTTGGGTTTAAAATAAGTAAATAATAATGCGGATGTGGCATTTTTTGCGATGAAGCAAAAACCGCAGTCGCGCCAGTTGGGTTTAAAAAATAAGTAAATAATAATGCGGATGTGGCGTAATTGGCAGCCGCGCCAGACTTAGGATCTGGTGCCGAGAGGCGTGGGGGTTCGAGTCCCTTCATCCGCACAAAAATAAACCGTAAACCTTTAATTATAAAGTGTTTGCGGTTTTTTTGTTGGCAAAAGTCCGCACTAATTAGTCAATCCTCAGATGACGCCTTCTAAAAGCAGGCCTCTTCCATCTTTTAAAAGTTGAACTCACAAACATATTTTGCCTATTGCTAAACAAAATATCAGTTTTGTTGTTTATTGAGTAAACATTACATCATGAGTAAATTTATTTTTATAACAATTTCGATCGTTTTGGTAATAGTAATTCTGCTAGTTGTGGTTTCATTCACGTCAAAAAAAATAGAAACGCCATCCTATAGATTACTTAAAAAATATGATGACGTAGAAATACGACTTTATCCTAAAATGATTGTTGCTGAAACTAGGTTATCTGACAATTCTTTCGATAACCAAAAAAGTATAGGCTTTAGAAGTATAGCAAACTATATTTTTGGAGGGAATGAAAAGAATGAAAAAATTGCAATGACCTCACCGGTTGTTATGAATTTGGGAGATCAACCACGAATGTGTTTTGTGATGCCGAAACAATATTCAAAAGACGAATTACCAAAGCCAATTTCAAAAAATATTAATATTGTTGAAGAAGCTGAAAAAACATTAGCTGTTATTACATTCGGAGGGTATTCGTCAGATAAAAAAATAGAATATTATTGTCATCAATTAGAATCCTCTCTTAACAAAAATAATATTCAAACCATTGGCGGCTTTATGTTTATGGGCTACAATGCACCTTGGGATGTAGTAAATAGAAGAAATGAAGTTGCTATTGAAATTTCACCCATTCATTTGTAAAGGATGAAAAAAAATTAAACAGCTTTCAAACAATTTCAAAAAGTTAATTTGTATTAAATATTATTATAAATCAATAAACTAAATAATTTTAAAATGTTCAAAAAATTTACCATTTCAGATAAGCTGTTATTTATTGCTGCTCTAAGTTCTTTAATTTATTCTGAATTTTTATTCTTTAAAGGACTTAAACAAGAAGCTATATTTATTGGAATTTGGGTTCCTTCGATATTAGCATTTGGAATTTACTTGAAACTTATTAATAAAAAATAAAATGATAGACATCATACCATATTTTGCAGGACTTATTACAATCATCTTTGGTATAGGTTTTTATTTAGCACTTCAAGAAAAAGAAAAATAAATGAATTTGAAATTTCAGCTTTTGAAGCGATCTTTGAGTGGTCTGTTTGAGTGAAATTTCCGCCTAATCATATAAATAGCCACATACAAATGCTGTATTTGTTTATCCACCGAATACATTCAATTTATGGGTGAATCTGTTTAATTTTTTTATTGAAGTTTCAGCGCGAGGTATTTTTACTAATAATAGTACATTCGTGTGCACAAAAAAGAGTTCTGGTAAATCGGGACTTTTTTTTATTATGTCTAACCCTTGCTGTTGTTCACTTTAATTGTTTTGGGTGCTTTAAATACTAATAAAATCAAAATAGTTCAGCAATTTCATTTATTTAGTGTATCTTTGCAGTAATTATTAATTAAAATATTATTATCAAAAATGAAAAATGGAATTGTAAAATTTTTTAATGAAACAAAAGGATTTGGTTTTATTAAAGCAAATGACTCAAACGAAGAATTCTTTGTACACGTGTCAGGATTGAAAGAAGAAATCCGTCAAAATGACGAAGTTCTTTTTGAAGTTCAAGAAGGCAAAAAAGGTTTAAATGCTGTAAACGTAAGATTAGCATAATTATAATCATCTATAATTTACCTAAAAAGCCCCATTTTTCTCTGAAAAATGGGGCTTTTTTCGTTTAAAAAGATGCTTCCAATAAGTATTAAAACATCAAAACTTTTTGTATTTTTGCCTTCCTTTAAAAAAAGGCAGATAAAAATATCAATCAAATAAATCACACAATGAATATTATTCAAGAAAACATTGACGAATTAAACGCAGTATTAAAAGTGAAAGTAGTAGCGAATGACTATTTGCCTAAAGTAGAAACTGCTCTGAAAGATTATCAGAAAAAAGCATCTATTCCTGGATTTCGTCCTGGTAAAGTACCTTCGGGAATGATCAAAAAAATGTATGGAAAATCAATTATGGTAGATGAGATCAATAAATTATTGAACGACTCTCTGTATAACTATTTAAATGAAAATAAAATAGAAGTGCTTGGTAATCCTTTACCAAAAGCAGATAGTATCATTGATTGGGACAATCAACAGGAATTCGAGTTTTTATATGAAATGGGATTAGCTCCTAAATTCACTGTCGATCTTTCCCCAAAAGATAAGTTCGTTTATCAAACAGTGAAAATTGATGATGAATTAGTTAACAAATATGTTTCTGACATTGCAAAACGTTATGGCAAAGTGGAGAATGTTGACGTGTCTGAAGAAACAGATTTACTGAATGGTGATTTTGTTGAATTGGATTCCAATGGCGAGATCCTTGCAGGCGGTGTTTTCAAAACAGGGTCTTTGTTTTTAGATAGAATTAAAGAGGCTTCCACTAAAAAATCATTGGTTGGACTTAAAAAGGAGGATAAGGTTGTTTTAGATGCTGCAAAGATCGCTGAAAATGCAACAGAATTAGCTTCTTTATTAGGAATTGACAAAGCACAGGCAGAAGCATTTACCTCAAAATTACAATTCACGGTTAGAGGTGTAAGCCGTTTAGCTGCAGCTGAAATAAATCAGGACTTTTTTGATAAAATTTATGGGCCGGGAGCTATTTCTACAGAAGAAGAGTTTAAATTGAAGATCAAAGATGAATTGTCTGCAATGTTCGTAAATGACAGTGAGCGTAAATTTTATAATGATGTTGTAGAGCATTTAATGAATAAAATTAACTTCAATTTACCAACTCAATTCTTGAAACGTTGGATTGTCGCTGCAAATGAAAAACCAGTTACTCCAGAACAAGTAGAATCAGAATTTGATGGCTATTCAAAAGGTTTGAAATGGCAATTGATCGAAAACAAAATCATTAAGGATAATAATTTGCAAGTGACCAACGAAGAAGTTGTGGAGCATACCAAAGAATTGATCCAACAGCAATTTGCACAAATGGGGCAAGGACCTATGGGAGATGAGGAATTAACTCAAACAACACAACGTGTTTTGGCAAATCAAGAAGAAGCGAAAAAATTGTACGAAAAATTATATGGACAAAAAGTAATGACTTTATTTAAAACCAAATTTACATTGGATAACAAAGAAGTTGCTTATGACGATTTTTTTAAAAAGGCATAATCTGACAAAAAGTCTATGTTTTTATTAAGGATTACTTTTTGTTAGTACATTTAAACATTCAAATTATAAACCATGTCCAGATGAAGATCGGGATCTAAAACGCAACAATATGTTTGATAACAACGATTTTAGAAAATATGCTGTAAAGCACAAAGGAATCAGTGGAAATACATTCGATTCGTACACGAAGCACAATATTTCAAATGTTACTCCTTACATTATTGAAGAGCGCCAGTTGAACGTGACACAGATGGACGTTTTCTCTCGTTTGATGATGGATCGTGTTATTTTCCTGGGTACAGGAATCGATGATCAAGTAGCTAATATTATCCAGGCGCAGTTATTGTTTTTACAATCTCTGGATGCTAAAAAGGATATTCAGATCTATTTGAATAGTCCTGGTGGATCTGTTTATGCAGGTCTTGGTATTTATGACACGATGCAATACATTACTCCTGATGTGGCAACAATTTGTACAGGTATGGCTGCTTCTATGGGTGCTGTATTAATGTGTGCAGGAACAAAAGGAAAAAGAGCTGCATTGAAACATTCACGTGTAATGATTCACCAACCATTAGGTGGTGCGGATGGACAAGCTTCTGATATCGAAATCACTGCTCGTGAAATCCAAAAATTGAAAAAAGAATTATACGATATCATTGCAAACCATAGCGGTCAAACGTATGAAAAAGTTTGGGCGGATAGCGACCGCGATTATTGGATGACAGCTGAAGAAGCGAAAGCATACGGTATGGTAGATGAAGTTTTGGTGAAATCGAAATAAGAATAGAATAAAAATAAAATCATCGAATGGTTAATGGCATTGCTATTAACCATTCATTTTTATAAAACAAAATGGCAAAAGAAGATAAAGAAATCAAATGTTCCTTTTGTGGTCGCACAAAAAAAGATTCAGATATATTGATAGCCGGTATTACTGGACATATTTGTAGTCATTGTGTCGTTCAGGCACAAACAATTGTTAAGGATGAATTAGGTGCTAAAAACAGTTCATCCTTTAATGCTTTACAATTGCTTAAGCCAATTGAAATAAAAAAGCATTTGGATGAATATGTGATAGGGCAGGATGAAGCGAAAAAAGTTCTTTCAGTTGCTGTATATAACCATTATAAACGATTGATTTTAAGTCAGACGAAAACCACTGGCAAAGAAGAAATTGAGGTAGATAAATCCAATGTGATAATGGTGGGTGAAACGGGAACAGGTAAAACGCTTCTGGCACGCACTATTGCAAAAGTTTTGAATGTTCCTTTTTGTATTGCTGATGCGACTGTTTTAACAGAAGCCGGTTATGTAGGGGAAGATGTAGAAAGTATCTTATCCCGATTGTTACAGGCAGCCGATTTTGATGTTGCTGCAGCTGAACGAGGAATTGTTTTTATAGATGAAATAGATAAAATTGCCCGTAAAAGCGATAATCCGTCTATCACCAGAGATGTTTCCGGTGAAGGCGTTCAGCAAGGATTGTTGAAATTGCTGGAAGGTTCGGTTGTTGGAGTTCCTCCTCAGGGTGGAAGAAAACATCCGGAACAAAAAATGATACAGGTGAATACTAAAAATATTCTTTTTATTTGCGGTGGTGCGTTTGATGGCATCGTGAGAAATATAGGAAGCCGTTTAAGTACTCAAGCAATCGGATATGGCGTAAACAAAGAAGCTGCAAGTGTGGATAAAGACAATTTGTTGCAATATGTTTCTCCACAAGATTTCAAAAGTTTTGGATTAATCCCTGAATTGATAGGCCGCTTACCAGTTCTAACCTATTTGAATCCATTGGATGCAGATACGTTATTGCGTATTTTGAGTGAGCCTAAAAATGCCTTGATCAAGCAATACACGCATTTGTTTGATATGGATGGTGTGAAAATTAAATTTGAGAAAGGGGTGCTCGATTTTATTGTTGAGAAAGCAATGGAATTTAAATTGGGTGCCCGCGGTTTACGTTCTATTTGTGAAGCCATCATGATGGATATGATGTTTGATACACCTTCTGATAAAACTGTGAAGGAAATAACTGTCACACTTCGGTATGCAAAAGAAAAGTTGAAAAAATCTACTTTGAATAAACTAAAAGTAGCATAAGATTTAAAAGAAAAAGCCCTCCTGCATAAATGCTGGAGGGCTTTTTCTTTTAAGAACTATTTTTTATTATGCGCTAAACAATTTTGCGACTCCAAAAGCAGCAGCAGCAGCAGCAGCGCCAATCAGCATTACTTTTAAAGCGCCTGATAATAAAGGCTGTCCTGTTGCTTTGCTTTTGAAAAATCCAAAAGTAAATAAACAGCACAATGTAATTATAGCTGAAACTTTTAATCCTGAAAATGGTGTGTCTGTAAAAAAGTAGGGAAGAAGCGGAATAGTTCCTCCAACAATATAAGATATACCAATTGTTAATGCACTTGTTGTAGCGCGGTTTGCATTAGGCTCTTCTAAGCCTAACTCAAATCGCATCATGAAATCAACCCATTTCTTTTTGTCTTTTGCCAACTCTTCTACGAGCAAATGTTGTGATTCTTCGCTGAGTCCATATCCTTCAAACACTTCTCTTACTTCTTCTTTTTCTTTCTCCGGAACGGTTTCCACTTCTTCCCATTCTCTTTTGTATTCAGAATGATAATGTTCTACTTCAGTTCTTCCTGCCAAATATCCACCCAAGCCCATTGCAATGGAGCCTGCAATTATTTCCGCAATACCCGCTGTAATAACGATATGGTTATCGCTTACCGCACTGCTAATGCCTGCAGCAAGTGCAAAGGGCACAGTTAATCCATCTGACATTCCTATCACAATATCCGTGATGAATGCAGAATCTTTTAAATGTTTTTCTGTATGTATCATTCCGCTAATTTATTGAAAATTACAGCATAAAAAAAGCGCTCTGCAATTTGCGTAGCGCTTTTTTTATGTTTTCCATGTATAATTAATACATCGAAATATTATATGTTGTACCATCTAATGTAGCTGTAGCATTTCCATCGCAGGCACCTGTTCCGTAATCAAATACAATTGGATATGTTGGATAACTGGCCAATGTAAGGGTGAATTGTCCACTTACAATCCAATGACAACCTACATTAACTCGCAAATCAGTATTTGTAACAATGTTGTAAGCTTCTCCGTCAACAGAAATGCCACTGGCGTTACCACTTATCATATAAACGTCATCAAAAATATTCAATGCTGTAGATTCTCCAGCATACCAAACTCTATTTTGGTTGGTGCTCCAAGTGCTAACCCCTCCGGAAGTATTCGTGATATGTGCATCATTTACAACTACATTATATAATAAGTGTCCTGAAGAAATGTGTCCTTTGTTTGTGATGATTTGTGTTCCTTCAATTTTATAATCGTTGTGGTAATAATTTGTAGTTGTAACTGTAATAACGGTGTTCGAATCAGCATAAGGGCCAGAAAAAACGGCAGTAACAATACCTCTTCTATTTACATAGTCTGACCCCAAGCAGTTAACAGTGCCAAAATTTAAAACGACTGTTTTTGGCCAAGTTGTAAGATCCCAAGGTGTAATAGTGCCAGTTGCACATCCGGATAGGGTAGTAGCCATTGATTTGATTGTACTAGAGCTATCCGCTACTATGCTAATTTGTTTCCATATACCCGCAAAAGCATTGTCTGCAGCAGCATTGTCTGTAGCAGCATTTGCGTTTTTTGGTTTTCTGTCTTGTTTTTTACAACTTGTAAAGCAAAGACTTACAGCAATTAGTAGCAAAGCGCTAGTAAAAATAATTTTTGTTTTCATTGTTTTGGAGTGTTTGTGAACTGTTTACAATATCAAAATTAATGATTTTTTTCAAAAGTAATAAAATCATGCTCGTATTTGTTCTTCTCATCAATGAGTCCTTTTGTTCTGGAGGTTTCTTTCCATTCAGAAGTCTCTATTTTAGGGAAAAATACGTCCCCGTTAAATTCATGATATATTTTTGTAAAATATATTTTATCTACATAAGGGAGTGCTTGTTTATATATTTCAGCACCTCCAATAATAAAAATTTCATTGTCTGTGGTTTGTTTCGCTTTTTCTATTGCTTCTTCGATTGAACCAACCACAATTGCTCCTGGTGCTTCATAATTTTTCTGACGTGTAATAACAATATTTGTTCTGTTTGGAAGAGGACGAAATTTTTCAGGGATTGATTCGTAATTTTTTCTGCCTGTGATAATGCAGTGCCCGGATGTTTTTTCTTTAAAGAATTTCATGTCGGCTGGTAAATGCCAAATCAACGTATTGTCTTTTCCGATGACGTTGTTATTTGCTACTGCGACTATTATTGATATCATAATTGTTGATCTATACGGCAACAGCTGCTTTGATATGTGGATGTGGATCGTATCCTTCCAACGTAAAATCTTCGAACTTGAAACCGAAAATATCTTTTACTTCCGGATTTATTTTTAAAGAAGGAAGCTTACGGAAATCACGAGATAGTTGTAAGTTGGCTTGCTCAATGTGATTAGAGTATAGATGTGCATCTCCAAGTGTATGAATAAATTCTCCAGCCTGTAAATTGCAAACTTGTGCAACCATCATTGTCAAAATAGCATAGGATGCAATGTTGAAAGGTACGCCTAAAAATATATCGGCACTGCGTTGGTATAATTGACAGCTTAGCTTTCCATCGGCAACATAAAATTGGAAGAATGCGTGACAAGGAGGTAATTTCATTTTGTCAATTTCGCCAACATTCCATGCACTAACAATCATTCTTCTACTGTCCGGGCTATTTTTAATTTGATTTATTACTTGAGTGATCTGGTCAATGTGTCTACCATCAGCTGCAGGCCAACTGCGCCATTGCGATCCATATACAGGTCCAAGATTGCCATTTTCGTCAGCCCATTCATCCCAAATACTCACACCATTATCTTTTAAATATTTGATATTGGTATCCCCTTTTAAAAACCAAAGTAATTCATGTAAAATAGATTTCATATGCACCTTCTTCGTGGTCATCATCGGAAATCCTTCCTGAAGGTCAAAACGCATTTGATACCCAAAAACACTTACCGTTCCTGTTCCTGTTCTGTCTGTTTTGGTTGCACCTTTTGCTAAAACGTGGCGCATTAAATCATGGTATTGTTTCATTTTTTGAAGGGCTGATATTTTAGATCAAAATTACATGATAAATCATCCTGATAGCAGAAAATCAAGATCGACTTATTCAATTAATATCAACAAAATGTGAAATAGAGATTGTCCGAATTTTTGAAACAACAGCGAGGTAAAAAAATCCTAATGGCTGAATTTTTCCATTTCTTCAGGCTTATGCTTGTGCTTAAATAAAAAAGCGAAAGCAATGGTAATTATTAATGCATAAATAGCAAAGGACAGCCAGATTGTATGCCAATCTTTTATGCCATTAGAAGTGAAATAATTGTCTATTAACCAACCGCTGACAGAACTTCCAAGAACAGCTCCGAAACCGTTGGTCATCATCATAAATAAACCTTGAGCGCTGGAACGGATCTTAGAATCGGTAGATGTCTCCAAAAATAAAGATCCCGAAATATTAAAGAAATCAAAGGCCATTCCGTATACAATACAGGACATGATGATCATCCACAATCCTCCTGAAGGGTCGCCATAAGCGAAGAATCCAAAACGGAGCACCCAGGCCAACATAGATATCAGCATCACCTGCTTGATTCCAAATCTTCTGAAGAAAAACGGGATGGCTAGAATGAATAATGTTTCCGAAATTTGAGAAATCGACATGATAATGGTAGAATATTTTACCACAAATGAGTTTTGATACGCTTCAACTTTTGCAAAATCGGAAAGGAAAGTATCGCCGTACATATTTGTTAATTGAAGGGCAGCACCTAATAACATTGAAAATACAAAAAATAAGGCAATTTTATATGTGCCAAACAGTTTGAATGCATTTAATCCCAATTTCTCTGCTAGTGATGATTTTTCAGAGGTGAGTTTCTGTGGAGGACATTTAGGTAATAAAAAGGAATACGTTCCTAAAGCAACTGCTGCTGCTGCAGAAATATAAAACATATTGGCAGATGCCTTATTGCCAGAAAGGTTGGTGATCCACATGGCAACAATAAAACCAATAGTACCCCACACCCGGATAGGTGGAAAAACTTTCACAACATCATAATTGTTATTTTTTAATATTGTATATGCAATAGAGTTAGACAAAGAAATGGTTGGCATGTAACAAAGCATCGCCATGAATATTACCCAGAAAAAAGAAGTTGGATTGTCTATCTGTGGAATGTAACATAGTATTATACCGCTAATAATATGCAATAGACCATATAACTTTTCAGCATCCATCCATCTGTCTGCAATGATTCCTGTTAATGCAGGCATGATGATCGAAGAAATTCCTAATGTTGAAAATATAGCTCCAAATTCGGCACCACTCCATTGTTTAGTTGCAAACCAATAATTACCAACTGTAATTAACCAGGCGCCCCAAACAAAAAATTGCAGAAAACTCATTATTGTAAGACGGATCTTTATGGTCATAAGCTTGTATTTTTTATTAAAGATAAAATTCTTGATTATGGAAAATTTTTCTGAGCTTAATTACTTATGATTTTTTACGATTATTCAACTCATCTCTGATGTGGGAGGCTTTTTCGTAATCTTCTTCATCCAACGCCACTTCGAGTAATTGTTTTAATTCTTCGGTTGATTTTTTTAAATAATCAGTTTCTTTTATCTCTACAAAATCGTCTTTTTCGATCGGCTCGTTGGCTCCGACAATAGCATCATCATCCAAAAGGATACCTGCTTGTGATAATATAAATTCGTATGTATTAATAGGGCAATTGAAACGAACAGCTAATGCAATAGCATCCGATGTGCGTGCATCTATTTCAACTTCTTTGCTTCCATCGCTGGTAATTATTTTTGCGAAAAAAATCCCTTCAACCAGATTGTAAATGATCACTTCGCTAACGTTGATATTAAACCCTTCAACAAAACTTTTGAATAAGTCATGCGTCAGAGGGCGGCTAGGTGTCATTTTTTCTAACTCAATTGCAATTGCCTGTGCTTCAAATCCACCGATAACGATCGGTAATCTTCTTTTCCCTTTCGTTTCGCCAAGTACCAATGTATAGGCACCCGTTTGGGTTTGACTATATGACAATCCTACAATTTCTAATTTAACTTTTTTCACTTAACGGCCTTTTCTTTCCTAAAATCTAAATTACGAATAAAAATTCTAAATCTTAGTTGTGGTTTGCTTTGAAATGTTTTACTGCTTCAATTAATTTTGGCACAATTTCAAAGGCGTCACCAACAATACCGTAATCAGCTGATTTGAAAAATGGTGCTTCTTTATCGGAATTGATTACAACAATGGTCTTACTGCCATTGACTCCTGCTAAATGTTGAATAGCCCCAGATATTCCTATGGCAAAATATAAGTTAGGTCGGATAGCAACTCCTGTTTGACCAACGTGTTCGTGGTGAGGACGCCAGTGCATATCTGCAACAGGGCGAGAACATGCTGTTGCCGCTCCTAATTCTTTTGCTAATTCTTCGATCATGCCCCAATTTTCAGGGCCTTTCATTCCACGGCCTGCTGATACAACTAATTCTGCATCCGGTAAGTTTAATTCGGTGGTTACTTTTTTCACTTCTTTCACTTTTATAGGAGAAGTGATAGTATCTAAATTAGCTGCAAAATCTGTTGCTTCAACTGCACTTCCATTTAATTCAATTGGGAATGAGTTTGGCAATAACGAAATGATTTTTTTTGCAGAAGTGATGCTGTATGTTGCAACGGCTTTTCCTGAAAAAACATTTTTCTTAACTGTAAATGAATCACCTGAGATGGTGGGGTTGTCAACAGCACCAGCAACAATTCCTGCTTTTAATTTTGCAGCTAATCGCGGTGCAACTTCTTTTCCGGTGAAATCGTGAGCAAAAATAATGATGGTAGCACCTTCTGCGGATACTACTTGTTCAATCGCTGCCGTCAAATATTGACCATCAAAATTTGTTAACTTATCATTTTTTAATTTCAATACTTTTGTAGCTCCTGCTTTTCCAAGGTCAGCCAGATCGGCATCTCCTACTATTACAGCTGTAGCTGTTGTGTTTAATTGTGCCGCAATCCTGCTACCATAATTAACAGCTTCCAAAGAAGATTTTTTTACTTTGCCTTTTGCTATTTCTGTATATATTAAAACTGACATAGATCTTAAATTTTTAAAATTTGAAATTCGTTTTTTATTAGATTGCTTTTGCTTCCGTATGTAACAGCTCGATCAATTTCTCAGGAGTAGATGCATCAATGAATTTGCAGTCGGTACGACCTTTTGATAAAGTGAATCCAGTAATAGAAGTTAATTTGTCAGAAGCAGATGCTGCAACAATTTCTAAGGGTTTAGAACGTGCTGCCATAATTCCACGCATGTTAGGTATACGCGCTTCTGCCATTCCTTTGTTTGCTGATATTACCATTGGTAATGGACATTCAACAACTTCAGTTCCCCCATCAATATCATGTTCAATCGTTGCAATGTTATTTGTAATTTCTAGTTTGGTAGCCATGGAAACGAAAGGCAAATTCAATAGTTCAGATAACATTGCACCCACCATAGATCCATTATAGCTAATCGTTTCTTTACCAGCCATGATCAAGTCAAAACCTTTATCCTTTGCATAAGCAGCAATTAATTCTGCTACAGCAAATGCATCATTCGGCTCTGCATCAATACGAACGGCATCG
The DNA here is from genome assembly GCA_947449315.1 of Bacteroidota bacterium. Taxonomy (GTDB): domain Bacteria; phylum Bacteroidota; class Bacteroidia; order 2-12-FULL-35-15; family 2-12-FULL-35-15; genus 2-12-FULL-35-15. The sequence goes on from CANFRC010000005.1 coordinate 71,443, forward strand.
TCTGCACCAATCGCTAATCCTTTTCTTATCGTAGCTTCACTGTCAGCTGCACCCACGTGAATAATAGTAACATTTCCACCTTGCGCTTCTTTTAATTCCAATGCGCGAACCAAGGCATACCACTCATCATATGGGTTGATAATAAACTGAACACCTGCAGTGTTAAATGTAGTGTCACCATTTGTAAAACTGATCTTTGTGGTGGTGTCAGGAACATTACTGATACAAACTAATATTTTCATAAAAATTAAAAATTACTATTTATTTCTATTTATCCTCACAAGCAAAGCCGAAGGGTTTTAAGTGTCGCAAATTTAACAAAATAAGCCGTACAAAAAAATCATTTTTTTGAGCAAATTCTGAAAGAAAAAGTAAGGGAGTTTTAATAATAATCTGTAAAGGAAACTTGGCCTTTTGACAATATTCTACCTTTTAATAATTCAGGATTCTATGTTAATCGAACTTGCTATCGTTTCTTTTTTTATAAGACCAAAAAATAGTGTGGAATGTTTTTTTATTTTCACACACAGTATTGAAAGGGGATAAACAAAATATGTTTGTCGTATTCCAATAAAATCACTACTTTTGAATTCTCTTTTAGAGTTAGATACTACCAAATAAAAATAGATTAGATGGAATATAACACTAGTCTGCCAAAAATGATTATTCCCGAATATGGCAGAAACATTCAAAAAATGATCGATTTCGCAATTGCCGTTGAAGATCGTGATGAACGAAACAAAGTTGCGCAAGCGATCATCAATGTGATGGGTCAATTAAACCCTCATTTAAGAGATGTAACAGATTTTAAACATAAATTGTGGGATCATATTTTTATTATTTCTGAATTTAAATTAGATGTTGATTCACCTTATCCAAAGCCTACCGCTGAAACATTTCAAACAAAACCCGATCGAGTGCTTTATCCGAGTAATGATATCCGTTACAAGCATTATGGAAAAACGGTAGAGCGTATCATAGCCAAAGGAAGAGAAATGCCGAATGGTGATGAAAAAAACGCATTGGTTGAACAGATCGCTAATTTAATGAAACGTTCTTACTTGACATGGAACCGTGATTCAGTAAATGATGAGGTGATCTTAAAACAATTGCAGGAGCTTTCAAAAGGGGAATTGGTATTAACTGATCCTTCAGCTTTAAGAAGCACTCAAACCTTTGTTCCTCGCTCTCCTTCTCCAAGCAGAGATGGTGGCAGAGACAAGAAAAAACAAAACAATGGTGGTGGAAAACAAAACGGTTTCCGTCAGAACAATAACAACCCAAAGTTTAAAAAGAGATTTTAACCCCTATTCCTTAATCAAAAGCCTCATCTGGAAAAATCCGAATGAGGCTTTTTTTATTATTCTAATTAACAATGGATAGTTGGTAAAATGCTAAAAGGGTGGTTTCTTCAAACCTGTTTTAATTCGTACTTCGTAAATAAGATCCACAGGGGTCTATAGTTATCCATTTCTCAATTTGAAATTTATAGAAAATGAGCGTATTCGAAATCATCGGTGGTAAAAAATTAAAAGGCGAAATTATTCCACAAGGCGCCAAAAATGAGGCATTACAGATTCTATGTGCGGTGTTGCTGACTCCTGAAAAAGTAGTGATCGGTAATATTCCGGATATTGTGGATGTAAATAAATTGATCGATCTGTTGCGTGATTTAGGCGTAAAAATTGAAAAAACAGGGCATGAAGAGTATACCTTTCAAGCAGATAATGTCAATGTCGATTATTTAAATTCCGCTGAGTTTAAAAAGAAAGGTGGCAGCTTAAGAGGTTCAATAATGATTGTTGGCCCTTTGCTTTCACGTTTCGGAAAAGGATACATCCCTAAACCAGGTGGTGATAAAATTGGAAGACGCAGATTGGATACCCACTTTATTGGTTTTCAAAATTTAGGAGCTAAATTCATTTACGATGATGAAAATGATTTCTATAAAGTAGAGGCAAGTAATTTAAAAGGATGCTACATGCTATTGGATGAAGCTTCTGTAACAGGAACGGCCAATATTTTAATGGCAGCTGTTCTGGCGAAAGGCACCACTACCATTTATAATGCTGCATGCGAACCCTATGTTCAGCAATTGTGTAAAATGTTGAACAGAATGGGGGCCAAGATCACAGGGATAGGATCCAATCTATTAACGATTGAAGGGGTAGAGTATTTAGGTGGTACAACACATCGAATGTTGCCCGATATGATTGAGGTAGGAAGTTTTATTGGTTTGGCTGCTATGACACAGTCAGAAATTACTATTAAAGATGTTCATTGGGATGAATTAGGTATCATACCAAGTGTTTTTCAACGATTAGGGATTAAATTAGAACGCAGAGGTGATGACATTTTTATACCTTCCCAAGACAGTTATGAAATAGATACCTTTATAGATGGTTCTATTTTGACCATTTCGGATGCCATTTGGCCAGGTTTTACTCCCGATCTTTTAAGCATTGTTTTAGTAGTAGCTACGCAGGCGAAAGGAACGGCATTGATTCACCAGAAAATGTTTGAAAGCCGCCTTTTCTTTGTAGATAAGCTCATCGATATGGGAGCACAGATCATTTTGTGTGACCCACACAGGGCAACCGTGATCGGTTTGAACAGAGAACATCAATTAAAGGGGATCTCTATGACTTCTCCTGATATTCGTGCCGGTGTATCCTTATTGATTGCCGCACTTTCAGCTAATGGAAAGAGTACCATCCATAATATAGAGCAGATTGACAGGGGGTACCAGAATATTGATACCCGCTTACAGAAACTTGGCGCACAAATTGTAAGGAAATAGTCCGAAAAAAATTATAAATTTGTGCTTATGAAAAAGATAAACATCATTTTAGTGCTTGCAGCTGTTTCAGTGCTTGCTTTTGGATTCATAAAAAGTGATTCTGCTGATCAGGATCAAAAATCAGGTGTTATTGTAGGACTTAATGTTGGTAACAAGGCCCCTGAATTAAAATTCAATGATACAAAAGGAAATCCTTTAGCATTGTCTTCGTTAAAAGGTAAGATCGTATTAATAGATTTCTGGGCTTCCTGGTGTGGACCATGCCGTAATGAAATGCCAAATGTGGTTGCAAATTATACTAAATTTAAAGACACAAAATTCAATAAGAAAGCAAAAGGATTTACGGTATTCAGCGTTTCCTTGGACAACAACAAAGACGCATGGATCAATTCAATTGCTAAATTAGGAATGATATGGGAAAATCATATCAGTGATTTGGGTGGTTGGCAATCACAACCAGCTGCATTATATGGGGTTAATTCAATTCCTGCCGGCTTTTTGATTGATGAAAATGGTGTTATCGTAGCAAAAGGCGATGTGCTTCGCGGAGCAGGTTTAGAGAATGAACTTTCTAAGCTGATCACAACGGACGGAAAATAGTAATAGGACGGGTTTTCTTTTTAAGACAGAATTCAATAGGATTCTGTCTTTTTGTTTCTGGGTATTTATGTCAAATTGTCTTATTATCTTTGATGGCAAATAATTTGAGAGTGAGAAGCGGTTTTAAAATCCTAACCTTGAAAAAGAAGAATTACGATTTTAATTGAGCTGGGGTTAAGTAAAATAAATGAGGAAAATAAAAAACATATTTAAGAAAATGAATACATCAGAAAGTGATAAAGTGAATGAGCAAAATGAAGAGCAAATTTCGCAAGAAGAAACAAATGGAATCGATGATTCTGAAAAACAAATTTCTGAGCTAAAAGCAAAAGCAGATGAACTCAATGATAAATATCTCAGATTGTATTCCGAATTTGATAATTTTAGGAAAAGAACTGCGAAAGAAAAGATCGAATTGATGCAATCAGCCGGTGAAGATGTTTTTAAAAGTATCTTGCCAGTTCTTGATGATTTTGAACGTGCTATCAAATCAAATTCCGAAACAACAGATATTAAAGCGGTGAATGATGGCGTCAATCTTATCTTCAATAAATTTAAAAGTACATTGACACAAAAGGGCTTGGCAGAGATGAATGCTGTTGGAGCAACGTTTGATGCAGATATTCATGAAGCGATCACCAATATTCCTGCTCCTTCAGACGATCTCAAAGGTAAAGTTGTGGAGGAGTTAGAAAAAGGGTATAGTTTAAATGGTAAAATCATTCGCTTTGCAAAAGTGGTGATAGGTAGCTAATGTGTTAATTTGGAAATGTTTAATTGAATTACCATAGTAATTTGTTTTTCAGATTCCAATTTTTGTACATTTTCATATCATCAAATTAATAAATTTTCAAATAAATAAGATGTCTAAAAGAGATTTTTACGAGATATTAGAAATAACAAAAAGTGCGAGTGCTGACGAAATAAAAAAAGCATATCGTAAGATGGCAATCAAATTTCATCCGGACAAAAATCCTGGAGATAAAGCAGCAGAAGAAAAATTTAAAGAAGCCGCTGAAGCCTATGAAATATTAAGTTCACCTGAAAAGAAACAGCGATACGATCAGTATGGCCATGCAGGCATGAATGGTAATGCAGGTTTTGGTGGAGGTAGAGGCGGTCAAGGAGGGTTTGGAGGAATGAATATGGACGATATTTTCAGTCAGTTTGGAGATATTTTCGGTGGACATTTTGGTGGCGGTGGCGGCGGTCGAGGAGGCAGAAGAGTAAATAGAGGCTCGAATCTACGTGTGAAAGTGAAAATGTCATTGGAAGAAATTGCGAATGGCGTTGAGAAAAAAATCAAAGTAAATAAATATGTTTCTTGTAAAACATGTAGTGGTAGCGGAGCAAAAAATGGCTCTTCATTCAATACTTGTTCAACATGCAAAGGTTCCGGACAAGTGACTCGTGTTACGAATACCATATTAGGTGCAATGCAAACCACCAGCACTTGCCCTACTTGTGGAGGTGAAGGACAAAGCATAACTGAAAAATGTGTTCCTTGTCATGGCGATGGAATTATTCATGCAGAAGAAGTGATTAGCATCAATATTCCTGCAGGTGTTGCTGAAGGGATGCAATTGTCGGTTTCAGGAAAAGGAAATATGGGTGCTCGCGGAGGTGTTTCCGGCGATTTGATTGTTGTGGTAGAAGAAATAGAGCACGAACATCTGAAGCGCGATGGAATGCATTTGTTTTACGATCATTATGTAAGTTTTTCAGATGCCGCTTTGGGAACTCAAATAGAAGTGCCAACAATTGATGGGAAAGCAAAAGTGAAAATTGATGCAGGTACACAAAGTGGTAAAATACTTCGATTAAAAGGGAAAGGTTTGCCTGATATTAATACCTATGGTCGTGGCGATATTCTCGTAAATATTAATGTATGGACCCCACAAAATTTAACAAAAGACGAAAAGAAAATTTTAGAGGAACTGAATGAAGCAGAAAACTTTAAACCGAAACCGGGTAAAAAGGACAAAGGCTTTTTTGAACGCATGAAACAATATTTTGAATAATGAATAACATCCTATCTGCAAAAAATATTGTAAAGCGTTACGCCAGTCATACTGCATTGGATGATGTATCGCTCGATATTCCTAGTCAAAGTATATTTGGTTTGCTTGGACCGAATGGTGCCGGAAAAACATCTTTGATTCGTATCATTAATCAAATTACCGGCCCTGATAGCGGAGAGCTTTTTTTTGAAGATGAAAAACTTTCTCAAAAACATATTGAGCAAATTGGATACTTACCTGAAGAGCGGGGTTTGTACAAAAAGATGGAAGTAGGAGAGCAAGCCTTGTATTTGGCTCAGTTGAAAGGAATGAGCAAAGTTGATGCAAAGAAAAAGTTGAAATTTTGGTTTGAGAAATTTGAGATCGATGCGTGGTGGAATAAAAAAGTGGAAGAATTATCAAAAGGAATGCAGCAGAAAGTGCAATTCATTGTCACTGTTTTGCATGAACCAAAGCTATTGATTTTGGATGAGCCTTTCAGCGGATTCGATCCTATCAATGCAAACATTATCAAAAACGAAATTTTAAATTTAAAAAAACAAGGATCTACCATTTTGTTTTCTACCCATAATATGGGGTCTGTAGAAGAGTTGTGCGACAACATTGCGCTCATCCATCGATCGAAAAAAATTGTAGATGGCGCTGTAAAAGAAATCCGTAAAGCATATAAATCAAATATCTACGAAATAGAATTCACAGGAACAATGATGAGTTTTACAAATTCATTATGGACGTTTGGGAAATTATTAGAGCATACTGTAGATGGTGATTATTGCAAAGCGCAGGTGCAGTTGGTTGGAAATTCAAAGTCCAACCAATTACTAGAATCTGTTTTGGCTGCTGTTGATATCCAGTCTTATAGAGAAATTGTGCCAAGTATGAATGATATATTTATTGCGAAAGTAAACGAAGAAAATGTTGTTGGAACACAAAGTAATTTTACGGAATAAAAAAGAAGTACAATGAATAAAATTTTTCTCATCATAAAACGTGAATACCTTTCAAGGGTTAAGAAAAAATCATTTATTATCATGACGATTCTTGGTCCTATTTTGATGGCGGGTATTGGAATTGTTCCCATCTATCTTTCCATGCAGAAAACTCAAATGCAAAAAATAGAAGTGGTAGATGAGAGTTTTTTATTTACATACGTTGATAAGTCAGGCGATACGAAAGGGTTGATTCCTGAAAAAGATAATGTTCATTTTGATTACCCTCAGATTTCATTGGATCAAGCTCGTCAAGGTTTTTTTGATACAGAATATGATGCTATACTTTGGATTCCACAAAATGTATTGAATGGTGGGCAAAAAGGCATCCGTTTAATCTATAAAAAGCAAATGAGTAATTCTGCTCAGTCCTATATAGAAAGCGCCTTAAGTAAAATGATATTTAATGTTATGCTTGCGAAGAATAAGGTTGATCCCAATTTTATTAAGGATGCAAAAGATAAAGCATCGTTCACCATGATCACTACACAGGTCGACAAAGATGGGAATGATAAAAAAACAAATACAGGTTTGTACACTGCAATTGGTTTGGTTTGTGCTTTTTTGATTTATTTTTTCATTTTCTTATATGGTGTGCAGGTTATGCGCGGAGTGATGGAAGAGAAGACCAGTCGTATCGTGGAAGTAATTTTGTCTTCCGTAAAACCTTTTCAGTTGATGATGGGGAAGATTGTTGGAATTGCATTGGTTGGTCTGACACAATTTTTATTGTGGGTTATTTTAACAGGCACGTTGTATAGTATAGCAACAGTAACTATTTTGAAAGATGTAGACATGAAGCAAATTCAGCAGAAAGAACAAACAATTAAGATTGGTGCTGACCTTAATTTTTCTGAAATGAAGCACAATGCCGATACAGGAGAAATAGCAAAGCTTTGGAATGATTTTAAAAGTGTTGACATCGTAGCCATATTACTGTGTTTTTTATTTTATTTTCTTGTGGGATACCTCATGTACAGTGCTTTGTTTGCAGCTGTTGGTGCAGCTGTCGACAGTGAGGCAGATACACAGCAGTTTATGATGCCGATAACGATTCCTTTGATATTGTCCTTTGTAGTTGCTCAGAGTGTCATTCAAGATCCGCAAAGTTCAATGGCTTTTTGGTTTTCTATCATTCCATTTACTTCTCCTATCGTTATGATGGTTCGACTTCCTTTTGGCGTTCCGGCCTGGGAGTTAGCCTTGTCAATGAGTCTTCTAGTTTTAGGCTTTTTATTTACAACTTGGATTGCAGGCCGTATTTACAGAACAGGAATATTAATGTACGGCAAAAAAGTTACTTGGAAAGAGCTTGGTAAATGGCTTTTCTTTAAGGGATAAAAAATGTACATCGTCTCATGTGTTGTCATTAGGATAAATTTTATATTTTTAAATGAAACATTGAAATCGAAATATTTTTTATGAGTAGAATAGCTGTTATTGATCTTGGAACGAATACATTTAACTTACTAATCGTTGAAGTTAATTCCGATAAATCCTATCAGCATTTATTTCAAACAAAAATATCCGTAAAGCTTGCAGAAGGTGGAATAAACAAAGGTTTTATTGCTCCGGTTCCATTTCAACGCGGTATCGATGCGTTAAAGAAACACAAACAAACCATAGAGAATTATACGGTTGATAAGGTTTTAGCTTTTGCTACGTCTGCTATCAGAGGGGCTTCAAATGGAAGCCATTTCGTGTCAGAAGCCATGCAGGAAACGGGTATTAATATCAATGTAATATCAGGTGACAAAGAAGCCGAATTGATCTATTATGGCGTGCGGTCAGCTGTTAAGATGGATGAGGAAACCTCTTTAGTAATTGATATTGGAGGAGGAAGTACCGAATTTATCATTGCAAACAAAAATGAAATATTTTGGAAACAAAGTTTTTTATTGGGTGCTGCAAGGCTGCTGGAAATGTTTTCGCCTGCTGATCCAATTACGGATAAAGAAATATATGTCATTCATGATTATCTTCTAAAGGAACTTCAGCCACTTTTAACAGCTGTAAAAAAATATCCGATTACCGAATTAATAGGCTCCTCCGGATCTTTTGATTCTTTAGCGGAAATGGTTGCCTTTCGATTTTATTCTCCTGATATCTTAGTAAATAAAACGGAATATACTTTTGATCTAAATGAATGTTCCATAGTGCTTGAGTCTATTCTCAGATCAACAAATGCAGAACGACTGAATATGAAAGGCTTGGTTGCTATGCGTGTAGATATGATAGTGATATCCAGTATTCTGGTAAATTTTATTCTTTCAACATTAGATATAAAGAAAATGCGCTTATCAACTTATTCTTTAAAAGAGGGTGTGTTGTATGAACTGATGAATTCGTAAATTTGATCTGTTAAAATAAAAAATAAAATGGCGAAGATATTAATCATTGATGACGAAAAAAGTATCCGTAAAACATTGCGTGAGATCCTTGAATATGAAAAGTATATTGTTGATGAAGCGGCCGATGGGATAGAAGGGGTTGCCATGATCCAAAAAGAAAAGTACGACATTGTGTTATGCGATATTAAAATGCCTAAGATGGATGGTATTGAAGTGTTGGATAAAGTAATGCAATTGTCATCTGACACTCCTGTTGTTATGGTTTCCGGACATGGCAATATAGAAACAGCCGTTGAAGCTGTTAAGAAAGGAGCTTTTGATTTTATTGCTAAACCATTGGATTTAAATCGTTTGTTGGTAACCATCCGAAATGCAATGGACAAATCTACGTTAGTGACGGAAACAAAAGTGCTGAAGAAAAAAGTTAGCAAAACATTTGATATGGTGGGTGAGTCGAAAGCAATTGCTCAGATTCAGGAAATGATTGAACGTGTTGCTCCAACAGATGCACGTGTATTGATAACTGGAGGAAACGGAAGTGGAAAAGAATTGGTGGCTCGTTGGCTGCATGAGAAGAGCAATAGAGCGAATGCTCCACTTATTGAAGTGAATTGTGCGGCTATACCAAGTGAATTGATTGAAAGTGAATTGTTCGGTCACGAAAAAGGCGCTTTTACATCTGCAATAAATCAGCGGAAAGGTAAATTTGAGCAGGCAGAAGGCGGCACCTTATTTATGGATGAGATAGGTGATATGAGTTTATCGGCTCAGGCAAAAGTGTTAAGAGCGTTGCAGGAAAATAAAATTACCCGAGTTGGTGGTGAAAAAGAGATCAAAGTAAATGTACGCGTTGTTGCCGCTACGAATAAGGATTTGCAGAAAGAAATTGCTGCGGGAAATTTCAGAGAGGATCTTTACCATCGCTTGAGTGTTATTTTAATTCATGTTCCTTCCTTGAATGAACGGAAGGACGATATTCCCTTGTTGGCGCAGCATTTTCTCAAAATGATCTGTGAGGATCATGGTATGCCTCTGAAAACATTCACAAAAGAAGCCATGAAAGAACTTCAAAAAATTAACTGGACAGGAAATATTCGTGAATTCAGAAATGTGGTGGAGCGTTTAATTATTCTTTGTGATAAAACCATAACAGATAAAGATGTGATTGCGTATGCAAGACCATTGAAAGGTTAACCTTTATAAATATTAAGCAGTTTTTTTAGCTTTTTTCTCAAAATAATATTGAAACTGTGAAGGGGGAAAATTAAAGAGTCTTATTTAAAAGCGTTTCGCTTTCGATCAATTTCAATAAATGTTTTTCATACACAACATTCTTTATAAGATCAATATGTCCGATGTGGTGACAATCTGTTCCTAAGAAAGAGATCATGTTTTTATCAATCATTTGTTCCGCTATTTTTTTTGTAGAGATAGAATAATAGCCAGTAAGGGAGTTGATATTCATTTGAAGCAATACGCCTTTATCTATAAAGGTTTCGTATTTTTTGAAATCGGTGTGCCAAAAATTGTAACGCTCGGGATGTGCTAATACAGGCTTGTATCCATGTAATTGCATTTTGAAAATGACGTGCATTAAATTGTCGGGAGGATTCATATAAGAGATCTCAAATAAGAGATGATTGTCTCCGAAAGTCAATAATTTTTCCTCGTCCAGTTTACGTTCAAAATCATAATCTAAATAGTATTCAGACGCAGCATTTACTTCAATAGGAATGTTTGCTTCTTTCAGTGCAGCTCTCACTTTATCTAATCCGCCCAAAATAATTTCAGGAGTATTTCGGTAATAATCGCTCATGATATGCGGAGTAGTGATCACCTTTTTGTATCCCATCTTGTGCAACTCTGTGATCATCTGAACGCTGTCTTCAATCGTTTTTGCGCCATCGTCAATCCCAGGAATAAAATGAGAATGGATATCGCATCCCAGCGTTGAAAGGTCTACCGGAGTTTCAAGTCGCGTAGTTTTTTTGAAGAAATTGAATAATCCCATTGCAGTTTATTAATAGTGTGTTTTGAACCAATCAAGTGTATGTTTTAATCCTTCTTCAATTTTTATTTTAGGTTCGTATCCAATGCTTGTTTTTGCTTTTGAAATATCGGCCAAGGAGTCGCGCACATCCCCCATGCGTTCTTCACGGTATATTTGTTTAACGGAAGCACCAGTTAATTTTTTTAGTATTTCAATTAATTGATTTAATGAAACCCGTTCACCAACTGCAATATTAAATACATTGCCTTGTGTATTTATATTTTCCGCAAACATTGCTTTCATATTTGCTTGTACTGCATTTTCTACAAATGTAAAATCGCGTGTTTGTTCCCCATCGCCATTTAACGTAGGTGCTTCATTATTTAATATAGCGTTTAAGAAAAGTGGAATGGCAGCAGCGTATTCGCCTAATGGATTTTGTCTGGGACCGAAAATATTGAAATACCTCAATCCTATGATTTCCATATTGTATGTTTTTGAGAAAATTTCCGCATACAATTCGTTTGTCATTTTTGAAACGGCATAAGGCGATAATTGTTTGCCTATTTGGTTCTCCACTTTTGGTAAGATTTTGCTATCACCATAAACGGAAGAAGAACTGGCATATACTATTCGCTTTACTTTTGCATCGCGTGCAGCAATTAAAACATTAATGAATCCAGTTGCATTTACCTGATGAGTAGCAATCGGATTTTTGATGGAGCGTGGTACAGAACCTAAGGCAGCTTCATGGAATACGTAATCAATTCCAATACATGCCTTTTCGCAGTCCTCCATGTTGCAAATAGTTCCATTGATGAATTCAAAATTTGGTAATTGCAGATACGGTTGAATATTTTCTTCAAATCCTGTTGCTAGATTGTCTAAAACGACCACCTTTTTTGCATTGTATTTTAAGAGGTATTCTACAAGATTTGAACCTATGAATCCGGCACCTCCAGTCACTAAAAATGTCTTCGAGGTTATGTTTATATCGTGAAAAGAGTTGTTATACATTGTTGTGTTAAAAGTTAATAATGATACGGTTTGAAATTATCTTTTAACGTATTGGGTTTCGTAATATTTTTTATAATCACCTGAAGTAACATTGCTTAGCCAAGCTTCATTATTTAAATACCAGTCAACGGTTTTGGTCAATCCTTCTTCAAATTGCAAAGAGGGTACCCATCCCAATTCTTTTTGAAGTTTTGAAGAATCAATAGCATATCGGTGATCATGTCCTGCGCGATCTTTTACATATGTAATCAGTTTTGCAGATTCTCCTTCAGCACGATTTAGTTTTTTATCCATGATTTTGCAAAGCAAATGTATTAGATCAATATTTGTCCATTCATTGTGACCACCAATATTGTAGGTGGTTCCTGTTTTTGCCTGATGATATATAACGTCTATTGCACGAGCATGGTCTTCTACCCACAGCCAGTCACGAATGTTTTCACCAGTTCCATAAATTGGAATCGATTTGTTGTTTTTGATGTTGTGAATGGAGAGCGGGATTAATTTTTCAGGAAAATGATGACTTCCGTAATTGTTGGAACAATTTGAAATAACTGCATCAATTCCATACGTGTCGTGATAAGCCCTTACAAAATGATCGGAACTTGCTTTTGACGCGGAATAAGGACTGTGTGGGTCGTATGCTGTTGTTTCTGTAAACATGCCCGTTTCACCCAGAGAGCCATATACTTCATCGGTAGAAACATGGTAAAATCGATGAGCAGAAAAATTTTCTTTCCATTGATTTTTTGCGGCATTTAATAAATTAACAGTGCCGATAACATTCGTCATTACAAACTCCAGAGGGTTTGAAATGCTTCTATCAACGTGGCTTTCTGCTGCAAGATGAATCACACCATCCAATTTGTGCAATGTGAAAAGTTCATTTACGAAATCTGCATCCACGATATCTCCTTTCACAAAAGTGTAGTTGGGCTTATCTTGAATATCTTTTAAGTTGGCAAGATTACCTGCGTAGGTTAATTTGTCTAGATTGACAATGTGATAATTCGGATATTTAGTTACAAATAGTCTGACAACGTGAGAGCCAATGAAGCCTGCGCCGCCTGTTATCAATATCTTTTTCATTATAAGCTCCAATAATTTAAATGTTTTATTTTTCCTTTTAAAATCCCTTTTATATCAACCAAAATTCCTCCATGAGAAAGTATTGATTTGAAATAAGCTTCATCATAAGCTAAATACTCATTGTGATTAACAGCAACAACCACAGCATCATACCCTTTGCTAATTGTTTTTACTAATTCGTAGCCGTATTCATGCTTGAGTTCATCTGATTTAGCATGTGGGTCAATTACGTCAACCTGCACACCATATGATTTAAATTCGTTGATGACATCAGAAACTTTAGAGTTTCTTACATCACTTACATTCTCTTTAAATGTTGCACCCATAACTAATACGCGGGATTCTGCCAGATTTTTTTTCGCAGCGATAATTTTTTTAACAGTTTGCTTTGCAATATAAAACCCCATCGAGTCATTTACATAACGCCCTGAATTGATCACGCGAGCATGATACCCTAAGGCTTCTGCCTTATAGGTCAAGTAGTAGGGATCCACACCAATACAATGTCCTCCAACTAATCCGGGAGAAAATTTTAAGAAGTTCCATTTTGTTCCTGCAGCTTCTAATACATCGTAAGTGTTAATTCCAATACGACTAAAAATGATAGACAATTCATTCATTAAAGCAATGTTCACATCGCGTTGCGTATTCTCTATAATTTTGGCTGCTTCTGCAACTTTTATTGATGATGCTTTGAATACACCTGGCTCCACAATTATTTTATATGTTTCAGCAATTACTTCTAACGACTCTTCGCAACATCCAGAAACAACTTTTAAAATTTTAGTAATGGTGTGTTCTCTATCTCCTGGATTTATACGTTCTGGAGAATAGCCAACTTTGAAATCGGTTTTAAATTTTAAACCCGATACTTCTTCTAAAACTGGAATACAATCTTCTTCCGTGCATCCCGGGTACACGGTCGATTCATAAACAACATAATCGCCTTTTTTTAATGCTTTTCCAACAGTTTGAGACGCACCAAGTAATGGTTTTAGATCAGGTAGATTGTGCTCATCAATTGGAGTAGGTACAGCAATAATAAAAAAGTTCGCTGATTTTAGAACATCTATTGAAGCGGTAAATTCTATATCACAGCCTTCAAAATCTTTTGCTCCTAATTCCTGTGAAGGATCAATATGGTTCTGTATCATCTTCACCCGCTCTTCATTGATGTCAAAGCCAATTACTTTCACTTTTTTTGCAAAAGCAAGTGCAATTGGCAATCCAACATATCCAAGTCCAATAACAGCAATTTTTGCTTCTTTGTTTTTTATTTTATCGATCATAATCTTATGATTTTCTGTCAGGGTTTCGTAATGAATAAATTCTTTCTATGATATCAACCACTTTCAATCCTTCCATTGCATTTGTGGTCATGGTGGTTCTTCCTTTTAATGTATTAATAACATTTGAAATTACTTGAGGGTGATTGTTGGCTGAGCCTTTGTAAGCGCCATAATCATTTGCTTCATTCGTGGGGTCAAGCATTGGTAACGCATAGTTTTTGATATGACAATATTCTACTTTGTCCATATATTGTCCGCCTACTTTTACGCTTCCATTGCTTCCGATTATAGTAATGCTACTTTCTAAGTTTGTGTCCCACACAGCAGTAGAATAGTTAATGCTTCCCATTCCGCCATTAGTGAAATTGAAATTTACAAAGCCGCTGTCTTCAAATTCAGTGAGGTTAGCGTGATTGAAGTCGTTGAATTTTGCTTGAAAATCTTTCATATCACCAAAGATCCAGTAAAGTAGATCGACCCAGTGCGAAAACTGGGTAAACAATGTTCCACCGTCTAATTCTTGATTCCCTTTCCATCCTTCTTTTTTGCCCGCCTGTCCGGCCGGCAGGTAGTAACGTTCATCCCGGTTCCAATAACAATTTAATTGGACCATAAACACATCGCCAATAATTTTTTCGTCTACTATTTTTTTTAACCAAACTGAAGGTGGTGAATAACGATTTTGCATCACGCAAAACACAGTCTTATTTACTTGCAGCGCTTTAAATAACATTGCCTCACAATCTGCTTTTGTAAGAGCCATTGGCTTTTCACATACGACATTTTTACCTGCCTCCAAAGCAATTAATGAATGTTGGGCATGTAAACCATTGGGTGTGCACACATTCACAACTTCAATTTCTGGATGAGCTGCCAAAAGATCTTCAACAGAATTGTAAAATAATTCTTTTAAATCATTTAATCCCAGTTGTCCTTTAGGTGCAATATCACAAACAGCAATTAGCTCTGCTTCTGGATTTCTCCGAACCATATCAGCATGACGTTTTCCGATGTGCCCCTGACCGATAACTGCAAATTTTATTTTTTCACTCATTATCATTTTATTTTTTTTACAACTCCATTATCGAGTTTGTACATCTCATTACTTTCAAAGCAAACAGCTATTCCTTCTTTGTCGAATTGTAATCGGTGTCCGTATTCACTGATCCATCCCATTTGTTTTGCTGGGTTTCCTACCCACAATGAATAAGGCTGAACATGTTTAGTAACAACAGCTCCAGCTCCAATGAACGCATATTCACCAATATCATGTCCGCAAACGATTGTTGCATTTGCACCAATCGATGCACCTTTACCAACATGCGTTTTTGCATATTCGCTTTTTCTGTTAATAGCACTTCTCGGATTAATTACATTGGTAAAAACCATGGATGGTCCAAGAAATACATCGTCATCGCAAGTTACTCCCGTGTAGATAGAAACATTGTTTTGTACTTTCACATTTTTGCCTAGCACTACCTCTGGAGATATGACAACATTTTGTCCGATATTGCAATTTTCTCCAATAGTACAATTGGGCATTATATGAGAGAAATGCCAGATCTTAACACCATTGGCAATTTTACAACCCTCATCAATGATTGCAGTTTCGTGACTAAAATATTCTTTGCTCATTAATTAAAATTTCTGTGTTCGGTTTTATTTAATTCTTCTTGCGAAAGCGATTTGAAATAGTCGTACGTAATTTTCAATCCTTCTGCACGGTCTACTTTGGGTTCCCAACCTAAAATTTCTTTTGCTTTTGTGATGTCCGGCTTTCTTTGTTTTGGATCGTCTTGTGGCAATGGTTTTGAAATTAATTTTTGTTTTGTTCCTGTTAATTTAATAATTTCTTCACCAAACTCTTTGATTGTTATTTCACTTGGATTACCAATGTTCACTGGCTGAGAATAATTACTCATCAATAATCGATAAATACCCTCTACAAGATCATCCACATAACAAAATGATCGTGTTTGAGAACCGTCACCAAACATGGTTAAATCTTCACCACGCAATGCTTGTCCAATAAAAGCGGGTAATACGCGTCCGTCATTCAGTCGCATACGAGGACCATACGTGTTGAAGATGCGTATGATTCGTGTTTCCAAACCATGATATGTATGATATGCCATGGTTATTGCTTCCATGAATCGCTTTGCTTCATCATACACACCTCTTGGACCAACAGGGTTTACATTGCCCCAATATTCTTCAGTTTGTGGATGAACCATTGGATCGCCATATACTTCAGAAGTGGATGCTACCAATATTCTTGCTTTTTTTACACGAGCCAATCCAAGTAAATTGTGGGTTCCAAGCGAACTCACTTTTAATGTTTGAATTGGAATTTTTAAATAATCGATTGGAGAAGCGGGAGAAGCAAAATGTAAAATGTAATCCAGTTCACCTGGTACGAATACAAATTTTGAAACATCATGATGGTAGAATTCAAAATGTTCCAGCTTCATTAAATGCTCAATATTTTTTAAATCTCCTGTGATAAGATTATCCATTGCAATTACATGGTAACCTTCTTTTATGAAGCGATCACAAAGATGTGAGCCTAAAAAGCCTGCTGCTCCTGTTATTAAGATTCTTTTCATAGTTTGTCAAATAAGTTAAGTATGTTAAAGGAGTATAGCTTAGGCACCTAAAAATTTCATCCTCTCTTTTTGCTAATTAACCTTTTACAGTTTCTCTTCCAATACTTGTGTAATAATAGCCCATCTCTTTCATTTGATCGATCGCATATAAATTTCTTCCATCAAAAATTGCTTTGTTTTTTAATAGAGAAGAAACTTTTCCGAAATCTGGGGTACGAAATAAACTCCACTCCGTTGCAATCAATAAAGCATCTGCATCTCGCAATGCATCGTATTCATCCAATGCATAAGCGATACGGTTGCCCATTATGTTTTTTACATTGTTCATAGCTTCCGGATCGTATGCAGAGACGCTCGCTCCTTCTTTCAGTAATTCTTCAATTATGTAAAGGGCTGGTGCTTCGCGAATATCGTCTGTGTCAGGTTTAAATGCTAAGCCCCATATTGCAATTTTTTTTCCTTTTAGATCTCCTTTGAAATAATCTTTCACTTTAGGAATGATAATGGTTTTTTGTTTCTCATTAATATCCATTACAGCTTCCAGCATTTTGAAATTGTATGTTACTTCTGCAGCAGATTTCGCCAAGGCTTGAACATCTTTAGGGAAACAACTTCCGCCATAGCCAATTCCTGGAAATAAAAACCGTTTTCCTATTCTGTCATCTGATCCTATTCCAATGCGAACAGCATCCACATCTGCGCCCAATTTCTCGCATAAGTTTGCAATTTCATTCATGAAAGTGATCTTCGTTGCTAAGAAAGCATTGGCAGCATATTTGGTTAATTCAGCCGATTTCTCATCCATAAAAATGATCGGATTTCCTTGGCGCACGTATGGTTTGTAAAGTTCTTCCATTGTTTTTCTGGCCTTCTCAGAGCTTGTGCCAATCACCACACGGTCAGGTTTTAAAAAATCATCAACAGCAAATCCTTCGCGTAAAAATTCAGGGTTAGAAACGATATCAAATTCTACTTTTGCATGTTTAGCAACTGCTGCGCGCACTTTTTCAGCCGTGCCAACAGGAACAGTGCTTTTGTCAACAATTACTTTGTAATCTTTTATGATTTTCCCCAGATCGTTTGCTACGCCCAAGATATAGCTAAGGTCTGCTGAGCCATCTTCACCTGGAGGAGTTGGTAAAGCAAGAAATATTATTTTTGCGTTTTCAATTGCTTGAGTTAGGTCAGTTGTAAAAGTTAATCTTCCTTGTTTGATATTACGTTGAAATAGAACATCCAAGTGTGGTTCGTAAATCGGAACAATACCTGCTTGCATTTTATTTACTTTAACGTTATCGATATCGACACAGATGACATGATTGCCTG
The DNA here is from genome assembly GCA_947449315.1 of Bacteroidota bacterium. GTDB lineage: Bacteria > Bacteroidota > Bacteroidia > 2-12-FULL-35-15 > 2-12-FULL-35-15 > 2-12-FULL-35-15. The sequence goes on from CANFRC010000005.1 coordinate 89,521, forward strand.
TTTCTGCTAAACATGTTCCTGTTACCAATCCCACATATCCTGTACCTACAACCGCTATATTCATATTGTCAATTTTGAAATTTGAAAATTAGTTAATGAGCTAGTTTTAAAAATAATATTATTTGCAAAAGTCTAAAACAGAATCAGTAATATATTTTAATGTTTCTTCGTCCAATTCTGTATGCATAGGCAATGACATTACGGATGCACAAAGTTTTTCTGTTACAGGGAAATCACCTGCTTTGTAGCGTGAATCTAAATATGCTTTTTGTAAATGCAATGGAATAGGGTAGTAAATCATTGCCGGTATGTCTTTGCTAGCTAGAAAATCACGCAGTGCTGTTCTGTCAACTCCATTTAATTGAAGTGTGTACTGATGGAAAACGTGATTAGAGAATTTAGCGCGCGCGGGTGTTATTAATTTGGGATGATTTGCAAATGCTTTGTCGTAATACGTTGCTGCTTTATTTCTTGCAGCCGCATAATGATCTAGGTCGCGTAATTTGATTCTCAAAATAGCGGCCTGAATACTGTCCAGGCGTGAATTTACGCCAATAGAATCATGAATGTATTGTGCGGATTGCCCATGATTTGCGATGATTCTGATCTTAGTGGCAAGTGTATCATCGTTAGTGAATATGGCTCCGCCGTCACCATAACAGCCCAGATTTTTCGATGGAAAAAATGAGGTGCAGCCTATTGTTCCAATAGTTCCTGCTTTTTTCTTTGTTCCGTCTGAAAAAATATATTCTGCGCCAATCGCTTGTGCGGTGTCTTCAATAACATATAAATTATGTTTTTTTGCCAATGCCATGATTGCTTCCATGTCGGCACATTGTCCAAACAAATGAACTGGAACAATAGCTTTCGTTTTCGGTGTAATTGCCTTTTCGATTGCTGCTGTATCAATTTCAAATGTATTTGGAATCACGTCTACTAAAACAGGTTTCAGGCCAAGTAAAGCAATCACTTCTGCAGTTGCAACATAGGTGAAATCGGCTGTGATAACTTCATCTCCAGGCTTTAAGTCCAAGGCCATCATTGCTATTTGCAATGCATCTGTTCCATTCGCGCAAGGGATAACATGCTTGGCTCCTAGATAGTGTTCCAATTCTGTCTGAAATGCTTTCACTTCCGGACCATTAATAAAAGCAGTGTTATTCAATACATTTTGAATCGCACTGTCTACTTCAGTTTTTATTTTTTCGTATTGACTTTTTAAGTCAACCATTTGAATTTTTCTGGAAATTTTATCCATTGTTTTTCCTTGATTTAATAAGAATGCGAATATAGTGAAAATATATAAATTCTGATGGCAATTTTCGACATATATATTCGTTATAAAACTGTATATTAGCCGTCACTTTTCACCTAAAAGGAATAGATCATTATTTATTCGAAATGGTGAAGGATAAATCATCCCTGATAATGAATAATATTTTAAAATGAGCATAAAAAAAATACATCTATTTTTCCTTTCGATCTTATTTATTTCGCCCTATTTATCAGCACAAGTAAGCCTCAAAGATTCCTCCATATCTACTCCATTAGTCGGTGTTTCGTATGGCTTTCAACTTTCCGGTGGCGACTTGGTAAAGCGATTTGGAAATAGTTCCTCCGTTGAAATCAAACTTGATTTTAAAACCAAGAGCTATTGGACTTTTGGTGTAAATGGAAGTTATTTTTTTGGAAAGGACGTTAAAGAAAATTTATTTGATAGCATCAATACATCTACAGGGGCCATTATTAATAGAATAGGGGAATATGCCGATGTCAGGACTTTTGAAAGAGGTTTTACAGTTTCAGGGACCATTGGAAGAATGTTTTCTTTTAAAAAACCTAACCCCAATTCAGGACTTGTTGTTGATATTGGACTTGGGTTTATTCAACATAAAATTAGAATTGAAACAATTGGCAACAATGTTCCCCAACTTTCTACAGATTATAAAAAAGGCTATGACCGCTTGACTAACGGTTTTTTGCTAAGCGAAAATTTAGGCTATTTGTATTTAAGTAATAATCGCTTTGTAAATTTTTATTTTGGTTTTGAATGCATGCAAGGGTTTACTCAAAGCAGAAGAAGTTTCGATTTCGATTTGATGAAACAAGATACTCAAAAGAGATTGGATATATTGTATGGGGCAAAGGTTGCTTGGATATTGCCTTTATATAAGAAAGCTCCACAGGAATTTTATACATACTAATGCGTTTTTTATACAACCTCACTGTTTTTTTATATTCTGTAGCACTTCATGTTGCTGCACTGTTTAATTCGAAAGCGAAATTGTGGGTTGACGGCAGAAAAAATATTTTTGATCGCCTTAAATCCAAACTTCAAAATAGAGTTCAGGAAAATATTGTTTGGTTTCATTGTGCTTCCTTAGGTGAGTTTGAGCAAGGAAGACCGTTGATTGAAAAAATAAAAAGTCAACATCCGGAATATAAAATACTTCTCACCTTCTTTTCGCCTTCAGGTTTCGAAATCAGGAAAAATTATGCTGGTGCCGATTACATTTTTTACTTACCTATCGATTCACCTAAAAACGCAAAAAAGTTTGTGGACATTGTCAATCCTAAATTGGTATTTTTTGTTAAATATGAATTTTGGTTTAACTATTTGAATGAGGTAAATCGTAAAAACATTCCTTTGTATTTGGTGAGTGGGATATTCCGAAAGGAGCAACATTTTTTCAAATGGTATGGCGGATGGTTCAAAGAACAATTACATTGTTTTAAAGCCTTTTTTTTACAGGATCAATCGTCATTTGAGTTGTTGAAAAGCATAGGTTTAGAAAATTGTCACATTACGGGAGATACCCGTTTCGACAGGGTTTTTGAGATATCTCAAAATACAAAACCGATCCCTCTTATAGAGCAATTTAAGCAATCGTCAACATTGGTTATTGTGGGAAGTAGTTGGCCTTTGGATGAACAGTTGATTGCTGATTTTTTGGAAAATCCAGCCCATCATTTTTTAAATTCTAAATTGATAATTGTTCCTCACGAAATAGGCGAAGATCATATTCAATCTGTTATTAAGCGATTCAGTTTTTACACGTGTGTTAGATTTTCCCAGGCGCATGCAGTTGATCTTGTAGATGCTCAGGTATTGATAATTGATAACATCGGAATGTTGTCTTCCATTTATAAATATGGTACTGCTGCCTACATAGGTGGTGGCTTTGGAAAGGGCATTCACAATATCTTGGAAGCTGCAACATTCGGCTTGCCGGTAATTTTTGGCCCCAATTATCAGAAATTTTCAGAAGCAAATGAGCTTATACATTTGGGAGGTGCTTTTTCTGTAAAAGATGAACGCGAATTGGCAAAAATTGTCCATTTGCTTAACAACAAAGACGTTCTTCAAACAGCCACTCACATCGCTAAACAATATGTTATTAGCCGAATTGGCGCGACCGACAAAATCCTTTCTTACATACCCTTAAAGTAATTAACCATCGTTTGCTAACAATAGTTCATAATTGCTTTTTGTTCGTAAATAGATTTGCGTTATTTTCGGTAAAAATCAATTAATAAAATGTATGGAAACTAAAACTACAACAAGTACATCTGCGCTGGTAACATTAATTTCAGTATTTTTTTTCTGGGGATTTGTTGCAGCAAGTAATGATATCTTAATTCCTGTTTTTAAGGAAAAATTGAATTTAACTCAAGGGCAAGCGCAACTTATTTCGTTGGCTTTTTATATTGCTTATACGGTTGGTTCAATAATCTATTATATCATTTCTAAAATCATCGGACAGGATATACTTAATCGTATAGGTTATAAAAATGGTATCGCTTTGGGCTTAGTTATCTCTGCTTGTGGCACTTTGTTATTTATTCCAGCAGCCAATACTGTTTCGTTTCCTTTAATGATCTCTGGTTTATTTACCGTTGCGCTCGGCTTTTCTTTACAGCAAACGGCTGCAAATCCGCTCGCAATAACAATGGGCGATCCTCAAAAAGGCTCACAACGTTTAAGTTTGGCAGGTGGTGTAAATAATGTGGGGACTACCATAGGTCCTCTTTTATTAAGCTTTGCCATTTTTGGTTCTGTTGCAGTTGCTGGGACTTCCTCCTTGAGTATCGAAAATATTAAAATTCCTTATTTAATTTTAGGAGCAGCGTTTATTGTAGTAGCCGTTATATTTAAATTCTCATCTATACCCAATAAGATTGAATCAGTCAATGATGATTCTTCTGTTGCATCATCAACCAAAAGTGATAGAAAAAGTGCATTAAAATACCCTCAGCTGGTGTTGGGCATGATCGCCATTTTTGTTTATGTTGGTGTTGAAGTGTCCACCGCAAGTAATCTGCCTGAGTTTATGAAGCAGCATCTGCATACAACCACAGATAAAATAGCTCCATTTATTTCTTTGTTTTGGGCCAGTCTGATGATTGGTCGTTGGACATCATCTGTAGGTGCATTTAATTTAAATGGAGGAGCAAAAGCGATTATGAAATTTTTAATGCCCTACATTGCCTTTGCAGTATTTTTAGGTGTGAATAAAATTGCGAATCATGATATTACTCCGTTTTATATTTATGCATTTGTGATTATTGCTTTAATTATCGGAGATATGTTAAGTAAAGGAAATCCTGCCCGCCAATTATTATTGTATTCGTTTTTAGGAATAGCTGCATTAATGATTGGAATGTTATCCGATGGGATGGTTAGTGTATATGCGTTTATCTCAGTTGGTTTGTTTTGTAGTACATTATGGCCTTGTATTTATACCTTAGCTATTGCTGGTTTAGGAAGACATACCAATGAAGGGTCCAGTTTTTTAATTATGATGATCATGGGTGGTGGAATTATCAGTTATACCCAAGGCACGTTGTCTTCCGACAGTATGTTGGGAATTCAATGGAGTTATTTAGTGGGTGTGGCTTGCTTTGCTTATTTAGCATTCTACGCATGGAAAGTAAGTGCAATATTAAAATCACAAGGAATTGATTACGATGCAACAACTGGTAGCGGGCATTGATATTGGTGGTACAAACACCGTATTCGGATTGGTGGATGAAAAGGGCAATATACTTTTGAAAGAAAGTGTTGCTACCGAACATTTTCCTATTCCTGAAGATTTAGTTGCTGTTGTATGTGAACGCATCAAAAAATCCGTCGCGGCATTTTCTCATAAATATAATTTTGTTGGAGTAGGTATTGGAGCTCCAAATGGAAATTATTTTAAGGGAACAATTGAATTTGCACCCAATTTAAAATGGGAAGGAATTGTTCCTCTCGCAAAACTATTCTCTGAAAGATTAAATGTAAAAGCTGTTTTAACAAATGATGCAAATGCTGCAGCCATTGGTGAAATGGTGTTTGGTGGCGCCAAAGGCATGAAAGACTTTCTTTTCATCACACTTGGTACAGGCCTAGGAAGCGGAATTGTTGCAAATGGTGAACTCATTTTAGGGCACGATAGTTTTGCCGGTGAGATTGGCCATGTAATACTTTTTCCTGATGGAAGACAATGCGGCTGTGGTAGAAAAGGATGTTTGGAGACCTATTGCTCGGCAACAGGAATCAAAAGAACATACTCCGATTTGTTGATGCGTCACCCTGAAAAAAACAATTTGTCGGGTAAGGTTGCAGATGCCAAATATATTTATGATAAAGCTGTACAGGGTGATACAGAAGCATTAGAAGCATTTAATTACACGGGAGATGTGTTGGGGTTGGCATTGGCTAATAGTGTAGCTTATACGAGTCCTGAAGCAATCTTTTTATTTGGTGGGTTAGCCTTAGCGGGTGATTTTATTTTTAAGCCAACCATTGAAAGTTTCGAACGAAATTTATTGAACATCTATAAAAATAAAATAAAAATTCTTCCATCGCAATTAAAAGAAAATGATGCAGCCATTCTGGGTGCTGCTTCTTTAATCTTGAAAGAATTAAATGAATTCATCTGAGAAGAAAATAAAAATAAATAGTTACACATAATTACAGTACAGCAGTTAGATATCAATTTAGATAAATTATTACGATGAAAAAAATATGTTTAGTAATTGGTATTTTAATTTCTTCCGCTTTATTTGCTCAGGAAAAAATGCCAGTAACACCATTAGGGTTAATTCCCTTGCCTAATAAGGTAGTGCAGAGCAATGGCGAATTCAAACTCACGAAAGAGACCAAAATAGTGTTGATGAATAGCTCATTCGAGCTTGAGGTGAGTTATCTGAATTCATATTTAAAAACAAATTATGATCTGGAATTGCAAGTTGTATCTGTTTTACCTTCGGATGGAAACTATATGATTATTACGGAGCCAGAAGTTAAAGTGGGGCAGCTTGAAAATTATAGTTTAAATGTAAATCAGAATCAGATTTTATTTTCGGCAGAAGGGAATGCTGGTCTTTTTTATAGCATGCAAACATTGTTACAGTTGTTGCCATTACAAAAATCTGCAGAAGTGAAAATCCCCTGTGTTCAGATCAAAGATTCTCCAAGATATGCTTGGCGTGGGATGCATTTGGATTGTAGTCGACATTTTTTTACAAAAGAAGAAGTCAAAAAATACATTGATTATTTAGCGATGTATAAATTCAATGTTTTTCATTGGCATCTGGTGGATGATCAGGGCTGGAGAATTGAAATTAAAAAATATCCATTATTGACGAAGATTGGTTCCCAACGAAAAGAAACAATCATAGGGAAACCTGCATTCAATAAAGATGGAACACCTTCAAAAGATGATAAGTACGATGGAATAGCTTATGGAGGGTTTTATACGCAGGAAGATATAAAAGAAGTAGTAGCGTATGCAAAAAGTAAATACATAACCGTAGTGCCTGAAATTGAAATGCCGGGACATTCATTGGCTGCATTAGCTGCCTATCCTAACTATTCGTGTACAGGTGGTCCCTTTGAAACATTCACTAAATGGGGCGTTTCGGATGATGTGTATTGTGCAGGGAATGATTCGACATTTTTATTTTTAGAGAATATTCTTTCTGAAGTAATGGATCTGTTCCCAGGAAAATACATTCATATTGGTGGCGATGAATGTTTAAAAGACCGATGGAAAGTTTGTCCGAAATGTCAAAAACGGATTGCCGATGAAAAGCTCAAAGATGAAAGTGAATTACAAAGTTATTTTATTACACGTATTGAGAAATATGTGAATTCAAAAGGAAAACAAATTATTGGCTGGGATGAAATTTTAGAAGGTGGGTTGGCTCCAAATGCGGCTCTGATGAGTTGGAGAGGCACTGAAGGTGGTATTGCTGCTGCTCAACAAAAACATTTTGTTGTCATGACACCTGGAAAGCCATGTTATTTTGATCATTACCAATCAAAAGACAAAACCAAGGAACCCCTTGCCATAGGTGGCTTTAATCCCTTGGCTGCTGTGTATGCATATAACCCAACACCTCAAGCCCTTTTAGAGGATGAATCAAAATATATAATGGGTGCGCAAGGGAATGTTTGGACAGAATACATTACAGATTTTGCAAAGGTTCAGTACATGTCTATGCCACGAATGGCTGCATTATCAGAAGTATTATGGACGCTACCTGAAAAAAAGAATTACAAAGATTTTCTTATGCGTTTAAAAATTCATACTAAAACATTGGATAAAATGGGAGTGAATTATTCGAAACAATTTTTGAAATAAACAAATTTGCTCATATGACAACGAGACGTGATTTTATAAAAACATCTGCTTTTGCTTCGGCCGCACTATTGGTTTCCAATTCGGATGCAAATTCCCTCGTAAAGGAGGTGATGCTGAAAAAGGATAGTGTAAAGCCAATTGTATTATCCACCTGGAATTTTGGATTAAAAGCAAACGAAGCTGCGTGGCAAGTATTAAGTAATAACGGTAACGCATTGGATGCAGTGGAGGCGGGTGTTAAAATTCCGGAAGGTGATCCAACTGAACGAAGTGTTGGATATGGAGGACGTCCGGATAGAGATGGCAGGGTTACTCTTGATGCGTGCATCATGGATGAAAATGCAAATATTGGTTCTGTGGCATGTTTAGAATTTATAAAACATCCTATTTCAGTAGCAAGGGCGGTGATGGAAAAAACACCACACGTGATGTTGGTTGGTGATGGCGCTTTGCAGTTTGCATTATCCCAAGGGTTTATGAAAGAGAATTTATTGGTTGAAGATTCTGAAAAGGAATGGAAAGAATGGTTGAAAACGAGCAATTACAAACCAATTGTAAATATAGAAAATCATGATACAATCGGAATGATCGCTATGGATGCAGCGGGTAATTTATCTGGTGCATGTACCACAAGTGGAATGGCTTATAAGATGCATGGCAGAGTTGGCGACTCACCTATTATCGGAGCCGGTTTGTATGTTGATAACGAAATTGGAGCTGCAACAGCAACAGGTCATGGTGAAGAAGTAATACGTATAGCTGGATGTCATTTGGTGGTTGAATTGATGCGCCAAGGGAATTCTCCTGATCAAGCCTGCAGAATAGCTGTAGATAGAGTCGTGAAATTGACTGCTAATAGAAAAAAAAATCTGAAAGATATTCAAGTTGGTTTTATTGCCTTAAATAAAAACGGCGAATACGGTTCATATTGTGTTCAAAGCGGATTTAATTATGCCGTGCATGATAACACAGGGAATCGTTTAATCAATGCAGAATTTCATTTGAAAGTCTAATCGATTCATACATGATCTGGAATAGCCTCTCTTTTTCTAAAGGAGAATTGCACGATGAAAATAGTAGTAAAATATCATGAACAACCACAAACTCGAAATAGCCTGCTTTAATCTCGAATCAGCATTAATTGCTCAAGAAGGTGGTGCAGACAGGATTGAGTTATGCGATGACTTTTCTCTGGGTGGTGTTACGCCTAATTATGGCACAGTTGAAACGGCTCGAAAATTAATTGCGATTGATTTGTTTGTGATGATTCGTCCTCGTGGTGGAAATTTTATCTATACAAGGGATGAATTTGAGCAAATGAAAAAAGACATTCTTCATTTCAAAGACATGAAAGTGAATGGTTTTGTTTTCGGAATATTGAACGATGGTGGAAGCGTTAATAAAGAACAAAATAAGACATTGGTTGAATTGGCGAAACCTTTTCCGTGTACTTTTCATCGTGCATTTGATGTTTCACAAAATCTTAGCAAGAATATAGAAGATGTTATTGCGTGTGGATTTAAAACCATTCTAACTTCTGGACAAACAAAATCTGCAATGGATGGCATTTCTCAATTATCAGCATTGGTCAACTATTCAAATGGAAGAATATCCATTATGCCGGGAGGTGGAGTTCGCTCCTCCAATATTTCTTTATTGAAAGAAAAAGTGAACACTTCTTTTTATCATTCATCTGCCATCATAAAAAATAATCTTGCAGATTTGAATGAAGTTAAATTGCTTAAGCAGAAATTGGGATGAAAGTGAATGTTGTAACCTATTTTATTTTTTTGATGCTTTCGTTTGCTTCGTATTCGCAATCTATGAATAGGGTTCCGATTGAAAGAAGTTTAAATTCATCATCTACTTGGAAATTTAAAAAGAAAGGCGAAGCAATCTGGCATTCGGCAAGGGTTCCCGGGACGGTTCATACAGATCTTTTCAACAATAAATTAATCCCTGACCCATTTTTTGGTAACAATGAAAAACAATTACAATGGATCGAGAATGAAAGTTGGGAATACAGCACTTCTGTTAGGATCACTCAAAAAGAAATGGCGCAATCTCATATAGAGTTGCAATTTGATGGATTGGATACCTACGCAAAAGTGTATGTAAACGATTCATTAATTATTACTGCTGACAATATGTTTCGCCGATGGAATGTGGATGTAAAAAAATACTTACACAAAGGCGAAAATAAATTATACATTCTTTTTGAATCTGCCGTAATAAAAGGAAAAGAAGAAGCAAAAAAAATACCTTATACGTTGCCCGGAGATGAAAAAGTGTTTGCTCGAAAAGCGCAATATCAATATGGGTGGGATTGGGGTCCACGCTTTGTGACTTGCGGTATTTGGAAAAGTGTAAAATTGATCGAGTGGAGTGGATTGAAAGTAAATTCAGTTCATTTTATTCAGGATTCGATCAGTAAAAATGAAGCACGTGTACGATTCGAATTTGATATAAGTAGTGATGTGGATACTAAAGTGGATATATCTGCGAACTACGTTATTTCTTTTCCAGGTGGGAACACAGCAAGAATTAATGAAGCTCCTGTTGTTCTGAAAAAAGGCGATAATCAGGTTGTTCTTCATTGTATAATAGAAGAGCCTAAATTGTGGTGGTGCAACGGCTTAGGGAAGCAGAATTTATATCCAATTACACTTAAAATAAAAGAAGGTGATCGTGTTTGCTACCATGGAATAAAGACCATCGGCTTGAGAACAATAGAGCTTATTCAAGATAAAGACAGCATTGGTGCATCTTTTTATTTTAAATTGAATGGAGTTCCTGTTTTCATGAAAGGAGCCAATTATATTCCATCGGATAATTTTTTACCTCGTATGCAAAAAGAGGATTATAAAAAGTGTGTTAAAAATGCAGTTGAAGTTAACATGAATATGTTGCGGGTGTGGGGTGGAGGCGTTTATGCCGATGATGAATTTTATAATCAATGTGATGAACAGGGGATTTTAGTGTGGCAGGATTTTATGTTTGCTTGCGCCATGTATCCCGGCGATAATCATTTTGTGAATAATGTTGCGCAAGAAGTGATTGATCAGGTTGATCGTTTGAGGAATCATCCTTCTTTGGCTTTATGGTGTGGAAATAATGAAGTGGATGAAGGATGGAAAAATTGGGAATGGCAAAAACAGTATCACTACTCTGAAAAAGATTCTTCAACCATTTATCAGAACAATTCCATTTTATTCAATGATTTTATAAAAGAAATAGTCAATCAGCAAGACGGGGTTCGAAATTATTGGCCATCATCTCCATCAATCGGTTGGGGGCATCCAGAAAGTTTACAACAGGGAGATTCACATTATTGGGGCGTTTGGTGGGGAGGTGAATCATTTGAAAATTACAATAGTAAAGTTGGAAGGTTTGTTAGTGAATATGGATTTCAGGGAATGCCCGATGTCACGACTTTTAAAAAGGCAGGTATTGTTGGTTCTGAAAAGAAAGGAATATCAAAAATTGATTCAGTGAATTATTTTGCGCATCAGAAAAATACAAATGGTTATGATATAATCAATACGTATATGAAACGCGATTATGTTGTTCCAAAAAAATTTGATGATTACAGTTATGTTTCGCAACTATTACAGGCAGAAGGTATGAAAACTGCAATAGAGGCTCATAGAAGGGCGAAGCCGTATTGCATGGGATCCATGTATTGGCAATTGAATGATTGTTGGCCTGTGACTTCCTGGAGCTCTGTAGATTATTATGGAAATTGGAAAGCATCCCATTTTCAAGTCAGAAGGAGTTACAAAAATGTACTGATAGCTGTTGCACAAAAAAACGAACAACTACAGATATATATTATCAATGACGGGTTGGATTCTTTGAATCAGGAATTGATGATTTCATTGATGAATTTTAAGGGAGAAACATTGTGGACAAAGAAAAGAGTTTTGGTAATTCGTCCGAACAGCTCCAATATTTATGATTCTGTTTCAAAAGCGGAGTTTCAAAAATATGATCCTCAACAAGTATTTTTATCATTGACCTTAGTAAAGACAAGCTCACTGGAGGAGATAAATGAGTTGTATTATTTTGTTAAACCCAAAGATCTCCAATTGCAACCTTCTAAAATTAATTACAACCTAACGTTTGATCACGAAAAGCAAGCTATTGTTCTTTCTTCAGACGTACTTGCGAAAGATGTTTGTATTCAGATAGAAGGAACAAACGTAAATTTGTCTGATAATTATTTTGATATTTTACCACACCAACAAAAAGTAATTTATTTACCTGCTGGTAAATACATTCCAGATCTTCTAAAAAAAATAAAAATAAAATCATTGATTGATACATATTGAAATGAGAAAGTTATTCTTTATTCCGCTTTTATTAGTCTTGTGCGCATGCACAGCTCAACAATTTAACTATGTTCAATATGTCGACCCTATGGTTGGCACAGGTGGTCATGGACATACGTTTCCGGGCGCGACTGTTCCATTTGGAATGGTTCAGCTTTCTCCCGATACGCGTATTGATGGTAGCTGGGATGGATGTAGTGGCTATCATTATAGTGATTCAATAGTTTATGGTTTCTCTCACACCCATTTGAGTGGAACGGGCTGCAGTGATTATGGAGATATTTTGTTATTTCCAACATCCGAAGAAATTACATCAACAGATTTTCTGCACCATACATATTCTACTTCATTCAAACACAAAAATGAAAAAGCGAGCGCAGGATATTATTCAGTTAAATTGGATAACGGTGTAAATGTTGAATTAACAGCAACTACACGTGTTGGTTTTCACAAATATACGTTTACAAATAAGGCAGCTCCTTGGATCATTCTTGATTTGTCTCACAGAGATAAAACCCTGGAGGCTTCCTTTAAAGAAGTGAGTAATACTGAAATTGAAGGGATGAGAAGGAGTGAGGCATGGGCAAAGGATCAGCACATCTATTTTGTTGCAAAATTTTCCGAACCTTTTGTTGAATCAAAGAATTTAGAAACGGGAGGTTTGAATATCATCAATCGGCACGCCTTTAAATTTTCTAACCAGAGTAAATCCATTTATGTAAAAGTTGGAATATCTACTGTTAGTATTGAAGGAGCTAGAAAAAATTTGGAAGCAGAACTACCGGAATGGGATTTTGAAAAAACGAAGCAAGTGGCGGAAGAGATGTGGAATAAAGAATTAAGTAAAATAGAAGTGGTGTCTTCAGATAAAGAAAAAATGAAAATTTTTTATACCGCTTTGTACCATACCCTAATTCAACCAAATGTTGCAATGGATGTAGATGGAATGTATAGAGGACGTGATAATAAGATTCATCAGGCGGAAGGATTTACCTATTATTCTGTTTTTTCGTTGTGGGATACTTTTCGTGCAGCACATCCATTGTACACGTTGATTGATCAAAAGCGCACTTCCGATTATATCAATACTTTTTTAGCACAATACGAGCAAGGTGGCCGATTACCTGTTTGGGAACTTGCAAGCAATGAAACCGATTGTATGATTGGGTATCATTCGGTCAGCGTTATTGCCGATGCAATGGTGAAAGGTATAAAAGGTTTTGATTACGAAAAGGCATTTGAAGCAAGTAAACACAGTGCCATGTTGGATCATTTAGGATTAAAAGCATACAAACAAAATGGCTTTATTAGTATGGATGATGAGCCGGAGAGTGTTTCTAAAACATTAGAATATGCCTATGATGATTGGTGTATTGCCCAGATGGCAAAGGTTTTGAACAAAAATTCAGATTACGATTACTTTATGAAACGTTCGCAATCGTGGAAAAATCTTTTTGATCAGAAGACTGGTTTCATGCGCCCTAAGAAAAATGGAGGATGGTTGGAGCCATTTGAGCCGCGTGAAGTCAATAATAATTTTACGGAAGGAAATTCCTGGCAATATACTTTTTTTGTCCCTCAGGATGTAACAGGATTAATTGCAATGATGGGAGGAAATGATATGTTCGAGAAAAAGCTGGACGAACTTTTCACCACTTCTAGTCAAACTACAGGCCGAGAACAAGCTGATATATCTGGTCTTGTTGGGCAATATGCTCATGGTAACGAACCCAGTCATCATATGGCATATCTCTATAATTTTGTAAATAAGCCCCAAAAGACGCAATACCGAATTCATCAAATAATGAATGAATTTTATAAAGCAGCGCCTGATGGTTTAATAGGGAATGAAGATTGTGGCCAAATGAGTGCATGGTATGTTTTAAATGCAATAGGCTTGTATTCAGTCATTCCGGGTGGAGGGAATTTTGAATTCGGAACGCCTGTTTTTAATCATGTTAAAATTCATTTAGAAAATGCTAAAATTTTTGAGATCGATGCTTCTGATTTATCTAACACTCATTTTTATGTCCAGAAGTATGTCTTGAATGGTGTTCCGCTTCGTGGGCTATCTGCCAGTTATCAGTCACTGATGTTGGGTGGGGTTCTTTCTTTGAAAATGTCGGGTACACCTTCCGATGATGTATCTGATACTACATTTTCTTCACCCATTAAAAGCGCTGATCTTATTTTGCCCGTCCCAACAATCAATGCAAAATCTCGTGTTTTTGATGATAGCCTGCTAATCACATTGAGTGCTGGTTCTTCTAAAGATAATATAGTGTATTCCTGCAGCGATAGCGCTACCCAACCGCTGGAATTTGTTCCCTATCGTAAGTCGTTCACCATCCAAAAATCTAAAACGGTTGTTGCTTACATTGATAATAAAAATATGAAAAGCGATACGGTTTCAGGCTCTTTTTATAAACGCCCGAATCATTGGGTCATAAAAATAAATTCTAATTACAATCCTCAATATACAGCTGGTGGCGACGAAGGAATTATTGACGGTTTGCGTGGCGATGTCAATTGGAGGAAAGGAGAATGGCAAGGCTATCAATCGCAAGATTTTGAAGCGATTGTCGATTTTGGAAAAAAGATACCTGTGCATTTTTTCAGCGCAGGTTTTTTGCAGGATTCACGCTCGTGGATTTTGATGCCTGTTAGAGTGGAATATTACACATCATCAGATAATGTGAACTATACGCTTGTTGAAACAGTTGAAAATACAGTAAAACCAGACGATTACATAACTCAAATAAAAGAATTTGCTGCAACGCATTCAAAGCCAATAAATGCACGATATGTGAAAGTGAAGGCATACAATTTCGGAAAACTTCCCGAAGGGCACCAGGGTGCAGGTGGCGATGCCTTTCTATTTGTCGATGAAATAAACGTTCGTTAGTCGGCGCAAGTTTATTAAAAGGCTGTCGTCTAACAAGTACATCCCCCGTATAAATTAATTTAAACCAATGAAGAAGATGAAAAAAATGACCTTATTGTTTGCAGCAGTAAGCGTTGCAATGATTGGAATGCAATCATGCAAAAAAGAACAAAATCACAAGCCGCCGATCAATGAATCGTTCGACATTCAATTAAAGGCAAATGAAGTTTATACCTTTTCATTACCAAAAAATAAACGTGATGACGCATATGAAATTACAACGCAGTCGGCACATTTTTCAATTAGTGAAGTTGGTAAGGATGTTTCAGGTAATAGAATTTATCAATACACTCCCAGCTTAAATTATACAGGAACAGACATGGTAGTAGTTGCGAATGTCGAAGAAAACCCTGCAAATCAGCCTCCGACAGGCGGTAGTGGTAAGCCGAAACCTCATTTGTTTCCACCTGCTCACTCAGGCAATTGCAATGGAGGCGAGGAAGATCATTATATCATTACCATTCACTTCACCATCAATAGTTCGAATACCACAAATAAATAAAATAATTGTTGTTTATTACTTCGTTACTTTTCTTCATCGATTGGTAACGAAGTTTTTTTGTTTTTAAGGCAATTTTATAACTGTGGTCTGCTTTTAGACATGACTTTCTTGATGACATCTTCCATGTATTAACAATTGGGAGGGCATGCAAAATGATGGTTGTAGACTAAAATAGTTTGTGATTGTTATTAATTTATTCTTCGTGTTCCGAATCCCAGGCAAAGAACAATTCTTTCAGAAATTTATTTTCCTCTGGCGTGATCTTTTTATCGGCTTTTACAAGTTTAACAGCAAAATTCAGGAAATCCACTCGTTCTTGTTGGGTTGAGTCCTCATAAAAATCGTTCATGGCATTATTGAAATGAATAAAGTAATCTTCGGTTGGCAGGGTGCTTATAATATCCATTTCACCATCCAAATTAACTCTAAAAGGAAAAGCTTCCTTTAAATAATTAATAATCACCTTTCCTTCTGAATGATCAAACTCTCCATCTACCTGCGACAAGATCATCAGCATGTGATAACCAGCCATTACTTTGTTCATTTTTTCCATAATTGCTTCATTTACTCCTTAAATATACGTTTTATGGCAAAATAAGCCGATTTCTATGGTAAAATAAAATCAAAATGATTTTAGCTTAAATATTTTGCAGAATTAAAAAAATACTTACTTTTGCAATCCTAAATTCAACGAAAGTAGGTTAATGCGAAAGTAGCTCAGTTGGTAGAGCGCGACCTTGCCAAGGTCGAGGTCGCGGGTTCGAACCCCGTCTTTCGCTCCAAGAGATCACCTCTCTTTTTGAGAGGTTATTTTTTTAGATAACTGAGTGCTATGCTCAGTGGAATGCCCAGGTGGTGGAATTGGTAGACACGCAGGACTTAAAATCCTGTATTCATTGCGAATGTATCGGTTCAAGTCCGATCCCGGGTACAACATCAAAAAGACCAAAGCATGCTTTGGTCTTTTTGATTACCAGTAATTATTAAAACTCTCATTTACTTTCCTTCATTTAATTCTTCTATCAATGATACGGGCTATTATCCACGCATTGCTACATGTAAATTAATTGTGCTGAATACTTGCTTTCAAAAAGAAAAAATACATCTAATAATTGGCATTTTGTGGTGTAGTATTTTTATAGAATCATTAGGATAGTAACACTTTTTAATCTCAATTTATTTTTTTTAATGGGTCTTTTTTATTATATTGCATTATAAATAAAAAACGAATGAAAAAAATACTCATACTTTTTGCGTGGATCTTTTCTTCTACTTTCTGTTTTTCCCAATCGCTTATCCCAACAGTTGTAGGAAGCACAGGCGCTTTCGGAACTTCTGCATCTGGTAATATCGATTGGACGGTCGGAGAGATGATGACTGAAACCTTTAATGGAGGGAATAGTATAACTCAAGGGTTTCATCAGCCATGGGTAAACATTGCTACATCTGTTAGCACTCTTCCTTCTGTTTCGGAGTTTGATGTATATCCAAATCCAGTTTCCGATTATTTGAATGTTCATTTTTTCGGAGTAGACAATTCGTTCTACACATTTGATTTGTTCGATGTACAGGGTCGGATTGTTTTTTCAAAATCGATTGAAGACCTCTCTCTGAATGTGATACCCATGGGGAACTTGAATGTTGGAATCTATTATTTGAACATCTACAATACAGCAAGTAATACAAAGGTTTCGTTTACAATAAGCAAAATAAAATAAGTTCAGAACACAAATCATTAAATAAAAAAATCACATGAAAAACGTTAAATTTATTACTACTCTTTTCTTGCTCATTACTGCGGGCTTATTTGCTCAAGCGCCACAAGCATTCAAGTATCAGGGGATTGCGCGCGATGCTTCAGGAAATCCAATGGCGAGTGCATCACTATCGGTGCGTGTAACAATACACAATGTTTCTGCAGCGGGAACAACACTTTATCAAGAAACACAATCAACAACAACAAATACATTTGGGCTTATGAGCCTTGAGATTGGAAACGGAACCCCAGTATCTGGAACGTTTTCGAGTATTCCTTGGGGTGTTGCTGAAAAATGGTTAGAAGTTGAAGTTGATTTCGGATCGGGATATCTTCCAATGGGAACAGCACAATTGTTAAGTGTTCCTTATGCACTTTATGCAGCAAGCGGAACTGCTGGCCCTACAGGAGCTACAGGTGCAATGGGAGCTACTGGAGCAATCGGTGCTACTGGAGTAACAGGTGCTACTGGAATTACAGGAACAACAGGTGCAACTGGAACGACAGGTGCTACTGGAACGACAGGTGCTACTGGAACGACAGGTGCAACTGGAACGACAGGTGCTACAGGAGCAACGGGTGCTGTTGGAGCGACAGGAGTAGCTGGAACAGCGGGACAAAATTCTACTACTTATTTCACTACTGGAGGCCTTGCATTGACTAGTGCAGTAACAGGGCTTACTTATGTAACTGGTTTTCCTGTTACCATCACTGTTCCTGCTGGATGTAAAACACTTATTTCGGCAGACATTGGTGTTGCAGGAACTTCAGCAGCCAATGCAACAGTGGATGCCGTGCTTACAATTGATGGATTTCCCCCAACAAATGGTGGGTATCAACGTTTGTCTGTTAATAGTGCTGTGCCAGATGGGGTTGCTGTTTTTTCCTTTAGCCAGACCTTTGTGCTTACTGCAGGAACGCATACTGTTGGAATTGCCGGAGCATGGGTGAGTACAGGTCTTGCTACTGCTACATTAGGCGGTGATAATACTTCTGTATTACAAGGAGAATTAACTGTCACATTTATTAATCAGTAATAATAAGAATTCTGATGAAAAAAATATTCGTAGTAGGAATTTGTTTATTGGCTGTTTCAGCCGTGTTTGCTCAAAGTGGTAA
Source organism: Bacteroidota bacterium (assembly GCA_947449315.1). GTDB lineage: Bacteria > Bacteroidota > Bacteroidia > 2-12-FULL-35-15 > 2-12-FULL-35-15 > 2-12-FULL-35-15. The sequence continues at coordinate 107,804 of CANFRC010000005.1, forward strand.
CAATTCCGATAAAATAAAAGCGGGACAAACGGTTGCTCCTGCACCAGCAGCAGTTGCTCCTACAGCAGCAACTACTAAAAAAAATAATGCAACAATTATACTTATGCCATCGCCATCGCAAATAATAACATCTACGGCACCTGAGTTTAAAAAACATAAGGCTATAACTATTTTGCCAGCCGAGAAGAAAAATTAAGTTTCGATTTTTTATTTGAAATCACAAAAGGCCTCTAACGAAAGTTTGGGGCCTTTTTTCTTTACAAATGCTAAGCTTTTCCCACTTCCAATTTTCTAGAACCAAGAATTACAACTTTTTCAATTCTTTGTATGTTTTGTTGTGTTAACGTATGGGATTTTACAGCAACCACAGAATTCTTATTTTGCTTTAGCCACCAATCATTTTTTTGATCTCATTTAATTTCATTAAGGCTTCAACGGGTGTCAGCATATTGATATCTGTCTTCTGAAGTTCCTCTTTAATATTTTCCAATACAGGGTCGTTCAATTGGAAAAAGCTTAATTGCATATTTTCTGTTTCAGTTTGTGCAGTGTTCGGGATCGTTTGAAATTCAGGTTGGTTGATTGCCTTCGCGTTTTGTTTGCTTCCGATAGCAAATTCATTTTTACCCTTTCCTTCGCGTTGTCCTTCTAATTCTGATAAAATCTGATTGGCTCTGTCAAGCACTTTCTTGGGCATACCGGCCATTTTTGCTACATGAATTCCAAAACTATGTTCGCTTCCACCAGGAACGAGTTTGCGCATGAATAAAATTTTATTGCCAATTTCTTTTACCGATACATTGTAATTTTTAATGCGAGGCAGGGTGTTGGTCATTTCATTTAATTCATGGTAGTGCGTTGCAAAAAGTGTTTTTGCTTTTGCTGAAGTATTTTCATGAATATATTCGGCAATTGCCCATGCGATTGAGATTCCATCATAGGTACTTGTTCCGCGACCAATCTCATCTAATAAAATTAAACTTCTGTTTGATAGGTTATTTAATATGCTAGCTGTTTCATTCATTTCAACCATAAATGTGGATTCTCCCGATGAAATATTATCGGAAGCTCCAACGCGCGTAAATACCTTATCTACTAGTCCTAAATTAGCATGTTTTGCTGGCACAAAACTTCCCATTTGCGCCATCAATACAATCAAGGCTGTTTGTCTTAATAAGGCTGATTTACCGCTCATATTGGGGCCTGTGATCATAATGATTTGCTGCTTATCGTTATCGAGGTAAACATCATTTGCAATATATTCTTCACCAAGAGGCAGCTGCTTTTCAATGACAGGATGACGGCCATCTTTAATATCTAGTATATCATTTTCAAAAATATGCGGTCGTACATAATTGTTTTTTTGTGCAATAACAGAAAAGGATAATAAGCAGTCGATTCGCCCTATCAATGAGGCATTCAATTGAATGGTCGAAATGAAATCGATCAATTCGATTACCAGTTCATTAAAAATTTTTAATTCAAGTGCCTGTATTTTTTCTTCTGCTCCTAATATTTTTTCTTCGTAAATTTTTAATTCCGGTGTGATGTAGCGTTCTGCGCCTGTCAATGTTTGCTTACGCATCCAATCACTGGGTACTTTATCTTTGTGCGTGTTTGTTACTTCCAAATAATACCCATACACATTATTAAACCCTACTTTTAATGAGCTGATGCCCGTCTTTTCATTCTCTCTTTGCTGGATCTGTAACAAGAAATCTTTTCCTGAAACAGATATAGTTCTTAATTCATCCAGTTCTGCATTAACTCCTTCTGCTATCACATTTCCTTTAATGATAAGGTAGGGAGGGTCTGCTGTAATTTCTTTTTCTATTCGTTCAACAATGCTTTTACAAGGGTTGAGTTGTTCAGAAATTTTTTGCAACGATTTGTTCTTGGACTTTTCGCAAGCAATTTTTATTGGCTCAACAGCAAGCAAGGCTCTTTTTAATTGAACCACTTCTTTAGGTGAAATACGCCCTGTTGCTACTTTTGAAATAATGCGTTCCAAATCGCCGATCAATTCTATTTGTTCAATGATCTGTTCGCTTACTTCCGCATTTGATAAAAAATAGTCCACCACATCCAATCGTTCTTCAATAGGCGCTTTATCTTTTAATGGCAATGCTAACCATCGTTTTAACATACGTGCACCCATGGGCGAAATTGTATGGTCGATTACATCGATCAATGTTTTTGCATTGTCATTCTGAGAACCGAATAATTCTAAATTTCGAATCGTAAAACGGTCGAGCCATACATATTTTTCTTCCTCAATGCGTGAGATAGTACTTATATGTTTTACTTTATCATGCGCAGTGTCTGCGAGGTAATGCAATGCTGCACCTGCAGCAATAATAGCTTGGTCCATCCCTTCAATTCCGAAACCTTTCAAGGATTTCGTTCCGAAATGTTTTAATAAAAGATCGGATCCGAATTCAGATGTAAATGCCCAGTCGTCTAATCCATAGGTATAAAATTTCTCTCCGAAAGTATCAACAAATAATTTTTTCTTATTTTTTTGAAACAATACTTCTTTAGGGCGGAAACTTTGTAAAAGCTTGTCTATGTATTCGAGATGGCCCTGAGCTACTAAAAACTCTCCTGTAGAGACATCCAAAAAAGAGATGCCGCACATTTTCTCAGCAAGAAAAACGCTCGCTAAAAAGTTATTGTTTTTGTGGTCTAATACTTTATCATTATAAGATACTCCAGGGGTTACCAATTCAGTAACTCCTCTTTTAACAATCGATTTCGTTAGTTTAGGGTCTTCCAGTTGGTCGCAAATAGCAACGCGTTGTCCGGCACGTACTAATTTAGGTAGATAAGTGTCTAAAGAGTGATGAGGGAAACCGGCAAGCTCAATAAAAGAAGCAGATCCATTGGCACGTTTTGTTAGAACAATTCCCAAAATAGTTGCCGCTTTTACGGCATCGCTTCCGAAAGTCTCGTAAAAATCTCCTACACGAAACAATAACAACGCATCAGGGTATTTTGCTTTGATTGTATTGTATTGTTTCATCAGTGGCGTTTCGGATTCCGCTGCTGTTGTTTTTGTTGTTGCTTTACTCTTTGCCATTAAGAGTAAAAATACGAAACCTATAAACACCACTATTGCAAAGTTTTTAACACTTTTTGAGCATTTCTTTTATAGATTTGCAAGTATAAATGGCTTTAGATTTTAATCATAACAACACATTCGCAAAATATAAATGGCTGACCGATATTCGCTTTTGGATATTATTCTTTTTTATTTTGCGTTTGATTGGCATTACCAATCCTCCCTTAGAGATAAGTCATAATTGGCGTCAAACCCTTACCAATATGATTGCGCGCAATTTTCTGGAAATGGATGCCAATATTTTGTATCCGCGTATTGACATGGATGGAAATAAAACAGGAATCATCGCATCGGAGTTCCCACTGTATAATTATCTGATTTTTTTAGCTGCTAAATTATTCGGTTATGCGCATTGGTATGGCCGCTTAATTAGTCTCTTCTTTTCCTCCCTTGGGATCTTTTATTTTTATAAGATCCTGAAACGTTTTTTTACAGAAGAGCTTGCTTTCTTTTCTTCCTTACTTCTGTTATCTTCTATCTGGTTTGCGTTTTCAAGAAAGTCAATGCCTGATGTTTTTTGCATGTCGCTTGTTATGATTGGTATCTATTATGGTTTGATGTATTTGTATGAAAAGAGAGTCCATTATCTTTTATTATTTTTTGTGATCTCGTCGTTGGCTGTGTTGTCAAAAATTCCTGCCTTGTATTTGATCAGTGTGCTTGTTATTCCAATGTTTGATAAGCGTATTGATTTTTCCGTTAAAAGAAATATTCTATTAACGGGTACCATACTTTTACTTGTAGTTTATTTGTGGTATTTTTTCTGGGTGCCTTATTTGCTTGATGCGTATGGTTTTCAGCTGTATTTCCCAAAACATTTTTTGGAAGGCCTGAAAGAATTGCTCGCTTATGGGCCAGACACATTGGAGAAATTTTATTTTAGTGCTCTGCAAAGTTTTGTCGGTTTCACAATTTTTTTGATCGGAATTTTTTTGATTCTAAAACGTAAACAAATATTGCCACTTGCAATTTTTGGAATTGGGACAATGTTCTTTTTTTTATTTATTGTTAAAACAGGTTTTGTGTTCTCTGTTCACAATTATTATGTAATTCCATATGTGCCCATTATGGCTTTTGTTGCAGGATTTGCATTGGTGGAGATAAAGAATGTAAGGTGGAGGTCAATCCTTGTTTTTGTAATTGTGTTGGAGGCCATTTTAAATCAGCAACATGACTTTCTTATAAAGAACAGTGAAAAGTATAAACTTTCCCTGGAAGCTGTGGCAGACCATGTTTCAACTAAGAAAGATCTATTTGCAATTAATGGTGGACAAGGTCCGCAACAAATTTATTTCCTTCACAGAAAAGGATGGACCATTGATGATAGTAGGGTGAATGATTCCATATATTTGCAAGGGTTGATCAGCAAAGGATGTAAGTTTTTATTGATTAATAAACATACGGCTTCCGTTTTACCTTCCTCCTCTAAATGGGAAAGAGAAGTTTTTAAAAATGAGGATTTTGTCATATATTCACTAGAGCATAAATAAGGATGAGAAAATTATTGAACGAAGAATTGGATCGTAAATCGGTGGAAGAGTTTAAATTGTCTTCGAAAACGCCTATTGTTATTGTTCTTGATAATGTGCGCAGTTTGAATAATGTAGGCTCTGCTTTCAGAACGGCGGATGCATTTTTAGTTGAAGCTGTTTATTTATGTGGTATCACCGGTCAACCGCCCAATAAAGAAATTCAAAAAACAGCTTTAGGAGCTACAGAAAGTGTTGCTTGGAAATATTTTGAAAATACCTTAGATGCTGTTGCTGAATTAAAAGCCAATAATTATGTTGTTTACGCTATTGAACAAACCGAAACGGCTATCATGCTGAATAATTTTATTCCTAGCAAGAAACAGCATATTGCCATCGTTTTTGGAAATGAAGTGAAAGGTGTAGAACAAGATGTAATTGATGCCAGTGAAGGTGTGATTGAGATCCCTCAGATTGGAACGAAACACTCATTAAATATATCGGTCAGTGTGGGAATTGTTTTGTGGGACCTGTTCTTGAAATTGGGTAGTTAATTATTTCTCATTCACAGGTAGCTTTTTCTGAGGCGCCTGTTTGTCCATTAATAAGGTATCCTTCATAGATTTTTGAAGTTCATAGTATTTTTTATACAGGTTCATTAATTCTCCATTGATCTTGTTTGTATAATTTACATCGTATCGGAACCCATCAAGACTAGCACTGTAGTTGATTTTCGCTATAGGAGAATTTAGTATGGTAACATCAAGTCCTTTTATTTCTTCAAAAATCATTACTTCACAATTGAAACGGAAGGCATCTTTTTTGTTTTCCGGAATTTTTGTGTTGATGGCAATTGATTTTGAGACAAAACCTTTCTTAGCAACTTCCACTTTTAGATTTTTATTTAATGGCATTCGAATGGTGCATTTCCCTTTTTTGTTTGTCCATAATTTAGAAATGAGAATATCTTCGCTGTATAAGTTGATCTGAACACTATCAAGTGGGGTTGACATTTCATCTTTTTCATCACCTTTCGACTGTTTTACAATGGCTTTAAGTTCAAAGTAGTAAGGTTCTTTTTCCTTTGAAGTGTCACTTGCAATTTGCTCAGCAGAAGTTGGTTTTACTGTTGTCGAACAAATGTTGGCTGTAGGCTTGTCTGTTCGGGAAAATGCACTTTCGACTGAAAAAATCAGTAAAAAAAGGAAGCTTAGGTATAAAGTGGATAATTTGAACATAATTTTCTATTCTCGTTAAACTAGTTTTTCTACTGGCAATATTAATACAAAATCTGCTTAATTGTTTATGTTGAGTAGTATAATAAAAAAACGTCCCACAAACTCTGTGGGACGTTTTTTAGTTTTACTTATAAGACCAAATTAGTTAGTTAATGCTTTAAAGTCTGCATTGTCGCGGAATTTAATGAATTCAGCATCCTCTTTAGCCATTTGTTTGAAAGATGCATCTTTTTGGATAGCAACTTTTAAGTTGTTAGTTAACACGTCAGCTTTGCTTTGGCGAGCACCAGCAATTGCTTTCAAATAGAAAGATAATGCAGCGTCTTTATCAGCAGCGTTATCAATAGTTGACATAGCACCCTCAGAATTACCATTTAATAACTTCGCTAACGCAGCGTTGAAAGAATTGTCTCCACCGAAATTAGCTACAGCTGAAGGGTAGTTACCATTTTGAATTTCAACGATTCCCATGTTGTAAGAAACTTCAGGACCAGCGCTTATTGCCGATTTGTAAAGATCCATTGCCGCTTTACGATCACCTTTCCAACGAGCAACAATTCCTAAGTTATTTTTGATAACAGGGTTGTTTGCAGAAAGACCATCCGCTTTTTTGAATTCAGCTTCAGCATCGTTTAATTTGTTTTGGATCAATAAGATCATTCCAACATTGTTAGATGTTCTCCAGTCAGAACCATATTTTGCTTCTGCTTTTTTGTAGATATCTAATTTAGCATTGATGTCTTGTGTCAATGTAGCAGCATATAGAATTTCTTCAACCGATAAGCTATCAGGTGTTGAAGCAGCTAATTTAGATATTTGCTCATCTGTACGGCTTTTTACTTCAACATTTAATGTAAGAACAGCTCTACGTAATTGAGGTAAAATTTTATCAGCAACAACGGTATATGTTTTAGATAAATTTTTGATTTCTTTTTCACGTGTTTCTCCGTCAGGATACATCGTCAAAACACGTAAGATCAAATCTTTGTCTGCAATAGAAGATGCTTCCATCGCTTTTTTGAAACCATCCCAATCTTCAGCAGTAGTTACTTTATTGTAAAACTCATCTTTTTGAGCAGCATCTACTTTCGTTTTTTTGTCTTTAAACATTGCTTCCATCGCTTTTGTAGCTTCTTTAGCACGGTTTTCAGCAAGATCAGTGTTTAATGATAATTCACCGTCTGGTGAAGCATATGCAGAAACATTCATGTTTTTGAATGCAATGTTTGGGTTAACAGCTGCAGCAGCAACATATTGTTTGAAAGATTTCATTTCAGCGCTGTTTAATTCTGTTCCGCGAACTTGTGATTGATTCACAATAAAGAAAATATTTGCAGTTTCAGAATGAGGCACTACTTTTTTGAACTCATCTTTTCCAACAATCGCTTTGTCATCAGATTTAACTAATAAAGGAGTGATGATTGTTCCATCCGCTACTTTTTTAGCAGGAAGATCTTTCTTTTTAGATTTTACTTGTCCGCCAACTCTTACTTCTAAGGTAGCCACTTTCATTTCTGGTATGTATGCAACTTTGTCTGAAGTGTAAGAAAAATTTCCACCAGTTTTGTTTGCAATTTTTTGTCCTTGAACACCTGTAACTTTCTCGCCAATCAATACAACAGGTTTTAGAGCTTTTTCTCCACCATTATATTTAATAACAGGAATAGTAGTTACTGTTGCCTTTTTAGGGAAAATTTTAGCTGGGTATGTTCCAGTAATGGTTACTTGAATGCTATCACCGTGCATTTCCATTGGATTTGGTGTCACCTTGTAGGTGATTTTGTTAGCATTTTTAACCAATTTACCAAGCCCTGTACAAGCAGTAAACCCAACAACTGTGATTAAAGCTAAAGCTAGTGTTTGTAACGATCGATTTTTCATTTGAATGTTTTTAGTTCTATATGGATTAGTTACTCTTTTTGAGATTATACCTCGCATTTAGGTGCAAAAATAATTAATTTTTCAAATAATGAAAGTTTTTATTCATTTATAAAATATTAAATTTCGTTTATTCGGTGTCTTTTTTTACGATTAAGCTTGTTATTCCTGGATTGTACGGTCTTTGGATGGTCTCCTTGATTAATTCAAAATCCGCTGAATTGTTGGCAAAATCCATGTTATTTACATCTAACACCAAAATGCGGAGGTCTGGCAGCTGTTTGAAGAAATCAAAGTAAGCCTGTTGTATTTTTATTAGATAGTCATCCGAAATATTTTGTTCGTAGCTCCTACCTCTTTTTTTTATGTTTTCTTGAAGACGTTTTATATCGTGATACAAATAAACGAACAGATCGGGTTTTGGTAACGAACCGTTTATGATATGAAATAATTTACTGTAAAGTTCATATTCATCTTCTTTCAAGTTTGATTTTGCAAAGATCAGTGACTTTACAAAATAATAATCTGAGACGATGGATGGCTTGAAAATATCCTGGGTAGAAAGTTCCTTTTTTAATTGATGATAACGTTCTGCTAGAAATGATAATTCGAGCGGAAAAGCATGTTTTTCTGGCTCTGCATAAAACTTTGGCAAGAAGGGATTATCGGCAAATTGCTCTAATACCAATCGTGCATGTAAATCGTTTGCCAATTTCGTAGCTAATGTGGTTTTGCCGGCGCCTATATTCCCTTCTACGACGATATAATTGTATGTTGGGGTGTTATTCAATGGTTCGGGTATTTTATTAATTGTCTTATCGATTCTTATCGATTTCGACTTTTTTAATTTCACAATTTTTCCACTTCCAGTGGATCTTTGCATTCATTTAATAATTGCTGTATACTTTTTTTAAGAACAGGATGAAAAAAATTCTCAGCAATTTCATTCATAGGTAACAAAACAAATCTTCTTTCTTGAATAAAAGGATGCGGAATTTTCAACTCCGGATCATCAATGCGTGCATCGTTGTAAAAAAGGATATCTATATCAATGGTCCTTGCTTGCCATTTGTCGCCATTTCTTTGCCGTCCAAGTGCTTCTTCTATTTTTAATAGACATGCCAATAGTTCTTTTGGCTTAAGGCTTGTTTCAATACATACAGCTTGATTGTAAAAATCGGGCTGAAGCTCATTTCCCCATGCTTTTGTTAAATAGATCATCGATTTTTTAGTGCACCCACCAGCCCGCTTTTCAATTAATAACAAAGCCTTTTGCAGGTTTTGTTTCCTGTTACCTAAGTTTCCCCCCAATAATAAATAGGCTATATTCATCTACCCCAAATATAGAAAAATTGTTTCGCCTAAACTTTAAATTTGAATTTACTATATTTGTTTCCACAACAAAAAAAACAGCTAATGAAAAAAATCATACTTATTCTTTCTATTCTATTCTTCTCGGTAGTTACTTTTAAAACAACTGCTCAAACATTACCTGCAGGGTATGTTAAAACCACAATGGTTACGGGGTTAGCTTATCCTGTAGCATTTGATTTCACTCCAGACGGTAGATATCTGATCACATTAAAAGGTGGTAATGCTGCTGGTGCTTGTGCGAATGGAAAAATTATGACTTACAGTTCATCGGGTACGTTGTTGTCTACTTTTTATGATCTTACGGATTCTGTTAATTGCGATTTCGAAAGAGGATTATTAGGAATTTGTATCGACCCTAATTTTACAACAAATCATTATGTGTATGCGTATTACGTTCATAAATGGTTAACTGCAAATTCATTGCGTGTCATTCGTTTTACTGAAGTTGCAAATGTGGGTACCAGTCCAACTGTTATTTTAAATATCGATCTAAACCCATATACTGTTGCGGGTAATCACGTAGGTGGAAATGTACACTTCCGTCCATCCGACCCCAATAGATTATATGTATCCATTGGTGATCTGGCTTTTCATCAAGGCGATTCTGTTTTGAACTATGCCAATAAATTAAACAAACCTTTTGGAAAAAATCTGAGAATCAATTCTGATGGAACGATTCCTACCACAAATCCATATTATGATGATGGTGATCCTGCAACAGGGAATGATGACCGTATTTGGACCTGGGGGCATCGCAACCCATTTGATTTCTGTTTCAGCCCCGTTTCCGATTCCATGTATACCAGTGAGAATGGATGGAATGCGTACGATGAAATAAACTTAGTTGTAAAAGGTAAAAATTATGGTTGGTCGGCTTGTGAAGGAAATTATATTGTTACCACTGGTGGAGCCACAACAACGCCTTGTGCCAATGCAAATTATGTAAATCCAATCACTACTTGGAGTGCTCCCTTAGGAGGTATAACAGGTATCGTATATTACTCCGGTTCTGTTATGCCCGAATTTGATAATCACTTATTGGTTGCCGATAATGATTATGGACGTGTTTATGATCTTACCTTAGGAAATGCTCCAGCATATAATACCGTAACAAGTAATGTTCTTTGGGCCGATCTTACATCTACTGGAGGGTTAACTACCATGAAGGAAGGATCTGACGGTTGTATTTATGCCATGAAAGGTGGCTACACCACATCAGGACAGATCTATAGAATTTGTCATACGCCAACCGGAGTTGTTTCTAATGAAACTGTTGCAACTGTCATCGGACAAAATTATCCGAATCCTACAACTGGTTCCACTCAAATTGATTACACTGTTTCTCAAACATCCACTGTTTCAATTGAATTGTATGATGTGACAGGACGTAAAATAAGAACCATTTTAAATGCCACAGGAATCAGCGCAGGAACACATACAGTTGAAATTTTTGATCTTGAAAAATTTGCAGCCGGAAGTTATTTTTATAAAATGGAAGTAAAACAAAATAGTAAGATTGTTTTTTCTGAAACAAAACGAATGGTGATTTCTCAATAATAGTAATTGAATAAATCTCGTCCTGAAAAATTTGAGACGGAAGAGGGTATATAATCACATAAAAAAATGACCTCGGAAGAATATTCTTTCGAGGTTTTTTTTGTTTAGACCTTTAGCTAGTGCATTTTCATCAGGAGCAGCATTCTCGGGGATACTTGATAAGCGCAGTTTTTTTTAGGATGTATTAATTCACTACGATTAGCTTTAACAGTCGTTCGCTCGTATCATTTTGGATTTTACAGATATAAATCCCAGGGGAAAGTTTAGAGGTTTGAATAGTTAGTTGGTTATTTCCTTTTTGCATTTCTTCATTGGCAATTTGCATCATTTCTTTCCCCGTAATATCAAATAAGGTAATTTTTATCGTTGCCGTATTTTTCAAATAAAAAAGCAGTGTTGCGTTTTGCACAGTTGGGTTAGGAAACAGTATCGAATTTTGAATGGTGTTTGTTGCTTCATCTATGCCAACATTATTATTTGGAGTGATATAAATGCGGTAGATGGTGTCGTTACTTCTACTTGAACCTAAGTTGTTTTGAGCCGCTCGGATGCCGCCAAATAAATACCCGACCAATGTTTTTGTATTTGACATCGATCTAATTTTGATTACCTCATTCGCATAAGAAGGTACGTGTTGCGTTGGAATAAACTTCGCATTTGAACCTAATAATCCGGAAAGCTGAGTAGGTAAAACGGTTTCTTCTACTAGACCGCTTGCATGTGTTGTAAGTGTTGTTACATCTTTGATAAAGGGAATCAGCGTATCTTTTGCAACTAAGTGTGACGTGGTGTTGTAATCAAATAAACTAATGCCACCTAAAAAAGTGGTGTACATGGTTTGAGTTGCAGAATCATAAACAGGTATCATGGCACACGTATACTGGCTCATTACCTGCTTGTAAGCGAAGTTGATGGATGTTCCTCCAGCATCAATGGTTATCGGTTCGCGGAAAGGGGCGAGGGTATCTTTTCTGAAAACGCCTCCAAATACTTCCAATCCTTCAGCACCGTTGGGTTGAATGATTGGTCCCATATTGAAATCTCTGCGATGGAAATTGTTCGTGTCTGTTTGATAGGTAAATCCCGATAAGGTAATTGTTGTCCCATCGTCAGTTAGATTGAATTTTTTTAATTTGTCGCTGTACTTTTGAGTGAATAATCCGATATCTGGATCCGTATAGCGTCCGCCAAATTTATGTCCCCCCATTAAGTAATAGGTTGTTCCTATTTTTCCAAGTTCGCCACCGCACACAGCCAAGTTAGTGTCTATTACCTGACGAACAGAAGAAGCGATAGGCAAAGAGTTGATTACAGCATTGATCATGTTGTCCACATTTATTGCTGTAAGTTTTGGATATGTTGTAAAAAAACTTAACGTGCTGTCGTAACCATAACCGCCCATCATGTATAAATAATTTCCTTCTTGGATATATTCCATATTGGAGGAGCGCATGGGGTCTGCAATTAATTTCGGTAGTTGGTTAAGATCAGCTTGATAATAGGTCCATGTGGTAGTATCCACAACTATTACGGCATCGTTCTTAAATTCTGGTGGAAAACCATCGCTACTGTTTACGCCATGTAAACCATTTGTTCTTCCTCCTACAAATAACCATTTATCACCCGATTGTGCAAAAGCAAATGAATGAAGTCCGGGTATGTTGATTCCGTTGATTGCTTCAATTTGAACAGTGAATGGTGGCATTGCTCCATATTGCGCAAAACTTTTTGCTGATAATAAAATAGTCAGAAAGAATAAGTAGGAGGTAAGTTTAAAACGCATTTTTGACAAATTTTATTTAAAGATAGTTATTAAGTTTAAAATTACTAAATATCATCCTGATAATTTTCTTATTGGCAAAAAAATCATTTGTATTAGCCCCGATTGCAGCGGAAATCCTTTTTGCTTTTTTGCAAAAAGATTGCAGAGAAAAGCGGGCGAATGTTCCATAAAAAAATAAAATAAACTGCTCCCAAAATTGAATGAAACTTGTAAATTTACAACATGAGTACAGAAGAAATTGCACAGGCTCTTAAATTGACAGCCCAATTGATGGAGTTGCATGAAGAGAATCCTTTTAAGATCAAATCCATTGCTAATGCTGCGTACAGGTTAGATAAAACGGACATTGTGCTGGAAGGTAAATCATTGACAGAATTAGAAAAGATAGAGGGAATAGGAAAAGGCATTGCAGCAAAAATAAATGAATTGCTCATAACAGGAGCGTTAAAGGAGTTGCGCGAAATGGTAGAAAAAACTCCAATCGGCGTGATTGATATGCTTCGAGTAAAAGGCGTTGGTCCGAAGAAAGTAGGACAGCTTTGGCGTGAACTAGAAATTGAAAGTGTAGGGGAGTTGCTTTATGCCTGTAATGAAAACAGATTAATAACCCTCAAGGGTTTTGGAGCAAAGACCCAAGAGGCGATAAAAAAACAAATCGAGTTCTTTCAATCGAATATTGGTAAGTTTCATTATGCCTCTGTAGAAAAATTTGCATGTGAACTTGTTGATTGTTTAAAAAAGAAATACAAAACGGAATTGGTATCACTTACGGGTGAGATGCGCAGAAAATGCGAGGTTGTTACCAAGATCGAGATTCTTATTGCTTCTGATAGAGGGGTTAGTGTGGATGAAATTGAAAATAGATTTGGAATTGCAATTCAACTCATTACATGTTCTGTATCTGATTTTTATTCTAAATTGTTTTTAACAACGGGTGCTGCAGCGCATTTTGAAAAACTAACGTCTTCTTCTATTTCAATTCAAGAAATCGAAGGTTGGCATGCAGGATCTGAGGCAGAAATATTTAAAGCGCTGAACTTACCATTCATTGAACCGGAAGTACGTGAAGGGATGAATGAAGTTGTTTTGGCAACAGAAAACAAAATCCCGACATTGATTGAGTTAGCTGATCTTCGCGGTATTTTACATAATCACAGCACATACAGCGATGGTATGAATACGCTGAAAGACATGGCTGAATATTGCAAGGAATTAGGATATGAATATCTTGGAATTTGTGATCACTCTCAATCTGCTTTTTATGCTGAGGGTTTAAAAATAGAACGTGTTTTAGAACAACATCAGGAAATTTCTGAGTTGAATAAAAAATTGTTTCCATTTAAAATTTTTAAAGGAATTGAAAGCGATATTTTAAATGACGGATCTCTTGATTATCCCGAAGATGTGCTGAAAACATTTGATTTTATTGTTGCCTCTGTTCATTCTAATTTAAAGATGAACAAAGAAAAAGCAACAGAACGACTGATAACTGCAATAGAAAATCCATATACAACTATTTTAGGGCACCCAACTGGAAGGCTATTGTTATCGCGCCCCGGATACCCTATCGATCATAAAAAAGTTATTGATGCATGTGCCGCAAACGGTGTTGTTATCGAATTGAATGCGCATCCCTATCGTTTGGATATCGATTGGCGTTGGATCCCTTACTGTATGGAAAAAGGGGTGAAGGTTGCTATTAACCCGGATGCTCATGAAAAACAGGGCTATCACGATATGTATTTTGGAACGTGTGTTGCTCGCAAAGGAATGTTGACCAAAGAGATGTGTTTTAATACACTTCCGTTAAGTGAAATAGGAGCCTATTTTACAAATAGAAAAGGGAAGTAGTTTAATAAGCATGCTGTATAAAAAAATAGTTTGATCCTATGCCCATTTTAAATTCAATAGCATCCTGGTGGATGAAAAAGCGAATGCATCAGATAGATCTGTTTATGAAATATCCGGATGATGTTCAACATGAATGGCTGTTGAAGTTGGTTTCTTCAGCAAAGGATACTGAATGGGGAAAAAAGTATGATTATAAAAACATTTTCAATTTGGAGCAATTTAAAAACAATGTTCCAATCCAGCATTACGAAACGCTAAAACCTTTTATTGATAGGATTCGCAGAGGTGAGCAAAATATTTTATGGAATACGGAAATAAAGTGGTTTGCAAAATCATCAGGGACCACGAACGATAAAAGTAAGTTTATACCTGTCAGTGAAGAGTCCTTAAATGATTGTCATTACAATGGAGGGCGGGATATGATTTCTATTCATTGTTCACTCCATCCGGAAACACAATTATTTACTGGAAAAAATTTAGCACTAGCAGGTAGCCTTGTCACGGATCATTTTGGCGATTATGAATCACAAAATGGAGACCTCTCAGCAATAGTAATAAATAACTTGCCTGTTTGGGCGGAATTTTTTCGGGCACCCGACTTGTCAATTGCTTTGCTAGAAAAATGGGATGAGAAGCTGGAGAAGATTGCTCGGGCAACGATGAATGAAAATATGGTAAGCTTGGCAGGCGTGCCTTCGTGGATGATGTTGATCATGAAACGCGTTTTGGAAGAAACAGGAAAAGGATCTATTGCTGAAGTTTGGCCGAATCTGGAAGTGTATTTTCATGGTGGTGTAAATTTTAATCCCTATCGTGAACAGTTTAAATCTATCTTCAATAAAACAGATATGAATTATCTGGAATTATATAATGCTACTGAAGGTTTTTTTGGAATTCAGGATCAACGGAATTCTGAAGAACTTTTGTTGATGTTGGATTATGGAATTTATTATGAGTTTTTGCCTGTTGGTGAGTTGGAAAAAGAAAGTCCAAAAACTTTATCATTGGATGAAGTAGAACTGAATACGAATTATGCTTTGGTGATCTCCACCAATGCGGGCCTTTGGCGTTATATGATTGGTGATACGATTCAGTTCACGTCTTTGTATCCGTTTCGATTTAAAATTACTGGTCGCACAAAACATTTTATGAATGCTTTTGGTGAAGAAATTATAGTGGATAATGCAGATAGGGCATTAGCTATTGCATGCGAAAAAACAGGTGCCAGGATTACGGAATATACAGCAGCTCCCATTTATATGAATGGGAATGAAAACGGGGCTCATGAATGGTTAATAGAATTCGATCTTCCACCATCTAGTATTTCCTATTTTTCAGAAGTGCTTGATAACGCTTTGAAATCAATTAATTCGGACTATGAAGCTAAACGTTACCTGAATCTTGCATTAAAACAACCTGTTGTTCAGATTTTACCCTCAGGAACATTTTATAAGTGGCTAGCGTCTAAAAATAAAATAGGAGGCCAGCATAAAGTGCCTCGTTTAAGTAATGATAGGAAGTATGTGGAGGAGATTCTGAGTTTGATGAAGCATTAAATTCTAACTCGTTTTTTTGCTAGAAGTGGAGATGTAGAATAATATTTGCTAAATTTAGATCGTTATTCGATGATGAGAAAGTTACTATATCTATTATTATTCATTTCTTCTACTGCCTTTTCTCAAGGCAAATTCACCCTTATAAAAACAATTGATACAGGTTCAGATTTTTTTACATCAGATAATCAATGTAATGTATATGTGGTAAAAGGAAACGAACTCACAAAATACGATAAGACAGGAAAAGAACTCTATAAATACAGCAACAAAAACTTTGGGAACATAAATTTTGTTGACGCTTCCAGCATGTTAAGGATTTTAGTTTTTTACAAGGATTTTTTGCAAGTTGTTCTTCTTGATAATACATTAAGCACTATTGGCGACCCAATTAATTTTGAAAAGGTAGGTTTTCAGCAAACCCAATTGGTTTGTTCTTCACATAATAATGGTGTATGGATCTATGATCAGCAAAATTTTGAGCTGTTGCGTTTTGATCAAAATGTAAATAAGACGCAACAAACGGGTAATTTAACGTCTGTTTTGAATGTAGCACTGCTCCCTGATTTTTTATTGGAACATGATAATAAAGTGTATCTAAATAATCCTTTATCAGGGATCATGATTTTTGACGTCTATGGAACCTACTACAAAACGATTGCCGTGAAAAATGCATTGTCCATTCAACCGATTGGGGATTGGGTGTATTACAAGGAAAATGACAAAATAAAGTCCTACAATATTAAAACTACAGAAGAAAAAGAATTTAATATCCCCTTGTCGAATATCTTAAATTTTCGATTAGAAATGGGGGTTTTGATACTTCAAACCAAAAACGCTATCTCTCTCTTTTCTGCTGAATAATTCAGCCCTTTGCTCGATTAAAAAACTTATCCACAATTTCTACTTTTTTTCTTGCTTAGCACCTTAGATTTTGTATTTTCGTTTTTTCGGTTTTTAAAAAAGTTTTAAATTATTTTATTCTACTTCAGGTATGCATATAGCAATAGCAGGAAATATAGGTGCTGGTAAAACAACTCTTACAACTCTTTTAGCAAAACATTACAAGTGGCAACCTCATTTTGAGGATGCGGATGATAATCCATATCTGAATGACTTTTACGATGATATGCAACGTTGGTCTTTCAATCTACAAGTCTACTTTTTGAATAGTCGCTTTGGGCAAGTTCAGCAAATTCGAACGAGTGGAAAAACCGTTATTCAGGATAGAACCATCTATGAAGACGCGTATATTTTTGCTCCAAACTTACATGCAATGGGTTTAATGACGACCCGAGATTTTGAAAACTATTTTGCTTTATTCAAATTAATGGAGTCATTTATTTCTCCTCCTGATCTATTGATATATTTACGCGCTTCCGTGCCTACTTTGGTAAGTCAGATTTCAAAACGCGGACGTGAATATGAAAATGCAATCCGTTTGGATTATTTAAAACGGTTGAATGAGCGTTACGAAGCTTTTATTACCTCTTATGAGCAAGAGCATCCGGGTGCAAAATTGTTGATCATTGATGTAGACAATAATAATTTTTCTGAGAATGCTGAAGATCTAGGTTCAATCATCAATAAAATTGATGCTGAGATTAATGGATTGTTCTAATTATTTTTATGAATGGTTCAATAAAAAAACGCCCTACATTTTGCTAGGGCGTTTTTTTGTTTTCATAGATAGCCTTCCAGTATATTGCGCTGCTCGGTGAATCTTACCCATGTGCTGTCCAATTTTAAATGCGCTTCCACTTACTTAACAATAATTAACATTGCAAGGTTGGAAAATATATAAACAATGGAGTTTCCAAGGGTGATTAATTCGTATTTTCGTCGTAATAAAAAAACAGCCCTACCATACTGTTTTAAATAGTATTTTTGTTACCTGCTTATGTTTACATTACTAAAAAAGGAAATCCGTAGTTTTTTAAGTTCACTGATTGGCTACATTGCGATTGGGGTGTTCTTATTGCTTATAGGCTTGTTCATGTGGGTGCTAGATTCTTCTTCAAGTAATAATTCCAATGTACTTGAAAGCGGTTATGCAAATATTGACCCTTTGTTCATTATTGCTCCTTGGGTGTTTTTGTTTCTTATTCCAGCTATAACAATGCGATCTTTTGCCGATGAAAAAAAATCGGGAACAATTGAACTTTTATTAACCCGTCCGCTTACCGATTTGCAAATTATTTTAGCGAAATATTTTGCCGGATTTATTTTAGTCCTTTTTTCACTTTTGCCAACTCTTATTTATTATTATTCAGTATACAAGCTAGGTAGCCCTGTTGGGAATATTGATACAGGAGGGATGTGGGGGTCCTACATCGGATTGTTGTTTTTAGGTGCGGCATTTGTTTCTATTGGGATATTCGCCTCTGCTATTACTGATAATCAGGTGGTCTCTTTCATTCTTGCATGTTTTCTCTGCTTTTTTATCTATACAGGTTTTGATTTTATCAGTTCATTTTCTTTGTTCGGAAAAATTGACAATATAATTTTGGCCCTAGGTATCAATAGCCATTATGTATCCATGAGCAGAGGGGTTGTGGATACAAGAGATGTAATCTATTTTATTAGTTTGATTGCTATTTTTTTAATAGGAACACGCACCGTATTGGAAAGCAGAAAATGGTAATTTAATTTGAAGAATTGAAAATGGGTTTATTTTAACGAATGACTCAAGACGAACGACTAATTACAAATGAGTAGTAAAAGAAATAAAAAACGAGATCTTACCGCTTTAGGCTTGAGTATTATCATTTTGATACTGCTCAATTTTGTGGCTTCGTTTCTGTTTCACCGTTTCGATTTAACCTCGGAGAAACGGTATACTTTATCTGATGCGACAAAAAAATTGTTGTCGGAGTTGGATGATGTGGTGTATGTTAAGGTTTATTTGGAAGGAGATTTCCCTTCCGGTTTTAAACGCTTGCGCAATGAAACAAAAGAGATGCTGGATGAATTCAGAGCGTATTCGAATAATAATATTGAATATGAATTTATCAATCCATCAGAGAATCCGGATAAAAAGCAAGTAGAAGAAGTTTATAAACAGCTTTACAAAAAAGGCCTGCAACGTTTTAACTTGGAGGATAAAACAGATGAAGGGACTACTGAAAAGTTAATTTGGCCAGGTGCAATCGTTTCTTACCGAGGGCACGAAGTACCGTGGTCATTGCTTAAAACCCAATTGGGACAATCATCTGAAGGACAACTAAATAATTCGATACAATCACTGGAGTATGAGTTCGCTTCTTGTATCCGAAATCTTTCAACGATGATCCGTCCCGAAATTGGATTTATTGAAGGTCATGGTGAATTAGATACGCTTGCTGTTGAGGATGTGGCTATTTCTTTAAGTCATTTTTATACAGTAAAAAGAATTGCAATTGATAGTCAATTAGATGCATTAAAGGGCCTTTCTGCAATAATAATTGCAAAACCAGTTACTGCTTTTTCTAAAAAGGACAAATTTATTATTGATCAATTTATTATGAAAGGTGGAAAGTCGCTATGGCTTATTGATCCTTTATATACCAGTCCTGATAGTTTGCGTAAAAACGGTGCTACATTAGCAGTGCCCTTCGATTTGAATCTCGATGATATGCTCTTCAGATACGGAGTGCGTGTGAATCCTGACATGGTCATGGATGTTCAGTCTTCTGTGATACCCGTAAAGACAGGAATGCAAGGAAATTCTCCAACCATTGAACTAAAACCTTGGATTTTTTCTCCCCTACTGATGCCTTCTGGAAATCATCCAATCGTAAAAAATCTGGATGTTATTAAGGTTGATTTCGCTGCAAGTATGGATACAATTGCTGCGCCTGGTATTCAAAAAACGATCTTGCTTCAGTCATCAAAATATTCGAAAAATATAGTAGCGCCTGTGCGGGTGGATATGCGTATTTTAAATATGCCTCTTGATGAAGCGCAGTTTAACACTCCTTACCGGAATATTGCGGTATTGTTAGAAGGTGAATTCGAGTCGGTATATAAAAACAGAGTTACGCCTGCTATTGCTAAAGATAGTGCCATCGCTTATAAAGATCATAGTGTTGCAACTAAGATGATTGTTATTTCAGATGGTGACATGATACGAAATGATATTCAATATTCAACAATGAAGGCTTATCCACTGGGGTATGATAAATATACAAATCGGACATTCGGAAATAAGAACTTTATTTTGAATTGTGTCAATTATTTGTGCGATGATTCTGGATTGATTAGCGTTCGTGCCCGAGAGCTGACATTGCGTTTGCTTGATAAGAAAAAGTTGAAAAATGAAAAGTTGAAATGGCAGCTCATAAATACAGTTTTACCTCTGCTGTTAATTTTGCTTTTTGGTATAATTCATACCATCAGACGCTCCCGAAAATATTCATCCTAATCGTACTTTGCCGATTTTATAAAAAAGTAAAAAGAACATTCCCGATACCAAATAATAAAAAAATATGAAACGAAATAGAATAGCAATTGTCCTTGTGATCCTTTTAGGCTCAGTTTCTTTTTGGTATATTGTAAATAGCGGGAAAAGCACATTAAATGCTGAGATGCGTAATTTTGCCGTGGCAGACACTGCAGCTATTAATAAGATATTTTTGGCCGATAAAAATGGTCGAACCATTACCTTGGAACGTGGTGAGGATGGTCACTGGAAATTGAATGGCAAGTTTGATGTGAGAATGGATGCGCTTCAAACCCTATTGGAAACAATAAAAAGAGTTGATGTAAAAGAGCCTGTAGGTAAAAGAGCTCAGGATAATGTTATTAAAAGGATTGCTGCAAAAGCGGTAAAGTGTGAAATCTACCAGAATAATAAATTGGTGAAAGCGTATTACGTTGGAACCGAAACCCAAGACAATACAGGTACATTCATGATCATGATTGATCCGGTGACGATGAAAACAGCTGAAAAACCCTTTGTAACCTACATACCGGGATTCGAAGGCTATTTAACAACTCGTTATTTTGTGGAAGAACAAGGTTGGCGAGATCGCACTGTCTTCAGATTTACCCCAAGTGATATTAAGTCTGTAAAGATGGAAACACCCTTTGCTCCGGAACAAGGATACGAACTTATTGTTAATGCGAACAATGATTATACAGTGAATTCACTTTCTACGAATAAACCAATTGAAGGAGTTGACATGCTTGCCGTTAAACAATATCTATCCTATTTTCAAATATTGACATTTGAAAGTTTTGAAGTAGACATCAATCAAAATCAAATAGATTCGGTTATAAAATGTCAGCCTATTAATATTATAACAGTGACCGACAATAAGGGCAATGTGAATAAGGTGAAATTTTTTGCACGTGCTCCTAAGAAAGATGCAATTGATGCTACTGGAAAGTTGTTGAAATTTGATGCAGAACGTATGGATGCATTAATGAATAATGGGAAAGACTTTGTTATGGTTCAATACTATTCATTTGGTAAAGTAATGCCTCCTATCAATTATTTTCAGAAAGGAAAAACGCAGACCATTGCTCCCGTTAACAAATAGGTAACAAAGACGAAAGTAGAATTGCTGTTATCAACTAAATCAATATAAACCCTTGAAAATAGGGTTTTTTTTTGTTAAAAAGTTGGTTGAAACTAAAATTAGGTTGCAATTTTATTTTTGTTTAATTCTTTATATTTGCTTAGTAAGTTTAAAGAGGATTTCAAACCAAATAAAAATAGTACGATATGAAATTTATTGTTTCCAGCACTTCATTATTAAAACAATTACAAGCAATAAGCGGTGTGCTTAATTCTAATAACGCATTGCCAATTTTAGATAATTTTTTATTCGAGATTGATAAAAACCAATTGAAAATTTCTGCATCAGATTTGGAAACTACAATGACTACAGCAATCAATATTGAATCTAAAGATTCGGGAAGTATTGCTGTTCCTGCAAAATTGTTGTTAGATACTTTAAAAACCTTTGCCGATCAGCCATTAACTTTTAGTATAGATGATAAGAAATTTGGTATTGAGATCATATCAGATTATGGTAAATATAAATTGACCGGTCACAATGGTGAAGAGTTTCCGAAGTTGCCAAATATTGAATCAGCCTCTTCTCTTGATATTGAAGCAAGTGTTTTAGCTTCAGCAATCAACAAAACAATATTTGCAACAGGTAACGATGAACTTCGTCCTGTGATGTCGGGAGTATTTTGTCAGTTAGCTACGGATAGCATCACATTTGTAGCTACCGATGCTCATAAATTGGTTAGATACAGAAGAAGCGATGCAAAAGCACAAGCAGCATCTTCTTTTATAATCCCTAAAAAGCCTTTGAATCTTTTAAAGAATACGTTGTCAAGCGTAAGTGGCAATGTAAAAATAGAATACAACAATACCAATGCGTTTTTCTCATTTGAAAATACGAATTTGATCTGCCGTTTAATAGACGGTAAATACCCGAACTACGAAGCGGTTATCCCGAAAGAAAATCCGAATAAGCTTACTGTTGATCGTGTTTCTTTTTTAAGTTCTATTAAGCGTGTGTCCATCTTCTCTAATAAAACAACTCATCAGGTACGTTTGAAAATTGCTGGAAGTGAATTGAGCATCTCAGCTGAAGATCTAGATTTTGCTAATGAAGCAAGTGAGCGCTTAACTTGTCAGTATGCTGGTGAAGATATGGAGATAGGATTTAACTCTAAGTTCTTGGCTGAAATGTTGAGTAACTTGAATTGTGAGAATGTAAATTTGGAAATGAGCGCGCCAAATCGTGCTGGAATTTTATTGCCAACAGAGAGAGAGAATGATGCTGAAGATATCCTCATGTTGGTAATGCCTGTTATGTTGAATAGCTAAGAAATAATTTATAAGATGCAAAAAATGCCGTTTCATTCCTTTGAAACGGCATTTTTTTTGGCTTGTAATTAAGTTTTGAAAATAGAGCTTTTAAAGCATTTTCAGGATATCATCACTCATTGGACTTACGCCAGAAGAATAAAATTTTAGTAATTCTCCGTTTTCACTGATGAGGTATTTACAAAAGTTCCATTTAGGTTTTTCTGTATTCCATCCATTTTGTTCTTTGTCTGTTAGCCAATTGTAGAGCGTATTTTCGGTCACATCAATTTTTTCAAAAAGTTGAAATGTTACTCCGAAATTTTTTCTGCAGAAAGCTCCGATATCCATATTGCTTCCTGGCTCTTGTCCTCCAAAATTATTTGCAGGAAATCCTAAAACAACAAGTTTGTCAGCATGTGTTTCGTGCAGTTTTTGTAACTCGTCATACTGTGGGGTATAGCCACATTGGGAGGCCGTATTTACAATAAGCACTTTTTTACCTTTGTAATTAGAGAAATCAATTTCTTTACCTTCTATTGATCTTAATTTGAGGTCGTAAAAGGATTTTGCATTTGGATTCATTTTTACATGTTTAGGTTTAGTGACTACGCCTTTGGGTGACAACAATTTTAGTAGTTTGTATATTAATTTTTTCATGGCATTTTATTTTGAGTTCTACTTTATCAGATAGCATACATAGACAACATTTGAAGTCAATTATTGTTGCATAAATGCTACAGCAATAATTATACGATCCTTAGTTTAGCAAACTTTATCAATAGTTGTTTTTGACCTATCCCTTCAAAAAACACGGTAGCTTTGTTGTTTGGGAAATCACCATCCATATGAATTACTTTTCCACTTCCGAATCTGTCATGTTGAACATGCATTCCCACCTGTAGTTCGCGAAGACTTTCCGTATCAAAGTCGGACGTGTTCTTGGAGGCTGCATTTATTTTCACTAGCTTTTTTCCCATGAGGGGACGCTGAACAAATGATTCTTTTGGTTTGCTCGTATTTATTTTTGGTTTGCTTGAATATTCTTCATCGCCAAATATTCTACCATGGTTTTCCGCTGGCATCTCCACATATTTTGAATCCAATTCCTCAATAAAACGACTTGGTTCACAATAGATTAAATTTCCCCAGCGGTATCGGCTCGTGGAGTAGGAGAGCGTGACGCGCTTTTCAGCCCGTGTTAGTGCAACATAAAATAATCTGCGCTCTTCTTCTAGATCAGCTCTTTCTGTGAGCGACATTTGTGAAGGGAAAAGATTTTCCTCCATTCCAACGATATACACATAGGGGAATTCCAATCCTTTTGCGGCATGGATCGTCATTAATACTACCTTGTTTTTATCCTCATCCGTTTCTGTTTTTTTATCTGCATCTGTCATCAATGCAATGTCTTGCATAAAAATATTTAGGGTAGGTTCTGTTGTTATGGGTGCTTGCTCCGTAGTGTCTTCATCCGAAAATAAGAGACCATTAGTTACTTTTTCTTTTTCTATGGAAATGTTTTCTGTTTCTGTTTTTTCATCCTCATCCAACACCGTTTCTATTTCACTTTCAGAGAACTCTTTTAAACCGTTCAAAAGTTCCTGAATATTTTCATGTCGACTAACGCCCTCAGCAGACTTGTCCGCATAAAGATCTCTTAAGATCCCTGAATGAACAGCGATGTGTTGTCCCAGGTCATAAGCGTTTTGAGTTCTGAGCATAGCGGAAAAACTTCTAATCATTGTTGCGAATTCATCCACTTTTGTTTTTGCACCTGCGTTTAATCCGATCTCAAATTCGTTGATGTTTTCTATTACTTTCCACAAGCTGATATTGTGGTCGTTAGCAGCAATAATAATTTTTTCAAGTGTCGTATCGCCAATACCACGTGCAGGATAATTAATGATACGTTTTAAGGCTTCTTCATCATTATTGTTTATTGTCAATCGATAATAAGCCAAAAGGTCTTTTATTTCTTTTCTTTGATAAAAGGACAAGCCTCCATAGATTCGATAAGCAATATTTTGTCTGCGCAAAGCTTCTTCCATAGCACGTGATTGTGCATTGGTGCGATATAAAATAGCAAAATCGCGGTTGTGCGCTTGCTCATTCATTTTTGTTTCAAAAATAGAGTTTGCAATAAAACTGCCTTCTGCATTATCGCTTTCTGTTCTAACTACTTTAATGATTTCGCCTTCAATGTTGTCTGTGAAAACATGTTTTTTTAACTGATCCTTGTTTTTCGCTATTACTGAATTTGCAGCTCCGACAATGTTTTTAGTAGAGCGATAATTTTGTTCCAGCTTAAAAATTCGTAGTTCAGGATAATCTTTTTCGAAATTTAAAATGTTTTGTATGGTCGCTCCGCGAAATGCATAAATGCTTTGCGCATCATCACCTACTACACAGATGTTTCGGTATGCTGCAGCCAATTGTTTTACAATCACATATTGTGAAAAGTTAGTGTCTTGGTACTCATCCACTAAAATGTATTTGAATTTATGTTGATATTTATGAAGAACATCCGGAAAGTCGCGCAAAAGAATATTTGTGTTGAATAAGAGGTCATCAAAATCCATCGCGCCAGCTTTATAACAGCGATTTGCATATTGATGGTAAATGACTCCCATCTTGGGTTTCATTGCTTGCCTGTCTTCTTCGAGTATTTGTGCATTGTTTAAATAGGCCTGTGCACTTATTAAATTGTTTTTTGCGGACGATATTCGTGACAATACATTTCCCGGTTTGTAAATTTTGTCGTCTAGTCCTTGTTCCTTTAGAATGGATTTGATTAAACTTTTTGCATCATCGGAATCATAGATGGTAAAATTTTTAGGGTAGCCTATTTTTTCCGCTTCTGTTCTCAATAATCGTGCGAATACTGAATGGAATGTTCCCATCCAAATATTCTTTGCTTCTGATGCTCCCACAATTTTGGAGATCCTTTCTTTCATTTCACGGGCTGCTTTATTTGTAAATGTGAGCGAAAGAATATGAAAGGGGTCAGCCCCTTTTTGCATTAAGTGTGAAATTCTATAGGTTAGTACGCGTGTTTTGCCGGAACCAGCTCCGGCTATTATCATTACAGGTCCTTCAGTACATTCTACAGCCTCGCGCTGAACAGGGTTTAATTCATCTAGGTAATTTTTCGACATGTTGAAAAAACTGTTTTTTTTAAGCCTCCAAATTTAAGGTTTCGTGGCCGATTTTATTGCAATGTTGAAAAGTAAAAGCATTAATACTGTTTCTGAAAGAAGTAATAGTAGTCACATTGATTCTGATATACGAAAAATATTTTGTTTTATCAACTATTTTCATTTACTTTGAATATAATAAAATATTTAAAACTAAATTAACATGAAGATAAATCGACTACTCTTTACACTTTTAGCAAGTGTTTTTTTTGTTTTTGGAGCTGAAAATTTGCAGGCTCAAACTGCAAACAACGCCTATGGAGTTTCCAATGCTCAATGGAATAATTATTCCAACAAAACCAATCTTATACTTGAAAGTGTAGATGAGGCTAGTTTCATTAATTATGTTGTTCTTTCTTCAGGCGGCAATTTAAATGAAATGGATTATTTTAAAAGCTATTTAAAAGGTAAAATTAGAAATGATAAACAAGAGTTAATTTATAGAGTGGGAACGGGAGTAATTAAAACTGTTCCTGAGGTAAAGGCCTATTTATCTTCATTGCAGCCAAAATACAAGGAATATTATCAAGAATATCTAAAAAGAAGAACAGAAATTATTCAATCATTAGATACGAAGAGGGCAGGAACAGGGGTTACACCAACACCTGCAAATTGTGGTTCGGCATGTACTAATCCAGGATTTGAGTCTGGTACAGGTTTTTGGGATTATTCAAGTGGAATAGCATGTACTAGTCCTGATCCATGTAGTTTAGTTTCGGGTTTTAGCTCTACCGCTCATGTTTTAGAAACAGTCGGTGGTTTTGATCCTATTGTAGGCGCTGCTCTTCCATTAGTTGCACCTGGAGCCGGAAGTAGTTCTTTAATGATTGGAGATGGCCCTGTTAATGGTGCTCATGCTTCAAGAGCGAGTATTTCCTTTACTGTAGATTCATCAAGTTCAAATTTTACATACCGTTACGCTGTTGTTTTACAAGATCCAATTTCCGGTCATACAGATCCTGAACGTCCTTATTTTAAAGTTAAATTACGCGATGCGCTGGGTAATATTTTACCTTGCGGAGATTATGAAGTTATTGCTAAGCCACCGATTGTTGGTTTTTTTCTAGCCCCTGGTACATCAGACGTGTATTACAGACCTTGGACAACGGTTTTTGTTCCTTTATCAGCCTATATCGGACAATGTGTTACCTTAGAATTTACTTCTTCAGATTGCTCACAAACGGGGCATTATGGATATGCCTATATCGATGCGGATTGCAATCCAAGTTCATTGATCTCTTCTTCTGCAGCTGTTTGCGGCGGTTCAACAATCACACTTACTGCTCCATCCGGAGCAGCTACCTACACCTGGACAAATACATCGGCAGGAGGGACTACCGGAATTGTGGGGTCTACTACTGGGCAAACTGTAAGCGTAAATGCAGGTGGAACGTATCAGGTTGTTCTTACTTCCATTTTTGGTGCAGGATGTACCTATTCTCTGAATATCACTGTTCCTTCCAGTCCTTTAAATCCTGTCGCAAATTATACCAGCACCCTTGTTTGTGCTGGGGTGCCAACATCATTTACTGATATATCAACTCCCACAGATAGTGCAACTGTATGGTCTTGGGATTTTAATAATGATGGGGTTACTGATAGTACAAGCCAAAATCCAACTTATACATTCCCATCAGGAGGAACCTATCCCGTAACCTTAACTATTACTTGGGGGCCATGTACTTCTACTATTACACAAAATGTAACTGTTACTCCTGTTGGAATTCCAGTTATTACGCCAGTGACAACATTGTGTTCAAATGCTTCGCCGATTACTTTGGTTGAAACTGGTGCACCCGGTGGAACGTGGACGGGTACGGGTATTACGAGTGATTCTACCGGAACATTTGATCCATCATTAGCTTCCACTTCGTCCACCAATGTTATTACCTATACAACAACTGGTTCTTGTTCAGCAACAGATACCATTCATATTGATGTAGTACCAAGTTCTTCACCCGCTTGGACATCCACAACTTTGTGTGCCAATGCAGGAACGTTGGATTTGAATACGTTACTAACTGGAACAACTGGAGGAACTTGGTCAGGAACCGGTGTAACTGGCTCAACGTTTAACCCTACTGGTTTATCCGGATCGTATGCTATAACGTATTCTGTTGGAACAGCTCCTTGTGTAGGTGTGTTAACACAAAATATCATTGTTAATCCAGTTGCAGATGCAACTATTGCAGCGGGTGCAACAATTTGCTCCACAGCTCCGCCAATAACATTGACAGCGGCAAGTCCTGGAGGTACATGGAGTGGCTCAGGAATAAATCCAAGTACAGGCGTATTTGACCCCGCTAGTGTTGCTCCGGGTACCTATGTTGTTACCTATACCATCAGTGGTACGTGTAGCTCTTCCGATACAGATACTATTCATGTATTACTAGGTGGAAACCCTGCTTGGGCGCTGCCTCCGTCTATTTGTGCTGGTGCACCCTCTATTAATTTAGATTCATTAGTTACTGGAACTCCAGGTGGAACATGGAGTGGTCCGGGGGTTACAGGCAATATATTTGATCCTTCAGGTTTATCAGGTAATCAAAGTATTGTTTATTCTGTTGGTGAAGCAGGTTGTACAAGTACTTCTACCTTAGTAATTTTTGTTGACGCTATAAATGCTGCATTTACGGCTACTCCAACAGTCGGATTGGCACCTTTAACGGTAGATTTCTTGAATTCAAGTTTTGGTGCCGTTTCTTATTCTTGGAGCTTGGGTGATGGAACGACCACTTCAGTTACTAACCCTTCAGATATTTATAATTTCCCAGGAGATTATAATGTGGTTTTAATTGCCACAAATGCTAGCGGATGTCAGGATACTGCTAGACTATTAATTCATGTGGATGTAGTATCTAATTTGGTTATTCCTAACACATTTACACCAAATGGTGATGGACAAAATGAGGTATTCCGTCCGATTATTGGAACCTGGATTACTTCATTCAAAGCAACAGTGTATGACCGTTGGGGATTAAAAATGTATGAATGGTCCGATGTAAATGGTGGTTGGAATGGAGAAGCTAAAAATGGCAAACCGGCTCCCGATGGCACCTATTATTATATTATTGATGGTAAAGGTGCAGATGCCAAAAGCTATTTATATACCGGATTTATTACGTTGATAAGAGAAAAATAAGCTTAAAAAAATAGCTTAAAACACACGAATGATTTGATTGTTCGTGTGTTTTTTTTTTTGGAGAACAATGCATTTTATTTTTAAAAAGATGCAACCATTCTAATAGTTTTATCATCTAAAAAACAGAAAAGGGCTAACGCATTTACTTTTTCGGCAAAAAATAGTATATTAGCATCACATTTTAAACAATAAAACATTATTATCATGAAAAATCTTAAAACATACCTAATTGTATTACTCGTATCATTATTTGTAAATACACTATCTGCACAAAAACAATCAGTACTTGTAAATCAAAAAACATTTAGAACAAATGATAATACAAGTGTTAAGATTAAATTTGAAGTTGACCAATTGGGAACTGCTGCTCAAGTAGAGACTTTGAGAGCTAAGTTGGCAAGTTTTGCTGGTGTTGTTAAAGTTCTTGCTTCTCCAATAGTAGGTAATAAAGCGACTTTTCAAATGACTTTTCCGACTACATTTAAAGCGAAAAATTTTCAAGATGCTTTAATTGCAGCTGGTTTGAATGATGTTATTGTAAACAATAAAGACAATGTTAAAACATCAGAACTGGTTGCGCATTTTCAAAAAAAATAAAAGAACATATTTCTCAATAACATGAGAGGCAATAAAAAAGCGAACTGATTTTTCAGCTCGCTTTTTTTATTTTTCGTTTTATGAGATAGGTGTTATAAGATACTAGGATCAAATTCAATTTTGTGGGTCATCTCTCCGTACATTTCTTCAAATGATTCGCCACAAACACTCTCCGGTCTAGTTTCTTTAGAATGGTTGATTAAGTGCTGAAATTTCATAAGTGTTTTTTCGTCCTTCACCATATCAATAAAAGCACTGTATTTTTCATGGTTTTGGAAAAAATCTCCAGCAAGTAAATAGTGAAAGATCTGATAAGCGATTTCAAATTTGTCGAAATGAAGCATATCCTCAGGTCTTCCAATAGTGGCAAAGTTTATTGCATCCGGAGTGTAAAACAAACGGATGAATTTTTCAAGTAATTTCACTGCGCCTGTTATCTCTTTAAAGGCCTCATCCATTGCAGAATCACCATCTCCACCAGTTAGCTTTTTATGAATTGCATTAGTTACTAATTCAGCACTGTGCATACCTACATAAATACCGCTTGAAAAGATGGGGTCAAGGAAAGCACCTGCGTCTCCAACCATTGCATAGTTACTCCCATATTTTTTTTCACAGAAATAAGAGTAATCTCCAATATATTGAACCTGATGGTTCATAGTTGCTCCATCTAATAATTTTTTTACAGCAGGTGAATTGAAAAGTTCTTGTAAGTAAAGGTCTTTTTTCCAATCAGCACTTTTTCCTTCAGTGAATTTTTGTTTTTCTTGTTTAATGAAACTGTTGTTACTGACAACACCAATACTCAAGTGATCAGCACTTACGGGAATTACCCATACCCATCCTTTTTTTTCTCCTCCAAGATAGATGATTTTAATAGCTCCTTCTTTTAAAATGTTATCGAAATTGGTATTTGACCAGTGTGAGAACATTGCAACCCTATCAAGATCGCTGTATGGCTTTTTTACTCCCATTTTACTGCCCAAGAAAGTACTTTGGCCGCTTGCGTCAATAATAAATTTCGAATGAAATGATTTTTTATTCCCTGCAACATCCATTACGTCTACTTGAACTATTCCATCCGGTGAATCGAGGGTTACATTTTTTACCATTGTTTCTTCAAGAACGGTTGCACCATTTTTTTTACTGTTGTCTAAAAGAAGTTTATCGAAGGCGGAGCGGATCACATGAAAGGACAGATAACTTTTATCTTTTATTACATTTTTAAAACACCACAAGGAATGTTTTTTGCCGTCAATATCAACAAAATTAACACCAGGTTTTCGAGTAGCGATTTTTTTTAAGTCTTCAATCAGACCGTGTTTTTCAAGTATCTTATAACAAGTAGGAATCAGTGATTCACCTACATGTTCTCTGGGGAATTTTTCTTTTTCAAGCACCAAAACACTGTGTCCATTTTGTGCTAAAAAAGTCGCAGATGTGGAACCTGCAGGTCCGCCACCAATAATAATAACATCGTACAATTTCATATTTCGGAGTTTTGAAAAAAATTAAATACTATAAACCCAGCCAGCGTGCAATTATATTTTTTTGAATATCCGTTGTTCCCGAATAAATAGTGCTGCCTATTGCATCTCGTAAGGTTCGCTCGATCTCAAATGCTGTCATATAGCCATTTCCTCCATATATTTGCATTGATTCGTATGCAACAGAAGTAACAACTTCACTCACAAAAAGTTTAGTAATGGAGGCATCAATGGCATTATTTATTTTTGAGTCGATATTCCAAGCGGCTTTGTAGGTTAAAAGTCGAGACGCTTCAAGTTGTGTTTTCATGGAAGCAATGCGATGCGCAACTGCTTGGTTTTTTCCAATAGCTTGTTGTCCAATGTTTCGTTTTTGAGCATAGTCGATTGTTTCTTCTAAAATACGATCCATTGTTCCAACATGGCAGGCTGCAATACCGATACGTTCCCATTCCATAGAATAGTTGAAAATGGGAGCCCCTGCGCCTATACCACCTAAAATATCACTTTCTGGAATAAAAACGTTTTCAAAAATTAATTCAGAAATGGTGCATGTTCGCAATCCCATTTTTTCGTATTGTTGTCCAACCTTAAAACCAGCTGTATTTTTATTGAGTAAGAAGGCGGTAATTCCTCCATGAAATCCTTTGCTTTCATCCGTTATAGCATATACAAGGATATTATCAGCTACAGGACCATTTGAACTAAATGCTTTTACACCATTGATTAGGTATCCGTCTTTGTATTTTTTTGCAGATGTTTTAATATTGAATACATCCGATCCGGATTCTGTTTCTGTCATTGCGTTTACAGCAATTTTAGTTCCATTACACAAATCCGGTAAATATCTTTGCTTTTGTTCTTCGCTTCCGTATTTCCAAATAGGAATGATGCAAGCTAATAAGTGAGCGCAAATGGAGAAATTGAGTCCACCGTCTTTACAGCCATATCCAAGTGCTTCAAGAGCAATAATTGTCGACTGAGCATTTAGTCCGGCACCTCCAAATTTTTCTGAAACAGCTAATCCTTGTAGTTTTTGTGATCCGCACTTTTCCCATAGTTCTCTTGGGAATTCAGAAATTTTATCACGTTCAATAATATTTTGATTTAACTCATTCTGAGCAAACTGAATGATATTTTGTTTTATCAGTTGTTGTTCGATGCTTAAGGAAAAATCCATTAGATGAGTTGTTTAAGCTGTTGGTAATCGATTTTGTTACTTGCTGTTTGGGGCAATGATTTTATGAATATAAAGTTATTAGGAATCATGTATACAGGCAAGTTTTTTGAGCAATATTCTTTCATTTTTATAACCGATTCCCAATCGACAGATTTACAACAGACAAATGCCGTAATAATAGTCGCATTTTCTTCATTAGTGCCTGAAATTACAGCATTTTCAATTATTTCAGGATGTTGATGTAAGGCTTGTTCAATCTCCAGTAATTCTATTCTGTACCCATTGCGTTTAACCATTCTGTCGATGCGGCCTTTGAAAATAAAATTATTAGCTGAATCAATTTCAACGAGATCACCTGTTTTATACCAAATGGTATTCTGTTCATCTTTGATTAGGGCTTGATTGTTTTTTTCGTCTGGTTGCCAATAATTAAGCATGATACCATTTCCACCGATTAATAATTCTCCAGAAGGTAGTATTTTACTTTTATAGTGCTCGCAACATTTACCAATTGGGAAAGCGATCAATGATTTTACTTCATCCGGTATTTTGTAATGGGTGCAAACATTTGTTTCTGTTGGGCCATACAAGTTATAGTAGGTTGGTTTTTTCCAATAATGTTTCAGATTTAAAAATTGGTTAATAGGAAAAACTTCTCCTGCAAACAGCACTAATCGTAAGGTTTCATAATTGTATTTATGCAATTTTCCATATGTAGTAAGCATATTTAAAATAGTAGGAGTGGAGTACCAAATTGATATTTTTTGTTCGCTTATTAATTGAGCAAGTAGTAAAGGCTGTTTGGCTGTTTGATCATCAATCAATATTAGTTTTGCACTATGTTTTATAGAAACAAATAAGTCGAAAATAGATAAATCAAAATGAAATGGAGCATGTGACGAAAAACAATCGATGTTTGTTGGTGCAAAAGTTGCGGAACTCCAGTTAATAAATTCTAAAGCCGCTTTATGCGAATACATCACCCCCTTTGGTTTTCCTGTAGAGCCGGAGGTGTAGAGGATATAAGCTAGGTCTGGAGGTGATTTTATTAACGTTTCTTTATTAGATTTTAATAATAATAAATCATTTTCTAGCTCACTTACTAAAGTGAAATTTTGTTTAAATGATTCGTAAAATGATTTATGAATGATCAATGCTTTTACTTCGCAATTGTTAATTATGTAGCTATTTCTTTCGATAGGAGCATTTGCATCGATTGGGACATAGGCAGCTTCTGATTTTAAAATTGCAAATTGAGCAATCACAAAATCAATTGACTTATTCGCATATATTGCAACACGATCAGTCGAAGTTATAGTAATAGCAGAAAGTTGAATATGAAGTTTTTCAGATGCTACTTTTAGATCTTTATAGGAGATTTGTTTGTTTTGAAAACGTAGGGCAATTGCGTCAGGAAATTTTTCTGCTGACAAATCAAGCAATTGATATAGTTTGGTAGTGTTATCCACCTATTTTTGACGCAATAAAGTTGGAAATAAGGTTGATAGAATCTAAATTGTCTCGGTCAACTTCGTGTGCCTGAAATTCAAAATTGTATTTATGCTCGATAAAATTAACCAGTTGCATTGTAGAAATAGAATCCATGATGCCACCACTAATTAATGGGGTTGTATATGTTAGTTCCTTCGTATCTGCATTTTTTAAAAAACTGTCAATGATGAAGTTTTTTATATTTTCTTTGATTTCTTGCAGGTTTTGTTTCATTAGAATTGGTATTGTTTTAATAAAAATAAGCTTTATTTTTTATTCGGAACTATCAAATCTTTGTTTTTGATGAATTCAGAATAAAACTTCTCGAAGATCATTCTTTGCCCTTCTGCATTGGGATGTGTATCCCATTCCGATACGTATATTTTTGTTTTGTCAATGTTGCCATAAACCCCTCTTAAGTCCATCGTTACAAAACCCAATTTTAGAGCGTAGTCCTTTATTTTTTGATATTCCTCATTATCAAGAACGTCTGCAGTTGCTGGTAGAAATGCCCAAACAGGAATTGTATGATTCTGATGACAACTTTTTGCAATTTCTGAATAACACCATTGAATGATTGAATAGATATATGGTTTTAAGCGATCTTGGATTTCAATTTTACTCATGGTTTGCTTTACCCCAGATAAGGATTTAATTTTCTTTAGAAAAGTATATTTGAGATCCGTTCCGTTCTGAATATTGCTTGCAAAAAAACCTAAAAGTCTTCTGGCTTCTCCGGAATGAGAGACATATATTAATGCATCCGGTTTGAATTTGAATACTGTGGTATTACATAATTCGACTTGTTGAATTAAATGATAGCCACCTAATGAAAAATTTAATATTTCGTATGCTTTAATAATAGAATCGGTGTTGTTTTTATTTAAATGGTTTTCCGTTAAATTTTCATATATCTCATTATTGTTAACACCTGCGCCCATTTCGTAGGAGCCTCCAAGCAGAGCTATTCTATAGCTTCCTGTTGGTTTTATCAAGTCGTAGCTTTTATCTCTTAGGCCAAAACAGTTTGTTTCCAGTAAATAATCATTTACTTTAATTTTACTATTTGGTTTGAATGTTCTTGATAGCAGATCTGTTGTTCTGACTGTTATGTCATCTATGGATGTGAAACTTTTTGGTCTTTTTAAATTAATTTCCCATAGGCCCCCAACACTATTGTTTTCACCATCAATAAGTTTTTTATAATACCCTCGTTCTGTATTTTCCTTGTCAGTGTTGTTGAGCTTTTCTTCAGAAAGGGAAGAAATAAAATTGTTTACAGGAGATGGGAGATTTTTTTTTGTTTGTGGTATGGTTGCAAATAATAATATAATAATGCTTGGAATAGTAATTTTTAAGGTATGTCCAGGTTCAGAATTCATAAGTTTCTTAATCTTTTCTTTTGTAGAGAAATATTGAAGAAATGATCCAATAATAATTGTGACGAAGAATATTGAAAGTAAATATATTAATTCTTGTGTTGTAAATTGTTTTCCCTTAGATAGAAGGAAAACCCATTCTTGAAGAGAGTTGCTTCCCCATAAGGACCACATGATTGACATAAAAAGAAATATACCGACCATTTTCAAGATGGTTATTGGATATAAAATAATATTTTTTTTGGTCTTTTTTTTCTTCCCTGTTGTTTTTTCGAGCCATACTGAATTTATGGTGATACAGATTCCTAATGTTGCCCAAAATAGTATATCCATTGTTGTTAACGGGAAGTTTCCCCTTATCCAAAACCATTGGTAGTTATGCAGTACCCAGGTGATGAAAAACACTGTGATCATGGTAGTTGCAAGAAGATTCTTTTTGATTACTTTTTTGTACTTGAATAGGATGGGATAGAAAAAAATTTTCATCATGAATTCCCTCCAATAAATATTGATTCTTCGCCACATAGTAACAAAACTTGTTGCAAGCAAATAGTTGTTGAAAATCGGAGGAAGGTTCATTCCAAACATGCAAAGTAAACCAATTGTAAAATGAAATAGTCCGGAAAGTCTTAATATGAGCGCATAGCTACAGGTTATGTATCTGAGTAGAGAGGGAAGGTCAGTTACATCATTAGGGCCGATAAGAAGGTAGTAATAGATGATTCTGTAGCCGATAAGATGAATAACTCCTCTTAGCATCCAACGTATTCCTTTTTGCCAAATTTCTTTTTCAGGTTTGTTGAAATAAGTTTTTAAATAGGTTTTATAGTCTATGATGGGGAACAATAAAAAACAATGATTAGGGAACAAGAAAAAATACGAGAGCTTTTGAAAAAAACTTGTTTCTAGATTAGAATGTTTTAGTTCATATAGATAAATTATTATACGAAACATAAACATTGATGCAATGAAGGGGACTACCAGCGCAGCCCTAGGAGCATAAAATAGATTAGTTCTTAGGGTAACAAGTCCAGCAGAAATAAAAAGAATGAGGAAAGTTCTCATCCAAAGTTTTATAGGAAGATGGCAACAACCGATTAAGGTTAGTCCAGTTATTATTAGAATAGTGCCACTGAAAAAGCCAAATGCATAAAAAATTATAATGAGTGAGGTGCTGAATAGAATTGCAGGTCTGTAGCGTAACTTAATAAAACTGTATATGATAAATAAGTAAACAATAATAGTACTTACCTCTTTTATTCCTGAACTTTTTTCAATGTTAAAAGACCCGACAATAAATAAGATGGCTATTAATTGAAGTAATGATAAAATAAACGCAGCGATTCTTTTCTTTGAAAAAAGATCTTCTTGAACTGCTATGTTTGAAGTGGTTTCAGGAAATATTTTATCGTTCAATCTCATTTAAAATGTATATCCAAGTTTTTCCATCAAAGCAATTAACTCTTTGTCATGCTTTAGTATTTTAATCATCTTATCTGTAAAGGCTTCTTCCCATCTCCCTTTTTTCCCTTCTCTGAAAAAATGCTGATTACTTTGTTTTTTAAAATCTCCGGCATGTGTCGTTTCGCTCTCTTTAAGTTTTGAAAATTCACTACGCCTGTTTATTTCTTCAAAGGATAGCTTTGGCTGAAAGTTGCAAAATTCAGCTATTGATTCGATCTTAGATATTGGATTGTCTATGAGTTGTTCGTAGGAGAGCAGTAGAATTTGGTCGGGGTGATTTTTTTTGAAATCAAGTGCCATTTTCACATGTTCTTTCCATGAGCCAAACGGTTTATGGATATTCTGACTCAATATAAACTGCTCTAATGTCCCATCAAAATGTTTTAATGCAGTCTCATAGTAATAAAAAGATACAAGAACATCCCTGTAATCGCGATAGATATATATGGTTTTAGGGTAATAGCTGAAAAGTGTCTGATGAGTTTTGATGAGACGATTCTTTTTTAGAGCATTTATAATTCTTTTTGAAGAATAAACATCTGGAACAAATTGTTCAATATTTTCAAATGAGATCTCTTCACCATTACTTTTCATATTTGCAATGATAAATCGTAACCAGGTATTTCCTGATTTAGGGTAGGAAGCAATAAACAAATCGTCGGATAAAATGTCATCTATCTGAAGTAAAAATGCACCTTTGTTAAACAATCCTAATTGCGAAGGTAGCCAACGCAAATATTGCTTCAGCATCATGGTCTTATTAGTATTTGAATTATTTCCAATCATAATTTACTCCTAAAAATTGGTATAACTGCTGATTGTAAGGTTCGTAATAACGCGCCAATTCTTCACGTGTTTCTTTTTTCATACCCTCGGAATATCCACCACTATTAAAAATTTCAAATTTTAATTTAGTATCTCTTTTGATATTTAAAAAATCTGTAACACGATCGAATGTTTCTTGCGGCTTTTCAAAAAGGTCTTCGCTTTTTAATATCATAAGATTTTTTGAAGGGAAAAGCTCCGTCCATTTTTTTATATAATTAATATAAGCACCTCTTTTTTTATATGTCAATCGTTGATACACATAGTTATGATGTCCGTCTGCTTTTATTTTTTTTTCTTCATTTAATAACCGTTCTTCTTCTAGTTGTAAAGCCTCCTCGAATGATAATTTTTCAAACCCAAAACGTTTTGCCATTTGATAACTAGACCAGGCTCTGTCAATAGGGTTCCGCAATAGAAGTATTATTTTAGCATTTGGGAAATCTTTGCTTAGCCGATCTGCAGCCATTGGTGCCTCAAAATAATTTGGTGTACTATCGAATGTTATTGCATTCGTATTATTTTTGATATCATAAATTAATTTATAGGCTTTGAGTGCAAAATGAGCTTTATACCATTTGATGCCTTTTGCATAATGAATAGTATTGTTGAAGTAAAATACATCTTTTCGCTGTGGATTGATTATCTGAGGATGTGCTTGCAAATAATTGCACAATGAAGTAGTTCCTGCTTTTTGAACCCCGGCAATAAAAAAGGAAGGTAAGATTCGGTATTTACACGTTAGGTGAAAATAATAGCCAACTTTTGGAACAATGTTGTCATCGTTCGTCCGAGCCTCATTTATACCTAAAGACTGTTTTGCAAGCATCCTGAAAAATTTTCATAAATATACTAAATAAAAAACATTTTATAGCTGATTAGCAATGCTAAATTTCGTACTTTAGTCATCAATAAATTGGCAACATTCGCACATATCATTAATCCAGTTTCGGCAAATGAAAATGCTGAATTGTATCGCGTTCAACAAATTACTTTCCGATCTTTTGTAAAAGCAAAAGATTATGCCAAAGGCAAGGTGGATGTAAAGATCTATACAACTCAATTCAAAGATTCAAAATTCGAGATTCCTTCGGATTTTATTATTTCAAAAGATCTTACTAGAAGTGTTTCTGATATTGCCAATTTCAACATCCCTAGAAAATTACCTTTGATAAAAGATGTTTTGGATATTTTATATGAACTATCTGATGCAGATTATTTAATCTATAGCAATTTGGATATCTCGCTTATGCCTCATTTTTACTGTGCAGTGAACGATTATGTAAATATTGGATATGATGCTTTTGTTATTAATAGACGACGGGTTTCAAAGAAATACAATTCAGCAGATCAGCTTGATCTGATTTATTCTGAAATAGGTGGCGTGCATACAGGTTATGACACTTTTGTCTTTAAACGTAGTTTGTATAAAAAGTTTAAAATGAAAAATCTGTGTTTAGGTATTCCTAAAGCATGTAACGATCTGTTTTATAATATTTTTTGTTTTGCAGAAAATCCCAGATTGTTTACAGATAAACATTTGACCATTCATATTGGAATGGAACTTTATAAAGAATGGGGGACTGCAGATTATAATGCACATAATGATAAAGAATTTAAATTGTTGGTGAATGAACTTGCCCCTTTTATTGATTGCTCTAAATTCCCAGGTGGGGACTTGAATATTTTTTTTCGTCATTTCAAATGGCTAATGAATCCGACATTTCATTATCCAACAATGCTAAAGGCTGATCTTAAACAGTTAGGTAAAAAAAAGAAAAAAGCGGAAGGTCGTCCTCACCAAAGTTTTAAGCAAAGATACCTTGAGTGGTTAATAAAGTATATTAATTTCGATTAGTAGGTTGAAAGAGCTGCCATACTGTTCGAACAAACTTCCGAAAAGGTGCTTGTAAAGAATTCAATTTTTTAAATCGTCTAAGTTCTTTTTCAAATGTTTCTCCTTTTGATCTAATCATAGCATCGAATTTCTTGCTTGCATGTTCATAAAGTAGCAAGTCAAATTTATTGTAATGATTCAATAATTGATATGTTTCTTCATCAAATATAGATAGGTAGGACTGTTTTTCTGAGACATTTGCTTTGACATAAAAAGGCATCGACCAGTTTAGGTTTTGTTTTAAACAAATTAGGGATTCGTCAAAACGCTCACAGATCCCGAACGAGTCAAAATAATTTTCAAAATTGCTTAATGCAAGCTGATAGGTTTCTTCATTTACTTCTCCGTATCCTAAATTCGTTGCACCTGCTAGAAATCTGACATGGCAATTGTCGAAATTTTTCTTGTGACCGCTTTTTAGAAGATCTTTCAGAGAATATTGTTCTTCGGATTTTTCGAATGGAAAAACGCGATTTGATTTTAAATAGTTGAACGATGAGATGCTCCGTTTTATTGGTTCTCTGAGGAATGTAAAATAAGTGGTTGGTTCTGAATAATAGGCATGAGCACCAAATGCAAAATGTCCTTTCAACACTTTTATTCGAGAACGCTCTTCTTTAGATTTATTTTCAAAATGTGTTAACTGGTCAGGATGGCTTATTGAAAAAGAAGGAAGACTTCTGTATTGATTGTTTAAAATATGGTGGACAGTTGTTCCTGCTGTTTTAGGAATATGTAGAAAAAGTATAGGTGTTGTTTCTGACATTTTTACAATTTAAAATAAATTGGTGTTTTAAACATTAGCCGAATTGCCCCTCTTATAAACCCCGGAAGTGATTTAACAAAAGGGATTTTGTATTCTAGTTTTTGAAGCGCAATCAATGAAAGTACATTTGCACAAATATTTTTTTGCTGTTCTTTAAATTCATCTCTTAATACATCAACTATCAAAACGTGTCTGATGGCATTACTATGGTTCCAGGCTCTGTGATAATTGGCATCACAAAACAGAAGAACTTTTCCTTCTTCCCAGCCCATTTCTTCTGTGCCCACTCCAATGCCGCATGCTGGATATTTTGCAGGGATCTTTAGTGCCAGATGAGCCCTTAGTGTTGTGTTCGTATCTCCGTAATGTGGTTTAATGTCAGTATTTGGTGAAAGAACACTTATTCCAGCAGTCATAAAACCCGGAATTGAAGAGAGGATCTTATCGAGTTCAGGAATGTATTTGCATAATTCTTCATTCTTTTTACTCCAAAAATAAAATTCGCCAACTTTCCAGGATTGTTTTTTGTGTACTAGTTCGGAGTTGAAATAGGGGTCAAGTGAAGTTCCTATTGATTGCATTAATTTTTCAATCTCAGGTTTAATGATAGCATAATTAGCTTCTAGTTTTTTTGCCCAGGGTATGGTTTCTGATGTATAAAAAAATGGTGGGCCGTCTTCGTATTCTCCTCCTTTGAATGAATACCATGGTTTGTGGGGATTGGTTGTTTTATTCAAAATAGCTATTCAATAATTAAATTAATTAATTTTTTATTTTCTTCGCTTGAACTGTTGTATTGTTCGATTAGTTTTTTCGAAGCAACGTGTTTTTTATTTTGTATCCGTATGGTATATTTTTGAGAAGATATTTTTTGCAATGTTTTTCTGAACTTATCTGTCTTTTGGAAGTAGTTCTTCTTTGTTAAAACATATTGCTGATTTTCTTTAGTTTCCTGATTATCTGATAATTCATATCCCAGCTGTTTGTTGAATAGAATTGCTTTTGGATTGTTTCGCATTATTTTTACGTATGTTCTTTCCATACCTATTAAAAAGGAAATATCTGTTAGTAGAATAGAAGATAATAATGGTATTAATGTGGCCCAATATTTTTCGTTCCAAATAAATATTCCTCCATTCATTGTTTCTTTTTTCTCCCAATCTATCTGTGAACCATAGATTAATCCAATTTTTTCACCTTTTGTAATTATTATAAAAAAATTGTTGTGGACATTTTCAATGGATTGAAACCATTTTTCCTGCATGGCCGGAGTGATATATTCTTTATACTCCATATGCTGGCTGATATGAGGAGAGTTTCGCCAGCCTCTTACCATTTCAATATCTATCTCCCTTAAACGATGAAGTTCAATGTTGTATCCTGTAATAATCATTTATTATATGATTTTTTGAATAGAGAAAGGAGGCTTTTGATGTTGAAATTGATAAAGTTTATAAATATATTGCCCTATAATTCCAAGGCATAATAAAATGATACTGGCAGTAAAAAGAATACTTACAATGGTCGAAGTATAACCTAAAGGAACATTGTATGCCAGCTTTCTGAAAATGAATCTTACCCCAATACAAAAGGTAATAAATGAGAATAAAAGTCCGCTATAGGTCATTAATTTTAATGGAACAGCAGTATAGTTTATGAGGATGTCAAAATACAAATTTACCAATTTTAAAAAAGAGTAATTTGATTTCCCATGTTTGCGCGGATCATGAAGAGTATTAACAGTCACTACGTTTGAAGTGTACCATTGCATGATTTCATCGATAAATAGAAATGTTTGTTGGTGGTTTTCTTTTATTTTAGTGATAATTTCTTTTTTAATAAGCCTGAATGATGATCCTGCTCCGATAGTTTTTGCAGCGTGTTTAGAGGTTTTTTTTATAAAAAGACTTCCTGCATTGCGAACGACTCCGTGATGTTTTGTTTCATAAATACCATACACCACATCCGCATTTGTCTCATTGAAACGAGAAAGTAATTTAGGAATCTCTTCAGGTGGATGTTGCAGGTCATCATCCATTGTGATGATCAGATTCCCTTTGCAATAGTTGAAGGCGCATAATAAAGCATTGTGTTGGCCAAAATTTCTCGATAATTTAATTGCGGTAATTCGCCCAGGATTATCTTTTTTTATTTCTTCAATTACCTTCCAACTCGAATCTTTACTACCGTCATCAACAAAAACAATCTCGAACGAAATGTCTTTTAGTGCAATATCTATTCTCGTATACAATTCTTTTAAACTGCTTTCTGAATTATATACAGGAACTGTTATCGATACAATTGGTGTACTCATGTTTTTTTCTATTGTAGAATAAATCCTCCGTCTAAAGTAATATTTATTCCTGTGATCCAGCGAGATGCATCAGAAAGTAAAAAAATGATTGCATTGGCAACATCTTCAGGGTATCCAACACCTAAAGGGTATTGACTGATATGCTCATCCATAATTTCTTTGCTCATTCCTTTTTCGGCAACATCATACATTGCAGTTTTAACCATAGCAGGAGAAACACAATTAGAACGAATTCCTTGTAAGTACACTTCCAGTGCTAAAGCTTTACTAAACGCCTCCAGTGCAGCTTTCGAACTTGCGTAAAGAGAACCTCCTTTGTGAGGATGTTGCCCGGAAACAGATGATAAAAAAACAATCGAAGCTTTTGGGTTTATTTTTTTCTTACGCATAACCCCAGCCATTAATAATACTGGAATTTCGTAATTGATATTCATTGTTTCATTTAATTTTTCTTGATCAATGAATTTTATTGGAAATGGGTTTACTGTTCCTGCTGAATG
Source organism: Bacteroidota bacterium (assembly GCA_947449315.1). GTDB lineage: Bacteria > Bacteroidota > Bacteroidia > 2-12-FULL-35-15 > 2-12-FULL-35-15 > 2-12-FULL-35-15. The sequence continues at coordinate 150,675 of CANFRC010000005.1, forward strand.
AACAATACCATCAACCATTGGAAGCTCTTCAATAAGTTTGTTCCGTTCATCTTCTTTTAATAGATCTGCTACAATAAGTTTGTGCCCTTCGCCATTTAGTTGAGACAAGGTGGTTTTTAAATTTTCTTTATTTCGACCTGTCAATATTAATTTTCCTCCCATTTTACTAATGGAGATAGCAGTTTGCATTCCAATGCCGGAAGAGGCTCCTGTTACTAAAATTGTTTTATCGTTTAAATGAAAGGCTGTCATTTCTTAGAGTTCAATAACTGGTGGACAAATTAAATTTGTAGCATTCAGAGCAACGCTTCCCCATGATAAACCAACTCCGAATCCTGACAATAAAAAATGAGTTGTGCTATTTGTTATTTTCTCTGAAAGCTCTGAAACTATAGTAAGTGGAATAGAAGCAGAGCTTGTATTCCCGTATTTGTTTAATGAGTATGGTACTTTTTCTGGTTCTATTTTAAGTTTTTTTCGGATGGTTTCATTCATTAATTTGTTTGCCTGATGAAAAACAAAATAATCATAATTTTCAATTTCTGTTGAATTTGAATGGAGTAATTCTTTAATATTCGGCCCAACTTCCCGCAAAGAAAAGTTGAAAACTTCTAAGCCATCAAGCACTAGATTTTTTCTGCTTCTTACAATGCCTTTTTCGATTTCGACATCGATATATGATTCTGGAGTAAGTTGTTGTCTTGTACCTCCGTCAGTTATAATGATAGTTTTATAACCCGCACCATCACTTTGCAAATTGAAGAACATAGGAGCTGCATTTTCGTCATATTCCAGTGCTGTTGCGGTGCCAGCATCTCCAAACAAAGGATATGTGCTCTTGTCTTTGCTATTTAGAGAGCTCGAGGATACATCGCCAGTTAACAATAGTCCTTTTTTGATCTTCGCATTTGTCATCAAGCTGGCAATTGTTGACAAGCCATAAATAAATCCAGAGCAGCCCAGGCTGATGTCGAATGCTAAGGCTGTCTTTGGCAGATTTAAACGGTCTTGTAAAATTATTGCAGTGGCAGGTAGCAAATAATCGGGTGATTGTGAAACGAAAATAATGATCTCAATTTCTTCTTTTCTCCATTTTAATTCATCGATAAGTTTCTCAGCTGCGGCATAACAAAAATCGCTGGTGGTCAAGTTTGCAGCTGCAATCCTTCTATTTTCAATGCCTGTAGTTTTTATAAGCAAAGCCCTTTCTTGTTCTGTTATCCAATCGTAATCTAGATTAGATTCCGATTTTTTAGGAACGCAAGCACTAATACCCGAAAGTTTAATATGTGGGATCGAGAATAGAGCCATTTATTATTTTTTGCTTTTTACAAAATTGTAAATGTCATTTATTGTCGTGCATTTGCGAAGGTCATCGCCTGTTATTGTAACATCGTATTCCATGTCAACTAAAGCAATGATTATTAAAGCGTGCATGGAACTCCATTCAGGTAGGTTTCTGAAAGCAGTTTCCGGTTTTAAAGTACCTGGAGTTAATTCTTCAACTTCCGCTTCAATTTTTTTTATAAATTCCGATATGTCCATAAAAAATGTTTGCAATAAAGATATTGAAAAAAATCTACAGATGATATTTTAAAAATGAATAATAGTTGCTCCAGTTGATAATCCTACCCCAAATCCGGCTAACAATACTTTTGAGCCTGACGTGATTTTCCCTGATTTTTGTGCTTCGTAAATTGCAATAGGGATGCTTGCAGAAACTGTATTTCCAACAGTTTCCATAAAATTAAAGACTTTTTCTTCGGGAATCAATAATTTTTTTCTGATTGAATCGATTAAAAATAAATTCGCCTGATGGAAAATAAATAGGTCAATATTTTCAAGCTCCGTTTTACTTTTTATCAATAGGTCGCTTATCATTTGAGGCACAGCCTTTAAACCAAAGTTAAAAACAGAAGGACCATCCATATACAAATGAGCGTTGTCTGTGATATTCCCATAATCGTCTTTGTAATCGATGTATGAGCTTTCGCTAATGGGATTTCTAGCGCCACCGTCTTTTATAATAATAGCGTCCGTCATTTTGCTGACAGACCCAAATATAAATTCTCCAATGCCCCAATTATCATCTCTAGAAGAAACAAGAGTAGCAGCAGCTCCATCACCAAAAATGAATCGCGAAGCTTTGTCTTTCAGATGTATTGTTTTGGTTAATGTTGAAGAATTGATAATCAATATGTTTTTAAATCCTGAGGATTCAATCAATCCTTTGGCAATACTTAATGCATAAGGATAACCGCTGCAGCCAACTGATAGGTCTATTGCTCCGCAATTTCTGCTAAGCATGAGTCTTTTATGAACAACCATTGATGTGGCGGGTAGGAGGTAATCAGATTCCAATGAGCAATACAAAATAAAATCAATCTCGTTTCTATCAATTTTATGTTCTAGAAAAATGTTTTCTGCAGCTGAAACTCCTAAATCACTTGAGGTTAAATGCGGATCAACGATCCTTCTTTCTTTCACACCGACCCTTTCAAGATTTTTGTTTTCAGCCATTTCAGGAAATACATTAAAGTAATCTGAGTTAGTGAACTTGGAAGTTGGAAGATAATAACTGATTGCTTTTATAAAGGCATACATTGCTTTTTATTTTAACAAATATATCAAAATAATAATGAATATGAAAGGTCAGATGTTCTAATTATTCTTTCTTTAAAATGCCTAATAAAAACTCTACGGAAGTGCCAAAAGTTAGTTATTTTTGATATTTAATTTTTTATTAGGATTTGATTTAAGAAGGTGTTAGTTTTAGTTACAAAATTCTCATAAAAAACTGTACTTTCTCTAAAGTGGATTGCAGTAAAAAGTAAATTTGGGCGATGAAAAAAAATGATGTTAAAGGCAAAATAAAACCTGAAAAGGTGATTAAAGAAAATAAATTTGATGTCAGAAAAATGAACAGAAGGAACATTCTTTTTTTTGTTCTTTTGTGTTTCTTGATATTTGGGAAGAGTGCTCAAAATAACTATTCGATGGATGATGAATTTGTGATTAAAAATAATGTACAAGTTCAAAAAGGGATAAAAGCAATTCCCGAAATATTTTCGAGTACCTATGTTGTCGACAATCAAAAATCAAGTTACGAATACCGCCCCATCGTAAAAGCGTTCTTCGCCATTGAATATCAGATTATAGGCGCAAAACCGCACATCAGTCACTTCATCAATGTTTTGTTGTATGCAATTTCTATTGCACTCTTGTATTCTGTTCTGTTGAATTTGTTATCGGGTTATAATAGGGTCTTTCCTTTTTTAATTACCCTCTTTTTTTTGATTCACCCCTTGCACTCTGAAGTTGTTTTAAGTTTAAAAAATAGAGATGTTATTTTGAGTTTTATCGGATGTTTATTAGCCTTTAAATTTTACATGAAGTTTATTGAAAGCAATAAATATTACGATCTTTTTTTTGGCGCTTTTTTCATTCTTTTTGCTCTGATGTCAAAAAAAGATGCCATGACGTATCTAGTTATTATTCCTTTTACAATGTGGTTTTTTAAAGATGCATCGTTAAAGAAAATCGTGTGGATGATTGTTTCATTGTTTTTGTCGAGATTTTTGTTTTTTCTAGCGGCAAGTCATGCCGCCCATTTAGCAAAAAAAGTAATGATAGGGACTGTTTCATTAACAAATGAAAATGGAATAACACGAAAGTTTTTGGAGTGGGAAAACCCTTTATTTCTTAATAGTACTATCTTGGAGCGCATCCCTACTGGTTTTTATAGTGTTTATTTTTATTTGAAAATGTTTCTTTTCCCTTACCCTCTTCTCTCTTATTATGGTTATAATCAAGTGCCTATCGCCAATTGGTCGAATCCGATAGTTTGGGGTGTAATCTTTTTTTTGATTCTTGTTGGGTATTACCTGGTAAAGCATATCAAATCCAAATCTGTTGAAGTGTATGGTATTTTATATTTTCTGATAGCCATTTCAATGTTTACAAATGTTGTGCAGCCAGTTGTTGGTATTGTAGGCGAGAGGTTTGCTTATATACCTTCGCTAGGTTTGTGCATCGTTTCTGCTTGGGGGTTATTAAAGCTGTTCAACATTTCTTTCAATTCAAATGACCTCAAATTTCCTGCGTTAAGCACTTCTTTTAGAGTTACAATTATTCTCATCACATTGGTTTACGCAGGCAGGTCTTTTGCCCGAATACCCGCTTGGAAAGACGCATATACGTTATATTCAACAGATGTTAAGAACGCTACTGAATCCGCACATACAAATACATTAATGGCTGCAGCTTCTGTTCAAAAAGTAAAGGAAAATCCCAAAATGAGCATCGATGAGAAGCGTTATCATATAGCGAATGCTGTCAAATATTACCAAGAATCATTAAGGATCAGCCCGAATTATACTTCATCCCTGAACAATTTGGGTATGCTTTATTACACCTATTATAATAGGCCAGAAGAATCGATTCCTTATTTAAGAAAGGCCATTGCTTTAGATACAAATTATGTTGAGGCGTATTTTAATCTGGCAGCTTGTGAAGCGAAATCAAATAACCTGGCTGAGGCGGAGAAATATTACCTCAAATTGTTATCAATTGACCCCAAATTTATGCAAGCATACGCATCTTTAAGTGCTTTGTATGCGAATGGACAACAGTATGATAAAATTATAAAATTGAATCAAGATGCAATTGATAAAGGTGTCGTTGGTGACATTTTGGAAATCAATATTGGAAATGTATATTATACGAGAGGGGATACGCTGAAAGCAATACCTTTTTTAGAGAAAGCCATTGAGTTGAATCCTAATAATAAGCTTTTAAACACCTTTTTAGCGAATTACTATAAAGATAAGGGCGACCTTGAAAAAGCAAATCATTATTATGATTTATTAGGTAATTCTACTCGTTAGAACTAAAGTCATGCTGCTGTTGAAAAAAAAGCATACTTCGAAAAAGGATCTTCACATTGATCGGATTGAAATACAAAAACCATTGAAAAATTGAGAGACATGATCAGCAGCCTCCCGTTTTTTTTGTTTATTCCTATTTCCACTTTCCATTGAAAAATGGCTCAACATTAAAAATTCCTTAAAAAATTATTTTTTCTGTTAAAAAAAACCTGCCAACTTGTTGAATTTAGGGCTTTTTAAAGAAAAGAGTTTTTTATTTGGCATAAAAATGCATTTTTTTTTAACTCTCTATTGTTTATAATAAAAAATTATTACCTTTGCCCTCCCCAAAAAAGCGGGGGTTTATTTTATTTCAAGTAAAAAACGATAAAAATTTAATACCGAAAAAATGCCTACTATATCACAATTAGTGCGTAAAGGAAGAGTAAAAGCAGCTAACAAAAGTAAGTCTGCTGCTCTTGATTCTTGTCCTCAAAAACGTGGAGTTTGTACTCGCGTTTATACAACAACTCCTAAAAAGCCTAATTCGGCTATGAGAAAAGTTGCTCGTGTTCGTTTAACCAATAAAAAAGAGGTGAATGCTTACATCCCGGGTGAAGGACATAACTTGCAAGAACACTCGATTGTGTTGATTCGTGGTGGAAGGGTAAAAGATTTACCAGGTGTTCGTTACCATATTGTGCGCGGTGCTTTGGATACATCAGGAGTTGATGGTCGTAATCAAAGACGTTCTAAATACGGAACTAAGAAACCTAAAGCAGGTGCAGCTAAAGCAGCCCCAAAGAAAAAATAAAGAGAACCGAGTAAGGATTTGAGTAAGGAAACACCTGAAGTTACAAATCTAAACTCTTATATAACAAACAATGAGAAAAAGTAAAGCAAAAAAGAGAATTCTTTTACCTGATCCAAAATTCAACGATATTTTGGTTACACGTTTTGTAAACAATTTAATGTATGATGGTAAAAAAAGCACTTCGTATGATGTGTTTTATGATGCTATTGAGATCGTTCAAAAAAGAACTCCGGAAGTTGATGGTTTAGAAACTTTCAAAAAAGCGTTGAGTAATATTACTCCTGCTGTTGAGGTTCGTAGCCGTAGAGTTGGTGGTGCTACTTTTCAAATCCCTTCAGAGATTCGTCCTGAAAGAAAAGTATCAATGGGAATTAAATGGATGATTCTTTATGCTCGCAAACGTAATGAAAAATCAATGGCACAAAAATTAGCCGGAGAAATTGTTGCTGCAGCGAAAGAAGAAGGTGCAGCTTACAAAAAGAAAGAAGATGTGCACAAAATGGCAGAAGCAAACAAAGCATTCTCTCATTTCAGATTCTAATTAAGATTAGAGTATAAGATTTAGAATTTAGATAGTTTAGAATTTAAGAAATAATGGCAGATTTAAGATATACAAGAAACATTGGAATTGCAGCTCATATTGATGCAGGTAAAACTACCTGTACTGAGCGTATTTTGTACTATACAGGCGTAAATCACAAAATTGGTGAAGTACATGATGGTGCAGCTACAATGGATTGGATGGTTCAAGAGCAAGAGCGTGGTATAACAATCACTTCTGCAGCTACAACTTGTTTTTGGAAATACAGAAATCAACAATACAAAGTAAACATTATTGATACCCCTGGTCACGTTGATTTTACTGTTGAGGTGAACCGTTCATTGCGTATCCTTGATGGTTTAGTTTTCTTGTTTTCTGCAGTTGATGGTGTTGAACCACAATCAGAAACAAACTGGAGATTAGCAAATAACTATAACGTAACACGTATCGGTTTCGTAAATAAAATGGATCGTTCTGGAGCCGACTTCTTAAAAGTTGTTGCTCAAGTAAAAGAAGTATTGGGTGGAAATCCACTTCCTTTGCAACTCCCAATTGGTGCTGAAGAAACATTTGTTGGTGTCGTTGATTTGATCAACTTCCGTGGAATTGTTTGGAACGAAGCAGATCAAGGAATGACTTTTACAGAAGTTCCTATTCCTGATAACATGATGGAAGAAGCAAAAGAGTGGAGAGGTAAGTTGTTGGAAGCGATTGCTGAATTTGATGATAGGTTGATGGAGAAATTCTTCGAAGATCCTGAATCTCTTACTGAGCGCGAAATTTTAGATGCTCTTCGTCAAGCTTGTGTTGCTAACAAAGTAGTACCGATGGTATGCGGGTCAGCTTTCAAAAATAAAGGTGTACAAACAATGTTGGATTTGGTAATGGAATTAATGCCATCACCAATGGATAAAGAAGAAACAAAAGGAACACATCCGGATACTGGTGAAGAACTTTCTCGTAAACCAGATGTGAAAGAACCATTTACTGCTCTAGCATTTAAAATTGCAACAGATCCTTTCGTTGGTCGTTTGTGTTTCTTCCGTGCTTATTCTGGTCGTTTAGATGCAGGTTCATATGTATTAAACACTCGCAGCGGAAATAAGGAGCGTATTTCACGTATCTTTCAAATGCATGCGAATAAGCAAAATGCAATTGAATTTATTGAAGCAGGTGATATTGGTGCAGCAGTAGGATTTAAAGATATTAAAACTGGAGATACTTTGTGTGATGAAAAACACCCAATTGTTCTTGAGTCAATGAATTTCCCTGAGCCAGTTATCGGTGTTGCTATTGAGCCTAAAACGCAAGCAGACTTAGATAAATTAGGTGTATCATTAAACAAATTAGCGGAAGAAGATCCAACTTTCCGTGTAAAAACAGATGAAGATAGTGGACAAACCATCATTTCTGGAATGGGTGAGCTTCACTTAGAGATTATCCTTGACCGTTTGAAACGTGAGTTTAAAGTAGAATGTAACCAAGGTCCTCCTCAAGTATCTTACAAAGAAACTATTAATGGCGAAGTATCTCACCGTGAGGTTTACAAAAAACAATCAGGTGGTCGTGGTAAATTCGCGGATATACAAGTGGTAATATCTCCAGTTGATGCAGATTTTGATGCAACAACAAAAGCGGGTGGTTTACAATTTATCAATGAAATCTCTGGTGGTAATATTCCTCGTGAATTTATTCCAGCAGTTGAAAAAGGATTTAAATCAGCAATGGTAAATGGGGTGTTAGCTGGTTATCCTGTTGATACTTTAAAAGTAAGATTATTAGACGGATCTTATCACAATGTCGATTCAGATGCTTTGTCTTTTGAGATCTGTGCTCGTTCTGCATTCCGTGAGGCAATGCCAAAAGCGAAGCCGGTATTATTAGAGCCAATCATGAAAGTGGAAGTTCTAACACCAGAGCAAAACATGGGTGATGTAGTAGGTGACTTGAACAAGCGTAGAGGTATGATTGAAGGAATGGATACAAGAGCTGGTTCTCAAGTTATCAAAGCAAAAGTTCCTTTGTCTGAAATGTTTGGTTATGTAACAACATTGCGTACGATCACTTCAGGACGTGCAACTTCAACAATGGAATTTTCACATTACGCTGAAGCGCCAAGAAGTACTTCTGATGATGTTATTGCTAAAGCAAAAGGTAAAGCAGAAAAAGTATAATAAATAAAACATCGTTCTTTATATAAATAAAACTATGAGCCAAAAAATCAGAATCAAATTAAAATCATACGACTTCAACTTAGTTGACAAGTCTGCTGAGAAAATTGTAAAAACTGTGAAAATGACAGGTGCTGTTGTTAGCGGACCTATTCCATTGCCAACTCACAAAAAAATCTACACTGTTCTGCGTTCACCGCACGTTAACAAAAAAGCTCGTGAACAATTTCAATTGTGTTCATACAAAAGATTGTTGGATATCTATAACTCAACTTCTAAAACAGTTGATGCTTTAATGAAACTTGAATTGCCAAGTGGTGTTGAAGTAGAAATTAAAGCTTCGTAATAAAATAAAGTAAAATAATAATAATTAAATAAAATGTCTGGAATAATAGGTAAAAAAATTGGAATGACCAGTATCTTCAGTGCCAATGGTAAATACATACCATGCACAGTTATTGAAGCTGGTCCTTGCGTTGTTACGCAAGTAAAAACCTTGGAGAAAGACGGATACGCTTCAGTGCAATTAGCTTTTGATGAGAAGAAAGAAAAACATACTTCTTCAGCCATGAAAGGTCATTTTGCAAAAGCTGCTACTACTCCTAAACGTAAATTGGTTGAATTCAAATACTTCGAAACTGAGAAAAATCTTGGTGAAGTTGTGACTGTTGATTTGTTCGCAGAAGGCGATTTTATTGATGTTGCAGGTACTTCAAAAGGTAAAGGTTTTCAAGGTGTTGTTAAACGTCACGGATTTGGTGGAGTTGGAGGTACAACGCATGGTCAGCATGATCGTTTGCGTGCACCGGGTTCATTAGGAGCATCTTCATGGCCTTCACGAGTTTTCAAAGGCATGAGAATGGCTGGAAGAACAGGTGGAGACCGCGTAAAAATTCAAAACTTAGAAGTAGTAAAAGTGATCGCTGATAAAAATCTTTTAATTATTAAAGGTTCAATCGCAGGAGCAAAAGGTTCATACGTTACAATTGAAAAATAAAATGGAAGTATCAATTTTAAATATAAGCGGTAAAGCTACTTCAAAGAAGTTAAGCTTAAACGATGCAATCTTTGGCATCGAACCTAATGACCACGCCATTTATTTGGATGTTAAACAACATTTAGCAAATAAGCGTCAAGGTACACACAAATCTAAAGAAAGAGCTGAGGTATCTGGGTCAACTAAAAAATTAAAGAAACAAAAAGGTACTGGTGGTGCACGTGCTGGAAGTATTAAATCTCCAACTATTGTTGGTGGTGGTAGAGCATTCGGTCCTCGTCCAAGAGATTATGCCTTTAAGTTGAACAAAAAATTAAAACGTTTAGCGCGTATGTCTGCTTTAGCATACAAAGCAAAAGAAAGTAATATTACTATTTTGGAAGATTTCAATTTTGATGCTCCTAAAACACAGAAATATGCTGATTTAATTAATAATTTGAAGCTGGCAGATAAAAAAACACTATTAGTGTTGGGGGAATCAAATAAAAACATATATTTGTCGTCCCGAAATTTGACCAACGCAAAAGTCGTAACTGCTTCGGATTTAAACACTTACGATATTTTGAACGCAAATAGTCTGTTGCTTGTAGAGAGCTCAGTGAAGGAAATTGAAAATTTATTAAGTAATTAATAAGATGAGCATAATAGTAAAACCGGTTATTACCGAAAAAATGACAGCCCAAGGCGAGAAATTAAATCGCTATGGATTTGTAGTAGAAAAAACTGCTAACAAAGTAGAAATAAAATCAGCTGTTGAAAAGCTTTACGGTGTTACTGTTGAGTCAGTAAATACACAAAATTACGTAGGGAAAGTAAAAACACGCAATACTACAAGAGGAATTGCTGTTGGTAGAGTGAATAAGCATAAAAAAGCAGTAGTGACGCTTAAAGCAGGCGAATCAATTGATTTTTACGCAAGTATTTAATATTTATAGAAACTATACCCCGAGCAGTCGGGGTGATAATAAAATAAACTGAGATGGCTTTAAAAAAATTCAGACCGTTAACCCCTGGTCAACGTTTTAAATTAGTTAGTGATAACGATGATATTACTCACGGCAAACCTGAAAAGAGTTTGTTGGTACCGGTAAAAAAATCTGGTGGACGTGATAATACAGGTAAAATGACTATGCGCTACATTGGTGGTGGTCACAAACAGCAATATCGTATCATCGATTTCAAAAGAGATAAAGCAGGTATCCCTGCAACTGTAAAAACAATTGAGTACGATCCAAATCGTACTGCTCGTATTGCATTGGTAGTTTATGCTGATGGTGAAAAACGCTACATCATTGCACCAGCAGGATTAAAAGTAGGAGCTAAAATTGTTTCAGGAAAAGATGCAACTCCAGAAGTTGGAAACGCATTATACCTTTCAGACATTCCATTAGGAACAGCAATACACAATATTGAATTACGCCCAGGGCAAGGAGCTATTATGGCTCGTAGTGCAGGTTCTACTGCTCAACTGAGTGCTAGAGATGGTAAATATGCAATTATTAAAATGCCTTCTGGTGAAACCCGTATGGTATTAATTACTTGTATGGCTACGATTGGTTCTGTATCTAACGCCGATCACAACTTAGAGATCAGTGGTAAAGCTGGTCGTACTCGTTGGCAAGGTCGCAGACCGAGAACTCGTCCGGTTGCTATGAATCCAGTTGACCATCCAATGGGTGGAGGTGAAGGAAGAGCATCAGGTGGTCACCCTCGTTCACGTACAGGATTACCTTCTAAAGGATATAAAACACGTTATCCTAAAAAGGCTTCGAATAAATACATTATTGAAAGAAGAAAAAAATAGATTATAAATAGTTTAATGGTTCTTCTCTGAAGAATTCACAACTTTAAAAACAAAAAAAATGTCACGTTCATTAAAAAAAGGTCCTTTTATCGACTGGAAGTTAGAGAAGAAATTATTAGATCTTCAGGCTTCAGGTAAAAAAACAGTCATCAAAACTTGGTCACGCAGATCAATGATCTCTCCGGATTTCGTTGGATTAACAGTGGCAGTGCATAATGGAAATAAGTTTATTCCTGTTTATGTTACCGAGAACATGGTAGGTCATAAATTCGGTGAATTTGCTCCAACCAGAACATTTAGAGGACACTCTGGAAACAGAGACAAAGCATCAAAATAAGATTTAAGATAAAGATTTTAATATAACGAAAAAATGGGTGTTAGAAAACAAAATGCAGCGGTCGCACGCAAAGAGGCAAACAAAAGCAGATATTTTGCTGTGTTGAAAAATTGCCCTACATCTCCCCGTAAAATGAGATTGTTGGCCGACCTAATAAGAGGTAAAGAAGTATTTATGGCTTTGAATATTTTAAAATTCAATCCCAAAGAAGCGTCAGGAAGATTAGAAAAATTGTTGACTTCAGCAATCTCTAATTATGAAGCAAAAACAGGACAACGTCCTGAAGACAGTAACTTAGTTGTAAAAGAGATCTTCGTTGATAGTGCTCTTCAGATGAAACGTCTGAGAACAGCTCCACAAGGTCGTGCTAACAGAATCAGAAAACGTTCAAACCACGTTACGATTGTTGTAGACAGTAAAAAAGTAGAAACAAAAAAGCAAGAAGAAACTAAATAATAATAATTTTCAATGGGACAAAAAGCAAATCCGATAGGCTTACGTTTAGGCATCATTAAAGGATGGGATTCAAACTGGTATGGTGGAAAAAATTTCGCTGACAAATTAGTGGAAGATTTTAAAATCAGAGAATATTTGAAAGCTCGTTTAGCAAAAGCAAGCATTTCAAAAATTGTGATTGAAAGAACAGTGAAAATTATTACTGTGACTATTAATACATCTCGCCCCGGAATTATTATTGGTAAAGGTGGAGCAGAGGTTGATAAGATTAAAGAAGAATTAAAAAAGATCACTAAAAAAGATATTCAGATTAATATTTTTGAAATTAAACGTCCCGAATTAGATGCTCGTTTGGTTGCTGATAGTATTGCTCGTCAAATTGAAGGCCGTATCTCTTTCCGTAGAGCTGTGAAAATGGCAGTTGCTTCTACAATGAGAATGGGTGCTGAAGGAATTAAAGTAAAATGTTCTGGTCGTTTGGCTGGTGCTGAGATGGCTCGTGTTGAAGGTTACAAAGAAGGTCGTACGCCATTACATACATTACGTGCTGATATTGATTACGCTTTAGGTGAAGCGCATACAACGTATGGTCGCATCGGTGTTAAAGTATGGATCTGTAAAGGTGAGATCTACGGAAAACGTGATCTTTCTCCAAATGTTGGAAATGCTGCTGCTGGTGCTAAAGATAGCAAAGGTGGTGCTCCAAAAAGTGGAAACCCTAAATTTGATAAACGCGGTCCGGGTGGTCCAAGAAAAGGTGGAAACGATAACAGAGGAAGAGACTCTAGAAAATAATTTTAAAATAATAGTTTAGTTATAATAGATATAATAAAATAATAAAATGTTACAGCCGAAAAGAACCAAATATAGAAAGATGCACAAAATGAAGATGAAAGGCAACGCTAAGCGTGGCGATCAACTTTCATTCGGTTCATTTGGATTAAAGGCAACAGAAGGATGCTGGGTGACAGCTCGTCAATTAGAAGCTGCAAGGGTTGCAGTAACGCGTTTCATGAAACGTGAAGGTCAGATTTGGATCCGTGTTTTCCCTGATAAACCAATTACTTCTAAACCTGCAGAGGTTCGTATGGGTAAAGGTAAAGGTGCTCCTGAATATTGGGTTGCAGTTGTGAAACCAGGTCGTATCATGTTCGAAGCAGAAGGCGTACCAATGGAAATTGCAAAAGAAGCATTGCGTTTAGCAGCTCAGAAATTACCTGTAACAACTAAGTTTGTTGTTAGAAGAGATTATGCAGCAGAAGCGAACTAATCAAATATTAAGAATTAATAAGAATACATTAATAAAATGAAACAAGAAGATATCAAACAACTTTCAACTGCTGATCTTAGCGATAGAATTAAGGAACAAAAAAATTCTTTAGCTAAACTAAAGTTGAATCATTCAGTATCTCCTATTGAAAATCCTGCAAGCATTACAGATAGCAGAAAAACAGTAGCAAGATTACAAACAGAACTTCGCTCAAGACAATTAGCTGAGGCAAAAAAATAATTTCAAGCAATGGAAAGAAATTTAAGAAAAGAAAAAGTTGGTTTAGTAACCAGCAACAAAATGGAGAAGTCAATTGTAGTTTCGGTTGAACGTAAAGTAAAACACCCGAAATACGGTAAATTCGTGAACAAAACTACAAAGTTTGTTGCTCATGATGATGCGAATACTTGTAACATTGGCGATACTGTTAAAATTGTAGAAACTCGTCCTATCAGCAAAAACAAATGCTGGAGATTAGTAGAAGTAATTGAAAGAGCGAAGTAATAATTCAAACTTTTTGGAGTGCGCTGACACACGAGTGTTCATCAATCCAAATAATAATTAATATAATAAAATGGTACAACAGGAATCAAGATTATTAGTTGCGGATAATAGCGGTGCAAAAGAAGTGCTGGTTATTCGTGTACTAGGTGGAACTAAAAAGAGATATGCTTCCATTGGTGATAAAGTAGTAGTTACTGTGAAACATGCATTACCTTCTGGTAACATTAAAAAAGGTGCGGTTTCTAAAGCGGTAGTTGTTAGAACTAGAAAAGAAGTTAGACGTGCAGATGGATCTTATATCCGTTTTGATGACAATGCTGTTGTATTATTAAATGCAACTGACGAATTAAGAGGTACACGTATTTTCGGACCTGTTGCTCGTGAATTAAGAGATAAAAATTTTATGAAAATCATTTCACTTGCTCCAGAAGTATTGTAAGTGAATAATATATACAAAGATGAAAGTTAAATTACATATTAAAAAAGACGACTTAGTTAAAGTTCTTGCTGGTGACTCAAAGGGTCAAGAAGGAAAGATCTTATCAATTGATAAAACTAAAAATCGTGCGATTGTAGAAGGTGTAAATTTAGTATCTAAACATACTAAACCTGATGCAAAAAATCCTCAAGGTGGAATTGTTAAAAAAGAAGCGTCAGTTCATGTTTCTAATTTAATGTTAATTGAGCCGGGAACAGGAAAAGTAACACGTGTTGGTCGTAAAGTAGACGAAACAAGTAAAAAATTAGTACGTTATTCTAAAAAGACAGGGGAGGTAATTAAATAATGGCATATTCACCACGTTTAAAAGACAAGTATAAAGCAGATGTGATTCCTGCTTTACAAAAAAAGTATGGTTACAGCAGTTCGATGCAAGTGCCTAAGCTTCAAAAAATTTGCCTTAATCAAGGTGTTGGAGACGCTGTTTCTGACAAGAAATTGATTGAAGGTGCGATTAAGGAAATGACGACTATTAGCGGTCAAAAAGCAGTATCTACTATTTCTAAGAAAGATATCTCTAACTTCAAACTTCGTAAAGGAGTTGCTATCGGAGTAAGAGTAACTTTACGTGGAGATACTATGTATGAGTTTTTAGATAGATTAATTTCTGTAGCTTTGCCTCGTATCCGTGATTTCAGAGGAATCAACGATAAAGGTTTCGATGGAAGTGGAAACTATACATTGGGAGTTACAGAACAAATCATTTTCCCAGAAATTGATATAGATAAAGTAACAAAAATCATGGGTATGGATATTACGTTTGTAACTACTGCTGGTTCTGACGGAGAAGCATTAGCATTGTTAAGCGAATTTGGATTACCATTTAAAAATCAAAAAAAATAATATAAGTCGATGGCAAAAGAATCAATGAAAGCAAGAGAAGTTAAACGTAAGAAACTTGCTGATCTATACGCTGAAAGAAGAGCTGCTTTAAAAGCTGCAGGTGATTCAGTAGGATTACAAAAATTACCAAGAGCTTCATCACCAACTCGTCAACGTAACCGTTGCAAGTTGACAGGTCGCCCAAGAGGTTATATGCGTCAATTCGGTATTTCACGTAATCAATTCCGTGAAATGGCATTGGACGGTCTGATCCCGGGAATGACAAAATCAAGCTGGTAATAAAGCCTGATAAAAAAAAGAGTATTAATGTATAATTATCCTGCGTGCGGGATAAGATATAAAACTAAATAAAATGACAGATACAATTGCAGATTACCTCACACGCGTGAGAAATGCTATCAAAGCAAACCACAGAATCGTAGAAATACCTTCTTCTAACCTTAAAAAAGAAATCACAAAAATTCTTTTCGAAAAAGGCTACATTTTAAGCTACAAATTTGAAGACTCAACAGTTCAAGGAACGATTAAAGTTGCTTTGAAATACCATCCTGTTACAAAGCAGTCGGCTATTAAGAAACTACAAAGAGTGAGTACTCCTGGTTTACGTCAATATGCTGGATCTACAGAATTACCTCGCGTTTTGAATGGTTTAGGGATTGCAATCATTTCAACCTCAAAAGGTGTGATGACTGACAAAGAAGCTAAAACACAAAAAGTGGGTGGTGAGGTATTATGTTTTGTTTATTAATCGATAGGAGGAAAGAAAAATGTCAAGAATAGGTAAATTACCAATAACACTTCCGAAAGGAGTAGAAGTAAACGTTTCAGATAAAAACGTTGCTACTGTTAAAGGTCCAAAAGGAACTTTAGTACAAAGTATGGATTCTGCCATCACTGTAAAAAATGATGATGGTGTTTTAACACTAAACCGTGCTACAGAGCAAAAACGTCATAAAGCGATGCACGGTTTATACCGCGCTCTTTTAGCGTCTATGGTAAAAGGAGTTAGCGAAGGTTACAAAACAGAACAAGAACTTGTTGGTGTTGGTTACCGTGCAGCAAACAAAGGACAAATGTTAGAGTTGACTTTAGGTTTTTCTCATAACGTAGCTTTTGAATTGCCAGTTGAAATTAAAGTAACAACTGCTTCTGAAAAAGGTAAAAATCCAACAATCATATTGGAATCAGCTGATAAACAATTGTTAGGTGCGGTTGCAGCTAAAATTCGTTCATTACGTAAACCTGAACCATACAAAGGAAAAGGTATTAAATTCGCAGGCGAAATCTTGAGAAGAAAAGCAGGTAAGTCTGCAGGTAAATAATAAATAATAGAATCACATGTATCGGCTAAAACCGATAACAATAAGTTAAAAAAATGGCTATTACAAAAGAATTCAGAAGAAACAGAATTAAGCAACGTATCCGAAAAGTTGTTAGTGGAGATGCTTTAAGTCCAAGACTAAGTGTTTTTAGAAGCAATAAAGGGATTTATGTTCAAGTAATTGACGATGTTTCTGGAAAAACTTTAATTGCTGCTTCGTCAGCTGATAAAGGGATTGCAGATTTTAAAGGCAATAAAATTGAGCAAGCTAAATTGGTTGGAAAATCAATCGCTGAGAAAGCTAGCAAAGCAGGTATTTCATCAATTCGTTTTGATAGAAATGGTTATTTATATCATGGCAGAGTAAAATCATTGGCAGAAGGTGCTCGTGAAGCCGGATTGAAATTCTAATTAATAAAAGTAAAAATTTAAAAACGTTATATCGTGTCAAACGCAAACATCAAAAGAGTTAAATCAAGTGATATCGAATTAAAAGATAAACTGGTTAGCATTCAACGTGTAACTAAGGTTACCAAAGGAGGTAGAAATTTTACATTCTCAGCTATTGTTGTAGTTGGAAATGAAAAAGGTATTGTAGGTTACGGCTTGGGTAAAGCAAAAGAGGTTACTGATGCTATTACTAAAGGTATTGACGATGCAAAAAAGAATCTGATCAAAGTTGCAATTGTTAAGGGGACTGTTCCTCATGAACAATACGGTAAGTTCAGTGGATCACTTGTGTTTTTAAAACCTGCAGCTCACGGAACAGGTGTTATTGCAGGTGGTGCGATGCGTGCAGTATTAGAAAGTGTTGGTGTAACAGATGTATTGGCTAAATCAAAAGGCTCTTCAAATCCTCACAATGTGGTTAAAGCTACGATGGATGCGTTGATGAAAATGAGAGATGCTGCTACTGTTGCTCAACAACGTGGTATTTCAATGGAAAAAGTTTTTAACGGATAAGTAAATTTGAGATTTATGGACATAGCGAATTATTTGGTTAATTCACTAAATCATCAAATCATCATATCAATAAAATAGAAAAAATGGCAACAATTAAAATTAAACAAGTAAAAAGCGGAATAGGGCAAACTGTTCGTCAAAAACGTACATTGCAAGCTTTGGGTTTTATCAAAATGCACCAAACTATTGAAAAGGAAGCAACTCCTCAGGTTCTTGGAATGATAAAAAAAGTAGCTCATTTGCTAGTTGAAGTAAAATAAAATTAGAGAAGTATTGAATTTTAAAATTGTCACAAACAATTTTTGATTCTACAAATCAATAAAAAGAAAAAAAATGAATTTAAGTAACTTAACACCAGCAGAAGGATCAGTAAAAAACGCTAAGAAGCGTATTGGTAGAGGCCAAGGGTCTGGAAAAGGCGGTACATCAACTAAAGGTCACAAAGGTGCACAATCACGTTCTGGATATTCTGCAAAAAGAGGATTTGAAGGTGGTCAAATGCCATTACAAAGACGTGTTCCAAAATTTGGTTTCAAAAATATCAATCGTGTTGAATATCGTGGTATCAACTTAGACGTTATTCAAGGTTTAGTGGATGATAACAAAGTTGAATCAATTGATTTAGCATTTCTAGTTTCTAAAGGATTAGCTCATAAAAACGATAAAGTGAAAGTGTTAGGTCGTGGTGAATTGAAATCTAAAGTTGAAATTAAAGTTCATGCATTTTCAGCAACAGCTAAATCTGCTATCGAAGCTAAAGGTGGTTCAGCTGTTTCAATTGAAAAGGCATAAATTAACACAGTAATACTGTTTTATGAAAAACTTAATAAATACTTTAAAAAACATTTGGAAAATTGAAGACTTGCGAGTTCGTATTTTGAATACGCTCGGATTTATTTTGATTTACCGCTTGGGTTCTTATATCATCCTTCCGGGTGTTAATTCTGATGAACTTTTAAAAGCTAGTAAGACAGCAAATGAAGGTATTGTTGGTTTAATCAATATTTTTGCAGGAGGTGCTTTTTCACGCGCTTCAATTTTTGGATTAGGGATTATGCCTTACATTTCAGCTTCCATTGTCATCCAATTGTTGGGAATGGCTTTGCCTTATTTCCGTAAATTGCAAATGTCAGGTGAAAGTGGTCGAAAGAAAATTAATCAGATAACACGTTTTTTAACTGTAGGTATCACATTATTGCAAGCCCCAGGTTATATTGCATCTCAAATTACAAATAAAGCAGGTGCTGTAAGTGATCCTAGTTTTGGCTGGATGGCTCAATCTGTTTTAATCTTGGTAACCGGAACCATGTTCGTAATGTGGTTAGGTGAAAAAATTACAGATAAAGGTATTGGTAATGGTATCTCTATCATTATTATGATTGGTATTATTGCTCGTTTACCTTTTGCTTTCTTAACAGAATTCGCAAATCGCCTTGGCGGTCAAGGTGGCGGTGGCGGATTGATCATGTTATTGATCGAGATTGTTCTATTATTATTAATTATTATTGCTGCAATTATGCTGGTTCAGGGAACTCGCAAAATTCCTGTTCAATTTGCAAAGAAAATTGTGGGAAGTAAGCAATATGGTGGTGTGCGTCAGTACATTCCTCTGAAAGTGAATGCAGCAGGGGTTATGCCAATTATTTTTGCTCAGGCAATTATGTTCATTCCGATTACATTGATTCAATATTCTAAAGCAGATTCTTTAACGGGCGTTCTTGGTGCATTGTCTAACCACCGCGGTCTTCCTTACAATTTGGTTTTTGCATTATTGATTATTGTATTTACCTATTTTTATACAGCAATTACTGTTAATCCAAACCAAATGGCTGAGGATATGAAACGTAATGGAGGTTTTGTTCCAGGTGTTGTGCCGGGTAAAAAAACAGCTGAATTTATTGATGCTGTTATGTCTAGAATTACGTTACCTGGTTCTATTTTCCTTGCAATTATTGCTATTTTACCAGCATTTGCCATGATGATGAATGTGGATCAAGGGTTCTCTCAATTTTTTGGTGGAACTTCATTATTGATTCTTGTAGGTGTTGTATTAGATACATTGCAGCAAATTGAAAGTCATTTATTAATGCGTCATTACGATGGATTAATGAAGACAGGAAGAATAAAAGGTCGCTCTTCAATGAGTATGACCACTACTTAAAAATACAAACGATAAAGAAGAAGAAAAGTGTCGAAAGGGTTGTATTATAAGACAAAAGAAGAGATTGAATTAATTAGAGAAAGTTCTTTACTTGTTGGAAAAACATTAGCCGAAGTTGCAAAGGTTATTAAACCTGGTGTTACTACTTTATCCTTGGATAAGATAGCATACGAGTTTATTAATGACAATAACGCAATACCCGCCTTTCTTAATTATAGCGGTTTCCCTAACTCATTGTGTATTTCAGTTAATTCACATGTTGTTCACGGAATTCCTGGTAAGTATGAATTGAAAGATGGTGACATTGTTTCTGTTGACTGTGGAGTTGTTAAAAATAAATTTTTTGGCGATTCAGCATATACCTTTGCAATTGGAGAAGTAAAACCTGAGATTCTAAATCTTTTAAAGGTGACAAAAGAAAGCCTTTATAAAGCAATTGAAGTAGCTGTTGTTGGTAAGCGCTTAGGAGATATTGGTGACGCTGTTCAATCATATTCAGAATCACATGGTTATTCAGTGGTTCGTGAGTTAGTAGGACATGGAATAGGTCAGAATCTTCATGAAGCACCTGAAGTACCAAACTATGGTAAAAAAGGAACAGGCCTAAAACTTCAGGAAGGTTTAGTAATTGCAATCGAACCAATGATTAACTTAGGAAAGAAAGCAATAACACAGGAAAATGATGGTTGGACAATAAGAACAGCTGATAATTTACCATCAGCACATTTTGAGCACACAATAGCAATTGGAAAAGACAAAGCAGATATTTTATCAAGCTTTGAGTATATAGAAGAAGTTTTAAAAGGAAGAAAATAAATATATGGCAAAACAAGCGTCAATTGAGCAAGACGGAACAATTTTAGAAGCGTTGTCAAATGCAATGTTTCGCGTCGAGCTTGAAAACGGACATGTGATCACTGCTCATATTTCTGGCAAGATGCGAATGCATTACATAAAAATTTTGACCGGAGATAAAGTAAAGATTGAAATGTCGCCATATGATTTAACAAAAGGACGCATTTCGTACCGATATAAATAGTAGATAACAAAGAATAGTAATTTAGTAATTCAAAGAAATAATGAAAGTAAGAACATCAATTAAAAAAAGAAGTGTTGATTGCAAGATCGTTCGTAGAAAAGGTGTCTTGTATGTTATCAACAAAAAAAATCCTAAGTTCAAACAAAGACAAGGATAATTTTTTCCGTTAAGGATATTTAATAAAAAAACATAATTAATAAAATACAATGGCAAGAATTGCAGGTATTGATTTACCAAACAACAAAAGAGGAGAAATAGGTTTAACTTATATATACGGAATTGGCCGTAGCACTGCTCAAAAAGTATTAACTGAAGCTGGTATCGACTGGAACATAAAAGTTCAGGATTGGAATGATGATCAGTTAACAGCTATCCGTACAATCCTTAACGATAAATACAAGTTAGAAGGTTCTTTACGTTCTGAAGTTCAATTAAACATTAAGCGTTTAATGGATATCGGTGCATACAGAGGAATTCGTCACCGTGTTGGTTTACCGGTTCGTGGACAAACAACTAAAAATAACGCACGTACCAGAAAAGGTAAACGTAAAACGGTTGCTAACAAGAAAAAAGTAACTAAATAGTAATTAAAAAGGTTAACGTTACAGTTAACGATCAACTAAATAAAACAATGGCAAAATCAAACCAAACAACAACTACTGGTAAAGCAGCAGCAAAAAAAAGAGTTGTAAAAGTAGAAGCAGTGGGTGAAGCTCACATCAATGCGACTTTTAACAACATCATTATTTCTTTGACCAACATGACAGGTCAAGTAATTTCTTGGTCAAGCGCAGGTAAAATGGGCTTCCGTGGTTCAAAGAAAAATACACCTTACGCAGCTCAGTTAGCAGCTCAGGATTGTGCTAAAGTTGCACATGATGCAGGTTTAAGAAAAGTTAAAGTATTTGTTAAAGGTCCTGGTGCTGGTCGTGAATCAGCTATCCGTACCCTAGCTGGTGCAGGAATTGAAGTAACTGAAATTATGGATATCACTCCGATTCCTCATAATGGTTGCCGTCCTCCTAAACGTAGAAGAGTATAATCATAAAATAAAAATATAAGTAATTGGTCAATTGACTATTACTAAAACGTAACAACAACAAACAATAACAAAATACAATGGCAAGATACATCGGCCCCAAGTCAAGAATAGCAAGAAAATTTAAAGAGCCAATTTTTGGACCTGATAAAGTTTTAGAAAAAAAGAACTACCCTCCGGGACAACATGGTTTGTCTAAGAAACGTTCTAAACAATCAGAATACGCTGTTCAGTTACAAGAAAAACAAAAAGCTAAATATACATACGGTATTTTAGAGCGTCAATTCGCTAAGATTTATACAATGGCACAACGTGCTCATGGTGTTACTGGTGAAGTATTATTACAGTTGATCGAGTCTCGTATTGATAATGTTGTTTATCGCATGGGAATTGCTCCAACGCGCAGTGGTGCTCGCCAATTAGTTGGTCACCGTCATATTACAGTAAATGGTAATGTAGTGAATATCCCTTCATATATTTTGAAACCTGGCGATACTGTTGCAGTTCGTGAGCGTTCTAAAACTATGGAAGTGATTAGCAATAGTGTTGCTTCTTCTACAAACTCTTTCCCTTGGATGGATTTTGATAAAACAAGTATGTCAGGAAAATTTATTGCTATTCCTGAAAGACTTCAGATTCCTGAAAATATAAAAGAACAACTTATTGTCGAGTTGTACTCTAAATAATAGAGCATTCTTTGTGATGGATTTTTTTCTATCATTATCAAAAAGACAAATAAAAATAGTACTTAACTAATAAAATATAACACATGGCAATTTTAGCTTTTCAAAAACCTGACAAGGTTATTATGATTAACTCCAGTGAAACTGAAGGTCAATTTGAATTCCGTCCTTTAGAGCCTGGTTATGGTATTACCGTTGGTAATGCTTTAAGAAGAATCTTGTTGTCATCTCTTGAAGGTCACGCAATTACTACAATTAAAATTGAAGGTGTTGATCATGAGTTTTCAACTTTAAAAGGTGTTGCTGAAGATATAACTGAAATCATTTTGAACTTAAAACAAGTTCGTTTTAAAAAACAAATTGAAACAACTGATTTTGAAAAAGTAACTGTAACTGTTACTGGTAAAACTCAATTAACTGCTGGCGATATTGGTAAATTTACTTCTGGTTTCCAAGTATTGAATTCAGATCTTGTTATCTGTAACATGGAACCTAACGTAAAATTGAAAATTGAATTAACAATTGATAAAGGTCGTGGTTACGTTCCTGCTGAAGAGAACAAACCTGTGAATGCTCACGCTGGATTAATTCCAATCGATTCTATTTATACTCCTATTAAAAATGTTCAATACAGTATTGAAAATTTTCGTGTGGAGCAAAAGACAGATTATGAAAAGTTGATTATGAACATCACAACAGATGGTTCTATTCATCCGAAAGAAGCATTGAAAGAAGCTGCTAAAATTTTAATTCACCACTTCATGTTATTCTCTGATGAGCGTATCACCTTGGATACAGAAGAAAAAATGGCAACTGAAGAGTTTGATGAAACATCATTACACATGCGCCAGTTGTTAAAAACTAAATTAGTTGACATGGATTTGTCAGTTCGTGCTTTAAATTGCTTAAAAGCTGCTGATGTTGAAACGCTTGCTGATCTAGTATCATTCGCGAAACATGACCTATTAAAGTTCCGTAATTTCGGTAAAAAATCACTTACTGAATTAGAAGACTTAGTTGCTAATAAAGGTTTGACTTTTGGAATGAACTTGGCAAAATATAAATTAGATAAAGAATAATACGGACTTTGGATCATGGATTTTAGATGTTTGACGTCTAAATATCTGATATCTAATATCTAAACACTGAAAATAAAATGAGACACGGAGATAAATTAAACAATTTAGGTAGAAAAACAGCTCATCGCAAAGCGATGTTGGCAAATATGGCTAGCTCTTTAATCCTACACAAACGCATTGCTACAACTGTAGCTAAAGCAAAAGCATTAAGAATATATGTTGAGCCACTTTTGACAAAATCTAAAGATGACAGCACACATTCAAGACGTACTGTATTTGCTTACCTAGGAAATAAGGAAGCTGTTGATATGCTTTTCAAAGAAGTATCTTCTAAAATAGCGGATCGTCCAGGTGGATATACCAGAATTTTAAAAACTGGCGCTCGTATGGGTGACAATGCCGATATGTGCTTTATTGAGCTTGTTGATTACAATGAAAATATGTTATCAGCAAAAGCCCCTGCAAAAGCAAAAACTGCCAGACGTGGTGGTAAAAAGAAATCAACAGATGCCAAAGTTGAAAAAACGGAAGGTGCAACAGACGAAAGCTCAAAAAGTGAATAATTTGTTAAATTAAAATTTTAATTCTTAAAAAGGATAAAGTAATTTTGCTTTATCCTTTTTTTATGACCCTTCGTTAAATAACTATGAAATACACAGCAAAAGCTCCCGCAATTTTATTACTTGAAGATGGTAAAGTTTTTCATGGAAAAGCTGCCGGAAAAATTGGTACAGCAACTGGTGAAATATGCTTTAATACGGGTATGACAGGCTATCAAGAAATATTTACAGATCCTTCCTATTTCGGACAGATCATTGTTACAACAAATGTCCATATCGGTAATTATGGTGTTAATAATGATGAAGTAGAGTCTGATTCAATTAAGATTGCTGGATTGGTTTGCAAGCAATTCAATGAATTTCACTCTCGTAAGCGTTCGAATGGATCTTTAAAAGATTATTTTGTGAATGATAACATTGTGGCCATTTCCGATGTGGATACTCGGGCAATCGTTCGTTATATAAGAGATAAAGGTGCTATGAATTGCATTATCTCATCCGAAACATTGGATGTAGAGGTCTTGAAAGAAAAGCTAGCAAAAGTGCCTTCTATGGCTGGTTTAGAGTTGTCTTCTAAAGTAAGTACAACGAAGGCCTATTTTGTAGGTGATCCAAATTCTAACTATAAAGTTGCTGTTACCGACTTTGGTGTAAAGAAAAATATTTTACGTTCTCTTGTTCAACGCGGATGCTACCTTCAGGTATTTCCTATGAAAACATCCTTTGAAGAAATGATGAAATGGAGCCCTGACGGTTTCATGATCTCCAATGGTCCAGGAGATCCATCTGTCATGAAAGAAGAAATGGCAACTGTTAAAACCATCATTAATTCTGGTGTTCCAACTTTTGGGATTTGTCTAGGACATCAATTGATCGCTGAAGCATCAGGCATATCTACATTTAAAATGCACAAAGGGCATCGTGGAATTAATCACCCTGTGAAAAATATCATTACGGGTAAAAGTGAAATTACTTCTCAAAATCATGGTTTTGGTGTAAAAGCGGAAGATGTTGCCAAAGTAAAAAATATGGAGGTGACGCACATTAACTTAAATGATAATACAATTGAAGGTTTGCGTTACACAGACAAAAATGTATTCTCTGTTCAGTATCACCCTGAAGCTTGCCCCGGTCCTTATGATTCTCGATACTTATTTGATGATTTTATTTCAATGATCTCATCGGTAAAGAACAAAGAAAATAAACCTGAAGTGACTGCATAAAAAAATCTCCAAGGTAATTCTTGGAGATTTTTTTGTGACCTCGAGAGGATTCGAACCTCCAACCTGCAGAACCGGAATCTGCCATTCTATCCAGTTGAACTACGAAGCCATTCATTATTTGCAAAGGTAATAATTATGAGGGCAAAGAATTACTTTTTTTTATCTTAGTTGAAATCATCTTGAATAAATGAGCAATATGAAAATTCATCATTCTTGATTTTTTTATACAATAATATCAGTACTTTTATGTTTAGGTAAGGCATAATTTTTTTTAATAATGAAACATTCCGTATTAATAACTACACTTCTTCTGTTTGTAAATTTGATAACGGCTCAAACTGTTCCTATTGGAGGGTGGCAAGAGCATTTGTCTTATAAAAATGCACTCTCAGTTACAGCAGGTAACGGAATAGTTTATTGTGCTACTAAAAGTGGTGTGTTCTCCTTCAAGAAATCAGATAATTCGATGACACGTTTATCCAAAATTAACAGCCTCTCAGATGTTGAAGCAACAGTCATTAGAATTAATCCATTCAATAATAAAGTTATTGTTTCCTATAAAAATTCAAATATCGATTTGATTGAAAACAATAGGGTTGTTAATATTTCCGATATAAAAAGAAAGTCGATAATAGGCAACAAGCTAATCAACAATATTTCATTTATAAATCAATATGCATATTTATCATGTGGATTTGGAATTGTTGTGATTGATATGGATCGCGATGAAGTAAAAGATACCTATTATATTGGTCCTGGCGGAGCCGCAATCGATGTAAGAGATATTGCAAACGATGGCACCTATTTATATGCTGCAACGAGTTCTGGGATTTATCGAGCACTTTTAAGCAATCCCAATCTTGCAAATTTTGCTTCCTGGACCCTGATAAACAACCTCGCGTCTGGGATTGATCTTCCCACGGGGATTTACAATACAATTGCTGTATATAATGGGAAGATGTATACCAATTATTCTAATTATATTATGAATAATACCTATAATCAGGATTCTATGTTTGTTCTAGATATCGCTACATCTTCCTGGTCTCACTTTATTCCTTCTGGATTTCCGACTTCAGGAAGCGGTTATATCACCTATACAATCAAAAATAATTACAATCAATTACTGCTGGTGCTGGAAGGCAGTGTTTATACATTTAACACTAGTTTAGTAGGTACTGGGTATTATTCTGGATACTTCTCAGATGCTACGAGAGCAAAGGATGCGGTATTGGATAATGCTGGAGGTATTTGGATGGCTGATTCAAAATATGGATTGGTTTCGTGGCTGCCAGGCATTGGTTACCAAGCAAGGTATCCAAACGGTCCTAGCAGTGAACGGGTAATTAATATGAGCTTGAGTGATGAGGTGTTGTGGGTTGCACCGGGCGGTGTTAATGTTTCCTGGCAAAATGTGGGATTTACGGATGGTTTGTATTCTTTCGCAAATGAAAGCTGGACAAATGTAAATGGGGATTATCCTTCTATTATCAATCTGGATACTATTTATGATATTATGAATGTTATTGTAGATCCCGATAATTCCAAAAAAGCCTATGCAAGTACTTGGGGCTTTGGTGTGATCGAACTAAATAATGGAGTGCCAACCAATGTGTATACTGAATCAAACAGCTCATTACACGCTATTTCGGCTAATGGGCCAATTTGGACTTACGGATTAGCTTTTGATGAAGCAAAAAATTTATGGATAACCAACTCTGTTGTTACGAATGCGCTTTCTGTTAAAAAAGCAACTGGTGGTTGGCAGGATTTTGATTTCTCTGCAATACTAGGTGCAGGTTCTTATTTAGGTCAAGTTTTAGTGGATAAAACAGATCAAAAATGGATAGTACTCACCCGCGGTGGAGGTATTTTGGTTACTAAAATTGGAACTACAGCAGCAACAATAAGTGCTGCCAATACAAAAAAATTAACCATTTCACCTGGCAATGGCGCCTTGCCAACAACAGCTGTAGAGTGTCTTGCAAAGGATCTGGATGATGAGATCTGGGTTGGAACGGATAAAGGCATCTGCGTGTTTTATACCCCAGAAAATGTTTTTACAGGAGCCAATTTTGATGCGCAGCAAATATTATTAGAGCAGGATGGACATGTTCAGATACTTTTAGAAACAGAAATTGTTCAAGCAATTGCTGTTGATGATGCAAACCGTAAATGGATTGGAACGGCCAATTCTGGAGTGTTTTTAATGTCTGCTGATGGCACCAAACAGATTCAACATTTTGATGAAACAAACAGCCCTTTGTTCAGCAACGATGTAAAAAGTATTGTCATTAATCATAAAACAGGCGAGGTTTATTTCGGAACATCAAAAGGTGTTATTTCTTATCGTGGAACTGCAGCAGAAGCATACGATGACTTTACCGATGTTTATGCATTTCCTAATCCTGTAAATCATGGATATAATGGACCAATTGCGATAAAAGGTTTAATGAATAATTCTACCTTAAAAATTACAGACATCAGCGGATCATTGGTGTATGAAACAAAATCAGAAGGTGGGCAGGCAATATGGTATGGCACAAATTTTAAAAATGAACGTGTAAGCAGTGGTGTATATATGGTTTTTTGCACCAGTGAGGACGGAACTAAAAAGTTTGTCACTAAAATCCTTATTATTAATTAATCAAAAGGGAAGCCTCATTTTAAAATGCTTAATAAAACTAGTGGTATAATTCTTTATACAACAAAATATGCTGATACTAGTTTAATCGCAAAAATTTACACTTCTGATTTTGGTTTACAATCCTATATCATAAATGGTGTAAGAAGTAAAAAATCCAAGAGCAAAGCCACCTTGTTTCAGCCACTGTCACTTGTTGAAATGGTTGTTTCCAATTCAAATAAAGGAAATCTTCAACGTATTTCTGAAATTAATAATCAGCATCCATATGTTGATATTCCTTATAATATTGTTAAAAGTTCTATAGCAATTTTTCTGAATGAAGTTTTGTATAAAACGTTAAAGGAAGAACATGCGGATGAAGAAATTTTTGAATTTATAAAAAATTCATTGCTCATTTTAGACCTAAAAACCGATAATTGTTCGTGTTTTCATATTTATTTTCTGGTTCAGTTGAGTCGTTTTTTAGGGTTTTATCCTCAGGGGAATTATTCAGAAGAAACAAAATATTTTGATCTGAAAGAAGGTCGTTTTGTTTTAAATATCCCAAGTCATTCTAATTATTTAGTTCCAGAAATTGCTCAACTATTCGATAATTTATCGAATGTTAACTATGAAACATTAGCGCAATTACAGATAAATAAAGCTCAAAGAAAAATCCTATTACAACAAATTGTGCTGTTTTATCAGCTTCACATGCCATCAATAGGCGTTATCAAATCAATTGATGTTTTGGAAGAAGTGATATCATAGACTGAATGCTATCTAAATTGGTGTAAATGTTTACTATTAGAGTGTATTGTTATCAATTCATTGGTTCACTTTTTCTTACTCACGATTTCAAATTGCTGAACAATAGATTCACCATCTTCATCCACTAGGGTTAGCGTGTGAACCCCTTCCTCGGGACTTAAACCCATTTGATGTATGTTTTGAGAACTGCCAATGAATACGCCATCCAAATGCCAATAGATGATTGTATTTGCTTTTCGATGTGCTACTTGAAAAATTGTTTTACCCAGTGTTCCATCCAATTCTACTGGTACATATATTTTACTGAATTGCTTTGGATATATTATTTCCATTGAGTTTAATCCAGTGGTTTCACAGTCGCTTCTGAGTGGCGGAAGTTCCTTGTAAGTAGGGTTTTTAGATTTGTAATACCATTCGATAGAAGGAGGCAATACAAACCAACTCACATGATGCATTTTGCTAACATCTTCGCAATTGCTGTTAACACGAAACGTTTCACTCGCATCCAAATGGATCAAACGGTGGTATTTACAAGGCTCAGAACGTAATCCACTTTTTTGTATCCAAACAGTGTCAATTGGTTCGCAGATGTCGGTTGCTCTGCATCCGCTTTTATGGCAAATGGCAACTTTTTCCATTTCATCGTACGGCGCCGAAAACCATTTTCCTGGTTTTAATAAACTGAAAATGTCAAATAGGATAGGAGCCGCTGTTTGAATTCCAACTAATCCTGGGCGCCCTTCTCCATCTGCATTTCCAACCCATACACCTACTACGTATTTCGGAGTAACACCAATAGCCCAGCCATCTCTATATCCAAAACTTGTTCCTGTTTTCCAAGCTACTTTGCTCGCAGAAGTGTATTGGCGCCAACCAGCATCTTCATCGGGACGGGAGACCTCTACCATTGCCTCAAATGTTAAGTAGATGGATGCAGCATCTAAGTATGTATTTTCGCTAAGGTCAGGTAAGCTTTTAGCTGCATTTATTTTTGAATAGTAGGGTGGATGAAAATCATCTCTGTTGTATTTTCCGTTGTATTCAGTATAGTGATTTAATGTGCGTGCCATACTTGCATACATTCCTGAAATGTCCCATAATTTACCTTCTGCACCTCCTAATATAATGGATAAGCCATAATGGTCGGGCGTGAACTTAAGCGTGGTCATTCCCAATTTTTTTAAATTGTAATTGAATTTTTCTATTCCATAATTTTGGAGCATTCTAACCGCCGGAATATTCAGACTTCTTGCTAATGCTTTTTTAGCAGGCACTGCGCCATCAAACGTTTGATTGTAATTTTGAGGTGCATAGCCGGCAATTTGTGTCGGAATATCCGGAATTAAAGTAGAGGCAAGTAGGTCTCCATCATTTAACATGCTAGCAAATAAGAATGGTTTCAAAATACTTCCTGTACTTCTTGGTGCATCAATTACGTCTACATCACTTTCGTATTCTGGTTTCCCTGAATTATTAGTGTTCCCTACATAAGCTAGTACTTTCCCTGTTTCTACATCTAAAACAATTGCACATGCATTATGTATTTCATTCGCTTTTAAAATTTTATGGTGATTTTCTATGATTTCATTTACTCTTTCTTGTAGATGCCCGTCAAGTGATGAAGAAACACGATACCCACTGAACCCTTCTTTCGCTGCACGTTGTAGCAGGTGAGGTGCAATTTGTGGAATAGGGTGAGGCTTTCCGGGTAATGGTTCCCTTTTGCTTAACTCACACGTTTCACTTGTAATTATTTTTGCCCTGAATAATTGATCTAATAATCGATTGCGTTTAGCTTTTAAACGGTCTTGATTTTTACCAGGATATATCAAGCTGGGTGCGTTTGGTAATACAGCTAATGTTGCTGATTCTGCCCAGGAAAGTTTTTGGACATCTCTTCCGAAATAGCGCCATGATGCTGCATCTATTCCAACAATATTAGTTCCGAAAGGCGCATTTGATGCATATAATGATAGAATATCCTGCTTGGAATAAGATAATTCTAATCTAATTGCGAGAATAAGTTCTATTAATTTTTCGAAAACAGTTCTCTCCTTTCCTTTTCTTGAGAGCCTTATTACTTGCATTGTAATCGTACTCCCTCCACTTACAATTTTTTTTTGTTTTATATTTTGAATAATTGCTCTGACAATCGCTTTCGGATTTATTCCATCATGAGCATAGAATTCCCTGTCTTCAAATTGAATAATACTTGCAATAAATTTGATAGGAACATTTTTATTCTGCGGGAAACGCCATTGTCCATCCTCTGCAATTCTAGCAGACAATAAATTGCCATCAGTGTCTTCTAGAACGGTGCTGGTTTTATTTTTAAAAAGGGGAGAAGGCAAAGAAAACCAAAACCATATTGCAATGGCTAAACTAAGTAGTACAAAGATCCCTTTTTTACTTTTAAAGAATTGCAGTATAGGATTTTTGTGATTCAAGACGGATATTTATTTGGGAGTTGTTTTTTTAATGATGAGCTCATCTCTGAGCTGTCGGGCTGTTTTCTTGCTGCCATCATGGCTCCAGCCGGGAGGACCAAAAACATACATAAGCTTTGCTTTCCATGAAGATGTTTTTTTTAAGTCATTGAAAATAGTTATCCATTCATGAAAAACTATTTTTAAGGGATGGTATGTTTTGATGTTTTCGGTTAACCCATAAACAACCGTCTCGTTCTCTTCTTCTTTTGCAAACGTTCCAAAAAGTTTATCCCAAATGATGAATACCATACCCATGTTCTTGTCTAGGTACTTTACATTACTTGCATGATGAACGCGGTGGTGTGATGGTGTAGATAAAAATGATTCCAAAAACCCTAATTTTCCTACTGTTTTTGTGTGAATTAGAATTCCATAAATTTGTGTGGCGGCATACATGAACATAATATCTACTCCTTTGAATCCAATCAAAGCAAGTGGAATGTAATAGATGAAACGATAAAGCGGTTGAAATACAGATGACCTAAATCCAACAGTTAAATTAAATTCTTCCGATGAATGGTGCGTGACATGAACGGCCCAAAATATCCTGCAATAATGGTCTATTCGATGCAGCCAATAAAACATAAAGTCTTGAGTAATAAGAAGGATGATCCAATATAAATAGGGGTTTTGTATTTCAAAAAACTTGAATAGATAGAAATAGTTTAAAACAAACAAACAAACTCCAAGGACTATTAAATCAAGGCTAAAGTTTAAAATTGTTAGGTATACATTTGCTAACGTACCTTTTACTGTATAGTAATTTCTATTATGAAAATGACTGAATAAAATTTCCGCTCCAATTACAATAATGTAAATGGGTGTAGTGATTATAAATAATAGGGTGTCTCGAAATTCGTGCATCTCCAATAGTATTTTGTAAAAGTAGATAAAAAAGCCTTTCTATTCTGTCGAATGAATTAAACAAAGTTTGTTTGAAAAATTTATGACGATTTGTCTTCTGCGAAAATGTTAAAACAGAATCTATTCTTAGTTAAAACAAAAAGGCTGTTCTGTTTTCTAAGTAGTAAATTAGTTAGGTTTTGACTCAATCAGTCGAAAAAGTGAAGGTTATAGAGCACGTTATTAACAAAAAGCTCATTTTTCAACATTTTTATAAATTTCTAGCTCTAAAACTTGCCTTGAGTATGTTTTCTGTTTTAAATTCGTTTTACAAATTATATGTTTAACCCATAAAACCAAACCAAATGAACAAAGCAGAATTAGTTGATGCAATTGCAGCAGAAACAAAATTAACAAAAGCTGATGCTGGAAGAGCATTAGATGCATTCGTTAACGCGACAACAAAATCACTTAAAAAAGGTGATAGAGTTGCATTAGTAGGATTCGGTTCTTTCTCAGTTACTAAAAGAGCTGCAAGAAATGGTCGTAACCCACAAACAGGTAAAACGATTAAAATTGCTGCTAAAAAGGTAGCTAAATTTAAAGCTGGTGCTGACTTAGCAAAAGCAGTTAACAAATAATTTTTGTCAACTAAAAATAAAAAAGCCTCACGTGATTTACGTGAGGCTTTTTTATTTTATTTTTTTTGAAAAACGTTAGTTAAGGTTCCCTTATGAGTTAACACTGTTCTCTTCCCAAATCATGCATAGATTCACGATAGTAGCAACCGCTTTTTGCATGTCTTGTATTGAAACCCATTCGTGTTTAGAATGAAAAGCGTGTTCTCCTGCAAAAATATTTGGGCAAGGTAAACCCATATATGAAAAACGTGAGCCATCTGTTCCCCCTCGGATACTTGACAAGACTGGTTCTACACCAGCTCTTCTTATTGCTTCTAATGCATTGTTTACAATTTCAGGATTTTTATCAAGAACCTGTTTCATATTTCTATATTGTTCTTTAACTATAAAATCAAATGATGAGTTTGGGTAGTTTTTAATTATCTTTTCGGTAAGCCCTTTTAAATAATCTTCCTGTGTTTTTAATCCTTCTTCATCAAATGCACGAATAATAAATTGTAATGTAGTTTCTTCAATCCCTCCAGAAATGGCTAAAGGATGAATAAATGGTTCTTTCTTCTCAGTAGATTCAGGACTCATTTTGTCCTTTGGCAAAGAAGCAACAATTTCAGACGCTATTTTTATTGCGCTTTCCATTTTGTTTTTTGCAAAACCAGGATGTGTGCTTACTCCATGAATACTTATCGTAACCCCATCTGCAGAAAATGTTTCATTCTCAATATGTCCTAATTCTTCTCCATCTATGGTATATCCATAATCAGCTCCCAGTTTTTTCATGTCTGCCTTGTCAGCACCTCTTCCAATCTCCTCATCAGGTGTGAAAAGTATTCTTATTTTCCCATGTTTTATCTCAGGGTGTTTTATTAAATGATGAGCAGCATCCATGATCTCTGCAACTCCGGCTTTATTGTCTGCACCTAAAAGCGTTGTGCCATCTGTTGTTATAATATCATTTCCAATTTGTTTTAAAAGGGAAGGATGACGAGCGACTTTTATTATTTGTGATTGATCGTTGGGTAAAATAATATCTTTCCCATCATAATTTTTATGTACTTGCGGATTCACATTTTTTCCGGAACAATCAGGGGAAGTATCCATATGGGAGCAGAAACAGATAACAGGAACCTTCTTATTGCTGTTACTAGGAATGGTTGCATACACATATCCATTTTCATCCATGTGTGCGTCTGAAATTCCCATCTCCTGAAGTTCTTCCACTAATACTTTTCCCAGATCTTTTTGTTTTTCTGTAGAAGGACATGTGGTAGAGGATGGATCACTTTGCGTGTCGATTTTTACATATTTCAAAAAACGTTCAGTTACCGTATGCGATATATTCATAAGTCAATAGTTTATTAGTGAAGGTCAAAATTAATACTTTGTGTTACGAATTACAGTATTTTTGAGGAATAATCAAAATTAATAATGAGCACAGCTGATGCTTTTTAACTAAAAGAATAGCGAATGAAATATAGACGTTTAACTTCAGAAGAACTTCGTGAATTGGAACAAGAGTTTATTCATTTTCTTGCCGCTGCTCAGATCACCGGTCAGGATTGGGAACGAATGAAACAGAACGAGACATTAGCTGCTGAAGAGTTAATTGAAACTTTTAGTGATATGGTTTATGAAAAGGTTTTAGGAAATATCGAATTGCTTGAATACAGAGACTCTAAAACGTTAAATATTTTCAAATTTGAATCAGACAAGATTTTGCTTGTTGGCTTAAGAGTGAATGAAAATAGTCCAATTGATCTTACTCAGCCTGGAATGTTTTCAAAATTGGATTCAGATACTATCGGTGCGGTCTCTGTCATTAAAACAGAAAGAGCTTACAAGGGTAATAAACAAATGGAAGTATTTGATCTGATCCAAAATGGATGCGTTGTCACTGACGAAAAATTATTTGATCTAATTATGAATATGGTTTGATAAGAAGAAGTACATGCCTTCTTTTTAAGGCTTCCGAAATGTGAGTTGGTTGCGGAAGTGGATGTAACTTTTTTGATAATTGTTTGCATTTATATAATAAAAAAAGGGGCTGAAAGCCCCTTTTTTTATTATTAGAAGAAAATGGATTATTCAGTAATGATCAATTTTTTTGTAATGGTATTGTTATCAACAGAAATCTTCACAAAATAGATTCCATTGAATAAATGAAGCTCTTGTTTGGA
>CANFRC010000006.1 GCA_947449315.1 Bacteroidota bacterium
ATAATAAAAAAAGGGGCTGAAAGCCCCTTTTTTTATTATTAGAAGAAAATGGATTATTCAGTAATGATCAATTTTTTTGTAATGGTATTGTTATCAACAGAAATCTTCACAAAATAGATTCCATTGAATAAATGAAGCTCTTGTTTGGATAGTTGAATCGTGTAATCACCTTCAGTTTGATTCGCATTATTCACTTCCATTATTTTTTTACCAAGCACATCTATCATTTCAATCTTTGTATTTGCTTTAGCATTTAAATGATATGAAAGTGTCGTGGATTGACTAGAAGGATTTGGATAAAGAGAAACACTTGTTTCATCAATAGCGTTGTTTTGAACTCCTAATGCACCAGAAATGTTTACATCATCAATATACAAGTCATTTCCTGCATTACCTGCTGTATATTCAAATTTAAAGCGAGTGTTTCCAGTTACATAGGCAGTAGGAATAGTAGTACTGATCAATGCCCATTGAGATGCAGTATTTGGAACAAATTCTTCTGGGTGGTATCCATTGTTAATTAAAGATACTCCAGTTAAAGATTTGATTGATAACCAAGTTGCACCGCAATCTTTAGAAACATATACTTTAAGTTTTTCATTTACATCAGCTGCTGTAGTGCCTTTTGTTGCTGCCGCACATCTAAAAGAAAGCGATGCACCGCTAACATATGAAAGGTCATACGAAGGACTATATAAATTATCTACGTCATTGTAGAATCCGTAGTATGCATTCATGACCATACTTTGGTTACTGCTATAAGATGCTGTATTTGTCAACCACCAGGTTCTAGAGTTGCCATCTAAGTCTTCAGAATGCCAACGTGAATAATATAAAGAAGAGTTGTCGAAGTTTTCGGTTGTTAATCCAGGAATAACCATTGCATAAGCATCCGAAACACTTATTTCCATATTTTTAGTAATG
Organism: Bacteroidota bacterium; assembly: GCA_947449315.1. GTDB lineage: Bacteria > Bacteroidota > Bacteroidia > 2-12-FULL-35-15 > 2-12-FULL-35-15 > 2-12-FULL-35-15. Next base: position 925 of record CANFRC010000006.1, read on the forward strand.
GTACCTGTTCCAGCTGTGTTTGTTCCGGTTAATGTAACATCATAAGATCCTGGTGTGTTATAGGTTACAACTGGAGCAGCAGCAGTTGAAGTAGCAGGAGATCCTCCTGGGAAACTCCACGACCAAGATGTGGCAGTACCATCTAAAATATTTTTAGTAAATGTGACAGTTCCACCAGGGCAAACGGAATATCTATTCGCATAGAAATCAGGTCGAGGTGTACAAACAGGGTGTGTTGCCAAGTAAATTGCATTCGTTGCACCATCTGTTCCTGTAGCTATTAGGTTTGAATTTAACCATAAATTGTTTCTTTGAGCTATAGGGCTGTTTAATGCAGCTTGCATCCTGTCTCTTTGTCCGTATGTAAACATACAAGGGCATGTTGCATATTCCATATAATTTTGAACATTCTCAATAACTGTTGGGTCACAAGTTGCATCGGTAAGAGGGCAAACATTTGGATGTCCTTTAGTGATAGGGGTGTCATCAACTAAATCGTCAGCACATGTTACACCCGGAGTGTTTGTATCCCCAAATGTATGTTGCAAAGAAAAGCAATGTGCGATCTCATGGCTCAAAACTCTTGAACTACCATTACAAACAGAGTACAGCATTACAACTCCATCAAAAGGGTATCCGTATGTTGCAACAGAAGAAGGGTATAATGCGTATCCAGCAACTCCTGGAGTAGCCCCGATACTATTTACTACCCATACATTCATGTATTTGTCTCTTGGCCATTGGTTCAATTTACAGCTTTCATCTGCATTGAATGTTTTGTGAGAATAAATGCGGTCGATACCGTTTGTACAATTACCATTTGGATCTATTCTAGCTAAACGAAATTCAATGTGCACATCAGCCGCTAAAGCAACAAAAGAAGGTACAATAGAAGTTGTATCTGCATTTAGTTTTCGCCAGTCTTCATTCATTTTTGCCACTTGCTGCGTAATTTGCAAGTCGGAAATATTTTCTGCTCCATTCACATGAATAATATGAAAAACGATAGGAATAATATATACCTGTGAAGCACTAGCAGGCGACTTCATTCTTTCTTTCACCATAGCCGTTAACGATTTGTCATAATCGATGCGTTGTTGGATCAATTCAGGATGCGCAACCTCCATTGCATGGGTAGCATCATAATTTCCACAAGTACCCTCAGACCACTGAGCAGTAGCAAGTTTTGTAGTTGCTACGCAAAAAAGCGCGCAAGCAAAAAAGTAATTTATGTATTTGTTTTTCATGGTAAAAGATTAATTGTAATTTCTATATGACAATAATAATCATTATTATGATATTATCCAAAATATTTAATAAAACGATATTTTATTTTATTAATTCATTGATTTTTTAGATGTTATGAATCTTTTAAAATTTACAATCGTAGAGGCGCAAGGCAGGGAATAAAGTAATTCATTAAACAACTTAATAATTTGGTATATTTTATCTCGGATTTATTGAGAAACAGCCTTTATGTCACTTTAAAATTGTGGTATAAACATTGACTGTTTTTTTTAACCTTCTAATTTATAACCTTTATGCGCAACACTTCTTCGAAACTGTTTTTTAGTGTTTTCTTTCCCCTCTTGTTTTTTCTTATTTTATGGGGGGTAAAATTGTATGAAGTTGTAAATAATACAAACTTATATATGTATGGCTTGTATCCGAGAAAGGTTAGTGGATTAATTGGTATTGTTACAGGTCCTTTATTGCATGCCGACTTTCCTCATTTGATTTCTAATACACTTCCCTTGTTGGTGCTCGGCCCGATCATTTTCTATTCTTATCGGACCATTGCTTTTCAAGTGTTTTTTTGGGTATATCTCATGACAGGCGTTTGGGTGTGGGCAGCAGGTAGAGACTCCTACCATATCGGCGCGAGTGGGATCATTTATGGATTTATCACTTTTTTATTTTTTAGCGGAATATTCAGAAAAGATACCCGATTAATGGCATTGTCATTATTTGTAACATTCCTTTATGGTGGAGCTGTTTGGGGGATACTTCCTTTTCAACAGGGTATATCCTGGGAATCTCATCTGCTTGGTTCTTTGGCTGGAATAATCACCGCATACAACTTCCGGAAGGAAGGGCCACCTCCCAGAACATACGACCTGGGTAATGACGAAGAAAATGAAAAAATAGATGTAAGTGGCGATGATCAATATACTCCCGAGATGGACAATCCGAAATCAATTGATATCCATTACAATTTTATTGAGAAGGAAAAGGATAAAGAATAGCATGTAAACCGCATTTTTTCTTTTCTGAAGACACCTATTTAAAGGCTTTCGGCTTTAATATCCCCTTTTTACAACAAAATTTACCTACCTTTGCGCCCTTAAAAAAAGTAGCAATTGTGCATTAAATCAACAATTTTTATACAGTGAATTATCTATCAGTAGAAAATGTTTCAAAATCTTACGGAACGAAAGTATTATTTAATAAGATTAGTTTCGGCTTAAATCAAGGTGATCGTATTGCTTTAATTGCAAAAAATGGCGCCGGGAAATCCACGCTTCTTAAAGTGCTTATGGGTAAAGAGATTGCTGATGAAGGATCCGTTACTTTTCGGAAAGATATTGTAGTGACTTACTTGGATCAAAATCCGGCATTTGACGAAAGCAGTACGGTCCTTGAAGCCATTTATAAAACCGACAATGCCATGTTGAATGCGGTACGTGATTATGAAGAGGCATTGCATGCGTTTGAAAAAGATTATAATGACAAAACTTCTGACCGATTGGAATTATGCAGTGCTCAGATGGATAAGTTGGAAGCGTGGGGATTTGAAGCAAAGGTGCAGGAAATTTTGCAGCGATTAAAAATTGCTTTTTTGGATAAACAAATTTCTACTCTTTCCGGTGGACAAAAAAAACGGGTTGCTTTAGCGAAAGTTTTAATAGATGAGCCACATTTATTGATCCTAGATGAGCCTACCAATCATTTGGATGTTGAAATGATTGAATGGTTGGAGAATTATCTTGTTTCAAAAGACATGACACTTCTGCTTGTAACGCATGATAGATATTTTTTGGACAGTGTTTGCACTGAAATAATCGAGATCGATAATGGTAAATTACATCATTATATAGGGAACTTTCAATATTATGTCGAAAAAAAGGCAGAACGCGAATCAATGGAGAACAGCGAAATTGATAAAGCCAAAAATCTTTTTCGAAGAGAATTGGAGTGGGTTCGTAAAATGCCGAAAGCCAGAGGAACAAAGGCTAAGTACAGAGTTGATCAGTTTGAGGTAACAAAAGATAAAGCATTCAGTAAACAAACAGAAGAAAAGCTGGCACTTGGTGTTAAAATGTCTCGAATTGGTGGAAAAATACTCGAGTTTGTGAAGATCAAAAAAGCGTTTGGACCTACTAAAATTGTGAATGACTTTTCATACATCTTTAAAAAAGGTGAAAAAATTGGTGTGATCGGGAAGAATGGAGTAGGGAAATCTACCTTCTTAAATATGATCATGGGCTTGGAGCAAGCAGATGCAGGGACGATTACTTCTGGCGAAACAATCGTATTTGGCTATTATTCGCAGGAAGGATTAAAGTTAGTAGAAGATAAACGTGTGATCGAAGTGGTGAAAGACATAGCTGAGTTTATTCCTTTAGCTGACGGATCAAAACTTTCAGCATCCGGTTTGTTAACTAAATTTTTATTTCCTCCAGATGTGCAATATGGTTATGTTTCAAAACTTAGCGGCGGTGAAAGACGAAGACTTTATTTGATGACCATCTTAATCAAGAATCCGAATTTTTTAATACTTGATGAGCCAACCAATGATTTGGATATTGTGACATTAAGTGTTTTGGAAGATTTTTTAACAAATTTCCAAGGTTGCGTTTTGATTGTTACCCATGATCGTTATTTTATGGATAAAATGGTGGATCATTTGTTTGTATTTGAAGGAGAAGGTGTAGTCAGAGATTTTCCAGGGAATTATACCGAATACAGAGATAAAAAGGATCAAGAAGAAAAAAATCAACGAAAAGAAGATAGTGTTAGTTCAAAAGTTGAAAGTTTTGAAGTGCCCGTTATTGTTGAAACTCCAAAAGAGATAGATGTTCTTCCAAATAAAAAAAAATTGAGCTATAAAGAAAAGCAAGAGTTTGATCAATTGGAAAAAGAAATTGCGAAATTGGAAGAGGAGAAATCGAAAATTTCTGACTTGTTAAATGCAGGTAGTGATAATCATGAAGATGCAGTGAAGTGGAGTTCGGAGATAGGAAGCATCATTTCTAAACTAGATGAAAAATCGTTGAGGTGGTTAGAGTTAAGTGAAGGCATGTAGTTTCATAAAAAAACGTAAATCGTAAAAAGAAGTCAATCTAATTGACTTCTTTTTTTTGCATCAATTTTGTCTTGATACTTTATTAGGCAAAGAATTGAAGGTAAAGAAGGGCTGCTGCGGATGCTGTCATAAGCATTAAAGCAGTGACACCAAGAATATTTGACATTTTTCCGTTAGTAAATTCTCCCATCACTTTTTTATTATTACTAATGTGCAAAATAATAGCAATAAGAACTGGAGCTGTTATTCCATAAAGGATAGCAGAATATATCAGCGCTTTTATTGGACTGATGCCAATATAATTGAGTGATAAACCTAAAATAAGTGAAATTGCAATAATGATATAAAAAGGTTTTGCCTCCTGAAATTTATTGTCAAGCCCTTCTTTCCATCCAAATGTTTCGCAAAAAATGTATGATAGCGAACCACTCAAAACAGGAATCGCTAAAAATCCAGTTCCTATTACTCCCAATGCAAACAGAAGATACGCTGATTTTCCAGCTAAGGGTTCTAAAGCTTTTGCAGCTTGTTCAACTGTATCGATCTGATGAACCCCTCCATTGAAAAGGACAGTGCCTGTTGCTAGTATAATAAAAAACATCACGATATTAGAAAAAAGCATCCCGAAATCAACATCTTGTTTCATTTCGGTCATGATTTTTTTGTTGACCATAATGCCTTTTTTCTTATGCCTCATTTCTTCTACTTCCATTGTAGCCTGCCAGAAAAAGAGATACGGAGAAATTGTTGTGCCCAGAATAGCTACAAGAATGCTGATAAAGTTTTTGTCGAATTTGATCGTAGGAATAACCGTTGCTTTTAAAATGGCAAACCAATCTTGCTTGTATAAAAAAGGAACAATCAGATAAACAAGCAAGACGATACATAGGTACTTTAACACGGAAGAAATTTTTTTATAAGGCAGAAATACAATCACTATCAATAATATAATTGTAAAACTGATGCTGAAAAAAAATGGATGGATGGATGGAAACAATAAATTCCCAACAGCTCCCATTCCGGCAATATCAGCCCCAATGTTCATCACAATAGCGGGGAAGCTAAATAATACCATTAAGTATAAAACAATTTTAGGGTAATTTGTTTTTAATGTACCTGTTAAACCTTGCGAAGTTACCAGTCCAATTCTTGCACACATCTCTTGAATAGATGCCATTAAGGGGAAAGTGAAAAAGGCTGTCCATAGTGTTGCTAAGCCATATGATGCACCCGCCTGCGAATAGGTAGCGATGCCTGAAGGGTCATCGTCACTTGATCCTGTTATTAGCCCTGGGCCAAGTTTTTTCCAAAAGCGAATTAATTTGTTGGCGCTTTTTCTTTGCCGCTTCATGATTGATGGTGTCAAAATGTTGATATACAAAAGTACTATTAAAATAATGTAAGGTCAACCACTTGATTAAAAAACAAAAAGCAGCCACACTTTTTAACGTGTGGCTGCTTTTTAACAGCATTATAAACTAACCATTTAATGCTGTGGAATTCTTGTTTTGTTAATTAAGCTTGCAGTCTTCTGTGTGGACACCTGCAGCAGCATCCGTGTACGTCATGCTGATACAGTTGTTTTTTGCTTGTCTTTTTGTTACGTCTTTGTATGTGTATACTTGTGTTGTTGTTATTGCTGTGCCACCTGCAGGAGTGTATGATGAGGTGCAAGTACAGTCACGCTCTTTTACGCATGAAGTGAAAGAAATGGCAGATGCAACAATTGCGAATAAAATAACTTTTTTCATTTTTTTTGTTTTTTTGTTAATACTAATTGAATTGATTTTTTTTGGTTAGTGTCTTTTTAATTTTTTACAAAACTGTAAAGTTCAATACTTTGGTTGTAACGATTCCATCTCTGTTAATGATTGTGAACGTGTACTTCTCTGTTCCTGCCACATTTCGAGTAATAATGGTCATGTCTTTCGCATAAGAATCAAGGTTAAACGATTCGTTTAATAAGGTAGTAGATGCTCCACCATCATATGATTGTGTTTCAACAAATCTGGTAAGCAGATCTTTTTCCTCTGATTTTTGAGCCGTGATCCCAACCATGATAGTGTCATTCATTGGAAGTGTTGCATCCGCTGAGGTGTATCCTGCTCCACTCTTGAAATTGAGTACAGGAGGTATTTGTTTATCTTTTTGTTTTTTACAAGAAGAAGAAACAAGCAAAGCAAAAAGCAGCATAAAGGAGAGAACTTGTGTTGTGATTTTTGTTTTACTCATCATTCTTTTTTTAGAATTTAAGCATTTGTGATTCGATGTTTTCATTCGTATTTAGTTTAGATTTTACTATTTTATGTTAAGAGGGATCTGAATATTCAAAACAATGTTTCTCCCAATATTATGTATCTCATATGATTTGAAGCGTGAAAGATGATCGTAATAATTCTCATTTAATAAATTATTACAAGCGATACTTACATTCATTGTTTCTTTTTTCATTGAGATATGTGTTCCTATTCCTGCATTGAAAAGCGAGTATTCTTTTGTTTTTGTTTCATTTTTAGCGGGATGTTCTTGTGCAAAAACGTAGTCGCTGCCAACTAAAATATAGAAGTCTTTATACTTCTCTTTTATATTAAAAGTGTATTTTATTTCGCTATGTATTTTGTTAGCAGGTATAAAAGGTAAATAAGATCCATCAAACAATGTTCCTGTTACAGTTGAAAAGTTGCTATTTAATTCAAGACCAATAAAAGGTTTAATGATCAATGCTGCTTCACCGCCGTATAATGTTGCATTGTTTTGTTTGTAGCGGAATACCTGTATTCCGTTAAATAGATCTGTTGTTGGCGATAAATAAATGTAGTTGTTGAAATAGTTATTGAAGGCAGCTACAGATAATCCAAAATAGTTTGAAGAGAAATTGATTGCTAACTCAGCATTTAAGTTTTGTTCTGCCTTTAAATTCGGGTCACCAATTTCGTATTGATATATTCCTTCATGCAATCCGTTGGAAGAAAATTCGGCAAGGTTAGCCGCTCTGAATCCGGTGCTTCCGCAAAGTTTTATATTCAATAATTTGCTTGGATTGACTGTGATGCCCAACATTCCATTTAACGATGACAGTGATCTGCTAAATGGACGGATTGTTGTATCTGCAGCGCTTAAATTATTAGGTGTGTTTACATTCTCTGTTTCAAGTGCACTGATTTGCCTGTAATTCCCTCCGATGCCTCCTTCTACAATAAATTTACCGATTTGTTGATTAAGAAAAAAAGACAACCCGGATTCCAAAATGTTAGCATCTGGAACAATTTTACGTTTTCCAAAATTTGTATTTTTTTGTAAAATACTTTGGTTGCCTATGATTAATTCAGTTTTTGTTTTAAATACTTTGATCCATTGTAAATTATAGATAAGTGAGTTTAAGTGCATATTTAAACTTATTTCTCCGCCACCTTCATCCTCCATTCTGATATTAGATTGTGCCCCTAGATTAAATTTTAACAAGGATTGTTTTAGAATGATTTTGTTTTCAGAAGATAAAATATTTAATACAACAGTATGATGAGGCCCATCCATTGTTCTGCTGAATCTGTCATCTACAGCTTTTGATTCACGATTATCAGCCATGATAAAGCCAAAATTGTTTAATGATCCATTATAGTTGTTTTGGCAGATCCAGTTCTTTTTTCTGAATCCAAATGATCCCTTTAAATAATAACCACCAAACCGGGTATTTAATATACGATTTCCATTTTCTTTACTACCATCGGAATAATCCGCATCAGATTCATAACCTGCTCGTACTCTCCAGTTTTTGTTGTTTTGGTTTCCTTTAAAGCCAATGTCTGTTGCATTACCAAGTGTGTTGCTCAGAAATCGGGTATTTAGATCTCCTATTATTTTTCCATCTTCAGCTGGTTTCTCTTCAATTATATTTATGACACCGCCAACGGCTTCTGATCCATACAAAAGAGATGCAGGGCCTTTGATTATTTCTACCCGATCTATCCCTATGTCTGTGATCCCTAATCCATGTTCATCTTGCCATTGCTGATTATCGAATCGTAAACCGGAAAAAACGGTTTGCACACGATTGCCATATAATCCTCTAATCACAGGTTTAGAAATGGCTACGCCTGTATTTATTTGGCTGATGCCAGGAATAATGCTGAGGCCATCCGAAATATTGAACGACCCATTTTGACGCATTTGCGATACGGAAATATTACTCAAGTTCAATGCACTTTCGTTACTATATGTATTAATGGTGCTAGACACTTCTACCTCATTCAATTGTTGAAGCGGTGTTGTATCGTTTTGCGACCGAACACTAAAAAAACTAAATAGGAATGATATGGTAATTATAACTAGTTTCAATATAATTTTTTTAAAAATGAATTGATAGGCACTTAATCTGCGTTCAGCCCCCCAGCTGAACGCAGGGTGCCTCCATCCTAGTAAAAACAGTAGGAGTATAAAATAGTTCCGACCATCTCTTCAGGATAGCGATGAATCTGTTACTTAATCAATAAGGATTCAAAGTGATTAAACGAACTCCGGAGGTGGAGTGTTTATTTCTAAAAATGTGGAAGTGAAAATTAAATGATAAGGAATATAATTATGAGAAAATGTGGTTGAAACATTTCCTAGATTTTGTTTTGTTGAAAAGTATAATTTGGTAATGTTGTCGGTTGATTTTTTAGAGTTTTTTTCTGTTTTGTTATTAGCGATCACATGCGTATTGATATGGTTATCTAAGTCAGCAATAAGAGAATCTTCTTTTGAGTCGTTGATACAATAAAAGGTTATTGTCGTTGAGGTTTCATCTGATTTTACCACATCATATAATGCATTGTTGTATCGCATTTCCTTGTTACCTTCTGTCCATTCAATACTTGCAAGGTCGGTTTTACTGAAGGTTATTTTTGTAAGGTCTGCTGTATTTAAACCCGATTTAATTTCGGATTCTATTTCTTCCTTTATCTGAGTTTGCTGTATTTTGAAAGCAATATAATAACCTGCCACATTGAAGAGGAAAATAGTTAATAGGATTATGGGCAGTGTTTTTTTCAAATCTTCAAATTCAATTATAAAAAGCAAATGTAAGGTGTAATTTTTTCAATTCAAAGTCCTTTTTATAAAAGTATGTTTTGATTTAAGCTCCAAGCCTCAGCTTTAGATGAAAATAAGTTTTTTGTTTTTATCCAAACATTTTTAAATAGTTCAGAATTGCGATAATTATTTAAATCGTTCTCTGAATTCCAGTAGCTGTAGGTGAAATAGATATTCGGGGAATTGATATCATTTAATAATTCAAGGTGTGAACATCCTTCCATATCACGGATACGTTGTTTCGATTCATTAAAAATGATCAGAAAGTCATTCACCTTTCCTGGCTCAAAGGTCATTTTTACGATGCGTATGATCATTGAAAGTGGATGGTGATTGAGTCGTTTAATTTTAAACCCAGCATACTATTCGCTTTATCTCTATTCATTGCTATTTCTAACTGTTTTGTAGAATTAAACAGGGCTAAAATCTCTCCTTCCGGAACATCGCTGTATGTTTTACTGATTTTGTTTATGTCGTAACGAGCAAATTCAATTTTAAATTCCCGTCCTTTTCCTACTTGATTAAACAATGCTTCACTAATGTTGCTCATCATGTTGCCGTATGAATCAATGTATTCAATTGTTCCACGGATTATGTCACCCATCGATGCAGCGCGGAAAGGCATCCGTTCTAATAGGTTGTCTTTTGTTTTTCCCAGGTTTTCGAGAGCAGTTCCAGAAGCAATTTCTACAGCGGCAATTGCAAAAACGTCTCTCGTCGGAAAGGTGGATACCAACGCTGGTAATTCTATTATTTTTTCAATAGGTGTTTCAAGCAATAATGAGAACACCCCGTTGTCGGAACTGATAAAATAATGTCCATCTGAATAGACAACTATATGAGACGATTGGTTGTTCTGTTCAGTTTTAACACCGATAATATGTATAGTACCTTTTGGGAAATTTGGGTACGCATTCTTTAAAATGTAAGCGGCATCCTGAATATTATACGTTGGAATCTGATGTGAAATATCAACAATGTTTACATCGGGCAAACGGCTTAGTATAGCTCCTTTAATGGAACTAACATAATGATCTTTCAATCCTAAGTCAGAAGTAATTGTGATGATCGCCATTTGTTAGTAAATTGTGATTTTTTCCGTTTCTCCTTTGCCTTAATAATAGGCAAAAATATGTTATTTTCGTGCTTTCAGAATAAAAAACAGACTAAAAATTGAAAGTTTAAAATTTATGTTGCTGTTGCAATATAAATTTTTGAAATAAAATTTCAGGAATTTACACGTGAGGGAAAAGAAAATTATTCTTGAAGATATTAAGCCTATTGATTTGTATGGCATTAATGATTCAAAGCTAGAGCTGATCAAAAAGAGGTTCCCGAAATTAAAAGTTGTCGCTCGGGGCGAAACAATTAAGATTTCAGGGGAAGAAGAAGACCTCAATCAGTTTGAGATGGTCATACATATTTTAACGGCCTATTATAACCGTTATGGTAACTTGACTGAAAATGCGGTGGAGCAAATACTGGGTGGTGCCGTAAAAAGAGACCAATCATCTGAAAATGTGGAAGGCGACGATGTTCTGGTATTTGGTAATGGCGGGCTTGTTGTAAAAGCCAGAACAGCCAACCAGCGTAAGATTGTTGATGGCATTTCTAAAAATGATATGGTATTTGCTATTGGGCCCGCAGGTACTGGAAAAACCTATACCGCTGTGGCATTGGCTGTACGCGCTTTAAAAAACAAAGAAGTAAAAAAAATAATTTTAACACGTCCTGCTGTCGAAGCAGGTGAAAATTTGGGTTTTTTACCTGGTGACCTGAAAGAAAAATTAGATCCATATTTACAGCCTTTGTATGATGCCTTAGGCGATATGATTGCCCCTGAAAAATTATCCTATTATCTTGAGAACAGGGTAATTCAAATTGCACCGCTTGCCTTTATGCGTGGTCGCACATTGGATAACGCATTTGTTATTTTGGATGAAGCGCAAAATGCAACGGAAGGCCAATTGAAAATGTTTCTGACAAGAATGGGGTCTTCCGCGAAGTTTGTGATTACCGGAGATATTACCCAAGTGGATCTTCCTAAACACCAGCCATCGGGATTGCCTCAGGCGCTAAGATTGTTAAACAAAGTGGAGGGAATTGTGTTTGTACAATTGGACGGCACCGATGTGATCCGGCACAAATTGGTGAAGAAGATAGTGGAGTTGTATGATAGTAAACAATAGATAATAAATAGTAATTAATAATATATCAATTTTAAAATCAACAATTTAAAACATGAATGCAATAACAGAAACTAAATTTAATTTTCCGAAACAAAAAAGTTTTTACAAAGGAAAAGTACGTGATGTGTATAATATTGATGATAAGCAGTTGGTGATGATCGTAAGCGATCGCATCTCAGCGTTCGATGTGGTTTTACCGGAAGGCATTCCTTATAAGGGGCAAGTCTTAAATCAAATTGCTGCTAAATTTTTAGAAGCAACAAAGGACATTGTTCCAAATTGGGTGATGGCTGTTCCCGATCCAATGGTAACAGTTGGATTGTTCTGCGAACCTTTTAAGGTAGAAATGGTTAATCGTGGTTACCTTTCTGGACATGCTTGGAGAGAATACAAAGCTGGTAAAAGAATGTTGTGTGGAGTTGCAATGCCTGAAGGGATGAAAGAGAATGATAAATTTCCGGAGCCAATTATCACTCCTACAACAAAAGCATCTGTTGGTCACGATGAAGATATTTCTAAAGAGGAGATCTTAAAACAAGGTATTGTGTCGAAAGAAGATTATGAGCAACTGGAAAAATATACACGAGCTGTTTTTCAAAGAGGAACTGAAATAGCAGCAAAAATGGGTTTGATCCTAGTTGATACAAAATATGAATTTGGAAAAAAAGACGGTGTTATTTATTTGATTGATGAAATCCATACCCCTGATTCGTCACGTTATTTTTATAAAGAAGGATATTCAGAAAGACAATCAAAAGGTGAAGCACAGAAACAATTATCAAAAGAGTTTGTTCGTGAATGGTTGATGGAAAATGGTTTTCAAGGCAAAGAGGGGCAAAAGATACCAGAGATGACTCCTGAAATTATCGCTTCCATATCAGAACGCTACATTGAATTGTATGAAAATATTGTAGGTGAAAAATTTGTGAAAGCAGATGCTACAAATGTTGTCAATAGAGTAGAAAGCAATATCAGCAATTTTTTAAAACAATAATAGATTTTAACTTTTTATTGATTCTCCATACATTAGCAATGTTTGGAGAATTTTTTTTTATTTTGAGAATAGGTCCATCATATATTGGTGATTGATATCAGACTGTAATTTTTATTTTTCTTCATCCTAGATCTATGCTTTTCAAAAAAAAGATCATCTGGCTCAAACTTTTCGAATCGATTACTGCTGCGAATAATCAGCTTGCAGTCGGAAAAGTTACATCCATTCAGGTAGGTAAAAAAAAAGTATGTGTTGCACATACGGATTCAGGTTTTTTTGCTGTGAATGATAAATGTCCGCACAACGGAGCTTCTCTTGGAAATGGCTTTTGTACAAATGAAGGAAGTGTTGTTTGTCCTGTGCATCGTTATCACTTTGATCTAAAAACAGGACGAGCAAAAAGTGGGGGAGGGTATTTTGTACAAAATTATCCGATAGAAGTGCGTGATGATGGCGTATTTATTGGTTTTGAAGAGACTGTTTGGAATCTTTTTTGACCCCCTTCGTTCCTCTTAATTCAAACATTTCGAAAATAATTTTTACAGCGACATGTATCTTCATGTAATTTCTCCGTTATAAGATAAACGTTCTTAAAAAAAGGAGGCCACATGAAATCGTTCCATTCATTTAATTTTATTTTATTGGCATTAAGCATGACTGAGATCCCTGTTATAGCCTGCACGAGCTATTCCATTGAAGAAGCCGCTAAGAAAGGAATAATAAAACTTTCTATAAAAGGAAAAGGAGGATACACGGGTGATGTTATTACTATGAAAATTCAAAATCTGACGAATAAAAAAATTGATCTTAATCTAGAAGCGGGTAGAAGATTGGATTCGAAAAATAATGGAGAGCAAGATATTCTTGTTACACAACAACAGGAGATTTTTGTGAATGCGAATCAGTTGAAAACAATCAATGTTCTTGGCATGTGTTGCCAGGCGCATAACAGCGCCCCGAAACTAAGTTCAGAATATAGCGTTGGTAAGCTCGCTGATACAAATCTGATTAAATTGGCGAAGTATATTGATCAGAATAAATATTACTCTAATTATTCCGCTCAACAATCCGTTTGGGTGATCTCAGACAATAATTCTTTGGCTAGCATCACCGAAGGCGAAAAGGAGGTAGTCACCAATTTGAGGAAATTTGTTTCAACAGTAACGGGAAAAATAATTCCTCCCTATGATATCACCTATAGAAGTGGTAGTGATGGAAGTGCTATGGGCAGAGCATTTAAGATTGATGGCGTGTTTGAGTATACATTGCCAATGCCCTGTCATTCTTCAATGGGTATTTATGACGAACATGGAAAACTCGTTCAAATAATTTTTCAGAATCTTCAAAGTGATAGGGGAGATTATAAATTACTTTATTCATTCCGAACAAAAGATCTTCCCGAAGGAACGTATTATGCCAGGGTTGAGGCAGATGGATTGCTCCAGAAGCAGATTAAGATAGAGTTTTAATGACGTAAAGTTTTATCAGATGCGTTTTTTCGATGCAAGGCATCAAAGTTCAACACGCTAACAGATTACCCTCGTATTAAAAAAAATAAAAAGTATGCAGATGGCTATTGGTTTATTTCCCGAAATATTCTTCGAGTGAAAATGTTTCTTTTAATCGGACACCTTTTTCTGTATGTTGAACGGTACAGCATTCATTTACAGAATCGTGTTCAAGAAATAAAATAAACTCCTCATCAGCTGCTCGCTTTAGAAACTTTTCTTTTTCTGACATGGTAAGCAGTGGACGCGTATCATAGCCCATTACATACGGCAATGGAATATGTCCTGTTGAAGGAAGCAGGTCAGCCATAAACACAACTGTTTTTCCTTTGTATTTTATTTGAGGTAGCATCATAGCATCTGTATGTCCTCGCATATATGTCAATGAAATACCTGCTCCAAGTTGGTTAGTGTTTTCACCATCAATCATTTTTAATTGTCCGCTTTCCTGAATTGGAAGTATGTTTTCTTTTATGAAACTGGCTTTTTCTCTTGGATTAGGTTTAGTAGCCCATTCCCAATGTTCTGCATTGCTCCAGTAGGTTGCATTTTTAAAAGTAGTTTCGAATCCTGTTTTGTCTTTATTGTATTGGATGCTTCCGCCACAGTGATCAAAATGTAAATGTGTTAAAAACATATCTGTAATCTCATCATTGCTGAATCCGGCTTCTTTTATGGAGTTCTCTAGCGTGTCGTTTCCATTTAAAAAATAATGGCTGAAAAATTTAGCGTCTTGTTTTTTACCAATTCCGTTGTCAATTAATATCAATCTGTTGTTGTCTTCAATAAGTAAACAGCGCATCGCCCAGTTGCACATATTGTTTTCATCAGCAGGGTTTGTTTTATTCCATAGCGATTTTGGTACTACACCAAACATAGCACCTCCATCCAGTTTAAAATTTCCTGTATTTATGACATGTAATTTCATTGTGTATATCAGATTTTTAGGATTATGAATTTATTTTATAAAGTTAGCAATAATCTTAATGCTCAATTTTTTTTAAAGTGCACATTCAGGTAAATAAAAATCCCTTTACAGTATCAGCTGTAAAGGGATTTTTATTTTTTAAAACTATTAATTATTCAATGATTAACATTTCAACACGTCTGTTTTTTTGACGACCAATTTCTGTTTTATTATCAGCAATTGGTTTTGTTGATCCGAACCATTCCACTTTAAATCGGTCCGCTGAAATACCTTTGCTTACTAAATAGTTTTGTACTGCTTTAGCACGTTTTTCAGATAGTTTCATATTTTTTGCTTTGTCACCTTGGTTGTCGGTGTGTCCAGAAATTTTTAGACGCCACAGTGGTTTTTTGGTCATTAAGCCAAACAACTCATCCAATGAAGCAAATGATTCATCTTTGATAATATCTTTAGCTGTTGCAAATTCTAAGTTGTTGAATGCTTTTTTCAAAACTTCAGCTTCCTCTTTATTTAGTTTAACAGCAAAATCTTTGTTTTCATCCGCAAATCTGAAATAATGATCTTTAGTATCTCTGATCGCTTTTTTAGCAATACCGTTAACAATCACTTTCACTTCTTCAACTCCTTCGGTATTTTCTCCTTCGAGTTTAAAAATAACAGTATTGTCGGCAGGAAGATTATCAAATGTGAAGCTAGCATCTTTCGCTTGAGTAGCCGATTTTAAACTATTACCTAAAGAATTAATTAAGTTCAGTTTTACTTCAGGACAACCATTATTGGATGCAGGGCCCGGTTTGTCTGGGCAGTTATCAATCTTATCCATGACACCATCGCCATCTCTGTCTGGACATCCTTTAAATTGAGGCAATCCAGCTACATCTGGGCAATCATCATCTTTGTCAATGATCTTGTCACCATCTTTATCAGGACAACCATTGAATTCAGGTAATCCAGCAACATCCGGACAAGCATCTTTTTTGTCAATGATACCATCACCATCTTTATCAGGACAACCATTAAATTTAGGCAATCCTGGTTCATCTGGACATGTATCATCTTTATCTTGAATTTTGTCACCATCTTTATCAGGACAACCCATTAATTCCCAAGTTCCCGGTATATCCTTACACTTATCTTTTCGGTCAGAAACTTTGTCTTTGTCCTTATCACGCGGTCTGTTATACATGATTGGTATTTTTAACAACACAAAGGCATCCGCTCCGTAGATGTCTCCTTTATTAACCCATGGGCCTAGACTATTGGTACCAATAATAATCGGTCCCATACGCAAAGCAACTCCCGCTTTAAAGTTTCCGGTGTTGTCATATGAAAATGGTAAAAAGACACCAAACCATTTGTGGTCCCAACGCGGTGTTAAGCTGAAAGTAGTTAGGTCGTGTACTTTTTCCATATCATTTTTCATTCTAGGCGACCAGTATGGAGTAAAGTTGATATAAAGATCCTTATAGATGTTGTAATCGATTTGGGCAGTGATTGCCATTGGTAAATTCATTTTGTAATACTGGTCACCATCTTGCATTACAAAATTAGACTTAAGTGTTTTGTCGAAATCAGCTATTGTTTTTACTGTATCGAATTGATGAAGATTCCAATTATCAATATTTGCGCTGAAATTGTGGCTGTATTCTCCTTTTTTGAATTTAATCGCCCCGATATCTACAATTGAAACTCCAACCTTTAATTTATACTTATTCTTGTCTTTTCTTGTCAGCCCTGTTTTGCCGTCCATGTCATATTTGTATTTTTCAAAGTCAGGACGCCATTCATACACAAATCCAAGATCTAATCCGAAAGAAGCGTTTGCAATTTGTTTGAATTTAATGTTGTTCTTGTCTGCTTCAAAATTTGTAGAGTGACCATAGCTTACATCAGTATGATATAAAGAAAGGGTTGTGTCATTTGAAAATTTGTAATCAAGATTTTTCACATTCATATATGCGGATTGCATCCCCTGAAGGTAATTAACAGTTACACCCGCTTTAAAAAAGTGTTTTCCTTCGTCCTTAAAAACGTGCCCGAATGAAGCACCGTATTCCGCCCATGTCATTGTTTGAATGCTAAGATTCTGATTGCTTAGTTTCGTCCAAAGTGTTGGGTAATTAACGCTTTTGTAAAGAAGTTTGGCTAATTCAGGTTCTATTCCGTCAACGTTTAAAAGAGTACGCACCTTTGTTTTGATTGCAAATGCATTTTTTTTATTGATGGAGATTAGAAATGATGGTGTATATATTTGGTTAGAGAAATAAACAGATTTGTTCATCTTATTTCCTCTTTCACTGATGTATTTATCTTGAAAAAGATTGTCGAAAGCATACAAATGCCCATAAGAATCTTTCATTTTAAAAACATCGCGATGAATACCTAGGTAATTGTTATAAGCTGAAACGCTTATGCCAATAAGGTTAATATCCACTTTGTAACGCGTATCAACTACGTTAGCTGGATTAATGTCTATGCCGGTAACACCGGAATAATTACTGTTGATATATCCAAGAACATCCTGAGACTTTGCATTGGAAATAAGTGATAGTGCGAAAACGACAAGTAAAAATATTTTTTTCATGTATATGATTTTTGAACGATAAAAGTACTATTTTTTTCAAATGAATTAATAATTAGTGCTAAAAAAATAGAGGAAGGGAGCCTTTCGGTAAGTGTGTTGCGTGATTACTTACGAGCAAGTAGCTGCAAATAGAGGTATTTTATTGTTCAGGAAGCAGTCGGAAACTAACTCTGTGATGCTCACAAATGCCATATTTTAGTATAGCATCACGGTGTTTAACTGTTCCATATGCTTTGTTTTGAATCCAACTGTATTGTGGGAATTGTTCATGCAGCGCATCCATATGATCATCGCGATAGGTTTTTGCAAGAATAGATGCAGCTGCGATGCTTAAATATTTTCCATCCCCTTGAATGATACAGGTATGAGGAATATTTTTGTATTTCTTAAAACGGTTTCCATCAATCAGTAAACTTTCTGGTTGGGTTTTTAATTGGTCGATAGCTCTGTGCATGGCTAAAAAAGATGCGTTAAGAATATTTATCTCATCAATTTCTTGAGCGCTGACTATCCCGACAGCCCATGCAATTGCTTCTTTTTCAATGATGGGTCGCAACAGTTTACGTTGTTTGTCTGTTAGTTTTTTAGAATCATCAAGTAATTTATTTTTGAAGTTTTTTGGTAAGATAACGGCTGCGGCATACACAGGTCCAGCTAGACAGCCTCTACCTGCTTCATCACAACCAGCTTCAATCAAAGTTTTATTGAAATATTTTTTAAGCATTTATCGTTTTCTCTATGCTTTTCCAAAGCTCGTTTGCCGTTTTATTCCAGCTGAAATCAAGTTTTCGTTTTCGGCCTTTTTCGATTAGGTTGTTTCTCAAATTTTTATCTTGATAAATAAGGACCATCGCACTTGATATGGAATCAACTGAAAAAGGATCGACCAGCAGTGCAGCTTCTTTTGCTACTTCAGGCATGGAGGTGAGGTTGCTGGTGATTACAGGCGTATCGCAATTCATGGCTTCCAGGATTGGAATTCCGAATCCTTCAAAGTAAGGAACGTATGTCATTGCCATGGCCGAACCCAACACATTTTTTAGTTTATCGGTAGATAAACGTCCGGTGAAGAGAACATCCTGTTTGAATTTCATGTTCAGGTATGTTTTTTTTATTTCAGTTGTCCAGCGGTATTTTTCACCCACAATAACAAGTTTGATGTCATTCGACGCTTTGTCTTTGAATTTGTCGAAAGCTTCGAATAAGCGGGAAATATTTTTTCTCGGATGCAAAGAGCCCACAAACAAAAAGTAATCGCAATTTTTTGAAAATGTTTTTTTTGTTTTCAGTTTTATCTCTTCATTCACTGGCATGTATGATTCATTACAGCCATTGTAGACAACATCAATTTTTGAAGCGTCAATCTTATAATGCGTTGCAATATCATTTTTTGAAAATTCTGAAACAGTTGCTATCCTATTTGCTTTGCGGGCAAATTTTGGAAAAAAATGAGTGTAATATTTTCTGACTAGCCACGAAACGTCTTTCGGATAATGTTCGAAGCTGATGTCGTGGATGACTGCAAGCTGCTTACAATTAGACTTTAGCGACATGTATCCATCTGGAGAAAGAAACAGATCAGGCTTGAATTTATTTAAAAAATCAGCAACAGAAAACTCGAACCACCAATAAAATAAAAAAGGATGACGTGCAGGCGGTGAAAGAATTAAAGGCGTAATGTTGTCTGCAAATATAAAATCTTCATCATACGCTCGGTCAAATAGAAATACAAAGTGGTGCTCAGGATGATCGTTGGTAATGCGTTTGAGTGTTTCATAACTGAACCAACCAATCCCTTCGAGCTTGTCTTTTAAAAGTAAACGAGTGTTAACGACTATTTCCATGTGATTAAGAGCGAAAATAATGATTTATTCCTTAAAATTCCCATAAAAATTATACTTTTGCAATCCGAATGAAAAGCGCGATTAAATTCATATTACACAATTTATTAGGGTTTAAAAATTACTTGTATTTTTTCTCATTGTATAAGATCAAAACTCTTAAACGTGATAAAAACGAAAAGGATTTTTTTGCTTTTCTGAAATTGATCCCTGAAAATACGGCTGTTCTTGATATTGGTGCTAATATCGGTATCATGACAGTTCATTTGGCGCGCTCCATAAAAGGTGTAATGGTGTATAGTTTTGAGCCTATGCCTAACAATATCAATGCGTTTAAGAGGATCGTAGCACATTTCAATCTTCAGAATGTAAAATTATTTGAAATTGCCCTTGGTAATAGTGAAGGAGAAGTTGAAATGGTCATGCCCATTATTTCGAATGTGAAAATGCAGGGTTTGAGCCATGTGATTCATGATTCTATTCCTGAAAATAATGTTGGTGAACGTTTTAGGGTGCCATTGAAAATGCTCGATAAAATGGTCGAATTAACAGATGCATCTCCACGTATCAGTGCCATAAAAATAGATGTAGAAAATTTCGAGTTTTTTGTTTTGGATGGTGCAAAAGAATTGATCGCGAAAAATAAGCCTATGATATATGCTGAGCTGTGGGAGAATGAAAATCGTGATAAGTGTTTCCAGTTGTTCAAAGAGTTGAATTACAAAACTGTTGTTGTTATTGATAAAAAAGCGGTTGAGTTTAATGTGGGTGTTCACAAAACACAAAATTTTATTTTCATGCCGAAGAATTGATTTTTTTTTACAAAAAATAGGTTGTTCAGACTTAAAATTACTTAATTTTTAAAAATGCAAAAAAAGTTTCTTTCTAATTTAGCTTTGATTTTATTTTTGAATCTGCTGATTAAACCCATCTATATTTTAGGGATTGATACAGCCGTTCAAAATGCTGTTGGAGCTGCTAGCTATGGAATCTACTACGCTGTTTTTAACTTATCTTTTATTCTTACCATCATCCTTGATTTTGGGATTACCAATTTCAATAACAAGAACATTGCCCAAAACAATCATTTACTCACCAAGCATTTTTCCAGTTTAGTAGGATTGAAGATTGCTCTTGCTATTGTTTACATTTTTGTTTTGATTGTGGTAGGTTTTACAATCGGTTATGATACCCGATTGATGAAGCTTTTGTTGGTTCAGGGATTTAATATGTTCTTGATATTTTTCATTTTGTATTTGCGTTCGAATCTGGCCGGTTTACATCTTTTTAAAACAGACAGTGTCGTTTCTGTGATCGATCGTATTTTGTTGATCGGACTTTGTGTATTTATGCTGAAGGCAGGTGTTTTTAAAGGTGAGAATGGGATCATGTATTTTGTTTATGCCCAAACCTTTTGCTATTTCGTTACTGCAGTAACCGCCTTTGTGATCATTTTGAAAAAAACGCACACCTTCAAATTAACATTTAATTGGACATTTTCTTTAATGATCCTGAAAAAAAGTTTGCCTTTTGCAACTTTAATCTTATTAATGTCATTCTCAAGAATAGATACGGTTATGATCGAGCGCATGCTACCAATCGGCATAGGCGATGTTCAATCAGGTATATATGCCCAGGCCTTCCGATTATTGGACGCTACAAGTATGATTGCGTTCTTAGTTGCCGGTATGCTTTTGCCCATCTTTTCAAGGATGCTGAAATTTAAGGAGTCGGTGGAGCCGTTAATAATTTTGATTTCCCGACTTCTATTAATGCCCGCAATTATTATTGGTGTTGGCTGTGTTTTTTATAGCGAAGAATTAATGGGAATGCTCTATCACGAGCATGTTGTGGCTTCGGCTCAATTGTTTAGCTTATTAATGTTAAGCTTTATCGGTATATCCATAAACTACATTTTCGGAACTCTTTTAACCGCAAATGGCAGCATGAAACAACTAAATATGATGTATGGGTTAAGCATGGTCTTTTATATTATTTCGAATTACATTTTAATTAAAAAATACGGTGCTTTAGGGGCTGCAATAACAAGTATGGCAACTCAGTTTCTGACTGCTTTTCTTCAATTAGTGATCGCACAAGGTATTTTTAAGTTTAAGGTTAATTATAGGTTAATAAACACCTTTATTATTTATGCGATTGGTGTAATTGCTATCAATTATGGAACAAAAACGCTTCATTTATACTGGATGTTCAGTTTTGCTATCATGGTTGTCTCTTGCGGGTTATGGGCATTTGTTACTGGTCTAATCAGCATAAAATCAATATTGCGCCTCCTTAAATACGGATAACTGTCTGATAAATTGGGACATTAGCCATTTTTTTTTACTTTTGTCCTCCCTATTAAACCTTTATATATACTCAAAATGGATAATAAAGCTCAAGCAGCGAATGATTTTAATTCTATAAATGTGCTATTTTTTATTTATAAATGGCGCAAACCTCTAATTGTAATTGCTATAGCCGCTTTTATTATTTCAAGCATCGTAGCGCTTACTATCAAAGAAAAATACAAATCCACTGTAATTCTGTTTCCTGCAACAACCAACTCCATTTCTAAAGCCCTTTTGGCTGAAAATGTGGTTAAACAAGAAGACGTGCTTCAATTCGGGGAAGAGGAAGAGGCAGAACAAATGTTACAGATACTTAATTCAGATGAGATCAGAACGAAGATCTGTGAAAAATATCACTTGATGGAGCATTATGGTATTGATTCTACTGATAAATTCAAAAGAACAAAATTATATGACGAGTTCCAGAGTAACATTACTTTCAAACGTACAGAATATATGTCTGTTAAGATTGAAGTAATGGACAGAAATCCAGATACAGCTTCAATCATTGCAAACGATATTGCCGCGCTGCACGATTCAACAAAGATTCGAATGCAACACGAAAGAGCTTCACAAGCCTTGAAAATTGTAGAGAAAGAATATAACGACAAACTTAATGATGTGAAGTTGATGCTTGACTCTATTAAGGTGATTAACAGTTATGGAATTTATGATTATGAATCTCAATCAGAAAGAACAAATGAGCAGTATGTGATTGCCCTTTCAAAAGGTGACCAACGAGCTGCTAATTTATTGAAGGATAAATTAGATGTCATCGCTAAGTATGGTGCTACTTACGTTTCTTATCGTGAGAATTTATACATGCAAAGGAAACAGTTGAATTTGTTAAAAACAAAATATGAAGAATCCAGAGTGGATGCAACAGAGATCCTTCCTCAGAAATTCGTTGTAAGTAGTGCATTTCCTGCAGAAAAGAAATCGTACCCTGTTCGTTGGATAATTGTAGTTGTGTCAACTTTCGCTTCTTTGTTGGTAGCAATAATTGCTATTTTATTAATAGAAAATATTCGTCAGTTTAATACGACTAACGTTGTATCATCAGATACTTCTAAATGAATAAGGAAACCTGCTGCTAAAATTGATTTGTCAAAAGCAGGGAAAGTATTTACACGAAATACAAGCATTATAGTATCGAAAATAAAATCTAGATCAATGCAAGAATATACTGATAGCAGTAAAAGTTTCATCAAAATGATCGTAAAATGGAAGTTTCATTTTGCAGTTATTACTATTGCAGCTCTTGTTTTCGCATCCTTATTTTCAAGTCCCTGGTTTATCAAACCAAAATATAAATCGTTTGCTGTTGTTTATCCTGCCAATATAAAGCCTTACAGTACAGAGAGTGAAACAGAGCAGATGTTACAGTTGTTCCGTTCAGCAGATGTTAGAAATGATGTGATTAAAAAATTCCATTTATCAGAACACTATTCTATTGATACAACAGAAAAGACCGGCTTAGGCAATTTGATAGCTACGTATGAAAATAATGTGGAAATCAACAGAACTCAATTCGAATCGATTGAGATAGATGTTTTGGATACCGATCCTGTTTTAGCTTCTAATATGGTGAATGCGATTATTCATGCAATGAATTTGAAAGCGCGCCAACTTCAGCGCTCAAAAGACCATGAAGTGGAAGTGGTCATCAAAGATCAATTGGATTTGAAAAAGCACAATGTGGATTCTATAAAAGGGATCATGGATGAGATAAGAGTGAAATATCAGATATTTGATTATCAGATGCAGGTAAAAGAAGTGACAAAAAGTTATCTGAAGGCATTGAGTGGTGGGCATAAAGACAAATTGAAAGAGATAGAGGTGATGATGCATAATTTGGAAGAGAAGGGTGGAGAGTATTATGAGATGAAAAAGACCTTGGATGCTTTATTAAAAAGCTACAATTTAACGCAGCTGGAGTACGATAACGTATTGAAGGAGCTTAATAAAGAGCTCACCTATGCGAATGTGGTTACATCTCCGACTCCTTCTTATAAAAAAGCTTACCCGATTCGTTGGTTGATTGTTTTAACTTCTGTCTTATCTGCTAATTTATTCTTTTTTCTAATATTAATTATCGTTGAGAATAGAAATAAATAACTCGAAATAAAATTTGTTGAATATAAAAAACATAAAGCTGGTATATTCCTTAAGTATAGCGTTTATACTTGTTAATGCTGTATGTACCTATTTCGAGTTTTATTATTTTAATCTCATCCCAGCAGCCATCTTAGTTGTATTGCTTGCTTTGTTTTCTTTGGATAAACTTATTTTGTTGGTTGTTTTTTTAACACCATTTGCAATCAATCTCCAAAATATTGAAGGTGGTTTGGGATTAAGTCTTCCAACCGAACCCATTATTTTCGGGATTATGCTTATTTTCATATTTAAACAACTGCATCAGAATACAATGGATGCAAAATTGTTAAAACATCCTATCACCATTGCTATCCTAATAAATTTGGTTTGGATACTTTTAACATGTATCACCAGTGATCTTCCGGTAGTATCCTTTAAATTTTTAGTATCGCGTCTTTGGTTTGTGATTGCCTTTTACTTTTTAGGTACTCAACTTTTTAAAACGTATTCTAACATTAAAATTTTTAACTGGCTGTACATTATTTCCTTTACGGTCATCATTATCTACACGCTGTATTGCCATGCTTTAGTTAACTTTGATGAGCACATTGCGAATTATATTATGTCTCCTTTTTATAATGACCATACTATATATGGGGCGATGTTAGCCATGTTTATTCCTGCTATTATTTTTTATATGATGAATAAAAAATATTCATCCAGTATAAAATTTGTTGCAGCACTATTCTTTATCATTTTTATTATTGCGCTTATCTTTTCGTATACCCGCGCAGCATGGGTAAGCTTGGCCGTAGCTTTAATTGTTTATATTTTATTATTATTTAGAATAAAATTCCGAACCATTATGATTGTATTTCTAGCAGCAATCGGAATTGCATTGTTTTATCAGACCGAGATTGTGATGAGTTTGGAAAGAAACAGGCAAGATGCTTCTCAGGATTTCGATAAGCATATTCAATCCATTTCTAATATCTCTACCGATGCATCGAATCTTGAGCGCATCAACCGATGGAATGCAGCTTTTAGGATGTTTGCAGAGCGACCTGTTTTTGGTTGGGGACCTGGAACCTATAGTTTTGAATATGCTCCTTTTCAACATGCACATGAAAAAACGATTATCAGTACCAATATGGGTGATAAAGGAAATGCGCATAGCGAGTACATCGGACCATTATGTGAATCAGGAGTTCTTGGCGTGCTCACATTTGTTGCAATCATTTTGTGTGTCCTTTCAACAGGATTCAGATTGTATTTCACGGTTAAGGATAATGAAACAAAAAAAATAGTGCTGGTCACTTTATTAGGTTTTATCACCTACATTGTTCATGGAGGATTAAACGATTTCTTGGATACGGATAAAGCTTCAGTTCCTTTTTGGGGCTTTATTGCTATGTTGGTTGCAATAGATCTGTATCATAAGCATAGAGGGGAAGAGACTTCAGCGAACTAATATTTTCTCTTCAATAGAAAATCATTAGAATGCTTTTAAGCTAAACAAAGCGATATCATCAATATAAGGTCTACGTTGTTTATACTTCTCAAGGGTTTTCATGATAAGCGCATTCAGTTCCATCATATTCAAATGTTCATTCTTTTTGATGATTTCTTTTAAGGCATCTATCCCGAAATCTTCTCCTTTTTCATTTTCCAGTTCTGTTAAACCATCGGTATAGCAAATGATTCTTGTGCCGGGTGTGATGTTCACGATGCCTTCTTTTATTTTTTCAATTTCATCAAACATACCTAGTCCGGTACATCCTATCTTTAAGGCGCTCACAGAGTTTCCTATGGCAAGAAGTGGCGGGTTGTGTGCTGCATTTACATAGGTCAATGTGCGGGTTACCATATTGTATTTTGCAATGAAAAGGGTGATGAATTTTTCTCCTTTTGCATTTGCCATTACTTTTGCATTTAATTCGCGAACAAGATCCGTAAGAGAAGTGGTGTGATTAAAAAGGATACGAAGGTTTGCTTGGAAATTCGACATTAATAAAGCGGCTGCAACACCTTTGCCTGATACATCAGCCACACAAAAAGCACACTCGTTTTCGTTTAACCATATAAAATCGTAGTAGTCGCCGCCCACTTGCTGATGCGGCAGATACAATGCCGCACAATCTAGTTTACTATCGTGAGGTAAAGTACTAGGGAAAAGCATGGATTGCATTTCAGAAGCAAGTTCCAGCTCTTTTTGCATAGTAGCTTGACGAACAGCATCTTTAGCCAATTTTTTATTCTCAATGGCAACCACAATTATACTTGTCAGTGTTTGTACAAATGGTAAATGTTTGATAGCCGGACTAACGTCTACTTTATCTTCTAAATCTCCGATAAGGACATAGGCCAATGGATGTGTTTTATGAAATACAGGAATAACAATTTCAAATGCTTTACTAAGCCGTTTTTGAGAAAAATGAATCGCACCAATTTCCGTTATCGATAAAAGATCGCGCTCTACATGGATGTCGTTGTATTCATCACCAATACCATATTTCAAGATGCATTTCCAGCCGTTTTCATTACTGAACAATACGAGCTTACCGATGTACAATTGCTTTTCAAGAACCTCTTGGAAAATTTCAAGAAGCTGAGGCGTTGAAAAATTATTATTGATAGCCTTGGTTATTCCCAACAACGAATTAAGTTTAATATCCTTAACTCTTTTTGAAAGACTTTTATGGGTTGGGTTTGATGACATTATTCATTTTCAGATTTATACACATTTAGTCTATTCAATTTTTTTAAACGAGTTAGTCCAAAAAAGTATATCAAACAGTAAAAATCAAAAAGTTAATTGTGATAGCAGATTTTTTTATTTTTCATTCAACTTTTTGATCAAATCAGGTAGCATTTTTAACGCTGCTACTTCTTTCATTTTTGCTCTTGCTTCTCCAGCTGGTGAACCAAAATATGTTTTCCCTGCCGGAATATCTTCTGCTAATCCTGCTTGCGCTAGCAATACAGCTCCTTTGCCAATTCTTACATCACTTCGTATTCCTGCTTGTCCCCATAAAGCAACACCATCTTCTATCACTACCACACCAGCAACTCCAACTTGAGAGGCCATCAAACACATTTTTCCAACTTGCGTATCATGTCCGATCTGAACATGGTTATCGATCTTTGTTCCTGCTCCTATTATTGTATCTCCCGAAACGCCCTTGTCGATGGTGCTCATAGCACCTATTTCAACATTGTCTTCAATGATCACTCTTCCGCAAGAGATCATTTTGTCGAAAAAATCGGCTCGTTTTTTATAATAGAATGCATCTGCACCAATCACACAATTGGAGTGGATAATAACGTTATTTCCTAAATGGCAATTGTCATAAATAACAACATTCGGATGGATGACACAATTCTCACCAATACTGACATTGTTGCCTAAATACACTCCAGGCATTATCACACTGTTTTTACCAACTTTTGCTGTATCACTAATTTGTTTCAGTGAATAAACCTCGGGTTGAAAATGACGGACAAGTTTATTGTAATCTCTGAACGGATCATCAGAAATAAGTAGGGCTTTTCCTTGTGGACATTCAACCTTTTTATTGATAAGAATAGTTGTCGCGTTAGATGTTAATGCCTTATCGTAATATTTGGGATGATCGACAAATACAATATCCCCGGCCTCCACCATATGAATTTCATTGAGACCAGTTATCAGATGATCCGGGTTGCCTTCAAATTCGCAAGGAATTAATGCTGCAATATCTTTTAATGTATGTGCCGATGGTAATTTCATAGGTGTTGACTAATTGTTATAGTTTCAAATGTAAGAATTATTTGGATGTAAAAAAGAATAGCTATAAAAGCAAAAAAAAGTCCTGCTGTAGGGCAGGACTTTTTTTACTGAAAATAGGATTATTATTTTACACGTTCAACGTAAGAGTTGGTGCGTGTATCGATTCGTATTTTTTCTCCTTCGTTAACAAATAAAGGAACATTTACTACAGCACCTGTTTCCATAGTTGCAGGTTTTAATGTGTTTGTAGCTGTATCGCCTTTTACTCCTGGTTCTGCATAGGTGATCACTAATTCAACAAATACAGGCGCTTCCGCTAAAATTGGTTCATCACCTTCAAAGGAAACTTTCACTTCCATTCCTTCTTTCAGGAATTTTAATGAATCACCTAATAGAAAAGAAGGGATATATACTTGTTCGTAGTTATCATTATCCATTACTACAATAAATTCGCCCTCAGGATAAATAAATTGCATGTTTTTATATTCTACACGAACCACTTCAACTGCTTCACCAGCACGGAATCGATTCTCTACAATTTTACCGTTTTTTAAGTTACGCATACGTGCTTGATAAAATGCACGAAGGTTTCCTGGAGTACGGTGTTGATATTCTTCTATTCTGCATAGTTCTCCATTGAAACGGATCACTGAACCTACGTTGATGTCGCCTGAATTTGCCATTTGATACTAGTATTAATAATTGAAATTACTTATTTTGGATTGCAAAGATAAGATTTATGGTCTTAAATGCAAATATTGTATGCTACAGCCTGGTCACTTGTAATCTTCAATGCTCAGTTGTTTGTTACAAAAAGGATATTCGTATTCCTGTTGATTGGAAGCCACAATGATCAGTCTGTCTTTGGAAAAATCAGTGACTAATTTTTGATACCAGTCGATCGCTTTTTTATCCAAATTGGAGGTCGGCTCATCTAGAAGGAGAAGAGGGGTGTCGGCTAAAATTGCTAATGCCAATCGCACTCTCTGTTTCATCCCAGAAGAATAATATTTTATCTGTTTATCGGTTGATTTTTCTAATTGTGTGAGTTCAATGATTTCTTTTGTAGTAAGTTGGGATGTAAAAGGTTTGAACTGTGCCTGAAAACGGATAGATTCAGTGAAGGTAAACTCTTCAAATAATTCTAAATAGGGAGCGGCAAAACTCAATGATTTAAATATGTTTTCAACTTCAACAAAATTATCTGATATCAAATACTTGATCTCTCCTTCAGAAGAAATGATGTTGCCAGCAATCGTCTGAAGTAAAGTTGATTTTCCTGAACCATTGGAACCAAGGATCACATAATTATTATCGGAAGTAAATTCATAATTCAATTTACGGAATATCCATTCGAAGTTGTAACGCTTGCCGGTGTTGGTTAAGGAGATGTTCATTTAGAGATGAATGATGTTTTTTCCGCAAAGAAGCGAAGTCGCAACGTTGTTCTTATTCGTTTCTTTTTGTCTGCTGTCAATTGTCTACTTGTAATTGCGATAGCTAAATGAGTTGACTTTTTTACTGCCCTACTAACTAATCCCACGCATAATCCCATCTTTCGATTCACGAATGAAAGTGAGAATCTGTTGTTTTTCTTTAGAGTTAGGAGCTTCTTGCTCAATGATGGCTAAAGCGTTTGTAACATTATGTCCTTTAACATAAAGCGTACGGTAAATATCTTCTATCTCCAAAACACTTTCATTGCTAAAACCTCTTCTGCGCAAACCAACCGAGTTGATTCCCACATATTGTAATGGTTCTCTAGCGGCTTTTGTAAAGGGCGGAACATTTTTACGAACCAACGATCCACCCGTAATAAATGCATGAGCGCCAATGGTTACGAATTGCTGAACGGCTGCCAATCCTTCTAATATTACCCAATCTTCAACGGTAACGTGTCCAGCAAGATTCACACTATTTGCAATGATTATGTTGTTACCTAAAATACAATCGTGAGCAACATGAACATAAGCCATCAACAAACAATTACTTCCAACTGCCGTTTTCATTTTATCTGTGGTACCTCTGTTAATAGTAACGCATTCACGAATAGTAGTGTTATCACCTATTTCAGTAGTGGTATCTTCCCCATTGAATTTAAGATCCTGAGGTATAGCTGATATAACAGCACCAGGGAAAATACGGCAGTTCTTTCCGATTCGGGCACCTGAAAAGATAGTTACATTCGGACCTATCCATGTACCATCACCTATTTCAACATTCTTATCAATAAAAGAAAAAGGAGAGACGATCACATCTTTTCCAATTTTTGCTTCCGAATCTATGTGGCTTAAATTGCTCATGCTTTGATTGCCGTAGTGGCATCTTTAGGTTGTTTGTCTTTAATTACTTGCGCTAACATCGTTGCTTCTACAACTTCTTTTCCATTCACATAACCAACTCCACGCATATTTACTAATCCTCTTCTGATAGGACTTTCTAGCATAAGCTGGAAAACGATGGTGTCACCTGGAATTACTTTTTGCTTGAATTTTACGCCATCAATTTTCATGAAATAAGTGCTGTAATATTCCGGATCAGGAACTTGCGACAAAGCAAATATTCCTCCAACCTGCGCCATTGCTTCTATTTGCATTACCCCCGGGAAAATAGGATTGTCCGGAAAATGTCCTTGAAAGAAAGGTTCATTGAGTGTTACATTTTTTACACCAATAATGCTGTTGCTGTTTATTTCCATGATCTTATCGACCATTAAAAAAGGGTAGCGGTGAGGCAGCATTCTTGAAATATCATTGATGTTATATAATGGTTCTTTTTCTAGATTGAATTTTTTAGGTTCCTTCTTTTTTGATTTGATTAGATCCTTTATTTTTTTTGCAAAGGCAATGTTTCCTGCATGTCCGGGACGTGCTGCTAAAACGTGCATTTTTAAAGGCACACCCACTAATGCAAGATCTCCAACAATATCAAGTAGCTTATGTCGGGCAGGTTCGTTGAAGAAATGAAGTGTTGTATTATTCAAAACACCTTTTCCTTTTATTTCTACATCTTCTCTGTGAAATACTTTTTGAAGATGGTTAATCTGCTCTTGTGAAATTTCTTTATCTACCAATACGATAGCATTGTTCAGATCTCCTCCTTTGATAAGGTCATGAGCAAGTAATGCTTCTAGTTCATGCAAAAATACAAATGTGCGGCAAGGAGCAATTTCGGTTTTGAATTCACCAACATGATACATGGAAGCATGCTGGGTTCCTAAAACTTCAGAATTGTAATCAACCATAACAGTTGCTCTGTATGCATCTTGAGGTACGGCAAGCATTTCTACTTTTTTAATCGGATCTTCGTATGATAGATTTTCGGTAAGTTCAAAATAAATACGTTCGGCATTTTGTTCAACGGTTCCAACTTGTTCCAGTATTTTTACAAAAGGCATTGAACTTCCATCCATGATTGGCATTTCTGGACCATCCATTTCCATTAATACATTATCGATCTCTAAACCTACAAGTGCCGCTAATACATGCTCAGTGGTATGAATGCGTGCTCCGTTTTGTTCTAATGTGGTGCCGCGAGATGTATCTACCACATTATCCACATCTGCATCAATGATAGGATTCCCTGTTAAATCAACACGTTGAAATTTGTAACCATGATTTTCAGGAGCTGGACGAAATGTAAGATTGGTTTGTTTTCCAGTATGTAAACCAACACCTGAAATTGTTATGGTATTTTTTATAGTTCTTTGTTTTACGCTCATAATCTAAGATAGTTAAAATGCTAAAATTGATATCTCAAATTTATACATTTTATCGATTAAGTGGTATTTTGAAAGGTATTTTCTTTGAACGTGAATAATAGCAGATAAATTCGCATTTTCAATAATCTGCTAGAATATCTCTTGAGTAAAATGGAAGGATAGGCTTAGTGTTAAATTATTTAGGGTAGCACAAATAATATTTTTTAACGGTCTTTGCCAAAACATCAATACTTAATTGGTCGGATGCATCAGCAATATCGGAAACGTTTCCATCTTTCGTTAAAATGTTAATCCTTATTTTGTCTGCACGGTAGGCATCATTTGTTACATTCCCAGTAAAAACAAAATAATTCACTTCCTTGTCGTTGAGCTTGTAACGTTTCTTGATGTTGTTTTTTATGGTGTTGATTTTATCTTCTTTAAATGCTTGATTTTGCAATTCAACCTTGAATAATTTACGATTTACAAGTTGCTTGCAAAGCATAGAAAGAACAGGGTCTGCATGGGAAGTCCATACTTTTATGGAGGTCATGATATCATTGTCATCTAGTTGAGAGAAGATATCGAGCAATTCAGGTTTTGTCTGAAAGTCCTTTTCGCTGTATTTTTTATATAAAAATGTATGTAGAGCAGGCGTACAAAATAAGTCAACTTTCCCGCCTGTTCGGCTGGCAGGTATTTCTGCTAGCTCTTTTGCACGCCTTAAAATGTTTACCAGTAAGCTTTCTGCACTTAATACAGTTTTGTGTAAATAAACTTGCCAATACATCAATCTACGTGCGATGATAAATTTTTCGATGGAGTAAATTCCTTTTGCTTCCACAGCCAGCTGATCATTTACAACATTCAACATTTTAATGATCCTGTCAGAACTGATTACTCCTTCTGAAACCCCAGTAAAGAAACTATCACGTTTTAGGTAATCCAATCGATCCATGTCCAACTGGCTCGATACTAATTGATGTAGAAATTTTTTTGAATATTTATTTTGAAATATTTTAATGGCTAAGCTGAGTTGCCCATTAAACTCTGTATTCAGCCGACTCATGAATAATTCAGAAATTTCTTCATGAGTAATATCACTAACGATACTATGTTCTAAAGCATGTGAAAATGGGCCGTGTCCAATGTCATGCAATAAGATGGCGATGGTCACACCTTTCGCTTCTTCCTCCGTTATTTCATGACCTTTAGAGCGTATCACATCAATGGCTTGTCCCATTAGATGCATAGCGCCCATGGCATGATGGAAACGGGTGTGCAAAGCGCCAGGGTATACCAGGTTGGTCAATCCTAATTGTTTGATCCTTCGCAAACGTTGAAAATACGGGTGGTCTATCAGGTCGTAAATTATTTCGTAAGGCAGAGATACGAAACCGTAGATTGGGTCGTTAAATATTTTCAGTTTGTTGGAAAATGAATTCATGCAACAAATATAAATTATCTTTTTTTAACAGGCTAAGCGGATTATATTTAATAACTTTATTGACTAATACTATTTATGACATTTATGGAAAAAATCAGTGTATTGTGGGCAGATGACGAAATAGATCTTTTGAAGCCACATATCTTATTTTTAAAGGATAAAGGATATGATGTTCATACCGCTACCAGTGGTGATGAAGCATTAGAATTAGTTGAAAAAAATAATTTTGCTGTTGTTTTGCTCGATGAGAATATGCCTGGACTTTCCGGTCTGGAAACATTAAACCTATTGAAAGCAGCGCATTCCGATTTGCCCGTTATTATGATCACCAAAAGTGAAGAAGAGCATTTGATGGAAGATGCGATTGGATCGAAAATTTCTGATTACCTCATAAAGCCTGTAAACCCGAATCAAATTTTACTCTCATTGAAAAAGACGCTTGACAACAAACGTTTGATCAGTGAAAAAACAACATCTAATTATCAACAAGAATTTCGTCAGATAGGAATGACAATGGGAGATAAGCTTAGTTGGAGTGAATGGGCTGAAGTGTATAAAAAGCTAGTTTATTGGGAACTGGAGCTTGATAATAGCAAGGATGAAAGCATGATCGAGATTTTGAAAATGCAGAAATCGGAAGCAAACAAGTTGTACGGGAAATTTATAGAAAATAATTACATCGGCTGGTTAAATGGAAAAACACCTGATGGGCCTATGTTTTCTCATACTGCCTTTAAAGCTAAAGTGGCACCATTATTAGATAAAAATGAAACAACTTTTGTGGTATTAATAGATAACCTGAGGTATGACCAATGGAAGATTATTCAACCAATTGTTTCAGAATATTTTAAAATTGATCAGGAAGATTTGTATAGTGCAATTTTACCTACCGCTACACAATATGCACGTAACGCTTTTTTTGCTGGATTAATGCCTTCTGAAATAGAGAAACGTTTTCCCAAATTATGGTTAAATGATGAAGATGAAGGTGGTAAAAATATGCATGAAGAAGAGTTGTTGGCAGAACAATTGAAACGTTTAGGGAAAGATGTTAAGATGAGCTACAACAAGATTACGAATCATGCAGCAGGAAAAAGACTGGCTGAGAATATGAGCAATCTAATGCAAAATAAATTGAATGTGATTGTCTACAATTTTGTTGATATGTTATCTCATGCGCGCACAGAAATGGAAGTGATTCGTGAGTTGGCAGATGATGAAAAAGCGTATCGTTCCATTACATTGTCGTGGTTCGAGCATTCGCCTTTGCATGATATTTTAAAACAGATTGCTTCGAAAAAATGTAAACTTGTTATTACCACAGATCATGGAACCATCAAGGTCACAGAGCCTTCTAAAGTGGTAGGGGATAAGAATATAAACACCAATTTACGTTATAAGCAAGGTAAGAGTTTGGATTATGTAAAGAAGGATGTGTTTGAAATTCGTAATCCTTCTGATGCATTTTTGCCAAAACAAAATTTAAGTTCTGCTTATGTTTTTGTTAAAGAGGATAAGTTTTTTGCCTATCCCAATAATTTCAATCATTATGTAGGTTATTATCGTAATACCTTTCAACACGGAGGATTATCTTTGGAAGAAATGATAATTCCATTTATTACATTAAGTGCAAAATAAAAAATCAGCATTGCTTTAAGATCTATCATTTATGCCAGAAATTAGTGTAAATTCATTATCGGAATTACCGGCTGTTGCTCATCAAATCATTCAAGCATTTGGAGAAAGAAATGTAATTGCATTTCAAGGACAAATGGGAGCGGGAAAAACCACCCTCATCAAAGCAATTTGTGTTGCATTAGGAGTTACAGACACCATTAGCAGTCCTACCTTTTCACTGGTAAATGAATACCAGTCAGCACAAAAAGAAAAAATGTATCACTTTGATTTTTATAGGATCAACACCATTGAAGAGGCCTATGATATGGGGTTCGAAGATTATATCTATTCGAATGCTATATGCTTTATCGAATGGCCCGAAAGAGTTGAAGAACTCCTTCCTATGAATTGTGTGTATGTGAATATTAGGTTGGATGGTGAGACGCGAGTTATTTCTGTAACCTTCTGATAGTAGCTTGTTTCATTGCAAACCTTTCCCATTAACAGTCCTTCTTTAATAACTCCTCATTAATAACTCAAAAGTTGCTTAAGATTTCTTAAATTTGTTTGCTCTCTATTATGCCAGAAAATGAAAACATCTAAAGAATTATTAGCATCGCTTAGTCAAACTGCTCTGATGCCTCAAGAAGAAATGCTTGAAGTGGGCCGAAAAAAAGGTCGCTTATTCATAGGCATTCCCAAAGAAATATCATTTCAGGAAAATCGTGTTGCTTTAGTACCTGATGCTGTTGCATTGTTAGTTAATAATGGTCACAGGATTATTGTAGAAACAAATGCCGGTAAAATGGCCAATTTTCAGGATCATGACTACAGTGAAGCAGGAGCTCAAATTGTTTATACTCCTGAAGAAGTATATAAAGCAGATATTATTTTAAAAGTGGCACCTCCTTCACCTCAGGAAATCGAGATGATGCAACAACGTCAAACACTTATTTCTGCTTTGCAGTTGACAGTGCAGCCGGAAGATTTTTTAAAACAATTGATATCTAAACGGATAACTGCCATTGCATTTGATTGGATAAAAGATATTGATGGGATTTATACTGTGATTCGTTCGATGGGCGAAATTGCAGGTGGAACATCCATCCTGATTGCGGCAGAATATTTAAGTAATGTAAATAATGGGCAAGGTGCAATTTTAGGTGGAATCTCAGGAATCTCGCCAACTGAAGTCGTAATCTTAGGAGCAGGAACAGTAGGGGAGTTTGCAACACGTGCGGCATTGGGCTTAGGCGCTTCTGTAAAAGTATTCGATAATAATATTTATAGATTAAGACGTTTGCAAAGTGATATTGGTACACGTGTATTCACCTCTGTTATTCAACCACGTGTATTGGCAAAACATTTAAAAACGGCCGATGTTGTGATTGGTGCTATCCGAGCACAACATGGACGAACTCCACTTGTTGTCTCTGAGGAGATGGTAAGTGAAATGAAAGTAGGCTCTGTCATCATTGATGTAAGTATTGACCAGGGAGGTTGTTTTGAAACGTCTGAAGTAACAAATCATACCAAACCTGTATTCAGAAAACATGGCGTAATTCATTATTGTGTTCCTAATATTGCCTCTCGTGTTTCGCGAACTGCATCCTATGCATTGAGTACCATTTTTGCCCCTATCCTTTTAAATATAGGTGAAGAAGGTGGTGTTGAAAATATGCTGCGAAGAGATGCCGGTGTTCGCAATGGGGTTTATATTTATAATGGAACACTTACCAATGAAGTGTTAGGGAAAATGTTTGAGCTCCCATACAAAGACATTAATTTGTTGATGGCTGCTATGTAATGATTAAATTTCCTTTTTTAATATTAAAATTTTAACATCCAATATTAACTTTCCCTATGGCAATTCCTGGAAAAAATTCAGACCTCATCAGACGTTTTAAATTATACGGTTTTGGTTTTGTCTTGGGAATTCTTGTTGTCAGTCTTGTCTATAAAGGTAAAGGATGTCAGCTACCTAATTCTGCTAAGATGGAAGAGTTGGGCTGGCAGAAATTAGAATATAGCAAGCATGCTGCTTGCCGCATGGAATGCAGACACATTACGGAAGGGGAGATCAGAGAGATTTTAGGAACAGGAAAAACAATCGGAACAGGGAAAGTGAATTACGATAAAAGTGATGTTCATGACAAACCTTATCCTACTTATGCAATAGAAGGATTTACAGCAAATGGAAAAAATCTACGCATTGTTATTGCTGATTGTGATACCATTTCAAAAGTAGTAACCACCATCGATCTGAAGATGGAAAATGATTCGTGTGTTTGCAATTGATCTAATGGTCAGCAATAGGTTTAGCTGGTGCTACTGTTTTTTTATAACGAATTAAAAATACGATGGGGATGCAAATGACAATAGACATTCCTACCATAAAAAATCCTTGATCATAACTTACC
Source organism: Bacteroidota bacterium (assembly GCA_947449315.1). Lineage (GTDB taxonomy): Bacteria > Bacteroidota > Bacteroidia > 2-12-FULL-35-15 > 2-12-FULL-35-15 > 2-12-FULL-35-15. Next base: position 37,746 of record CANFRC010000006.1, read on the forward strand.
AGTGCTTGTTGCTTGTATACAATTCCTTCCATCATTTTGTAAGCTAACGCTTTCGCAGTTTCAGCATCATATCCTTTCGAAACAAAATTCTGTGTTATTGCTGCTATTCGGTCGGTACTCGCAGAGCTGTAATCAGTAACATATCCCAACATGCTTCCTCTTACTTCTGCATTTTTATGCGTTAAGAAAACATTGATCAAAGCAATTCCTACAGCACCTCCCAATTGGCGGATCATATTTGCTAATCCGATTGCCTGAGCCATCTCTTTCCCTCTTAAACCTGTCACTGCTAATGATAAAATTGGCGACATCATAAAAGCTAGTCCTACACCTCGCAACACAAATGGAAAATAAAAATCATTCTGACTGGAGTCTGGTGAAGCAAAAGACATGATCATTAGGAAAGCGAAGGTGATAATAATTCCTATTAAAATAATTGTCTTAGGATTTTTTCCGGAGCCTAACAGTTTGCCAACAATTGGCATGGATATTCCGGTACATAATGCACTTGGAATCATAAAAGCGCCTGTTTGCGTGGCGGTCCAGCCCAATGAAATTTGGGCAAATAAAGGGAAGATAAATACGGTTCCAAAGAGTAATACGCCCAGCATAAAATTCATGAAACTTCCCATCGCCAGATTATAGTTTTTATAGAGACGAATATTTACAGCCGGATAGTCAATGCTTAACTCACGGTAAATAAATGCAATTAAACTTGTGATAGCCACAATGGAACAAATAGTAATCTCCGAGCTTTCGAACCAATCTTTAGAAGTACCTTCTTCCAAAACAAATTGGATACATCCAACAGAAAGCACTAAAAATAGTATTCCCCACCAATCTATCTTTCTTGGTTTTTCAGCCCCCTCTCTGTCGGTAACATATGTCCAAGCAAGAATAGTCGCAACAATTCCTATCGGAATATTCACAAAAAAGATCCAGTGCCATGAAAAATTATCAGTGATAAAACCTCCTAGTGCGGGGCCAAATGTGGGTCCTAATATTATTCCCATTCCAAAAATTGCATTTGCAGTAGAAATTTTTTCTGGAGGAAATGCACCCACAATGATCGATTGAGCTGTTGATAATAATCCTCCGCCACCAATACCTTGAACAAATCTCCAGAAAACCAGCATCCATAAGTTTGTAGACAATCCGCACATGAGTGATGAAAAAGTGAAGATGATAACAGACGCGGTGAAGTATGTTTTTCGTCCGAACAGATCCGACAACATACTTGTTAATGGAATGATGATCACATTGGATATCGCATAAGCTGTGACAACCCATGCGATCTCTGTAGTAGTTGCGCCAATACTTCCGCTGATTTCACGCAAGGAGACATTCACAACTGTGGTGTCGATCAATTCTAAAATCGCACAAGAGATGGCTGTCAGGATTAAAATCCATTTTGTAGCTCCAGTAGGATAAGTTATTTTGTGATGTTCTAGTGTAGCTTCCAATTTATTTTACTTTTACTTCAACAATAACACTAAGTCCTGGAAATAGAATATCGCGCGCTTCAGCCGGATAATCTGTTATTTCAATACGCATAGGGACACGTTGAATTATTTTTACAAAATTTCCTGTTGAATTATCAGGTGGTAGTAATGAAAATTTTGCTCCTGTTGCTCCGATAAAGGAGCCTATAGTTCCTTTAATTTTAATAGAAGGAAATGCATCTACTTTAATATCCACTTCTTGTCCTACTTTTATTTTTTTTACTTGTGTCTCTTTGAAATTAGCAGTTACCCATAAGTGTATGTTGTCAATCACTGAGCATAATGGAGCAGCTATGCTAATGTATTGTCCTTCATCAACAGCACGTTTTGTCACAATACCATCACAAGGAGCTTCAATAGTTGCATTTTCCAATTGCGTCTGCGATAACGCTAATTCTGCTTCACGCTGTTTTACCATCGCTTCCGCCAAAGTGATTTGTGCTTTTTGTGCTTCCGCTTGTGAGCGAACTCCTTGCGATTGCGCTGTTGCTGATTTGAACTGGCTTACAGCGCCATCGTATTGCGCTTGTGAAATATCTAGGTCGGCTTTTGCAGCATCAAATTGTGACTGTGTGGCAGCTTTTGAATGAAACATACTTTCAATTCGTTTAAAATCTGCTTGTGATTTTGTCAGTTTTGCTTTTGTTGAATTTATATTTTGCTGCACAGATGAGGAACTTAAAGCAGATGCATCAGCATTTTCGCTTACTGCGTTAGCATTGCTTTTAACGGATAATAGATTTGCTTTCGCACTTTCTAATGCCGCTTCTGATTGTGCAACTCTTGTTTTAAGGTCAGTATCATCAATCGTGATCAGTAATTGTCCTTTTTTAACATGTTCGTTGTCCTTAAAATGGATTGTCTTAATATACCCTGAAACACTTGATTTTATTGGTATGATGTCTGCATCTAATTGCGCATTGTCAGAGTTTTCATAGTTGGCTCCTATAATAAAATAAATAATTCCAATGATTAATATTGTACTTAATACACCTCCAATGATGAAAGGCTTTTTGTTTTTCTTCTTTTCAGGTGCTGTATTTTCCATGGTTTGATTTTCTGATTGATTCGTATGTTTCATTTTTTTATTGTTCTTTAAAAGTTCGTGATCCCTTTGCTTGAATTGTAATTGCTAATAGCATTCATTAGTTTGATCTCATGTATTTTTTGATTTAATATAGCTTGCATCTCAGCATTGGATTCTATTAAATAATCTGTTGAAGTGATCGATCCATTTGCCAATTGTGATGAAGCGGTTTCCTTTATGCTCTTCCGTTTCTCAATTATAAGTTTGTCTTTTTCAAGTATTGCTTTTAACGAATTGATCTGTGCAGTTTGTGAAAGCATTGTTGATTTTAAGTTGAATACAAAAACTTCTTTTTGTACGTCTACCATTTTTGAGTTGATAAGGAAGTTTTGTTTTTCGTTGTTGTAACTATACAAAGTACCTATATTCCATTTTAATGTAATACCCGCTTGTCCGAAAAAACGTAAGTCCTGATTTAAGAAATTTGGACCTGGCCTTCCGTATGCCCCTTCGCCGCTGATAGATATTTTTGGTAATGAAGTTTTATTGGTAAGCTTATGGCGGGCTTCCAACATGGCTTTCTGAGAATCAAATAGTTTTAATTCAGGTCGATTGATCTCTTCACCTTTTGAACTGTTGAGAATCGGTTCAGAGGAAAGTTCGCTGTTGTCATCAATAGTTTTATTGATGAACATCCCAAGTGATTGATACAATGCCTTTATATTCTCTGTTGCTTCTATTAAGGATTGTTCTGTTTTTAATTCTTCAGCTTCCATTGCATCCAAATTACTTTGTAAGGTCATTCCATTTTTTACAGAGGCAGAAAGTATTGTTTTTTTATTATTAATATCATCTTTATATACATTCAACGTTTTGATACTCTCGCGAGTGAGCAAAATTGAACTATACAGCTGATTCACTCTGTCAATGAGTTTATACATTTCAACTTCATTCTTCCGTAAATCGGTTTCGCTGTTCAGTTTGTCTAGTTGTTTTTGTTGATGAATTTGCCCGCCATCAAAAAGATTTTGTTCTAGATTAACTGCGGCAAGGTAGTTGTCGTGAGGAAATGATTTCCCTAAAAATTCTACTACTTCCGATTGATAGCTTGCTTTTGATATGAAAGTTAATTTTGGAAGCCAATTTTTAGAATCAGCATTCGCGATATTTTTTTCACTTTGCTCGATTAAATTATTTTGTTTGATAAGCGGGTAATTTCTTTTTGCCATTTGTATGCATGAGTCGAGTGATAATGTCTGCCCAAAACTTACGCTGATAATGGTTAAAAATAGAATGGTTAATTTTTTCATATGTATATTATTTGCCTAGTGTGAATTCAACAAAATTTTTGACAGATTGTTTTAATTTTTCCGAATTAAAATCTTTTTCCCAATCTTTCCCCTGCGCCTTCAATGAATATTTGAACATAGGTGAAGCAAGAAAAGGAAAGGAGCACAGCGATTGTAAATTAATCATGAACATGGCAGAATCTATCTTTTTTATTTCTCCATTTTTCATCCCATCCTCCAGCACATGTATAAGTCTTAATGTTTTATTTTTTTTTGCTACATGAACTTTCTCTTTGAATATTTCAGGATTGTTACCTATTTCCTTTATGATAAACATTGACATTTGAGGGTATTCGGCATAAAACTCAATGATGTTGTCAATGTATATGAATAATCGTTTTTTTACAGATAGTTCATTGTTTGAAAAAACATCTAGTTGTTCAAAGAATTTGGCTAAAGCACCATCAAATACTTTGTCAAACATTTTTTCTTTGTTTCTGAAATAGTAATGAAGCAACGCTTTGTTAATTCCAGCTGTATCTGCTATGTCTTGCATTCGCGCACCATATAAACCATGCTTCATGAACACCTCTTTGGCGGCATCAAGAATCTTTTCTTCAGTGGAATTGTCTCCTAACTGTTTCATTTGATTATATGGTTTAACCATTTTGTTAATTGCAAAACTAGCTATTATTTTAATATGATTTTGAAAATTGGACAAATTCAAATTTTGGAAAGATGAAATGGAGTTCCCTTTTGGTATAGCGCGACTATTTGCAAATAATAAAAAATCCTGCTTAGGATATCTAAACAGGATTTAATAAGTAAAAAGTAGAAAATACATTATCCCAATTTTCTTCTTTCTTTTTCTTTCATGATCAAACTTAGTTCACGTCCTGTTTGACCTTTTACAGATGTGTTTTCTTGAGCTCTTCGTATCAAATAGGGCAATACTTCATTAACTGGACCATAAGGAACATATTTAGCAACATTGTATCCTGCATTAGCCAAATTGAAGCTGATGTGGTCACTCATACCCAATAATTGCGAAAAATAAATATTAGGATGATCCGAATTGATATTTTTTTCTTTCATTAATTCGGCCAATTTCATGGAGCTGTTTTCATTATGTGTTCCAGCACAAATTGCTATTTTTGAAATATTTTCAGAGCAAAATAATAGCGCAGCATCGTAATCTTTGTCCGTATGCTCTTTTGTATCTTGTATCGGAGAAGGATAGTTTTTTTCAATAGCTCTGGCTCTTTCTTTTTCCATATAGGCTCCGCGCACTAGCTTTGCTCCAAGAAAATAATTGCCGGTATTCGCCAGTTCAAGTGATTTTTTTAGGAATGCAAGTCGATCCTGACGGTACAATTGAAAAGTATTGTATACGATAGGTTTTTGAATGTTGTAAAGCCGCATCATTTCATTTGCTAAATCATCAATTGCGGTTTGGATCCAACTTTCTTCAGCATCAATAAAAATTGGTATTCCTGCATCGTGTGCAGCTTTACAAATTGAATTTACGCGATGTTGTATTCGCTCAAATTCTTTTTGTTCTTCAGTAGTTAGTGCTTGTTTGCTTGTTACTTTTTCAAGAATCTCAAATCGAGCAAGACCAGTAACTTTAAAGACACAAAATGGAATGTGTGTATCGTTCTTTGCTTTCGCCACCGTGGCGATTGTTTCGGTTGCACACGCGTCAAAATCTTTTTCTGTTTCTTTACCTTCTACTGAATAGTCGAGGATTGTACCGATGTTAAATTTACCCAATTCTTGGATTGCTTTGTCGCATTCTTCTATATTTTCACCCCCGCAAAATTGTTTGAATATGGTTGCTTTGATCATTCCTTTAATTGGTAAATGCATGTTTATTGCAAAGGTGGTCAACGATTTGCCAATGGAAACAAACGCAGGGTTAGAAACCATTTTAAAAAGCCAATAGGAACGGTTTAGGTCTTTTTTAGTTTTACCCGAGAAGGCAATCTCTGTATTGTTGAATGATAGCATTGTTATGGTTTTAATAGCCACAAATATATCAAAATTCCTTTGTTAAAACCGTATTGAATCGCCTGAGTTTTTCTTATATTTGCTCTTCTATGCTAATATATGACAGAAATCATCTCAAATAATTATTCTGTTTTTGTAACGAAAGATATCACGAAAGAAATTAATCGTTTTCTTAAAGCAAACAAAAAAAAATATTCGAAAATTTTCATTTTCGTGGATGACAATACTCTGAAATTTTGTTATCCACAGTTGGTCGAAAAAATTCCATTTTTTGAACATGCTGAAATCATTGAGATCGATAATGGTGAAGAAAATAAAACAATTGAAGTTTGTGTGCAAATCTGGAGTGCTTTAAGTGAATACGGCGCAGACAGAAAATCGTTATTTGTAAATTTGGGTGGTGGTGTTATCGGGGATATGGGCGGTTTCATTGCTTCAACATTTAAGCGTGGGATGGATTTTATTAATATTCCTACCACCTTATTGTCACAGGTTGATGCTTCGGTTGGAGGGAAAGTAGGGGTTGATATGAATCATCTGAAAAATGAGATCGGAGTATTTAATAACCCTGTGGCTGTTTTTGTAAATCCAAATTTCTTAACTACGCTTGACAAACGGCAGATATTATCGGGCTTTGCCGAAATAATAAAACATGCATTGATCGCTGATCGGCATTATTGGGAAAAAGTAAAGTCTTTAGATTTCGCTAATTTTGATTTCTTCGATGAGTTGATAAAAACATCGATTTATATCAAGAATACAATAGTCCTGGAGGATCCTAAAGAGATAGGTATTCGGAAAGTATTGAATTTCGGTCATACAATAGGTCATGCAATTGAAACCTTTTCATTAGAACAGGAAAATAAAAAACAGCTGCTTCATGGAGAAGCAATTGCTATTGGAATGATTTGCGAAGCCTACTTGTCTCACCAGATCTGTAAGTTAAGTCTTGCTGAATTGCAGGAGATCACGCAATTTATTTTTAATAAATACAAAGCAGTAAAGTTCGATATGGAGGATTCACACCGTTTAATTGAACTGATGAAGCACGATAAGAAAAATGAAAACGGAGAAATAATTTTTTCTCTACTTTCATCCATTGGTAAATGCGAAATAAATAAAAAGGTAAAACCTGATATTATTATAGAATCCCTGAAGTACTATATTGATCAGGTAAAATCATTTATGTAATGAATTATCGTATTTCACATCCAACAAAAAAAATACAAGCGGAAATTAATTTAACTTCCTCTAAGAGTGAAAGTAATCGGGCTTTAATAATTCAGGCCTTGTGTCAGGAAAAATTTGAAATCGACAATTTATCTGCTGCATTCGATACAACCACCCTTGATACGATATTGAAATTGTCTGCTACTCAACATGATTTTGCATTCGCACATGATGTTGGAGGAGCAGGTACAGCGATGCGTTTTTTAACGGCCTTTTTTGCAACTAAAATTGGAACTCATATTTTAACAGGTTCTGATAGAATGAAAAAACGACCCATCGGAATTTTGGTTAATGCATTACGTGATCTTGGTGCTTCCATTGAATACATGGAAGAGGATGGTTTTCCACCATTGAAAATATACGGCAGAACATTAAAGGGGGGCCAAATTGAAATGGATGGAAATGTAAGTAGTCAATTTATTTCTGCCTTATTACTCATTGCTCCCGAACTTCAAAATGGATTATTCATCAAATTTAAGGGCGAAGTAACTTCTCGTCCATACATTAATATGACCTTAAAAATGATGGAGGAGTTTGGGGTGTATGGGCAATGGCATGACAATTCTATCTCCGTGAGTCAACAAAACTATCATATAAAAAGAGATGTGGGGTATACGTATAAAGTAGAAGGCGACTGGAGTTCCGCTTCTTACTGGTATGCAATAGCGGCATTGTCAGACACCGCCGAGCTTACTATAAAAGGCTTAAAGCATCCTAGTTTACAAGGCGACGCAATAGTTGCTGCCATTTTTACTTTTTTTGGTGTGAAAACGGAATATATTTCTGATGGAATTAGAATTACAAAACAAAATGTCAAAGATGAACATTTCGGTTTTGACTTTTCAGATTGTCCTGATTTGGCTCAAACGATTGCAATTGTTGTTGCAGCCCTAGAGATTCCTGCCTTGTTCAACGGGTTGCATACGTTAAGAATAAAAGAAACGGATCGAATTGAAGCACTTAAAATTGAATTAAAAAAAATAGGAGTTGATGTTGAAATAGTCAATGATAATAGCATTAAAATAAATAATGGTTCTCTCACTAAGCATCCAGTTTCTATTGAAACGTATGAAGATCATCGTATGGCAATGGCTTTTGCCGCTTTGTCTTTGAAACTCGATTCTGTTTTGATTAAAGAGGCCGCAGTCGTTAAAAAATCCTATCCTGATTTTTGGAAAGATTTGATGCGCGCTGGTTTTAGCGTGAATCAAACTGTCTAGTTATTTAGAAAAAAATACTCTTGTTAATTTTTTTGAATGCTCAGGCCAATAAAATTTTTGCTCTTTCATTTTCTAGAGCTTTTTGCTTACATGATTAAATCTTAAAAATAAAAGTATTGCAGCAAAAGTCAATCCTATTGATAAGCCATACCAGATTCCCTGAACGCCCATATTTAATTTAAATCCGAATACATAACTCATTGGTAAGCCAATGACCCAGTAGGCAATAAGCGTAATAACGGTTGGGATTTTAACATCTTTAACTCCTCTCAATGCTCCCAAACCAACAACTTGAATGCCATCACTCAATTGGAAAAATGCAGCAATTACCAGCAGCGAGGAAGCTATGTTGATCACATCGGCATCTTTGGTAAATAGGGAAGGCAAATAATTCCGCAATAGTATAAAGCTGGTCGCCATGAGCCCCATAAAGACCATAACAATTACAAATGCACTGAATCCCGCTGTCCGAACTCCTTCTTTGTTTTTCAATCCGGATTGATTTCCAACACGAACAGAAGCAGCAGCAGATAAACCGCTCGCCATCATATACGTTGTAGCTGCCAAACTTAGTGCTATTTGGTGCGCTGCTTGTGCTTTTGGACTTATCCATCCAATCATAATAACGGCAAATGCAAAAGCTCCTACTTCAAAAAACCATTGTAATCCCGATGGAATTCCGATTGCTAAAATCTTTTTTGTTAGTTCCTTAGAAATGTTTTTAAACCGAAACCCTTCTCTGTAAACTCTAAAAGGCTTGTTATAATAAACATATGAGAACATAGCAATTGCCATGGCGACTCTTGAAATAAAACTAGCCCAGCAAGAACCCATGAGCCCCATCTTTGGAAATCCCCAATGACCGAATATCATCAGATAGTTCAATAATATGTTTAATAGATTCGATCCCACAGTGATCAACATTGCTATTTTTGTGAACGAGAGGCCCTCTGTAAATTGTTTGAATCCAGAAAAGATGCAAAGAGGGATCATTCCTAACATCATCACATTTAAGAAAGGAATAGCCAGGTCAACTACCTCTTGCTTTTGCTGAAATAAATTTAAAACGGGAGAAAGGCTAAATAAAAGGAGAAAGAGTAAAATGCCTAAAATGGTATTGATGACAACCCCATGTTTTAATAATTCCGCACTTTCTGAATAATTTTTGGAGCTATCTGCAGCTGCGACCAGGGGGGTGATTCCGTATGAAACACCTAGTCCAAAAACTAAAACAAGGGTATAAAGACTATTAGATAACGCTACGGCCGCTTGCTGAACCGTACCAATTTGTCCCACCATCGCAGTATCAACAACTCCAACCATTATATGCCCTAATTGGCTTAATACAACTGGGTAGGCAAGAAAAAGTGTGGCTTTGTATCCTTTCAGATAATTGGCAGATAATAGAGACTTCATAAGGCGACAAAGATAGGTTTTATCTTTAAAACATTCAGTTGGAATTCTTAATGGACAAGTTGTCAAGGCTTTTTTTATGAATCAGATGCAACCTCGAAACATAAAAAAGCATCAAGTTATGCGTAAGAAAAGGAGAAGATTTTTTTATATTTACCGCTTATAGTATTAAAGTATTAATAATCATATATTTAAGAATGAAAAAACACCTGCTTTCCCTGATTTTACTTGGCGCTTTTGCGTTTCAAGGATTCTCCCAAACAACAAAACCTCCGACTACAGATAGCAAGGAATATGAACAAATGAAATTGCATGGTAAAATCCCAGAGGGAATGAACATTACAAATGCAAAATCGTTTGCTCCAACATTAGAGGATTTGAAACGCCTCGGTGTTACACATAAAATTGCTTCATCCGGTTGTGGTTGTTATCAGGCACCGGATGCTACCTACACGTTGGCAATGGCTCCGAATGATGATGGAAGTACTGCTTCTATCACTATTCCGTTTTCATTTTGTTTATACGGTACTACTTTCACAAGTTTATTTATCAATAACAATGGAAATGTTTCCTTTGGTACTTCTTTCTCTACCTTTTCTGCATCGGGATTCCCTTCTAGTTCATTTCAGATGGTAGCACCATTTTGGGGAGATGTGGATACCCGCGGTACAGGTACTGTTCAATATAAAATTACCCCAACAGCAATGTATGTTAACTGGCAAGCCGTAGGTTATTTCAACACAATGACTGATAAAGTAAATACATTCCAGTTGATCATTACGGATGGAACTGATCCTATTTTACCTGCTGGAAATAATATTGCTTTTTGTTATGGTGACATGCAATGGACAACAGGTTCTGCCTCTTCAGGTGTTGGTGGATTTGGTGGTGTGCCTGCAACAGTTGGTGTTAATAAAGGGGATGGGGTAAACTTTATTCAAATGGGTCGTTTTGATCAACCGGGAGCAGCATATGATGGACCATACGGCGCAAATGATGGTGTTAGTTGGTTAGATAATCAATCCTTTTATTTTAATTCCTGTACCGGAAATAATATCGCTCCTATTGCTAGTATTAATCCTCCGTTATTAGGCGGTGGTGGTGCTTGTGATACGCTAAAGGTGTGTGGTGTGAATGATACGTTGGTTGTAAGTGCCCTTTTCTTATCTCCTGAGCTAGGACAAACAACAAATATTGCTGTAAATTTATATGGCACACCTGGTTTTAGTGTTATCAATAATATTCCGGGTAATTCAGCAACTGCTGATGTTCAGATCATTGCTTCAGCTGCAAATGCCGGATTAAATGTAATCACTTTTACAGCTACAGATGATGGGACACCTGCAGGTGTTACAGTTGTTAATGTTAATATTTTTGTTGATACAACAGGTTTCGCGGCATTTAATCCTTTAATTAATGGAGTGTTAGATTTTTGTCAAGGGGGTAGCACAACATTGAATGTGACTCCGACTACTTATGATGCTTACTTTTGGAATTCTGGTTCAACAGGATTCTCAATTGTTGCGGATTCTTCCGGACAATATTATTGTACGGCTCGAAAAAATGGTTGCTTTAAAACAGTATTGGTAGATGTGGTTGAACATCCATTACCAACACCTGTTATTATTGGAGACTTGTTCACTTGCTTCAGTAATCCAACGACACTGTATGTTGATTCAGCTAGTTTGTATTCTCCTTTCCTTTGGTCGAATGCAAGTACCAATAGTTCAATAAATGTTCTGAATGGTACCTATACCGTTACCGTTACCGATTCTTTTGGTTGTGTTGGAACTTCTCCTCCTGTGAATGTTGTAAATGCAAATCCTGCTGTTACCATTTCAGGTGTTGCACCATTTTGTCCTGGTGATGGAATTACCTTAACTGCTGTTCCTACTATTCCTGTCGGAGCAAGTTATTCGTGGTCAACCTCCGATACAACAAATACAACAACTGTGAATAGCACAGGTGATGTAATTGTAACGATTAATTATACGAATGGTTGTTCTACGGCCGATACGGTTTCAATAATTCAGTTTTCATCTCCAACTGCAGAATTTACAAGTTCTCCTCTTGGTGTTTCTAACCCTTCTACAACGGTTAATTTTTCAGATCTTTCGTCTGTCCCATCTCCTGCTACTATTACAACGTGGGTATGGAATTTTGGTGACTCAATCGGCGTTTTTTATACGACTCAAAATCCTACACACGTTTATAATTTGAATGGAACCTATGTTGTAACATTGGCTGTTCAAAGCTCTAATGGCTGCTGGGATACGATTCGACATGAATATACTATTGTTTCAAACATAGAAGCGCCAAATGTTTTTACTCCTAATAACGATGGAAAAAATGATTTATTAATTTTTAAAAACCTTGAGTTTTTCCCTAATTCAAGCTTAACAGTATTCAACAGATGGGGTAATAAGGTGTTCGAGAAAACAGATTACCAAAATAACTGGAATGGTGGCGGTCAGAAAGATGGTGTTTACTACTATATTTTGAGTGCTCCGAAATTAGAAAAACCTTTGACAGGGTACGTCCAGATTCTGCATTAATAATCCTATACCATCTTAAACGCGTTTTGTGTTCATCGCAAGACGCGTTTTTTTTATTATTCATAAGCATTAAAATAGTATTGAATGAAAAAAATATCCATTTTAATTTTTGTATTACTGTTTTTCATAACATCATTCAAGCCTTCAGTTGATTGCGGATGTGATTATTTAGGGAAAGCAGCGCATAAACGTCAGCAAATAAAAAACAGATTACCTGTTAATTCTGTTGAACCAACACATTTATTGATTTCAGATATTTTGAAAATGCAGATCAGTAAATCAGAAAAAGATGAAATAAAAGCAGATCCTAATAAAGCAATTATAAAAGAAAATGAAATTGTTTCCATTACAGGATATGCTTGGGTCATAAAATTGTCGGCGGAAGATTGTGATATACATATAGAATTATCGGAGACGAATGATAGAGCAGCAAGCCGCGTGATAGCGGAGGTACCAAATACGAAAGAATATTGTAACCTACATGCAAAAATATTGAGTGACTTGGTAACCAAATACCATCTTCATAAAAAGAAAGAATATCATTTTGATAAAACAGATAATGGTGGCGAGCCAATTAAAATTAAAGTAACGGGTTTTTTATTTTGGGATAGCGGTCATCCAACAAATAAAAGTCATGGCTCCGATAAGGTTGGCTCCGTTTGGGAAGTTCATCCTGTTTTTAAATTGAATTGGAAGTAAAAAATTAGTTTAGAAGTAAAAAATAAAAAAGAATCAGAATTTAAATTTCACTTGCGCTCTGATCTCCGATTTTGTATTCCCTTGTATTTCATTGATAGAGCCGGGACTAATCACAGTAACATTGTCGTAATAGGTTTCAGAATAACGCAGCCATATTTCGATTTTTTTTGTTAAATTATAATCAAACATTATATAAAATCTGGAACCTCTTCCGTAATAGGCCGGAATAGAATAGGAGCCGGGAACATCATTTTCGTATGCATATATTCTTGCATCATAGCTGTCGGTTTGAAACAGCGCATAACGTAAGGTTACGGAAAGTGGTTTTCCTAATTTGTTATAGGTAATATCTTGATATACAACATAGCCTTTTGAAGTTTTATTTTCGTCCAGTTTGTAGTCAATCAGTTCAATCCTGTTCTTTAATTTCACTTCTGGTAAAATAGTATAAGAAATATTAAATCGATAATTGTTTTGTTTTAATGGAACCAAATAATCTATCGTTGCATTGGTATTCGTTGTGTTTTTTTGTTTATCTCGTTGTCGGATCCTGAAATACATATCCACCTTTTTTGATGGCGTGTAATTAAATTGAGCAACATAATCATTTCCATATGATGGTGCGTTTACTTGATATTTTAGCCAGTCGAACTGAAACCTATCATAGTAAGTTGTAATGGTTGTGGTGTTGGTAGGTTTTGCAACGATTCCTATGTATGTTCCTTTTTCATTCGATGCTGTAGAGTTTTCAGCAAAACCATTGCTCATTAAGTTTTGGAAATTACGTTCATAATATCTATTTAAAATGGTCAATGATAATCTCGGATCTAAACTTATCAACGCACCATTCAGAAAGGCTTTTCCGCCATTTTTACTAGTCGACTCTTCACCAAAGAAATTGAAATTATGAAAAATGAAATTGTAGTCAATACCTATATTGACATTTTGTTTGCTGGAAAATTCAAACTGGTTGTAATAGTCGAATGCTCTGTTGAAATCAACATTCAAATTATAACTTAATGCGGTTAAACCAACATTCAAATTTTTTCCTTTATAGGAAATATTTCCTCCGAAAATAGTTTGCAATATGGAATGCTTATCAGCGATTTCACTTGGTGTTGTATGATAACCTGTGGATTGTAACGCTGATATTGCTGCAATTTCACCATCGGCTAGGGTGTCACTCACGTTGGCGTCAATATGCTTTCTAGAATAAAAGGCCGTGGCTTCAAATCGTTTAAATCCAATGGTTGTTGCGGCACCTCTCATAAATTTGTTTTCATCAACTGATGCATACGGTCGAATCCCTTGACCTGATTTTTTTGCTGACATTGCATCAGGTGATTTTCCAAATGCTTGTCCGCTGAACAATGTTAATCCTTGTCCGAAGTTCGCCTGGTAATCGCCAATAGCAAGAGATCTAATAAATCTTATATTATGTAAGAAGAAGTGAGCAGAATAAAAATCGAAGCCAGATCTTTGATTTTTATTTAATGAATTTTCATACCAATCGTATTTGAATTTTTGATTGTTCTTTAAAAATAATTCACCCTGATCTTTCTCTGCAGTAATTCCCCAGCTCACATTGGTACCATAGGTAAAACGGTAGCGTGTATATATTTTATCCGGGCTGCCTATATATCTGGAGTTTCTGCTATTATATAATGAAATGCTATCTATAGGAGTAAATCCTTTTTGTTCCTCTATCACCCTTCCATAGCGGACGATTACATTTGTTTGTCCATTTTTAAACATTTCTTTCCTGTTAAAATGAGCGGAAGTAAAGTTGTCAGAAACTTTTATGTAAGGTAATATTCGTTGTATTGTTTGAAGGTCAAATCCATTAATACTTTGTAATTCGTATATGGTGATCAATTTTCCGACTGATTCTATATGTGAAAGTAAATTGTTTATTTGAATATCGTTTAACAATTGAAGTGCTTGCAACTCCTCTTTGTTAGTTTTGTTAAGATTAACAGGGTGCTCTTTGTAATAGATCAAACCTTCAAGCAAACTTGAATAATCAGCATCTTCCGTTTGCGTTTCTTCTGCAAGATTCTCTAATCGTTGTTGAATATCATTATCGTCTGTTTTTGATGGAATCGTATCTTGAGAAAAAGAAGAGGAGGAAAAACAAAAGGTAAATGACAACAAAAGAACACCATATTTTAAATGAGATATGAGATAATGAAAGTATTCGATGGTATGAATTTTATTCATTATGATTCATTTAAATCTTTGCGTTTTTTTTCTCAAACTTGAAAAAAGTATAGGTCAAGCTTAATTGTGGGCTAAGGCCAAGTGTTTGGTGATAGTTAGCGCTGAAGTCGATCTTGAGATTTTTCATGTTGATGCCAAAACCAAAAGATCCCAAATTAGGATTTGTAGCTATTCCGGCTCGCAAATAGAACTCTTTTTCCACTTTGTACTCGAGACCACCTTTAAAGATTGCCTTTTTAGACATGTCTTTTTCTGTTTCAATGGCAAGGATCACCTTATCAGAAAAGGAATAATCTGCACCTAAACGGATAATTGTAGGAATGCGTTCGTTGTTGTAAGCGGCTAGTTTGGACCGTGTGGGATTAAACACGTGCATTCCGATAGATAAGCCTTTCAATGGTCTTGCCTGAATACCGAATTCGGAAGCCAGAACACCTTTGTTTCCATAGCCTTCTGCAATTTTAGTTGTCAGATAGTCCATGGATATTCCTGCAGAAAGTTTATTTCCAAACGCTTTTGCGAAGGAAAGGCTGTATTTGTTTTCGCTGTAAAGCGAGTAGCCAAAATTAGTGATACACAATCCAAATGTTCCTGCTTTTACAGGAATGGCAACAACACCACCTTTTATACTTAATTCCTTCAATAAAAATCGATTTTCATAATAGGCCCCTGCCGAAAGATCTTTTACAAAGCCTAATCCAGCTTGATTGTGCTGAGCACTCCAGACATCGCTTAAAGAAACGGAAGCGTTACCCATAGCTGCTGATCTGGCACCAATAGGGAAATCCTCGTTTCCAGCAGTTGCGCTATAAAAAAAACAGGAAACAATGATGAAGGAAAGGCTTTTTTTCATTTAATATAGTTTGCAGTCAAAAATCGTAATAGAATATGAAGCAAATGTGACCAAAATATCATTTAATCTGTTTTAAAACAAATGGAATGTTTTAGTTGGTTTTGTATTCAAATTTGATTTCAGAGAGCTCTTTATTGGCTTTCAGGATCTTATTTTTGAGATTTTCTTTGAAATCGATCACTTTTTTCAGAATCGTATCATCTCCAGCCGCAAGGATTTGTACAGCAAGTATTCCAGCGTTTTGCCCCCCGTCCAAGGCAACAGTAGCAACAGGTATTCCCGGAGGCATTTGTAAGATGGAAAGAACAGAGTCCCATCCGTCAATGGAGATAGAAGAACGGCAAGGAACACCAATTACTGGAATAGGAGTAAAAGCAGCAACTACACCAGGCAGATGTGCGGCTCCACCCGCTCCTGCAATAATTACACGGATGCCTTTTGTATGAGCAGTTTTAGCAAATTCGGCTACTTGCTCAGGAACGCGATGAGCGCTTAATGCATTTATTTCAAAAGGAATCTGAAATTCGTTTAAAATTTTAGCTGCTTCTTGCATTATTGGCATGTCTGAAGTGCTCCCCATGATAATACTCACTTTAGGTTTCATATTGTAACTGTTTTGTTGTTTTGAGGCGTAAAAATAGTTTATTTGGACCTAATAAAAAATTAATTGTGACGTTTTTCGTTGCTGTATTTTGCGTATTTTTGAGGCTTTAAAAACCTATATTATGAGTAGTGTAGTAATTCACGGACGAACATTTAAAACCAAGATAACCTCTTCAGAAATATTAAAAGCGATAGGAGAAGTTGCTGATCAGATCAATGTGGATCTGAAAGGTAAAAAGCCATTGTTTCTTGCCGTGCTCAATGGCTCATTTATGTTTGCTGCAGATTTGATGAAAAAGGTGAATATCGAATGTGAGATTTCTTTTGTAAAACTGGCTTCCTATGAAGGTACATCATCTACGGGTACTGTAAAGCAGCTAATAGGTCTTAATGAAGATATTAAAGGTCGAACCGTTGTGATTGTTGAAGATATCGTAGATACCGGAGTTACAATTGAACATGTTTGGGAACAGTTGAAAGCACTTGGTGTTTCAGAAATAAAAATTGCCACCTTGCTATTTAAGCCGGCTGCCTATACTAAAACAGTGCCCATTGAATATGCTGCTATTGTTATCCCTAACGATTTTATAGTAGGATATGGACTAGATTATAAAGGATTAGGAAGAAATTTGGAAGATATCTATGTTTTGGATTATGAAAATGATGGAAAATAAATTGATGAATTAAAGCGGTGTTTGAGTGAGGCAGAAAGTGTTTATGAATTAAATTAATAAAAATCAAAAAATATAAAACTAAAATCCGCTCAATAAAAAATTATACTCTTTAATTCTAACCCTTAAAAACTGTCAATCATGTTAAATATCGTGCTATTTGGCCCTCCGGGAGCCGGCAAAGGAACTCAATCCGAAAATTTAATTAAAAAATATCAATTGGTGCACTTGTCAACAGGAGATATTTTGCGCAGTGAAATTGCTGCAGGAACCCAATTGGGCATTGAAGCTAAAATGCTTATGGATGCAGGAGTTTTAGTGCCTGATGAAGTGGTGATTGCAATGATTAGTTCAAAGTTGGATCATAATAAAGATGCAAAAGGTTTTATATTCGATGGCTTTCCCCGTACAACTGCTCAGGCGGAAGCATTAGATAAATTATTGTATCAGAAACATACCTCTATTACCATGATGTTGGCATTGGAAGTAAATGATGAAGAGTTAATAAAACGATTGTTAAGCCGTGGAAAAGAAAGTGGCCGTCCTGATGATCAAAATGAAAGAATAATTCGTAACAGAATCGATGAATACAATAACAAAACGGCTCCATTAAAAGAGTATTATTCTTCACAGAATAAATTTAGGATTGTGAATGGTATTGGTTCTGTTGATGATATTTTCAATTCATTATGTTCGGCTATTGAACCAACGCAGCGTAAGGTGATTATCTCTACTTCAGGATCTGATAAAAAAGTGATTAAAAAGGAAGCGCCTAAGGCAGTTAAAACGGTTGTAAAACCTGCTGCCAATAATGTTGTTAAGGTTGAGGTGAAGAAAACCCTTAAGGCACCAGCTAAAAAAGCGGCAGTAAAAGCTTCCCGTCCGGTGAGTGGAAAAGCAGCTAAAACTTCAGCAAAGAAGGTGGTGTCGAAAAAAGTAGTAAAGAAAATTGCAAAGAAAGTGGTTCCTAAAAAGGTGAAGGTGGTAAAAAAGAAATTGGTTAAGAAAGTTGCTGCTAAGAAACCAGTTGCAAAAAATAAAGTGATTAAAAAAGCAGTAAAAAAAATCATTAAAAAAGTTACTAAGACTGCCAAAAAAATTGTTGCTAAGAAAGTCGTAAAACCAAGCAAAAAAAGTTCTAAAAAAAGAAAGTAAGAGTAAATACAGTTTGTTCTAAAAATTATGTCGGATTCGAATTTTGTTGATTATGTGAAAGTGTGTTGCCGTTCCGGAAAAGGTGGAGCAGGCTCTATTCATTTACATCGGAGTAAGCTAACTGCCAAAGGAGGCCCAGATGGAGGAGATGGTGGTCGTGGAGGACATATTATTGTTAGAGGAAACAAACAATTTTGGACGCTTATCCATTTGAAATACCGTAAACACATTATTGCTGAACCGGGTGGTAGTGGTGGAAGTGCGCGTATGACAGGTGCAGAAGGAAAGGATGAAATATTGGATGTTCCTTTGGGTACTATTATCAGAGACGCAGAATCGGGTGAAGTTGAAGGAGAGATTACGGAAGACGGACAAGAGATTATTGTTGTTCCTGGTGGCCGAGGTGGTTTAGGGAATGATCATTTTAAGTCATCCACAAATCAAACTCCGCGTTATGCTCAGCCCGGTGGTGATGGAAGAGATGAATGGAAGATTCTGGAGTTAAAAGTGTTAGCTGATGTTGGTTTAGTTGGTTTCCCGAATGCAGGTAAGTCAACTCTTTTATCCGTTGTTTCAGCTGCGAAACCTGAAATTGCGAATTATCCTTTTACTACTTTGGTTCCTAATTTAGGGATTGTTGAATACCGCGACTATAAATCTTTTGTAATGGCAGATATCCCTGGGATCATTGAGGGCGCCAGTGAAGGAAAAGGGATCGGACTCCGTTTCTTAAGACACATTGAACGTAATTCTTCTTTGTTATTTTTGGTTCCTGCCGATTCCGATGACATCATCAAAGAATATAAAATATTGTTGAACGAGTTGGATAAATTCAATCCTGAGTTACTTCATAAAAAAAGAATTTTAGCGATTTCGAAATGTGATATGCTCGATGAAGAATTGTTGGCCGAAATGAAAAAGGATATCAATAAACGTTTCAAAGAAAAAGCAACCGTTCCTGTTATGTTTTTTTCATCTCAATCTGGAATGGGATTGGTGCAGCTGAAAGACGAGTTGTGGAAGCAGCTGAATAGCAATGATAATGGCTTTGATTACTAATCAAAATTCATACTTCGATTTCCAAAATAATTAAATGGATTTTATCAATTCTATAAAATCAATAGATACGCAACTCTTTCTGTTTCTCAATGGAAAGCACAATGCATTTTTTGATTTTATTATGCATTGGGCAAGTAGCAAATTTATTTGGATTCCCCTTTATATGTTTTTTGGATATCTTGTTTATAAGCACGTTGGAAAACGTTTATGGATGGTTGTTCTAGCGGTCTTGATGTTGATCGTTTTAAGTGATCAGATATCCAACAGAGGATTCAAAAATAATTTTAAACGATACCGTCCTTGTCAAAATTTAGTTATTCAGTCGCAGGTGCATGTGAATGGAAATTGCGGCGGAACCTATGGTTTTGTATCCTCTCATGCTGCAAATACTTTTGCACTAGCTACTTTCTTGGGGTTGTTATTTTATAAAAAAATAAACTATTTCAAACTGTGTATTTTTGCTTGGGCATCATTTGTTTCATACAGCAGAATTTATAATGGTGTTCATTATCCCGCAGATGTTGCTGTAGGAGCTTTGCTCGGAGTTGTCATCGGTTTTCTTGTCTATAAGTTATATGCTAAAATAAATTTAACTTTTTGAAAATTCTAATGAAACAACTTTCTATTGTTTTTCTATTTATTTTAATGCATTTCTCTGTATTTGCTCAAAATACAGATATTGAGATGTTACGGAAAATAAATTTAGGTCGTGATAGAAATTTGGATAATACATTTGTATTTATTTCTAATTCAGTAACGCCAATAAGTGTTCTTGTTCCGATCTCGATTTTTTTTGAAGGATATAGCAGCCGTGATTCTGTGTTAAAAAATAAGGGTTTATTTATTGGAACGACTCTTTTTGTCTCAGCCGCTGCAACTGTTGCTTTGAAATATGGTGTCAATAGGAAAAGACCATTTGTCACCTATCCTGATATTCAAAAGGTTGCTGATGCAGGTAGTTATTCATTTCCTTCCGGACATACTTCAGACGCTTTTGCAACTGCTACATCCTTGAGTTTGGCTTTTCCAAAATGGTATGTAATCACACCATCTTTTTTGTGGGCTTGTTCTGTTGGATATTCAAGGATGGATCTGGGAGTTCATTACCCGAGTGATGTTTTGGCAGGAGCTATTGTTGGTGCAGGTTCAGCATTTGTATGTTACAAAGCGAACCAGTGGATTCATAAAAATAAGTCAAATAAATAAGTTATAAATTTGTTGTTGCACAGTTAACATATGAACAATCTATTTTTAGTTTTTTTGGGAGGTGGAATAGGAAGCATATCCCGTTATGGGATCTCTGAGTTGGTGAAATCAAATTTTAGATCTTCCTTTCCAATTGCAACATTGGTATCTAATATAGTAAGCTGTTTGGTATTGGCACTAGCAATTGGGATGTTTAGTGAAAAATTGGGTGCAAATCCTACTTTGAAATTATTAATTGTTGTTGGCTTTTGTGGAGGATTTAGTACATTTTCAACTTTTAGTTTTGAGACAGTCGAATTGATCCGTTCAGGTAATATATTCATCGCAATCACAAATATTTTATTAAGTGTTACGGTATGTGTAACACTCCTCTATTTTTTAACAAAACAGATTTAAATAAAAATGAAAAAACTACTCTTAATCTTCAGCATTTCAGTATCCTCGTTTCTCCTTATTTCTTGGGGAACATTTGGTCACGAACATATTGATAGAGCCGCTGTGTTCGCTTTGCCTGAACCCTTACAACTCTTTTTTTATAATCACATTGATTTTATTACCCAAGAGTCTACCGTTCCAGATCTTCGAAAATATACATTGAATGATAAAGCAGAGAATCCTCGCCATTTTATTGATTTAGAAAATTTTGGTTCTCTGGATAGTTTGCCAAAAACAATGGAGGAAGCAAAGAAAAGATATGACGATAAATTTTTATCTTCCAATGGTATATTGCCTTGGTATGTTCAAGATCTTATGGATAAACTTACAAAGGCATTTAAAGAAAAAAAGAAAACGGAGATCCTTTTTATTGCAGCAGATCTGGGCCACTATCTTGCCGATGCTCACATGCCTTTGCATACCTCTGCAAATTATGATGGGCAGCAAACAAATCAAAAGGGGATTCATGCAATTTGGGAATCGCGTTTACCGGAGATGTTTGGGAATACCTATAATTATAATACAAAGGATGCAAAATTTATCGATGATATTCAGAAGGAAACGTGGAGAATTATTTTCAATTCTCATCAGCTGATTGATACATTGTTGGAGGCTGACAGAGTATTGAAAAAGAAATTAACAGAAGATAAAATATACAAAACAGATGCAAACGGTAAAGTCATAAAAAGCAAATACGGTCAAGCCGTTTTTACGGATGAATATGCAACACAATTGCATATTTCCTTAAAGGGCATGGTAGAGCGACAAATGAATTTATCTTGTATCGATGTTGCAAATTTTTGGTACACAGCATGGGTAAATGCAGGGAAGCCTGATTTGAGCAGTTTAGATCCGTCTGAGTTAACAAAACGAAATAGCAAACAATTGAAACAAGAATTAATACTTTGGAAAAAAGGAAAATTATTTGGTGTTGAAAGTGAAAAAGAATTTTAGTCGAATACCATTCCTATCCTCATTAAAATCAAATCGTCAAGGCGAATCAATCTAAATAAGAATATAATTTAACCGAAATGAAAAAAATAATTCCAGTATTCTTTTTATCCCTCTTTTTAATTTCCTCTTTCGCACAAACTTCTAAAACGGTATCAAAACCTAAATTAGTCGTAGGTATTGTTGTTGATCAGATGCGTTACGATTACATATATCGCTTTTGGGATAAATTCGGAAATGATGGATTTAAAAAACTAGTGAATGAAGGATTTTTTTGTAAGAATACAAATTATAATTATGTACCCACTTATACAGGCCCGGGCCATGCTTCTATATATACAGGTACTACACCAGCCGTTCATGGCATTATTGCAAATGATTGGTACGATAAATCTTCTGGTAAAAACATGTATTGTGTGCAAGACGACAAAGTAGCATCTGTAGGTACAACAGCTGCCGAAGGGAAACGGTCGCCTGTAAATTTATTGACCACTACTATTACAGATGAATTACGTATTTCATCCAACATGAAATCAAAGGTTATCGGTATTGCATTGAAAGACAGAAGCGCAATTCTTCCTGCCGGACATACAGCAAATGCAGCCTATTGGTACGATGGTAGTATTGGCAGTTTTATAACGAGTACTTATTATATGAAGGAATTGCCACTATGGGTTCAAGAATTTAATAAAAAAGAATTGGCAAAAAAATATTTGAGCGAACCTTGGACTACAGTTTTACCCCTTGAACAATATACCGAGAGTTTGCCGGATGATAATAAATATGAAACGATTGGAAAAGGGGAGATGAAACCTGTTTTTCCGCACAATTTACCTGAGTTGATGAAATTAAATGGTGGATTGAATATCATTCGTGCTACACCATTTGGTAATACGTTAACAAAAGATTTTGCTATTCAAACCATGAAATCAGAAAATATGGGAAAGTCTGCAGCCACCGATTTTCTGACAGTTTCTTTTTCTTCTCCTGATTATATTGGTCATGCTTACGGCCCTAATTCTGTTGAACAAGAAGATGATTATATCCGTTTGGATAAAGAACTCGCAGAGCTATTAAAAGCAATTGAATTGCAAGTAGGGAAAGGAAATGCATTGGTGTTCTTAACGGCAGATCATGCAGCACCAGAGGTGCCCGCTTATTTAACAGATCTTAAAATACCTTCGGGATATGTGAAAGAAAATAAAATGGTGGATTCGTTAAAAAAATATTTAACAAAAACATATGGTGATTCCTTGGTTCTGTCATTTTCCAATCAACAATTATTTTTAGATCACAAAGCAATCGATTCAAAGAAATATATTTTGCAGCAGATCCAGGAAGATGTTGCCTTGTTTTTGCAAAGGTTTCCTGAAGTATCGGAAGTGTTAACGGCAACAACATTAAACAATAATCAATTTACGGAAGGTTCACGTTACCTTATGCAAAAGGGCTATAATGCAAAACGTTCCGGAGATGTGCTTGTTAATTATTTACCTGCGTATATAGATTATATGCCAACAGGCACTACACATGGTTCACCTTATAGTTATGATACACATGTTCCACTATTGTTTTATGGATGGAATATTAAACAAGGTAATTCAACAGAACAAATTTATATTACTGATCTGGCTGCTACCTTAGCTATGATGCTGAATATTCAGTTTCCGAATGGCTGCACAGGAAAACCAATTTCATTTTTGGTGAAATAATACGTTTTATTAGTTGCTTGGATAAACGACCATATTGTAAATTTGAAACACAAATGGAAATAGCGCAATACACAAAAGATGAATATTTAATCAGTACAGATAAATCGAAGCTGGATATTTCTGTGATACATGATTTTCTGAGTTCATCTTATTGGGCTGAAGAGATTCCTTTGGAGCTTGTAAAAAAGTCAATTGAAAATTCTTTATGCTTCGGGATTTATAAAGAAGATAGTTCAGCCCTGCATAGCGTTGCACAGGTTGGCTTCGCTCGAGTCATTTCAGATTATACAACTTTCGGATACATAGCAGATGTATTTGTTATTAAAGAAAAACGAGGAATAGGATTGTCAAAATGGTTAATGCAATGTATTTTGAAACACCCGCAATTACAAGGGTTACGTAACCTTTGTTTGATGACAAGTGATGCGCATACTTTATATGAACCATTTGGTTTCAAAAAAATTCCAATTCCTGAAAATTTTATGGCGAAGAAGATTGATGGCATCTATAAAAAAAACAATAAATAGTATTTCCTCTATTATCCGTTTATTATGAGTACCTTTGTATCACATTACATGAATTAAACTACTCATTGTTACATTCTTCTTCGAAGAATACCATTTCTCTCTCAATGCTTTCGGAGTATCATCATCCCAAAAATTAGAAGTTTAACCAGTAAATAAGAGTTCATTTTCATCAGACCGATGAATACGAATGTCTTTAATTTTATTCGGTCTATAACTAAATACAACTATAATGTCATTTGAAAATTTAAATTTAATTGAGCCCATCCTTCAGGCTTTAAAAACAGAAGGATACACAAAGCCTACACCAATTCAATCGCAAACAATCCCATTGGCTCTTAACCGAAAAGATGTTTTAGGGTGTGCGCAAACAGGAACAGGGAAAACGGCAGCATTTGCTATACCCATCATTCAATTGCTTACTCAGGATAAAAATTTAGCTCCAGGAAAACGGTTGATCAGAAGTCTGATCTTAACTCCTACCAGAGAACTAGCTATTCAGATTGGTGAGAGTTTTGCTAATTATGGAAAAAATACCAACCTAAAATATAAAGTTATTTTTGGTGGAGTAAGTCAGCATGGGCAAGTTGAATCATTGCGTTCAGGAGTGGATGTGTTGATTGCTACACCGGGTCGGTTATTAGACCTAATGAACCAAAAACATGTTAATTTGAATAGCATCCAGTTTTTTGTTTTGGATGAAGCTGACAGAATGCTTGACATGGGCTTTGTACATGATGTAAAAAAGATCATTACAAAATTGCCATCAAAACGTCAATCATTATTCTTTTCGGCAACCATGCCTCCAGCAATCGTGCAATTGGCTGATACTATTTTGGTGAATCCTTCTAAAGTAGAAGTAACTCCCGTTTCAAGTACTGCTAATACCATCAATCAGGTTGTTTATTTTGTAGATAAAGAAAATAAAAAACATTTATTGATAGATCTGCTTAAAGATAAAAAAATTGAAAGAGTTCTTGTGTTTACGCGAACAAAACATGGTGCGGATAAGGTTGCAAAGGAATTAACTAGAAATGGGATCAATTCACAGGCGATTCATGGAAATAAATCACAAAATGCTCGTCAGAATGCGTTAAATAATTTTAAATCGAAATTAACACGTGTGCTGGTAGCAACCGATATTGCTGCTAGAGGTATTGATATTGATGAATTAACCCATGTGATCAATTATGAATTACCAAATGTTCCGGAGTCTTATGTTCATCGAATTGGAAGAACGGGTAGAGCAGGAGCTAGCGGTATTGCAATAGCGTTTTGTGATGCGGAAGAAAAAGAGTATTTGAGAGATATTCAGAAATTGATTGGAAAGCAAATACCTGTTATGGATGACCATAAATATCCATTGATGAATCATCATGTTGTGAAAGCATCAAAACCACAGCGACCTCAACGTCCTCAGAGAAGTTATGGTAATAGAAATTCATCTGAAAGACCCGATATAACTCAAGGGCAAGTTGCGAGACCAGAGAAAAAAGCGCAACAAGCATCTGCTGCACCAGGCGATTTGTCAAAAAGAACGGGAGCTCCTAGTAAGTTCAAACCAAAGAAAAAATGGTTTGGTGAAAAAAGAGTTCAAAATGGATAAATGAAATTGAGTAGCTTATTCATACTAACAAAAAAAAGAGAAGCTTTACGCTTCTCTTTTTTTGTTAGTTGTTAGCTATCATTATTTTTGTGGTGGAATCAGTCCAAGTTTTTCGAGATCTCCAAGGTAAACACGGTTTCCTTGATAGAATCCGGTAACAAAAGCGTCTTTCTGTCCAGCATCCTGAACTTTCTTTTTTAATGCGATAGCTTCTTCCAGGTTTTTAAATGAGCCTCCAATAGTAAATCGGGTAATTCCATCATTTAATACTAGCATTTCAACTTTTCCTAAGCCTTTCAATTTTTTATATTTGTAATTCTTTGGCATTTTGTATGCACCAATCTGAACCTTGAATTCAATGCCTTCTTTAGTGATGTTGGCTAAGGCAGGGTTTGTAGGATTCGTTTTTGCAAAAGCAGCTATGGAATCTGCTTTAGAGATAGAATCTGATTTAAGGCTAAAATTAATATCTACGATCTTTTGTTCATATCCGTTTAAATTTTTAGCATCAAACATCTTTATTTGATCTGGAAATCCTTTTTGCTTGAATGTAATTTTATAATTATGCCCTTCGGTTAAGTTGACAAGGTAATTACCATCAATCTTATTTGATTTAAAAGTTCCATACGGTTGGTTGGTATCAAGTTCATCCACTTGTACTTCAGAAAATGCAGGCTTCCCTTCATTTTTAATATTACCTTTTACCATAATAAGTTTTGGTTGAACAAAATTAAGAGGCATTTCAACAACATAAACATCGTGCAAACCGAAACCTCCAACTTTATTTGAAGCATAATAGCCTCTTTTTCCATCGGCAGATAAAATAAAATACCTGTCATCGTCTGGTGTATTGATTGGATACCCTAAGTTTTTAGGGGTTGACCAGGTAGAATCTGACTTATTAAATTGTGTGATAAAAATGTCGTAACTCCCCATGCTATTTAATCCCTTAGAACTGAATACAAGGTTTTTTCCATCAGGATGAATAAAAGGTGCATCATCATCAAATGGAGTATTGATCTCTGGACCCAAATTTTTTACATTTCCCCAAGTACTGTCTGGAAGAAGCGACGCTTTGTATAAATCTCTTCCTCCAAAACCTCCTGGACGCTCACTTGCGAAGTATAAGGTTTTTTCATCTGATGAAAGTGATGCGCTTCCTTCCCATGCTGGAGTATTTACATCCCCTTTTATTTTAACTGGAGTTGACCAGTTGTTACTATCCAGTAAGCTTATAAAAATATCACCACCATCATAATTGTCTTCTTTGAACGTGAATAATTTTTGTCCATCGTTAGCTATTCCGATAGCAGCATCATGCACATTCGAATTAAAATTTGATCCTATACTTGAAGGAGTAACCCATTTATTATTCTCCTTGTGAGTTATGAATACATCTTCATAGTACATTCCAAAATTATCGGGCTGATTGAAATTGTTTTGCAATCCTCCTGTACTTAGGTTACCACGATACGTCATCATCATTACAGATTCATCAGAAGAAACAACAGGAGCGTATTCAGATGCTGCTGTATTAAAGTCATTTCCAATGTTTTCAATTTTGGCATTAACTGGTGAAGCAACTAAAAGTTTACCATTGTTACAATATTCGATGAGTTGTTTCGCATTTTTTTTGTCTTGCTCGGTTAATTTTTTATCCAGTAAATAGTCGTTGAGCAGGGTTAAAGCGTCATCAAATTTGTAGTTCAAATGGTAGGCGCGTGCTAAGTAATAGCGGATGTTGGCAGCCTTAACATTTTTTTCATTAACAGTCTTTAAAAAGTCCAATGACTTTTCATACATATCACTACGATATAAACCACAAATACCTGTTACATATTTTAAGTAAAGTTCCTTTGGGTGTTGCTGTTGTAGGTTATCGAAAATAGGAAGTGCCAAAAGGTAATTCTTATCTGCAAACATTCCCTGAGCAATAACAAGGGAATCTTTTTCTGTTTTGTGCCATCTGTTTGTTTTCATGGTCAATTGAGAAAAACCATTTAAAATTGAAAGCAGGAAAAAGAAAAGTAGAATTATTTTTTTCATGTTAAAAGTATTTGTATTTTTTGCAAATATAGTTATTTTTGGCAAAAAACCATGAATTTAAATTCTCTTCAAACCCCCAATATGTTCAGAGCAAACATTCTTCTGGGACAGGAAGTTCATATTGTTCTGAAAAAAGATCAGCGAACTGGTAAGCTTACCAGAGGGAAAGTTCGATGGATACTAACAAGTGCAGCTTTTCACTCACGGGGAATCAAAGTAACATTAGAATCAAGGCAGGTAGGAAGAGTTCAGGAAATTATTGGCTAAACGGTACTTCTATTAATCGATTTTCTGATTCTTTTTAATTAGATTTGTTTAATCCTCTATATTTTTTAATAATTATGAAAAAAATCATTTCATTACTGTTCCTTATTGCTCCTTTTTTTGGATTTTCTCAAACGTATACTGGTTCTGGTGGAGCAATTTCAGATGACGGATTAAACAATGATTTTATTATTAATGTGTCTGGATTGGTGCCTGCTACATTGGATGCAGCGCATGGGTTAATTGGGGTGTGTCTGAATATAACCCATACGTATGATTCCGACCTTAATATAGATTTGATCGCGCCAGACGGAACAGATATTGTTTTATTGTCATATGTTGGGGGAGGTGACGATAATTTCTCCAATACTTGTTTTAGTCAAAGTGCGAGCACATCCATTGTTTCAGGAACAGCTCCCTTTTCGGGTTTATATAAACCGATGAATACCTTAGGAAATGCAAATAACAACCAGGATGGAAATGGAAGCTGGAAATTGAGAATAGTGGATACGTATGCCGCAGATGCAGGCACATTATTAGATTGGAGTATTTCATTTGGGCCAGGTGCTCCTGTACCTGTTTTATTCAACTCTTCAAACCTTCCAATTGTATTGATCAATACCTTCTCTCAAACGATTTTAGATGAGCCAAAGATAAATGCAAGTATGAAAATTATCTACAATGGACCGGGCATGATCAATCATGTTACTGATTTTCCGAATGCTTATAATAACAACATTGGGATTGAAATTCGTGGCGCCTTTTCATCAACATTTCCTCAAAAGCCTTATGCCATTGAAACACGAAACACTTTGATGGCACAAAATGATACTTCCATTCTTGGGATGCCCGCAGAACATGATTGGTGTTTGCTATCTACTTATAATGATAAGGTATATGTGAGAAATACATTGGCAAATAAATTGTTTTCTGAGATGGGACATTATGGTGTCCGTTCTCAGCATTGTGAGGTAGTTCTTAATGGCCAGTATCAAGGGATCTATTTTTTATCGGAAAGCATAAAACGAGATAGTAACAGGGTTTCCATTTCAAAATTAGATACAATTGACAATGCAGGAATTCAATTAACTGGCGGTTATATCATTAAAAATGATTATTGGGATGGCTCAAACAGTTGGCTTTTAGGTTATCATCCTATTGATCACCCTACATTAGATGTAAACTTGGTTTATGATTATCCGAAGCCTGATAAAATTACTCCACAGCAAAAAACATACATTCAAACATACATCAATAGTTTTGAAAGTGCTTTGTATAGCCCTTCTTTTGCTGACACTTCAATTGGATACAGAGCATATCTGAGTACAAGTTCTTTCATTGATTATTTTATAGTAAATGAATTATCTCGAAATAATGATGGATTCAAAAAGAGTTGGTATATGCATAAAAATCGAGATGATAAAGGTGGAAAATTGAAAGCCGGTCCTGTTTGGGATTTTGATTGGGCCTGGACAGATATTCCCGGATGTAGTAACTTTTCGGCAACTGATGGGTCAGGATGGGCCTATAAAATAAATGATTGTGGACCGGACGTAAATTCAAATGGTTGGTATGTGAGAATGTTGCAGGATACTACTTTTCAAAATGAATTGAAATGCAGATGGTTAACTTTAAGAACAAGTTATCTTGATACGTCAAATTTATTTCATTACATAGATTCAACAGCTATTGTTCTTGATTCAGCTCAGCAGCGTCATCAAGAAAAATGGGCAACGTTGGGCATTGATGTGGGTACTCCTGAAATCGGAATTCAGCCAACAACTTTTCAAGGAGATATTGATCTTTTTAAGAACTGGATAAGAAAACGCATTGTTTGGCTGGATGCAAATATACCTGGTAGTTGCTATACGTTGGATGTGAATGAAATTGCTGCATCAAGAAGTAGTATAAGTATGTTCCCAAATCCTGCAATTGATCATGTATTCATTAATATGGAGAATATCTCTTTTACAAGTTCCACAAAAATCATAATGACCGATATTTTGGGGAGACAAATAGATCAGATATCAATCAATGAAATACTTCGGGACGGTATGATGATCTCTTTGCAAAGTTATGCAAATGGAACTTATATATGCAGGTTTGTTGATCTAGGAAAAGATGTGGTGAAACCTGTTAAGTTAGTTATTCAGAAATAAAAAACACTCCATAAATAAGCTTCACTAATATCGAAGCCTTTTTTAAGGAATTCGGATTTAATTTTTTCATAAAAGAAATTATTAGCAATCAATTCGTATAACAATATGCTGTTTCCAGTATATAAAGTTATGATCTGATAGTCTTTAGTGCCGAACCGGATCCATTCTTCATGAATTGCTGCTGCATCGTTTTTTTTAGAATAATATTATTGTGTATTTTCGTATCGTAAATTTACATTATGGACTTTATTAATAAGGAAATTGAAAATTATGCTTTAGAACATTCTCAAAATGAGTCGGATGTTTTGAAAAAACTGAATAGAGAGACGTATGCAAAAGTTATTCAACCTAGAATGCTTTCAGGTCATATGCAAGGAAACTTGTTAAGTATGTTTAGTAAAATGATCAAGCCAAAGCAAATATTAGAAATAGGCACTTACACAGGATATTCAGCCATTTGCCTTGCACAAGGTTTGCAAGAACATGGAAAATTGCACACAATTGATATTAATGAGGAATTGGAGAAAATAGTTCGTTCTTTCATTCGTGAAGCTGGTCTTGACGAAAACATAAATTATCACATCGGTGATGCAATGAAAATATTACCTACATTAAATGAAACATTCGATTTGGTTTTTATTGATGCAGACAAAAAAAACTATTCAGGATATTTTGATCTCGTTTTTGATAAAGTGAGGAGTGGAGGATATATCATTGCTGATAATGTCTTATGGAGTGGGAAGGTATTGGATCAGAAAGATGAAATGGATATGGACACAAAAATAATTGATGCGTTCAACAAAAAAGTGCATGCAGATCAACGCGTAGAACATATGTTATTGCCCATTCGCGATGGATTAATGATAGTTAGAAAAAAATAATCGTTCTGCTTCTCTGACGGAGACAATAAATAATAGATAAAACTTATATGATAATAGATCTAAGAAGTGATACGGTTACAAAACCATCAAAAGGGATGTTGGACGCGATGTTTAATGCCCAAGTTGGAGACGATGTTTTTGGTGAAGAACCAACTGTGATTGCTCTTGAAGAAAAGGTGTCTAAGTTGTTTGGGAAAGAAGCCGCTGTTTTTTGTCCTTCGGGAACAATGACTAATCAGATTGCTATCAAAGTTCACACACAACCAGGCGACGAAGTTTTATGCGACACTACTGCTCATATTTATAATTATGAAGGCGGCGGTATTTCATTCAATTCTGGTGTTCAGGCAAAATTAATTCCTGGTGATCGTGGTCGGATTTCTGCTCAACAGATTAAGGATAGCATTAATCCAACGTTTGATTGGTTAACCAAAACAAGTTTGGTTTGTTTAGAAAATACTGGAAACAGGGCAGGGGGAAGCTATTATTCCTTAGCGCAAATAAAAGATAATGCTGCCGTTTGTAAACAGCATAATTTGAATTATCATTTGGATGGTGCTCGTATTTTCAATGCGATTGTAGAAAATGATTATACCACCTTGGACATAGGCAATCAGTTTGATTCCGTTTCTGTTTGCTTGTCAAAGGGCCTGGGAGCTCCGGTGGGTTCTTTGTTGCTTGGAGATAAAGAATTTATTAGAAAAGCAAGAAGGGTGCGTAAAGTTTTTGGTGGAGGCATGCGTCAGGCAGGTTATTTGGCTGCAGCTGGGATTTATGCATTGGATAATAATGTAAGTCGTTTGAAAGACGATCACAATCGTGCAAAACAATTAGCCTCTTGTATGTCTAAGTTAAGCTTTATTGATACTATTTTGCCCGTTGATACCAATATCATAATTTTTAATTTGAATGATAAGCTAAACCCCGAAGCATTCGTTCAGAAATTAGCTGCGAATAATATTAAAGCAGTTGGTTTTGGAAAACAAGCAATTCGTTTTGTTACACATCTTGATTTTACGGATGACATGTTGGAAAAAGTTGAATCGGTTTTAAAGCAAATCAATTAAATAAATTTGCATCATAAGATTTAGTATTTCACTTCCTATGGAATTGAATAAGCTCACAAATGATAGCATCCTATACTTAATCATAAATTTAAATACATGAATCGTATCATTGTTTTTTTATTGATCGTTTGTTCGTCAACTGTTGCCCAAGAGTTAAAAATTACAAAGGCAACTAAACAAACCATTAATGCAGGTGCTTCACCTTCATCAACGACTAACTATACTGTTCAATTCAGAAAAGAAACAACTTGTAAATGGTCGGTAGACTCTGTTGTGAATATTAATACACAAAAATCTGTTAGTTTCAATATTGTTAAAGTGGATAATTCAAACCTTACATCACCCAATTTAGAAACAGTTAAATGTTTTTCTAAAAAAGATAAAGGTTTATATGAAATCTCTTTTGCTTCATCAAAGTCCCGTGGAAGTGGAAGGCCTAATACACCAACGGGTACGATGGTTCAACTTCCTGATTTTCCAAAAGGAGCAATTGTATATTATAGGATAGGTAAAAAGAAAAGGCAATTCGTGATAGAAATATTTGAGGAGTTAGAAACGATAGATGCCCCTTGATTTAGTTTCTGCACACAAAAACGAATGCGGGAGGAATATTCATTGGTGTGAAATTTATATCCACATTTTTGAACGTGTTTTTGAGTTTTCTCAAAGCATTTAAGGAATATTGATATTGAATAAATGTTCCTGTTGTTCCTAAAACTTTTTTTGCAACGGTTAAAATATTATTTACAATGCTGTTTGGTATCATTGCAAAAGGCAATGAGGAAACAATATAATCAACTTGTTCAATATTGTTTTGAGTTAAATAGTCAATCAGATTTTCAGCAGAGTCGCTAATTATTTTTATTCTTGAATCATTTATTTCCTCAAGTTTATCGCAAAATTCTTTGTTGATCTCAAAAGCTAGTAGAATAGAATTCTGAGGCATTCGTTTTAAGAGTTCACGTGTGATTGTTCCTGTACCTGGGCCATATTCAACTATACATTTTACCGATTGGAAGTCAATCGGGTCAACCATTTTTTTTACAAGATATTTTGAACTTGGAGCAACTGCACCAATGTTTTTACCTTGTTTTAAAAATTCAGAAAAAAATTCTCGTTTACTCACTCAGATTTGATTAGTTCTACAAATAAAACAATAAAAAACGGCAATTGGAAATTACTTTTGTGAATGAAGCCCTTTATTATTTTTTTTGCTTTCATTTATAACCTCTACATATGATTATTTCGGCCGTAGATGCATTACCCAATCAGCATACGATTGATTACTTAATTTTCGATTTTTGTTTCTTTAGCAAAGAAAATTATGGTAATAGGATCAATTAGCAGTGCTAGTATAGAAATACCTAAAATAGTTTCCTGCTATTTTATTTTTTGATTATTAAAATAGTGCAGTCTGCTTACCGAACAGAATGCTTTTTTCATGATTCAGCAACCAAACTTTTCTCCATAATCCACCACTGTATCCAACTAATTTTCCACTACTACCAATCACTCTGTGGCAAGGAACAATAATGGATATGGGATTGCTACCATTGGCATTTCCAACTGCACGGCTGGCATCTGTATCACCTAATTTTTTCGAAATGTCGAGGTAAGAGTTTGTCTTTCCGAAAGGGATATCTAATAATTGAGTCCATACCTTTTTTTGAAAATCGGAACCTGGAGGATTTAATTTTAATCCGAATTCTTTTCGGATCCCCATAAAATATTCATCCAATTGATATATGCATTCTTTTAGTGTTGGATGAATTTTTTTTTCTTGGTTCGGTTGTTCTTCCAAAAAATACACGGTAGCAATTCCTTCTTCATTGCCAGTCACTTCAATGATTCCTATAGGGGAGGAGTAATATGCTGTATACAATTCCATTTAAATAGTTCCTCTCCTTTTTCAAGGAGAGGAATTTAGAATGAGGTTAAAAACAATATTTATTTTCTGCGATTAGTTTTTCTGAAATAGTTCTTCTGGCTGCAGTGGTATTTATTGGATCCACTTTGGTAAATCGTTTTAAACCAACCAGCATTACCCTTTGTTCATCGCCTTCAGAATAGCTATTGATAGCTTCTTTCCCAGATTTATGTATCTTGTCGGATGCGTCGTTCAGATACACTCGCATGATATCCAATTGTGCTTTACATGCATCTTCTCCTTTTAAAGCAACAAGCTTTTCAACTCTTAATTGGAGTGATTCAGCCACATATGTTTCAATAATCATATCAGCTATGTTCATCAATACTTCTTGCTCCTTGGCAAGTTGTTGCATTAGTTTTTGAACAGCAGACCCTGCAACCATTAATACTGCTTTTTTGAAATTAGCAATGTATTTCTTTTCTTCTGAGAACAATGTTTTTTCTGTTGAACTCATCTCCGGAATCCCCATTAATTCAGCTGCAACTTTTTGCGCAGGTCCCATCAAATCTAATTCGCCTTTCATAGCACGTTTTAGCATCATATCCACTGTTAACATTCTGTTGATCTCATTTGTTCCTTCAAAAATTCTGTTTATGCGGGCATCGCGATAAGCTCTGTCCATAGGTGCTTCAGCACTGTATCCCATTCCGCCATAAATCTGAACTCCTTCATCAACGACATAGTCTAAAACTTCAGATCCATGTACTTTCACGATAGCAGCCTCCACAGCAAATTGTTCTACCCCTTTCAGCTTCGCTTTCGCTTCATCCATACCTCCCGCGATTAATGCTTTAGTGGCATCTTCAATATTTTGACTCGCTCTGTAAATAGCAGATTCACTGGCATAAATTAAAATAGCTTGCTCGGCTAATTTGTATCGTATAGCCCCATATTTGGAAATTGATCTTCCGAATTGCTGGCGCTCATTCGCATATTGAATGGATTTTGTATTAGTTACTTTTGATCCACCAATAGCAGCACCAGCCAATTTTATGCGGCCAAGGTTTAAAATATTTACTGCTATTTTAAATCCATTTTGTCTGTCGGATAATAAATTTTCTACTGGAACTTTACAATCATTAAAAAATACTTGACGAGTTGAACTTCCTTTGATTCCCATTTTATGTTCTTCAGGATTCAGGGATATTCCACCGAATGATTTTTCAACGATGAAGGCGCTTAAATTGTCATCATTGTCGATCTTAGCAAATACGGTATAAATGTCAGCAAATCCACCATTTGTGATCCACATTTTTTGTCCGTTCAAGAGATAATGTTTTCCGTCTGGTGTTAATACAGCTTTTGTTTTTCCTGAATTGGCATCTGATCCAGAACTAGGTTCCGTCAAGCAATAAGCAGCTTTCCATTCGCCACTTGCTAATTTCGGAATGTATTTCTTTTTTTGTTCGGCATTACCATAATAAAGAATAGGCAGTGTTCCAATTCCTGTATGAGCAGATATTGCAACAGCAAACGAATGTCCTGCACCCAATATTTCTGTTGCTAACATAGAGGTGGTAAAATCTTTTCCAAATCCACCATATTCTTCAGGAACGGAGATACCTAATAAACCCAATTCTCCTGCTTTGTTTAGCAGTTCAGGCATTAATCCTTCTTCTTGTGTATCGATACGATCCAGTTTATCCCAAACATTTGCTGCTAAAAAATCATGGCAAGATTGAGCGATCATCTGCTGTTCTTCGTTCCATTCTTCAGGAATAAAAATATCTTTTGCTTCGGTTTCTTTAATGAGGAATTCTCCTCCTTTAGTTGATGACATGGTTTTTATTATTTAGTATCAATTATTTAATTTATAACATTTCGAATATGCCGGCAGCGCCTTGTCCTGTTCCAACACACATACTTACAATTCCATATTTTTTGTTCTGTCGTTTTAGTTCTGAAAATAATTGCACAGATAATTTCGCTCCGGAACAACCCAAAGGATGTCCTAATGAAATTGCTCCGCCATTTACATTCACAATATCCTGATTGATATTTAATTCTCTGCAAACGGCTAAAGATTGAGAAGCAAACGCTTCGTTCAATTCAATCAAATCGATCTGACCTAAACTCATTCCTGCTAATTTCAAAGCTTTGGGAATGGCTGCAACAGGACCAATTCCCATGATACGGGGAGGTACACCTGCAGTGGAGAAACTTACCATTCTAGCAATAGGTTTTAAGTTATTTTCTTTTAGAAATTTTTCACTCACAACCATTACAAATGCCGCACCATCACTTGTTTGTGAAGAATTTCCTGCAGTTACTGAACCTGTTGCATCAAATACAGGTTTTAATTTTGCCAAAGCCTCAAGTGTAGTATCTGCTCGAGGGCCTTCATCGGTATCAATTATAAAATCACGTGTTTTTTTCTTTTCGTTTTCATCCAGAAACGTTTCTGTGATCTTGATCGGTACGATCTCGCTTTTGAATTTTCCTTCTTTAATAGCAGCGATTGCTTTTTGATGCGACTTAAATGCAAATGCATCCTGGTCTTCTCGACTTACGTTGTATTCATTTGCCACTGCTTCAGCAGTTAGTCCCATTCCCCAGTAATGATCAGGGTGAGCTAGGGCAACTCCAGCATGCGGAACAATTCTCCATCCTCCCATCGGAATTAAACTCATACTTTCTGCTCCTCCTGCTAGGATACAATCCGCCATACCAGCGTGAATTTTTGCAGACGCAATTGCTATTGTTTCTAATCCCGATGCGCAATATCTGTTAACGGTCATGCCGGAAACTTTATCGGTATTGAATGCCATCAACGAAATTAATCTCGCCATGTTCAATCCTTGTTCCGCTTCAGGCATTGCATTTCCAACAATTAAATCATCTACCTGTTCGTGACTTATAGCGGGCATTGACGCCATTAAATGTTTGATTACATCAGATGCTAGATCATCCGGCCGGGTGAATCGAAATCCCCCTTTTATTGCTTTACCTACAGCAGTTCTATAACCTGCAACTATATATGCATTCATATTTTAGTTTCTTAAAATTTTACCACCAGTAATTATCGACTGTAATCTTTCCAATGTTTTTTTCTCTCCACACAAACTTAAAAAGGCTTCACGTTCTAAGTCTAATAAGTATTGTTCACTTACCAATGTAGGCGCAGATAAATCACCACCACATAAAACGTAAGCTAATTTTTGAGAAATTTTCACATCGTGTTCGCTGATATAATGTCCCGACATCATTGAATTGGCTCCTAAATATGCTAATCCCAAGGCTTGTTTACCAAGTACGCGTATGTCTTTTCTTTTGGCAGGTTGTGTATAACCTTGTTCTGCTAATTCAATGCAATTTGCTTTTGCTTCTGTTATCAAACGATTGCGGGATACTACAACAATATCTTTCCCTTTTCTTAAATATCCCAAATCAAATGCTTCATATGCCGATGTAGCCACTTTCGCTTGTCCGATGGTTAAGAAACGATCGCGAAAATTATTTAATTCAATATCACCTTCTTGTAACTCATCCGATAAACGGACAGCAAATTCTTTAGTTCCGCCACCACCAGGAATCAATCCGACACCAAATTCAACCAATCCCATATACGTTTCAGCATGGGCAACCACTCTATCTGAATGCATACTCATTTCACATGCGCCACCAAGTGCCATGTTATGAGGTGCTACAACAACAGGGATAGAAGAGTAGCGGACACGCATCATTGTTTCCTGAAAAGTTTTTATAGCGAAATTTAATTCATCATACTCTTGTTCAACCGCCATCATAAAGATCATTCCGACATTGGCTCCTGCAGAAAAATTTGCCCCTTCATTTGAAATAACCAATCCTCTGAAATCTTTTTCTGCACGGGCAATTGAACTGTTTATACCTTCAATTACTTCTGCACCGATAGAATTCATTTTGGTATTCCACTCTAAATTAACTATTCCATCTCCAATATCGGTAAGCGTTGCGCCACTATTTTTCCATACAGTTTTAGTTGCTCGTATCGTATCCAAAATGATAAATGATGCTGTTCCAGGAATTGTTTTGTACGATTTTGTTGGGATATCATAGTATTTACGATGACCATTTTCTACTTTGTAGAAGGAATGAGCTCCACTTGATAGCATATCATACACCCATTGCGCAGGCTTGTTTCCAGCAATTTCCATGGCTTTAACAGTGTCGGCAACTCCTAATGAATCCCATGCTTCGAATGGCCCCAATTCCCATGCAAAACCAGCATTCATGGCCGCATCAATTTTGAAAAGCTCATCAGTAATTTCAGGAATACGGTTACTTACATAAGCAAATAGTCCATAAAAAGAAGTACGGTAAAATTCACCTGCTTTGTCTGTTCCTGCTAGAAGAACTTTCATGCGGTCGCGTAAATTGTCTATCGATTTAGTAGCTTCCAGAGTTGCAAATTTTGCTTTTACGGAAGGCTTATATTCTAAAGATTTTAAATCAAGTGAATGAATTTCTGATTTGCCGCCAGCTCCTTTTACCTTCTTGAAAAAACCTTGCTCTGTTTTGCTTCCCAACCATTTATTTTCTACCATCTTTGAAACAAAGCCTGGAATTTTAAATGATAATATAGCTTCATCATTCGGACATGTAGCTTCTACACCATTCGCAACATGAACGAGTGTGTCTAAACCAACAACATCGCATGTTCGGAAGGTAGCAGATTTAGGACGCCCTAAAACAGGTCCTGTTAATTTATCAACTTCATCAATGGTTAATCCCATTTTTTCGACTGTATGGAATAAGCTCATTATGCCAAAAACTCCAATTCTATTTGCGATGAAGGCAGGTGTGTCTTTACATAAGACTGTTGTCTTTCCTAAATACAATTCTCCATAGTGCATTAAAAAATCAATGACTTCAGGAGCTGTTTTTGAAGTAGGAATAATTTCTAATAATTTTAAATAACGTGGGGGATTAAAAAAGTGGGAACCGCAGAAATGTTTTTGGAAATCTTCGCTCCTACCTTCATTTATTAAATGGATAGGGATGCCCGAAGTGTTAGAAGTGATCAATGTTCCGGGTTTACGATGGAGTTCTACTTTTTCGAAGATCTGTTTTTTAATATCTAAACGTTCAATAACAACTTCAATGATCCAATCGCATGTGGCAATTTCTTCCATGTTATCATCAAAATTCCCAGTAATAATCCGTTTTGAAAATGTTTTACGATAAATAGGTGAGGGGTTAGATTTTAATGCAAACGCCAATGCGTCATCTACTATTTTATTGCGGGACTTTTTATCAGCGGTAGCATCTTTTGGAACGATGTCTAGTAAAATGACTTCTACTCCAATGTTTGCAAAATGACAAGCGATACGGCTTCCCATAACTCCTGATCCAAGGACTGCAACTTTTTTAATTGTTCTATTCATGTTACTAATTTTTGATCAATTTATTTCGTTCTTCAGCGAGTGATATAATATCATTAATTGTTTTAAGTAATTCTTCTATTCTGTTTTTTCCTATTTTATTTTCTACCTCAGCATTGAAATTACGGACAATTTTCTTTGCAAGCTCTTTATTTTCTTTCCCTTTTTGGGTTAATAGAATCTTCACTTTTCTTTTATCAGCCTTATCGTTTTTTCTGATTATTAGTTTTTCATCTTCGAGTGTTTTTACGATCCTTGATAAAGAAGTTCCTTCCATGCCTAATTTAGGAGCAATATGGGAAGCGTATGCACCTTCATCGCTATCAATGTTCAGTAAAAAGTGTCCGATTGCAATGCTTCCTCCGTATTTTGTAGCCTCAGCATTGTACATACGGCTAATGATCTGCCAGGCAGATTTTATTTTTGAATCAACGGTTTCGGTCTGTTTCTTTGACATTGCCTACAAATATAATGGAAAATGTAATATTATGCAAGCATAATATATTTTTTTTGTTCTGCTGTCAAATGGAGGCTTTTTTTCTCACTAATGAAATGATATTCATCAACTTTCTTGTTTATATTTGACTTTTCAATAGATGATTTATGCAGATACAATATGTTTTAGAGGTTTGTGGAACCGGCTTCTTTGCTATTTCAGGATCATTAGCAGCTAATGATAAAGCGCAGCCAGATTGGTTCGGTGCAAGTTTTATAGGCTTTATTACTTCTATTGGTGGTGGAAGTTTACGTGATATTTTGTTGGGTTGCTACCCTTTAGTTTGGGTTCACGATATAAATTTTATTTTCGCTGTTATCTTTGGTGTTATTCTTTCAAGTATCTTTTTTAAGATATTGATTCGGTTGAGAAGAACTTTTTTCCTATTCGATACCATTGGTATTGCAATGTTTACGATAGTCGGAACGGAAAAAGCCATCAGTTTTGGCGTTCATCCTATGATAGCCGCTATTATGGGTATGTTTTCTGCAGTAATGGGAGGCGTGATTAGGGATGTGTTAACCAACGAGATCCCGATCATTTTTAAAAAGGAGATTTATGCTACGGCATGTCTTGCTGGCGCTATTTGTTATCTCCTCTTGGATCATTTCGGATTGGAACGCAATGTTAATTTTTTACTTTCAGCAGCGATCATTATTTCTATCCGAATAATTGCAGTGAAGAAAAATTTGAGTCTTCCAAAGTTTATCAAAGGTGACTAGCTACTTTTTTATTTTTGCAGCTTTATCTAAGAAGAGTTGTCCATTGATAGAGTCACCTAGATTTTTATAGGTGATTCCAACAAATTGATAGGCTGATTTGTAATTCGGATTTATCACAGTAGCTTTTTTGAAATTTTCAATGGCTATCCTAAACATTTTGGTTGCATTCGACAAATCGCCTTTGTTTTTATATGTTTCACCCATTGCACCGTATGCACTTCCCAGATTGCACTGTGCTTCGGAATCATATTTATTTAATTCGGTCGCTTTCTGAAATTCTATTGCCGCTTCGTCAAATTTCCCCATAGCAAATAATGATGTTCCTAAATTATTATGATACATTCCTATCGCGGGACTCATTTTCATTGCTCTACTATAACTCTTATATGCCTCTGGGAAATTTTGCTGAGCATAATAAATTCTTCCGGCAACATTATGAGCATCAGGAAACAGATCAAACAGTAATAATGCTTTATTGATACTTTTTTGTGCCTTTAGCAGTCTTGTTTCTCGCTCTTGGGGTGCTAACGAATCTAATGTATTCTGATTCGCCAAGTTATTTGCATAATAAAAAAGCATATGAGCACTATTGGGAACTGTTTGAATATCCTTAGCAAAAAGCGTTGTGTCAGTTTCCCAGTCTTTGTTTCTTGAAAATGTTTTTGAAGTAAAAAGTGTAAATACGATTCCTGTAATTATTAATATTGATTTGTTTTTTTGATTGATAAATCCAGAACGGAGGTCATAAATATCAAATTTAAACAGTTTGCTTAACAAGCAAGTAAATGCCAAGCAAAAAGCAACAGATGGCAAAAATAATAGACGTTCAGCTAAGTGTGTTCCTATCAGCATGAAAATATTTGAAGCTAACGCCATTGTTATGAAATAAAAGAAAATACAAAAAGAGAGAATGTTTTTTTCTTTCCATTTTTTTACTGCAACGTATAAAAGGTATAGGTGTACTCCTAATGCTAGTAAAAAACCGAAATGACCTATTGTGGTAACCATAGGGATGGTATTGAAAGAATAATCGCTAGATAGTGGATAAGGAAATAGCAATAACAACAGGTATTTGCCAAGAATATAGATTGCTGTCGCTTTTTGTTCAAAAAAGCTGGTGCTTTGAAGTAATGAATTGTCTATGACAGGAATAATTTTAATGCCGATACTTCCTATTATTTTAATATGCAATGCGATATAAACAAGGGCAACAGTTAGTGCTCCTCCGGTAATTTTCAATGTTCTTTTTAATGGTGTTTTTGTGAAAAAGTGAAGGAAGAGTGGAAGCAATGCCACAAATACGATGGCCGATTCTTTTGATAATAGTGCAAGGGAAAAGCAAGCAAGCATTGCCATCATCATTGATGTCCTATTGTTTATCAAGTATCTGTCAAGCGCAAGGAGCGACAATAAGATAAATATCATGCTAGATAGCTCATCTCTACTTTTAATGTTTGCAACCACTTCTGTGTGCACGGGATGAGCCGCAAAAATTAAAACGGTCAGCAATAAAATAAAGATATTGATCTTGGTATATTTTAATAAAACATGAAAAAGTAATACACAAGCTAAGGAGAAAAAAAGAATGTTGATCAGATGATGAAAATGAGGATTGTTTTTGGAGATGCTCCATTCAATTGCGAACATCGCTTTAGTTAAAGGTCTATAGAGGTTGTTCTCATTGTTTCCATATCCCTCGCGGTAGCTACTTGAAAAAATTTCTTTTAAAGAGGAAACTCCTCCTTGCGTTAAATGGTTTTCATTAATTACAGAATTGTCGTCAAGAACAAATTGGTGGTTTAACGTATTCGAATATAAAAGAAAGGAAATTAATGCAATTAAAAAG
This sequence comes from Bacteroidota bacterium, assembly GCA_947449315.1. Classification (GTDB taxonomy): domain Bacteria; phylum Bacteroidota; class Bacteroidia; order 2-12-FULL-35-15; family 2-12-FULL-35-15; genus 2-12-FULL-35-15. Next base: position 80,460 of record CANFRC010000006.1, read on the forward strand.
GAAAGCCGAACAACCAATTTTTTATCTACACTAAAAGAAACAGCAGTTGAATTTTCTTTTGGAGTATGCGGTTTGTTTTTTTGATTGTTTTTTTTGGAAGTCATAACTTTAAATCTTTTATTCTGCTCCGTATATTTTTTCTATTAGATCTTTGTTTGCTGCCATAATTACTTTCCTCTTCAGTGAAAGCTTAGGTGTCATTTCATTTTTATCAATCGACCATTCTCGAGGTAATAATTCCGGACGTTTAATTTTTTCGTATTGGGCCAGCTCTTCATTTAAATTTTCGACTTCCAGAACGATACGTTTTTTAACATCTTCGTTTTTTATCATTTCCTCATTCGTTGTATACTTTATATTATGCAGCGCACACCATTCTTTGAGATAAGAAAAGGATGGGACTATAAAAGCAGAAGCGTATTTTTCATTCTCTCCGATTACCATTACTTGTTCAATGAATGAGGATTCCTTTAATTTATTCTCGATCATAACAGGAGCAATATATTTTCCTCCAGAAGTTTTAAAAATTTCTTTTTTACGGTCAGTTATCTTTAAAAAGCGGTTGTCTTCTAATACACCAATATCTCCTGTGTGAAACCACCCTTCGCTATCGATTGCTTCTGCGGTTGCATCAGGGCGGTTATAGTATCCAAGCATCACATTCGGACCTTTTACTAAAATTTCTCCATCGTCAGCAAATTTAACTGTTACTTTATCAATGATGGTTCCAACCGTTCCAAATCGAATGCTATTTGGTTGGAAATTGTTTACAGCAATTACCGGCGATGTTTCCGTTAACCCATATCCTTCTAAAACTGTTATGCCAGCAGCGTTAAATACCCTTGATAACCTTGGTTGAAGGGCTGCACCACCTGAAACTACAGCCACAATATTTCCTCCTAGCGCTTCTCTCCATTTTATGAAAACTAATTTTCTTGCTATTTTTAATTGAAACTCATACCACCATCCATTAGCGCCATTTAGTTCGTAACGTAACCCTAAATTAAGTGCCCAGAAAAAAAGTTTCTTTTTTATTCCTTTTTGTTGCGCACCTGTTGCAATAATTTTGTCATATACTTTTTCCAAAAGTCTTGGAACTGTTGAAAATACTTCAGGCTTCACCTCTTTTAAATTAGCTCCAATCGCATCCATGTTTTCAGCATAATATATGGATATCCCTCTGAAGAAATAAAGTGTTGATAGCATCCGCTCGTACACATGATTTAACGGTAGAAAACTTAAAGCTTTCCAATCAGGCTGAAAGGGACATAAGGTTTGTGATGCGATTGAGTTGCTTATTAGATTGTCATGAGAGAGCATTACTCCTTTTGGATTTCCTGTTGTTCCTGATGTATATAGGATAGTTAGCAAATGGTTAGGTTGGATGCTATTCTTGATGGCTGCTATTTCATTTGGTTTAGGATTACGTTTACCTTCATCTAATAATTCAGTCCAATGTTTAGCCCCATCAACTTTATCGAAGGTGTATATTTCCTTTACTGTTTGTGAATTTGCAACAACAGCTTTCACTTTTTTAAACAGATCATTACTGGAAACAAAAATATATTTTATCTGAGCATCACCAATTATAAAACTTAAGTCTCCTTCACTTATAGTAGGGTAAATAGGAACACTCACACCACCTGCTTGTTGAATGGCAAAATCTGCAAAATTCCATTCAGGTCGATTGTTTGCTATAATTGCGATTTTGTCTTCTCTGTTTAGACCAAGATTGTATATGCCATAACTTAAATTGGTCACATTGTCTGCAAATTTCTGAGTGGAATAGGTTACCCATTTCCCATTTTCCTTTGCAGCTAATGCATTAGGTTTGTTATACTTTTCAAGTAATTGTGGGATGATATCGAAAACGCGTGTAACTGCCATAAATTATTAATTAATTGGTATCCTAAAATGTCTAATTTTGTTCTATCAAAAATAGATTTTTTTTAGTGATTTTACAATAATATTGTTTTACACATGCAAACAAAACTAACTCAGAGCTTATCGATCGAATTCCCAATGATTTTGGCACCCATGTTTTTGGTTAGTAATGAAGCAATGGTAATATCAGGTATGCAAAGTGGAATAGCCGCCACTTTCCCAAGCCTTAATTACCGCATCGAAGGACAGTTAGCATCCGTATTAGATCGATTAAATGATGAAAAATTGAAACTTACAGTTAAAGGCACATATGGTATTAATTTAATTGTACAAAAAACAAATCCTCTTTATGAAAAACATTTAAAGATTTGTGTGGAGAAAAAGGTGCCGTTTTACATCACATCATTAGGGAGTCCGAAGCAAGTGATAGAACAAGCTCATAGCTATGGGGCGAAAGTGTTTTGTGATGTAACCACTATTGAACATGCTAAAAAATGTGCTGATCTTGGTTGTGATGGCTTTATCGCAGTTGGTCAAGGGGCGGGTGGACATGCTGGTCCCAATCCTCTGCAGGTTTTAGTGCCAGCTTTGCAAGAGGCGTTTCCAACTATTCCTGTAGTAGCCGCCGGTGGCGTTGCTAACGGAGCAGGAATTTTATCTATGCTTGCATTAGGTGCTGCAGGCGTTTCGGTAGGTACACGTTTTATTGCTAGTAAAGAGGCAGCAGTGAGTGACGAGTATAAAAAAGCCATTGTTGACTCACACATGAGTGATATCGTGATGACAGATAAAATCTCCGGAACTCCATCAACAGTTATAAATACGGCATTCGCAAAAAAAATTGGATACAAGCAAAATTGGTTTGAAAAATTGCTTTCTAATAATTCAAGCACAAAAAAATATTTTAAAATGTGGGTACAGTTCAGTGGAATGAAAAAATTGGAAGAGTCCATCAAGCCTGGTAATTATAAAACCTTATGGATTGCTGGACAAAGCGTTGAATTGATCAATGATATATTGCCTTGTGCAGAGATTATTGCTCGTATGAAAAAAGAAACCGAATTGGCTTACCAAAACATGAGTGAATTGATGCAATAATCGAACATTTTCTCATCACAAAATTTGTTGCCTCCAATTCGGTTTTCAAATCTAAATTTGACAGAACATTTTTTACTGTTCAGACAATTACTTTTGAATCTGAATCTATTGTACCTTTCAGAAATTATTTTAATAGTTATGAAATCGACTGCATTAACACCTGATGAATACGTGGCTCAAATGCCTGCTGAGCGAAAGGAAGCAATGACCAGATTAAGAAAAGAAATTTTGAAAAATCTTCCTAAAGGTTTTGAAGAATGTATGACGTATGGTATGATTGCATATGTAGTTCCTCATTCCATTTACCCTGAAGGGTATCATTGCGACCCAAAACTTCCATTGGGGTTAGCTAATATTGCCAATCAGAAAAATTTCATTGCGTTTTATCATATGGGCATTTATGCAAACCCTGAATTGTTGAAATGGTTCACAGCAGAATATCCGAAACATACCGATGCTAAGTTAGATATGGGAAAAAGCTGTATCCGTTTTAAAAATCCTGATAAAATTCCGTTTAAATTATTTGGCGAGTTGATGAGAAAGTTAAGTGTGAAGGAATGGATAGGCTTGTATGAAAATGCATTTCGGAAGAAAGCGAAAAGCCAATAATTTAAATGGTATTTTCAAATATGCTAAATTCTAAAACCGAGTGAAAATAGCAAATGATTTCCTCTAATATTCAGATCATTTGATCCCGCATTGCCATCATAATGAAATCGTGAAATTCCTCTCTGGAAGGAGATTTCGAAGAAAATGGCTCGATCAAAATTCTTAAAATTACGTTGTAATCCCAGTCCCATATGATAAAATGCGTTTAAGCCTTTCATCAGCCGCTGATTCTCATAATCAATATTGTCTTTTGCATCATAAACGGTAATGCCAGTAGAATCATTTGCTATTACTGTATAGGATGTGAAGAGGTATCTAGCGCCAATACCTCCAATAAAATAGGGGGTGTAAACATTTTCCTTTTCTGAATTGAATGCCACTTTTAAAGCAATTGGAAGATGAAGTTCCTGTATTCTTATTTCATGGGTATATGCAAAGGTTTTATCATATAAATAAGTAAAGCCTTGTTTTTCATAATAACCCTGAAATTTTAATCCGTAATTAAAGTAGTCTAATCCTAAAATAATATTTGTTTTTCTTAATGCGAATATTTCTGCCTTATATGCAAAATCAAATCCAAATAGCGCTTTTGTATTCGTGGTATGTTGGGGATGGTTTGTGTAAAATGATTTTATCCCTGAAAAACTAATTCTGCTTTTCATTTTACCTCTTCGGTAGAACTCACCATCCTGTGCAAAAACCGTAGTTGTAAAAAAGATAAGTACTACTATGAATTTAAATAATTTCATTCCTATTTGTTTAGTAAATCTTCATTGTTTCCTATAGCAATAAATTTCCCATCTTTAACTGCAACGCTTTTTGTAGTTGAAAAGTTTGAATCGATCGTATAAATGAGCGCATTGTGAGCGATAAGATCTACTTGTTGTTTAGAAGAACAACAATAAATAAAGAGAAGTAAGAAGTAAAAACTTATTTTTCTCATTTACGAATTGATGTGGTTGAATTAGCCTGAACAGTCGGCATAATTATGATATCATTGATGTTGACATGAGCAGGACGTGATGCTACCCAAAAAACTGTTTCAGCAATATCTTCTGGAGATAGAGGCTGTAATCCTTTGTAAACATTTTTAGCACGTTCTTCATCTCCGTTAAATCGAACAATAGAGAATTCTGTTTCCACCATTCCGGGATTTATAGCCGTTACTTTTATATTATGAGGAAGTAAATCGATTCGCATCGCCTTGCTTAATGCATCAACTGCATGTTTGGTGGCGCAATAAACATTTCCATTTGCATATACTTCTTTGCCAGCAATTGATCCAATATTGACAATGTGTCCAAAACCATTTTTGATCATGATAGGAGCAATATTCCGAGTCATATATAAAAGCCCTTTAACATTTGTATCAATCATTCGTTCCCAATCATCGGTATTACCGTCCTGGATAGTGTTTAAGCCAGCTGCTAATCCTGCATTGTTTAAGAGTACGTTTATCTTTTTCCAGTCTTCAGGAATAGAATTGATAGCTTTTTCAACTTCAATTAAATTTCTTACATCAAAGTTTAATTCAAGCACATCAATGCTGTATGTCGATTTCAGATGAGCAGAAAATTCTGCTAATCTTTCTTTTCTTCGTCCTGCGATTATAACATTGTATCCATTTTTAGCAAATACTTCTGCTGTAGCTTTTCCAATTCCTGCTGTTGCTCCTGTAATTAGTGCGATCATATTTTTTTGTAATTTTTATTTTTTGATAAAATCTCTTCTAACAAATATACGATTTCCCTTTTTGTATTATTCAATAAAAAAGCCCCGCATGACCGAGGCTTTTTTTGTTAATGTTTATTGTTTAGACATTTAATTTACTATGTTTTCTGCTGTATCCAAAATAGATAAGCAGTCCTATGAGCAGCCAAATGCTGAATCCTATCCAGTTTGATAAACCTAATTCAGCCATCATATATAAACAGCTTACTAAGCCCAACATAGGAATGAGTGAAAGGTTTTGCCTGTAGGCCCATATAGTTAATCCGAATGAAATAATAATGAAAAACCACATCGGTATTTTATGTTTAAATAAACTGAAACCGGATTCAAATTTTAAGTCTTCACTGATGGGTAATTCATTGATCATGGAGGTGTATTTTGTCTCATCCAAACTACTCATGTATGTTTCTAAATCATTGTCGCTAGCAACAAATGCTGCGCTGTCCGTTTTTATTAGGTGAAGTTGGATGTCATTGATTTGGTTATCTTTTAATGAGGTTAGAATGGTAGTAGCATCGTTCATTTTTTTCTCATTCGTAATAAATGAAACGGTTGCCTCTTTATTATAGGTCAATGATAATACTATTGCCAATACTAATAATACGGGCATTATGAATTTAGAATTGATATAAGGCGTTTTAAATTTTCCGCGGGGAATATCTTTTTTGTTTTGTAAAACAAGAACTCCAGCACAAACTAATACAAATGCAAATAGTGTTCCTATGCTGCAAAGGTCAGTTACCATTGTAAGATTCATAAATAAAGCAGGAACAGCAACAACAAAACCTACAACGATTGTTGCAAATGATGGGGTTTTGTATTTAGGATGTATTTTCGAAAAACGTTTCGGCAATAATCCATCTCTGCTCATGCTCATCCAAATGCGTGGTTGTCCCATTTGAAAGACTAATAACACACTTGCCATGGCTACTACTGCACTAACTGCAATGATGCCGGACATCCATTTGAAATTTAATTTATGAAAAACAAATGCTAAAGGATCACCAACATTTAGGTCGCTGTAACTCACCATGCCCGTTAGGATCAATGCAATTATTATATATAAAATAGTACATATGATAATGGACCACATCATTCCTCTTGGAAGATCGCGCTGAGGGTCTTTGCATTCTTCCGCAGTTGTTGATATGGCATCAAAACCAATGTAAGCGAAAAATACTGCAGATACACCTTTCAGAATTCCTCCAATTCCGTTTGGAGCAAATGGGTGCCAATTTTTTGTATCAACGTAAAATACGCCAACAGCAATAACCAAAAGGATTACACATAGCTTGATCACCACCATCAGATTGCTAGCATTTCTAGATTCTTTCATACCGCGGTAAACTAACCAGGTAATAAAGATGATAATCATTAATGCTGGTAGATCAGCGATTAGGTGGATTGAAAATAATTTTGGTGCTGTTATCCAGGCTGTATAAGCAGCTTGCATTCCTTCACTTAAGTTACCAAATGATTTACCGCTTTGCATTAATGCCGTTGCTTCTTTGAAACCATTTGATGCAGTCAGATAGTCCATTTGAACCCATTGTGGTAGATCAATTCCGCTACTTTTTAATAACCCCGTAAAATAATCGCTCCAAGAGATTGCAACGGTGATGTTACCAATACCATATTCCATAATGAGCGCCCAGCCTATTATCCAGGCTATTAATTCACCAAAAGCAACATAGGAATAAGTGTAAGCACTTCCGGATACAGGAACCATAGAAGCGAATTCGGCATAGGCAAAAGCAGCGAAACTGCATGCTAATGCCGTGAAAAGAAAAAGGAAAATTACTGCGGGGCCACCGTCGAAGCTTGCCTTACCAATGGTGCTGAAAATACCGGCTCCCACAATAGCCGCAATACCAAAAGCTGTAAGGTCACGAACACCTAGATGTTTTCCGAGTGATCCATGTCCTTCCGCTTCTCCATCTTTTTTTACCTGATTTAAAATATCGTGAACCGATTTTTTTCTAAATAGACTTTTAAAATTCATAGTAGGTGTTTATTGCGAAGCAAATTTAGAAAAATTATTGAATGAGCACTTTGTTCAAAAATGGAAAGCGTTTTAACAGTTTGTTTTTGTCTAATAGGATTAAAAAAGTGATCATCAAAAAGGGTAAGGTGGGTACTTTATACCTTGCGATTGCACCTAAAACAGGCGTTGTTTCTCCGATTATTAAAAATTGGATCATCACAAACGAAAAGCAGAATAAAACATATTTCCACTTTATTTCTTTTAATGGCTTAATAAAAACGATGCAAATAACAATTAGTAGCAGTATAAATATGTTTTCTAATCCCGTCATGAGCATCATTGGCGATCGTAATTCCCATAAATAGGGACGCAATAAAGTATTAACAAATGCTTGTGGACTGTTTTTTACAAATGAATTAAGTGTTGGTTCTAGTGGGGCAATATTTATAATGCTTCCAGCTATTGGAATTGTTTTGTTATAGGCATCCTGCAAATTACCTGTAGCTAATTGATTAAATTCTAGTTGCTTTTGCGATAAGGTAATCAAAGGATTTTGGATAGAAGTGAAGTTGTCAATGTTTAAACCTATGATGCTTATTGCTGAGAAAGTGATTGCAAATTTTAAAAATACATTTGAATTATTGCGATTTGCCCAGATTATAAAAAGTAAACTAGGACAAATTGCTAACCAGACATAGAATTTTGAAAGAGCTAGTAATAGGCCCGATACAAGGCAAATGAATAGGGCTTTTCGATTAAATAATTTATTGGTGTAATAAATCAATAATCCCAGAGCGAAAAATATCAAACCCTCTTTCAGCACTCCTGAACCCCAAAATAAAACAGAAGGTAAAAGGAATACAACAAAAAATAGTTCTCTTTTTTTGTCTTGCATTTCAGTTACAAATGTTTTGTAAATAGCCGTTAAGCCGATCAATGAAAAGAAACAAATGAAAACGGTGTGTACATTGTAATAACCAAAAGAAAAGAATCTGACTAAGCAATTGAATCGAATAATTGTATGGCTGTCATTGTAGATGCTGCTATCGATCTTTCTTGCCCAATAATGCATTTCATTGTAGTAGTGGTCAAATCGCGTTGTGTTGTTTCCTATGCCGAAAAGCATTCTGATAAAGTCGGTAGGATTTTTTCTCATTGCATCGAACAAAACTTTACTGTCATCAAAATATTTGTAAATATCTGCTGTAGAGCGGTCAGTGTAATAAAAAGTGTAAACAGCCCAAAGCAAGAGTCCGAAAAAGACTTTAAGAATAAATATCAAAGAGATAGTGCGTTTTGACAATCCTTCAATTTCAAAAAATTTCATCTTGTTGATAATGAAGATGAAAAGGAATACGTAGGTTGTTGTTAAGAGGATTTCCACTATTTAGTTGATTGTTTTAGGTTTTTTATCCCTCAAATATAGCAATTCAAAACTGTTGAAAACTCAAAAAAAATAATTAAAGGCAATCAGTCGGTTTTGTGTAAATTTGGACTTCTTAAAATTGAGAAAAACAATATTCAATAAATTAAAAATATGTCAGCAGCATCACAAGAATTAACAACAGTAGAAACAGCCAAAAAATTAGGTTTGTTAGAGGATGAGTATGAAAAGATCAAAGTGATTTTAGGGCGTACCCCTAATTTTACTGAGTTGAGTATTTTTTCTGTGATGTGGAGTGAGCATTGCTCGTATAAAAATTCAATTGTGTGGTTAAAAAAATTACCTAAAAAAGGCCCGTACATATTAGCGGAAGCAGGGGAGGAAAATGCAGGTTTGGTTGATATTGGTGATGGTTTGGGCTGCGCGTTTAAAATAGAATCGCATAACCATCCAAGTGCATTAGAACCTTATCAAGGTGCTGCGACAGGTGTTGGTGGGATCAACCGGGATATATTTACAATGGGAGCTCGTCCTATTGCTCAAATGAATTCTTTGCGTTTTGGGGATATCAAATTAGAGAAAACAAAATGGTTGGTAAAAGGTGTGGTGAAGGGAATTGGCGATTATGGGAATGCATTTGGAATTCCTTGTGTTGGAGGAGAAGTGTTTTTTGATGATTGTTACAACGTAAATCCATTAGTGAACGCATTTAGTGCAGGAATTGTAAAAGCAGGTGAAACAGTTTCAGCTACGTCTTACGGAGTAGGAAATCCCGTATTTATAGTTGGATCAGCTACAGGTAAGGACGGGATCCATGGAGCTACATTTGCTTCAGCCGATATTACAGAGGATTCCGCGAAAGATCTTCCAGCTGTGCAGGTAGGAGACCCATTTCAGGAAAAATTATTGTTGGAAGCAACATTGGAAGTGATTAAAACGGGTGCCGTAATTGGTATGCAGGATATGGGAGCCGCTGGCATAACCTGTTCTACTTCAGAAATGTCTGCCAAAGGCGAACACGGAATGGATATTTGGTTGGACAGAGTTCCAACCCGTCAGGCAAATATGCAACCCTTCGAAATATTACTTTCAGAGTCGCAAGAGCGAATGTTGATTGTTGTGAAAAAAGGAAGAGAAAAAGAAGTTCAGAAAGTGTTTGATAAGTGGGATTTGAATTGTGCGATGATAGGAACTGTAACTGATACCAAACGCATAAAGTTTTATGTTGGTGATGATCTTGTGGCTGACGTTCCTGCTTTTGATCTGGTTTTAGGTGGTGGTGCTCCCGTATATCACAGAGATTATAAGGAACCAGCTTATTTCAAAGAATCTAAAAAATTTACAATCGATTCTGTTGCAGAGCCAAAAGATTTGAAGACCGTTTCAAAATTTTTAATAGCGCATCCGAATATCGCATCAAAACAATGGGTGTATAATCAATACGATTCAATGGTTGGGACTGCAAATATGAGTACCAATGCGCCATCTGATGCTGCTATTGTTAATATAAAAGGAACAAATAAAGCAATTGCTTTAAAAGTAGATTGTAATTCACGTTATGTAAATGCGGATCCTGAGGTTGGTTGCTCCATTGCTGTTTCGGAAGCTGCTCGTAATATTGTTTGCAGTGGTGGTGAGCCAAGCGCAATCACAAATTGTTTAAATTTTGGAAATCCCTATAATCCTGAAGTGTATTGGCAATTTGTAAATGTTATCAAAGGCATGGGTGCTGCATGTATCAAGTTTGAAACGCCTGTTACCGGAGGGAATGTTAGTTTTTATAATCAATCTTCTTATGAAGGCCCTGTTTTTCCAACCCCTACAATAGGCATGTTAGGTGTTTTGAAAGATAAAGCAAATCGTATGACATTGAATTTTAAGAATGAAGGTGATTCTATTTATCTTATCGGTAGTTCGAAAAATGATATTTCTTCTTCCGAATATTTATATTCATTTCATAATGTAAAAAATACGCCTGCTCCTTTCTTTAATTTAGATGAAGAATTTGAAGTTCAGAAAGCTGTGAAGACTCTAATAAAAGAACGTGTCATCCAATCGGCTCATGATTGTGCAGATGGTGGTCTGTTTATTACCCTATTAGAAAGCGCCATGCCGAATGGTTTAGGATTTGATATCAGTTCTGACGAAACAATTCGTAAAGACGCATTTTTATTTGGAGAAGCACAGAGCAGAGTAATTGTTTCCGTTAAGAAATCTGATGAAGATAAATTTATTGATCTGATGATGGCTTCTAGAGCAGAATTCGAATATCTTGGTGATGTAAAAGGGAAGGAAATGTTGATCGATGACGAATCATTTGGTTCAGTAGCGGAAGCAAAAACTATCTTTGATAGTGCCATAGGGGAACTTCTGAAATAGATAATTGCGAGTGATTGTTGTCTTAAAAAAGTTTTCTTCAGAATTTTTAATGATTTGTTTAATTCTAAGTATTCCTTTGTAATCAACGTGTTTTAATTTTTTTCTTCGGAATAAGATCTCGTATTTTCTTATACAATTCATCCGTAATAAATGGCTTTGATATGTAGTCATTTATGCCGTATTTTAAATAGTTTTCTTTGTCATCTTTAAGTGCATTTGCAGTTAAAGCAATGATGGGTGTATTAAGATGTAATTTTCGTCGTATATTTTCAGTTGCTTCTAATCCGTCCATTTCAGGCATTTGGATATCCATAAGAATGATATCGAATTTTATTTTTTTAACTTTTTTTAATGCTTCCTTTCCATTTTTTGCAACACTAACATCGGCTCCCCAGCTTTGAAGTATAGATAAAGCAAGCATTTGATTGAATTCATTGTCTTCTGCTAGAAGGATTTTTATACCAGTTAATGTTCTTTCTTCGATGATGGCTACTTTCTTTTTATTCGTTTTTCTTTCTGATCCGATCTTAAAAGAAAGCGTGAAAGTAAATATTGTCCCTATACCTAGTGCGCTTTCAACACTGATTTCTCCTCCCATCAATTGAATTAAATGTTTACTGATTGTTAAACCCAATCCAGTCCCTCCATATTTTCTGCTAATACTGTCATCTGCCTGAATGAAATCTTCAAACACTTTTTCAAGCATTTCTTTTTTCATTCCAATTCCTGTATCCGCAATTTTGAATGAGACCTCTACCTTGTCTGATTCTACTTTATTTGCTGTACAAATTATCTTAATCCTTCCTTCAGAAGTAAATTTGACGGAGTTGTTTAATAGGTTTAACAATATTTGACCAAGTCGTATAGGATCGCCAATAATGGTTTTAGGAAGTTTTGGGTCATAAATTACTTTTATAATAATATTTTTTTCAAGACTTTTTAATTCAATTTGTTTTATTACTTTTTCGATAATAGTTTCTAGTTGAAATGGAACTTTTTCAATAGAAAATTTACCTGATTCTATTTTCGAAAAATCAAGAATGTCATTGATGATGACAAGGAGGTTTTCAGATGATGAAATTATTGCATCTACATAGGGAATTTGTTTGTCCGTTAAAGAAACAGATTTTAGCAGGTGGCTAAAACCTATTATCGCATTCATTGGCGTTCGGATTTCATGACTCATGTTTGCAAGGAAAATTTCTTTTGCTTTTTTCGATTGCTCTGCCTTCTCTCGTTGGTCTCTTAATTCTTGTTCTGTATTTTTTTGCTTGGAGATGTCAAGATGAATACCAATAGAACCAATGTATTTATTTTTTGAATTGTATCTAGGTGTGCCACTGATTAACATCCATAATAATGATCCATCTTTCCTTTTTATCTGAATTTCATAAGCACCCGAAAAGCCTTTCTCTCGTTTGCTGTTTATTTCTTTCATTCTATTTCTGTTCTCTTTATCTTTAGGAAGTAAAAGGTTTTCTGCATTCTGTCCGACAAGTTCTTTTGAGGTATACTGTGAGTCCTTGCAGAATTGATTGTTAACGTATATTATTTTCTGATTCGAATCAACCTCAATAATTCCCAAGCCCATATTTTCAATAATGCTTCGGTATTTCTCTTCGTTCCATTTGAGAAAAGTTGTTGCATTTTTCGTTTCAGTTACATCACTATATTGCCAAAGGTGTGCATGACTAATTCCATTTTTATATAAAGGAATATAATCGCGCTCATAAATTTTTCCATCTGACATCAGAAGTTCTTCCGCTAATGACAATTTATTTTCCTTTGTTTTTTGAGCAATTCCTTTACTGAAATTGTCAGGGTTTACGAAAAGGTTTTTTACCAAATCAGCAGTTTGTTTTAGGTCTTTCCCTATAATTTCTGTTGGTGAAATGGAGAGATTAAATAAATTGCAAAAAGTTTGATTTGCCAAAATCACTTTCCCTTTTTCGTCAGAAAGTAATACGCCATAGTGTAAATTTGTTACGAGTTCTGATAATACATAATGAGATTCCTCAAGTAGCAATTGTGTTTTTTTTATTTCGGTAATATTTCTTGCCAGCGCTGAGAATTCAAAATCTCCTTGTTTATTAAAAATTAACTGAACCTGTTGTCCTATCCATATTAAAGAACCGTTTTTTGATATGACAGGGAACTCAATATAGGAAGTTGGTTTTTTTTCTAGTGTTTGGTTTTTGTAAAATTTGTATACAATTTTTTTATAATCTTCTTGGATGATGTCTGTAAAATAGAAATCTAAAAATTCTGATTGCGTATAACCTAGCATAGATTCAGCAAATGGGTTTATGTAAGTAAATTTCCCAGTACTTGCTACGCGGTAAATAATATCTGTTGCATTTTCGATTAATGATTTGAAATGGATATAGTTTTCGACACTCGATACATCCTTTATTATTACTGATTCAGACAATCTTTTGATATCATCATCCGAAACATTACTTTTTTTAAGTAACTCCATGCTTTTACGCATTGAATTTGATGCTTTAGTATCTATTTGCGAAGAGTTGTTGTTTGAATTGTATTCAGATGTTTTAATACATTGGGAGCCACAAAACAATAGCTGTTTATTGTCAAGGTAGATAAACCTTCCTTTGTAATAACAATCGCTATTTTTTATAGGTTTAATGCAATAAGGTTCTTTGTTTTTTTCTAAATTTTTGGTGATTGTTTTGATGGATTTGATAGCAGGATTTACAATTTCAAAGTGTGCATCAAAATCTGAGTTTTTTATTTCTTTGCTATTTATTGCATCTCCGAATGCGATCACTTTGAATGTATTATTTAATAGAATGTAATACGGAAACAAAGATTGAAACTGTTCGTTTTTTATATTAAAAAAATCTGGCATAGTCAGTTTATTAGTAGGGTCTCTAATTTTTAAATGTTGATATCACTATGTTTTTTGAAAATTAGTTGACCTAAATTAGCAGTTAAAACGTTTTTATTTTCTTTAGTAACCTATCACGTTGGCTAATTTATTGTTTTTAAGTCGCTAGTTCAAATTTAAATTATTTTAAGTATTAAAGTGCGCTATTGTTGCTAAATTTTACATTTTAGGAATCGTTCTGTTCATCCATTTTTTAACGAATAAACACATATTTTAACGTATTTATTCTATTTTTGTTCGTGATGAAGCCGTTTTATTCGATAACCTACTATTAATTGCCTTTCAGTTATTCACAATTACTATTATGCTTTTTAGTCAAAATTATGGAATAGAATAATTCAATGTACAATTGCGGCCGACTGCCCTAAAATTTAGTTTAATTTTTTAATTATTAAAATTGGTGAAAGCGTTTTTTAAAAAGCTGTGGCGATATTCTTGGAAAGCTGCGTTGTGGTTTTTTATTTTAAGTATAGCTTCCGTGATATTTTTTCGTTGGGTACCTATTCCAGTTACTCCACTAATGTTGATTCGTTGTGTCGAGCAAAAGCTGGAAGGTAAACCAATGAAACTTAAAAAGGATTGGGTGCCTCTTGAAAAGATTGCTCCTAGTTTGCAACTTGCTGTTGTGTGTTCAGAAGATCAGAATTTTATCAAACATCATGGTTTCGATTTTGAAGCGATTGACAAAGCGATGGAGTATAATGAGAATCATAAGAAAACAAGAGGAGCTAGCACCATCAGTCAGCAAACGGCCAAAAATGTTTTTTTATGGTCAGGAAGAAGCTGGATTCGTAAAGCGTTTGAAGTTTATTTTACTTTTCTGATAGAGACCATCTGGAGTAAAGAACGGATCATGGAAGTGTATCTTAATGTTATTGAAATGGGGGATGGTATTTATGGTGCACAGGCAGCATCTAAAACATTTTTTAATAAGGATGCAAACTATTTGACCCAGAGTGAAGCTGCTACACTTGCTGCAGTTTTGCCAAATCCATTGAGATTCAATGCGGGAATGCCAAGTGGATATATTTTAGGAAGAAGATCGTGGATCATCAATCAAATGTATAATTGGGGGGGAGTTTTGAATTATGAGGAAAAGGAAGTGAGGGTAGTGAAGAAGAAAAGGAAGGATTAGTAAGAAGATCAGTTAATTCATAAAGTGGATGCGACTATTTTAATTTAACAAATTTATTCGGTTCATCGGCGTCATTTTATTCTACCTAATTCACTATTCTGCACTTCGGCAATAGTGCTTTCAGCACAGCCAGATCGAACGCTGTAAACTTATTTCCCCTTAAATCTAACACTTCCAAATTCTGCAGTACACTTATGTTTTCTGATACAGCAGTTAATTGGTTGTTTCGTAAAGAGAGGTATTTTAAATTTTTTAATTTAAAAACACGTTTGTTTAGTTCTGTTAATTTATTATCATCTAAAATTAGCATTTCTAAACTGCCAATCTTTCCAACAGATTTAGGAATGTCTACTAATCCGCATCGATTCATCGTAAGGCTTTTTAGCCGCTTGAATTCTGAGAAAGAGCTGGGTAACGTATCCAGTTTGCAATTGTATAAAAGTATCGTGTTTAGGTTTGATAAATAACCTATGGAATTTGGAAAATAAAAAGTATCTGCTTTGTTATTTTGTATTTCAATGGATCTTAGGTTACTCAAAAAAGCAATTTCATAAGGAAGCGAATCGATGTTCGGACTTAATAATCTTAATTCTGAAAGTTGAGAAAGGTTTCCAACATCTTTTGGTAAAGAAGTAATTGGATTTTCGATGCAGGCAAAATATATCAGATTATTTAAATTCTTAAACGCTGACGGGAGTTGAGTAAGGCCATTCGCATTTAATTCTAAAGCTTGTAATTGATCCAGCTTTCCAATTTTAGGTAATAATTTAGGGTCAATAGCTTGCTGCTCTATTTTAAGTTTGTAAGTTGTTTTCGACTCTTTTAAAGCATCCTTTAGATTTGTGAAAACAATCGCTCCAGGCGGTCCATATCTATCAAATGGATCGACATCATCATCTTGCGCCTTTGTAAAGTTCGGAGATAAAAACAATAATGCAATGAGTAGTTTTTGCATCTATTTTTACTTGTTCAATTCAGCAAATACTTTATCCGCCTTAAATTTCTTTGCAGGCTTTCCTTTACGGATGATTTTAATATGAATGATCGTATCTCCTTGTTGTATACTATTTACAACATCTTGACCTGTGATCACATGACCGAAAATAGTATGATGTCCGTTTAACCATGGAGTTGCCACATGTGTGATAAAAAATTGAGAGCCATTTGTACCCGGGCCTGCATTGGCCATCGCTAAAATACCGGATCCAGTAAATTTAAATTCTGAAACAATTTCATCTTTGAATTTATAGCCCGGTCCGCCTGCTCCGTTGCCTGCAGGATCACCACCTTGGATCATAAAATTTGCAATTACCCTATGAAATTTAAGACTGTCATAAAATGGTTGGCCCTCTTTTTTAGCTGTGTTCTTTATTTTCCCTTCCGCCAAACCAACAAAATTCGCAACAGTCATAGGTGTTTTCTCAAACTCCAATTGCACGAGTATTTTCCCGCGATTGGTCTCTATTTCGGCATATAAACCTTTCTCTAGTTTAGGCTTTTTATCTTTTACTGCAAAACTGCTGAATGCAACTAGTAATAATACAAGTGCTAAAAATATTTTTTTCATAGGATGATTATTTTTAATGAACTGTAAAAATAGCATAACAAATCAAATTCTAAAACAGATGTTGATAAAACGTTACATCATTTTTAATAGATAATCATTGTGGTTGTTATTTTTGGACTTATGAAAGTGTGTATTGCAGAGAAACCAAGTGTAGCTAAAGAAATTGCCGAAATATTGGGCGCGAAACAGCGCAAGGATGGGTATTACGAAGGCAATGGATATCAGGTTACTTGGAGTTTCGGACATTTATGCGAACTAAAAGAGCCTCATGAATACGACTCAGCTTACCGCGAATGGAATTTAAATATGCTTCCTATTTTACCCCCAAAATTTGGTATTAAAGTAAAAAATGATAAAGGGATCGAAAAACAATTCAATACCATTTCTTCTTTATTTGAAAATGCATCTGAAGTTATCAATTGTGGTGATGCTGGCCAAGAAGGAGAGTTGATTCAACGGTGGATATTTTCGAAAACAAATTGTAAGAAACCTTTGAAACGTTTGTGGATTTCATCTCTTACCGAAGAAGCAATTCGTGAAGGATTCACTAAATTAAAAGATGGTAAAGATTACGAAAGTTTATACTTTGCAGGTTATTCTCGCGCTGCAGCGGATTGGCTTTTAGGAATGAATGCTACGCGATTATTTACCATAAAATACGGTAATGGTAAACAGGTGTTGTCTGTCGGACGAGTACAAACGCCTACATTAGCGATGATCGTAAATAGGCAGTTGGAAATAAATGCATTTTCTTCCAATACATTTTTTGAATTAAAAACAAAATACAGGGATGTTATTTTTAATGCTGTAGTAGATCGTTTCTATGAAAACGATAAAGCAGCCGGAGAAGAAATTTTAAGATCGATCAATGAAGATCCTTTTGTAATCACTTCCGTAGATATAAAAAAAGGAAAAGAATCGGCTCCTCGTTTGTTTGATCTTACTTCTTTGCAAGTGGAGTGTAATAAAAAATTCGCATTTTCTGCTGATGATACATTAAAGATCATTCAGAATTTATATGAAAAGAAACTGGTGACCTATCCGCGTGTGGATACCACATATCTTCCGAATGATATGTATTCAAAGATTCCAGGTGTTTTGCAAAACATGGTCAATTATCAATCACTTGTAAAGCCGTTATTGGATGCTCCTATCCGAAAATCCACAAAAGTATTTGATGATAAAAAGGTAACAGATCATCATGCTATTATTCCTACCGATATGCGTGCACAAGGATTAGTTGGAAACGAAGCGCTTGTTTATGATACCATAGCGAAACGGTTTTTAGCAGCTTTTTATCCTGATTGTGAAGTGTCGAATACCTCTGTTCTTGGATTAGTAAGCCCCGCAAAATTACCTGCTGAAAAGTCGATTGAATTTAAAGCAACAGGAAAACAAATTTTAGATGCAGGCTGGAGAATTGTTTATGGAAAAGAATCGACTGGCGAGGAGGAAGAAGAAAAAACACAATTGTTGCCGGCTTTTGAAAAAGATGAAACTGGTTCGCATGAAGCGTTTTTAGCTGAAGGGAAAACATCTCCGCCAAAAGCATATACTGAAGCTACTTTGTTGCGTGCCATGGAAACGGCAGGCAAACAAATAGATGATGAAGAGTTGCGCGAATTGATGAAAGAAAATGGGATTGGTCGTCCTTCAACACGTGCAGCAATCATTGAAACGTTATTCCGTAGAAATTATGTGAAGCGTGAACGCAAAAATTTAGTGCCGACAGTAACAGGAATGGAATTGATTCGTGTCATCAATAATGAATTGTTGAAGTCGGCTGAAATGACGGGTAATTGGGAATTCAAATTGCGTCAAATTGAAAAAGGAGACTATCAGGCAGAAGCATTTTTGACTGAAATGAAACAAATGGTCAGCGATTTGGTCTTTCAGGTGCGAAGCGAAAGCACGCAGCGGATCACCATTGCAAGTCATGCTCCTGTGGTTGAAAAGAATGAAGCAATCGTATGCCCCAAATGTAAAAAAGGAACAATGCTGAAAGGTAAGGCCGCTTTTGGTTGTAGCGATTTTAAGAATGGCTGTGATTTTAAAGTTCCTTTCGAACTGATGGAAAAAAAATTGAGCGATCATCAAATTTCAACACTTATTCAAAAAGGTAAGACTCCGGTCATAAAAGGGTTTGATCAGGGCGGAATAAAAAAAGATGGCATCTTAAAACTTACGTCTTCCTTTCAGATTGAGTTCGAAGAAAAAGAGGCAGTGGCTTCCAAAACGAAACCTGCACGTCTTACTGCAACGAAAGAATCTGTGGCGAATGTTTGTCCGAAGTGTAATACAGGTGCAGTTATAAAAGGGAATTCTTCGTATGGGTGTAGCAATTGGAAAAATGGCTGTCATTTCCGTTTGCCATTTCAATTTATGAGCAAGCAATTAAATGAGACACAAATTCAATCGTTAATCAAAAAAGGGGAAACCGCTTTAATAAAAGGCCTTTTGAAAGACGGTGCGAAAGTAGATGCGAAATTAAAATTTGATTCTGAGTTTGGCTTGGTGATCGGATAGGTTATCTGATCACAGGAATCGTTGCATTAGAAAATCCTGTTCCAAATGAATTGAATCCACTTGATGGAAAAGGATTGCTATAATAATTCCCTTGTCCTTTTGAAATACTTGTTTCAAATTTGATAGAACTATGTTCTGTTATTTTATACTCTAGGCCAATTGAAGCAGCTTTGTAATTGTCATTGTTTTTTTTGTTGATTCCATTTGCATCATACCTAACAGCACCCGACATGATCAGTTTTTTATTTAACTGATATTGTCCTTCTACAAATAATAAATTCCCGGAGATTGATCTGTTTTTGTTATTCAATATTGCTTCCTGCTGGTTCATTGCCATAAATGTATTACCCGAAATTGTGTAATGCATCAGCCCAACATTTAATTTGAATCTATTTGTCAGCTGATATCCTATTTCTGGTGCAACAAAAGAAGTAAAAGCAGTATTTTTTGAAGCATTTAAAAAGCCAATGCCTGCACCTATATTTATTGAAGCGGAAACTTTGTCTTTCGACAAAAAGTTTGATTTAGGTGTTTGGTAATAATCGTCAGTTGTCGTTTGAGCAACTGCTATAAAAGAACAGATCAAAAACAATGTTGAGGTTATTAACTTTTTCATGTTAGGTATTTAGTAAAACAAAGTTAATTAAAAATCAATTTAAAAAATACTTTTGTAAAAGTTTAACATATCATAACAATCCCGACTTGAAAAAACGAAGGATAAAAAAGTAGAAGATGAAAATATTTGTAAAAAATCTCGATAGAGATATCAATGAAATGCAATTAGAAGGCTTGTTTGCTCAATTTGGTGAGGTGATATCTACAAAGATAGTGTATGATACGATTACTTGGGAATCAAAAGGGTTTGCATTTTTAGAAATGGCAAAAAAAGCGGAGGGTCAAAAAGCAATCGAAGCTTTGAACGGCAAAGAGGTGAAAGGTCGTGAACTTATTGTTCAAGAAGCGGAAGAAAGAAGAAGATAGGAGTGAGTTTTTTGTTCACGATTAATTCTTTTGAAAAAGAAGAATGCCTCTGCGGGTATGAATAGCCTTTTATAGAGAGGAGAGGCGTGTCACAATTTTAGAATTTAATTTTTTTTGCAAATGAATAAAGTATCTTTTACAAAAGCCAATGTCTTTTTTATTTTTCTAATCGCTCTATTCCTTGCCTTTTTTTCTTGCGGAAATGGTACACCGAAAGAAGCACCTAAAGCAATTGAGGTTCCGATAGGGGAAGATAGTGTAGTAAAAATAAGGAAGGAGATTCACGCCGATGAAAAGGCTGCAAAGCTTAAAGTTGTTTTTGCCAACAGAGTAAAACAAGCCAAGTTTAATGGTTGTGTATTAGTAGCGCAGCGTGGACAAGTCATTTTTAGCAATTCATACGGCTATTCAAATTTAAAGAAGAAAACTCCGTTAAAAATAAATTCACCTTTTCAATTAGCTTCTATTTCTAAAACACTTACTTCGGCTGCTATTCTGTTATTAAAGGATCAAGGGAAATTGAAATTGACAGATAGTATACAACAGTATTTCCCGAATTTCCCATTTCATAATATTACCATTAAGCTTCTGTTATCGCATCGTTCCGGATTAAATAACTATGTATATTTTGGTGAGCCGAATTGCGATTCAAAAAACTGTTACAATGGAAAAATATTTGATAATAGTGCAATGCTTCAGTTAATAATCGATAAAAAACCTGCTGTGTATGCTGCCCCAAATAAGAAATTTGAATATTGTAATACAAATTATGCACTACTTTCATTGATAGTTGAAAAAGTTTCCGGGATGAAATTTGCTGAATTTATGAATAAAAATATTTTTGTTCCGTTAGGCATGAATGATACTTGGGTGCATGATCCGAAGACTGATCGAGAGCATCCGGAAATGACCATTGGACATACTGCCGGGGGAAAAGCAGAAGAAGAGAAGTTTGCTGATGATGTTATTGGTGATAAAGGAGTTTATTCTACTGTAGGTGATATGCTAAAATGGGATCAAGCGTTATACTCCGAAAAATTATTGAAAAAAGAAACGATCGTAGAAGCGTTTACGGGTTATAGTAATGAGCATAAAGGTAAAAGGAATTATGGTTACGGGTGGAGGATGATCGATGACGGTAAAAATCCGAAAATAATTTATCATAACGGTTGGTGGCATGGATATGCTACCTTGTTTTTTAGGCGTCCAACTGACCAAACGACTGTAATCATTCTTTCCAATAAATTTGGAGGCAGTACTTACCATATTGAAGATGTTCTGGCTGTCATAAATGATGATTTGCATGCTGTTGATATGGATGGTGCTGAATAATGTTGTTTCATCAATAATCTTTAGACAAACACATTTCCAAGGCCACCCAATGATATTTATCATCTGATGGGCTGAGAATTTATTTAGCTGCCAGGATTCCTAAATTTTTAACGATTAATTTTGTCAGTAATACATCCTTTTTCTCCTATCTTTGCAAAAAAATTAAAACAAAATAATCAAATGAAAAAGTTACTTTATTTAGTTCCATTCCTTTTACCATTCGTTTTCGCTTGTGGAAGCGGCAATAAAGATGGTGTTTTGACAACAGAAGACAGTTTAACAGCAGTTAACAGCGGTCAAACAGTTCGTATTCATAATCAAGATTCTAGCATCCAATCTTTTATCAGAGGGTTTAATGAAATCCAAGATAACTTAGATCAGATCAAAGAAAAAGAAAAAATGGTTTCTGCAAATAGCAAGGATCCAGAAACTCGTAAATCTAAAGAAGAGCAAATTGTTGCTGACATTCAATCGATGTATGACATCATGAATAAGAATAAGCAGCGTATCGCTTCCATGAAAGCGAAACTGAAAGAGTCAAATAAGAATAATGACGAATTGGAAAAATTCATTACCCGTTTGACAGCTGAAATTGAAGAAAAAGACGGACAGATCAATGATTTAAAAGGTCAGTTAGAGAAGTTGAATGTTGAGATGACAAATCTTAACTTGAACTACAAAGAAGCAACCCAGGAGTCTGCTGTTAAAACAGAAAAATTAAATACGGCTTATTATACATTTGGAACTTCTAAGGAGTTAATCAAAAATAATGTGTTGACCAAAGAAGGTGGTTTTATTGGAATGGGTAAGATTGCTAAAATGAAAGACGACTTTAACAAAAATTATTTTACGAAAGTGGATGTGTCTACTTTAACAGAAATTGTTTTAGGTGCTAAGAAAGCAAAATTGATTACTGCGCATCCTGCAAGTTCATACAAAATTCAAGGAGCTGATGGTAAAGCCGAGAAATTGGTGATCTTGAATGCAGAAGATTTCTGGAGCGCTTCAAAATATTTAGTGATCGTAGTAGAATAATACGCTAATAACGAATTCAAAAGCATCAATTTACCACCGGTAGATTGGTGCTTTTTTTATTTTTCTTATAGTATGAATCAATAAACAGTGAATTCATTTATTGCCATTATGGAAGAAGCTGTCTTTAAAACGTTATTTAATTTCAATTAAAATACAAACAAAGTTGTTTAATGTATATACATATAATTTAACTTATCATACCTTTGTTCTGAACTCCCATAAATTAGTGGATAGGTATTTTTTTTAATAAATCGTTATCAAAAAAAGTGCATCGTGGTTTATTGTAAAAAACAATCTTTATGAAATTATTACTTAAGTATTTAAAACGATATAAGTGGACTGTTTTGTTAGCTTTGGTTTTAGCAGCGATCAATCAGCTATTTTCATTGATGGATCCTCTGGTTTTTAAGCATATTGTTGACGATTATGCATCCAATCCAACACGTCCCGATTTTATTAAAGGTGTAGGATTGCTCATCTTGCTTTCTATGAGTTTCGCAATGGTTTCTCGGATTGCGAAAAATTTCCAGGATTATTATGTGAATGTAGTTTCACAGAAATTAGGTGCACAGATCTATTCTGATGGACTCAAGCATTCGTTGGAGTTGCCTTATCAGGTATTTGAAGACCAGCGAAGTGGTGAAACCTTAGGGAAATTGCAAAAGGTTAGAACGGACGTTGAAAAACTTATCATGGCTTTTGTAAGTATCCTCTTTACGTCATTGGTAGGAGTTGCTTTTGTTATGGTTTATGCTATTCGTATTCATTGGTTGATTGCTGTTGTTTATTTTGCTGCGGTACCTATTTTAGGTTTCGTGACTTCTATTTTAAGTAAGCGAATAAAAAAAATACAAAAGAAAATTGTTGGTGAAACCACTGCATTAGCAGGTTCTACGACGGAATCGTTGCGTAATATAGAATTGGTGAAAAGTCTTGGTTTGGCAGATCAGGAGATCAATCGTTTAAATGGAATAACTGTTAAAATATTAGGTTTAGAGTTAAAGAAAGTACGTTACATCAGAAGTATAAGTTTTATTCAAGGCACCTTTGTCAATCTGCTTCGTAGTTGTATTTTATTTTTATTACTTTTTTTAATTTTTAGAGGTAAACTAACACTTGGTGATCTTTTTTCTCTTCAAATATATTCCTTCTTCATTTTTGGTCCTCTTCAGGAATTGGGCAATATTATTAGTACCTATAGGGAAGCTGAAGTGTCTTTGGATAATTTTCAGGCAATTTTAAATACTCCGAAGGAAGCAAAACCTGTCCATCCTGTTAATGTTAATCGTGTTGAAAAAGTTGAATTTTCAAATGTCAGCTTTAAACATCATTCCTCAAATAATAAAGCATTGGATGGCATTTCTTTTTCTTCTAAAAAAGGGGAAACTATTGCATTTGTTGGGCCTTCAGGGTCTGGGAAAACAACTTTGGTGAAATTGTTAGTGGGCTTGTATCATCCACAGGAAGGCGATATAAAATATAATGATACCATTTTTAGTGCGCTAGATCTGGATCAGTTGCGTTCTCAAATCGGTTTTGTGACGCAAGATACTCAGCTGTTTTCTGGAACCATCAAAGAGAATTTATTATTCGTTGCTCCGAATGCAACTGATGCAGAATGCTTGGATGTATTGAATAAGGCTGCTTGTCAAAGTTTATTAGCGCGTGCCGAAAATGGAATCAACACTATGATTGGTGAAGGAGGAGTTAAAGTTTCTGGTGGAGAAAAGCAACGTTTGTCAATTGCTCGGGCGCTATTGCGTAAACCTTCTTTGCTTGTTTTTGATGAAGCCACTTCTTCTTTGGATTCAATAACAGAGGAGGAGATCAGTAATACTGTTAAATCACTTTCATTAAATAGAGATCAGGTAACCATTATGATCGCCCATCGTTTGAGCACTGTCATGCATGCCGATAGGATATTTTGTTTGGAAAAAGGGAAGATCATTGAACAAGGTAAGCACGATGAATTATTGATTCAGAAAGGATTGTATTATGCTATGTGGCGTCAGCAAATAGGTGAGCGCTAGCTAGCAATGGGGATGCTATTGAAAAGGATATGAATAAAAAAATTCAGAACAAAAAAATCATTACTCGAAATCCTTATATAGAAGATATTTTTTGCGGGTTAATTTGAATTTTTTAATTCCTTCCAACCAGCTTTTATGAATTTCATCTTCAGTAACTCCATCTTTGATCTGCTTTTGAAGTGTTGCATTACCTGCATGGTAGTTAAAGTTTTCATCAAAGAAAGTCGTTTTGTCTGGTGTGTTTTCATATGTACCCATCAGCCAGTATAAATAGATCTTGCCATACTCTTTCAGATACTCCGCTCCGAAATTAACTAAATTGTACCCATGGCAAACCAAACCTTTGTATTTTGGCTCCGTTGCACCAGCCATCGGTTTTGGAGTAAATTGATAATTTGTTTTTTGGAGTGTCGGGTGGCCAATCACCTGAAATGGAAGCTCCGTTCCTCGCCCTACTGAAACAATAGTGCCTTCAAATAAACCTAAACTAGGATACAAATAAACAGACGGCATGTTAGGTAGATTCGGTGAAGGTCGAACAGGTAATTCATACAAGTCTTTATGCTCGTAACCGACGATAGTAATTACTTTCAGATCACATTTTTCAGCGTTCTTTAACCAGCCTTCTCCGTTAACCATTTGAGCATATTCGCCAATTGTCATTCCATAAACGATAGGGACCGGGTGTAAACCTAAAAATGATTTATAGGCATCTTCCATGATCGGACCGTCAACATAATATCCGTTGGGGTTAGGACGGTCAAGTAAAATTAATTTTTTCTTGTTTTCTGCACAGGCCTCCATTACATAATGCAACGTGGATAAATAAGTATAGAAGCGTACTCCAACATCCTGTATATCGAAAATCACAACATCAATATTTTTTAAATCTTCCGGCTTTGGTTTTTTGTTGTTCTTTCCATACAGTGAGATAATCGTTAATCCTGTTTTAGGGTCTTTTGTGGTAACTACTTTTTCACCTGCATCAACCGTTCCGCGAAACCCATGTTCAGGGCAAAATACTTTTTTGATAGATACACCTAATGAAATAAGGCTATCCACAAGGTGAGTGTTTTTTATGTTTGACGATTGGTTGGCAACAACTGCAACCGATTTGCCTTTCAGTAAAGGAAGGTATTCCGCTGTGCGATCAGCGCCCACTTTAACATCGTTAAGGGTTTTAACAGTATTCTCTAACTGAATTATGCCT
This sequence comes from Bacteroidota bacterium, assembly GCA_947449315.1. Classification (GTDB taxonomy): domain Bacteria; phylum Bacteroidota; class Bacteroidia; order 2-12-FULL-35-15; family 2-12-FULL-35-15; genus 2-12-FULL-35-15. The sequence goes on from CANFRC010000006.1 coordinate 106,253, forward strand.
TGAGAATTCGCATTTAATGCAAAAACAATAAGAATCAAAAAAATTGAAATGTTATTCATCTTCATCTTAATTCTAAAATAGTATTTTTGTGAATAGTTAAACCCAAGTCCAAAGCTAATAAATTTTGAACACAGAACGCTTTATAGCAAAACGAATCATTTTTGGTTCAGGAAACGCCAATCAACTTTCACGCCCAATTGTGCGTATCTCTGTTTTGGGGATTACTTTAGGTCTTGCTGTCATGATATTGGCTATTGCTATTGTTACGGGGTTTCAGAGTGAAATAAAAAATAAACTGATCGGATTCGGATCTCACATAGTTATTACCAATTACGATGACAATACGAGTGATGAGCCTCAACCTATCTCAAAGATCCAACCCTTTCTATCCGATCTTAAAAATAATCCGAACATCAAACATGTTCAAATCTACGCGACCAAAAGTGGAATTGTAAAAACGAAGACAGAGAATGAAGGCGTTTTATTAAAAGGGATTGGTGCCGATTTCGATTGGAAATTCATCAATGATAATTTAAAAAGTGGAAAAGTATTCACAGTCACTGATACTGGTGCTTCTCGCCAGATTGTTATTTCACAATACCTCGCAGCTAAATTAGAGTTGAAATTGAATGATAAGATGGTTGTTTATTTTTTGACAAAAAAACAAGATACGCTGTCTACTCAATATGAACAAAGAGTAAAAACATTTAACGTTTCAGGAATCTATGAAACAGGCTATGAGGATATAGATAAAAAATTAGTGTTGGTGGATATTGGTCAAATTCAAAAAATAAATTTCTGGGATAAAGATCTTGTGGGTGGATTTGAGATTGCCATCAAAGATTTTAAGAAAATTGATGAAGTAGGTGAAGAAGTGGATGAATGGATAGGACAAGGGTTAACTGTTCAAACCGTGAAACAGCTGAATGCTTCTGTTTTTGCTTGGTTAGATTGGATGGATGTGAATGTGCAAATTATATTAATTTTGATGGTTATTGTAGCAGGGATTAATATGATGTCGGCATTGCTGATATTGATATTGGAAAGAACAACAATGATTGGTTTGTTGAAAGCCTTGGGAGCAAGAAATGGAAGTATTCAAAAAATATTCTTATATAATTCCGCTTTTATTATTGGTAAGGGATTAATGTGGGGGAATTTAATCGGACTTAGTTTAGCCTTTTTTCAGAAATATTTTGGTGTTTTTAAATTGGATGCAAAGATCTATTTCCTTTCTCAGATACCGATTGAAATTAATTTATTCCATATTTTATTATTGAACGTTGGAACACTTTTTTGTTGTTTAATAATGTTAATCCTGCCTAGCTTTATCGTTTCTAAAATAACACCTGTTAAAGCAATTCGTTTTAGTTAATCAAATTGAAAATTCTAAATTTTAAGACCTTAGCGCATCTTCTTTTTTATTTTTTTTAGTGTCATCCGCATTCTATTTTGTATTTTCACCTCCTTAAAAACATAGATTCATAAATTCGTAAAAAAGTAATTGTAAATGAAAAAAACATGCGATAATATTCTTGGAACAATCGGCCATACTCCAATGGTTCGTATTAATAACATTACAAAAGACTTAAAAGCGACAGTATATGCAAAAGTAGAAACCTTTAATCCCGGTAATTCTATAAAAGATCGTATGGCTTTGAAGATGATAGAAGATGCAGAAAAAGATGGTCGATTAAAACCCGGAGGAACGATTATTGAAGGTACAAGTGGCAATACGGGTATGGGCTTGGCAATTGCAGCTATCATCAAAGGGTATAAATGTATTTTCACTACAACTGATAAACAGTCGAAAGAAAAAGTAGATGCATTGCGGGCTTTTGGTGCAGATGTAATTGTTTGTCCGACAGATGTTGAGCCCGAAGATCCTCGTTCCTATTATTCTGTATCTTCCCGATTGGTAAAAGAAGTTCCTAATTCATGGAAACCGAATCAATACGATAATCTTAGTAATTCTCAAGCTCATTATGAGCAAACAGGTCCAGAAATTTGGGAGCAGACGGAAGGCAAGATTACTCATTTGGTTGTTGGAGTAGGAACAGGCGGAACCATAACAGGAACAGGAAAATATCTGAAAGAAAAAAATCCGAATATTAAAGTATGGGGAATAGATACCTACGGTTCCGTTTTCAAAAAATACAAGGAGACGGGTGAGTTTGATAAGAATGAAATTTACCCCTATATCACGGAAGGTATTGGAGAAGATTTTTTACCTGAAAATGTTGATTTTAATATTATTGATCGTTTCGAAAAAGTAACAGATAAAGATGCTGCCATCATGACGCGTGAAATCACCAAGCGTGAAGGGATTTTTGCAGGTAACTCTGCTGGTTCTGCCATGGCTGGTTTGCTTCAGTTGAAAGGCGAATTAAAAGAAGGCGATATTGTTGTTGTTATTTTCCATGATCATGGAACTCGTTATTTAGGAAAGATGTTCAATGATGAATGGATGATGGAAAAAGGATTCTTCGATAAAAAAGGCTTGGTGGCAAAAGATTTGGTTAATAACAATACAAATGGAAAACTAATCACTCTGGAAAGTTCCGATACCATTGAAAGTGCTGTGAAGTTGATGAATAAAATGGACATTTCTCAGATTCCAGTAACGCATGATAAACGTATGGTAGGTTCTTTGAATGAAAGTTTAGTGTATTCTAACGTAGTTTCTAATCCCGATATAAAAAATAATAAAATTGAGACAATCATGTCTCCTGCATTTCCTTTTGTTGATATATCGGCCCCTATCGATTCACTTTCTGCCATGATCACTGATAACAATCCTGCAGTATTGGTTCGTGATTTTAAATTGGATAAAACCTATATCATCACGCGTCATGACATTATTAATGCATTGACAAAATAATACGTATCCTATTATTGTATAGAAATGTCAAACTCTTGAAAAACGTTTGACATTTTTATTTTAGGAGGATATACGACAGATATTGGGATTCTGAATTATTTTTGTAGTTTTAAATAGCATGTCTTTAACTATTATCTTTGTTTGGTGTTCGCTAATAATATAAAGATGAAAAGGTTTTTTCTTTTGTTTTTTCCATTTTTTTCTACTCTTAATTATTGCTATTGTCAGCAAATAAAAGAGTTTAATGCGTGTGCTGTAGAAAAATTAATTAACAAAGATTCTTTGGGTGCAATTGAATTTTTTTCAAGAGTGATTGAAGTCAACCCAAAAGATTCATTAGCTTATTTCGACAGGGGATTCATAAAAGATAATTTGAAAGATTATAAATGCGCTATTGTTGATTACAGCAAACAAATTGAAGTAGATAAAGGCAGTGTAGACAGTTATTTTTTGCGTGGGTTAGCAAAAATAAAATTAAATGATTTTGAACACGCGATTGTAGATTTTGATAAAGTTGTTGACTTGGAGCCATCCAATGTTGATGCATTTTATAATCGGGGTATTTCTAATGCGGCACTCAGCCATTTTGCAACTGCTATTTTAGATTATGATCAAGCACTTAGAATGCGTCCTGATTATGCTGAAGTATTTGATAGCAGAGCCAATGCAAAAGAGAAAATGAAAGATGATACAGGTGCTCTTTCTGATTATGATCATGCGATAGCATTCGATCCGTTGAATAAAAAATATTATTTGCAAAGAGGTGCATTGGAGCTAAGGCTTCATCGTAAAAAGAATGCTTGTGCTGATCTGAAAAAATATAAGGAGCTTGGCGGAACACTATCCGATCCTAAGTTGAATAAAATCTGCAAATAGTTTATACGGGAACTTAGGTATGCAGAAAGCAAAAAATCCATTGGTCTTTATTTTTATAACGGTTCTGATCGATTGCATTGGCATACGTATCATATATCCTGTTGCTGCAAGTATTGTTGCTGAGGTGAGTCAGGTAAGTGTTAATCTAGCAATTACATATAGCGGATGGATGATGGCCTCTTATGCGGTTATGCAGTTTCTCTTTTCTCCTTTGCTTGGCAGTTTGAGTGATAGGTATGGGAGAAGGCCTGTTTTATTAATTTCATTATTCGGGTTGGGGATCGATTATCTTTTTCTGGCCTTAGCAAATTCACTTCCTTTATTATTTGTCGGCCGAATAATAGCCGGAATCTGTGGAGCTAGTCTAACGACAGGATTCGCATACATCACAGATAGTAGTCCTCCAGGAAAACGGGCTCAGAATTTTGGTATCATTGGTTCAGCAATTGGTTTGGGGTTTATCATTGGTCCGTTATTAGGAGGTTTTTTGAGTCAATGGGGGATTCGTATTCCATTTGTTGCTGCTGCGGTACTTTCTTTGCTCAACTTTTTATATGGATTATTTATTCTCCCCGAATCCTTAAAGCTGGAGAATAGAAGAGGATTTAGCTTCAGACGCGCAAATCCATTCGGCTCCTTTCTACATATCAAAAAGAAAAAAGAGATCCGAGTACTTTTAATTGTTTTGTTTTTCATTTTTATTTCGGCTCAGGTAATGCCTGCTATTTGGCCCTTTTACACCAAATATTTATTTCATTGGAGTGATTTGGAAATAGGATATTCTTTAGCTTTTGTAGGCGTTATGGTGGCTATTGTGAAGGCAGGCTTTGTAAATTTTGCGAATTTTAAATTCGGGCCACAACGAACTGTTTATGTTGGATTGCTGTTTTCTGCCTTGGGATTACTCTTGTTTGCATTTTCAAGTCAATCGTGGATGTTGTATGTAGTCACTTTCATTTACTGTATAGGAGGGATTGCGCCACCGTCCCTGCAGGGGATCATTTCTTTTCGGGTGAATGATAATGAGCAAGGCGAATTACAGGGAATTATTACTTCCTTACTTAGTATAGCCAATATTGTTTCTCCCCTTCTTATGACACATCTGTTCTATTTTTTTACCGCTGAAAACAGCTCATTTCATTTCCCAGGCGCTCCTTTTGTGGCTGCTGCTGTAATTCTATTTTTGGGATTATTCATCTGTTTGCGCGAGCTAAAAAAGAATAAATCGTATATTTATACTTAGTTGTGTCTGAAATCGAGAATTTCTACAAAAACATTTTTTATATTTGTACTCATTAAAAATAAAAATTCCATCCATGAAAAAACGAATACTTTTTTTTATTTCTGCAACTTTACTAGTGGCTTCTTCTATTTCCATGAGTGCTCAGACACCGGGAACTTTGACATTTACTTTTACTCAGGTAGCTCATTCTCCTTGCTACACAGGTACAAAAAACGTTTTAGCCGTTTGGATCCAGACGAGTGCTGGTGTGTTTGTAAAGACAAAACTTCGTAATGCAGGTACCGGAACAAAAGACCATTTGCCTACTTGGGCCGTAAATTCAGGTGGAACGTCAGCAAATTGTATGGCAGCAGCTTGTAATACAACAGATGCAACATCCGGAGCTACCCTTTCATCATTTGGAGCTAAAACAATTATTTGGGATGGCAAAAATGTTGTAGGAACGGTAAACGGAACTACAGTAGCGGATGGTGTTTATAAAGTGACTATTCAGTCAACATGGAACCATGGGTCTGGTTCAACTGTTACCACTTCTTTTACCTTTACAAAAGGTCCAACTGCTGATCACCAGACTCCTGCTAATACGGCTGATTTTACCGGTATTACTTTGGATTGGATTCCTGGAATTGCTGGTGTAGCGGATATTGCTTCAGTGGGTCCAGAAATAAATGTTTATCCTAATCCCACAATCGGATTATTCAATGTCGACTATTCAAAAGCGACAAGCGTAAAAGTAGTAGATATTTTAGGTGATGTTATTTATGACGAAAAAGTCGATCAAAATAATGCTGGAACTATGGCTATCGATTTAGCAAATTATGCCAATGGGATCTATTTTATTTATGTTTTTGATGGTGACAATTCATCTAAACGTAAATTAATTTTAACTAAATAAAAATTTTTACCTTATAAAAAAAGGCATTCTTCCATGAAGAATGCCTTTTTTTATTGATCTTCTTCAATAACAATATCTTTTACACCTGGCGTTTCATAGATTTGATAATTACCCTTATCGTCTGAATAGATCAAATATGCTTGGAGTTCAGGGTGGTTGTATAAAAATTCTTTTGCCTTTTCAAGTCCCAACACTAAAATTCCGGTAGCATTTGCATCGGAAGAAATGCATTGCTTTGCAAAAACAGTGGCACTTAACAGGTTGTTTTTTGTCGGATAACCTGTCTTAGGATCAATGTGGTGTCCGTATTTTATACCATTTTCAATAAAAAATCTTCTGTAGTTTCCAGAGGTAGAGGTAGCTAGGTTTTCAAGTTTTACAATTGCTTTTATAGGGTTTTCCGAATTTTTATTATCAATGGGTTTCTCTATTCCTATTTGCCAATTTTCTCCATTCGGTTTTTTGCCTTTTGCATAAACTTCGCCACCAATTTCTACGATGAATGATGTGATTTTTTTTGAGATCAAAAAGTCGGATACAACATCTACTGAATAACCTTGTGCAAATGCATTGAAATCCAAAGCGACTCTCGGATCTTTTTTTACGATCTTTTTACCTTTTAATTCAATCAGATCAAAGCCAACAAATTGTAGAATACTATCTATTTTTGCTTGTTCAATTTTTTGCTTTTTTCCTGGACCGAATCCCCACGCATTTACTAAAGGGTAAACAGTAGGGTCAAATGCTCCATTCGTATTTTTCCAAACTTCTTTTGCTTTATTAAAACATGTAATAAAATAGTTGTCGACCACTACGTTCTTTTCATTTGCATTGATTCTTGATATAATAGATGTTGGAAGGTAGGTGGAAACAGATTTATCAAAATCCGCTAATATCTTTTCTATCTGAGGTTGCAGGTTTCTGTTTTTTTTATCAAAATAAGAAATATGATAGGTGGTGCCTTGGGCATACCCATCAAATTTTAAAAGATCTTGTTGAGAATATGTTGTTGAAACAATAAAAAAAAGGAAACTATAAATCACAAATTTTTTCATGAGTGCTTTTTATGCTATTTTTGTTTACTGTAAAGTTACTTTTTTTGTGTGAGAAGAAACTTTTATACAACCGATATTACTATCTATTTAACAATTTTATATTCAAGGTTTGGAATTTACAGATCAGCTCAATCGTAAAATAGAATTAGCAGCCACGCCAAAGCGGATCGTTTCTTTAGTTCCCTCGCAGACAGAATTGCTTTCTGATTTGGGTTTGCGCGAAGAAGTGGTAGGGATCACCAAGTTTTGCATTCATCCGGAAGAGTGGTTCCGTTCCAAAACAAGGGTCGGAGGAACAAAAAAATATGATTTCGAAAAGATAAAAGCCTTGCAGCCCGATTTGATCATTGGTAATAAAGAAGAGAATGATCAGGAGCAGATCCAGGAGCTGATGAAACACTATACTGTGTGGATGAGTGATATTTATTCGTTACAAGATGCGTATGATATGATTACGCGGGTTGGTGCTTTGGTTGGCAAAAACAAAGAAGCAACCTTATTGAAGTTGGAAGTCGAAGCGAAATTCAATTTATTTTTTAATGAAGTTGAAGCCTTAAACGTTCCCGCTAAAACAGCCTATTTTATCTGGAATGATCCTTATATGGTGGCAGGTCATAATACCTTTATCAATGAAATGTTGAAGCTTTGTGGTTTCGAAAATGTTTTTTTGCATAAATCGTCCCGTTATCCGGCAGTTAATAACGAAGAAATTTTGGAAGCGAATCCCGAATTGATATTACTTTCATCTGAGCCATATCCTTTTAAAGAAAAGCATATAGAGCAATTTCGACAGCTATTGCCATCTGCTACAATACGAATTGTTGATGGTGAAATGTTTTCATGGTATGGTTCACGATTGTTAAGGTCGCCGGAATATTTCAGGCAACTGCTGAAGGGAATTTCGTCTTAATTCCGATGAAGAGATTGTTTTTCATTTATTAATTCTTATTAGCTTTGCATCCATAACTTCCAACCATTATGAGCTTTTTAAAACAATCAACATCTGTGTTTATTAGTGCGCTGTTGATTCTGTTTTCGCTTCAATCTGCAGATGCCCAAAAAGTAGGTGTAGTTCTAAGTGGAGGTGCTGCAAGTGGCATTGCACACATAGGAGTTTTAAAAGCATTAGAGGAAAATCATATCCCTATCGATTATATTTCGGGAACTTCTATGGGAGCATTGGTAGGAGCAATGTATTCAGTAGGGTATTCACCTTCACAGATTGAGGCGATTGTTAAAACAGAGCGATTTAAAAACTGGTCGGAGGGGATCGTAGATGAAAAATATGCTTACTACTTTAAAAGAACGGATGATAATTCATCGTGGTTAACCTTTAAACTTTCCCTAGATTCTGCTTTTATTTCTAGTCTTCCAACAAATTTGATCTCACCAATCGCAATGGATTTTGGAATGATGGAGTTGACAAGTGGAGCCACAGCTGCTGCAAATTGTAAATTCGACAGTTTGTTTGTTCCATTTCGTTGTGTTGCTTCTGATATCGAAAAAAAAGAATCAGTTGTTTTTCGTGAAGGCGATCTTGCCCAATCTGTTCGCGCCTCCATGTCCTATCCTTTTTATATTCGTCCGATAACTATAAATGGTAAATTAATGTTTGATGGTGGTTTGTATAATAACTTTCCTTCAAATATTATGTATGAGGAGTTTTATCCAGATTTTATGATCGGCAGTAATGTCACCGGAAATAATCCGCCTCCCGATGAAGACAATCTGTTGTCGCAAATTAAAACGATGCTTCAGAGCAAATCCAATTATAATATTTTATGTGAGAGTGGTGTTATTATTGAACCTAAAACAGAGGTGAGTTTGTTTAATTTCAGTAACCTTCAGCCAATAATTGATAGTGGTTATGCTGCAGCGATGCGTCAGATGGATTATATTAAAAAATATGTAGAGAGAAGAGTAGACTCTACCGAATTATCTATTAGAAGGAGCAATTTCAAAGGAGCTCAACCCAAAATTATTTTCGATAAAATAAATATTGAAGGCTTAACCAAAAGTCAGGCTGATTATGCTAGAAAAGTATTGCGTCATAAAAACAAACAGATTTCTTTAGAGGATATGAAGGAAGGATACTTCCGACTTGCTGCAGATGACAAAATCAAATCGATTTACCCTTTGGCAAAGTTTAATCCAACTACTGGATTCTATGATTTGAATTTAAGGATTAAAAAAGAGCGGAATTTAATAACAGACTTTGGCGGAAATTTTTCTAACCGTCCTATTAGTCAAGGTTACATAGGGTTTCAATATAATTATTTGGGGCGGTTTGCACTTGGCGTGATGTCCAATGCTTATTTTGGCAAACTGTATAGTTCGGCACAACTAAAAACACGATTTGATTTTCCATTCCGCATACCCATTTTTATTGAGCCTTGCATTACCTGGAATAAATGGGATTATTACAGCAGCAGCAGTGCTTTTAAGGAAGATACCAAACCTGCCTATTTAATTCAAAGTGAAGAGTATGGAAATTTAAATATTGGATTTCCAACTGGAAAAAAAGGTAGAATTGTCGGAGGTGCAGGGCTAGCTCGCATTACCGACAAGTATTATCAGACACCTTATTTTGTTCAACTGGACACTGCAGATAGAACTAATTTTGATGTCTTTACTACACAGGCTTATTATGAGGTTAATTCGTTGAATAGAAAACTTTACCCTAGTCGAGGAGGATTTTTAAATCTTAAGTTACGTTACGTGAATGGCTTTGAAGAAAATATTCCGGGTTCTACCTCAATAGATACAGCCGAATTTGCGAATCATCACGATTGGTTTGTGTTAAAAGCGACAGGAGAACGCTTTTTCAATCGAAAAGGTGCAATAAAAATAGGGGTATACGGAGAAGGCGTTTATTCAACGCAATCTTTTTTTAATAATTACACCTCCAGTATTCTTACTGCACAAGCCTTTCAACCGACTCCCGACAGTAAAACGCTTTTTAAGGAAAATTACCGGACACATAAATATTTAGCAGGTGGTTTAATTGTGATTGTCAATATCAGAAAAAATATAGAATTCAGAGCGGAGGGATATATTTATCAGCCTTATCAGGTGCTTATTAAAACTGCAAATCTAAAAACTGAATACGGGACTCCTTTCGCACTTCAACATTATATAGGAACAGCAGCTGTTGTTTGGCATACGCCTGTTGGTCCTATGAGCCTTAGTGTTAATTATTATGATCAGGTCAAAGAACCATTCTCCGTTTTATTCCACTTTGGTTACATCATCTTTAACAAAAGGGCACTTGAGTAGTCTGCTAACGTGTTGATTGTCAGTTGTTTTTGATATTTACGATATTTTACATAAATTCGCACCCCTTAACAAGGGGAATAACACACTTGTAGTGTGACAATTAATTAAAAATTAACTTTTAATAAAACAGTATGAACATTATTTATTTAGCTCCCGCTTTAGGGATTTTAGGATTGATCGTAATGGCGATAAAATCTGCTTGGGTTAATAAGCAAGATGCCGGTGATAAAAACATGCAAGAACTTGCCGGTTATATTGCAGATGGCGCAATGGCGTTTTTAAAAGCAGAATGGAAAGTGCTCAGCATTTTCGTTGTTTTTGCTGCAGCATTGTTAGCCTATTCAGGAACTATTCATGAAATAAATGGAAAAGAAATTCACGGAAGTTGGATTATAGCTATCGCGTTTATTATTGGTGCTGTATTTTCTGCTACTGCAGGATACATAGGTATGAAAGTAGCTACCAAAGCAAATGTTCGTACTACGCAGGCTGCTAAAACAAGTTTAAAACAAGCCTTGAAAGTTTCTTTCACAGGTGGAACTGTAATGGGTTTAGGAGTTGCTGGTTTAGCTGTTTTAGGCTTGGGTGGATTGTTTATTGTTTTCTTAAAAATGTTTCATGTTGTTAATGTTGATAGCAACGAAATGAAAACAGCTATTGAAGTATTGACAGGGTTCTCTTTGGGAGCTGAGTCCATTGCTTTATTTGCTCGTGTTGGAGGTGGTATTTATACAAAAGCTGCCGATGTTGGAGCTGATCTTGTTGGAAAAGTAGAAGCAGGTATCCCAGAAGATGACGTTCGTAACCCGGCTACCATTGCTGATAACGTTGGTGATAACGTAGGTGATGTTGCAGGTATGGGTGCCGATTTATTTGGTTCTTATGTAGCAACGATTTTGGCTACAATGGTATTAGGACAAGAGATCATTGTTACAGATAACTTTGGTGGTATGTCACCAATCTTATTACCAATGGTAATCTGTGGTTTAGGTATCGTTTTCTCAATTATAGGAACTTGGTTTGTTACCATTAAAGATGATAAATCAAATGTTCAAAATGCATTGAATTTGGGTAACTGGTCATCAATGATCCTAACAGTAATTGCGTCTTATTTTATTGTCATGTATATGTTGCCTGATGGAGTTATTACGCTTCGTGAAATTCCATTTACTAAAATGGGCGTTTTCTTAGCGATAGTTGTTGGTACTGTTGTAGGGGCAATCATGAGTATTGTTACCGAGTATTACACCGCAATGGGTAAAGGTCCTGTAAACTCTATTATTCAACAATCTTCTACAGGGCATGCTACTAATATTATTGGTGGTTTATCAGTAGGGATGAAATCAACAGTTATTCCAATATTAACATTGGCTGGTGGTATTATGGCTTCGTATCATTTTGCAGGTTTGTATGGTGTGGCTATCGCAGCAGCAGGAATGATGGCTACAACGGCTATGCAATTAGCAATAGATGCTTTCGGTCCGATTGCAGATAACGCTGGTGGTATTGCTGAAATGAGTCAATTGCCTCCTGAAGTTCGTGAGCGTACAGATAATTTAGATGCAGTAGGTAACACAACAGCAGCAACAGGAAAAGGATTTGCAATCGCTTCAGCAGCCTTAACATCATTGGCATTGTTTGCTGCCTTTGTTGGTATTGCAGGCATTTCTCATATTGATATTTACAAAGCAAATGTATTAGCAGGTTTATTTGTTGGTGCGATGATTCCTTTTATATTCTCTGCATTGTGTATTCAAGCGGTTGGTAAAGCTGCGATGGACATGGTACAAGAAGTGCGTAGACAGTTCCGCGAAATTCCAGGTATCATGGAATACAAAGCGAAGCCAGAATATGAAAAATGTGTGGCTATTTCTACAAAGGCTTCTATCCGTGAAATGATGATGCCAGGAGCTATTGCATTGATCACTCCTGTGATTGTTGGTTTTACATTCGGTCCGGAAGTATTAGGTGGTTTATTAGCAGGTGTTACAGTATCCGGAGTGTTGATGGGTATTTTCCAATCAAATGCAGGTGGTGCTTGGGACAATGCAAAAAAATCTTTTGAAAAAGGGGTAATGATCAATGGTGAAATGTTCTATAAAAAATCAGAACCACACAAAGCTTCTGTTACTGGAGATACTGTTGGTGATCCATTTAAAGATACTTCTGGTCCTTCTATGAATATCCTTATTAAATTAATGTCTATCGTTTCTTTGGTTATTGCTCCTTATATCGCAGTAAATACTGCTGAAGCAGGAATGGGTTGCGATAAAGATAAGATGCAGAGTGAATGTTCTATGGGGGCAGAAATGCACGGTGGATGTTCTGAAATGCACGAAGGTTGCACAGGAATGATGCATGAAGGTTGTATGGAAAGCAAATGCGATATGAGCAAATGTGCTACTATGACCAAAGAAGACTGTGCTAAAATGTGTGATGAAAAAGGATGTTCTGCAGATGAAAAAGCATATTGCATGAGCATGTATGGTACCGATGGAAAATTTATAGGTGCTAAATGCGATATGATGAAATGTATGAACATGACCAAAGAAGCATGTGCTAAATATTGTGATTCAGTTAAATGTTCGCCTGAAGAAAAAGCCATGTGTATTAAACATGCCGGAATGAGTTCAGCTGCTGGTTGTAAAGATCATGCTGGCATGACGGAAGGAAAAGCGTGTTGTAAAGATAAAGCGCCTGTTGAAAAAGCGTGTTGTAAAGACAAAGCAGCCTCAGGTAATTGCTCAGGAGAGGTTAAAAGTTGTATGAAAGCATGCACTCATGGCTGCAAAACAAAAGAAGAGTGTGCTAAAAAATGTGGCGATGCTTGTGCTAAAATGCACTAAATAAAATAGTATTTTAATAAAAAAGCTTCCTGAATCTCAGGAAGCTTTTTTTTATTAAAACATTTTATAAATGGGATTGTCAATCTATAATTACCTTAATAACATTAGACCCAGAATTAGTACGGAAGAGCTTTATAAAATAAATACCTTTAGCAATGGAGGATACATCAATGGATAGTTGGTGAATACCTTTGGATGCTTCGCCTTCAATCTTTTTTATTTCTTGTCCGAATAAATTACTGATACTTATTTCAGTGGCTTCAGCACTATAATAAACAAGGGTTAAATTAGTGGAAGCGGGATTAGGATAAATATTTTTAATTCCGAATTCGGTTGTTGCTTCACTTTCATCGATGCCCACAGCAGCACAATAATTTTGCATCGCTTTCACCGACTTATAGGCATTTAATCTTCCTTGGGAAACGGTTGCATAATTAGCAGCACTTAAATCAGAGATCTGGTCAACAGCACCTAGCATCGAATCTTTTACGATCAATGCTACACCGGCAGGATCAGCTTTGTAATTTGTAATGAACTGCGCGCAAGGCGTAGAATACATTAATGCAATGGTTCCTGCAACATGAGGTGTGGCCATAGATGTGCCAGTCATGCTAACATAAGCATTTCCTGGAATGGTGGAATAGATTCCTGTTCCAGGTGCTCCTAGGTCGATGGTCGTGGCTCCGTAACCAGCATTCCCATATTTCTGATCATTACTATTTGTGTTTGTAACAGCAACCATCCAGTTGCTAGTACATGCTGTTGGTATGTCACCATTCACATCGATGTTCCAATTGTGATTAGCAGTTGCAGCAGCACTTAAAATACCCACAGCACCTAATGAATCATACATCGCACACCACAAGGGGAAATTAACAGGTTGTCCGTTATCAATTCCAAATGATGAATTGGTGGCAACCACAAAAGCGCCTTTTGCTCCATTTGTTTGATTGTATAATCTACGTTGATCGCGGACATACGCATATGATTCCACCGCATTTGATTCTAAAGCACTGTCTGTTGCTGTATTGCCATAGCTAACCGCCATTATTTTCACATTCCAGTTTACTCCCGTAATTCCTGTTGCATTATTTCCTCTTGCTCCGATGGTGCCCGAAAGATGTGTTCCATGGGAGGCTGAAGTTATAGCATCGGAATTGGTTCCTGCATTCCATCCTTTTACATCATCAATATAGCCATTGCCATCATCGTCAATTCCATTGGAAGGGATCTCATTGTAATTTTTCCAGAAGTTTAGATCAACATGTGTTAGATCGAACCCACCATCAATGGCTGCAACAACAATAGTATCCCCTAAAGATGTTAATCCGCCTGTGGTGATGTCCCAAGCTTCTGGCGCATCAATGTCAGCATCGATCAATCCTCCGCTGGCTCCTGTATTGTTGAGGTCCCACATCGATCCAAATTGCGTGTCATCCGGAATGACCCGCTCCTGAAACATATGATTAAATTGTGCAATTTTTACCAGATGATTTCTTCTGACCGCTTTTAATAAAAGATCCTGATTAATTGTCGTTGAATTAAAGTTGTATAAATAAATATGCATTGATTGGGAAAGCGCACGTTCCACTTTAAGTTCGGTTGTAATGCCGAAGAGCGATTGTAATTCAGAGGTGAGTTGCGATGCGTCTGATTCCGAATGAACCATAACAATTAAATTTCCCGGAACGATGTTGCTTTCCTGAGCACCAGAAAAGAACGAAAAGCAAATGAATAAAGAGGAGAAAAGTATTTTGAAGGTTTTCATCTGAATCGGGTTTACTTACACAATGTTAATCATTTTTTGTGTAATTTGCAAAGGGGATTCCTTGTGTTTTATTAGGGAATAATTTTACGGAGCGTCATTGCGAATTCTTTTCGTAGAAATGGTGTGGTCATCTCAAACATGCAGTTAAATGAGATTACCACGTTTGTACTTCACTCGCAATGATGTAAAAATTAAAAATGATGTTAGGAAAGAACTTTACTATATATAAATCATCAGCAGGCTCGGGGAAAACCTTTACGTTGGTAAAAGAGTACTTGGCTTTGGCATTGAATGATGGAGCGAATCCGCCACAAGCCTACAAACATATTTTAGCTGTTACGTTTACAAATAAAGCGGCTACTGAAATGAAAGAGCGTATCATCAAAGCGCTGAAAGAACTTTCGGAAGCGGACTATTCTCAACTATCCTCCGGCACCAAAAACTTACTGGCTTCTTTGAAGGAACATAAGAAATTGAATGCGAATCAAAAAATAGATGATACCCTCATTCGCAAAAGAGCGCAACAGATTCTCACAGCTATTCTTCATAATTATTCTGATTTTGCTATCGGAACAATTGACAGTTTTGTGCATAAAGTAGTCCGCACGTTCGCATTCGATTTGAAGATCCCGATGAGTTTTGAGATTGAAATGGATGACGAAAAACTATTGGGCCAAGCCATTGATCTATTGATCGGACAAATAGGCAATGATGAACGACTGACCAAAGCATTGGTTGAATTCACAGAGAGTAAAACGGATGATGAGAAAAGCTGGCACATCGAAAACGATCTACAGAAATTCGCTAAAAATCTATTAAATGAGGAAGGCGCTGTTTATATTGATAAGCTGAGGCATTTGAGTGTCGATGATTTTTTTAAGATCAAGGATACCTTGTTTGCTGAACTAAAAAAGTTTGAGACAGCTGTCACCAAAGAAGCTGAAAAAGCAACGGTACTCATAAAAAATGCCGGGTTGACAAGCAAGGACTTTTATTATGGCGACAAAGGCATTGCAGCCTATTTTGATAAATTATCAAAAGGGAGAATGGATTACATTTCTCCGAATACCTATGTTCAAGCAACAGCAGGAGAAGATAAATGGTATGGCGGAAAAGTTTCTGAAAAAGCAAAATTGGAGATCGATGCTGTTAAACCAAATTTGATCGATTGTTTTAATGCGATTCAGATTATAAAGGATACAGATTATTCAGATTATGTGCTCTTTCAACTGATCAATAAAAATATTTATTCGCTGGCTGTTTTAAATGAAATTGAAAAATTGCTCAATGAATACAAGGCGCAGAATAATGTGCTGCACATGTCGGAGTTCAATAAAATGATTGCAAAAATTGTATTGAATGAGCCCATCCCTTTTATTTATGAGCGTTTAGGCGAACGATATAATAATTATTTGATCGATGAGTTTCAGGATACATCTGTTCTTCAATTTCAGAATTTACTTCCGCTTATCGACAATTCCTTGGCCAGTGGTCATTTTACAATGCTGGTAGGGGATGGTAAACAAGCCATCTATCGTTGGCGTGGAGGTGAAGTGGAGCAATTTGCATTGCTTCCTCAAATCTTTAAACATAACGACAATCCATTGGTTTTGGAGCGGGAAGAGGCGTTGGTCCGAAATCATGATCCTCAAGTTCTAGATAAAAATTACCGGAGTAAACGGGAAGTGATCGAATTTAACAATTCACTTTTCAGAACACTTGCAAGCAAGTTAAATGAGAAATATCAGACAATCTATCAAGGATTGGAACAAGGTTTTAATCCAGAAAATAAGGGTGGTTTAGTACAGGTGGAATTTATTGATGGTGAAAAGGAATTTTTTCGTGATCAGAATAAAATAAGAACGCTGGAAGTTATCCGGCATTTGCAGACTCAAAATTATAAACTGAAAGATATTGCAATTCTTGTTCGTAAAAACACCGATGGTAGTGACATAGCAAATTATCTGACACAAAACGGAGTTGAAGTTATTTCATCCGATTCTTTATTATTAAGTAATTCAGCAGAAATAAATTTCCTGCATTCGCTGCTTAAATATTTAGCGAACACGTCTAATAATATTATTCAAACAGAAATTTTGGAATACCTTGTTGCTTCGGGCTATTTAGTTGAAACAACTATTGATGAAGTGTTGCAGAACAGAACCGGGATTAGTGCGATTATTCAGTCGGCAAAAATAGATTTTAGTGTCACGCATCTTTCTAAAATGGCTTTGTATGAATTGTGTGAAGAGCTGATTCGTATTTTTAAGTTGAATGCAATGCCAAACGCCTACCTGCAATTTTTTCTGGATGAGGTGTTGAATTATTCCATTAAGAAGAACAATAATTTAAATGATTTTATAGCGTATTGGGAAGAGAAAAAAATGAAGGCGTCTCTTATTGTTCCTCATGGAATGGATGCGGTGAGTATTATGACCATTCATCGTTCCAAGGGATTGGAATTTCCTGCCGTTATTCTTCCATTTTCCAACACTAGAGTTGAAACGGGTAAAAAGAATTTATGGATCGATATTAAAAATAGTAAGCTGCCTGATCTTCCTTCGGCCATAGTTCCTACGAATAAAGATCTTATGGAAACCCCGTATGGCGATTTGTTTGAGGAAGAAAATAATAAATCCTTGCTCGATAATTTAAATGTCTTATATGTTGGTTTGACACGTGCGGAAGAACGGATGTATGTGTTTTCGGGGAAACCCGGCAAAACGCCTGAAAACATGAAGAGTATTAGTGACATGCTTGCCTATTATTATCAAAATAACGGAGAATGGGATGAAGGGAAGTCGGTTTATACCTCTGGTGAAGAGGTAGCGCATGTAGAACATTCGAAAGCAGCGGGAGTGTCCAACTTTAAGTTGGATACTTTTAATTCGAACCAATGGAGGGGACATATTAAAATGCGTGCTGCTGCTCCAAGCATCTGGAATACGCAGATGGCGGAAGTAAAGAAAGATTACGGAAATCTCGTTCATACAGCATTTGCAAAAGTTAAAACCATAGATGATATAGTTCCTGCTATCAATGCCATGTGCGGAGAAGGAATGATCACTATCCCAGAAAAAGAAGCGCTGAAGCTTACACTTACAAAAATAGTTACACTTCCGGAATTGAAGGCTTATTTTGCACCCGGACAAATTATTAAAAACGAGGCGGAGATCATCTCTGTTGCGGGAGAATTCTTTCGCCCCGATAGAGTTGTTCTAAGTGGAAAAACAGCAGTTATTATAGATTATAAAACGGGTGGGGAAAAACAAGATCATAAAAAACAGATTATCGGTTATTCCGACCTGTTGAATCAGCTGGGATATTCAGTTTCAAAAAGGCTCTTGGTGTATATTGAGGACGAGAAAGTGGTCTCTGTTTAATAATAAAAGTTTGTGAAGTCAATAAATCAAGGCTTTTTTTCTTTTTTAATACTGCTGCATTTGCTCTATTTATAATTGACTTTTGTCGCAGAAATAAATCATTTAATAAAATCATTTTGCCATATAAATGTTTTAAAGTAAATTCGTTCTCTAAATAAAAAAAACATGAACAAGAATATTCTAAAACTTTCAGTAGTTGCTTCCCTAATTACTTTTACATCTTGTGGTGGAGATGCTAAAAAGGAAGAAAGCTCAGCAGCAAAAAACACCGGTATTGATATTGCAAATATTGATAGTACGGCAAAACCTACAGACGATTTTTATCAGTTTGTAAACGGTACATGGATTAAAAACAACGCTATTCCTGAGTCAGAAAGCCGCTGGGGTAGTTTCAATGAATTAGAAAAGCTGAATAAAGCAAAATTATTGACCATCCTTCAAGATGCGTCGGCTGATAAAACAGCAAAAGCAGGAAGCAACACACAAAAAATAGGTGACTTCTTTTCTGTTGCAATGGATTCAGTGAAATTGAATAAAGATGCGATCACTCCTTTAAATGATGAGTTTGCAGCTATTGAAAATGTTAAAACGTCAGAAGACCTTATCAAAGAACTGGCTCATCTTCATACTATAGGTGTTGGCGCTATGTTTGGTGGTTACATAGGACAAGATCCAAAGATCAGTTCTCAATATGTGACTCAATTAGGGCAAGGCGGTATTTCTTTGCCAGACAGAGATTATTATACGAATAAGGATGAACGCACTTTGGGAATACAAAAAGCATACAAGTCACATCTTGTCAATATGTTTGTTTTACTAGGTGATAAAAAGGATGTAGCAGAAAAAAATGCGAAGACGGTTTATGATATTGAAACAAATTTTGCGAAATCGTCCATGACAAATATTGAAATGCGTGATCCTGTAATACAATACAATAAAAAATCGTTCAAGTTATTAGCTGAAATGACTCCTAATTTCAACTGGCAAACTTATTTTGAAGCAATCGGTTTAAAAGCCGTAGATACTGTTATTGTGGCTCAACCAGAATTCTTCAAACAATTTAACGCGTCCTTGAAATCTGTTTCCATCAATGATTGGAAAACGTATTTACGTTGGGGATTAATTGACGGAATGGCAAGTAAGTTAAGCGACAATTTTGTGAACGAACATTTCGATTTCTACGGAAAAAAATTATTAGGTATTCCTGCTTTGAAACCTCGTTGGAAGCGTGCTTTGGAAGCTACGGATGGTTCCTTGGGAGATGCTTTAGGACAAATATTTGTAGAGAAACATTTTACTCAGGAAAGCAAAAATCGTGTTGGAGAAATGGTGAAAAATCTAATTGCAGCATACCGTGTTCGTATTGCTAGCCGTGATTGGATGAGTGAAGAAACGAAGAAAGCGGCTAATTTAAAATTAGATAAAGTAATGTTGAAATTAGGATATCCTGATAAATGGAAAGACTATTCTACATTAGATATTAAACGCGACTCATATGTTCAAAATTACATGCGTGCCAACGTTTATTCATTTAAAGAAATGGTAGACAAATTAGGGAAACCTGTTGACCGCACGGAGTGGGGAATGACCACACCAACAATTAACGCGTATTACAATCCATCAATGAATGAGATCGTCTTCCCTGCGGGTATCATGCAGCCGGTATTTTTTAACCCGGACGCTGACGATGCTGTGAACTACGGAAGTATGGGTGCTATCATCGGACACGAGTTAACACATGGCTTTGATGATCAAGGGGCTCAATTTGATGCTGATGGAAACTTGAAAAATTGGTGGACAGAAAAAGATAAATCGAATTTCAAAATGAAAACAGATATCTTAGTTTCTCAATTCAATAACTACATCGCTATTGATAGCATGCATGTTAGAGGTGAGCTTACATTGGGTGAAAATATTGCCGATCTAGGTGGTTTGACAATTTCTTATTATGCATTCAAAAAATCGTTAGAAGGAAAACCTGCTCCTGAAAAAATTGACGGATTCACTGCAGAACAGCGTTTCTTCTTAGCTTGGGCTCAAGGTTGGAGAGGAAATATGAGAGCAGAGTACTTGAAAAATATGGTTCAAACAAATCCGCATTCTCCTGGTAACTTCCGTGTAAACGGTCCTCCAAGTAATATGCAAGAGTTTTATGATGCATTTGGTGTAAAAGAAGGTGATAAAATGTATCGTCCGAAATCTGAAAGAGCAGAGATCTGGTAAGTATTCTTTGTAATTATAAAAAAAACACCTCGTTCAATTTTAACGGGGTGTTTTTTTTTAGTATGAGCAACATTGAACAGTATTACTTGAGAACATTTAAATGGAGCATCATTGCGAGATACCGTTTTTAGTATCGTGTTGCAATTTCTTCGCTTCTAAATAAGATTGCCGCATTCATGACTACCTTATAACGACGAACCAAATTAGTTCTTACTTTCCAGGCTCAGCGTTTTTGCGATAAAAAAGATATTCTTCTTCTTCAATCGCTGTCCAGTTGTTTTTGTAATCAAATGTCATATCATAAATAAAATTTCTGTCAGGCAGGATATTCACCGTGAAGTGATTCAGAATATGTTTGCTTCCCACTACCTGTATTTCTTCCCAAATAGTGGAAGAGATGATCTTGAAAAAAGCTTTGTTGTTAGGGTATTTTCGAAACTGAGGATACGTGATTTCCATACTTAAAAATTCGGACAAGTGGTTGCGTTTTTTCTTTTGAATCGTATTTTTTTCATTAAATGCTTTTTTTCTCGTTTCACATGTGTTTTTGTTTTGTTCAAGCCTGTTTTTTTATCTTCTTTCTTAGCTCCTGTAACATCCACTCCTTTGTCTTCTTGTGCTGTTTCTTTTAGATCCTTTTCAATAACAGCGGGCTGTGTTTCTTCCAGAATTTTAGTAGTAGGTTTTGCGACTGATTGAATGGTGGATATTTCATTATTGGCAACGAGTACCGTTTCATCGTACTTTTTTATTGAAACGAGATTTGTTTCAACATCCGTTTGCCTCGCTTTTTTTTCTGAAGTTGTTGCATTGAAATTTTGATACTTAGGAACATTAAAATTGTTTGGGTTTTGCGGAACAGTTCTTTTGCTCAGAAAAGCGAAATAATCGGCTTTGCTAGTCACTTGTTTTTTATTCCAGCTAGGGCAAGCATCTGTAGCAGGTTTTAGTTGTGCTGTGTTGGTTTGACTTTGCAACATGAAAGGAAAGATACAACTGATCTGTCCGATAATTAGAAGTGAGAGCACCTTTTTCATAATTAATTCTTTTGCATATAACGTAGCAATATTCCCGATTAGTATTTTATATTTACATTTTATAAGAATACGTTCTGAAAATTACAATTATATTAATCGAAAAATGCAATCCTTCCTCGAAAAAACCGTCAAATATCTGTATGATAAATATGGTGACGACATCAGTGAATTGTGCATTGTTCTTCCCAACAGACGAGCAGGATTATTCTTAAAAACACATTTATCCGCGAATCTGAAAAAGACCTTCTGGAGTCCAGAAATATATGCCACCGAAGATTTTGTTGCTTTGCTTGCTGAATTGGAGATTGCCGATTCCACCACCTTGCTTTTCGAATTGTATGAAACGGTAAAATCAGTTGGTAAAAAAGAAGTAGAGAGCTTTGATGAATTTTGTAAATGGGGACAGATTTTATTGAGTGATTTGAATGAGATTGACAGATACTTAGTAGATGCCTCGCAACTATTCGGAAACTTAAAAGATATTAAAGAGTTAGAAGCCTGGACTTTAAATGCGGAGGAAGGTTTAACCGATTTTCAAAAGCAATACCTTGAATTCTGGAAATTGTTAGGTGAATATTACCATGATTTCAGAAATCGATTACTTTCCAAAAATCAGGCATACCAGGGGTTAGCATATCGAATTGTTGCCGACAAGGCAGTAGAGCGTGTAGAAAAGTATCCATGGAAAAAAATTATTTTCGCTGGGTTCAATGCACTTAACAAAGCCGAAGAAGAGATCATAGAGCGTTTGTTGAATGCCGACAAGGCTGAAATACTATGGGATACCGATGCGTATTATGTCGGTAATCTCAATCAAGAAGCCGGTAGGTTTATCAGAAAATACAATGAATTTGGAAACTTCAAGAAATTAAAAGATCGCAATGTTTTTTTTGAAGAGACTTTACTTTCCAATGAAAAGAAAACAATCACTGTTATTGGTGCAGCTAAAAATGTAGCACAAGCCAAAGTTGCTGGAAGTCTTGTAACTCAATTACAGAAAACCAACGAGAGCTTGCAGACCACAGCTTTAGTGTTAGCAGATGAAAATTTGCTGTTTCCTGTCTTACATTCTTTGCCGGATAATTTAGAGGACATCAACGTTACAATGGGATATCCATTGAAGAGCACTCCTGTTGCCGGTTATTTCGATCTCGTATTCGGACTGCATGAAAACGGATTGAAGCTGGCAAATGGAAAAGAGAATTATAGTTTTTATCACAATGATATTTTAAAGTTATTGTGCCATCCGTATACCACCATTGCTTTGGCAGGAGTAGGTAAAGAATACGCTGTCAATAAAGTAACGAAGCTGATCCAGGGAAGGAATATTGTATTTGCTGGTATCTCTATGCTGGAAAATATTTTTATTGAGTTGGGCTGCGACAAGGAATGGGAAGTAATGCTTCCTATTTTTAAACACTGGTTGAAACCGGCTGAAGGAATTGCTTGTGTTCATTATCTGATCGACACCTTAAAGAATGGAATTGTTTTACAGCAGACAAAAAAAGAAGAGGGCAAAGCGAGTTTAGAATTAGAATATTTATTTGCATTTACAAAGATCATCAAGCGTATTCAAGTATTGATGGAAAATTATCCGGAATCGATCCTCGATTTTA
The DNA here is from genome assembly GCA_947449315.1 of Bacteroidota bacterium. GTDB lineage: Bacteria > Bacteroidota > Bacteroidia > 2-12-FULL-35-15 > 2-12-FULL-35-15 > 2-12-FULL-35-15. The sequence continues at coordinate 129,352 of CANFRC010000006.1, forward strand.
AATCTTTACGCAGTGTCTTAAATCAAATTGTGAGAAGCAGTACACTTCCATTCTATGGTGAGCCATTGATGGGTTTGCAAGTGATGGGTATGTTGGAAACAAGGACGCTGGATTTTGAAAATGTGATTCTGCTTTCGTGCAACGAAGATATTCTGCCCTCCGGAAAAACCGTCAATTCATTTATTCCTTTTGAGTTGAAACGTTTTTTCGGTCTGCCTACGTATAGCGATAAAGATGCCATTTTTTCGTATCATTTTTATCGTTTATTACAGCGAGCTACCACTATTTACTTGTTGTATAATACAGAAAGTGATGCATTGGGAAGCGGTGAAAAAAGCCGGTTCCTGACACAGCTGATTTATGAACTACCAAAAGTAAATCCGAATGTTACCATTGTTGAACAATTGGTTAACATCCCTGTGATTGCCGATAAAATAGGCAATGAGATCATTATAGAAAAGACGCCCTTTGTTTTTGAAAAATTGAAAGCGCGTTCCGAATATGGTTTTTCACCCTCCCTATTAAATAAATACCGCAATTGTTCCTTGGCGTTTTATTTTAATGCCATAGCTGGATTAAAAGAAGCCGATGAGGTAGAAGAAACCATTGGCGCAGATACATTAGGGACTGTGATCCATGAAGTATTGGAAACATTCTATAAACCTTACGTTGGCAAAAAAATAGTAGTTGCTGATATTAAGGAAATGAAAAAAAATGTCGAACAGCTTACTGTTTCAACATTTGAGAAAGAGTACAGCACGAGTGAGATCAGTTATGGTAAAAATTTGTTGACCATAAAAGTGGCATTGAAATTCATCATCAATTTTTTGGATGCTGAGATTGCCTTAATGATGAAGTCGGAAAAAGGCGGACAGCCTCTTATTATTAAATCATTGGAGTCGGTGTTGGAAACAACACTTCAGGTGGGAGCACGTGAAGTAAAAATAAAAGGGAAGTCAGATAGGATCGATTCTTTGGGGAGTGTTATCCGGATTGTTGATTACAAGACGGGTTTGGCAGATACGAAAGAGTTGCAATTTGAAGATTGGGAAGATCTTCGTAAGGAGGCAACACTTGCAAAAAGTTTTCAATTATTGACCTATGCCTGGCTGTATCACAAGATGAATCCTGCTATTACTGAAGGTATTGTTTCAGGTATTATCACCTTCAGAGAATTAAGTGCAGGATTAAAAACCGTGAAAGTAAATGGTTCCGAAAAATTAAGCGCGGAAGTGCTAAATGAATTTGAAACACAATTGCAGCTTATCCTCTCAGAGATTTTTGATGCGAAAGTGCCTTTTGTTCAAACACACGAGCTTGATAATTGTGAATACTGCGCATTTAAAGGGATTTGCAACCGATAACTTAATTTATTAAGACGTATTTTCGATTATCCTACATCAATCTCAATCGATTTTTTCTTGAAGGTGAGAATAGATGCGCATGAGTTATTACGCTGAGAATTTATACCCAACACCTCGGATGGAATGAAAGTGCATCGGTTCTTTTTGATTCTTCTCGAAGTATTTACGGAATGCTAAAATATAATTATCAATCGTCCTGGACGACGGAAAAGCTTCTTTGCCCCAAACAGCATCAAGAATCTCTTCTCTGGAAACAACTTCTCCTTTTCGCTCTGTCAATAGTTTCAGCAAGGCAATTTCACGTTTGGTAATCTCCATTTGTTGCCCGCCAACCCCAATGATGTTATAAGTAATAAAATTTATTTCATTTTCACCAAAGGAATATTTTTCAATGCTTTTTTCCTGATCATGAGGTGGAGCGCTTCTTCTTAAAATTATCTGTACCCGCAATAATAATTCTTCCAGATTAAAAGGTTTGGTCAAATAATCATCTGCACCTAATTTTAACCCTTGAATGCGGTCTTCACTGGAACCCTTTGCTGTGAGGAAAATTACGGGAACACGGTTATTTTCTTTCCGAATCTCTTCACACACATCAAACCCATTCATCTCCGGTAGCATTACATCCAATAAAATTAGATCGAATGTTCCTTTCCTGAATTCTTTCAATGCTTCAATTCCGTTGGTGGCGGGAGTCACAACATATCCTTCCAATTCCAGGTTTAGTTGGATGGTTTTTAATAGATGTTCTTCATCTTCTACCAGCAGGATGTGTTTTTGACTCATTGTTGCAAAGATAAAGGTTTTCATGGACGTTCAATGCACTCATCTAACATTGTTGTTTATTGAAATTGTATCATTCACGTTACGTTTATAATTGTTTAGTTAGAACAATGGTATTATTACCTGCTGAACAAATAGTGCTGCTCATTTGTTATTAAACCACACAAAGCGTAACTTTGTGCCACAAATTTGATTGTATGCAAACTCAGCCGATAACCTCCGTTTTATTAGATGCAAAGATTTCTAAAGAATTAAAAACCATTGCAGAAAAAGTATATGCAAATGAGCGTATTACTTTTGATGAAGGGGTGTATCTTTTCGAAAAAGGGGAGTTGGGTTATTTGGGTTCTTTAGCAAATCATATCCGTGAGCAAAAGAACGGAAACAATGTTTATTTTAATCGCAATTTTCATATTGAACCTACCAATATTTGTGTCTTCGATTGTAAGTTTTGTTCCTATTCCCGATTGTTAAAACAGAAAGATGGTGCATGGGAATTATCAGAAGAACAGATCTTAGATATGGTTAGAAGTTATGACGGTAAACCGGTTACTGAGGTTCACATTGTGGGGGGGGTTCATCCCAAAATGGGTTTGATGTATTTCGCAAATCTGATCAAGAAAATAAAAGAGATTCGTCCTGACATTCATGTGAAAGCATTTACTGCTGTGGAGTTGGAGTACATGTGCAGAAAAGCGAAAGTGAGCTATGCAGAAGGACTAAAGATATTGAAAGATCACGGACAAAACTCCTTGCCGGGTGGTGGTGCAGAAATTTTTGATGAAGTGATCCGCAAAGAAATATGTGAAGATAAATGTACCGCAGCCGAATGGTTAGAAATTCATGAAACGGCACACAAATTAGGAATGCCTTCGAACGCAACGATGTTGTATGGTCATGTTGAAAAATTTGAACACCGCATCGATCATATGAATCGCTTACGAGCGTTGCAGGATAAAACAAATGGTTTCAATACATTCATCCCTTTGAAATTCAGAAATGGAGGCAACCAGATGAGTCATTTGAAAGAAGTATCTGTAATTGAAGATCTTCGTAACTATGCTGTTTCCCGCATTTATATGGATAATTTCGCGCATTTAAAAGCGTATTGGCCAATGATCGGCAGAACAACTGCGCAGTTGTCCTTGTCGTTTGGAGTGGATGATATTGATGGAACAATTGATGACTCAACAAAAATTTATACCATGGCTGGTTCAGAAGAGCAATCGCCTGCATTAAGCACAAAAGAATTGGTGGAGATGATCAAGCAGGTGAATCGAACACCTATTGAACGTGATACGCTGTACAATGTCATTACCGATTATAGTAACTACGATTTCAGTAAAGAAGAAGTGACATCTTAAAAACATCCTGTTTAGAAATCACTTTTTTTATATAACATGTATGTTATAAATCAGTATTCATATTCCTGCATAAATTAAAAACGCTCCGTAAATTACGGAGCGTTTTGTTTAGAATGATGCCGGATTTTATGCTCGGACGAACAGTCCTTTTAAAATTCGTAATGAATTAAGCTTTTAAATATCCTAATATTTTTTCAACACTTACTTTCGCATCACCATAAAGCATTTCTGAGTTCGGTTTGTAGAACAAAGGATTGTCTTCCCCCGAATAACCTGCTGACATTGAGCGTTTCATGATGATCACTTTTTCTGCTTTCCATACTTCAATAACGGGCATTCCGTATATAGAACTTGCAGGATCATCTTGTGCACTTGGGTTGACCACATCGTTTGCTCCAATTACCATCACCACATCTGTGTTAGGCATATCTTCATTGATTTCATCCATTTCCAATACAATATCATAAGGTACATTTGCTTCTGCCAACAATACATTCATATGTCCCGGTAAACGACCAGCAACAGGATGAATCGCGAATCGTACTTTTTTACCTGCTTTTTGTAATGTTTGTACCATATCATAAATTGGGTACTGTGCTTTTGCAACCGCCATTCCGTAACCCGGAACAATTACAATTGATTTTGCTTCTTTTAATAAAGCCGCAACTTCTTCATGATTTAAAGATGTGACTTCACCTTCAATAGCTTTTGCTTCTCCTTTTGGAGCATTTCCAAACCCTCCTAAAATTACGGAGAAGAATGAACGGTTCATCGCGTGACACATATGAATAGAAAGAATGGCTCCAGAACTTCCAACCAATGCGCCCGTTACAATTAATAAATCGTTACCCAACATAAAACCTGCTGCTGATGCTGCCCAACCTGAGTATGAGTTTAGCATACTAACAACCACCGGCATGTCGCCACCACCGATGGCCATCACCAACATCACTCCGATAAAGGAAGCAATGGCTGTCATAATGTATAAATAAAGCAATCCACCTGTACCTTCTTGTTGAGCAAACAAAACGCCTAACACAATACACACAAGTAATAAAATTATATTTACGGCATGTCTACCAGGATACATCAAGGCTTTGCTTCGAACTTTTCCTTCTAATTTTCCCCAGGCAATAATAGAACCTGTGAAAGTGATTGCTCCAATAAAAATACCGATGAACACTTCAACTAAATGAATGCTGTGAGCAGCTCCTTGTAAACTTTGTGTGTGAGGATCCATATAGGAACCAAAGCCAACCAACACAGCCGCCAATCCTACGAAACTGTGTAAAATAGCCACCAATTGAGGCATGGAAGTCATTTCAACTTTACGTGCTAACATTAAACCAATTACCGAAGCAATGGCAATAGCCACTAAAATATATACTTGACCGGCAACGCCTTCTCCAAGTACCGTAGCTATAATAGCAATTGCCATTCCTATGATGCCGTAGAATACACCACGTTTAGCTGATTCTTGAGAGGATAAACTTCCTAAACTTAATATGAACAGGATACTTGCAAATAAATATGCTGCTGTTTGAATTCCTATAGCCATAATCTCTTTTTAACTTCTTTTATTATTTTATTATTTTGTGTTGTTGATGCTTTCGCTTTCTTTATTTTTTGAACATTTTCAACATACGGTGTGTTACCACAAACCCTCCAACAATATTAATGCTGGCCACCAAAATAGCAATAGCAGCAAGGATGGTCATTGGGTTGTGAATATCGTTTGTTGTTTGTAACAAACCACCAATTACAATAATACCGCTAATGGCATTGGTAACAGCCATTAAAGGTGTATGCAAGGAGTGCGACACATTGGTGATCAATTGCCATCCTACAAATACAGCTAAAACAAATACTGTAAAATGTTGAATAAATTCAGGTGGTGCAGAATGACCAACCAAATACAACAATCCTCCAACTACTGCTAACGTAACCATCATAGAGGTAGCCGCTTTTTTAGATTTTTCTGCATCAGATGCTTTCACTTCTTCTGCTGTGGGTGGCACAACTTTTACTTTTCCACCGGCTGTCGGACTAACAGGAAGTGGAGCAGGAGGCCAGTTGATTTTTCCATTGTAGGTTACCATTGCACGAGATACAACAGCATCCTCCATATCGATCTTCCATTTTTCTGCTTTACCCATGTCATCCAATAAGTGACATAAGTTATTTCCATATAATTGTGACGCTTGATTAGGAAGTTGATTTAATTTACCTACCATGGTAACACCATTGTCGGTTGTATAAACTTCTCCGTTTTTTGTTAATGCACAGTTTCCACCGGTTGATGCTGCAAGATCCACAATAACAGAACCTGGTTTCATGGCAGCTACGTGATAATCCATCCACAATTTTGGCGCAGGACGGCCTGGTATCTGAGCAGTAGTAATAACAATATCTACTTCTTTTGCTTGTTCTAAAAATAATTTCATCTCCGCTTCGATGAATTCTTTACTCATTTCTTTTGAGTATCCGGACGATGTAGCACCATCTTCTTCAATTTCAACTGTTAAGAATTGCGCCCCCATCGATTCGATTTGCTCCGCAACTTCTTTTCGTGTGTCAAAAGCTCTTACAATAGCTCCTAAGGAATTGGCAGCACCGATGGCAGCAAGACCCGCTACGCCAGCACCAATTACCAGTACCTTTGCAGGTTCTACTTTACCTGCAGCTGTGATTTGTCCGTTTAAAAATCTTCCGAAATGAAATGAACCTTCAATCACGGCTCTGTATCCTGCAATGTTTGCCATGGATGACAATACATCCATTTTTTGTGCTCTGGAAATACGAGGAATCGCATCCATTGCAATTGCATTCACTTTTTTATCTGCTAACTTTTGAAGTAAGGGTTGGTTCTGTGCTGGCCACAAATAGCTCAACATCACTAACCCTTCTTTCATCATATCCACTTCTTCCATTGCAGGTTCTTTGACCTTTAATACAATGTCAGATTTGCCATAGATATCTGCTGCAGTGGCAACTATTTTTGCCCCCGCTTCTTCAAAATCTTTATCTGAAAAATTTGCTTTTACCCCTGCATTCTGCTGAATATACACTTCAAATCCTTGCTTTTGCAATCGTTTGACGGTTTTAGGAGTTGCCGCTACTCTTAACTCATTTGGGGAAATTTCCGATGGAATACCTACCTTCATAATTTAACGATCTAATGTTAATTTGTTTTTGAGAACAAAATTATTTTGAGTCCCGAAAGTAATAAAATATTATTTACCATGCAAAACTAAATCACCTCCCCACCATTAAATCATATTCGACGTATTGGTCGGGGCTTCATTGCTGTATGCGCACTATCGGTAGGGATTGCCTGTTTTTTTTACTTGCTCTAAAAAGCCCGATGTGGATTGTCTGTGACTATGTATCTCCATTTCCGATCGAATTGTATTTTGTTGCTTCGTGATTTTAGAAAAATTAATTAATACTTTTGAGCTCTCAATAAAAAAAAATGACAGACCTTAATAAACTCCCTCAACTAGCGAAAGTTGCAGAAACAAATACTCGGAAGCTGTTTGAAGTTTTGAAAAAGAAGAAGCCCAACAATTTAGATGATGTTGTACACGAACTGCATGATGAAGCGTTTGAGAAGATCGACTGTTTGAAATGTGCGAACTGCTGTAAAACAACCAGTCCGATTTTTTATGACCGTGATATTGATCGTGTTTCCAAACGATTGCGAGTGAAACCTTCCGATTTTATTGCTCAGTATCTTCATAAAGATGAAGAAGGTGATTATGTTTTGAATTCGGCCCCTTGTACCTTTTTGGATGCTGAAAATTATTGCCTTATCTATGAGGACCGTCCTACTGCTTGCAGAGAATATCCGCATACCGACAGAAAACGATTTTATCAGATTCTGGATTTAACGGTTAAGAACACGTTTGTTTGTCCTGCAGCATATGAAATAGTAGAGAAATTAAAAAAAAGATATTAGACCTACTTTATTATAAGGCCATTCACAGCACAATTCAAGTTTGTTGCATAGTTTTTACTTTCTTAATTCTTATTGATGTAACCCATTGTAATTTATACAATGGGTTTTTGTTTGTTGGGAAATTGGATCAGTACTTTTAAATAGCTTAGATTGCGTTTCAAAACAAAATATTCTATATTTGGTTATTAAAATAAATAATTCCGTATGAAATTTAAAACTACTTTTTTATCTCTATTGGCTTTTTCGGCATATACTGTTTCATTCATTGCTTCAACTCATATTCATAAAAAAAAGGAAAAATATCCTCAAAATGAATCTGGACCTGGAATGGAAGATGATGCGCTAGGGCGTATGAAATGGGAGTTGAGCCGTTTTGCAGATCCGGCAACTGGAAAGATCCCTGAAAATATTAGAGAGCAAGAGCTTGCTTTTGCAGCTACATTACCAAGCGATGTAAATGCGGGAAGTAGCAAAATGATGACCTTGAGTATGGTGAATCGTGGTCCCTGGAATGTAGGTGGCAAGACCGGTGCATTTGGTATTGATGTCAACAATGAAAACCGATTATTGGCAGGAACGCATTCTGGCGGTGTATTCCGCAGCACCGATGGTGGAGCATCTTGGACCATGACCAATACGCCTTCTCAACTAAAAGGAGCGAATTGTTTAACACAAGATAAAAGAGCAACTCATTCCAATGTGTGGTATTATGGTGGCGGAAATCCATGGGCATCGGCCGGTGGTGGCGGAAGTGCTTATTATTTGGGGGATGGGTTATACAAATCATTAGATAGTGGGTTGACTTGGAATCCTATTGCCTCAACGGCAGGAGGCGCTCCCAATTCTTTTACAGGAGGATGGCAGATGGTTTATTCTATTGCCAATGATAACTCAGCAAACGATACCACAGAAGAAATTTATGCTGCTTTGATGGGAAGTATCCAACGCAGTGTGAATGGCGGAACGACATGGGCAACAGCTATTTCAGGTGGCAGTGCTTATTTTACAGAAGTGGCTTGTACCTCTACAGGAGTTGTTTATGCTACATTGGATGATGGAGGCGGAGCAAAAAAAGGGATCTGGCGTTCACCCGACGGAATTACGTGGACTTCGATCTTACCGACAGGATTTCCTACGGCATACAACAGAATTGTGATGGGCATTAATCCCAACGATGAAAATGAAGTGTATTTCTTGGGGAATACTCCCGGCTTCGGAAAAGAAGTGGTCGACTTTCTTGGCACACATCATTGGAACAGCTTATGGAAATACAATTATACATCAGGTGATGGATCTGGTGCAGGCGGAACATGGCAAGACTTATCCATAAATCTTCCTGCTACAGGAGGGATCTTCGATAAATTTCATACACAAGATTCATACGATATGCTTGTGAAAGTAAAACCTGGAAATTCAAGTATCGTATTTATCGGTGGAACCAATTTGTATCGTTCAACGAGTGCTTTTCAAGATTCTACCAGCACAACGTTTATAGGAGGGTATGAACAATTCTCTGCTATGCCTGTCATCAATTCGTATTTGAATCATCACCCGGATCAACATTGTTTGGAATTTTTACCATCCAATCCGGATATCATGATCAATGCAAATGATGGAGGTGTATTTAAAACAGTTGATAATACGGCTGCAACTGTTGCATGGCAGCCTTTGAACAATGGTTATCTGACATCGATGTTCTATACGGTTGCGATTGATCATGGCCCAGCAAATAACAATGTCATCTGCGGAGGTGCGCAGGATAACGGAACATGGTTTACCAATAACGCCACTCCAACATCGCCATGGGTGCATGTGCATGGGGGCGACGGCTCTTATTGTGCGATTGCAGATAACTTGACAAACTACTATTTCTCTATTCAGAACGGAATGCGTTTGGTAAAATCTACTTTGGATGCCGCGGGTAACCAAACCGGTTTCAGACGGATTGATCCGATAGGTGGTAAAGGGTATTTATGGATGAATCCATTTATACTGGATCCAAACAATAATAACATCATGTATTTGGCAGGAGGGAAATATTTGTGGAGAAACGATGACCTTTCAGCGATAGCGACTTCAGTTACTGGGGCGTGGGATTCTATCTCCACCAATTGGGTGAAATATGCCGACTCTGTTCCAACAGTAAATTCTGTGATCACTTCAATAGCTGTTTGTAAAACACCAGCGAACCGAGTGTATTATGGTACCGATAAAAAGAAAGTATACCGTATTGATAATGCCAATGTGGGAACACCTACACCGGTTGACATCACACCAACAGCCGGATCAGTTCTTTTTCCTAGTTCAGGATATGTGAGTAATGTGTCGGTAGATCCTACGGATGGAAATAAAGTGATGGTCATTTTTTCCAATTATAATGTATATAGTATTTTCTATACGCAGGATGGTGGAACAACATGGGCCAAGGCGGGGGGTAATTTAGAAACTACTGTTTCGGCTGCCAATCCTTCTATTCGTTGGGCAAGCATCTTGCCTGTTGCCGATGGTAAAGTGTATCTGCTTGCAACGAGTGTAGGTTTATTTGCTACGGACTCGTTAAATGGAACAGCTACCAATTGGGTGTTGCAAGGTGCATCAACAATAGGGAATTCTGTGTGTGATATGATCGAAACTCGTCCTTCTGACGGCTTGGTGGTGATTGCAACCCATAGCAGCGGAATGTATTCTACACACATCACGAGCGTGAACGATATTGTTACCGTGCATGATATTGCTGCAGCAAAAGCAGATCTTCAATTATTTAATTATCCAAATCCTGTTGCGCAAACCACCACTATCGAATTCGTTCTTACTAAAAAAAGTCAGGTGAGTTTACAAGTGTTGGATCAATATGGTCGTTTGGTGGAAACACTTGTCAATGAAACAATGACAGAAGGTAAACACGAAGTGGTCTTTGATAAGAAAAGTTTAGCGTCCGGAATTTATTATTATAGTTTGATCGCAGATAATAAGCGTAAAACCAATAAAATGATGATAATAAAATAAACATTGCTTTGTTAGTTAAAAAGTCCCCCGATTACCCGGGGGATTTTTTTTGCGCCTATTTTTACAATGAATTTTAAAACGATGCTTCATTCTATTTTTGGGAATTTCGATTACTATAGCTGGATAGTCCTACCAATAATTATTTTCTTTTCACGTATGTGCGATGTAACGCTGGGTACATTGCGTCATATTTTTATCTCAAAAGGGTTCCGAAAAATTGTTCCTGTACTCGGTTTTTTTGAAGTGCTTATTTGGATCGTTGTTGTGGCGCAGGTGATGAAAAATTTAAACAATGTAGCATGTTACATTGGCTATGCAAGTGGTTTTGCGATGGGTACCTATTTAGGATTAAAGATAGAAGGGAAATTAGCATTGGGCTTACAAGTGGTTCGTATCATCACGAATCAGAATTGTGACGATTTGTTGGTTGCCTTAAAAAATGGCAATCATGGTATTACTGTGGTTGATGCGCAAGGGAGTATTGGTCCTGTTAAAATGGTGTTTACTATTATTCAACGTAAAAATGTGCAGGCTGTAGTCAAATTGATCCGCCAATATAATCCGACCGCATTTTATTCGGTAGAAGAAATAAAAGATACGAGCCAAGGTGTATTTAAGACTGATTCTTCATCGGGTTTGTCGGCAGTGAAAAATATTTTTTCATCACAGAAGTAAACTTAAATCTGCTTTTTTGTTTTGTAATAGTTGATCAATGCCCAGATGGATACTAGTGTCCAGCAGCCTTCCAAAATAACAAAAGGCAGGTAGCTGATCAGCACAGAAGCCAGGCAGGCGATTCCCGCTCCGATAACATTCAGTAAAATATATGACAAAGAATCTTTATGAAGTTTGTTAGCAAGGTTCATAAAGAATGCAAGGAGTAAAATGGTAACTCCTATAAATCCGATCCAGTCTGTTGGTTTCATTGTTTTTGTTTTAGGAATATATCCGAAAGGCCCATAAAAAATCCCTGTAACGAAATAACGAAACAGGGATTTTGTAAAAAAAGTAGTTACTATTTATCCAAATCTTCAAATGAGATGTCAGAAAAACTGCTATCAGATTTTGGAGTCTCAGCAGTTGCTGAAGGTGAAGTGTAGTACTCGTCAGATCTTGGTTCGATAGGAGGAGAAATAGATTTGATATGAGCAACAGCTTCATTTAATCCTTCTGCAAATTTTTCAAAATCTTCTTTGTATAAAAACAATTTATGTTTTTCGTAAAAGAATTTACCATCATCACCAAAGCGTTTTTTGCTTTCGGTAATTGTTAAATAGTAATCATTTCCTTTGGTGCTCTTTACATCAAAGAAATAAGTTCTTTTACCTGCTCTAACAGATTTAGAGAAAATTTCTTCTCTATCCATTCCATTTTTTTCAAATCCTTCTTCCATTATTATTAATCTATGTTATTAATTTCTGTTACAGTACTTGGCAAATGTTTACAAAAAAACACTCAAAAACAAGGCTTGTTAATAACTTTTGGTAAGTGTGGAGCGCACAACAGATATAGGAATACGCCATGATGTGGCGCGTGAAATGTTAAAATTTGTACGATTAAAAAATTAAGGATTTGCTTGCTCTTTTTCTAATTGTTGCATTTTATGCAACTCAAAATAGGTTCCCTGCTTGTCAATCAGCTCTTTGTGACTCCCTTGTTCAACGATCTCTCCTTTATCCAACACCAGGATCTTATCCGCATTTTTTACGGTAGAGATCCTGTGGGAGATTAGTAGGGTTGTTTTGTCCGTCATCAAGCGCTTCAGGTGATTCAGTATTTCTTCTTCTGTCTCTGTATCTACGGCAGAAAGACAGTCGTCAAACAGTAGTATTTGCGGTTTTTTGATGATGGCTCTAGCAATGGAAATACGTTGTTTTTGTCCACCCGATAGCGTGATGCCTCTTTCTCCCACAACAGTTTGGAATGTATCAGGAAATGAAATAATGTTTGAATAAATAGCCGCATCAACAGCCGCTTTTTCTATGGCTTTCTCGTTGTGTTTTTCCTGATCAATGCTGAACGCGATGTTATGGCTGATAGAATCGGAAAATAAAAATACTTCTTGCGGAGCGTATCCGATCTGACTTCTTAGATAGGGCAGGTTGATGTTCTTGATATTTTTGTTGTCGATTAGCAGTTCTCCCTTATCTACGTCATACAAGCGTCCGATGAGGTTGGCGATGGTAGATTTCCCCGAGCCTGTTCTTCCAATGATAGCAAGGGATTGGCCATGGTTGATTGAAAAGGAGACATTGTTTAATGCCTGAATACCGGAATCGGGATAGGTGAAACTTACATTTCTAAATTCGATATCACCTTTTATTGGATCGTTTACAGATGAGGTGCTTGCAATCTCTGGTTGGGTATCAAGAAATTCATTGATCCTGGTTTGAGAAGCTGCTGCACGTTGTATCAGAGAGGTAACCCAGCCTAAAGAAGCGAAAGGCCATGTTAATCTGTTTATAAATAAAAAGAAGGTGGCGATGGTACCAAAACTGATGATTCCCTTAAAATATTGGATTCCACCAATGTAAACAGTGAGTATGATACTCAGGCCGATCAATCCGACTACAAACGGTTGGAACATGGCCTCTATTTTTACAAGCTGCATGTTTCTGGTCTTGTATTCATTGCTTTGTGATTCAAATTCATGGATAGAATTCGTTTCGCGGCCGTATGCTTTTAAAACCCTTATCCCCGAGAAAGCTTCTTGAGTAAAGGCAGTAATGGAAGACAACTGTTCCTGCACGTTGGTGCTTTTTTTATAGATCTTGTCGCTGATATAATAGATGGAAATCGCTAGGAAAGGCAAAGGAGCAAGGGCACCAATGGCAAGTGTGACATCTTTCGATCGCATGGCATACACCGTGAATACAAAGGAAAATAAGGTATTAATGATATACATCAACGCTGGCCCTGTATACATACGAACACGTGAAATGTCTTCGCTGATGCGGTTCATAAGGTCGCCGGTACTGTTTCTTTTGTAAAAAGATATATCGAGTTTCTGATAATGTTCGAACACCTCGTTTTTCATGTCGTATTCGATCAGGCGCGATAATACAATGATGGTTTGTCGGGTTAGGAACAGGAAGACCCCGGAGATGATTGCCCATAAAATGATTAGAAAAAACTCGTCCCTTAAGGAATGCAGCAGAAGTGCTTTATCCGCAGCAGATTGCTGGTTGCCCTTCGCGATATAATCTTTCACAATATCAATGGCACCACCAGAAATGGTGATTGCTCTCACTGCGAAATAATTAGAGATGCCTACAAACAGTACACCCAGCAGCAGGCGGAAACGGTATTTAAAAAGGTATTTGTTTATGTATCGTAATGATTTCACTGCTGTATCTTAACTTTTATGAAGTTTGGCGCTAATAAAGTAATTTATGTAAGGTTAATATGTTAAAATCAGCCTTCTGTCTGTTTATTTTTGTACACTCGGAAAATAAATATAATTTTGCCGTCAAATAAAAAGCAGGTGCTATTTTTAGCTGCTCAAAAGTACTTAAAAAAATCATCCCGATTGCTATTGGGACATTCTACAAATTCTTTAACAAAAAAGTATGATAGAAGTTCAGGATATTAAAAAATCACCATTGGCAGAAAATCCGGTGATTGCTCAAATGATATTGAACAACCACGAGCAAATTGTTTTTTGTAACGACAATGATACTGGATTAAAAGCCATCATCGCCATTCATAACACGGTTCTTGGGCCAAGTTTAGGTGGTACACGAATGTGGGCATACAACAATGAAATGGAGGCTTTGACAGATGTGTTAAGGCTTTCACGAGGCATGACCTACAAGTCGTCAGTCGCAGGATTGAATTTAGGAGGAGGTAAAGCCGTTATCATCGGTGATTCTAAAACGCAAAAAAATGAAGCGCTGATGCGCAGATTCGGGAAGTTTGTAAACAGCCTTTCTGGAAAATATATCACAGCAGAAGATGTTGGCGTGAGTACAAAAGATATGGAGTACATAAAAATGGAAACAGATTTTGTAAGTGGTTTGCCTGTAAATATGGGTGGCAGCGGAGATCCATCTCCAGTTACTGCATACGGTGTTTATCTTTCTATGAAAGCCTCTGCGAAAGAAAAATGGGGGAACGACAGTCTTTCTGGAAAAAAAGTAGTGGTGCAGGGGATTGGTCATGTTGGGGAAAGTCTTGTGGAGCATTTGGTGAAAGAAGGAGCAGTCGTTTCTATTTATGATATTAATGAAGAGCGTTTAAAAGCAGTTGCTAAGGCAACAGGCGCAGCGGTTATAACAGATGCGAATAAGTTGTTCGACATGGACATGGATATTTATGCACCCTGTGCATTAGGTGCAACGGTGAATACAGACACATTGAACCGTTTGAAATGTTCTATCATTTGCGGAGCAGCAAACAATCAATTGGCAGATGAGAATCTGCATGGTAAAATGGTGATCGAAAAAAACATTTTGTATGCACCCGATTTTGTAGTGAATGCAGGTGGTATCATCAATGTGTATTATGAGTTGGAAGGGTATAACAGAGAAAGAGCATTGGCTCATGCAGAAAAAATTTATGACACGACCTTGACTATTTTCAAGTTGTCGAAAGAACAAAATATCCCGACCTACATGGCTGCAAATCGTTTGGCAGAAAAGAGGATCGCAGATATCGGTAAAATAAAGATCAGCTTTTAGTCGTAAGTAAAAAGTAAAAATAGAGAATCGTTCATATTGATAATTCGTAACAAGTAAATGTTAAACAGGAGATATTTAAGGATAAAAGTGATGCAGGCGTTGTACGGATTTTTCCAATCTGATACACGGGATTTAGCAAAGGGAGAGAAAGCTTTGTTTATCGGAATCGATAAAATATACGATCTGTTCATTTATCAATTGGCATTCCTGATTGAGTTGCAGCATGTAGCAACCGTATTGATGGAAGATGCAAAAACAAAAAGATTGCCTACGCAGGAAGATCTTCAGCCGAATTTAAAATTCATTGAAAATAAATTCATCAATCAGCTGGTGGAGAATGTTCATGTGAAACGTGAAATAAATAACCGCAGGATTAGTTGGAACAATGAATTCGAATTGGTAAAAAAAGTATTCAATAACATCAAAGCATCTCCTGAATTCGGGAAGTACATGAATGTTTCCGATAATTCATATGAGACCGATCGCAATTTTATATTGGAGGTCTTCAAAGAATTCATGGCTGATTTCGAATTGCTGAATCATTTGTATGAAGAAAAAGATCTTCATTGGGGCGATGATATTTATATTGTAAACCCTATGGTTGTTAAAACCATTGAATCATTTAAAGAAACGACCAGTCCTGATTTCACGTTGATGCCTTTATACAAAGACAGAGAAGAAGACGAAGCATTTGTAAAAGATTTATACCGTCAGACGGCATTGAAAGATGATGAAATAGAAAAATTAATCGGCGACAAAACAAAGAACTGGGAAGTAGAACGTATTGCCATGATGGATGTTTTGTTGATGAAGATGGCGATTACTGAAATTCTTTATTTTTCAAGCATTCCAGTGAAAGTGACCCTGAACGAGTTTATTGAAATTTCAAAAATGTACAGTACGCCAAAAAGCAAAATATTTATCAATGGAATTTTAGATAAGATTGTTGCGGATTTTAAGGCCGATAATAAATTGAATAAGATCGGCAGGGGATTGATGGAATAATGGGTTTGACGGAGAATGTTCGAATGTGTTGAGAAGAAGTATTTAGTAGTTATAATAATATGAAAACAAAATTAGTAGTAGCAGCAACAGTTGGAGCATTCCTACTTTTTGTAGGATCTTGTAAAACGGAAGTAAAAAAAGATGAGGAAACGCAAATCCCTGCTGACGTTATCAATATTCAAGCAACAGCATCCGGAAAACAAGCGCCACTGGGTTCAGCCCCTGTGATGGTTTTTAATGAAGAGAAACATGATTTCGGAAAGATCAATCAAGGCGAAAAAGTTTCGTATTCGTTTGTGTTCAAAAATACAGGTGGTTCTGATCTTGTCATTTCATCGGCTCAGGGAAGCTGCGGATGCACCATTCCTTCTTATCCGAAGGAGGCGATCAAAGCAGGACAAGAATCTAAGATTGATGTTGTTTTTGATAGCGGTGGAAAAACAGGCGTAGTTCAGAAAACTGTCACACTGGTTACCAACTGCAGTCCGAGTACCAAAGTGCTAACGATCAGTTCAACGATCAACGTACCAGAAGAAGAATAACGCTTACTATTTTATAAACCAACTAACCATTAAAAACAAACTTTATGCAACAATTACAAGGCCTTTTCCCAATCATTCTGATCATTATCGTATTTTATTTTTTTATGATCCGTCCTCAATTAAAAAAAACGAAAGAGCAAAAGAAATTTCGTGAGAACATTAAAGTGGGCGACAAAATAGTTACTATCGGCGGGATACACGGTAAAATTTCTGACGTGCAGGATACTACTTTTATCATCACCGTTGAAGGTGGCGTAAAATTGAAAATGGAGAAAAGTGCTATTTCAATGGATTCTTCAACAATGATAGGAGCAGAGCCGAAATAAGCCATTCACCGTTTTTTTGAATAGCGTTGAGTAAATTAATTGCTCAACGCTATTCTTTTGTTAAAGGGTTTGCTAAATTTGTTACAACTTACAATAGCGTTTCTAAACAACAAGCTAATTGTCACATTAAAAAATGAAGAGGTCACAGGGTTCACAAAGTAGTAGTCAGGTAAAGGTCAAAGAAGGCATCCGTCTTAACAGACGTGTGTTCACCTTTTTAATCTGCTTGCTGGTATCTATGTTCTTCTGGTTGATGATGTCGCTTTCAAAAGAATACTCCATTACCGTTAGCTTTCCCGTTAATTATGTGAATCTGCCAGCCGACAAGATTGTTGCCAATCAATTACCAGAAACCATCGATATTGAGATCATGTCTAGCGGATTCAACTTGCTTTTATATAAGATCAGGCAGCAACGGGAAACTGTTTTACTTGACATAAAAGATGCAAGACCCTACACCTCGAGAAACCATTATTTTCTTTTATGTAATTCGAGGATCGATAAGATTACAGCTCAGTTCAATGGTGATATCAAGATTACTAAAATAAATCCGGATACGATCTTTTTAAATTTCAATAAGAAGGTGACCAAGAGAGTGCCTGTTATTGCGACTATCAATATTGATTTTGAAAGTTCGTATCAATTGACGGATTCGATTAAATTAACCCCTTCCTTTATTGATATATCAGGCGCTGCGGATGTGCTTGATAAGATTAATTCTGTAGAAACAGCTCCTGTTAATTTAAAGAAGGTGGCCTCTTCACTCAGCCTAAAGTTAGGATTATTAAAAACAGCAGCATTGAAGCAAGTAGAGTTTTCAGAATCGGTGGTGCATGCAGAAGTAAATGTAAAAAAATATACGGAAGCGAGTTTGGAATTGCCCATTGAGGTTTCCAATTTACCTTATGGATACAGCCTTAAAACTTTTCCTGATAAAGTCATTGTAAAATACAATGTTGCTTTCGATGATTACGCGACCATCAATCCGCTTCAATTCAGAGCAAGTGTCGATTACCTGAAGATGGAGCAGGGAAGCAATAAATTAAAAGTGGCGCTGGAAAAATATCCTTCGACGATTCGTTCCGTGAAATTAAGTATCGATAAAGTAGAATATATCATCAGAAAATAAACGAATGAAAAAGATTGGCATCACCGGTGGCATAGGGAGCGGCAAGAGCACTGTCTGCAAATTGTTTGCTTTGTTTGGCATTCCCGTATACAATGCCGATGATGAAGCAAAAAATATTTTAGAAGAGAAGAAAGAAGTAAAAGATAAAATTGTTGCGTTATTCGGAAATAATGTATTGACGTCCGAAGGCAAGGTGGATAGAGTTGAATTGGCGAAACGTGTTTTCAATCATAAAGAGAATCTAGAAAAATTAAATACAATTGTTCATCCTGCTGTCGCACTTCATTTTGATGCATGGTTAAAAAAGCAGCAGGGTTGTCCGTATATTTTAAAAGAGGCTGCTATCTTATTTGAAAGCGGAGCTTACCAGCAAACAGATGCAGTTATTACAGTAACAGCACCACTTGAATTAAAGATGAAGAGAGTGATGGAGCGGAGTGCAATCACGCGTGACGAAGTAATGCAGCGCATGAATAATCAGTGGAACGATGAAGAGAAACTGAAACGCTCTGCTTATGAGATTCAGAATGATGAAGCACAGCTTATTATTCCTCAGATACTAAAGATTCATGCGGCCTTAACAGCTGAAAAATAATTTTGTCGTCTGCAAATTCTTTACTATTTTCGATTCAAATAAAATAAACATATGGAAAATCAAGGAACACCCAATCAAGACAATTCAAATCAAGTATTCAGTCAGCAATTTCGGCAGCTGCAACAATTGCCTAATTCAACTGCAGTGCTGGTATTGGGTATTATTTCCTTACCTGTTTGTTTTTGCTACTTTTTAATGGGTATCCCTGGATTTGTATTAAGCATCATTTCATTGTCGATGGCCAGCAAAGCAAAAAAGATATATGAAGTTAATCCTTCGTTGTACACGCCCGGTTCATACAACAATTTAAAAGCAGGCAGAGTATGTGCAATTATCGGCTTGGTTCTTAATTCGATTTTGTTAATTACCGTGATCATCGTTTTTGTAATGGTTGCTTCTACAGGCGTTGCCATAGAAAGTATTTTGCACGACATGCATGTACGTTAATAATTTTAAACATTAAAAGGGCGAAAGCCCTTTTTTTAGTTGTATGCTTTACAGCCTCACTCATTGGTTAGAGAATAATATGCAAACCTGTGGATTTAAAAAAGCCATTGGTTTCGACTGTCCTGGTTGTGGAACACAACGTGCATTTATTGCTTTGCTGAAAGGACATGTGATGGAAAGTATCCGTTTGTATCCGGCCTTAATTCCGATGTTGATCCTGTTTTTATTTTTGATCCTTCACCTGAAATTCAAATTTACGAAAGGTGGCACCTACCTGATGTATACGTTTATTCTGGTGGTGAGTATTATTCTGATCAGCTATATTTTTAAAATGCTACGCTGAAATTTTTATTGAAATTATGTTCTCTCGTTTTTACCTTGCTGTTGTTAACAGAATAGTGGAGCGAACAAAAAAGTTATTTTTGTTCGTTATGGCAATATTGTTCTAGCAAGCCAGTTGCTTTTTCGTTATTTAAAGCATCCGCTTTTTCAAGATCCTTACACGCTCCTTTTTTGTCGTGGTTGGCATATTTTACCAATGCTCTGTTAACGTAAGCCATTGAAAAGTCGAATTTTAATTTGATGGCCATATCCAAATCTTCGAGGGCACCAGTATAATTTTTCATCGCACCTTTAGCGGTACCTCTGTTCATATATGCAATTACATTTTTAGGATCCAGCTTGAGTGCATCATCAAAATCGCGCACAGCACCAGAGTAGTTGAAAATATTGATACGAGCAGCTCCTCTGGTGATCAGCGCATCCACATTGTTGGGTTCAAAATCAATGTATCGGCTAAGGTCTTTGTCTGCATTTTTAAATGCACTACCATTAAAATTAGTTTTACCTCTGAACAAATACGCTTCGTTATTTTCGGGATCCAGACTGATCACCTTGTTAAAGTCATTCAGAGCAAGCACGTAATCTTTTTGGTAAATTAATAGTACGAATCCTCTTTTCATATACCCATCTTTAAAGTTTGGGTCCGATTCTATGGCGTGGCTATAGCTTTCTATGGCTTCCTTATATTTCTTTTGTTTTTCTTTCAGCATCGCCAAATGATAATAGGCTTGTACATCATCGTAATTTTTTTCAATGGCGACATTAAAATCTTTGAGAGCGCTGGTGTCGTTTTTATTTTGAGCTTCCAGAATACCTCTTTCACGGAAGGCGTCTCCGCTGTTTGGGTCGATGCTTATTGCTTTATCGAAACTCATCATCCCATTGCGGTAATCATTTGTTTTTGTTTGCACGATTCCCATTTGGTAATTGGCTGCAAAAGAATTCGGATTTAATTTCAAAGCCTTTTTGTAATCTTTCATGGCTTCCTTGTAAAATTTTTTGCTCCCCTTGCTGTCATTGTTTTTAAAATGAATTTCTGCCGAATCACATTTTATGTTACCTGATTTTATGAATTTTGATGCAACATCAGCAGTATCTATGGTTGTAGCAGGGTCCTGTGCCAATACTCTTCCCGATGAAAGAAGGAATAGAAAAAGACAATATTTAAAAATCAGTTTTTGCATTTTACAGAATTTTTTTTTCAGTATAAATTTAGTAATTATTTTTTTGAATGCTGATAGTAGGTCATGGCAAACCGAATCTCAGAATAGGTGTAATCATCCCCTAGCGATTGTTTTATAGGACCAAACAGCGTTGTGTCCAATGTTTTTGAAACCGTGATGATGTTTTTCATCTTTTCTTCATCCACAAATAATTTCACATCAATCATGCCTAAACCAGCATAATGTGCCAAGTGTCCTTCAATGGTCAAAGGCACCATCTTGCGTTCTTGCGCTATTTCTTCAATTGTTTTTCCTGACTTAAATAAGTGGAAGGTCACTTCTTTGGTATTTATTTTTTCTTTTTTATCGGTCTCCGTTTTAGTTTTGTCTTTTTTTCTTGATTTAGGAGTTGGCACTTTGCTGAGTTCTTCGATACGTTCTTTGTTTTCTTTCGCTGTGTTGATGGTCTCTTTCGAGAACTCCGAATTTTCATTGGCCGAGTTTACCATTGCTTCTGCTTTGTTGATGAGCTGTAGCTGTTTGAAAAATAAAGCGTCGAGTTCTGCGAGTTCGGTCAGGTAGGCTTTTACTTTTTTCTCCGATTGCAGCTTTTCTATTTGTTTTAAGATTGTCTTCGAGAATTGTTTGAGCAGTGGTGCAAAATGATCTTTAGCGGCAAGGATGCGGGCTTTTAGCTGATTTTTGAAATCCGGTTGTTTGGAAATAAAAATGTTGTTCAGCTGATTTAAAAATTTATCGGAGACAATCTTCGTGGCTTCCACTTCTTTTTTTAATTCGAAGGCCCAGTTAAAATGTTTCTGCTTGGACGACTTTTGCTCATCTTTCTGATAGCTTTCTATGTGGAGGGTAAGCGCATGATTCAGTGTCGCAAAATTAAAACACTGAATCACATAGTTTTGAAAAAAGACAAACGATTCTTTCTCAAATAATTCTGCAAGCACCTGGTTGCTGTCTTTGGTATTAGCGTATTCGGTGATGTTAGCATTCACATTTAGGCTATTCACATTGATGGGCGATGACAAGATCAAACCTTTCAATGATGTCAAGCGGGAAAGAGCCACATATACCTGTCCGGGAGCAAATGCATTTTCAATATCAATGATGGCTTTTTCGAAAGTAAGTCCTTGGCTTTTATGAACGGTGATGGCCCAGGCCAATTTGATCGGGTATTGCGTGAAGGTTCCGTTTATCTTTTCTTCTATTTCGTTGGTCGCTTCGTTAAGCGAATATTTAATGTTCTGCCATTCGTATTTGCTGACAGCGATAGGAGGCTTGCCATCGTTAAAGCTGACTTCAATTTCATTTGCATTGATATTGGAAACGATGCCGATCTTTCCATTAAAAAAACGTTGGTTTCCACTCGGATCATTTTTGATGAACATGATTTGTGCACCTTTTTTAAGTTCTAAATTTTGTTCAACAGGAAAGGCATATTCATTAAAATCATCTACAATGCTGGCTTTGAAAAAATAGGAAGGGCCCGGCAAACTCAGTAGCGACTCTCTGTTCAGACTGTCCGCTTTATTGTTATGAGTGGTTAAATGAATGTAGTTGTCATTTAGATCCGATTTATAGTCCGGTTTGTAAAACGAGTTGAGCGTTTCAATATCTTGTTTTGTAACTTGGTTGTTGCGTAAATTGTTGAGTATAGATATGAAGCTGTTGTCTGCCTGACGGTAGATTTTATCCAGCTCGATGTACAGCGGTTTGCTCTGTTGCAATACAACAGCATCAAAGAAAAAGGCAGTGCGGTAATGACTTTTCAGAAAGCGCCATTCATCGTCTTTTACCACAGGAGGAAGTTGCAACAAGTCGCCGATAAATAAAACCTGAACACCACCGAAGGGAAGGTTGTTTTTTCTTCTCACACTTTTTAGAACAGTATCAATGGCATCCAAAAGATCAGCGCGCAGCATACTTACTTCATCAATGATTAAAAGCTCAAGTTCTTGTAACAGTCTGCGTTTGGTGGTGTTGAGCTGAAGTCCGCGGAGTAAGGTATTCGGATTGTTTATTTTTTGATTCTCGTTGAATTCAAGTGTTGTTTCGCGCGAAGGGATAAAAGCACCAAAGGGCAATTGAAACAACGAGTGTATGGTAACACCGCCCGCATTGATGGCTGCAATTCCTGTAGGTGCAACAATCACTGCATTTTTATAGGTATGTTTTATGATGTGTTTTAAGAAAGTTGTTTTTCCTGTCCCCGCTTTACCCGTCAGAAAAACATTTTTGTTGGTGTTGTTAATGAATTTGGATGCAATGGAAGCAATGTTGTTTTCCTGATTGCTTTGTTGTGTCATACGCTTCTTTCCTAATTGAATTTATTCAGCATAAAAATAAGGAAATGTTCGGAGCGTTCATTTTAATTTTATCAAATGATTTGAACGATGCTGTGAATTAAATGGCAGTAGTGGGGCGCGCATAACAATCAAAAAAAATCCTTAATATTGTCTTAAGGATGAATGGAAGAAATTGTTTGCTAAGATTTGTCAGTGCGCCATTCCATTGTTTAAAATAAAATAAAAATGAAAAAAGTTGCCGTAATAGGTTCAGGTATCTCAGGATTAAGTATCTCACGCATGTTAAGCAAACGCTACGATGTGGAGATACTAGAGAAGAATCAACTGTTTGGTGGGTTGATAAAATGTGAACGCATAGAAGGGAATTTATTTCACCGTGTTGGCGGACACGTTTTCAATAGCAGAAATGAGTTGGTGTTGGCTTGGTTCTGGAGTCATTTTGATCAGGAAAATGAATTCTTGAAAGCAACGCGGAATGCAAAAATTTTAATGAACGACTCGCTCATCGGATACCCGATCGAGAATTACCTGTATCAACTGCCCGATGAGCAATTGAAGCTGATTGTAAATGAACTGCTAACGCTTCTGAAGCAAGATAGAAAAGAAGCCTACACTAATTTCAAAGAATTTCTGATTGGTAATTTCGGACAAGAGTTGTATAAATTATATTTCGGTCCATACAATTCAAAGATATGGAATACCGACTTGGCAGCTGTTCCGCTTCATTGGCTCGATGGTAAATTGCCGATGCCAAAGTTGAACGAAGTGCTCTTAAGTAATATTCAGAAGAAGGAAGAAGCAGGAATGGTTCATGCTACTTTTTATTATCCGAAAAGAGACGGCTCTCAGTTTATAGTGAATCGTTTGTCGGAAGGCTTAACGATACACTGTGATTACAAAGTGGTATCCATTCAGGTGCAGGAAGATCAACTGCTGCGCATCAACAATGGCGACAGAGTGGTTGATTCTATTGTGTATTGCGGAGATGTGCGAGCGCTGCATAACATCGTGCAGATAGAAAATGAGGCCTTAAAAAATGCGATGATGAATGTTGCGAATCTTCCCTCTAATGGAACATCCAATGTGTTGTGTGAGACCGATGGGAATGACATCTCTTGGTTGTATCTGCCGGAAGATAAGTTCAAGGCACACCGTATTATTTACACCGGTAATTTTAGCGATACCAATAATGAAGGCAGTAAGCGCAAGACCTGTGTAGTTGAGTTTTCTGGGAAGCAGGAGCAGGCATTGATGTTAGAAGAGCTGAAGCGATTGCCTGGAAATCTAAAAGCATTGGCTTTTAACTACGAACCCAATTCGTATATCATTCAACACAAAACAACCAGAGCAGATATAGCATTGCTAAGAGCTTTGTTAAAGCCGTACCGTATCTTTTTATTGGGTCGCTTTGCCGAATGGGAATATTACAACATGGACAAATGCATTGAAGCTGCTATGGAGCTGGAGAAAGATTCTTTTTAATTCCTGCACCCGAATCACATTCAAATTCTAATTTATTTTTTTTGCTTCTATTGACATGGCGAACATCGTCAGCTAGATTCTGATTTGTTTTGCTTTCTGTTTTAAGGATTAACGTTTTGTTCGGTGAAGGTGACGGTTGTATCTACAGCAATCAAAAAAAGATGAAAGAATCTTTAAAGAGGGCGTAGGAAGCGATGAAGGGGAGTCTTATAAAATATTGAGACGCTTATAAATTTGGCTTTTATAGGTTTTGCCTATCGGGATCAGCTTTGCGCCCATGGTGATGGTGTCATCCTCAATGTCTTCTATCGCGTCTATTCGGATAATAAAAGAGCGGTGTACACGCAAGTATTTCTCCTTTGGAAAACGCTGTTCAATTGCTTTCATGGAGGAGTGAATGGTGAATTTTTTATCTTTTGAAAATAAATTGACATAATCACCGATACATTCAATCAGTTTTATTTCGGACTTGTCAACTTTGGTGATTGTTTTTGCTTCCTTGATGAAAATAACATTGTCCTTGAATTCAAGTTCATTGGTATTGGTCTCCTTTTTCTCCGCTTTTTTTACTGCCAAAGAAAATTGATCAAAATGAATGGGTTTTAAAAGATATCCAGAAACGTTATATTTAAATGCTTCTACTGCAAATTCGGAATGCGAGGTGGTTACGATTACCTTAGGAAGAATGTCGTTTAGGGTGTTGATAAATTCAATCCCTGTCATTTCGGGCATTTCAACATCCAGAAAAATAAGATCTATATCATTCGATTTTAAGAAAGTAATGGCATCCAGCGGATTTTCAAAATGTCCCACTAATTGAAGTTTGGGGTGTTTAGAAATAAAAAGTTCCAGAATTTCTCTGGACATTTTATCATCCTCGATGATTATACATTTCATACGTTTCTTTTTTTAAGTTCGGTAGCTAATTCTGTATAAACTTTTTGGCAATTATTATCAAGCTGATCAACCAATGCGGGTATCAAATGAGCGTGTTCCTGCTGATGACAATACAATTCTATTTCGGCAACAGACTGAATTAAAAAAGGGGTGCCAACATATGAAATGCTTCCTTTTAATTTATGAGCGGCAGCTTTCATTTTATTCCAATCGTTCGCTTTCGAATTTTTTTTTATCTCAGCAATAATTGAAGGTGTATGAAGCAAAAATTCATTGATAAGGGTGTGTTGAAAAGCAGTATTGCCCGGCGCAATCGATCGGATGTATGTTAGATCTACTAATTTTTTTTCAGGCATATCAATCAGGTTTAAAATGTTGGTATCAGCTCCTGCTTGTCTTTCTTTGGTAATTGTATGAAATGTTTCTATTCGGTTTCGTTTCGGTTGCAAATCAAATACAAAAACGAAACCAATCCTATTTTTTGCAGGCCAATCACGAGCAAAAAAGCTATAGTTTAAAAAGTTCTACTAAGATAATAAATAATTCCAATAATTGGGTGTTTTTTTTTCTGAACGTGCAATTTTACTGATTGCAATGGTTGTAAGCCTTGCATTTGCTGCATGAGTGGTATGAGGAATCTGTTCTATTGTTTTTTTTCCTTCTGCTTCAGCAGTTTTATAGCGCGAGTAAGCGAAGGAGCTTTGATTCCTAATGCTTTACTCTCTTTTCTACCGATCCATCGGTATACAGGATTAAGTATAACCCGATATTATTCCTGGGACCTAATTCGTTATCGCCACTGTTTTGAAGTGTTCCATCAATTTCCCAATCATTGAAACTTTTTGTTGAATTCATGTCGCCGCCATTGTTCCACAATCTTGTTGCAGTTGGAATAGAAAAATTAGCAGAAGAAAAGGGAACAATGCTAGATGCCGATGAAAGTTTAAATGTACCTCTAGTTAAAAATAAATTTCCAGAACCAAGAGCTATTTTTGATTGTACATCCAAAATATAATTTTGATCGGCTAGTTGATTAGCAAGAGTTGAGGTAGGCGTAGAAAGACCTTTATTCACTTCAATTGCATTGAAAGTAGTTACTGCAGCCGAACCTGTTACTGTATTGGATGTTGCTCCTTTAAAAGTAACTCTTCCTGTTCCATTATTAAACGTTCCATTGTTTTCAAAATTACCGTTTATGGTAATAGTTACATCAAATAACGTATTGTCCCATGTTCCATTATTTATGAAATGTCCGAAAGTTTTTGAGGTTATTCCTGTTGTTAAATTAACAGTTGCTGCACTTGCAATACTAAAAGTACCAGCAACAGACAAGAATATGTTTCCAATTGAAGCGTTTGCAGATGGTTTAACAAAAAAATCACCTGTTACATTTATTACTCGAGTTGTACCACTGCCTGTTATCGCGCTTGTATTTTTCATGGTGAAATCTCCCGTAACAGTCAATGTTGTCGGTGACAAATTTAAATTTAAGGTTCCTCCCTCCATTGTAACATTGGTAATTGTTGGGGTGCCACTTACTGTCACCGTAAACCCGGAAGTAATGACAACATCATCCCCTGCAGCTGGAAGGGTTCAAGCGGCACCCCCACCTGCTGATAACGACCATGTGTTTGTTAGAGCCCAACTCCCGGTGGCTCTGGAATAATACGTGGCAGAAAAACAGGGTAGGGAACCCAATAGCATGGCGCATAAAAAAATAAACAATGGTTTCTTAGCTACTGATCGTTCAGCTATTAAAATTGGATACTGCGGGTTCTTTTTAATCATGTTACCTTTTTTTTTAGAATTTTTTAATGATGAGCGTTATAAAAAAATGAATCGTACTGATGAAATGCCCTATAAATAGGCATTACAGCGGTGTGTGCTTATTGTGTTGTAATTTGATCGTTTCATGCAGCATTCTTTTTTTGACAAAAATAAAATATTTTTATATAACTCCTACCTTTTTTGTCCATAAATCGTCATTTTTTATACTTTCGCCGAATAAATGTTGCCGTTCGTCTAAAAATGATAGTGGAAAGATTTTTTTGAGTTTTCTTTGTATGCAAGTAAGCGTCGGTCAAGAAGATGGGCGGTAGTGGTAGGAAAATTCAATGAATGCTCTAAAAATTAAGCTATGAAAACGAAAATAAATGTGAAATCGATGGTGTTGGCCCTTTTAATCACTGTATTCACACTAACTGTCTATTCCTGTAACACGGGCAAAAAACCTACTAAAAACAAGCCTATTGGCTTGCGCAGGTTTTAACTTTGCGGAAGTAGTCAATACACCTGCTGGTTATTTTGTCACGCTCCCTATATTCGTAACGCCTCTTTCATTTCAAATGAAATGTATTTTCATGGATCCTGCTGTAGTCTTTACCGCTCCGTTCCATCTTGCGCCGTTTTTTTTACTCTTCTCCCGTGATTTTATCCTAACATTAAATAAACGCGAAACCCGTTTGTAATTCCTTTTTCATCCTTCTTCTCGAATGTCTTCTTGTTCTTAGAGGCCTTGTATTATTTGCGTTTCACTGTGTTTTTATTTTTTTTAAGGCGATACCCATGCATCACTTTTTTATCTGTTTTATTCCGTCCGTTTAGTAGAAGGGTGGTATGCGTTTAATACCAGTTTAACTTCAAATAAATTATTCCGCTCGTTTTACTCCGTTCTCCGATAGAATAACGCCCTTTAACGAAAAAACCATTTTTCTTGTTATTCTTACGTTAATTTTAGAAAAGTTTCTTTTTGGTTTCGTTTCAGTTTCGTGAACAACAGCAGAACCAAAACGAAACCAAAACCAAAACGAAACCAACAAAGTCTTTAAACTCATTATTTACGCGCAAAATCTATGGTCATGAAAAGCAAAACATTTTACATCGTAATACTATCCATCATATTTTTTCTGTTGATGTATGACATTAATTATATCTCTGCGCAGAACATTGGTATCAATTCTACCGGTGCTACTCCCGACCCAAGTGCTATGTTGGATGTTTCATCCACCACAGGTGGAGTGCTTGTGCCGCGTATGACCTCTACTCAGAGAAATGCGATAGCCTCTCCAGCAACGGGTTTGATTGTGTTTGATACGAACACGGCTTCCTTTTATTATTATGATGGTTCCGCTTGGGTTAATTTAGGTTCCACAGGACCCGCAGGTGCAACAGGCCCTACAGGACCAACAGGAGCTGCTTCAACAGTGGCAGGTCCGACAGGACCAACAGGAGCAACAGGAACTGCAGGTGTTGCAGGTGCAGATGGAGCAACAGGCCCAGCAGGTGTTGCAGGAGCAACAGGCCCAGCAGGTGTTGCAGGAGCAACAGGCCCAGCAGGTGTTGCAGGAGCAACAGGCCCTACAGGAACTGCAGGTCCGACAGGAGCAACAGGCCCAGCACCTTCTGGAACAGGTATTGTTACCGTTAGCGGTGGTGTGTTAGGAACACCCGGCGCCTTAACAGGTGATGTAACGACTTCTGGAGCCGGATTGGCAACAACCATAGCTGTTCCTGTACTTACTAACATTGTAACATATACTTCAGGTTCAGGTACCTATACACCTAGTTCTGGGACCAAGGCCATATTAGTTAAACTTGTTGGCGGTGGTGGTGCTGGTGGTTCTGCACAATATATGACTTGTGCAGGATTATATCATACAGGATCTGGTGGCGGCGGCGGCGGGTATTGCGAAGGACTAATTACTTCACCCGCAGCATCCTATTCCTATGCAGTTGGTGCTGGTGGTGCAGCAGTTACTGGAACATGTTCTTCGGTCTCTACATTGCTTACTGGCGGTACTGGAGGAACAACTACGTTTGGATCTTTTACAGCTACTGGAGGTGCTGGTGGAATGAATGATATTTCCGGATATGGTTTAGCTGGAGGTGCTGGTGGTACAGCAAGTGGCGGCTCTATCAATGCTCGTGGTTCAAATGGATTTTATGCTGTAGCTTCCTCTGCAATGGAGGCTGGTGAAGGTGGTGGGACTGTGTTTGGCGATGGCGGTTCAGCAGCTAGAGGTTTTGGTGGAAATTTGGCAGGCACTGCAGGTATAGCACCAGGAACTGGTGGTGGTGGAGCATGTGCTTATTCCACTGCGACTTGGTTTGCTGGTGGGGCTGGTGCAGCTGGAATCATTATCATCTATGAGTTTAAATAAAATTGAACATGAAAAATTTACTTTTATTTCTTATTGGCTGTTTTTTTTATAGTCATGTGTGTGGGCAATCAACTATTGAAAATAGTAATTTGCCTCAAGGTGTATTTAAAGTAGAAGCTGAGCGCAGTCCAGAGGAAATTGTAAAAAAGAAACAGCAAGATGCAGCGGTATTAAATTCAACTAATGAAAATGTTGAATTACCTGCAGGCGTTTTTAAAGTGCAAGCTGAGCGCAGTCCAGAGGATATCGCAAAAAAGAAACAACATGATGCTGAGATTTTAAATTCAACTAATGAAAATGTTGAATTACCTGCTGGCGTTTTTAAAATTGAAGAAGAACCTAGTGCTGAAGAAATACAAAGGAGAGAACAAGAAAAAAACAAAGTTATTCCACGCAATTAATTCACAAAAATGAAGTATTCGATCTCACTTTTCTGTTTTTTAACTTTATCGCTGCAGGTTTTTTCGCAGGGTAGAATTGTCATGAACGACGATGGCTATTTGGTGATAAAGAACAGCGCCTTTGTTGTTATTGATAATAACAATGCCAATGCGCTTTCAGAAACAGGAACGGGAGGACGCATCATTTCAGAAAATGAAACCAATGTTGTTCGTTGGAACATCAGTGATGCCATGGGATTGTATACCCTTCCATTTTACGATGATGTGAATGGTTCAGAAATCCCCGTTTCAATGAACATTACTACTGCAGGATCTGCAGGTGCTAGTAACCACGTTGATTTTTCAACGTATGGCGGTCCCAACTACGATAATTTTTTTTACATGCCTTCCGATGTTTTAAATATGGCAAGTGCTGTGGCTGGAACAGTTAATAATTCTTCTAAAGTAGTGGATCGTTTTTGGATGTTGGATGCCAACCACACTACCAAACCCGATGTTACCTTAAGTTTATCGTATTCAGATATTGAATGGAATGCACCCGGCAACATTATTACAGAAGGAAATTTAGCTGCACAGCGCTGGAATTCCGATTTAAACGATTGGGATCCTTTGGGCTTGCCTCCAACAGGAATTTGCAATACCGCTACGAACGTGGTTTCCGGAATATCGTTCACTGGCTCCGAATTTTACAAATCGTGGACCTTAGTGGACAATACCACACCATTGCCTATCGAGTTACTCTCCAATGAAACGGAATGTTCCAACAACCACCTTGTTTTCAAATGGTCGACCGCTACAGAAACCAACAACGATTATTTTACGATTGAAAAAAGTTTGGACGGTGTGAACTTTGTGACAGCCGGAACAGTAGATGGCGCGGGCAATAGCACGAGTATAAAAAACTATTCGTTTACCGATTTTAATTCTTATGCCGGAAGCAGCTATTACCGCTTAACACAAACCGATTACAATGGTGCCCATAAAACATTTCCTGTCGTTAGCGCTAAGGATTGTAATTCCTACGCAGTAGAAGTCAATGCTTACAACAACCAAAATGGTAGCATTGTGATTGTGCTGGATGCAGCAGCGGTAGACAACTATTCCGCCGTGCTATACGATGCACAAGGAAATAGAGTAAAGGCGCAGGATTTTGAATCTGTAAAAGGAAACAATAATTTTAAGCTGGATGTTTCCAACTGTCAATTGGGTGTTTATTTCCTTCAAATCAACCATGGCGGGGAACAAGTTTCCAAAAAAATCTTCATCAATTAATTTCCAATGCGTTTGCTGTATGCTCTTGAAGTAACAATGAATAGGAGTGGAGATAACGAATTAGGTAGTAGGAATACTACCGGTTGATAGTGAATCGTGTCTACCACTGTATCGGTAGAAAAGAGAGTAAAGAACTAGGTCAGCTGGAATCGGCTGTTAGATGATCTATTTAGGCTCACAACTTCGAGCTAAATCCATATTGAAATGATAAAAAAAATATTATCGTATCCAGAAAAATCCTTCTATTTATTTATATCGATTGCTTTATTGTGTTGGCTAGATTCCCAAACTTTTTTTTGGAGGGATGACTGGTTTTTCATTATTGACTAGTTGAATAAACATGATTTAAATTACGAAAAACAATAATTGACATGAAAAATATTTGTTTAATAACAGGCTCATCGGGGTGTTTTAAAATATAGACTTTTTTAAAAGATAGATGTATGAGATTTAAATATATAATTTTAGGAACAATTCATATTGTTTTGGTAATTGCATTTATGATAGTGTATGATTACCAGCAAGTCTCTGATTCAATAAGATACCTTGCGGTTTCGGATGAGTTTGCCTCATTTAAGTTTTGTTTTTCTCCTCGTGTGAATTGCAATACTGCGCCAGGTTATCCACTATTTTTAGCACTCATAAAACCATTAACATGGCAAAATATGTATTTAATTGCTATGTTTCAATCTATTTTATTCATCTTATCATTTAGATATTTTCTAAATGCTATGCAGTCAAAATATCAAATTTCAAAAATAGCAATTCTCGTACTATCTCTATTTGTTTTATTAAATCCTGAGATTATTCATTTAAATGGGCCAACCTTGACGGAAAGTTTGGCAGCTTCATTGATCCTCCTCATATGTGGCAGTTTAGTAAATCAATTAAAAAACAAATATGACAAACCTATCCTAGTGATTTGTATTGCCTTGTTGGTTCTGACTAAAATGGAGTATGTTTTAATATTGCCTTTTTTAATACTTTATTTATACTTCATGAAAGAACGCAAGATTATTTTGCTAACATTAAGCGTTCTACTCGTTTTATTGACACTTAATGGCTTTAAAAATCAAAAAACATATGGTGTTTTTAAAATGACATCTTTCGGTTCAGGAACAGTAATTTATGGAGGGAATAATCTAAACCTTGATGGTTCCTGGCACATTTATGCAAATAAAAACTATGTTCCGAAAGTTTATGAAATCGAATTAGATTCAATTCTCAAATTAAATGCTTCGTGTGCATGCGTTAAACAAGATAGTTTATACAAAATTATGGCAATTGAAGCATGGAAAAAGAGCTATTCTAACCAACTAAAAGTTATCCCTATAAAATTTGCTAAATTATGGTTATTGCCAGGCAGTATGGATTTTTACAGCACCCAAACCGAAATTTACAGTGGTCTTCAATTACATAAATTATATAATGATAAACGCTGGCCTTGGTATTGGAAGTGGAAATTTGCTTCGTATTTATTCATTTATTGGAATAGTTTAATAATAAGCATAATAGGTCTTTGGTTTAAAATCAAAAAATACAAGTTCGACAATATTGACTTCTTATTCATTTCTTTTTTATGTGCAAATACATTCATGTATTGTATTCCATTTTATGGGGTTGGTCGATTTCATTTACCCATAATATGTATTCTATTTTATTACGCTGTTTATTTTTTCATCTTCTTTGAAAAAAAGAATGCCAGCAGTGGAAATGGCGGTTCAGTACTTCCTTAAACATTTGTGCTTCGTGTCAAGTGAAGCGTTAGTAGGCAGTTCTATACTTCGAAATCGCCAACTTCTTATAGGTTCAAACCTTTAGCCACAATGTAAATAAACAAACTATCAATACAATTATGAGTAAGGATAAATTATACTTTAAGAATTTAGATTCGATCAGATTCATAGCTGCATTAATGGTTTTTCTTCAACACGGTGTCAGCCAATCCTATCAATATTTGCCAATAAAAAATACTTTATGGGAGAAACTGCTCAACACGATGAGTAATGGAGGAACAGGTGTTTCTATCTTTTTTGTATTATCTGGTTTTCTAATCACGTATCTTCTTATAAGTGAATATGAATTAAATTGTAAGATATCTATCAAAAATTTCTACATCAGACGCGTGCTTAGAATTTGGCCTTTATATTTTTTAGTCGTTGCTTTTTCTTTTTTGATTTTTCCTTTTCTAAAATCATTGATTGGAATGAACAATCCTCTGGGTTCGAATTTTCTTTACCACCTAACTTTTTTGAGCAATTTTGATGTACTAAATATCGAAAATTATTGTATGGGAAGTGATGCAATGTCACAAAACATCACTTGGTCTGTTTCCATTGAGGAACAATTTTATTTGTTTTGGCCAATCCTATTTGTGTTTTTACCAAAACGATTTTGGATTTACTCCATATCACTTGTCATTGTCGGGTCAATACTTTTTCGAATAATAAATTATAATGACACTGTTGTTTTATACTTTCATACTTTTTCGGTATTGCTTGACCTTGGTATTGGAGGACTTATGGCTCTTTTAATAAAATCAAATAAAAAAATCAGGAGTTTCTTTGAAAATAGTTCTACATCGACTCATATCACTTTATTTATTTTCTCATTTTGTTTAGTTTTCTGGAGAGATACCCTGTTCTTCTCTCATTATGCAAATGCTATCAGCCGAGTTTTTATATCATTTTCTTTTGCATTAATAATTTCTGCTCAAGCGATCACAAAAAAAGAATCAAAATTGAACCTTGAGAATATTTCATTCGCTAACAAATGGGGGAAATATACTTATGGTATTTATTTACTT
This sequence comes from Bacteroidota bacterium, assembly GCA_947449315.1. GTDB lineage: Bacteria > Bacteroidota > Bacteroidia > 2-12-FULL-35-15 > 2-12-FULL-35-15 > 2-12-FULL-35-15. Next base: position 163,394 of record CANFRC010000006.1, read on the forward strand.
CATCCAATAGCCATTATGGTAATTGAAATTTTAGTTCGCCTATTGCATTTTCCAAAAACTAATTTTATTCATTTATTTTCTATGGGCGTTGTTGGTTTTATTTTTACTCTCTTTTTAAGTAAAATGAGTTATCGGTATTATGAATCAAGGTTTCTGTCATTAAAGGACAAATTCACATTCATAAAGACGCATGAATAGATTGTCATACGCTAACTGCAGCTTGAAGAAATTTGCAGTTCAGTACTTCCTTGAACATTTGTGCTTCTTATCAAGTGAAGCGTTGGTAGCCAGTCATCGTCTCCAAAATCACCCACTTATTATTTGAAAATTTACTTATACGCCAGTTTGCATGGGTCATTTGGGGTCTATTTCAACCGGTCTAGTAAGGGCTGTTTCGGCGGAATTTCCGATTAATATATAATTAAACACTCTTTTTGTTTGATTATTTTTTCAAAACATTAAACAATTTTGATTAGTTGTTGTTTTAGTAAAAATATTGGAGTCCAGAAACCATTCAAACGGGGAGCAACCGAAAATCCAAAAGAGTAGGAAAAATTAAAAAATTAAGAATATGGATCATTTAAAAATTGCTAGTGATAATTACGTGGCATTCACGTTTTTTATTGGCACCATGGCCATGATGGCTGCATCAGTTTTTTTCTTTTTTGAACTAAATACCACTTCTCAAAAATGGAGAACGTCTGTATTAGTTTCGGGTTTAATCACTTTTATCGCTGCAGTGCACTACTACTACATGCGCGGTTACAATTTAGAGACAGGAGATTCTCCTACCTTCTTTAGATATGTTGATTGGATTTTAACAGTTCCATTGATGTGTGTTGAGTTCTATTTGATTACTAAAAAAGCAGGTGCAAAAATCGGATTACTATGGAAGTTGATTTTCGCTTCACTTGTTATGTTAATCACTGGCTATTTTGGAGAAACAATTGATCGTACTAATAGTGTTCTTTGGGGCGTACTGTCAGGTGCAGCCTATTTCTATATCGCCTACCTTATTTGGTTTGGAGAAGTGGCTAAATTATCTCAATCTGCTGGACCACAAGTTGCAAAAGCAACCAAAATATTAGGTTGGTTTGTGTTGGTAGGTTGGGCAATTTATCCTTTAGGCTACATATTAGGAACACCAGGTGGTTTATTTGGAGTGAAGTTGGTTAGTGATCCAGCTGCAGCCTCTCATGCGATGGATATCGTTTACAACATTGCAGATGCTATCAACAAAATTGGTTTTGGTTTAGTGATCTACTCGCTTAGTAGAAAGGAAGACTAATCAATATCAAAAATTTTAAACAGGGGGTTCTGCTATTTTAAGGAGAACCCCCTGTTTATTTATATTCATCTTCAAAGTAATTTTAATGGGAACCTTTCCTCCTAATATAGATTTTCTTTTTGTAGGCGCTGGTGCATCTACGACTTTGTTACTCATGAGTATGGAGAAACATGGCCTATTGAAAGATAAACATATTTTGATTATAGACCCCGACACCAAAAATAATAACGACAAAACATATTGCTTCTGGTCGCAAACGAATGAATTAATCTCTTTACGATGCAAACATTTGGTGAGTCATCAATGGAATGAAATAAGCGTAAACAGAAACCCCCAAGAAACGTTACTTTCAAATCATTACTTTCATATACCAGCAATTCATCTATACAAAGAATTAAGAAGGTTAATTAATCAGTACAATTTTAAACGAATAAATAGTCATGTTTTAGATATTTCATCCGTTAATAATCGTGTATTCGTTAAAACAGAAAATGAAACTTGGGAATCATCCTTGGTGTTTGATAGTCGTCCACCCAAATACTTACCCCTTCATAAGGATGATGCCTATTTATTGCAATCATTTATTGGATATGTGATAAAAACGGAATTGCCAATTTCAAATAATAATTGTGTAGACCTCATGGACTTTAATGTTCATCAACAATCATCTACGCAGTTTGTATATGTACTTCCTTTAGAAGACGGAAAGACACTTGTTGAATTAACACGATTTGGAGTGGATAAGATAACTCCAATCGAAGCGGGTCCAATATTGCATCAATACATCCTAAATCGATTTGGCGGGTATCAAATATTGAGTACAGAAATCGGTTGCATTCCTATGACTTCGGCTGATATTGATTTTGAAAATATTCCCAGTGTTATTCCAATAGGAACCACTGCTGGTGCGGTAAAGCCAAGTACAGGATATGCATTTAAAAACATGTTTCACCATGCAGAAAAAATAGCTCAAAGCCTCAAAAAAAATGAAGCACCTCAAGGAATTAAAAAATCCTCACGATTTCGTTTTTATGACCGTTTGCTGCTATTGATTCTCACTCGGCAACCACAAATGGGTAAAATAATTTTTGAATCATTATTCAAGAAAAATAAAATAAAAAGTGTATTGGGATTTTTAGACGAGAAAACTTCTCTTTATCAGGATTGTAAAATATTCATGACGCTTCCAATTCTACCATTTTTAAAATCTGTGGGATGGGTATTTACGTCAAGAATACAGCGAATAAAAACCCCGCTTGCTTTGTTGTTAGTCACTTTTTTATTGTTGATTTTTTTTACTCTTACTCCTGTTATTTTTAACTGGATACAACTATTAATTTTTATTGGTGGAATGTTTTTGATCGGCATACCTCATGGAGCTGTTGATCATCTTTTAGAAACAGGAAACATGAATAGTATCATCAAAAAAAGTTTTGTCTTAAACTATTTAGCATTGGTTTTTTTTAATTTTGCTTTATGGCTGATCGTTCCAATTATAGCATTGCTATTTTTTATCGGTTATTCAGCATGGCACTTTGGACAAACGGATCTGCTTGAATGGCAACCCAATAAAATAAATGGATCTAAGAATTTTAGTTGGGGTATTTTAATTTTAGGCATCATTCTTTGTGGACATGTTTTAGAAACAAACACCATTCTTGAAAATATGAATGTTTGGAAAATCCCTTTCACTGAAAATCAAGGAGATGGTGTAAGTATGCTATTGTCTGTTACTGCTCTAACTTGGGCGATAATTGAACAAAGATTAAAAATGTTTTTATGTGCGATAACAATAGCAATGTCAATTTCACTTCCACTAATAACTTCATTTGGAATTTACTTTATCGGACAACACAGTATGAGTGGTTGGTTGCATTTGAAAAAAGGTTTGAATTTCAATAACGTTTCCCTTTTTAAAAAAGCACTTCCATTTACACTCGGAGCATTGTTATTATTAGTTGTTTTTTTATTCATGTTGAAATACGATTACTTATCTCACCTGCATGAACATGTGGTGACTATATTTTTTGTATTTATTTCTTGTATTAGCTTTCCTCATGTTATAGCGATGAGTAAATTTTACAAGAAGAAAAGCAATTGAATATTAAATAGAATGATACAGTAGTTCCATTGTTTTAGTTGCGAATCACTATTTCGCAATAGTTACTGCCCCCATGTATTTGTGTTTTTTGTCAAAAATATCTGTCAAGACTACTTTCCAAACATACACGTCTTCTTGCGCTATTTCGCTTGATTGATTGGTTTTTCCATCCCAACCCAGATTCATGTCATTTGTTTGAAAACACAGGTTGCCCCAGCGGTCAAATATCATCAACAGATATTTATCGGGATTCCATCCCATCCCTTTTGGAAGAAATACGTTATTGGTATTGTCATCATTAGGTGTGAATGCGTTGGGAGCGAAAAAGGTAAATGCGCTTGTAATGTCTATTGTATGAAAAATGCTGTCAATGCATCCCATACTGCTGGTTGCGATCAATAGTACAGAATATTGTCCCTCATTATTATAGGTGTAGATCGGGTTTGTTAAGTTAGATGTTCCAGCATCTCCAAAGCTCCATTGAAAAATGGAAGCATCAGTTGATTGGTTGTTGAATGTAATTGTTGAATTGAAAATATCCGTCTGCGTCAAATTACTTGAAAATTGAGCATCAGGGATTGGAAATACATTTACATAGTTATTTTGAGTAAGACTATTTGAACATCCCGTATTGGAGGTAACAGATAATGCTACTGAATAAGATCCTGCATTTTGAAAACAATGATTCGGATTGGAGGTTGTATCAGTTCCTCCGTCTCCGAAGTTCCAATTCCAGGCATTAATAGTTCCACCAATAAATGTTGACTGATCAGAAAAATGAACACAAAGTGGTGCACAGCCCGACGTTAAATCAGCATTGAAAGCGATAGTGGGAGAAGGAAGTACAGTGACTGTTGCCACAGCAGTAGAAGAACAACCCGATGCTGTTCCTGTCACCGTATACGATGTTGTCGTTGTAGGTGAAACGCTTAGAGGATTTAGTGTTGATCCAGTGTTCCATGCATAAGTGGTTGCACCTGCTGCAGTTAATGTTGCTGCTGCTCCATCACAAATAGTTGCTGCGTTGACAGATACAAGGGGCAAAGGTGAAACAGTAATTGTTCCAGTTCCAGTTCCAGTTCCAGTACAACTGGCTAATGTATAGGAAACAGTGTAAGTGGTAGTGGCTGCAGGGGTGATTGAAATTGTTTGTGTTGTTTGTCCGCCTGGAGTCCAAAAATATGTTCCTCCGGTAATTGATGGACTTGCTGTTAAAGTACCTGTGGCACCTGAACAAATCGATTGTGAATTAACAGTTACTAGTGTTGCTGCCGTTGATGTAATTGTAACGGCAGCAGTATCGGCACAACCTATGAAAGAAGTCGCTACAACAGTATAGACTCCTGCACAAAGGCCTGTTGCTGTTGCACTGGTTTGCCCGATCGGAACAAAAGCTGCATCATACCAAGTATAAGTATATCCCGGTATAGACCCTGTAGCTGTAGCTGTAGCTGTTCCATTGCAAGTGCAGCTGGCATTTACCGAACTGGCTGTTACATTGATAGGCGTAATAGGAGCACAACCATTATTAAGCTGGTTAATGTATGCCGCGTTCGCAGCATTGTTGGGGGCTCCGGGTGTTTCGAAAGAAGCTGATAAGCCCGAACTCCAATTGGATTGAAGCGTTGGATCAACTCCATTAAAATAGTAGACTGTAGAAGTTCCAGCGGGAGCAAAATAAATTAAAGTATTTTGGTTGTCTGCTGCTCCGTAACAAACGGAGAAAACTTCACAGCCCGCGAGATTCACAACCCTGGCACAATCAGATGGATTGGCTAGCGCTGTGTTTGTCCAATCTCCGCCAGCCACCCATCCTGTTGCCGGATAAGAACATGCAGCTGCACCGGGAGTGGTAGTATTTCTATCAAAAAGAGAGGTATTATTTATAGGTGCAATAATTCTGCAGTTCCCATCTGTTAGTGATAGATCATCAGGTGGGATTGTCGGGTTTCGATCGGCACTGTTATAAATGACAATCATTGTTCCAAGAGGCACACATGACCACAGTGGATCAAAAGAAAATCGTACCGCTCCGGAAGCTATCCCACTTGGTCCGTGATAGCCACTGTTGTCATCAAAGATCCATCCCCGGATATCTAAGCAAGGAGGAGTTGAACTGTTACAATCATAAACAACGCTGTTACTTACAACAACAAATTCAACATATTCCTGGGTTCCGGCTCCTGAGCCACTGATGCCGTTGGACACCTCATTCATAATTAAGGTTTGTGATTTTGAAAGCATAGGAGAGCAGGTTATTGCAAAGAGTGCAAAAACAATTCTGAGTAGAGAGCGTTTTTTCATGTTCAGTAATTCTTATGATATGGAAGCGGACAGGGAATATTGTCCGAAACAGGCAATTCCTTTCGTGTGTTCACTTCCTTGGAGCGGTTTAGGATTCTTATCTTGAGAGGATAATTCCTATAGGGTGTTCACTTCATTTTTAATTTCTATAAATTTAGAATAAAAATGAATACAAAAAGTTAATAGAAATTCATTTTAATGTTAAAACTTAAAGGTGAAGTGTTAAGTAATAAACATATTTTGATTGAATCTCTAACATGATCCTTTTTTTCTTTTTAAAAATCTATTTTTTGATGGTTAGATTAATTCTTTCGTAGATATAAAATTGATTGTATCAAGATTAAGTCTCAATGTTTCTGGAAATCTCAATCAACAGAGCTCTGTTTTTTGTTGAAAAAAATAATTAGGTGTTTTTACTAACCACTCTTTTAATGTATCCTGCAAATTCTTTAGAGCCTAAAACCTGCACTTCCTCTAAGAAGCCCATTACAAATCGACCTGGCGCTTTAAAGCTTTGTACGCTTGCCTTGAAATGATATTTGCCAGTATCCGGAATTTGTTTGATGAATGCAGCACTCATCGGGTACTCTTCTTTTAGGAGCAGGTATGCCCTCATCGACATTTGCAATTCAATTTCCTTAGTCATGCTTTTTCCTTGGAAACCAAAAATATCAGGCTTGTAGAATTCATGCAAAGCTTCCTGCTTCATTGGTGTTGCTAGCAATTCGATACTGGCTATTCGCTCGATATTGAAATACTTGTTGCGCTTTGTTTTTATTTCAAACGCACAAATAGCATTGTAATTATCGGTAAAGCAAATGGGTTCTACCAATCGATCGGAAACACTCTGACTGTTGGCGGAACTATATCCTTTTAAGATCAGTTGTTTTCTATCCATGATGGCCACTGAGATTTGCTCTACAATTTTTGACAGGTGTGCTTTGAACAAACTATCAGCTACTAATTGCATTTCGCTGGATTGCTGTACTTTTTGCAACACACTTTCTGCCAACTGGTTTTTCTTCCCCGCAGACAGAATGAGTTTTTTGAGGTAGTCTGCTTCTTGTGGTGTAAACGGAATGTGATCAATGGAAGATGAAACGGCTATAAATAGTTTGTTGTTACTGTCTTTCTCAATGTTGAATCCAAGGTCATTTAACAAATCGAGGTAGCGGTAGACGGTTCTCTCGGAAGTGTCCAGAAATTTTTCGATGCTTCGTACCGATTTCGCTGGTTTAGCCTTCAAATAATTGATCAGCTGAAATAGCCTGTATATTCTATTCTGATTAAACATGTGAGTAAATATTTTGACAAATAAAGTCAAATGAATCAAGCTATCCAAATGATTGACCTTATATGGCAAAAACATTCAGTTGATTTGCGCTAAACTTAAAAATAGCGCATAAATATTTTTTCGATAAAAACTATTAGCGAATCGGAACTTGAATACATAAGGACAAAAAAAATTACTAAAAAAGTGGAGACCAGACACACTTTAAAAACGGGGCGACACCGAAAAGCCAAACGAGTAGGAAAACAATAAAAATCAAAAATGAAAATGAAAAAAATAGTATTAGGACTTATCATAAGTACATTCTTCTTGACAGCATTTACAATTACTGGAGACAAAAGCTCAGCCACTGTTGACCAAAAAGAAGGACTTTATATTTTTATATTGAATAAACCGACAACACAATATGAATACTTGGGTAGTGTAAAAAAAGTTCTTGCTTGGAGTGGAAAACCAGAAGAAATGCTTAACAGTATGATTCGGAAAGTAAAAAAGGAATATCCAAAAGCTGATGGAATTATTTTTACAAATATTGATATGGATAAAGCAGATGCGATACAATTTAATGACAAGTAATTATTCAATAATAATTTAAGATTCAATAAAAAATCAGCTATAAAATTCACATTAAGAAAAATGTGTTTAAACTTTATTAGTCATTCATCGGCTGACAATTCCTTACTGACTTTTCTGATAGTCATAAAAAAATCGGGAGACAATTTTTTTAATAAATTAAACAATTTAAAAACTAAAAAAGAAAATGAAATCAATTAAACAACTTTTGTTCACAGGATTAGCAACAATGCTCATTTTGAGTTCATGTACAATGGAAAAACGGGTTTATATGTCAGGCTACCACATTGAGTGGAATAAATCAAAACATAATCCCGAAAGTAAAGAAATAGCTAGCAATGACAATGGAAAACAGGCTGAGCAAAATCAAATTGGTACTGTTGTTCAAGCAGAAAATGAAAGCAACACAGTTGAGAATTCAGCTACAGTATCTGAAGACAACATTACAGCCTCCGTTGACAACTCAGTAATTATTCCTAATCACAAGTTAATTTCTTTTAGCAATCAAGAAAATAGAGTTACCGCTAAGACAAATTCCACTTTCGAGGAAAAAAAGGTAATCATCAATAAAGTTACTAAGACAAAAAAGAAAGTAGAGAAACAAAAATCAGCAGCTGGTGGTGGAGGTAAAAGCCAAATTGTTGCTCTTATTCTTTGTATTTTTCTTGGATGGTTGGGTATTCATAGATTTTATCTTGGATACACTGGTGCTGGAATTTTGTATTTACTTACAGGGGGATTATTTGGAATAGGTTGGCTCATTGACATAGTTTTATTAATCATTCCAAACGGACTGACTCCAAAGGGCAAGTCAAGCTACAAGGAATAAAGAATACCCCATAACAGCAAATTGGCGAATATGCCGGCTTTAGAGGTAATTGAAACATTCTACTTCTAAAGTTGGCATATTTTCAAATCTGCAAATGATTGTGGGCATGTTTAAATCTCACAATTGAATCTGAAAGACATTAGATCCATCTCTATTACGATATGGTAGTTCATAAGAATCACCAACTTATCTATCCATATCAGAAGTGGAGTCCAGCAACCACTAAAAAAAATGGGGCGACACCGAAAAGCCAAATCAGTAGGAAGTATTTAAAACTTGAACAAATGAGCATGATTGCAAATCCAAAAAAAAATATTGTAGTAGACAAAAGTATGTCTGAAATTAAAACTGCAATAGACAAAATACCAGATTATTTTCAAAAAAAATATACACTTGCTAAAAAGAATGAATTATTAAATCTATTCACTTTTGAAGCATTAGAATTTTTATCACTTGGTGTTTTTGTGGA